>JAXGXG010000002.1:0-1424070 GCA_040772845.1 Thermoguttaceae bacterium
TTGAGCGTATGGCACCGCCAAGGCTGCGTCGTGGGGTTGCATCCAAACGGCGTTGGCAAAGATTCTTTGCCACAGTCTTTGCCAAATCGCCCTTTGGACGGCAGTCGGCATACGATAGGCAGAACGTCGGAATGCCGTTTTCTCCGGTGTTTTGCGGGTTTCGGCATACAGCCGGAATACAGTCGGCAGGGTAGCTAACGACTCTGGATCAGTTAGTCTAGGTTCAAATCCTAGTTCCCCAGCTTCTTAAGTCTCTTCCTGGCAATGCTTTAGGGCAAAAAACTGATTACGGGCCCCTGGGGTCGCCAGTTTTCTCCTTTCCGTTTTCCCCCTTCATCCTCCCCTCGTACTCGAGGGGCTCGCACCGCCAGCAGAAATTGCCTCGCCCCAACAGTTCCCTCGCGAGTCGATACCTGACATATCCTCCCCCTCCCCACTCCCCTCAATTCCCAACTCATAGCTCTTGCGTGGCAGTTTTCGGCCGACGGTACGCTCCAATCGTGGACGGCACAAGCTTGGCAAGCACCAACCCACCAACAAGAGTGCCCTCTGCGATCCGGTGTCTTTGCGTTTAAAGCAGACCAGGCAACCTGCATGCAGCGAAATCAGGAGATCGGGGTCCAGGAGATCGGGGTCCAGGAGATCGGGGTCAGGCTTGCACTTTACACTTTTCGGAGGCGGGGGATTGTGGTAGGCTGAAAGCATGGCACGGGCGCCGCGGTTGAACTTTCCGGATGGGGTTTACCACGTCACTTCCCGAGGAAACGGGCGGGCGAGGATTGTCTACAGTGACGACGACCGGGAACGTTTCGAGCGTCAATTGCGTGATAACGTCGCGACGTACGGGATTCTGTTGTACGCCTGGGTGCTGATGGATAACATCTGCTCGTGCGCACGCCCCGGGCGAACGTGTCGCAGTTTATGCAGGGGCTGAACACGAGTTACGCGCTCTACGCCCGGTACAAGCATGGCAGGCCGGGCCATCAGTTCGAGGCTCGCTTCAAGGCGAAAGTGGTGGAGGAGGAAAGCTACCTGCTGGCCGTAACACGGTACATTCACCTCAACCCGATCAAGATCGCCGCATGCCGGCGTTTGACCAAGGCCGAGCGGGTGCAGCGGCTGGAAGGCTACCGATGGAGCAGTTATCCGGGATACGTAGCAAAACGCAACTTGCAGGAGTTCGTCTGCTACGATGTGCTCCGGGAATACGGTGCGACGTTTGCCGCGGCGCGGCGTCGTTATCGGGCATACGTCCATGCGTGCGTCACAGAAGACGACAAACCCTTACTGGAAGCGATGCACGCCATTGGTGAAGCGAGCTTTGTCGAGGAAACCGAGCAGCGGCTGGGCGAGTTGCGAACGGGCAGGGTGCAGGATAAGGACCTGGCCCTACCCATCGTGACGGTCGCCTTCGACACGGTCGACCACTGCGTGGCCGAGCGGTACGGAATCGATCCCGAACAATTGAAGCAGCACGGCCGGCGGGCTGGCATGGCTAAGGCCGTGGCAGTGGAATTATCCTGCATGCTGACGGGCAAAAGCGCCCGGACGGTGGGGCTCCATTACGGCGGCATCAGTTGCTCGGCGGTCGGCAACATCCGGCGAAAGGTGCGAGAAGGCCAGATCGACATCCGGTCCGACCTCGATCCGTTGCTGTCCCGCATCCGCACCACCCACGTCAAGAATACTGCAAAGGGAGCTAAAGTCTAAAGTGCAAGCCTGACCTTGCGCCACGAAAGCGTGGGAAAGGAGGATGACGAACATGACGTGAGTTTGAAACCTTTCATCGGAACCCTGCGGGTACTCAAGCCCGTCCGGTAGAGCTGAGCCGGCAACCGGAAGCGAGTCTTGCGTGGTTGGTGGGGTGACCCACCCTGCGAAGCGTAGACAGCCAGTGCTGAAGCTGTGTGATTGAGCCTCGAAAGTTACTTCATCGCGGGAGCCTTCGTCGTGGTCAGCGCGGGGGCCGCGTCGGCGTGTTGTCATGGCCAGACACGTCGATCCTGCCGGGGTCGGAGAGCAGGGCAAAGGCACAATAGGGGTTCCTCACGAACGTGGGAGATCCTGTCGTTTCCACGGAAGAGATCCCGGTCGGGGCTACCGGGTGACCAACCCCAGGCCCGCCGCCGCGGCGCTCGGCGTCGGTGGGAGCAAACACGCGAGCGCTCCCGTGGTACCGCCAAGCGAAGGAAGACGAAGTGCGGCGGGAGGGGCGGCAGGAAGTCGTAGTGCCCTGATAATACCGAGGAAGCCGGGGAACCCGCCCGCGGGAACCCGGTGGAGGGAAGCGGGGTGCCAGGTGACAACACTGTTGGAGGGAAACATGCCGGAGACATTGAACTCTGAAAGCGTGTCAACGCGACAACAACGGATAGCAGCGCTGGCGAAAAAGTCGCCGCAGATGGCGTTCACGTCGCTGAACCACTACCTCGACCTTGCGTGGCTGCGTGAGGCGTTCCGATGCACGCGTAAAGACGGAGCACCGGGCGTGGATGGGCAAACCTGGTTCGACTATGCGGAGAATCTGGAGGAGAACCTCCAGTCGCTGCTGGACCGGGCGAAAACCGGCACGTACCGGGCGCCGCCGGTGCGCAGGAAGCATATTCCGAAAGGAACGGGCAATGAAACTCGTCCGATCGGGATTCCGACGCTGGAGGATAAGGTTCTCCAGCGAGCGGTCGTCATGATCCTGGAGGCGATCTACGAGCAGGACTTCTATGACTGTTCGTATGGCTTCCGGCCCGGACGATCGCCGCACAAAGCGTTGGACAGCCTGTGGACGCAGCTTATGCAGACGCGTGGGGGATGGGTTCTCGAAGTGGACATCCGGAAGTTCTTCGATACCCTGGATCACGGTCATTTGCGCGAGTTTCTCCAGCTACGGGTTCGCGACGGAGTGCTGTTGCGACTGATCGGAAAGTGGCTGAACGCAGGCGTGCTGGAAGACGGATGCATTACGCATCCCGACGCAGGCTCACCCCAGGGCGGTGTGATTTCACCGGTCCTTGCGAATCTATTCCTGCACTATGTGCTGGACGAATGGTTCGCACATCAGGTGCAGCCCCGCCTGAAGGGCCGAGCGTTTCTCATTCGCTACGCCGACGACTTCGTCATCGGGTTCACCCGGGAGGAAGACGCGCGGCGAGTCATGGACGTGCTTCCCAAGCGTTTCGGGAGATATGGCCTGACGCTCCACCCGACGAAGACTCGGCTGATTGCGTTCCGCAGACCGCCCCACGTGGCCCCTCCCGATGGAGAGCCGCAGGGAACTCGGCCAGGAACATTCGATCTGCTGGGCTTCACGCACTACTGGAGTCGCTCCAGAAAGGGCAACTGGGTGGTGAAGCGAAAGACGGCCGCCAGCCGACTCACGCGGGCCATCAGGACGGTGGCCCAATGGTGCCGGGCGAATCGGCATCTTCCGATCGCGGAGCAATACGCGAAACTATGCCAGAAGCTTCGCGGCCACTTCGGCTACTACGGAATCACGGGCAACAGCATCGCGCTGACCCGTTTTCGTGACGAAGTGCGTCGTGTCTGGCGGAAGTGGCTCAGCCGTCGCCGACGGAAGAACCGCCCGCCTTGGAGCTGGTTTGCCCGGCTCCAAGAGCGATATCGGTTGCCTTACGCGGTGGCCGTCCACTCGGTGTGCCGTAAGCGAAGCGAAGGTGTCACTTGAGGAACCGTATGCGGTAATCCTGCACGTATGATGTTATGAAAGAGCGGTCCTCCTGGCGTTTTGAGGTACGGTTGAGTGTGTTTTACCAACCCATTCTCTCACGTAGGAGGACCAGACCATGTTGTACGTTGGAATCGACCAGCACCGCAAGCAGTTGACCGTGAACATCCGTGACGAACAGGGGGATGTTGTGCTGAAACGACAGGTGAGCACCGAGTGGGATCGGGTACGGAAGTTCTTCGCGGAGTTGCGAGAACTTGCGGAGCCAGAGGGCTTCCTGGCCATCGTGGAAATCTGTGGATTCAATGACTGGCTCTTGGAGATGCTCAAGGGATACGGATGCCGCGAGACGGTGCTGATTCAACCGGAGAAGCGGTCGCGCAAGAAGACGGACCGTCGTGATGCCAGTGCGCTGAGCCAGTTGCTCTGGGTGAACCGGCAGCGGGTCCTCGGCGGGAAGAGAGCGCAGGGCTTGAAGCGGATCATCCTGCCTTCCCAGGAGGAACAGGACAACCGCCAACTTACCTCCTGGCGGCAGCGCACGGCCGCATTGCGCACCCGGACCATCAACAAGGTGCAGCACATTCTCTTGAAGCACAACCTGCAACAGGAATGTCCGACGAAGGGGATGAAGACGAAGAAGGCTCGCCAATGGTTGGCCGACCTGCCCTTGAGTGAAGTGGACCGACTGGCGATGGAGCAGTTGCTTGCCCAGTGGGAGTTGTGGGACGCGCAAATTGCGGAGATCGACGCGAAGATTCAGGAGCGGCAGCAGAAACACAAGACGGCCCCGATCCTGGCCACGCTGCCGGGTGCGAATGCCTACAGCAGCCTGGCCTTGGCCTCGCGGATCGGCGCGATCAAGAACTTTCCGCGTCCGGGCAGCTTGGCCAATTACTGGGGCCTCACGCCTGGTTGCCGCAACTCGGGAGACGCCACTGACCGGCTGGGGTCGATCACCAAGGAAGGAAGTGCAATGGCCCGATTCATTCTGGGCCAACTGGTCGTACATGTGTTGCGGCGCGATGCGTCGATGAAAGCGTGGTATGCGCGGATCAAGAAGCGTCGCGGATCGAAGATTGCTCGGGTGGCGGTGATGCGTCGGCTGGCGACGAGTATTTGGCACATGGTCAAGAACAACGAGGCGTATTGCATGGGTGGTCCTCCCAGGCAACGGCAGAAGAAGGCGGCATGAGGTGAAGAAAACGGCGGAGACGGGATGGGGACCGACTGGCAAAGATTGAGGAGCATAAATGGAGGGGAGGTTGTAGTTGCATCGATCTCCTGCCCGCTGGGCGGGAAGATCCTCGCGGCGCGAGGCCAGCCTGAACAGACCCGTGGACTCGGCTATGAGCCGAGCGTACGTATGAATGAGGCGGCCTTTGCGCCCGCGAGACGGTCGAAAAACATATTCGGTGTCCGGTCTACCAGACCGGAGCGACTGCTTACGAGCAGGCGTATTCACGAAGGGATGGATTGGGGTGCAGCCGCAAAGACAAGATCGGCTGCAAGAAACCTCGCGACAACAGACCGTGACAACTGCGTCCCTAGAGAAGACCGCACGGAGGGCACTCGGCACAATATAGAAGCGACAGCCTCGCCAGCGGTCGCCCAAGACGCGGCTTCGCCGCGGGATTTTCAAGGCATGACTCCGGTGTCCAATGGTGTCGAAAAGAAGACGGCCCCCAGCGACCCTTGGTCACCAGGGGCCGGATGCACCATTGGCGCACCGTCGGTCCGGATATCCCTCGTCCGGTTGCGTCCCCGCAGAGCCGGCTTCCGTTTCTCCGGATACCTATAGTCTACTATGTACTGGCACGATCCGAGGCGAGAATCACCGGGAAATCCGGTGTGCAGGAGATACCCCGACCAAAAAATCGCCGGCAGGCCCTTGACGCAACGGGCTCTTTCAGGGACGGGTCTGTGGGAGCCCCGGGTGAGCAATCACCCGGGGCCACCCGGCCCGGCATCCGCAGAGAAAGCCACGGACCTCCTCGACGGAGATCGTATCGGGCGAACGCCCATAGTGCCTGGCCAACTGGGCGACCGCGGTCACGTACGCTTTGACGGTGCGAGGGGCCTTGCGGTGAAGCTCGAGTTCATGGATCATCTTCTGTCGCAGGGGAGTCATGTCGGCAGCTCCTTGGAAAAAGGTGGAAACGGGACTGTAAGCAAATCTTCAGTTTCCCCCTTCCAGAGCTGCCGACATACCCTGCGCACAAAAAAAGCCCGGCCACTTCAGGCCAGGCTACCATTCTGTCCCCGCTATCGTTCTGCCGCGCAGCGGCTTAGTTCAACGTTACGCATCAGCGGCCCGGCGCCGACGGGTCTCCATGCGAATCCGACCTGATCGCCGGTTCCGTTGCATGCGATTGTTTGTCCCGTTTGGGCAACACGATGCGTGGTGGAAGTGATACATACGTGCGACCATCTGACGCTTCACGTTTTCGGATGTCGGCGAGTATTAGGTCGAGGTCATTGCCGAACTGTGCCGCAAGATCCCGTCGAATGCTGCGAATTTCATCCGTAATTGAATCGGTTACCATCTCAGGCCTCCATAAGTTCATCCGGCGTGCAAATCATCGGGGGTGCGAACCCAGCATCCTCACATACCCGCTCAATGGCAGAGCGAGTCGTCGGATTCACGATGTGCTTGAAGTTCCAACTCACCAAGTATTCTAGCCCATTGACCGCTGCCAGGGAAATGTGAACTGCGTCGCGGGGTTCAGTTTCCGGCACGGCAGATTCATCAATCAACTTGCGTGCAAGTTCATCGACGGAAGGCGAACTCGCGATGAATTCGAGCGAGTTCAATGCCTCCAATCGCTCTTTCGCGACATCGGCATCGCCAGCAGCACATTCATCCGCGACAACCTTGGAAACAAAGAGACGGTATTTTGTCACGGCAGATGGCCACCATTGGCGGGTTACTGCCTGACGCCCTGCGACAATCGGGTCGCTGACGATTCGACCAACCAAGTGTCCGATGACCGTCGTCTCGATGTATGCAGTGGGTTTTGCCATTGGATCTCAGGGACGAACTTGTTTTTCTACCCCGATTACCCTTTCCCGGAAGGGCCATCCCGGAAACCATGATGCTAGCCCGTCCAGAGGGCCGCGGCAAGCGGTTTTGCCAGAATTCTCACGCCTCGGTAGCCGCGCGACCAGCGAGCCGTCACCATAAAACCGGTATTCCGGCGTTATGTTAATCGGCGTATATCCCGGGAGATCGGTTATGGGGGCTGGCGGCGAGCGGTTACAAGCGGTGCTGGAGGGCTATGACCGGTTTTTGATCGACAAAGACCTATCGGGCCAGAAGGAGCGGCCCTACCTCGTTCGGTGGGTGCGGGAGTTTCTCCTCTTTGCCCGAGCGCATGGGGGGGTTTACCTCCGAGCAGACGCTTGACCTGTTTCTGGTCCGGGTGGGGGAACGGATTGGCACGAAGCCCTGGCAACTCCAACAAGCGGCGGACGCGGTTCGCATCTACCGTTACCAGTACCGGGCAGCGGGTGATGACGGCGCCGACAGCCCAGCGCGTGACGCATACCTGAGCGACGCCGCCATGCTTGGCCGGTTCCGGGAGATCATCCGCCTGCGGCATTACGCGAGGAGCACGGAAAAGACCTACCTGCACTGGACGCGGCGCTT
The DNA here is from genome assembly GCA_040772845.1 of Thermoguttaceae bacterium. GTDB lineage: Bacteria > Planctomycetota > Planctomycetia > Pirellulales > Thermoguttaceae > PWXP01. The sequence goes on from JAXGXG010000002.1 coordinate 7,329, forward strand.
TCTTGCCTATCGCCGGCAAGTCGGAGCCCCAGGCGAGTGTGAGCCGACCGCCGCAGAGGTCAAGGCGTTCCTGTCGCGATTGGCGATGGTTGAAAAGGTGAGCGCCTCGACGCAGAATCAGGCATTCAGCGCGCTACTGCTTCTGTTTCGCGAAGTTCTGCGAGTCGATTTGGAGGAAATGAGTCAAACCGTGCGGGCGAGACGTGGGCCGAAGTTGCCCACCGTGTTGTCGGTGGCGGAAGTGCAAACCCTGCTTAACGCCGTCGAGCCGGAGTACCGGCTCATGGTGAAGCTGCTTTACGGCAGTGGCATGCGGTTGATGGAACTATTGCGACTGCGCGTGAAGGACTTGGACTTCGATGCCGGCTTGGTGATCGTGCGGAGCGGCAAAGGGGACAAAGACCGGGCGACACTTCTGCCCGTTTCGTTGCATGGGCAACTGCGAGAGCACTTGGCGAGGATTCGCCAATGGCACGAGGCCGACTTGGCCCAAGGCTACGGCGAAGCCCCCTTGCCCGGCGCCCTAGCTCGCAAATATCCCAGGGCCGGACGCGAATGGGGCTGGCAATACGTCTTCCCCGCCAACAAGATCGCGGTCGATCCGGCGGACGGCAAGGTGCGCCGTTATCATCTGCACGAGAAGACGCTCCAGGCCGCCATTCGCCGCGCAGTGCGCGCCGCCGGAATTGTCAAGCACGCCTCGGCACACACCCTTCGCCACAGCTTCGCCACGCACCTGTTGACCAGCGGCACGGACATCCGCGAAATCCAGGAACTGCTGGGCCACAAGAGCGTCGAGACGACGATGATCTACACGCATGTGGTGAGGGAACTGAAGACGAAGGCGCGTAGTCCGTTGGATGACCTGTAGCCGTGCCGGCGAATCTTCGGCGGGGACCGCGGCCGTATCGGGAAACGGCGGAATGCGGGTTGCGGAATGCGTCCTCCAATTGACTACAACCTTCCTTGGCCTGTCTGCCCCGAAGTGCACAAGAGGGCGTGACCTGAGCGAGCAAGCGTCTTTGCAAGCACGGGACGTACGGGAGAGGCGGACGGGGCTGTATCGCGAGACTCGAAAGAGGCAGGGCGTGTCCTGTCAGGCTGCCAAACGCATCTGCTTTTCTTTGCCCCTCTTCTCCATGCGTCGCTTGCTTTCGGGGAGGCGACGCATTAGCATTGCCGTATGGGAATTGAGGCCCGCCCCCTGTTCAGACACGCGACGCTTGCCCATCGGGCTTGTCGCTACCGCCAAATTGAAGGAGAAGAAAATGGTAAGGTTCTATTTCGCGACTCTTGCGTTTTCCGCCGTGCTGACAGCAGGTCTCGACGTTGCGATTGCCGCAAACCCGCCCGGCGACGGATGGCGCGTGCTGTTCGACGGCAAGTCGCTCGACGGCTGGGAGAAACACGGCGGCAAGGCACAGTACCGGGTCGAAGATGGTGCGATCGTCGGCAATTCGGTACCCAATACGTCGAATACGTTCCTCTGCACCAAGGATACGTTTTCGGACTTCGAACTGGAGTTTGAAGTCAACGTCGGGCCGGGGCTGAACAGCGGTGTGCAGGTGCGAAGCAAGATCAAGGAAAACGACAGGGTCTACGGTCCGCAGGTTGAGATTGCGAGGGCTCCGGGACCTTCGGGGTACATCTACGGCGAAGGTACGGGCCAGGGGTGGCTCAGCCAGAACCGAACGGGTCGCGATCCTTCGAAGAATGACCAATGGAACCACTTTCGCGTGGTCTGCAAAGGGGCCAATATCAAGACGTGGATCAACGGCGAGCCTGTGGCCGACCTGACCGACGAGGAGTCCGCCCGCGAAGGGCTTATCGGTCTGCAAGTTCACGGGGTAGGTGCTCGGGAGGAACCGCTCTACGTCCGTTGGCGCAACATCCGGGTCCGCGAGTTGAAGTGACGTTGCACAAGGAATCGGCCGCAGGACGCTTCCCGCTGTGCAACGGCCGCTTCTGCACGGAGTTGTAGTGTAAAAACCGCCCCGGTTCCCTTTCAAACGAAACGGGACCGGGGCGTCGACGATTGCAGGAAGGCTCGACTGCTACGGTGCGGCTGGTGCAACGGCAGGCGCCGCGCCGGCCATCTGGGAATCGTAGAGCGGCACCTTGTGATTTCCCGATTGCAGCACAATTCGATAGTGAATCTTCACCTTCTTATTGAACATCTCGAACAGGTCGATCTGTCCGAAGGCCATTTCCATCTGGTCCAACTGGGGACGGAACTTGTCCTTGGCGCCGTGCCCCTCGGCCTTCTTGATCTGGTCCATCACCTTCTTGAACTCTTCCTCGACCGTTTGCCTTGCCAGGGAGAGTTGCGGGTCCGGCGGCACGAGTCGTCGGGGCGGCTGCTCGATTCGGCGCGAAATGGTCAGTCCCTTGCGGGCTGTGAGGAAGTTGACCTGCACCAGGGCGATCGGTTGTGCGTTCTTGTCCCGGTCCAGTCTCTGCAGGGCCACGGCGATCTGTTTTTTCGGTTCGACCGCCCCTTGCGGCTGCGTCTGGAACGGATAGGCCTTCGTATCGACGCCTTCGATGCCGGTGATTTCCAGTCGCAGCAGGTCGTCATCGGGCAATTCGGTGTCTTCGATCAGGATCTTGTCGATCTTCTTGTCGAAGTCGAAGACAATCGGGGGAGTGGGCTTGGGTTGTGAAAAGGCGAGCGCCTTCTCCTCGCCATCGATGTCGAGATTGAGTTGGCATAGTCGAAGCTGCGAGGCGCCCTGTGCCGTCGCCGCCGCCTCAAGCCACTGGAACTTCAGGGCATTGGCCTTCGGGTCGTGCCAGAATCGGGCGATAGGAACGGCAGTTTCTCCCTGGGGGGTCAACATGGCGACATAGGCCCGGCCGCCTCCGGTTGCAGCGGCATCGCGGTTGAGCGACAACTTCGCATTGGGAACGACCGCTTCGCCACCGTTGAGCACGACAATCCACGGGGCCCGGTCGCGGACGTAGATCTTACCCAGCGTCACCTCCGCAGGGGCTTCGCCACTGGCCGGCACGGGCGGAAGGTTGGCTACTGCCGGAAGGTCGCGGAAGGTGGGCGGCTTCTGGGGCGGCTTCTTCTCCGGTGGTTTCTCGGGTTTCTTTTCCGGTGGTTTTTCAGGCGTCTTTTCCGGTGGCTTCTCGGAGGTCTCGGCCGCAGGTTTCTTTGCGTCGGGATTGGGTTTGGGATCTTCGGTCTTCGCCGTATTATCGGCAGACTCGGCGGCCGGTTCGGATGCGGCCGGCTCACTGCCTTCGGGCTTCGGATCTTCAGCCGAACCTTCCTTCTTAGCGCCATCGCCCGATTCTGCATTTTCGTCGGGTTTCGCACTGTCGTCGGGCTTCGCACTGTCGTCGGGCTTCGCACTGGTTTCGGGCTCGTCGTCGAGGCCGAGGTCAATGCTGTCGATGTCGATGCCCGTGTCGAGGTCTTCGACCGGTCCTTCGGGGATTTCGGCCGGCTTGCTCCGTTCGGGATTGGGAGATTGGGAGGATGCGGTTTGGGCCACCTCGGTGTCGGTCGAGCCGCTGTCCGGGCCGCCGAGAACGAACGGCAAGGTAATGGCCGTGGCCAATAAGAGAACCGCCACCGAACCGCCGCCAATCAGGAGCCACTTCGCATTCTTGCGCATGAAGCCGCCGGAACTCGCGGCGGCTGCAAGGGCGCTGTCGTCGGAGGATTCCTCGGCTTCTTTCTTGTCGACTTGTTTCTCAGCCTTGGCTTTGCGCGACTTGCCCTTGGCGACGGGAGAGTCGGTATCCAGGGCGGCAAAACCGGCAGCCGCCGCGGATTTCTTCGAGGGCGTCTCTCGCGGCGAGGTCTTCTTTGACGGCGCCAGCTTGTATTCGTCGTCGTCCTCGTCGGCAGGGCCGCGGCGTCGCGGCGCCGGCTTGGCTGCGGCGGGAGCGGCCTTAACCGGCGGACGCCGTTCGCTCGGCTTCGACTCGCGGGCCGGCTTGCGCTGTTCTTCTGCCGATTCTTCCGCGTCGTCCGCTGCGTCCTCCGGGGTGGCGTCGGATGTCTTCAATGGAATGCCGTCGGCGTCAGCGTCAGCGTCGGGCGAGGAATCGCCGGTCGATGCGGCGGCAGCCTTTGCCCCCGTGGCGCCGGGCTTGCTCTTCTGCGGCTTTGCGGTTGCGGCCTCGATCTCGGCTGCGGTTTCCTTCTCCTTTTCCGCAGTGGGATCTCCGGCTGCTGCTGCCGTTTCGGCTGTCGTCTGCTCTTGCGCCGAGACCAGTTCGGCGAGCATCTTCACCACGTCATTGGCGGAAGCCGGCCGCTCTTCTGGCTGCTTCGCCAGCATCTTTCGGCACGCTTTGACAAGCAAATCCGGGGTGTCGGGTCTTGCCTGCAGGATGCCTGGCGGCTGGTGCCTTGCGTGGGCCGTGGCTCGTTCTGCTGCCGTCCCATCGGCAAAAGGCGGTTTTCCCGTCAACAGGAAATAGAGAGTGCAGCCCAGCGAGTAGATATCGGATGCCGCTGTGGGCTCCGCCTCGGGCTTGAGCAGTTCGGGTGCTTGGAAATGGGCGGCGTCGAGAATCTCGGGGGCTTCCTTGCCGCTATCGGGCTCGTCGCTCGGCTCATAGCGGCGAGCCGTAGCGACCGAAACGAGTTTTACCTGGCCTTCGGGGGTTCGAACCAGGTTGGACGGCCGCACTCCGCCGTGAACTGCCTTGCGGCGATGGGCCTCGGCTAGCCCGGCCGCCGCCTGGCTGACGGCCGATGCCGCATCCGCGTAGGCGAGTGGCCCGTTCTTCGCCACGATTGCGGCCAGATCGGAACCCTCGACATATTGGCTGATGACGTAATAGCGGTCACCTGCCTGCTCGATATTGTAGATCCTTGCCAGGTTCTTGTGATCGAAGCCGGCCGCGGCGCGTATGGCGCTGAGCAACTGCTTCTTCCGATCGTCGCGGTCCATGGTGACGCGTGGCAAACGCTTCAAGACGACGCGGCGGCCCAATGTTTTGTGGTCCGCGAGATAGACGTGGCTGCCTGCGTGGCTCGTCAAGGAGTCGATCAGGCGATACTCGCCGAGAAAGAACGATGCGTGACCGGCAAGAAGCTGCCTTGCTTGCCAGTGGCTCAGCAGTCCTTTCTTCACCAGGCGTCCGGCCAGGGCCTTGGGGTCCGGATCCTTTTGGGCGGCATCCCGCACGACATCGAGATGATTGGGCTTCAACAACCGGCTCTTGGTGAGCACGGCAACGAATTGTTTGGCCGTGGAAATCGACATACCAATCGGGCCTTCAAGGTAAATGGACGCTATTTAGAAGCACTCGATCCAGGCCTTCATGATAACCACATTGCGTCCAGTTGACCAGTACCGTCACGGGGGGTTGACGCCGGCCTTGGTTGCGGGCCGCTCACTTCGAGGGCAAAGGAGCAGAATGCCCCAATACAAGGGTTCCGGTAGCGGGGGGCCGGTGTGCCCGGCGTGGTGAGAGGTAGGCGATTCAGCCGATTTCTTGAAATGGGCGGTCGAACAGGCTCTTGCCAAGAATCGGATCGAGTGGTATTCTGCATATGAAGGGGTTTCTGAGGTCATAGGGAAAACTTCCGGCCAGCGCGGGAAGAGGCGTCCTTTTCCGTAATCAGCGATTCCCAATACCTCACGAGAGGTTTTCGCCGTGGGCAAGCGGCGAGGATTAGCACTTTTTCGGAGTATCATTCAGATGCGAAAACAGAGATGGCATTCGGGATCGGGGTTTACCCTGGTCGAACTGTTGGTGGTCATCGCAATCATCGGGATCTTGATTGCTCTGCTGTTGCCTGCGGTGCAGGCAGCGCGTGAGGCTGCCCGGCGCATGCAGTGCAGCAACAACCTGAAGCAGATCGGGCTGGCGCTGCACAACTACGCCGATGCGTTCAAGTCGTTCCCCCCCGGCTGCATTGTGAGCGGTTCGAGTAACGATCCGTGGGCGGCGGCCCTATCGACTGCGACCGGCTCCAGCAATCTGCATGGAACCAGTTGGATTTTGCAGGTGTTGCCGTTCATGGAGTTGACCACGCTGCACAATCAGTGGGATTTCAGCAAGAGCGTCACGGGCAATGCCGTGATTGCCCAGAACGACCTTCCGGCGTTCTACTGTCCCAGCCGGCGAAGTGAAGTGACGGAGACCGCGCGGCTGATCAATTCCAGTTGGACCGGCGGGGGTAACGACTACGGCGCGTGCGCCGGCGCGGGCAAGACGTTCTCGACGGGAACTAACCGGCCATTTGATACCAGTTCGACCTCGGATCCTTATTGGCAGTATGCCGCCCGTCGCGGGATATTCACTCGCAATAGTGGCAGCCGATTCAATGCCATTCAGGACGGTACGAGCAACACGATTGCGGTCGGAGAAGTACAGCGGTTGAACGACCCGACCGATACGCTGAAGCAAAGCCAGGATGGTTGGGCCGTGGGCGGTTCCGCTACCCTATTCTCGACCTACGAGGGATGGCAAGCCTCGGGCAGCACGAAAGTTGGCGGAATGAACAACGAGTACTTCGAATCGCCTGGAAGCGTGCACTCCGGCGGCGCCAACTTCGGCATCGGAGACGGCTCCGTACAGTTTCTCAGCGAGAACATGGACAGGCAAATCCTCCGTTACCTGGGTAGTATGGCCGACGGCGAGCCTGTCCAAATGCCCAACTAAACGCCGTTGTGCAAAAATGGCTCCGCTGATGGCGGACGTCCAGAAGGTGGACGACTCGCGTGAAGCGATTTGCACGCGGATGAAATGGCACATTTCACGAGGAAGCGGTCCGTGAAGTAAGGGCCGGCCCTTCAGGCATCTCTTGCTTGTGTTGCCGATAACCCGGGGTTGCGCCTTGCTCGCGCCACTCGTGGCGGCTTCGGTGCCAAAAACGCGTTTGAATGCGTCTTGACGACGCTCTCCCTCTGCGGGGGTGGAGGCTCTTGCGCAAAGCAGTGTCTGTCCTTGTGTCCAAGCGGCCTCCAGGGGCTGCCGCCGCACCGCAAGTTGTGGTAGAATAGTCGGTAGAAGCAGATGATCTGGCGTTTCCCGACTAGCTTCCCAAAAGCCATACGAGTTTGCCTGGACATGGCTGGCAATAGCGACAGGAGAGGAAGAGAGAGTAACCGATGAAGACGCATGTTCTTAAGGGGTCGAAACAGGAGATTGCCGATCGCCTTGTGCGGATCGGCGGCGAAGTCTGCGAGGCGATTGTGTTCGAGGTCGAGGCGCCGGCACGGCCAGATCAAGCGGTGTGTGAGTCCGAGGATATCTTTGCCGAAATGGTTCCGCTGATGGTGGATGTCCAGAATGTGGACGACTCGCGTGAAGCGATCTACACGCGGATGAAAGGCGAATGATACTCCTCGACACCAATCTCCTCACACGGGTGACGCGGTCGCAGGAACCGCAGTCGGGCGTAGCACGCACGGCGATTCAGATACTGTTGCAACGTCGAGAGCGTCTGATCGTGGTGCCTCAGAATCTGTACGAGTTTTGGGCTGTGGCGACTCGTCCGGCAGGCGCACCCCCCGCCGGTCGTAACGGCTTGGGGATGACTGCGGTGCAGGCTGGACAGTGGCTGCGATTCTTTCGACGCCGCTTTACTTTGCTTCCCGACCGTGACGAATTGAGCACGCTTTGGCAGGAATTGGTTGAGAAGCACGTCGTGCTAGGGATTCGAGCCCATGATATCCGCCTCGTGGCGGCGATGCAGAGCTATGGAATCACTCGGCTGCTTACGTTCAACGCTTCGGACTTCTGTGACCTTGGCGTCGTGATTCTAGATCCGGCAGCAGTTTGATACTGAACCAAGTGTTGGATCAGAGTCGCGATTCGGTCCGGCGGGCCGGGGCACATTGCCTGTCCCTGGGTTTCCTGCTGTTCCTATGACGGCCTCAATACAACAATAGTCGCGTTCTTCCGTGACCGGCAAATGAGGAAGCTATTCTTGAGTCGCCCCCAAAGTGATTGGCACTGATGCCACTGGCTTGAGTTTAGATATGCGCAGGAGGTTTGCCTGGGGAGAATGGTGGCAAGGGCCGGCCCGTCAGGCATCTCGTGTTTGTGCCGCTACCAGGCCGTGCGGGCATTGGCGTCTTTCCTTCTTCCCGTGAATTCTTCATGGGTTCTGTCCGGTTTGCCAGTGGAATGCGATTGGGCTTCCAGAGGGGAATGGCAAGCCCCGCAGAAAGCCTGCAGGGAGGCACGGACCGTATTCCGGCACTGCAATTTCGGGAGGTGGATGATGACTCGCTTCAGTTTGAATGGAACAATCGTGTTGCTGGGCAGCCTCACACTGCTTGGCATAACCGGCGTGGACCAGGCCGACGCCAGGGGGACCGGGCACAGCGGTTCACGGTCGGCGCCCCCGCAGTATCGTACGGTCCGACAGCCAACGCATCCCGGTCAGGTGCGATCCTATTCAGCGAAAAGCCAGTCGAATCGTGGGGTTTCCGAGGTCCTTTTCGGACCTTTCAATCGGAAAAACCAGCCCAATTCGGGCGGTTCGAGAAGCCGGCCAAACCGTTCCGTCCAGGCAGTCTCCAACCGATCGGTCCGCAGTCCTTCGGCATCCACCTCGTACCGACAGCGAGTGGCCCGCGACGGCGGCAGCGACGATGCGAACGGCAACAACTCGAACAGCAGTGGCGGAGGCGGCGACGGAGGCGGTGGCGGGGACAATGGGACCAACTACGAGAACGGTGTGGAAGGCATCCCGGGCTCCTACTACGACAATGTCTGGCCCATCTGGAATGAGAATGGGGGCGGTTACATTCATCCGGAAACGGGGCACCCCTATTTGTACGACAACAACACGGGCGACTGGTATTACCTCGATATGGATTACATGGACCAACAGCTCGAGGACGAGTACAACCAGGAGAATGACTCAAAAGAGAACCTGAATCCGTCGAACGATGGAACCGATGAAGTTGAAATCAACTCCGGCGGTACCGATGAAGTTGAAATCAACTCCGGCGGTACCGATGAGGTAAGTGCCAGCAAGGGCGGGCATTGGAGTCGCACCATTCGAACGCCGGTAAAGCAGCCGATCCAACCGAATGTGCCACGGTCCGGCAGTTATCGATCCGGCCGACCGGCGACATATCATCGGCCGACAACCCTGCAGGCGCCTTCGAGCCGCGAGCCCAATCTGCGCTATTATGGGCCGGCCAATCGCTCCACCACATCCTCCCGTCCGAGCGGCGCCAGTGCCAGCCGTGTGACGCCGAGCAGCAATGGCGGCTCAAGGTTCCGCTCGCGCTAACGGGTCACCGCGTGGCCGGCTGCGAACTTGGCATGGGCAAGGGCACCCACTCTACACCCTGGGGATTTCGTAGCCGGCACGCGGTTTCCTGGCGAAAAAGGCGGCGGCCTGGTCGTCGCCGACGATCTTTTCCGCCTTGGGATCCCAGCGGATTTCGCGCCCCAGCCGTGCGGCAATGGCGCACAGGTGGCAGGCGTTCATCGTCTGCAGGTGGGTGTAGACGTCGGAAACCGGTAGTCCGCCCTCGGCGATACAGCGGTAGAAGTTGTTCTTGTGCCCTTCGCACGGCTTCCCTTTGTACAGGGCCGTCAGTTCTTCTTCGCCGAACTTACCCTCGTCCCAGTTCTGTTCGATGGGCGCGCCGGTGATCCTGCCGCGGTTGACGAAGATGCGGCCTTTGGCGCCTTCGATGAGCAGGCCGTTCTCGCTGCGACTGTCGACGATCATTTCCACACCGTCGGCGAACTTGCACTTGATGGCATAATCGTTGGCCGTATTGTAGCAGTCGTCTACCGTGGGCCAGCCGTCTTTGAAGGGTACTGGGTGCTTGGCGTCGGTTCCGTCGAACGATACCGGCCCGGTTCCTTCGCCGTTGCGGTCCAAGGCCCACAGGGCGATGTCGATATGGTGCGCGCCCCAGTCGGTGAACTTGCCGCCGGAATACTCATACCACCAGCGGAAGTTGCCATGGCATCGCTGGCGAATATACTCGACCTTGGGCGCCTGCCCGAGCCAGCGATCCCAGTTCAACTCGGCCGGCGGGGCTTCCTTCGGGAACGGTCCGCCTACGCTGCCGCCGTTGATGCCGATGGTGATGGTCTTGATGTCGCCCAGCAGGCCCTTCTGCACCATGTTGACCGCGCGGAGGAACTTGTTGCGATCGCTGCGCTGCTGCGTGCCGACAAAGAAGACCTTGTCCTTGTGCTTGTTGCACGCGCGGCGGATCAGTTGGTTCTCTTCCAGGGTGAGCGTCAGCGGCTTCTGGCAGAAGACGTGCTTGCCGGCCTCGAGGGCTTCGATGCAGATCTTCGTATGCCAGTGATCGGTCGTGACGCAACTGATCACATCGATGTCTTTGCGATCGAGCACCTGGCGGTAATCGGTGTATTCGTCGCCCTTGCCGCCGTTGTGTTTCTTCGCTTCGGCGATTTGGCGCGTGTCCACGTCGCAGAGGGCCACAACGTCGCCGAAGTGGCGGTGGCCGCCCATATCGCCGCGGCCCATGCCGCCCAGGCCGATACAACCGATGACCGGCCGGTCATTCGGAGAGTCGTTGCCGAAGGCCCTTCGCGTCGAAGTGAAATACGGTACCGTCGCCATGGCGCCGGCCGCTGCCGATCTCTTCAGAAACTCACGTCGCGTGGTCATGGAAAGGCTCCTGTTGTTGGGCTGGTCTTAACCTGATTGGTAGAAGTGGGCGGTGTCTTCGGAAATCCAAAGGTGCGCCGAAGGTTTTGTATGGGATGCTTCGGAAAGTGGTGTACTGCAGGTGCGCGGCGGACTGACCCGGCGGGAAGCCGGCTGAAAAGTCCATGTCTGCGCAAAAGTCAGTCTAGTCGCCCACAATCCTGGGGTCAACAGGCACAACGGCCGGTGCGTGGCAAGAGTCCTTGGTGAAGGGGTGGCACATCGCCTGAGGTGCCGCAGGGCGCGATTATGGCGACGTTTCCCCTCCCGGACTTGTTCCGGGGGATCGGTGACGGCCCAGGGCAAGCCCAGCATTGATTCGTTTCATGCCAAGCGATTGCTTAAGCCAAGCCTACCCGGAAATCTCGCCAGACCTGCATTTCCGCGATGCTTGACATCTCCGATTCGGCCGTGTAGCTTTGATCGTATGCGGTATCGTGATAATACCCCACAAGAGCGTCTTCCCGATCGAATTCGGGCCGTGGCGGTATCCGGACGGTGGAGATCGTAGCCAGTTGAAGCACAAGACCGGGGCCATGCGAGGCCCTGTGGAATTGGAACACGAATCCCAAGGAGTCTTTTGATGAAAGTCAAGAACTCGACGATGACGCGGCGGCGGTTTCTCGGAAGAGTTGCCGGCGCCGGCGCGGTATTGGCCGCTCCGATGTTCGTTCCGGGGCCGGTATTCGGCAAGGATGGCGGCGTGGCCGCCAGCGAGCGGATTACGGTGGGCGGCATCGGAATCAACGGCCGGGGCGCCTATGTGCTCCGTGCGCTGTTGACATTGCCAGACACGCGGTTCCTGGCCGTGTGCGATGTGCGGGCCGACCGGCAGAAGGCCGTCAAGGAGTTGGTCGATGCCAACTACGGCAATCAGGATTGCGCCACGTATCGCGACCTTCGCGAATTGCTCGCGCGAAAGGACATCGACGCCGTGTTGATCGCCACGGGCGACCGATGGCACACGTTGGCCTCGGTTATGGCGGCAAAGGCAGGCAAGGACGTCTATTGCGAGAAGCCCTGTTCCATGTCCATGCAGGAAAGCCAGGTCCTGGCCGAGACCATGCGGCGCTACGGGCGGGTGTTTCAGGTCGGAACACAGCGACGAAGCATCGACAGTTTCCGATTTGCGGTCGATTTGGCGCGGAGCGGCAAGCTGGGAAGACTCCAGACGCTGCACGCCTCGCTCGCCTTCTATGGCGGAGGGCCCAATGGAGAACACGTGCGTCACGATTGGCTTCCAGCCGAACCGGAACCACCCAAGGAAACCTTGGACTGGAACCTCTGGCTGGGACCGGCTCCCTGGCGGCCGTTCAACCGCGCCTACGCGGCCAATACGATGGGATGGCTGAGCCATTTCGATTTCAATGCCGGGGGCGGGCTGTTGAATTGGGCCAGCCACACCGTCGATCTGTGCCAGTGGGCCAATCAGGCCGACGGCACGACGCCAATCGAGTTCGAACCGGTCGGCCCCCAGCGCGGGCCTGCGGCCAAATGCGTTGTGCACGGCCGCTACGCCAATGGCGTGAAGCTGGTGATGCGCCCCTGCGACGATAAGGACTGGCTTCCGCTCGGGTCGTGCCAGGTGCGATTCGAAGGCGACGAAGGCTGGGTGGAGACGGGCGACAGCAACGAGGTGGCCCTCTATCCGGAGACGTTGCGCACGGAACGGAAGGTCTTCGAGAAGGTGGGAACGTTCCCCGTATCGCACCTGCGGAACTTCTTCGACTGTGTGAAATCCCGGGCCCAGCCGGTTACCAACGCCGACATCGCCCGCTCTTCGCACGTGGCCTCGCATGCGGCGGCCATTGCCTGGATGCTCGACCGCAAGGTGCAATTCGATCCGTCGAAAGAGGCGTTCGTCGGCGACGACGAGGCCAATCACATGCGAACGCGCCCCATGCGCGAGTCGTGGCACATGTAATGGCTTCCCGGAAGGTGTTTCCAGGATTGAGTTCATGACAACGAAAGCGAGAAGGTGGAACCACGATGACCAGTTTCCGAAACGTGTCTGCAATCCTTGCCGCAGCTTTTCTCATGGCCACAGCGACCGCGGTCGTGTGGGGCCAGGATGCGGTGTCGGTTCCTCGAAATGACGCCGCAGGCAATGGCGAGGTGGCCCGGCTTGTCGCCGTTTTGCAGTCGGACGCCGCCCCGTTCGAGAAGGCCAAGGCCTGCCAACACCTGGCGCGCATCGGGAACAAGGAGGCGGTGCCTGCCTTGGCCGCGCTGTTGGCCGACGAGCGGCTGAGCACCTACGCCCGGTTCGGCCTGGAGCCGATCGCCGATCCGAGCGTCGACGCCGCATTTCGCGCGGCGCTGGAAACATTGCATGGCGATCGTCTGATCGGGGTAATCCACTCGGTCGGCTTTCGTCGCGATCGGGACGCAGTGCCTGCCTTGACCCGCCTGGCAGCCGATCCGGCTCCGGAGATCGCTTCCCGGGCCTTGGCCGCGCTTGGCGAAATCGCCACACCCGAGGCCGTGGAGACGCTTGAGCAATCGCTTGCTGGCGATGTGGCTACGGTGCGTGCCGCGGCGGCCGATGCCTGCCTGGTCGGCGGCGAGCGGCTCTTGGCCCAGGGCAAGCGAGACGAGGCTGTGCGGCTGTACGATGCAGTTCGCCGCGCGGACGCGCCCCAGGAGGCTCGCGTCGCCGCCACGCGCGGGGCAATACTGGCTCGGGAGATTGGCGGCGTACCGCTGCTGCTGGAGCAATTGAAGACCGGTGACGAAGCCATGATCGACATGGCGCTGAGGGTAAGCCGCGAGCTTCCAGGAAGTGACGTAACCACATCGCTGGTCGCAGAACTGGACCGTCTGCCGCCGGAACTGCAGGTGCGGCTGATCTGTGCGATTGGCGATCGCCAGGACGCGGCCGCGCTGCCGGCGATGCGCCAACGGGCCGCCGGCGGACCGGAAGAAGTCCGTTCGGCCGCCATGTACGTTCTGGGGCAGTTGGGAGATGCTTCGGCCGTGCCGATCCTTCTGGAGGCGGCCTTGTCGGGCGAGTCGGCGCTCGGTCAGACGGCCCAGGAGAGCCTGAAGAAACTGCCCGGCAGCGCCGTGGACGAGGCAATCCTGGCGAAACTGGAGCAGGCCGATCCTGAAACCCGTGTCGTTCTGCTCGGGCTTGTCGGCCGATTGGCGATTACCGGGGCCATGCCTGCGGTTCTGCGGGCGGCGGACGCTCCGGAGGAACCGGTCCGCCTTGCGGCCATTGCGGCGCTTGGACGAATCATCGGCTTGAAGGAACTCGCGATTCTGACCGATCGTCTTCTGCAGGCCAGGTCGCCCCAAGAGACGGCCGCGGCGGAAGAGGCCCTGAAGATCGCGATTCCAAGGATGCCCGATCCGGATGCGTGTGTCGGCATTCTCTCGGAGCGTTTGCCGAACGCGCCGGTCGCGTCGAAGTGCTTCGTGATCGAATTGATCGGCTCGATCGGAGGGGAGCCGGCGCTTGCGGTGGTCGCGGCCGCCGCCGGCGATTCCAACGAGGATCTTCAGGATGCAGCCACGCGAGCCCTGGGGACATGGAAGGATGCCACGGCGGCCCCCGAATTGCTCAAGCTGGCCAAGACGCTTCCGACCGAAAAGTTCCGGGTGCGCACGCTGCGCGGCTATCTTCGTATTGCCCAACAGATGAAGCTGTCCGACGAGCAGAAGCTGGCAATGTGCGACGAGGCGCTGGCAGCCGCCCAACGTGACGAGGAGCGGCGACTGGCGTTGAACGTCTTGAGCCACGTGCCGTCGGCTAAGGCGCTTTCGAGGGTCACGCCCCACCTGGCCAATCCGAGTCTCGCAGAAGATGCGGCGACCGCCGCACTGGCTATTAGCGAGAAGATCGTCCAGAGCCAGCCTCGCCCGGTTGCCGAGGCCATGCGGCAGGTGCTCAATAGTGGCGTGAGCCCCGAAAAGACCACCCGAGCCAAGTCGCTCGAAAAGACGGCAACCGCAAAGCTCGGGGGCGGCGCCAAGACGCCTGCACCGTGAATTGCGGTGATCGTGTCCGATTGATCAGTTGGTTGTCGTGATGGAACCGGGAAGGAATCCCGCGGGCCGGTCGAAGATGCCCACGGCTTGTCCGCGGGAGGTTCACGTTCGATGCTACGGGTACCGCCCTGCCCCGCTCCGTACTTGGCATCCCGTCCTTCGGCGGCTTTAGCCGCCGAAGGATGCCGGAGGAAGGTTTTATCAGAGATGCCGCGGTGTAGCAGAGAACGCGAGACTTCCCCGGGCAAGCCGGGAGCATCTTCTTTGATTGACGCTTGCCTTCCCAGCCCCGGAGCACGTTAGCCTATAAGGGCGCACGCTGACTGGGGCATTGGACTGCCGAGCCAAGGAATTTCGTGTACCGTCCCAGTTCTGACAAAGCTACATAAGGATGGGAAATGTATCCGGTCGATACTCGCAATCGAAATGGAAGCCTTTGCATGGAGGTAGAAACGTTGGCTGGGTGGCTACAGTATTACCAAGTGCTCTTCCGAATGGTGCTGGCCGCGGGGTGCGGGTTTGTTACGTGTATTTTGAAGAATTCGGTCTTGTCCTGCTTGTGATTGCCTACGATCACAATGAGAAGGACAATCTATCACCCGAAGAAAAGGAAGGGATTAAACAATACATAGCGAAAAGTAGAAAATGGCTCTCAAAGAGGCATTACAAATAGCCGAGAAATCGGCCATGGCTCTTGAGTTTGAGCTATAGCGCACAAATGAAGTATTGAGTACCAATTTAAGCAATGTATGGAATAGAGGATTGAAGCACCATGACCATGACAGTTGGCGAGAAGATTACCAAGAGGTTGGCTGCGTTCGCGGCAGCACTTGAGGACGACAAGACTGTCACGGAGCGTTTTACTTGCCGCCGAATTACTTTGGACCTTCGGCCGCAGCCGTACGATCCGAAGCTGGTAAAGGATACTCGGGCATTGCTCGGGCTCAGTCAGTCGCTCTTTGCGAAGTTCTTGGGGGTGTCTATCAAGAGTGTAAGTGCTTGGGAGCGTGGATCGAAAAGCCCCAGAGATATTGCCTGTCGGTTCATGGATGAAATAAGGGAAAATCCGTCTTATTGGAAGGAAAGACTCAGCAGTATTGCTCAACCGGCTGTGAAGTCGCGACTTTGAGCCGAAGATACTGAGCTGTTACAGTGTTGTGCGCCGTTGCGCGGCATATGCCCGGTAACGCGTGGGTGAAGAGAGAGTGTGATTACGGTTCCAGGAGGAAGACGGCGGTTGCGTATTGGGCGAGGTCGTTCTGGAAGTGGTCGATGTTCTGGCCGATGAGGGTCTCGGTCGTGATCTCGGGGTGATGTCGGGGGCGGGCTTGCATTTTACACTTTAAGGGGATGCCGCCGTAATGGAGCCCTACCGTCCTGGCACTCTCGCCCGTCAGTATGCAGGAGAATTTCACCGCCACGGACTTGTCCATGCCAGCCCGTCGGACGTGCTGCTTCCATTGCTCGGGATCAATTCGGCATCGCTCGGCGACGCGGCCGTCGCCTGTTGCTTCGGGAAGTGACGTGGTAAACCGCATCCGGAAAGTTCAACCGCAGCACCCGCGCCACGTTCTCAGCCTACCATAAGTCCTCGCCGCACGAACTAGGTGTCACACGCACGCGGCGGGCCTCCCACCCTAGGAGGCAGCGGCCTGGATTGGCGGCGCAAGCAGAGTTTGCCATACTGCGCCACGGTTGCCGCATTCTGAATCGCACCCACGAGCAGTCGCATCTTATCGCTCGACGAAAGGAATCCCATCGTGAGTTTCGGAACATGGATGATCGTGCTACCGTTGGCGTCAACCGGCCGGTACGGCGCCGCCCGCGAGGCCCTTGAGCAGATCGATCCGCAAGAGATCGAATGGAAGCAAGACGCTCGCGAAATCATAGAAATGTGCCGCAGCCAAGACCAGGAGTTCGGCAAGAGGGCGTTTGTTGAGAGGCTGTCGTTCGCCGCCTATGCGCCGAATCCGTATGCTCCCTGGCGGGCGTCGCTTCTTAAGGCAGGCGACAGTGTTCTCTTGCTCATCTATGCCGGGGACTGGCGGCGAGCAGAGGCGGATGCCGAAGCGCACGGCGGCCCTTCGCATCGCGCCTTGGCATGGCTTCAGCTCGCCTGGGAGCACCACGACCGCGGGCGGCCCGAAGCATGTGATCGGGCGATTGCCAAAGCAGTTGAACACCTTCAATCGGCCTCCGATTTCAACAGGAAGGCCGACGGCTACTGCCTGCTTGCCGACCTTTGCGTCGGCGCCGCCGGCGGTTTGCAGAAACGCAAGCTTTCGGCGAGGTTACATAAGTGACGTTTTGTTCTTGGATGAAACAGAGGAAGACCCGGCTTGTTGGAAGGAGAGACTCAGCAGTCTTGCCCAACCGGTTGTGAAGTCATGACGTCGATGCGATTGTCATGTCACGCGAAACAGGGAGACGCGTCGGGGGGAACATAGGCTCAGCGCAGCACCTCGCCATCTCGCAACGCCTTGATGAGGTTGTCGAAGCTGTCCCATTCGCGGTAGGTGCTGCACTTGAATTCCTTGCCGAGGGCCTCGAGGTCGTCAAGCATCTTGTCGCGAGGCGGCAGTGTGACGCCTTTCTTCGCGGCAGCCTCAGCGATATCGAAATTGTACCGCGTCAGCAGCGCCGTGAGGATGGAGGCGTACTGACGGCGAACCTGGGCATTGGCGCGAGGATCGTTTCGGGTTGCCGCAATGGCCTTCTTGAAGAGGGCGTCCCCCTTGAAAAGGTCGTCCGGAGTGAAAGCGGCCCTGCAGTCGGGTTGATAAACGCCGTACCCTTCGAGTCCGGAGCGGATCGTTGTCAACATTTGCAGGTACTCTTTCATGTATGGCGAGCCCTTACCGCACGCGCCGTCGCACCACTGGTTGATGAGTTCGAATTCATCCTGGTCGGGATTCCACGCGAGCTTCGCGAATAGCCAGCAGCGCAGGTCGACGAAGTCGCTGAGCGTTCCCCAGGGCAGTTGGGAGAAGACGCCTCGCACGCCGAAGGGTTTATAGCCGCGGAGTTCAGGGCCCATCAGGTCGAGTGTAGGCGTGGGCAACAGGAAGTTACGGAACTGTGCGTTGTAGCTCCAGATGAAGACATTGCCGTTGGAGAGCTTGTTCCACTGGGCCAGATACCGGTCGTGGCGCGGCGTAGCAGACGGCGGCTTGGCATGGTTGCGGTCGAGCATTGCGAAGCAGACGGCGACATTGGGTTCGAGTTTGAGCGTTTCCGGGGGCCGTTCTGTGTGCCAGTAGGCAATAATCATGATGCGCAGTTTGGGATATTCCCTGGCGATGCAACGCGCGATCTTGTTCCCGGCCGCAACGACCAGAGCCGACGGTGTGCCCTCTTTTGCGACGAGCGCTTTGCATTTCTCGCATTGGCAAATTGCGTTGTTGTCGCCCATGGAAACGGAGACGAACGACCGCTCCGGGTCTTTCTTCATCATCTCGCGTGTGCGATTCAGGACCTCCTGCATCGCATCTTCGTTGTGCGTGCAAATCTGGTTGGGACTGCGTGTCTTTTCCTTCTCGCGCCAGGCGAACCACTCCGGATGCTCCGCGAAATACCTCTTTCCCTCCACGCCGGCCATCGACTGGCTCAGGTCAATGCTGTAGCTGCCGCCAAGCTCCGGGGGAATGGGTTTCGCCCAGGTATCGCCGTTGATCCGGATCTTCACGTTCCAGCCCGGCTTGTACGCGCTCTCGCCATAAGGTTGGCGATACTCGAAATACGGCGCGTCGACCAGATGAAACTCGTCGGGCAGGGTCAGCGTGTGTGCGGAAGGGACGGTCTCGTTATCCGGCGCCCAGAACCCGACGCCGAAATACTCCAGCAGGGTGTAGACGGCGTAGATCACGCCGCGTGGCCCCTGGCCGGTCACCTCCAGCGTTTTCGGATCCTTCAAGAGGATGCAGATTTCCTCAAGCCGCTTCGAGTTGTAGGGGACGCCGACAAGGATGCGGGACTGATCCGGGGCGGCTTTGGCTACGACTTCAAACTCTGCGCCGGTCATCTGCTCAAGATACTTCGCAAGCTCCCTGGCCGCCCTGGCCGTCGCGGGCGCGGGCTTCTCTCCTTCTACAATCACCGCGGACGCTTTGCCATCCTTCGCAATGTCGAACGCCGACAGATCCGCGGCACATAACAGAATGGCTCCAGTCAGAAGACCGAGACAGATGCGTTTCATGAGTGTTGTTCAGTGGTGTGCGCCGGTGCGCGGAATATGGCCGGTTACGCGTGGGTGAAGAGAGAGTGTGGCTAGGGTTCCAGAAGGAAGACGGCGGTTGTGTATTGGGGAAGGTCGATCTGGAAGTGGTCGATGTTCTGGCCGATGAGGGTCTCGGTCGTGATCTCGGTGACCTTGCTGCATTTGCGCGGCAGGCGGATGTGCTTGGCGCCGGCGGTGCGGGTGTGGAGCATGAGCCAGGACTCGTTTGCTGAGAGGACGTCGTCCGACGTGGTGTAACGGTGCACGCCTGCACGGGTGTAGATGGTGCCGAGGACATCGCCCGGAATGCCTGGCACGGCACTGAAGATGGAGGTCCAGCCGGGGCAGCGCCGTTCCGCAAGCACGATCTTCTCGGCCAGTTCATCGGTGCCGAAGGCGAGTGCCTGGACTCCCGGTTCCGGGGCGACGGTGAATAGGGACTTCTGCGTCTTGGGAATGCCGAATGTCTGCCGCGTGTCGGCCATGACGCCTTGAAGGGTTCCTTGGGACGCCTGCTGGAAGTGAAAGCCGGTCAGTTCTTCCATGCGAGTCTGCGACAGGTTGTCCTGCGAGGCGTAGCCGGGCGCGTAGAACCAAAGGAGCGTACGGTCGCCGGACTGCAGGTGCTTGATGGTGCTCCGTTGTGCGTCGGTCAGGTAGAAGCAGTCCAGGAAGATGTAGACCTTGTAGTCGCGGTCCTTGATTGCCGCGAGATCGTCGATCAGGCACCAGTCGAACGGTGCGCCGGCCCGGAACAGATCGCCCACCTGATCGTGATACAGCCCGTAGCCGATCTCGTTGCCGGGGGATTTGCGGTAGTTCAGGTAGAACTCGCTTTCGGGGGCCGAGATGACGACCACCTGCGAGTTCCGCTTGCGTGAATATCGCATCGACACATCGGCCCACTTCTTCATGCGGCCGACGGCGTCGACGAGTGCCGCATCGCGGAACCAGCCGCCGTTGAGGTCCATGTACCAGAGCCCGATGCCGTGGGTGGCCATATTGCCGAACTCGCGGTAGAGAAATGCCTTGGAGTGTTCGGCCGTCAGGGCGTAGGCTCGGTGATCGGGACGCGGTTTGAGGCGTTCCAGGTGCGTCTGATCGTCGCCTTCGTCGAAGAATAGTTTTCCGTGCAAGGTGGCACTGCCCAGGTATTGCCGCATGAGTGCATCGCCACCGAGCCCGCGCCGGTAGTAGGTGTGCGGGGCCGAGAGCATGTCGACGCTGTCCAGGCGGAGCAGTTGGCTGATGGCGCGATGGTCGCACTCGATGGGCCAGTTCTCGTCCTGCGTGTAGCCGTAGAAGACCAGCGTCAGGAGCTTGCCGTCGCTCGCCTGCTTGACGATGCGGCAATAGTGGTCGAGCATTCGCACGACTACCTGGTTGTGGCACTCGAAGTAGTCCATCACGGCCCGCGACTGGGCCGGATCGCGCCATGCACCGTCGGCGGTGGATTTACGCTGTTCGACGCCGGGCACCTGAATCGTGTCGAACGTCAGCGAATCGTCGTTCCATGCGAGGCGCAGCCGGGCGACGTCGTTGCCGTACTTCGTTCGCGCATAGTCGATCAGGGCCCTGCGCATCGGCTCGGAGACGTCGGAGCCGGGGGGACTTGCCGAATGCGGGGCCGAGGCGTCCCAGTAGAAGTTCTCGCCCCAAGGTCCGTTGGTCACGTGGATTCCCAGTACGCGCGGTCCGTAGTCTGCCTCGACGATATGCCGTACCGCCTGCCGATAGGCGGCGCCCATCTCGCTGAGGCACTTGTCTGACGCGAACGACTCGCGCGGCGTTGCCTTCACGTCGACGGAGAACCGGCACGTTTCGCCCGGATTCTGCTCGATCCACCATTGGGGCGCCGTGGCGAATAGCCGCGGCATGCAATACGCATGCGGGGCGAACCGGAAAAGCTCCCGGATGCCCTCATCCAGGAAGGTGAAGTCGAAGGTCCCGTCGGCCTTCCAGTACGGATGTGCGTAGTGCTGGCCGGACCGGAAGAAGCTGAACAGGTCAATGCCTTCCTTGGAGAAGGCTTCGACCTCGTACTGCAGCGGGTACGACTGCCAGAAGATCATCGGCGTGACCGGCTGCCCGTCTCGCCATAGTGCAGGTGTTCCGCCGAACGGTTTTACCTCCCATTGGGCCGAGGCGACCAGCGGAGTCCATACGGCGAGCGTGGCGAGAATGAGATGGCGTAAGAGTCGCTGTGATGCCTTGATCATGGGTTCCTCCAGTCGGTTGTTTACGGTTCCGGACGCGCACCGCAGAAGCCGGGCATGTCGGCCGTTGGCATCTTTTCGGCCTGGCGTTTGCCTTCTTCAATTGCCGCCAGAATGGTCACATAATCGGGATCTGCCGTACTTTCGAATTGGGGTGGGATACGTCCGTCTTGCGGTGTTGTGATACCGCGTCCGCCGGCCGATCGGGCCAAGTGGGCGGTGAGTGCGGGACTGTGCGCCGGATGGGTGAAGTTGAGCCACGCCAGCCGCCCGTCCCAAATAGCCCCGTGGTCGTTGGGTTCCGGATACTTGCCGTGACAGTCGGCACAGCGACGATTGTAGACTGCCAGGAAGTCGTTGGCGAACCACTCCGCCGGGCGGCCGGTGGCTATGTCGGTTGCCAGATCGCGTTTGCCCGGCGAGTGCGGGCGGCTGTGGGCGTACGTGCCGTAATAGGGGACATTGGCGTCGATCCATAGATAAATGCGACGACGATCCTCCTCCGCCACCGCCCGGCCGCAGTGGTCGCCTTCAATATACTCCGGCAGCCGGCTGGCGTGACTGCCTGTCCAGAGCGGCTGGTTGACCGCCGTCGGGGTGCGGAGCAGCCAATAGAAATGAACCAGCGGCTTGCCCTTCGCCTGCTCGTCAGCAAGCATGCCGCCTTGAGCCATATCGTGCTGCCGGTAGGAACGGCTCCGGCCGAGCAGGTTGTCGTAGGCCATGTTGAAGAAGCGAGTTTTATCGCCGCTCAGATCATAACCGCCGTCCGGATTGGCTCCGCTGTGGCACTGGACGCAGTACTTGTCCAGCACCGGCTGGACCACGCGAGGGAAGTCGACGATGCCATCGTGCGTCCATGGGGGCCGTTGGAGCTGTCGCGGGGCATGGCGCAGGGCAAGCGGCATTTGCGTGGTGACCGCAAGCGCTGTCTGCCGCGACTCGTGGCAGCCGATACAGCCGATGTGTTCCCCCGGCATCAACTGCAGGGCCGAGGTCATCCGCTGGAGTTCGCGTCCCTCTTCATCGAGTGCCTGGAAGTAGATTTCCCGCAATGCCGGCACATAGAAACAGGCCGACCCGTCTTCTTCGACAGGTACGGCGCCCCAGTCGCGCTTTGCATAGTAGGTTCCGTAGCTCATCACGGGCGACTGATCGAAGGCGCGTTGGGCCAGGTCCTCGGTCTTGCGAATCTGCTCCATCACGCGGATCTGTTTCACGCGGCCGCGCTCGATCACCGGTTCCAGGCCCTGGTAGACATCGGCCAGTAGGACAAGGCCTGTTGGCGTGTCTGCGGCCTTTTCCGGCAGCCCGGCCGGATCGACGCGGTCGGGGATGGCGGGCGGTTCGGGCACCGGCTGCAGGGCAAGCGGGAAGTAGCAACTCAGGTTGGGATCTTCGTAGAGGAGCTTTCGCTCTCCCGTGGTATCCAGCAGATAGATGCGATAGCGTTCCACGCCGTCTCCCCCATACGAGCAAAGGAAGCGGCGGTCACTCAATGGAAAGGGATCGCGATAGGCCCACTCATGGCGGCGGTCGCCGATGGTCGGGAACTCCTTGGTGATATACGTGAATCCCGTATCTCGCGGGCCTTCCGGTCCGGCGCAGCGATCGATCAGGCCGATTGCCCCGTGCGGAAACCCATGATGCGGCGCGAACGTGGCGACCACCCGGTCGCTGCAGCCCGGAAGCGGACGCGCCTGCCAGAACGTACCGACGTCGCGTATCGTATTGCCGAAGTACAGGGCGTACTGAGTGCCGTCGGGATACTGGGTCCAGAGGCTTTGCCGGAACGTCAGGTCGCGGTCAATGTACTCCCATCGTGTGAATAGCACGCGCCCGTCGGGCAACATCTGCGGAGTCAGGTCCGAGAGCGTGTTCATGCTGACGCAGTGGATCTTGTCGCCGTCGGCCGACATGCGGTATAGGTTCGAGGCGGGACCGGGCTGGCACACGGTGTATCCGAAACGCCGCGTCGAGACGAATACCAGATCGCCATCGGGTAGCAGGCAGGGACTCACGTCATGGTGCGGCCCGTCGGTCAACTGCTTCAAACCGCTCCCGTCGGTGTTGATTCGCCAGAGGCGCCAGTGCGCGTCGCTGCTGCGGCGGTACGAGAAGAAGAGCGTGTAGGCATCGTACGACACGTTCATGTCGTAAATGCATCCTTCGGGATCGCTGAAGATGGTTCGCGACCGCTCCGGGTGGGCAGGTTCCACGATCCGGATACTGCAGCCTGGGGCACGGGGCTTCGAGGCCCAGAGATCTTGCCCAACGGCCGGAGGGGCACTGAGCGGGTGGCGGAGCACCATGGCGATGGGCGGCAAGTCGCCGGTGGCCAGCGTGCTCGGCCAGGCCCAGTCGCCCGGCTGAACCACCGCTCGGGCTAGCCGGACGTCGCCGGGCGAGGCGAGGGTGATGGTCAGGCGGCCGCGCTGGTCACTGCGCGTTGGCGTGAGTGTGAAAGGCAAAGACTGCCAGGCCTCTTGCCCTACGGATAACCGGGCCTGCGCCAGCGGTTGCCCGTCGGCCGCCGTTGCGCGAACGAGCAGTTCGGCCGGCTTCTCACTCTGCACCCATAGCCAGCCGCGGTAGTCGCGGCCTGCCTGCCAGGCGAGGCCATGGCGGTTGGGGCCGGCGTGTTCGATCCCGAGTTCGCCTTCACCGCCGAGCATTGCGATGCGCTGGGCTCGCCTGTCAGGCGCCGGCCCGGCGGCGACAGCAAGTTCTCCTTGAGCCGAACCACGCTGTACGGCGCTCCAGGGCTCGCACACGTGGGTGTCGGCTTCGGGATGCTTCAACGCAATCGGCGTGCGGTTGCCTTCCGCAGTCGATATCCAGAAGTTGCGATATCGGACGGTGCGTTGCCAGGGTCGGAAGGCGACACCGCCGGAAGTTAGCGGATGTTCCTTGTCTTCATAGGTCAGCATGACCCGGCCGTCGACAAGAATGGTGAGCGTGGTTTCGGTCATGCGCACGGTAAGCGCGATCCAGCGATTGGCGGGGACCGTGCAGGGGACGTCGCGAATGGGCTCGTAGTTCTGCCGGTGGCGAGCGAGCCGGAGATGGCCGGCCGTGTCCAGGGCGATCTCGTAGCCGCTGAAGCGGTCGGCCCCGACGCCCGGTTCGGTCAGTTTGACAAGCAGGCCGGCGTTGCCGGGCGCGGTGTCGGGCAGCATTAGTTCCACGCCGACTTCACCACGGGAGAGTATGACGTTGCCAGCCACCAGTTTCGGCCCGGGACCCGCCGGGGCATGTAGTACGCCGTCGACCACCTGCCAGAGGCCGCCGAAGGCAGAAAAACCTTCGACCGGTCGCGTTGTACCGTTAGGGGCGCGGAAGTGTTCGTCGATTTCCAGGCGTTTGGCGGGCGCGTGTTCCGTGCCGGCTCGGGCCATCGGCGCAACCAATACGAGAGCAACAAGCATCCACTCGAGTTGACGCACGCGACTACCTCTTGTCTCGTTTCGGAGCTGCCTGGCATGCCGTCGGGCATGTTTTCAAGGATATCACTTCTTGGCGCCATCGGCGCCCTTGTCCAGCACCTCCTTGCCGCGCCGGATGAGGTCGGGGTCTTCGAGTGCAGGCATGATCTTCTGAACGGCCTTGGCCGCCGCTTGCGGTGCGGCCGAGACGATGCGTTCGGCAATCGAGACCGCTGCAGCGCCAGCCGCTTTTCTCAGGGCCGGGTTGTCGGCGTGGGAAACCACGAAGGCCAACGATGCTTCGTTGGGAATGCGCGTGCAAGCGTCGAGTACAAGAATGCGTTCGTCGTCGCGCCCGGCGGCTTCCATGGCCTTCTGGCACATCTGAAGGCGCTGGCCGTCGCCCATGTCGAGCTGGCGCGCGATGCGGATGTAGCCTCGCAGCGAACGGATGCGGAGGTTGTCGTCGGGCAGCTCGGTTGCCGCCTTCAGCAGCGCGGGCGCGGCCTCGGCGTTTGGCCAGTTGCCCAGCACGCGCGTGGCGGCGTCGCGCACTTGGGCATTCGAATCGGCAACGCCTGCCGCGACGGCCGCCAGGGCGTTCGAGTCGCCCACGACGCCAAGCACGTCGATCAACAGGCACTTGACCGGAGGCGATGCCTCGCCGAGAGCGGCGGTCAGCTTCTCGGCACAGCCTTGCTTGTTCGGCAGGCGTGAACAGGCCGACCGCAGCGCTGCGTGGACGGCCGCTTGGTCTTGGGAGTTCTCTGCCTTGGTCAGACGCGCGACCAGCAGCGGCAAGTGTGCAACATCCGTCGCCTGCCCCAGGGCACGGATGGCGGCCGAACGTACGCTGGCGTTGGAATCGTCGGCGGCCTTTTCCATGAGCGGAATGGCCGCAACGATGCGCCGCTGCCCCAGCAGGTCGAGCAGCAGCAGCCGGGAATCTCCTTCGGCCTTCTGGAACATGCCCATAACGGCCGCATCGACGTCCGGGTGTTTCATGGTAATGAGCGTATCGCGTGCGGCGGCGGCAACTGTGGCGTCCGGATCGGACGTGGCTTGGTACAGCACGGCGAGCGTCGCGGCATCGCCCAGGGCGGACAACGAGCGGATCGCTGCCGCGCGAACCTGGGCGTCCGGGCTTTGGAGCAACTGCAAGACGGAAGCTTGGGCAGACGCATCGCCCAGGCTTTCGAGCAACGTGAGCAGTGCCATCTGGCGTTGCGGCGGTGCGGCGCCGAGGAGTCCGGCCACCGCTTGTGCGACTTTGCTCGCCGGCAGTTCGTGGCTGACCGTCAGGGCCAGGGCGAACCGAGATGCGTCGTCCGACTTTAGTTCCTTCGCCAGCGGTTCGATGCCGGCTTCCTGCCGCGTCAGGATGGAGCCGCGGATGGCAGCCAATTTCGATGGTTCTGGCAGGTCCATCGCCGCGAGTTGGTCGAAGATGGCGATGGCTTGCTGGCGGTCGTCGTCGGCCAGGCACTGCTCGGCGCAGACCATGCAGGCGTCGGCCATATGTGGGCGTAGTGCGGCGGGGGCGCCGGGGGTCGCCTTCAGTAGAAACTGCACGGCGTTGGGTGTGCCGATTCGGCCCAGTGTTGCGCTGGCTGCGGCTACGACTTCAGCGTCGGAATCGGTAAGCTTCGCCGCGAGCAGTTCGACTGCTTCGGCATCCTGCAGTATGCCCAAGGAGTTGATGGCGCCGACCAAGGGTCTGCCGGTCAGGTTCGGAAGGGCGGCGCGCAAGGCCGCGGTTGCCTCGGGCCCTCCCACGGCTTCCAGCACGAGCCGGGCCGCGTGTGAGAGCTGTTCGCTGGCCAACAGCGGAGCCACTGCGGGAATTGCTGTCTTGTCGCCGATCAGCGCCAGGCGCTTGCACGCGGTGATCTTCTCGAAGTCGGACGCGTCCGACCGGACAATGGCGACCCGTTGCGAAATCTCGGCCTGGTTCGGATTCTCCGACGCCTGTTGCCCGGCGGCGTTCGGCAGATGGGAAGTGATGGCCAGCAAAACGGCCAGTGTTGCAGTGAAGTGGGGTGAGTATGGCATTGCTCTGTCCTTGCTTGTGTGGCTTGTCTTAAATCCGCCAGGGATCGCGCATGGCGCGATGCGTCATCCGGTTGGCCTCTTCGTCGCCCAAAATCTGTTCCGTGGCAGGGTCCCAACGGAGCGATCTGCCCGTCCAGCGGGCAATGCACCCCAGCAGCGAGATGATCGTCGATTGGCACCCGATAGCGATATCGCACGCAGGTTTCTGCCGGGTGCGAATGGCATGGAGCCAGTTCGTGTGATGATCACCCACGGTAACGCCATGGTCGTAATGGCCAGGCAGGCTGCGGATGATGTCGGACGGGTAGCACGTGAGGTAGCCCTGCCGGCCGACGTGGATCCACCCTCGCTCGCCGACAAAGACGGCGCCGAACGGCTTGATGGAAGTGACCGGATCCCAACCCTCGGGGATGACGTGGTATTTGGGATCGAGGCGACCGTTGACGACGTGCAGCGGCGTGCCGTCGGCATATTTGAATGTTACACCGGTCGTCTTGCCGGATTCCGGCGGAATCACTTCGACCGGGCCCGTTGCATCGGCGTCCAGTCCCCACTGTACCGTATCGAATGCATGGACGCCGCCGCTGGTCAGGCTGCCGCCGCCGAAGTCGCGGCAGATGTCCCACGGAACGACGTGTCGCGGTGGTCCGAGATGGTGCAACCGGTGATTGAATGGCCGCCACGGGGATGGGCCAAGCCACAGATCCCAATCGAGCGTGTCCGGAATGGGTTCGGCCGGCAGATCGGGATCGCCGCTGGCGCCGTTGTGGATGGCGTAGACGCATTCGATCTTTCCCAGGACGCCATCGCGGACCAACTGGCATGCGAGTCGGAACTCGCGGCCCGATCGCTGCTGAAGGCCTACCTGGCACACACGGCCGTAACGCCGGACTGCGGTGACCATGGCCCGTGCCTCAGAGATCACCAGCGCAACCGGCTTCTCCACGTAGATGTCCTTGCCCGCCTTGGCGGCGAGGATCGTCAGCAGAGGATGCCAGCGTTCGCCCGTTGCGATGACCACGGCGTCGATATCGCTACGCGCCAACAGGTCGCGGAAGTCGTTATAGATATCGCAGCCCTTGTAGGCGCCAACCTTCCGTTGCTCTGCATAGTGGGCGTTGACCCCGGCCTGGTGCGTTTCGCGACGCCAGCGATCGACGTCGGCTATGGCTAGCACTTGTGCATCCGGCGCATGCAGGAAACGGCGCAGGTGCCCTTGGCCCATCATGCCGACACCAATCGAGCCCAGGGTAATACGCTCGCTGGGGGCGGCGCCTTCCGCGCCAAGGGCCGACGCAGGAATGACCCAGGGACTCAATGCCAAGGCGCCCGATTGACCCAAGAACGTTCGGCGCGATCGGACGCTACGAGAGTCATGCCGCGCGCGGCTTCGTTGCTCGCAAGACATGCTGCTGCTCCTTATGTGAAAGGCGGGTAGTTTCTGAAGGTCGGGGGTGGGTTGTCTGTTTGTCCTGACGCAACCGGTCCGATGCTGCGGTCTCCAGAGGAAACGGCATCGTGCTTCCAGGTTCTGTCAGGGACTTGGGGTCAGTTCAAGGCAGGTTTTTCGATAGAACTCGGCGCACTGGCCAACCTGCGGCATCGACTCCAGCCAATCGCGCGAATACTCCAGGCCGATGACCAGCGGGCGGACGCCGAGTGTCTTGAGTTCGCCGAGCAGACGGGCCGTCTGGCCGGCGCCGGTTCCCCAGGGGACATCCTGCCCTTCTGCGGTGCGCTGGTCCAGATCGTGAAGCTGTATGGTCAGCAGGCGGTCTTTCAGTTTCCGGACGCCGTCGATCGGGTCAATGCCTGCCCGCATCCAGTAGCCGATGTCGGCACAGGCGCCGATCCGCTTGCTCCGGCCTTCGCATGCCTTTAGTATTCCCTCCGGGTTCCAGTACAGCGGCGAGGCTTCCGGGCCGTGGTTATGGATGGCGACGCAAATGTCGTACTCGTCGCAGAACTTCTCGATCGTGTCGAGTGCCTCCGGCTTCGGTTCGGAAAGGAAGGTTTCGATGCCCATCTTCCGCCCGAACTCGAACACCTGGCGACACCCGGCCTCGTCGGCAGGAATGTTGTGGAAGTAGTAGGTCAGCATGCGAACACCCGCCTCGTTGAGCTTGGCCTTTACCTGGCGAAGTTCATCATCGGTGAGCTGTGGTGTGAATTGCTTCGGGATGTCGTCGCTGACCTTCTGGAAGCTCAGACCTTCGATGTAGGGAATGCCGAGCTGGGCCGCTTTGTCGATCGTTTCGAACAGCGTGTACTTGTGGAACGTGTAGGCCGTCAGGGCCAGTCGCCAGCCGAGTCTCTCTTCGGCTTCGGCGGCCGGAGTGAGCTTTG
Source organism: Thermoguttaceae bacterium (assembly GCA_040772845.1). Taxonomy (GTDB): domain Bacteria; phylum Planctomycetota; class Planctomycetia; order Pirellulales; family Thermoguttaceae; genus PWXP01. Next base: position 36,210 of record JAXGXG010000002.1, read on the forward strand.
CGCTGGGGATGGTCGACGCCGGCAGATCGCCCAAGGCGAATTGGGCTGCATCCAGGTAGAAACGGAGCATGGTGGCGTCCCAGAACACGTACGGATTGTGTCCGATGGTGCAATAGAACACGCGTCCGCGTCCGTGACTACGGACCCAGGCCAACGCGTAGTCGTTGTCGGCCCGTTCGGGTTTGACCGGTTTGCCGTCGCGCGTGAGGTCGGTCTTGTCGACGTCGATGCTGAACAAGACGCGTTGCCGATCTCGGGAGTAGGGGCCGTGGACACGGAAGAACTCGTCGCGGTATTCGAACGGCTTGCCGCCGAACACGCGGTTGAGTGCATGGTCAGGGGAGTCGAGCTTGACGAAGATGTGTTCCTTACCTGCCCGATGCGCGGCGCCGCGCCCGCCGAGCATGGCGCCGAACTCCGGCCAGTCTTCATGGCCGCCGGGCCATCGCATGAAGGCGACCGTCGTACCGTGGACCCCCATGAGCCCTCCGCCGCCGTAGACGAATTGCTCCAGGCTGCGGCGTAGTTCCACATCGTCGAACGGATTGCCAACCGTGCTGTTGAGGAAGACGGCGTCGAACTGCCTGAGGCTTTCGGGGCGAAAGACCTCCGGGTCGCGACTCAAGACGGTCGTGAACGCGCCGGTCCTCTTGCCCATTTGCTCGAAGGCGTAATTGGCATAGGCAATCGAACGGTGGCCCGGATAGCCGACGTTTACATCGAAGATCAGCAACTTGCGAGGTCGGCATGGCGTGGCCGACGCCTTTTCGGGAACCGCCTGGTCGATCGTCGCACGCTCCTCCGGGGTGAGGACGATATCTGGCACAACGAACTTGACCGGCGGCGCGGCGACTGCCGTGCTGAGCAAGCCGGCCGTGCCGGTCAGCCCGATTACGATCATCGGACATGCCAGCAATGCGAGCCGGCAACGCCTTCGCGAAAACGAAGTGTCAAGCACAGTCGATATCCGCATTGCCGTTTTCTCCTTCTTCGGTGCGTCACGGGTCTTTTCCCGATTGTACCACCACTGGAGCCGGCTGCAACTGTTTGGCCGACTGTTGCGTTACGCGGTTCGTCAGGCTATGGTAGGTGGCATACGGACGCGCTGCCTCTGGTGCGTCCTCAGTTTTGGCGGGAAAACCCACAAACATCACGGAGCATGCCCCCCGATGAGATGTCTATTCACCCTCCCGGTATTGTCGGTAGCCGTATGGTGTTCTGTCTTGGCCTCCGGCGGGATAAGGGCCGAATCGAACAGTCCCAATACAGATTGGCTTCAGCAAGCACGCTACGGTGCGTTCATGCACTTCCTGCCGTCGTCCGATGAGCAATTCAAGCTGGTTGACCAGTTTGATGTCGATGCGTTGGCCGAGCAGCTCGATGCGATGGGTGTGAAGTACTTCGTGTTCACGTTGGGGCAGAACTCCGGGTATTTCAACGCGCCGAATCGTGAGTACGAGCAGGTAACCGGTTACGCGCCGGGCACACGGTGTTCCGAACGCGATCTACCCTTGGACCTGCACCAGACGCTCGACAGGAAGGGCATTCGCCTGATGCTGTACTTGCCGTGCCAGACGCCCAACCGCGACGTGCGGGCCCAGGCGGCGTACGGGCTTCCCCAAGGTCCGAAGGATCAGCCCATCGATCTGGTGTTCGCCCGGAAATGGGCCCGCGTCATCCAGGAGTGGTCCGACCGCTACGGCGATAAGGTGTGCGGCTGGTGGTTCGACGGGGCCTACCAGCACGTTCAGTTCAACGAAGAGATTGCCGGTCTCTATGCTGCGGCGGCGAAGCATGGTAACCCCCGATCCATCGTCACGTTCAATCCGGGCGTGAAGATGATCCACTACACCGAGGCGGAAGACTATACGGCCGGTGAATTGAACGATCCGTTCGACATCGTGCCCGAGTCGCGTTGGCTGGACGGGTCGCAGTGGCACGCGCTCACTTTCGTCGGTTCCACGTGGGGCCGGCGCGACGTGCGCGAGCCGACGGAGCGATGGGTTGCCTGGGCTCGCGCCGTGGTGGCGAACCAAGGCGTCCTTACGCTCGACATGGGACCCAACATGGACCCGCATGGCGGTCCCATTGGCGCCTTCGCCGAGCCGCAAGTCGATCAGGTCAAGGCGATTCGAGCGGCGCTGGCCCAATGAGGGAGAAAGCGTGAAACGGCCGTTTTGCACCAACGGACTTTTGCGATGGTGTGGGCTATTGGCTGCTCTTCTGGCTGTGGTTAGTGCTGTCTGGTATTGGTTGGGGAAGCCGGCGGTAACGGTGTTTTCCGAGGAGACGATTGAGGTCGGCGAGTACACCTATACGTATCGGCTGGTCGTGCCGAACGCGTTACCTGATAAGGGGCGAATCCCGGTTGTATTTGCCTTTCATGGCGCCTTGGATACGACCGAACAGGCCGCCGAGTACATGCAACTCGACCGGCTTGCAGCCGACGCTTGCGTGTACGTCGTCTATCCGCAGGGACGGCACCTTGGCTGGCCGCCCTTTATTCCGGAAGGCAATCCGGAGTGTATCGAACCAGATCTGCAGATGTTCGAGACACTGTGCGATGAGCTTATCGACCACTATCGGGCCGATCCTGAGCGTATCTATGCCGTCGGGGTGTCTCAGGGCGGCGCGTTCGTCTGTCTGTTGGCTGCCAGACGGAGCGAACGTCTGGCGGCTGCCGTGGTGCATTCCGGCTGGCTGCCGCAGCCGCTTCCTACGACGGGGATTCACGCGCCGAGGAAATGCTCGATTGCGTTCGTTGCAGGTTCCGTGGATCGCCAGATTCCGCCAGAGGTCGTCCGCGAGGCCCACGACTGTTTCGAACGGGAAGGCCATCCCACCGAGTTCTGGCTACTCGAAGGAATCGGGCATCGCTGGGCCCTTCCTTGCGACATCAATTCAAGAGTATGGGCTTATCTGGCCAGGCACAGCCGGGATGGAGAGACGGGACATGATCCATTGGCAGGGATATCCGAGCTCGGGCAGTAGGCGCCGATGTGCGGTGTTTCCGTATGCGACCTTCGGACCATTGCATTCTGTGTGGGAAACGGCAACATTGGATCGGGAGTCAGGTTCTGGGATGGCATACCCATCTTTGCGTGTGTTGTGGGGCGCGGTATGATTGCCGAAAGCGAGCGGGTTGCCCCTTTGCGGCAGGAAGGATGTGAGTGTGTTCCTTTTGCTGGGCTGTGTTGCGGCAAGCGAGCACAATAGAGGCGATCGGTAATTGCGAGCGTATTGTTGGGAGTGAGAATGATGATTGCTTTCGATCGAATCACGTTCGATCCGGAAACAAGGAACGGTCAGCCCTGTGTGCGGGGGATGCGATTGACGGTTCGACGTGTGCTTGAGGCATTGGCTATGTATCCCTCACGGGATGACTTGCGGGCCGAGTATCCGGAACTTGAGGATGAAGATATTCGGCAGGCACTCGAATACGCGGCAGCGAATCTTGACGACAAGGTGGTCGAATTGCGGGCAGTGCAATGAGGTTGCTGTTGGATCAAGGCTTGCCTCGCAACGCGGTGCGACATTTGGACGCACTGGGGATTGTGGCCAAACATGTCGGCGATCTTGGTGCAACGGACGGCCGCAAGTTCATTGCGACTTTTTCACGGAAATACTCCTTGCACCGTTCTGGTAGCCATAGGTCACGCAGAAAGCCATGCCTGGCCGTCGCGCCAAGATCAGGCCTCCAGTCAACTGGGCTCGATCGTCGCAAATGCACTCTGGGGCAGGCACGCGGGAAATACGCGAGGTGTCGGGAGCGTCATTCTGGGGTTTTGAGTGGATGAAAGCAGTCGCACCGGCTCTTCTGGCCTCTTGCCGATAAACAATCTAGGTGGTAGGATCATCGGCAGTCCTCGGGACACGGAAAGACCGAACAGAGCCAAGTCTGCTATCGTGGATTCATTCCACCGGATTCGCCGGCCGGACACGGGCGAACGTCGGCTTGATAAGAGATGCCGTTCAATGACCAGAGAAGCACAAGCTCGAATTCGAGTCAATGACCTGCTCAGAAGGTCGGGCTGGCGCTTCTTTGACGACGAGATCATCGACCTCCCGCCCATCAAGGGAGCCGGTGGTGGCGGCGGAGGAACGCCCCGGGTTACACGAAACTGGCCCTTGATCCTTTGAAGGGCTACGTTGAGAAACCGGCGCCGGTCTACGGCATGAGGATCGACCGCAAGTTCTTCGAGAAGTACGTAAAGGACTACGTATCACTGAACCAGTTTGCGGCATAGGAGAATCGCATGGTGAAGACACGCAAAGCTACGGTTATGGTCCAAGGGACGGCTGTCACGGTGATGGCCCGAGAACAAGAGGACTACATCTCCCTTACCGACATCGCCAAGCACAAGGAACCGGACCGCTCCGACCACGTCATCCAGAACTGGCTCAGAAACCGCAACACCATAGAATTCCTGGGCACATGGGAGCGGCTCAATAACCCCGGTTTTAATCCCCTCGAATTCGAGGGGTTTAGAAACCGGGCCGGCCTGAACAGCTTTGTTCTGACGCCACGCCAATGGGTGCAGGCTACCGGCGCGGTCGGTTTGCTTTCTAAACCAGGCCGCTACGGCGGCACCTTTGCCCACAAGGACATTGCCTTCGAGTTTGCCTCCTGGATCTCCGTTGAGTTCAAGCTCTTCCTAATCAAGGAGTTTCAACGCCTCAAAGAGGACGAGAACAACCGCCTATCCCTAGCCTGGAACCTGAACCGAACCCTTTCCAAGCTCAACTACCGCATCCACACAGACGCCATCCGCCAGATGCAGGTGCTGACCGTCGCGACGGGAACACGGCAGCTCAAAGGGCGAAACGATGCTTGACGCGGACACCAGAGCGAAAATCGACAGTGCCCGCGATATTCTCGTCGGCAAAGTGCCGGATCCGAAATCGCAGGCAGAGCAGATTACGATTGCCTTGATCTACAAGTTCATGTAGTCATCCGTTCTGCAGAACAAGTCAGGGCTGGAAGTCGAGTTCGGCCCAGATGATTTGTTGGGGGGCGCTGCCGGCCGGTTCGAGGATGACTGTATTGCTGCCGTCGTGCGCGGTGCTTAAGGGGAAGTCGAAACGGAGCGCACGGACTGTCTTTGCGCCGTACCGGCCGAGAGGGCCTTCAACGTCGGCGCATGCGGTGGCCGGACTGCCGTTTAGCTGGGCGGTACATACGGCGTCGCGGACTGCGGGCTTGTCGGCCAGGCCGATGACGACCGAAACGCTGCCGGACGAGGGCATCTTGCCCGTTGGAATCACGAGGGTGACCGGCTTATCGAGCGTCTTCGGCAGTTGTGCACCGTTGGGGAAGTCCTTGGGCGCCGTGTCGCGGTAGCACAAGGGGTGACGTCGCGCGGCGTTCATCACAATGTCCTCGGCCAGACCCTTGTCGAGGATCGGGCGGAAGGCCGGCTTGTCGAGTGGGAAGTAAACCCAGTTGAATGACTCTTCTTGAAGTAGTGGTCGTTGTCCTCGTTGATGATGAGCATGGGTTGCCCGGCCGTGGCGGCAACGGCTACGAGGGACACGACCCCGGTCCAGGAGAGACTACGCACGAGGAATCGGCAGGTGCTATGCATGATCGCTTGTTTCCGTTCGTTGAGGGAGTGGATGGGGTGGTTGGGGCGGATGCGGGGTGGGTCCTATCGCGTTTCGCCCCAGGGCAAGGTTGCCCAGATGCGGTCGGAAAGTGTTTGCTTGGGGGTGGGGGCGGCGGCCAGATGGCGGCAGGCAAGGTCCACCAGCGGCGCGAGCCTGCGCGGTGAGGTGAGGAAGTGCATCGCCCCGGCTTCTCGCAGCAGCCACTCGTATTCGGCCAGATTCCGGTGGGCGACAATGGCCGCCCGGACATTCGGCCAACGGAACTCCAGTTGCTCCAATGCGTCGATCGTCCAGGCGGCGTTCCCTGCCGTGAGTTCGAGAATGAGGAAACTGGCAGGCGATTTTGCGAGAAGGTCGGGCAATGCGGGCCGCGGGCCGGCTTCCCACAGTCGCACGCCCGTTTCCTGCAATTCGATACGCAACGCCGCTGCCCAGAAGCCGGACCGTTCGGCAATGATCAATCGTGCGGTCACGGCGCCTCCCCTCCTCTGCCCTACGGTTCGAGTTCCAACTGGACCATGCGCCGGTAGAGACGCGGACGGGTGAGTCCCAGAAGCCGCGCGGCCTTGGCCTTGTTCCCTTTCGACTGCGCCAGGGCGCGGCGGATCAACTCGCGCTCGATACGTGTGAGAAACTCGTCCAGGACGATCCTCTCTTCCTTGGGTCGGGCAGGCGTACCGGCTGCCTGGCGGCCAAGGTGAACGGAGGCGGGAAGGTCGTCGGCCTGGATGATCGGCCCGGATGCAGCCCGGTGGGCCTTCTCGATCACGCCAGCCAGCTCGTCGAGATTGCCCGGCCACCGACAGCTCATCAACAGGTCGATTGCCTCCGGCGCGAGCCCGCCCAGTTGCCGGTCGGTGCGCGCGTTGCATTCCTCGACCAGCAACTGCGCGAGTGCAGGCAAATCGGAACGCCGTTCTGCAAGAGACGGCAGTTCGATGGTGATCGTCCCAAGCAGCGAAGCCAATTCGGGTTCGTACTTGCCCCGCCGGGCCAATTCGACCGGCGACTGCTCGGCCGTGGCCATGATCCTTGGCGTAAACGACGGTTTCGCCATCGTGCGCGCCAAGGCGCCGTGAATCTCTGTGGGAATCCGGTCGGCATCACACAGCAATACGGTTCTCGGGGAAGTGTCCGGACCTCGCTCTGCGGTGCTCATTGCCTGGAGGGTCGAGTAGACCAACTCGGCCGGAACGGAACCGCACTGAAGCGGGACCAGCGATCCGGAGTCGGCGCGTTTGGCCCGATAGTGGATGGCCGCGGCCGTGTGTCGCCGGCCGCTGCCCGGCGGGCCCAGCAGCAGGACGCTGGCCCGGCAACCTGCGGCCAATTCGATCTGCCGGCGCGCCAGCCGCATGGCGGGGCTCGAGCCGATGAGGCGATCGGCGCCATACCGGGCGGCGGCCTCGGTGCGGAAGCGTTGGAGCAGTTCGTGCAGGCCGAGGGGCCCCAGTTCCTTTTCGGGCTCGGTTGCGAGCGGTTCTGCCGGTGCGGCCGACGGCATTTCGGGCAGGACCATGGCCACCACACCGAGCACATTTTCCGGCGTGGTTCCCAGCGGCAGGAATCGGGCGCGTCGACGGACCAGATGTCCGCCCGGCGAGGGGACGGCGACACTCGCCTCCACCGTTTCGCCTGCCATGGCCTCCGGCGGAGGACAGAGCCCGGCGGCGACGGCGCCGGGCCCATCGTTGGGCGGCGCCGTCGTGTAGGCGCAGCGGGTTCCTGGCAAACTCTCGGCCGCCGCACCCAACCAGGTTTGCGCGGCCGTGTTGAGGAAGACGAGCGTGTACTGGGCGTCGACCACGTAGAGCGGTCCGTCACTGGCGTTCAGCCGCCGCGCCAGTTCGGTTGCCGGTGTTCGCGCCCTCGCCATCGTTGTACCTGGAGGAAAGGTGACGCCGTGTGGTTACAGGCTATCGCCGAAGTCCTGCCGGAACTTGGCCAGGAGCTTCTCGGGCCAGTCGGAACAGGGCTTCAGGCGGCCCAGGAAGAAGCGGAGCACCTTCGGCTCGTGATCCCAGGTCAAGCCGCCTACGAGTTTCCGATTCTCGTACAGCCAGGCCAACCGGTCGGCCGTGTAGTCGATTTGCGACAGGGTGAAGACGCGGCGGGGGAATGCCAATCGCATCAGTTCCATATCGGCCAGCAGGTCGTTCCCCTGTTCGTCGCGCACCGACGAGATCGAGCCTCGCTCCATGCCTCGAACCCCCGACGCCAGATAGAACGCGGCGACGAGCGCCCCGGCGGGATACTCGGTTTGCGGCACATGATCGAGGAACGCCATGGCGTCGACGTGGGCGCCCAGGGCGCCGCCGGGCGTGACCACGGGAATGCCCATCCCGTCCATCTTGCGCACGAAGTAGTCGATGAACGACGGCGACTGGCAGATCATCTGGTCGTCCAGCGTTTCGTCCAGGCCGACGGCCATCGCTTCAATCTCGCGAACCGACATGCCGCCGTAGGTGAGAAACCCTTCAAACAGCGGAACCAGATCGCGCATCCGCAGGTACAGCGACTCGTCGTTCGTGCAGATCACGCCGCCGCGCGACGAACTGAGCTTGCGCGCCGAGAAGTAGACCAGATCCGACAGAGACGACATTTCCAGAAGAATCTCGGCAATCGACTTGTTCGCGTAGCCGGCTTCGCGCTGCTTGATGAAATACGCGTTCTCGCCGACAAGGCTTGCATCCAGCACGATGATGATGCCGAACTCGTCCGCCACCTTGCGAACCTCGCGCATGTTCTCCATGGAGAACGGCTGCCCGCCGATCAGGTTCGTCGCCGCCTCCAGCCGGATGAACGGGATCTTGTCCTTCCCCTTGGCGTCGATCAGGTTGCGGAGCTTCTGGATATCCATATTCCCCTTGAAGGGGTGGTCGCTCTTGATCTTTAGGGCCTCGTCGCCGAAGATCTCGTGCAGCGTTCCGCCGTTCAGTTCGAAATGTGCCTTCGTGGTCGTAAAGTGGTAGTTCATCGGAATATGATCGCCCGGTTGAATGAACGTCTTTCCGATGATATTCTCTGCCGCCCGGCCCTGGTGGACCGGAAGAACGAAATGCTTGTCGAACAGCTCCTGCACCTTGCTTTCCATCCGCAGGTAGCTTTGGCTGCCGGCGTAGGCGTCGTCGGCGACCATCATGGCCGCAATCTGCCGATCGCTCATGGCGTTGCAGCCCGAGTCGGTCAGCATGTCGAGAAACGTGTCCTTCGTATTCAACAGAAACGAGTTGAAGCCTGCCTCCCGGATTGCACGAAGCCGCTGTTCGATAGGCAGCAAGAACAACTTTTGGACAACCCGCACCTTGTGCAGTTCCAGGGGAATGTTCTGTCCGCTGAAAAGGGTTACCTTGTGGCCGTTACTCGAATCCCCCTGCATGCACAAACTCCTGATCGCAAAAAGGCTAGACACTGACAGACAAACTTACGAGTATACCCAGGCGTGGGGGCTTTCGTCAAGTTGCCGGCCTCAGGAGTCTTGACGGGCGGTTGCCCGTCGGGTAAACAGCTTGGTTTACGTCAATAATGGCTTGAAAGCCTTCCGGAGGAACCGTTGTGTTGCTTGACCCGGTCGACCTTCTGTGCGAATTGGTGGCAATCCCGAGTGTGAATCCGATGGGGCGGGTGGTTGACGGGCCTCCTTACGGCGAGGCTCGGCTCACCGATGCCCTGGAGTCGATCCTCAAGCGGCTGGGGGTGCGCACCGAACGGCAGCCGGCAGAGCCGGGACGCGAGAACCTGCTCGCTTTGCTCGAAGGGGAGATACCGGCCCAACGGGGCGGACCACTCATTCTGTTCGATGCGCACCAGGACACCGTGCCTGTCGACGGCATGACGATCGATCCCTTCCGGCCCGAGCGACGCGACGGGCGGGTGTACGGCCGCGGCGCCTGCGATACGAAAGGCGGGATGGCGGCGATGATCGCGGCCGTTGCGCGGCTGGCCGAGGAGCGTCCGGCAGGCATGCCTTCAATTCTTCTGGCGTGTACGGTCAATGAAGAGTATGGATTCACGGGGGCGGAAGCGCTGGCAACGCGGTTGAAGACCCCGGCCGGAGGCATCGTCCCGCGACGGCCCGATTGCGCCCTGATTGCCGAGCCGACCGGTCTGAATGTGGTGGTTGCCCACAAAGGCATGGTGCGATGGCGTTGCCATACGCGGGGGCGTGCGGCACATAGTGCGCATCCGGAGGCAGGCGACAATGCCATCTACCGGATGGCTCGTGTGCTTTCGGTTTTCGAGCAGTACGCTCGCGACGAGGTTGGCCAGATGGGGGCCCATCCGCTATGCGGATCGGCCACACTCAGCGTCGGCACGATCCAGGGCGGCGTCAGCGTGAACACCGTGCCTGACCGGTGCACCATCGAAATCGACCGCCGCGTCCTTCCGGGCGAAGATCACCATGAGGCGCGCCGGGCGGCGATCGAGTACGTGCGTTCCGCCCTCGGCGCCGAGTTCCCGGTGGAACACGACGCGGCGAACCTCGACGGGCCGGCCCTTTCCGATGCCAACAACGGACCGCTTGCCGACCGTCTCATGGAGACCATTCGGCAGACCGCAGGTCCATGCCGGCGCGTAGGCGTTCCCTATGGGACCCACGCGGCCGTCTATGCGGCTGGGGGTGTTCCGTCGGTAGTCTTCGGACCCGGCCACATCGAGCAGGCACACACTCGCGACGAATGGGTGGCCATTGACCAGTTACAGTCGGCAGCCGAGATCTTCTACGAATTCTGTCGCACAGGCTGGAACGGGTGACGGACCGGATCATTTCCTGGCCCAACTGTTGGTGTCAAGCGTCGAGGTGCGCTTCCACAGATTTCACCTTGCGTTCCATGCGAGCGCCGCCCTTTTCACGATAGTCGATACGTACTGTCAGGTGGATGCGCCCGCAGTCCTGTTTCAGCTCTTCAAAGCAGTTGTCGATCACGCGCATGACCTCGTCCCATTCGCCTTCGATTGAGGTGCCCATGGGCCCAAGACGATAGGTCAGTCCGCTGTCTTTGACGATCTTCACGGCCCGGGCGACATACTCGCTCAGACTGTCGCCCTTATCCAAGGGGAAGATCGAAAACTCTGCCATCGCGCTCATGTCGCCCCCTTCCCTTCTGGTGCTTCAGGCCACGTTTGGCCAGCATGCAATATCTTACGGTGGGGGTTGTCGCGAGTCGAGGGCGGACCAGGGCCCTATGAGGAAGAGACGCTGGTGCAGACTACGCCATACGGAAAAAAAGACAGCCCCGGTCACTTTGCGGTGCGGCAGATGCAATGTCCACCGACCCCGCAAAGGACTGGGACTGTCTCTCGGATACGATCGGGCGGCAGGCTAGAATACGTCGAGTTGGAAATGGTGCCCCTTGTGGTAGCGGCGCGGCTCCACCGGGTGGATGCGGCGGGTGGGACACTCTGGCAGTGTCTCCGGATAGGGGTTGTGCCACTGCCGGTTGTAAACGGGAATGCGCATTTCCGCCGGGTAACGGTAGTACATGTCGTCGCTGCTGCGGTAGTACTCTTCGCCCCAGAAGTTCTGCGGATACCACACGTACGGATAGTGGTACAGCCGGTTCCAATCCTGGCTGCTGTAGGAACTGCCCCACTGCTGCTGATAGGCCTGCTGGGCCTCGGCGTCGGACACAAACATCAAGCCCCACGCCACGGCGACGCAGGCAAGTACAAGCAACATACGGCGGACCATCATATTTCCCCCCTAAAGGTGCATCTCGCAGACACGGCCATGCCTGCGGTTGGGTCGTCTTTATGCAGGATGGAGCAACGGATTCGAGGATGAGGCGTCTGATGCGGGAATCTGGGAAAGGTTTGACGCCGTACTAATCCTCAAGACCGCGCTCTCCTGCAAGAGCATCGGCAACCCCTACGGCCGGCATTGAAGGAAGTTTCCGAAAAGCTTGCCTAATCAGGCGTCGCGCGAACGGGCGGAATCGAGATAGGCCGTCAACATGATTTGGGCGGCCAGCATATCACGGCGACGTTTGCGCCGGCGACTGGTCAACTGGGCGTCCAACAGCAGATACTCGGCTTCCACGCTGGTGAACCGTTCATCGAACAGCTCCACGGGAATGCCGGTGGTTTCATGCAACCACTGAGCGAATTGCCTTGCCTCGGCCGATTTCTGGCTTTCGTTTCCGTCCAGGTGGAGGGGCAACCCGACGACGAACAGACGGATGTCTTCTTCGGCCGTCAGGTTCTGGAACCACCTGGCGTCCAGTTGCTTGTTGCGGCGCGTGTAGTTCTCGTAGGGACTGGCCAAGGTCCGGTCCGGATCACTCAGCGCAATTCCAATACGGACCGTGCCGAAGTCCACACCGGCGACCCGGCCGGGCGAAACCTGACGAGGACGGTTGGATGGAGGAGGTGGGGTGGACATGAAGAGCCTGGAAATTGTGACCTAAGGGACGCTCGAGTCGTTTCTCAAGGGAGATTATAACGTTCGGACGGGCAGGACAGGAGGTCATGGCGATCCGGTGTGTCGCAATCGCACGCGAGTCCCGAGTGCGGCCGCCAGATAGCCCAGTGCCGCCAGCGATACAATCACCGGGCCGGTGGGCAAATCCAGAACGAAGCTCAGGGCAAGTCCGACGGTGACGAAGATCATGCAGACCAGCACGGCCACAAGCATCATCTGCTTGAGCTGGTGGGTGAACTGTCCTGCGATGGCCGCCGGGAGCGTCAGCAGTCCGATGACCATCACGATGCCGACCACGCGGACCATCAATACGACGCACAGGGCCGTCAGGCACAGCAGAAGGACGTACAACAACTGGGTGCGAACGCCGCGAAGTCGGGCGAACTCCTCGTCGAAGCAGATCGCAACGAACTTGTTGTAGAGCCCCAGCGCCAGGACCACAATCACGCTATCCAGCACGGCAATCAGCCACAGATCGTGGGCTGTCAGATAGAGGATATTGCCGAACAGGTAGACCATCGGTTCATTGTAGCCCGGCGTCTTGTACAGAAACAGCAGCCCGACTCCCATGCCGATGGTCCAGATGGCGCTGATGACCGTGTCTTCTCGCTGTCGCGCGTGCAGGCTGATCAGCCCAATGGCAACGGCAGCCAGCAGGGCGGCGGCTATCGCTCCGTACAGCGGATCGCACCATGTAAGGCCGATCACGGTCTGTGCGTAGAGCCCCAGTCCGATGCCCCCGAGCACGCAATGCGATACGGCCGCGGCGATGTAGCTGATCCGGCGCGTAATGACATAACACCCGACAATCCCGAAGGCGACACTCGCCAACAACCCGGCGACAAGGGCATAACGCAGCAGGGCAATTTCGGGGTCGAGCAACGCTTCGAAGAACTCACCCATGGGTCTGATCTCCATGGGTGGTCTGGGCGTGATGGACCACGCGCCGCTGGGTTCCATACAACTCTTCAAGAACCTGGCCGTCGATATCGCGCGTCGGATGCGTGAAAACGCGATGATTGACGCAGATGACCCGTTCGACCAGATGCGAGACCAGGCCGAGATCGTGCGAGACGGTCACGATGGTCATTTGGCGGCTGAGTTGCTTGAGCAGGTCGAGCAGCCGGCTCTCGCCCAGGGCATCGACATTGGCCGTGGGCTCGTCCAACAGCAGAATCTCCGGCTGGCAGCACAGGGCGCGGGCGATTAGTATTCGCTGCCGCTGCCCTCCGGAAAGGGTCGAGTAGACTTCCTTGGCATCGGCTGCCATGTCCACCCGCTCGAGCGCCTCGAGCGCAGCTTGCCGATCGGTCCGATTGTACCAGCCGAGCGTCTTGCAGACGCCGCCCCGCCCCAGTCGCCCCATTAGGACAATGTCCATGGCCGTTACCGGAAACTGCGGATCGTGATTCAGATGCTGCGGCATATAACCGATCCGCAGCCGGGCTCGCTCCGGTGACGTATCCAATACCCGAATTTCTCCACGAGTGGGATGCAGCAGCCCGAGCAGTAATCGGACCAGGGTTGTCTTGCCGCCGCCGTTGGGGCCGACAATACAGATCAATTCGTGCGGTTCGATCCGAAACGAAACGTCTTCGAGCACCGTGGCCGCCGCGTAGGCGAAGCTAACGTTACGAACGTCGATGACCGGTCCGTCTGGCACGTGCGGTTCCCCCTGCCCTATTGCTCCAGGCCCTGCTGGAGCGCCGTGGCCATGTCTTTGAGATTGGCGACGACGTCTTTCCGGAGCGGGTCGATCGCCACCACCGAGCCGCCAATAGCCGAGGCGACCGACTGCGCACTCCGCTGGTCGAATTGCGGCTGAACGAACAGGACCTTCACCTGATCGGCCCTCGCCTGCTCGACCAGCGCGAGCAACTGCCGCGGGCTGGGAGACTTCCCCTCGATTTCGACCGGAATCTGGCGCAGTCCGTAGGCATGGGCGAAGTGCCCGAACGCCGGATGGAACACATAGAACGCACGGCCCGCGTAGGGCGCAAGCATCTCGGCAATCTCGGTGTCGGCTTGCTCCAAACGGATCTTCAGCGATTGAAGGTTTGCGCGGTAGGTTTCGGCGCCCGACGGATCGGCTTCGCAAAGCGCCTTGGTGATGTGTTGCGCTTGGATCATCAGTAGCATCGGAGCGAGCCAGACGTGCGGATCCGGCCGGCCGCCGTGCGCGCAGCAATCGCCGTGATGATTGTGGCCGTGATGATCATGGTCGGCGTGATGATCATGGTCGGCGTGATGATCATGGTCGGCGTGATGATCATGGTCGTCGTGATGATCATGGTCGGCGCGGGGCGAGTGCTGCGGGGCATCGTCGAGGTGCGGGATTCCGGCAGTCGTGTCGACGACCCGCATGGCTGCTTTTCCACCGCCGATCCGCGGGAGTAGCGGGTCTTCCAGGGGGAGCCCGATACGAAAGTAGACGGATGCCTGCCCCAGTCGCATGACCTCTCTTGGCGAAGGCGAGAAGGTGTGCGGATCCTGGCCCGGCGGCACGGCAATCTGAACTAGGACACGGTCTCCTGCGATTTGCTCGACCAGGTTCGCCTGCGGAGCGATCGTTACTGCGACCGTAAGTGTCTTCGCGCGGGAATCGCTGCGGAAAAAGCCTGCCCAAACAACCAATCCGACCAGCAGTCCGACTCCGAGAACAAGCGCACAACGTCCAAGGAACCGCATTGCTTGCATCGCTCCTCTTCAGCCTTCCCCATTCCAAGATGTTCGGTACGACGCGTGTCGTGCACAGCCTGAGCGGCAGGATTGACGCGAAACGCCTGTGCCCCCCGCGCAGCCGGGCGAGGGCTGGGTCGCGAAGCGTCCGGAGTCCGTCGGGAACTTCGTACGCCAATCCATCGCTATTCTATGGGTAGACGGCTAAGAATCAAGAGGGGACGCCATCGCGTCCGACTTGATCCTGCCAGGGCTGCTGTTTACTATGCAAGATAGATCGTTTTTCAGAGAGAAGCCTGCCTATGAACTTGAACGCGACGATTTCGCCGCGATTGATCGCCATTGGAGATATCCACGGGTATTCGGCGGCGTTGCACGCCGTGTTGGATGCGATTGCGCCTCAACCGTGCGATACCCTTGTTACCTTGGGCGACTATGTCGATCGCGGTCCCGACAGTCGCGGGGTGCTTGATACGCTCATCGACTTGCAGAATCGCTGCCGGCTCGTGCCGCTTCTGGGGAACCACGACCAGTTGTTCTTACAGGTATGCGAAGGTCGCGATGAGTGGTTTGTCGATTGGCTGGCGTTTGGCGGGGGGGAAACCCTGGGTTCGTATGGGGGCAAATTGGCCAATGTCCCGGCAGAACACCTTGAGTTTCTGAGGAATTGCGAGAGATTCTTCGAGACTTCGCGATATTTCTTCGCGCACGCCAACTACGTGGCCGATCAACCGCTGGCCGAGCAGTCGGACGAGACCCTCTTGTGGGAATCGTTGCGCGGGCGCGTACCTGAACCCCACCAATCCGGAAAGATCGCGATTGTCGGGCATTCAGCGCAGAAAGCAACGTCCGAGATTCTGGACCTTGGCCACCTGATTTGCCTCGACACGTGGATTTATGGAGAGGGGTGGCTGACGGCCATGGATGTCGAAACGCGCGAAGTATGGCGAGCCGATCAGGAGGGGGGAGTACCTGCCGCGGGCTGAACGCGCCTGTTGGGGCGAATCCGCAAACGAGGAATCGTCCACTGCCAAGGCGTGGTTGCGAAGGATTCCCAACCACGTGCATTGCGGGCGGTCTCCGATCGCCATGGACCGGCACAAATGAGCAGTTGCTCGAAAGGCAGTCCGGGCCCGAAACCGACGATCGATTAGGGGCCATTCGACGCAGAGGGACGAACGTATGTTGAGTTTGCGGCTTCGATCCATCCTGATCCTGTTGGCAGCCGTGGGGCCGTGCCATGCCTGGTCGGTTGCCTATGGCGGCGAGGAAACGGACGCATTGCGCACCCGACTGTTCGCGGAAGCCCGCAAACGGACCGAGCGTTGCTGGGAACGCTATATCGGGCTGGAACCGCCCCACGACGACACTTCGGCTCGCGCGGTGATGTCTTATGCGCTCATCCTGGCCCAGGCGAACGCCCACCTGGAACGCCTGCCGCGACTGATGGAACTGACCGAACACATGCAGCAGGACGATCCTGAAAGCCCTGATCATGGGAATCTTTGGTGGTATTGGCGAGATGGCGAGGTAACCGATCCGAATTCGGTTGAGTTCGTCATGCAAACGGCCACGCGTCTTTGGACGCGGCATCGAACGGAGTTGGAGCCGACTGTCGTTTCTTCGCTCCACCGCGTGATGACGCTGGGCGCCCAGGCGTGCATGCAACGCCAGGTTCCGGTCTGGTACACGAACATTGCCATTTTGAACGCGTCGAACCTCATCGCTCTCGGGGAAATCCTGGAAGACCCTGCGGTAGCTGAGGAGGGGTATCGCCGCTTGAAGGACATCTGCCTCTGGACGTGGAAGTACGGCATCACCGAGTACGTGAGCCCCACCTACTATGCGGTGAACCTCGACGGGCTGCGATGGATCGCAGCGCGGGCCGACAGGGCCGAAGGGCGGCGTCAGGCGGAGAGTATGCTGAACCTCCTGGCTACGGATATCGGCGCCAGTTGGTGGCCGCCGGCCCAACGTGTCGCCGGCGCGCACAGCCGGAGTTACGACTATCTGCACGGAACAGGGGAGCTGGATAAACGAATTGCACTGGCCGGCTGGACCAACGAGACGGTGCGTGTGGGGGTGCATCATGCCGATACGTTGGGCGACGATTGGTCGCTTCCGGCCGCGGCCCGGCAGTTGGCGTCACGCTTTCCGCGGCGCGTGCGCCAACGTTGGGGCGAAGGACTGACGCAAACCCGCTCGGCGTACCTCTTGCCCGACATCGCGTTGAGCATTGCCTCGGCCTATTACGGCAGGCAGGACGTGCCCTTGGCGGTGGACTTGCCGGGCGATCCCTCGACGGTTCGCTGCTACTTCATTGCCGATGGGCGCGATGATCCTTATGGCGCCAAGCGTTATGCAACGGGGCAAGCAGGCCATCGAAAAGCCCTGCATTTGCCGTATTTCTGGGCCGGCGCCCAGCGGGGGCCGGACGCACTCGGGCTGGTCGTCTATCGCGAGGAGGACCTGAACGAGCCCGAACGAACGGGCCTGAAAAGCCATTTCGTCTTCCGCCGCAACCACGATGGGCTTTTCGTGGGCGACCGGCAAGTCACCTTTGGCGACGAGGGCCGCAGGCAGGCTACCGTTCTGCCTGGCGAAACCGTGGTCGTGCGGTATGCAGCGGCGGCAGTCGGCATCCGGGTGCTTTTCGCCCGACGTCGCGATGGATGGGCGGCAAGTACAGCCGTGGTCGACGACGGCAATTCGCACGGCGCCCTTCGCCTATCGGTCGATCACGACGCAATCCACGACCAGGGCGAGCAGGCGGCTGCGTGTTTCTGGGTGCGCATTGGGAGTGGTCTTGCCGACGACGCCGCATTTGCGCGATGGCGCCGCGAGTTCACCGCCGCCCAACCGCACGTGCACGTGACGCACAAAGTACCGATGGAACGGGCCCAAAATGAACTGCGTTGGCTAAGGCATTTCGCCATCCGGGCGCCAGGCGTTGAGGGGCCGGTTGGGATCGATTTCTCTGAATCCCTCGCGGGGATGGATCGAGTGACACTCGATCCGCCGCCAACCGATGCCATCCTCGAAATCGACGGCCAACCGGTAGGGCGGCAGATTCTGGCCGATTTGCCCTTCGTCCGGCAGTATGTGGAAGGGGCCAAGACAATGCCTGTGCTGAACCTGCCGGTCGAGGGAGATTTTGGCTTCGAAGCCGAGGAAGGGCTATGTTTCGGCGGTATGGAAAAGGGGAGTGATGCCGATGCCTCCGGCGGCGCGTTCGTAGGCTCGAATCGTGCGTCGTACCAAACCGCTCGGTTCGGCAGTGTGCGTTGGCTGCTTAGCGCACCGGAACCCGGCCGCTACTGGCTCTGGGGCCGGATCCTCGCAACCGATTCAGAGACCGATAGTTTCTACGTGCAGGTGCATGGCTCGCAAGGCGCTATCGCATCGCAGGCCGATTGGCATGCCGGCGCGGCGCCCGTGTGGTCGTGGCGGCGGTTTGACAACCATCCCTCGCGCGAACCTGTCCCACTCGACCTGCCGGCAGGCGCCGTTGAACTAATTCTCCGTGTTCGCGAGCCCGGCGCGCGAATCGATCGTCTGGCGCTGACCCGAGATCCCAATCGCTCGCCTGAGGTGAAACCTCCGGGTTCCGGGGAACCGTAGTCCCGGCGGGCCGCTTTGACGTTCGTGGCGATTGTAGCAGGCCAATTGGAGGGCTGTCTGTATCTGCCTTCGGCGGTGTGAACGCTTGGGTTGCCATGGGATGCTCGGACGGCTATGATACTGGGCTACGATGCATGGTCCAGGTATTGGGCGGGCTCGTTGGCGCCGCGGTCGCTCGGCTGCAGAAGCCCGATAGGCCCCCCTCTTGCAAGGGTGGTCCGACACGTGGATGCTATGGGAGCCTTTCCGAAAACTTGGGCTGGCTCCCATCGGGTGTGGTCCTATTTTGATTCAGCGATGAGATGCAGGGTTTTTGCCTCCTTCTTGGACAGACCCTGGCAATTTGTATTTTGATACTCCACGAGGGGAGATGATGGTAAACGCTTTAAGCCAAGTTGCCCTGTTTGCCCAGAATGAAGGCTGGGGAGGCGGGTGGATGTCTGTTGTCACCATCTGGCTACCCATTGGGGTGATCTTCTACCTGCTGCTGATCCGTCCGCAACGGGTCGAACAGCAGAAGCGTCAGGCAATGCTCGACGCGGTGAAGAAAAACGACCGAGTAGTAACCATTGGTGGCATTTACGGAGTTGTTGTGAACGTCCAGCGCGAGAGCGACGAAATTACGCTCCGGGTGGACGAGGGAAATAACACGCGTATTCGTGTCACCGTCGGCGCCGTTGCACGGGTGATCCGTGACGAATCTGACGACGCCAAACCGAAGTAGATTTTCACAGGACGCTTCGGACCGTTCGGGGAGACGCGTCTTTCCGTGAATCGCACAATTTTCGCCCGGCGACCTGCCGTTGGCGATAGGTAGTTTCGACACAACCATAGCAGGATACGTTCAGATGGTAGTCCCGTTTTCCGTGCAGTTGCTCGTTGTCGTGGTGGTCATCGGCTTCTCGGTGCTTCTGGGCAACTTACTGGCTCGCCGTTTCCGGATGCCCGATCACGGGTGGAAGATGAGCCTGATCATGTTGACGATTGGTCTAGGGCTGGTCATTACCGTTCTAGGCTGGCCCCCTAAGCGTGGTGTCGACTTGCGGGGTGGTGTGATTCTCGTCTACGAGGTCGATCAGGAGAAGAAGACCGACGAGGATGTCGATATGGACAAACTCGTCGCTGCGGTCAGCCGGCGCGTCAATCCTGGCGGCCAGAAGGAAGTGACCGTTCGCAAGTTCGGCACGGAGCAAGTTGAGATCATCGTGCCCGAGGCCGACGAGGCCGAATTGAAGCGATTGAAGGATATCCTGCAGCGGGTGGGAACCTTGGAGTTCCGCATTGTCGCCAACGAAAGGGACCATAGCGCCTTGTTCAAGTTGGCGGACGCCAATGAGGATGATCGTGTGCTGCTGGACGCCGGGGGCAAACGCCTGGCATGGTGGGTTCCGGTGGACGAGGATGCCGAAGCGGATTTCGCCCAGAGTCCCGGCATCAAGACCCGCGTGCGTACGGTGCGCGGCAAGAAGGAGCTCGAGGTTTTGATGGTCAATGACCCGTTCGATGTGACGGGTGGTTACCTTGTGCGCGCCCAGGAAAGCACTGACGAGCACGGTGGGCGGTGCGTCCACTTCACGTTCAACTCGCGCGGCGGGCGGCTTTTCGGCCGGCTGACGGGCAACAACTTGCCGGATCCCAGCGGGTTCCAGCGGCGGTTGGGCATCATCCTGGACGGGTACCTGTATTCTGCTCCCAATATCAGAAGCACGATTTTCGATCAGGGAGTGATCGAGGGCCATTTCAGTAAGGAAGAGGTGGATGCGTTGGTCAGCGTGTTGCAGGCGGGCAGTTTGCCCACGGCCCTGACGGAACAGCCCATCAGCGAGATGCTGATCGGGCCTACCCTTGGGCGTGACACCATCCGTCGCGGCAGCATTGCGATTGTGGTCGCCATGGTGCTCGTGCTCGTTTTCATGCTTGTGTACTACCGCTTTGCCGGCGTTGTCGCGTGTGCTGCCTTGTTGGTGAACGTGCTTTTGGTTGTGTCGATTATGATCATGGTCAAGGCTGCATTCACGCTGCCAGGCATTGCCGGTCTTGTGCTCACGGTGGGTATGGCGGTCGACGCGAACGTGCTGATTTTCGAGCGTATCCGAGAAGAGCTTGCCCGTGGCGCTGCGCTGCGCATGGCCATTCGGAACGGTTTCAGTCGCGCGACAACCACCATTGTGGACGCCAACCTGACGACGCTCATCACGGCCATCATCCTCTATGTGGTGGGAACCGATCAGGTCCGCGGTTTTGCCATCACGTTGACTTTGGGGGTCGTGCTCAGCATGTTCACGGCCATCTTCTGTGCTCGCGTTGTCTTTGACGTTGCAGAACGGCGCCGTTGGATCACCAGCTTGAAAATGATGCAGATTGTCGGCGGTACGAATATCGATTTCCTGGGCATGAGATACGTCACGTGCGGGTGTTCCGCGGTGCTCATCGTGCTGGGCATGATCGGCGTCTATTTCCGCGGCGAGGGGCTGCTGGACATCGACTTCACCGGTGGTGTCTCGGTCGAAACCGTGTTTGTCGAGCCGCAACGTTCTATTGACGTTCGGAAGGCATTGTCCGAGCTGCCCGACCTGGCCGTGAGCGACGTGCGATTTGAGGGCGAGCAGGAAGGCACGCGATTCATGATCAATACGTCCCAGCAGGACGTCATCGACCCGGATACGGGGAAGGTCGTCGAATATGCCACAGACATTGTCGAAAAGCACATTCACGAGCAATTCGGTGATACGCTTGCCACCAATGCCATGACGGTCAGTGCCGTCAAGACCATAGAAGGCACACCGGGCGCCGTGCCCGCGACTGGCGAAGAACCGGCCGCCCCTGCAGCAGCGGAGGCGGAACCGGCGGAGACGCCCGCCCCGGCCGAACCTGCGCTGCCAGCCGAACCGACGACTCCGGCGGAGGCTCCGGCGCCAGCCGAGGAAACGGCTCCGGCGGAACCTGCCGCTCCGGCGGAAGCGATGCCCGCAGAAGAAACTACCCCGGCCGAACCTGCGAATGCAACCGATGCACCGAAGGAAACGGATCCGGCCGAACCTGCGGAACCGGCTGAACCTGCGGAGCCTGCCGAACCTGCGGCCGAATCTGCTGAAACACCTGCCCCGACCGACAGTGGTCGGCGAGATGATCTGCCGAGTGACCGATTGCTCGCTACGGCCGATGGAGGTGCGTTGCATTGGGCATCCGTGCTGATGATGGCGGATGAACCGGCCGCAGATGCCGACAAGGCGGCCGACGCTGCCAGTGCTACCGATGCCGGGGCGACCGATGCCGGGGCGACCGATGCCGGGGCGGCCGATGCAACCGATGCCGAGCCATCTTCAGAATTGGCGACCGGCGCCGAGTTCGCCGGTGGAACGTCGGCCGAGTTGACGTTCACCCATCCGATTGCCCATGAAACGCTCGAATCGGCGATTTGCAAGGAGCTTGGACAGCAGGGGCACGATCCGGATGCGGTGCCCATTCGCCTGAGCAACCCGGCGTATGCCCCGGGAGACAGCCGGGCCTTTGACAGGTGGAGTCTTGAGATTGCCATGCCGATGAGCCAGGTGGCGCCGGTTCTTGACGCGGTGAGCAAGGAGTTCCTTACCGAACCGTTCTTTCCCTCGTCGAATACCATTGGCGGCAAGGTGGCCGGTAACACGCGTGTGCGGGCGATCTACGCCTTGCTGCTCAGCCTGGCGTGCATCGTGCTGTACATCTGGCTCCGATTCCAGCGCGTGGTGTTTGGTCTGGCGGCCGTGGTCGCGCTGGTGCACGACGTGCTGATCACGCTGGGCGTGATTGCCTTGAGCGCCTTTGTCGCCAACGCCTTGGGCTTCCTGTTGATCGAGGAGTTCAAGATCGGCTTGACCGTGTTGGCCGCCTTCCTAACCATCATCGGGTACTCGTTGAACGACACGATTGTCGTGTTCGACCGTATTCGTGAGGTGCGGGGCAAGGCGCCGCAATTGACCGCAGGCATGATCAACTCGAGTATCAACCAGACCCTGAGTCGCACCTTGCTGACCTCGTTGACCACGTTGATTGTGGTCGTCATTCTGTATATCGGAGGCGGCCAGGGGATTCATGCCTTTGCGTTTGCCCTGGTTGTTGGCGTGCTCGTGGGGACGTATAGCTCGGTTTTCATCGCTTCGCCGTTCCTCTACTGGATGATCGGCAGCGAGAGGAAGCGATAAGCGATCGGAGGTGTCGTGTCCGCCGGCCGCGCCCGGCGGACACGACGCATCCTGACACTCCCATTTCTGGGGCATCCCCCGTTCTTAGTCCCGCTTTTAGGCGGTCTTTCCTCTTTCTGCCTGCACGCGCAACTGCGGGTGCAGCAGCGGTCTTGCATTTCACGCAACGGCTCCTCCAGACCGTGCAAGCCGGCAGGTGGCCTTTTTTCAGCCGTGCAAGTCCGCTGCTGGACCCCGGAACTGCGAGCGGGGCGCGTTCGCATCCAGAAATGGAAGAGGCCGCATTCTCGGCAGGTTGGGCGCATCGTTTTACTGACCGATACGACCGTACCCCAGGCTCGCTGGTATTGGCTGCGTGTGGTCATTACGCTTCAGTCCCTGGGCTGTTTCTGCCGATCGCCTTACGATGCAGGAGCATTTCTCAGTGCCACGGCGGGCCGGAAACGCAACTTCTTGGGACTAGCGCGATGGACCCCGGCGTGAAAGCCGTAGCCGCTTTCAGCGTGCTGCTGACTGCAATTTGCCTGGCCTTCCTTTTCTGGAGCGATCCCGGTTCGGTGGCGCCGACCGGTCGGCCGTTGGAATTGCGCGCCGAGTCCGCATCGCCAACCGCGCCACAGCAGCCGCCGCGCAAAGCCGACCTCTTCTTTCCGGGGGCCGAGTCCGATCCGCCGCCTCGACACGCGCCGATCGTTCTTGCGCCGGATGCCGCCGAGATGCCGCCGCCGCGCGGTTCCGATCGATTCATGCCTGCGATGTCCGAAAGGAACCGGCCTTCGCCGGAAGACCATGCCAGTTGGGGAACGGCCGCCGGGGTGGGAATGCCCAACCTGCATGCGTCGGCCGATGCCGGGCAGGACGCGGCGCCGCGTACGCACACGGTAATCGATGGCGATACGCTCAGCAGCCTGGCTGCACGCTATCTGGGTGAGGCGGACCGGTATCTGGAAATCTACCAGTGGAACAGCGACGTGTTGGCCAATCCGGACGTCCTGCCGATCGGTCAGATTCTTCGGATTCCTCCGCGCAATTCACCAAGGCCGACGGAATCGCAGGTGATTGAGCGTCCTCTGGTGCCCATCACGGTTCCTTCGGGGTAGTGCGGGGCTTCCTGATAGCGGAGGCTGGCTTCCGTGTGTTGGGGTTCGCATTTAGCGCCGGCGCGAAATACAGGGCGCTGGTCGCCCGTTTCGGCTCGATTCTGAGAGCCGACTCCCTTATTGATGGGGGCGGCGCCGTTCCTGCCATTCGAAGGTGCGCGCCTTCGACGCCTTTACAAGACGCAGATTGATGAACTGGGCAATGAACTGCTCCAGTTTCAGGCCCTGGCCCAGCATGTCGGTTCCTTGCAGGGCCGTATCCAGTCCGGCATAGAAGAGGTCTTTTTCGTCGGCCACACGATTGGCCGGCGGTTCCGGGTGGTGCGGCTTCAGCATGTCGTAAATGCGTTTTGCCTCGCGCACAGCGATTGGTTTCCGGTTGCCCACGGCAATGAGTATCGATATGTCGCCGCGAACATTCGGATTCTGCATGGCGGGCTGGACGCTAAGGCCTTTTATGGACCATTCGGGCGAGATGAGCACGAGTCCCTTGACGAACTGGCCGAGTTGCAGGGAGCCGTAGGGGCGAATGCTCCAGTCGCGAGCGGCATAGAGCATCGCTACCGATGCGCCCATTTCCGCCCCGACAATGCACAGTCGGTTCACGTTCAACTCGCCCTCGTTGTTGCGTTCCCAGAGGTACTCGTTGACCGCCTCCATGTCACTCACCACCATCGCTTTCATCTGGAGGGCATTCAACCGGTCCGCATCGAGTGTCTGGGTAGATCCGACGACGGAGGTGCTGCGGCCATGTCCACGCAGGTCAGGTATGACGACGGCGTGCCCGGCTCGCTGCAGCATGTTCGCCAAATCGACGTAGTCGCGCCGGCTGCCCTTGAACTTGTGCAGCAATACTACGGGGACGACATCTTTGCTCGGCTTGATCGGTGGGTAGTAGGTGATTGCAAGCTCGACCCCATCTCTGGTTGTCAGGATTGAGTCCTTGGGCGGGGGGATTTCTTCCTTTTCTTCTTCCTGCCCGGATGCCGGATTGACAAGAGACACCGGTACCACGAGCGAAAGGGCGATCAGCACGAGGACTGCGCACCGGAATCCCGGCGACCAGGAAAAACCCCGGGATTGCGTGGTTTGGAAATGGTCAACGCGAGTTCGGGTGGTCATGTGCGCGGCCTCCATAGCAACAGTGAAACGAACTGTACCCCCACCTGCTCCATGGTAACTACGCGGCGAGCGGTGGTCAAGGTTCAGTGTGCCGTTGCCAGGATATCGTCGATGGGTATCAGCGGGAGTCTTCGTCGTTTTCCGCCACCACCGACCGGGGGGGAGCCTCATCGGCAGCTTCGCCTTCAAGATAACTGAAATCGGGACCGGATGATGCCTCGAATCCCATTTCGTCCAAGGAAACGCCCGGCTGAACCGCATACTCTTTCGCAATCGTCCGCCTGTGGAATTCCTGATCCCCACGACTGTAACGCCACATGGCAACCCACACGCAAGCCAGAGTCAGCACAAAAAGCCCCCCGGCAATGATGCCGATTCGCGGATTCATCACCGACGTGGCAGGGGGGTACCAGACGGCTTCCTTACCAATCAGCAAAGGAGCAAGCTGCCACGGGCCCTGTTCGCCTTCCGAGATTTCCTCCGGATACCGCCCCCGTCGATAGGCCCAGGTCTTGAAAAAGAACCCGGCCACGCGAACGTGCTCGGCGTATTGGGCATCCGCGCCAAGCGGCATACCATCTGGTATCTCGCGCACACAGAACCACAAGGGGTTCCCCTGGGAATCTGGGGGATACAGGGCGATTTGGTAATAATGGTCAATCCCCAGGCGGGCCACGATGTCCGGATCGCGGACTTCAATCCGTTCGGCCCGGCGCGCGGTGCCTTCAAACTCGACCAGGACGCCATGCTGCCGTTCGGCTTCATTGAACAACGGAACGACCGACCAGCGATGTCGCCCTTGCCGATCGGTCCACGCCACGGACGAATGCGCCTTAGCTAATCGCTGCTTCGCCAGATTGCGCAGTTCGCCCGGCTTTGCCCGCCCCGCCGCCGCCAGTAGCTGGTAGAACGCTTCTCGATCTTTGCCGGTTAGCGGCCGTCGGTTCTGAACGTCTTCCAGCAGGCTGACATCCATGCGGAGATCTCCGAGTGGAGTCGGAGGATACCACGCAATGTGCGGCGTGACGAACACGGGCAGCGCCTTTTCGGCGGTTTCCCCGGCAACCTTCAGGAAGATACCGTACGACGTTGCCCGTTCGTTCAATTCGCCCTCGTGCACCTTCCAGTCGAGCGGGACATCGCGCACAAACAACTGGGCCGTTTGGTTCTGCGGCTCCATCTGCAGGGTGCAGCGATAGTAGCTGGGCATTTCGAACCGCTCAGCGACTTCCGGAACGAGTTCCACTTTCTCGATGGCGGTAACTCGACCGGCCAGCCAGAAGAGTTCGCCACGCGCCTCGGTGGGCGCAGCAAAGACCTCGGCGACCGGGAATTTCGGTTCGGCCCACCGCTCGATGTCGACTTGGCGAAATCGGTCGAGCCGGTACATGATGCGAAGCATCGTTTCTTCGTCGCCGGCATTGAACGCCTGATAATCCGAGAGCCGCTCGAATTGGCTGTCGTCGATCCCGAAACGGTCGAGCAAGTCGCGCGGGCCGGTGATCGGGTTATCCGGTCCGCCTTCAGGTCCGACACCCGGCTCGGCGGGCGGTTGCTCGGTACCCGGTTGCTCGGCGGCTGGTTGCTCGGCAGCCGGTTGTTCGGCGGGCGGTTGTTCGGCGGGCGGTTGTTCGGCGGGCGGTTGTTCGGCGGGCGGTGAAGGCCCGGTTTCGGAGTCCGGCGCAGCGGGAGAAGGCTTGGCTTGCGTGACCGATTCCGCGATGGGCGACGGCTCCACCTCGATCTGGCCGAAACAGACGGCCCAACTTGCGAAAAACGCCGCGATCGTCCAATGCCAAATCACAAGTATGGTTCCTTTCTTGCTACATTTCACGTCTGATCGCCGATGCGTTCGGACAATGGCTCCAACTTCTCCGGCCTGGGCGCTTTCGTACGGCGAGTTCGCCAATACACGTAGGTAACCACCGCTGCGCTGCAAACCAAAGCCACTCCGATTACCAGCCAGGGCGACCCGGCAGGAGGAGGCCCGACAGGCTGCCGTTTCGGTGCAGGTTGCCACTGGATTCCGCGCGCCAATACGGTGGGCGCCGTACGAAGCGTGTCGGCCGCTTCGTAGGCCAAACGCTTGAAGTAGAAACCCGTTAACTCGGCTCGCTCGACGAGCGTCATTCCTGTGGGGAAACCTTTGGGGATATCCAGGCAGAAGACAATGATCGGCGACGACGGATTATCGTCTGGAAACAGCCAAAGCTGGTAATACCTGTCGATTCCGTAGTCATTCTTCGGAGGCGTCAGCGGAAATGCCCTGCGCACGGTCCCCTTCAGACTTACGATCCGGCCGCGGTAGTCGTTCGATTGCTGAAACAGTTGCACGAAACTGACGCGTCCGTCCGATGCCTCGGCCAGTCGGTCCGGAGCCGCGTATTTCAGGATTCTCAGCAGGTGGAACCAGGCGTCGTATTCGGCAGAACGAAAGAAGGAGTCGTCGCGGACGGCGGCCAGAAAGCTCGGGTTCACCCCGGTGAACAAGTCCTCGGAGGCGTCGGGCAAAGGCTGCACTTCACGCGGCGAGAAGAACGCGTCTGGGATATCGCGTTCCTGGCGCCCCTCCCTGAGCCGGGTATCGACATCCGTCGTATTCGCATTTCTGTCACCCGATGGCAGACCAAACATTGCCTGCAAGGCGCTACCTACGCTCGGCCCATAGCGAACCTCGTGGGCTATAAGGACAACAAGCCCCAGCGCCAGCACCAGCAGCAGAAGGCGTTTCTGCTCGCGACGGGCCAGGTAGTTTCGTGACAAGCGAGCGGGTCGGCGACGTTCCACGATAACAGTCTTTTCCTTCCAGGCGGTAGTAGGATGATTCGGCTTCGAGGAATTCTATTCCCCATCACGGGGGCCGGCAAGGTAATCGCCAAGTATTGCTCCGACTATTGCCTGGAAGTCCGTTCCTGCACCCCGCGAGGGGGGAGAGATTACTGGGCCTTCTGCATTCCTGGCGGCACGGGCATCCTGTTTCCGCCCACATGCTTTTTCCCGAACGGAGAGCCCGTTACAATAGAGAGGATCCGCCATTTGTTGAAGGCCCCCTATCCGGAAGGGGAGAAGTGGGGAATAACTTCGATGGGGTGGACGCGAACCGGAGGGTGTATTGCCAACCCTGCGGGAAGAAAATTAAGGAGTTTGGCCCAATTTCCCCTCCTGGGGGATGTTCCTGGAAGCGTACTCGGGCGGAAAGGAGCGACGAGCTTGGCGCTTTCGCTAGCCGAATTCAACCGCTTGGTTGACGATCATGGTTCCGCACTGTACCGCATGGCCTATCGCATGGTGGGTGATCGGCACGAGGCAGAGGACCTCGTTCAAGATGCCTACCGTTCGGCCTGGAATAGTCGGCGACTATTCCAGCACGGACGGGGGGAGCGTGCCTGGTTGGCCTCCATCCTCCGTCGGCGCGTGATCGACCATTGGCGCAAACCGCGACCTCCGACCGTATTATCGGGAGAACAGAAACTGGAAGTTGGCGTTGCCGGGGAAGACCCGCTCCGTGACGATATTTCTGATGAGATGCAACAGGCCCTCGGGCGGCTTCCGGATGAGTTGCGTGAGACCTTATTGCTGGTTGTCGTCGGGGAATTGACCCACCAAGAGACGGCTGACTTGCTGGAGATTCCGCTTGGCACGGTGCTTTCACGCGTCAGCCGGGCCAGAAAGCGTCTTCGGGAATACTTGTTGGCGGCCAGCGCCAAATAGATTGGTAGATGTGCCTAAGTCCCTTTTGTGCAGATACGTTTGATGCTCCACCGCGACCCCAATCGATGGCTCGACGCCCAGTTGCGGGAAATTCCCGTGCCTGACGGGTTCCGGCAACGGTTGCGCAAGGTTGCCTTGGCAGACGACGGCGACCTGGACGAACATCTGCGCGAGATTGCCGTTCCTGCCGGGATGGACATGCGGCTGCGACTGGCGGTTGCCGACGACGATG
Organism: Thermoguttaceae bacterium; assembly: GCA_040772845.1. Taxonomy (GTDB): domain Bacteria; phylum Planctomycetota; class Planctomycetia; order Pirellulales; family Thermoguttaceae; genus PWXP01. Next base: position 64,884 of record JAXGXG010000002.1, read on the forward strand.
CCGGACTCGATGCATTGCTGCGCGATGTACCGGTGCCGTACCGGGTCTTGTGCAAACTGCGAGCAACCCCCGGTTACCGAATTCGATTACGGCAAGTAGCCGGCTGGGCGGTTGCCGCAACGCTGCTGATTGCGACGGGGCTGTCCTATTTGGGGGTGGCCGTTGCACTCCTTGTCGCGGCTCGCCCGATGCCTGCGCCGACGCCGCCGGAGCTGGCTTGGTATGTGACTGGTGAGCTTCTGCCGGATGCATCCGAAGCGACGTCTGGTGTGGTAGCCCTGGAAATGCCTTCCGCAGCGAGCCCGGCTGCTGCGGAGATGGCAATTCGGCCGTTTCCCGAGTTGTCTCCATCAAGCGATCTGGCCGGCCGAGCGCCAGCGCAATCGCCTCGCGACATCGACGAGTTTGGCCTGTTCGACTATCCGTGGTCGGGCGGCCAGGATCCCTTGCTCGACGTAACGCCGTACCGTTGGGGCGTCTTCGGCGCCCACGAGTCGTTCGATGACCCCTTGGGATGGCAAGAATCGCGATCTCTGGAAGCCCATGGGATTCCCGCGCCCACGGCGGCCGGCTTTGATTCCAGCATCCTGGTCCGGTTTGGCGTGTTCCCGTTCGTTTCGACCGCGGCGGATGACTCGCTACGGTCGGTTTCCGTACCGCTGGATGTGGGCACCGATAGCTTCGAGCTGACCCGGCGCAGCGTGGCGGGGGGACGCCTTCCACCGCCCGACCGGGTTCGGACGGAGGAGTTCCTGGCCGCAATCGACTACGAGTTTCCCAAGCCGAAGGGGAAGGCGATAGGTCTATCGCTTCGCGCAGGCCCGAGCCCGTTCCTGCCCGGTGTAGTCGTACTGCAGAGCGCGGTGCAGGCAGCCGAACTGGCGACTGCTCCTCGGCCTGCGGTGCATTTGGTTCTTGCGGTCGATGAATCCGCAGGAGCCGATTGGCCGCAGAAACTTGCCGTGTTGCGCGGTGCGCTGGAAGACATGCAAGGCTGGCTGAACAAAGATGATCGACTTTCCGTGGTCGCCTTTCACGGCAACGCGGAAGTCCTGGTGGAGCGGGCTGCGCCGAACCATGTCGAACAGATCATTGCCGCCCTGGAGAATCGGACCGGCTCAACGGCCACGAACCTGGGCGCCGGCCTGACGGTTGCCTATGCCCTGGCAACGCGGCCAGACCGGTCCGCACCTGCCGGCAAACCCTTGGTCGTCTTGTTCACAGACGCCCCGGCCGACTTGCCTTTGGGGGCAGCGGCCCGCATCGAACGGCGGCTGGCCGAAGCCGCCCGGGAAGGCGTGAAACTGGATGTGATTGCTTTGCGATCCGCTTCCAGTCCGCGAGACATCCGACTCCGGGAATTGGCCGCCGCAGGCGAGGGCCGCTTCCGGCGAGTGAACGATGCGCGCCATCTGAAATGGGTGCTGCGCGAGTCGATTGCGGGGCAGCCGCAGGTTGTTGCCGAGGATGTGCAATTGACCGTCCGGTTCAATCCGAAATCGGTGCCTTTCTATCGGGTATTGGGACACGAACCGGGAGCCAAAACGGCGGATTCGACCTGCTCGTTCCATTCAGGACAGGCAGCAACGGCGTTGTTCGACGTCGGCCTGCGTCAGGACCTGAGTCCGAATGACGTGCTGGCAACGGCGGAGGTAACGTGGCGAGAGCCGGGAAGTGGCGTCATCGCGAAGGAAACCGCGGTGATTCGCCGGGCAGACGTGCCGGCGCTTCTGGCGGAGGCGCCGTTGTCGTTGCAGGCGGCTGTTGTGGCGGCGGAAGCGGGCGAGATTTTGCGGAGGAGTGCGTACACGCAATTGCGCCCGCGGCCCGGGACGCTTGCCGGCACGCTGGAACTGGCGGAACAACTGGACTTCGCATTGCGAGAAATGCCGTCGTTTCGCGATCTGACTCAGGTCGTGGAGCAGGCGATTCGCGCAAGGCCTTACCGGGGAGGGGGGGCGAGATAATTCGCCCCTGGGGGCGAGCGGAAACAATGTCCGTCAACCGCCTTGTGCGCCGGTTGGACGTAGGTTACGCTAAGAGAAGCACCGGATCGTGATCACGGTTGGTGCGCGATTCGTTTGCACTGTCGAATTTCTGTCGGCGAAGCCGCAACCGGCAGTGAAGGGGTTGGTCGTAGGCCTGCGATTGATGGCTTGGGATCGGCCGGTTGGGCAGCCCCGGAACCTGCCCGGCAGTAGAGTCGTCGTTCGAGGGCTCTTTGTCTCGTGGATCGTAAGGAGAAGTGAAACATGATACGGCTAAGGGAACACGGCAGCTTCCCCTTTCTTGGAATCTTTTCGATTGCTGTAGTGATGTTGGTTACCGCCTCCGGTCTGGCGGTCGAGGAAAGCCGGCGTTTTCTCGAAGCGCTCCGCGGACGCGGATTGCACGAGCAATCGATTCTCTACCTGGAGAGGATGAAAGAAAGCCCGTTGGCGCCTGCCGACTTCAAGGAAGTGATCGATTATGAGTTGGGCGTCGCGCTGATCAATGCGGCCATGAGTGGTCGAATTGTCGAATTGCGCGAGAAGCAACTCAATCAGGCGCGAACGTATTTCGAGAAGTTCATCAAGGAGCATCCGGGGCACCCCATGGTGTTTTCTGCCCGCTCCCAACTGGCGAACCTGCTGGTTCAGCGGGGGCGGATCGAACGCGAGAAGGCCGACGAAGCGGAAAACGACGAGGCGAGGGAGCAGCTTGCCAAGGGGGCGCGCAAGCTCCTGGACGAGGCGGAAATCGTCTTCGGCGAGCAGGAAGCGCAGGCCATCGAGGAACACGAGCAGTTTCCGAAGTTCATTCCGCAGGAAGAGACGGAGAAGATCGAGAAGCGCGATCAGGTCCGCCGCGATATCCTGGAAGCGCGCATGGCCCTGGCCGGCGTCAAGTACGAACTCGCGTTGACGTATCCCAAAGGGAGCGACAATTACAAGAAGACCATGAAGGAGGCCGCCGAGCGCTATGGCCAGGTGTACGAGAAGTACAGCACCCGGCTGGTCGGCCTCTATGCCCGCATGTGGGAAGGGCGGTGCTATAAGGAACTGGGGGAGCACGTCCGCGCCTTCGAGGCGTTCGAGGAACTGCTGGAGCAGCCGGATGAACCGGAGGCGTTTCGCGCCCTGGCCAATCGCGTCATGGTCCTGGAATTGGAAACGTGCATTCTCCCCGAAGTCAAGGAATACAAGAAGGCCATGGACCGGGCGTTCGCATGGCTGGAAAAGGCGAGAGGCGCCGAGGAATCGAGTGTGGAAGGATTGGCGATTCGTTACTATGCCGGGATTGCCGCCACCGAATACGCCAAGGGGCTGAAGAAGGACGATCCGACAGAGGCCAAGTTGCACAGCGAGGCACAGGAGCAGGCGCGAAAGGCGTTTCAATACGTGGCCCGTCTTCCTGGCGACTACCAGCGCCGCGCCAAGGAGCGCCTGGCCGAACTGGGGATCGAGCAGTCGGGCGAACCCGCCACGTTTGCCGAGGCCCGCGATCGGGGCAAGGATGAGCTGGACAAGGTGCAGATGACCAATCTCTCGCAGGAGGAGCGAGATCAGGCTGCAAAGGATGCCGTGAAGTACTTCCGACTCGCCATGCGGCTGGCCGACAAGGGAATCGAGCCGGACGACATCAACGTGGTCCGCTACTACCTGGCGTTTCTCTACTGGTTGAACAACGACTATTATCGCGCTGCCGTCATGGGTGAATTCCTTGCACGCCGGTATCCGGACGGCGTGGCGGCGAGGCAGGGCGCCAAGATCGCCCTGGCCGCGTATGCCCAACTGTTCGGCGGCGCCAAGCCGGGCGACGACCGGCAATGGGAAATCGACCGGATGGTCGATATCGCCCGCTTCATCACGAAGCAGTGGCCCGAAGCGCCCGACGCGGCCGATGCCTGGATGATGCTCGTGCGAAGCGCCGTGGTCAACCGGCAACTGGACCAGGCGCGCGAGTATCTTAAGAACATTCCCGAAACGGCTTCGCAGCGAGGCGAGGCGGAATTGCTGATCGGGCAGACGCTTTGGGCCGAGTATGCCCGCCAGGTTCGTCTTCCCGAGGAGGAACGCCCCGGCAAGGAAGAGCTTGCGACACTGGTCAACGGCGCCAAGGAGATTTTGGGCAACGGCGTCACGCGCATGAAGCAGCATGTCGAACAGGGCACCGAAGTCACTTACACCTTGTGCACCGCCGTGCTCTCCCTGGCGCAGATTCTCATCAACCAGAACGATACGGCAGGTGCGGCTGCGTGGCTCGACGATCCGGTGATCGGCATTGTCAGCATGGTTCGCGATAAGGCCCCGGTCACCGATCGCGGCGCGTTTCGCGTGGAAACCTACAAGGCCGCCTTGCGGGCATACGTCGGCCAGCAGGATCTGGACAAGGCCGAATCGGTGATGGAGGATCTGGAAACGGCCGTGAAGGAGGACGGCGACGCCGGCGCCGAGGAGCGACTCACGCTCATCTATATCAGCCTGGGTAAGGACCTGGAGCAGCAGCTTGAAATGCTCCGCAACGAGAATAAGCGAGAGGAGCAGAAAAAAGTCTCTGAAGGATTCGAACTGTTCCTCAATCGCATTCTCAAGCGCCCCGGCAATACGTTCAGCTCGTTGAGCTGGATTGCAGAAACATTCTACGGTCTGGGCGCCGGGTTGGATCCGGGCGGCCAGAAGCTGCCCAGCGACGCGGAAGGCTACTACAAGCGAGCGGCGGCAGGATATCTGACCATCCTCAAGTCCCTGAAGGCGGACCCGAAGTTCGGCCCGCCAGGCGCCGAGTTGACCGTCAATATCCGATTGGCTCGCTGTCTGCGACGGCTACAGAAATACCAGGACGCCTTGAAACTGCTGTTGGCCGTCCTGGAGCAGAAGCCCATGATGATCGATGCCCAGTTGGAGGCGGCATACACGTATCAGGCTCGCGGCGCGGAGAAGCCGGTCTTCTACCGGATTGCCATGCTCGGCAGCAAGCAGTATCCCCAGTTCTGGGGCTGGGGCAGAATCGCGAATCGGGTTGCGCGTAGCCCGAAGCATACCGGCGTGTTCCACGAAGCACGGTACAATCTGGCCCTCTGCCGCATGGAATTCGCAGTTTCGCTGAAGGGAAATGAGCGAGCCGAGCAGCTCAAGCGGGCAAAGGATGACATCCTGATTATCCGGCGGCTCTATCCCGACATGGGCGGCGACGAATGGGCCGGAAAATACAACGACCTGTTCAAGCAAATTCAGAAACTGCTGGGAGAGCCGTCCACCGGGCTGCCTGCTCCGGAGGAACCGAAGAAGGAAGAACCGTCGGGCAAGACAGGCTGATCCGAACCGAACCGAACCGTTATGACATCGAGTAAAGGAGCGATTTCCATGAGTTTCCGTTACGTTGGTATCTTGGCTGCCGTGTGCCTCGCGGCGGTTTCCGTAGCCCGGGCCGACGACACGATTCGCGCGGCGAACAAGACCTATGCCGGCGCCGTCTTGAAGATGTCGCCCACCCAGGTCGTGATCGAGGTCCAGGGCGTCGAGCAGGAGATTCCGGTCAACCAGATCGAGAACATCTTCTACGATGCCGAGCCCACGGGGCTGAAGACCGCGCGGAGCAACGTTGCCAACCGCGCTTATGAGAATGCGCTGACCGCGCTGGAACGCATTGACCGCGGGACCATTTCCAGACGCGAAATGCTGCAGGAAATCGATTACCTCACCGCGTACTGCCAGGCCCAAATCGCATTGCAGGGAAACGGTGACGTCCGCGCAGCGGGCAGCAAGATGATCGGGTTTGCTCGCGACAATCCGGGCCACTATCGCTACCTGGAAGCCTGCGAGGTCATTGGCGACTTGCTGGTTGCCTTGGGTGCTCATGCCCAGGCCGAGGAATACTACACGCGTATTGCCCAGGCGCCTTGGCCCGATTACAAAATGCGGGCGGGTGTCGCCGTAGGCAGGGCACGGCTTGCGCAGGGCAAGACGGCCGAGGCCGCCCAGGCGTTCGATAGCGTGCTGGCCAGCAATGCCGAGGGCGAGCTGGCCGAATCGCAGCGTCTGGCCGCCAAATTGGGGAAGGCCGTCTGTATGGCTGGCACCGATCAGAGCGATGCGGCCGTCAAGATGATCGAAGAGACGATCGTCAAGGCCAACCCCGAGGATGTTGAATTGCACGCACGCGCCTACAACGCCCTGGGAACCGCCTACCGAAGGGCCAAGCGGACCGAAGACGCGCTGCTGGCCTTCCTGCACGTGGACACCCTGTATTTCCAGGTCTCCGACGCCCACGCCGAGGCCCTCTCCAACCTGGCCCAGCTCTGGAATGAGGTCGGCAAGACGGACGAGGCGCTTCGGGCCCAGCAAATCCTGGAGGAGCAGTACAAGAACAGCCCCTGGGCGAAGTAGGGGGCGGGCCCTCGCAGGAATAATTCGGCCTTGTCCTGGTGAATGAATTACGTGAATCGGGACTTTACAACGGCTCGTGCGGCTTGTTACACTGGAGACGCGGGCTCTTTGTGACATTCGCGACAATCGGCATATCAAAACAATCTGGAGTTCCTTTACTTGTGGAGGTCAAAATGCGGCACCGGTTTTTTGCGGGATGGCTTGGTGCGGGCTTGTGCTCGTGGTTGCTCTTGCTCCTGGTTCTGGGGGTGTTCACAACCGTCTCGCTGATGGGCGAGAAGGCGGCAATGGCTCAGGCCGAGGAAGAGGCCGCCGCGGAAGACGCGCCGGCGGAGGATGCGGCTCCGGCTGCCGCAGCGCCGGCGGCAGATGTACCTGCCCAGCAGAGCACGCTGGCGTGGATGTTTCAGGCCTTGGGCTGGATGTACAGCATCGTGTTCTTGGGCCTGTCGTTCACCCTGGTTGCCCTGTTCGTGATGAACCTCTTGATGGCTCGCCGCGAGAACGTCGTGCCGGTTGCCCTCGTCGAAGGGTTCGAGGCCCATCTGAACGAGAAGCGATACCAGGAAGCCTACGAAATGGCCAAAAACGACGAGTCGTTCCTCGGCCAGGTGCTCTCGGCCGGGTTGGCCAAGCTTTCTGCGGGCTACGAGCAGGCGATCGAGGCCATGCAGGAAGTGGGCGAAGAAGAAAACATGAAGATGGAGCACCGCCTCAGTTACATGGCCCTGATCGGGACCATTAGCCCGATGGTCGGACTTCTCGGTACGGTGCAAGGTATGATTGCATCGTTTAGCGTCATCGCCAACTCGCCCACCGCTCCGAAGCCGGCGGAATTGGCCGTCGGTATTTCAACGGCTTTGTTCACGACGCTGGTCGGATTGTTCATCGCCATTCCGGCAATCGCCGCCTACAACATCATTCGAAACCGCGTGCAGCGGCTGGTCCTCGAAGTGGGCATCCTCAGCGAAGGGCTGATGGGCCGCTTTGCAAGCGTAGGCAAGAAGAGCTGATGCGCCGCAGGCGACACGCGTCTTGCACGGCAATGAGAACGAAAAGGCCCTGCTGGAGTTAGGTAATGGCAAAAGAGAGACGAATTCGAAGTCGGGCAGGTTTCGCCGAAGGCGACATGACCCCGATGATCGATATGACGTTCCAGTTGATCGCCTTCTTCATGGTCTTGATCAACTTCACCGAGGCCGACCAGAACGAGCGAGTCCGGCTGCCCATCAGCCAATTGGCCAAGCCGCCGGATGCGCCGATGGAAGACGCGATCACACTCCAGCTTACCAAGGAGGGGACCATCCTCCTCGGCGGCGACGAGTATTCGTTGGAGCGGCTTCAGCAACCGTTGCGGCGTGAGCGGCAGGTGATCGAGAATACGCCGGGCAAGAGTGTCGCGGCCGCCACCATCGTCATTCGCGCCGATATGAGGGCCAAGGCCGGAAGGGTGCAAGAGGTGATTAAGGTGTGCCAGGAAACCGGCTTTGAACGGTTCGCGCTGCGCGCCAAGCAGGCGGAAAGAAAAGCTGCCTGACGTCAGGCTGCCCCGCAGCGCGGCGCCACGCGCCGTTTGGCCCGCAGGGCAGCCGATAGGAATGGGATTTCTCGCAACATACAACTTGGTGGGTGGGTTGACTCATGAAAGTTCGCCACGCCGAAAAGGCCGGTGATAAGATCGAGCTTCAGATGACGCCGATGATCGACATCGTGTTTCAGTTGCTCGTCTTCTTCATTATGACGTTCAAGATCGTCGCTCCGGAAGGCGACTTCAATATCCGCATGCCCATTGCCGCGCCCAGCGAAGGCAAATTGGATGAACTGCTGATCCCGCCGATCAAAGTCCGCCTCCGGGCTACGGGGACGGGCCACCTGGCCGGCATCCAGATGAACGAGAAGGGCCTAGGCCGAAACTTCAAGGCCTTGAGTATGGAAATCCGCCAGATCGTCGGCGACAGCACCGGTCCGGGCCATGCCGAGGACGTCGAGGTCGAGATTGACGCCGATTACGCACTGCGATTCGAGTACGTCATGGACGCCATCACGGCCGTTTCCGGGTACGTCGGGCCGGACAACAACATCGTGAAGATCTGCGAGAAGATCAAATTCGCCCCGCCCCGCACGCCCGAGTAAAGCGGCCAAGAGTCTGCCTTCTGGATGTGTGGGCGCGCTTTCAGTGGAAGCGTGCCCCGCTCCCCCGATGCCCCCGGCTTGCCCGGGGGAGTCTCGCGTTCTTCGCTACAATCGCGGCGAATAGTTTCGGCGCTCGCCAGCGAATTCTCAGGTGAAGGGCGACCTGGATGTTCCCTGCGTCGCACACCGCGCAGTCGTTTCGACTGCCAAACCTTGTTTTCCAGGGAGATTGACCGATGAAAGTCCGCCATGCCTGGGGGAAAAGCGAGAAGATCGAACTGAAGATGACGGCGATGATCGATATCGTCTTCCTGTTGCTCATCTTCTTCATCATGACGTTTCAAATCGTTGCCCCGGAAGGGGATTTCAACGTCCATGTGCCTATCGTCGCCAAGGAGGCTCGCGATACCGACATGCCTCCACGTTGCATTCCGCCTATCAAGATTCGTCTCACGGCAACAGAGACGGGACATCTTGCCGGCATTCACATGGGCGGACGGAATCTTGGCCGGAATTTCAAGGCGTTGAACATGGAACTCCGGCAGATCGTCGGCGACGGCACCGGCGCCAGCTACCTCAGCGACGTCGAAGTCGAGATCGATTCCGACTATGCGCTCCGGTACGAATACGTTATGGATGCGATCTCGGCCGTTTCCGGATACGTCGGGCCGGATGATAACGTCGTTCGGGTGTGCGAGAAGATCCGATTCGCGCCGCCACGCACTGGCGAATGAGTCTTGCGGCGACCAGACTTGACTGGTGAAGACAGGCCGCTTTTCCGGTGAGGGGATAACCCGTCAACCAGGCGGGCTGCCGAAGCATTACGCCCGGGGGTGGAACTGGCTGTGGACGGCCTTCAGGCGTGCCGCGTCGACATGTGTATAGATTTGCGTGGTTGCGATGCTGGCGTGCCCGAGCATCTCTTGCACCTGGCGCAGATCGGCCCCGCCGGAAAGCAAGTGGGTGGCAAAACTATGCCGCAACGTGTGCGGGCTGATATCGACCGGGGCTCCGGCGCGAGCGGCGTATTGCTTGACCAGTTCCCAGATCCGCTCACGCAGCAACCTGCGGCCACGGTAGGAAAGAAGGACCCAATCGGGCGGCGAGGCGGCGCGAGCGGCAAGTCCGGGACGCTCGTCCGCCAGGTATACCTTCACGGTCTCGATCGCTTGCCGGCCAAGCGGGACCAGACGCTCCTTGTCTCCCTTGCCGCGGCATCGGCAGAAGCGGTCGTCCATGTGGAGGTCCAACAGCCGCAAGTTCGATAGTTCCGACACGCGGCATCCGGTGGCGTAGAGCAGTTCGAGCATGGCCCGATCGCGTCGCCAGCACGGATCGGTACGCTTCGGCGCTGCGAGGAACTGCTCGATCTGCTGCGGGCTGAGGACCTTGGGGACCCGTTCCCAAAGGGCCTGGCTTCCGAGCAATTCTGCCAGATTCTCCTGAAGCACCCCCTCCAGTTGCAGATACCGGAAGAAGACCTTCAGCGAAACCAGGTGCCGGGCGATACTGGGGGGCGCCAGGTCCTGTTCGTAGAGCCAGCCGGCGTAATCGGCAAGGTCGCGTATCGTAAGCGTGATCACGCTCCGACCGGCCAGCCACTGGGTCAGCCGGCGAAGGTCGCGGCGATAGGCCGCAACCGTATTCGCGGCCAGCCGGCACTCTCCTTCGGCGTAATCGATGAACGCGGACACATAGCTGTCGGTCAGGCTACGCGATTGGGGGGGGCGCGGTCGCAGAGGTTTCGTCTTGCGGGCTGGCATATGGTTTCGTTTCGGATGGCAAGCTGGGTGGACTCCACGGAATCTGTCGACCGCTTGCCGCGAAGAGCGGAAACCATTATGGTAGTAGCACTCGAACCGGGGTGTTTGGTCTCGTTGCCATACACAAGTCCGAGTTGCGAGGAAGGCCACCGTGCGGGCGTGTCCCGCCGGAGCCATGGTCAGACGGCTACAAGAAGGGGGTACCCGCAGTGTTTTCCTCTGCAAATCGCCGACGCCTCGGGCGTCGGCGATTTGCAGGGGGAAATGGGGTACCAGGAGACTGCTTGTAGCGAACAGACCACCGCTCCGGCCGGACAAGCCAGCACGGTGGCGTCCAAGACTTGTGTATAACAACCGGGACGTTTGGTGGGCGGCGTTTCCCACCGGCCGGTTCGCGCGACTCCGGCCCGGCGGAGGACGTTGCGTCGCCGTCCGCGCCGCACCGGTCGCCGCTTGCTGTGGTTTCTTCGTTTGTCCTTGCTGCCTCTTGTATCGCTATGAAGTCCAATACAACCGTGACTCTTTCTGAAATGCAACCGGACCAGGAGGGCGACCTGTTTGCATTATTGTCGGCCAAGGAGGAACTCACGACGAAGAACGGCAAGCCGTACTTCCGCGTCACGTTTCGCGACGGGCATAAGGAAGTGGGATTTCCGATCTGGGGCGATTCGCCCTGGGCGGTCGATTGCCGCGACCAGTGGACGCCGGGCCGGTTCTACAAGCTGCGGGCCGTCTACCGGGAGACCCAATATGGCCCGCAACTCGACATCCGCCGGATTCGCGAGGCGACCGATGCCGACAAGACCGACGGCTTCGATCCCGGCCAGATCATTCCTACCTCGCGCGTTGAACCTGCGGCCATGTACGACGCGCTTCTGGCCCTGGCTCGCGAGCGCATCGAGTCGCCGCCGCTTCGTGCGCTGATCGAAGAACTGCTTCAGGCGAATCGCGACGCGATTCTGACGGCGCCTGCGGCAAGGCAGAACCATCACGCGTATGCCGGTGGTTTGCTGGAACACACGCTGAGCGTTACCCGGACGTGTGTCTTCCTGGCGGACAAGTATGCGGAGGAGTATCCCGATATGCAGCCGCCGTTGGATAAGGGGCTCGTCGTCGCCGGCGCCATCCTTCACGATATCGGCAAGCTTCGTGAACTCGATGCCCAGCCGCACGATACGGTCTACACGGCCGAAGGCACGCTTATCGGCCACATGCTCCAAGGGCGAGATATGCTCCGCGAATCGCCGGCGTTTGCCCGGCTCGACGCCGATACCCGGTTACGGCTTGAGCACCTTGTCATTGCCCACCAGCGGCTTCCGGAATGGGGTTCGCCCAAGCCGCCCATGACGCCCGAAGCGCTTCTGGTTCACTATGCGGACGACACGGACGCGAAGTTCCACATGATGTACGCCATCCTTCGCGACGACACGAATCCCGGCCCGCTTACCGCCCGCCGGAACGTGCTCGGCCAACACGTCTTCCGCGGCCAACCTGCCCAGAATCCCTCTCAAACCCCGTAATCGGGCGCCGTTGCTCTACGGCAGACGCCGCAGGGGCAAGCTATGTTTGCGTAGCTCCGAGGGCGTTTCCTCGGATTCTACATGTTGTATCGATTGTAAGGATAACACCAAGGACGATCGTCGATGAACGGCACAAGTCGGCTCCAGGGTATCTTCACGCCGAACATGATCCCACTCGATGCGCAGGGGCGCATCCACGAACCCGAGTACCGTCGGTATATCGACTGGCTCGTCGACCATGGCGTGGACGGGTTGTATCCGAACGGATCGACCAGCGAGTTCACCCGCTTTACGGCCGACGAACGACGGCGGAACATCGAGATTGTCGTCGACCAGGTTGCGGGCCGGGTGCCTGTTCTGGCCGGTGCGGCCGAGGCGAACGTGCGCGAGACGCTGGCCGCGTGCGAGTACTATGCCGGCCTGGGTGTGCGGGCGGTGGCCATTGTATCGCCGTTCTACTATCGCCTGAGCCCCGATAACGTCTACGCCTACTTCCGCGAGATCGGCCGGAATACGCCGGTGGACGTGACCTTGTACAACATCCCGATGTTCGCTTCGCCCATCGACGTGCCCACCATTCAGCGATTGAGCGAGGAGTGCCCGCGCATCGTTGCCATCAAGGATTCGTCCGGCGATATCGGCGCAATGATGCGGATGATCGATGCGGTGCGCCCGAACCGCCCCGATTTCAGCTTCCTTACCGGTTGGGACTGTGTTCTGCTGCCCATGCTGCTTGTCGGCTGCGATGGCGCGACCCTGGCCACCAGCGGAATCGTGCCGGAAATCACGCGCAAGATCTACGACCTGGCGCGGGCCGGACGAATTGCCGAAGCCCGGGCGATCCAGACGCAGCTCACCGAGGTCTTCGATGCCGTACTCTATTCGGCCGATTTCCCCGAGGGTGTGCGCACGGCCATCGAGCTTCGCGGGTTCTGCCTGGGAGTCGGCCGGCAGCCGCTTTCCGAACACCACAAGACCAAACTCCGAGAACTCCAAGAACGACTCCGGACAACTTTCGGCCGTCTGGGCCTGGGCGATAACGAAACGTTCGCAGGCAGCGCCGCTGACGCACCGCAGGTGCAGCGAATTGTCGAAAGCGTTCTCGCCGCACTCAGCCGGCAGGGAGTTGCCGTAGGATAAGGTGCTCTGCCCGATGGAACCCCCCGTTTCCTTCCTGAGATGCCACGCCAATGAGTCTCGCCCTGCTTGAGGTTGCGAACTACTCTCCGGCCCTGATCGTGGCCGACCGCTGCAGCAAGGCAGCGGGCGTGGAGATCATTGGCATCGAGAGCAGTTTCGGGGCCGAACAGTGCATCAAGCTTTCGGGCAATCCGGCCGACGTCGAGGCGGCTGTGGAGGCAGGCGTGGCCCTGGCCCGGCATATGGGCAGTCGGGCCGTATGGACCGTACTGCCCGGTCCGACCGGCGAGGTCGAACAGTTAAGCAATCAGCCGCCGGCATTCCTTCCCATGCTGGCCATTTACGACGCATTTGTGAAGCGAGAGAGAACCATGGAAAGTTCACACGCACTCGGACTCATTGAAACCCAAGGCCTGGTGGCTGCATTGCATGCGACCGACGACATGCTGAAGGCCGCTTCGGTCGAGCTTGTGGGCAAAGAGAAGATCGGCGCCGCCTATGTCACCATCATGGTGCGTGGCGACGTCGCTGCCGTCCAAGCGGCCGTCGCCGCCGGCCGCGCCGCCGTGGAACGCCTGGGCGGCACGCTCATCCTGGCCGACGTCATCCCCCGCCCGCATCCCGAACTCGCCGCCCTGCTGCCGAACTGACCCTTTCAGCTCGCCCCAACTCCCCCGCGTCACTGCAAGGTGGCACTGCAAGGTGGCACTGCAAGGTGGCACTGCAAGGTGGCACTGCAAGGTGGCACTGCCGTTTCGGCAGTGAATCTTCTTCCGTTTCCTTGTGCGCACCTCGCATCTGGCATCCGCGAGCAACGACGGGTACAATGGCATCCCAGAGGCAGGGAACGTCCACGCGTACACTCGGCAAGTGCGCGAGGGTTGTTCGCCTGGCTTCCCGCATTGGCAACCGTTCATAGGGGACTGCTCCCCTCGTACGCAGTAGAGGAGATGGCCTGCGCCGCCGACCTTTGAACGGTTACTTGCATTGTCCCCTTCCCCACTCAACCCGCCGTCTGGAGAGAAGCCGTGAAGACCCGACATCTGCTGTCTGCTAAGGCCGTTTGTGGAATCATGATGTTCCTGTGCGCCGCTGCCGGCGCCGCCGATCCGGACCCCGGCCTATTGGGCTGGTGGCCGTTCGATGAGGGCGCCGATGTCTACTCGGCCAACGCGGTCGATCCGGCAGGCGAGGCGGAGCTGATCAACGTCTCGTGGGTGAAGGGCCCGTTTGGCACTGCGCTACGGTTCGGCGGTACGGATTGCCACGTGATTCTGCCGCACATCGCCAAGTTGGACGGAGCGGACCAGATGACCGTGGCCGTCTGGGCCTACTGGGAGGGAACCGGGCAGTATCCGAACATCCTTACCGGCGGAACGTGGAGCCCAGGCGGGTTCCTGTTCTTCGTGCGCGATAAGGCGGTATCGTTCCGCATGGGCCGGCCGGGGCATCGGCATGGGGCTGCGGCCGAGGCGTGGAGCGAGACGTCGGCACTGTTTCTTTCGGAACTGCCCATGAAGCAGTGGGTACACTTAACGGCCGTCTTCAAACGCCCGGAGATTACGACGTATGTCAACGGCAAGAAGGTAGGATCGGCGAAGTGGGACTACCCGGTTGGGCACAGCGGCGACATCCAGCTTGGCCGATGGGGCGGCGAGACATGTCACAAGGGACTGATCGACGACGTGCGTATCTACGGCCGGGCGTTGACGGCGGACGAAGTTGCGGCGCTGGCCAATCCGGCCGGCCGTGAAGGGGCGGAGTACCAGGACCTGGGACCTGCCGCACCGGATGCGAAAGAACTCGTAAGCCTCGAAACGCGCCATGCCGTGATGAGTGTGGGCGACAATGGTTCGATCCTGTCGTTGAAGGAGAAGGCTACCGGGCGCGAGCTCGTGGCCGAGCCCTATCCGATATTGGCGGTCAGTCGGAAGGAAGGTCGGCCGTTGCAGGCGAGGCGGATGCGTTTGGAGGACGGGTTGCTCGTGGCCGACTTCCCTCGTGGTGCCGGCAGTGCGGCCATCCGTATCGGAGCGAAAGACGAGTATTTCACGGTGGAGGCAGCCGCTGTGAACGTGCCGGACGCAGAGCGGTTCACCTTCTTCCAGATTTCGCCCGCGCCTGTGGAGTATATCGGCAACATGGCCGGCCTTGCTTCGGACGATGCTTCGGGCGTATGCCTGCGGAGCCTGGCACTGGAGGTCAATACGTCGTTTCACGGCCGCGGCCCTCGTTTTCAGGCATGGACGACGGCCGAGCATGGCTTGGTGGGGCATCGCATCGGTCTGGCGGCCGGTCCGCGGGCGCAGTTGATCCCGATGCTGCGCGCCATGGCGGAGAAGGAGGCGGCGCCAAAGTCGAAGTTCGGCGGTCCCTGGTCGATGGGCGCGGAAGCGACGCGGGGATCGTACCTGTTCGCCAATCTGGCCGCGAAAGATACCGATGCCTGGATCGACATGGCCCGCCGCGGCGGGTTTATGTATATCCACCTGCATGGCTGGTGGAGCAGTCTCGGGCATTACGAGCCGCGCGAGGCCTATTTCCCCGGCGGGCTGGCCGAGATGAAGGCGACGGCGGACCGCATTCGCGCCGCCGGGCTGAAGGTGGGGGCCCATACGTTGACCGCGTGCATCAGTACGAACGATCCTTGGGTAACGCCGGTTCCTTCGCCCGACCTGATTGCTCTGCACAGCTATACTCTGGCCAAGCCGGTTTCGGCCGATGCGAAGACGATCTTCGTCAACGAACAGCCGGCGGCTGATCACGACATTGTCTGGAGCTACTCGTGCAACGGTAATGCATTGCGGGTAGGTACGGAACTGATTCGGTATTCGGGCATTTCACGCGAACCGCCTTACGCATTCCTCGATTGCGAGCGGGGTGCTTTCAAGACCAAGGCCGATGCCCATGCGGAAGGCGCGGCCGTCGACTATCTCCAGCAGCGCTACCTGGCCTTCTACCCGGAACCGGACAGTCCGCTGGCCGATGAGTTGGCCGATCGGATCGCGCGGGTCTACAACGAGTGCGGGCTGGAGATGATCTACTTCGACGGTTCCGAAGGCATGCGCAGCCGGTATGGAATCGATACGATGCGTTGGAAGATCTTCAAACGCCTCAATGGCGGCGCCACCGAGGCGAGCTGCTGGGGGCACAATAGCTGGTGGTTCCATACGCGGCTGGGCGCATGGGATCATCCGGTATGGGCCGTCAAGCAATTTCACGACGAGCATATCCGACTGGCTTCGCAGTTCCGCAAAAGCGACCTGCTGGCGCCACAGCTCGGCTGGTGGGCGCCACGCGGGCCGGCTTCCATAGCTCGCGGCCATTTCCCCGATGAAATGGAGTATTTCGGCACGAAGAACCTGGCCATCGACGGCCCCATGTCCATCCAGGGCGTCCATGCCACGGGCCGCCCATGGAATGCACGCATCGACGAGATGCTCACCATACTCGGCTGGTACGAACGGATCCGCCTGGCCCGCTATTTCGACCAGGCCACACTCGAACAACTGGCGGAGCCCGGCAAGGACTTCCGCCTGCGACTCGATGACGACGGCCGGTGGCAACTCACACCCGTTCGTCTGGCCAAGCATCGCATTAGCGCCATGGGGAACGGCTCCGAGCAATGGACGACGGAGAACCCGTTCGCGGCCCAACCGCTGCGTGCGCGTCTGGAGGCCCTCTACAGCGTTGCGCCGTACGACGATCCGAAGGCCGCCAATCTGGCCGAGTTCGCCGATCTCGAGTCGCTCAATAATCGGGCGAATGCGTCCGGGGTGACGACCGAGGTGACGCTGGTGACCGACGACGTCAAGGCAGGTGGGCGCAGCTTGCGATTGCGCGCGACCAATTCCGGCGATACGTCCCGCGGGGCGTGGGCGCAGATCGGCACGAAATACGAGCATCCCTATTTCAGCATGATGCCCGGCGAGGCCATGGGCCTATGGGTAAAAGGAGATGGGAGCGGCGCGCTGCTGAATATCCAGCTTCGTTCGCCGCGCGAGTATCACGGATGCCTGGCCGATCACTATATCGATCTCGATTTCGTTGGCTGGCGCTATGTGGAACTGCTGCTGCGCGAACGCGATGCAGAACGCCTGACCGACTATGTTTGGCCCTATCGGGGTGGGCACGGCAGTCATGCAATCTACCGGAATGCGATCAATCGCCAGTATATCTCCGAGGTCAATGTATTGGTCAACGAGATCCCGGCGGGCGGTGAGGTCGATATCCTGCTGAGTCCTATCCGCTCGTTGCCTACGAAGCAGGCAACGCTCGCGAATCCATCGCTGGAACTCGCCGGAACGAAGGTGACGTTCCCGGTTTCCATGGAATCGGGGCAGTACATCGAATTGGAGGCCTTGGACGACTGCGTCTTGTACGACGAACGAGGCGAGTTGATCACGCGGTTCCGGCCGCAGGTGGAGACGCTGCCCACGCTGGCCGAAGGCGGCAATGCCGTACGATTCGATTGCGCAGCGCCGGAACGGCTCAGTGCGCGGGCCGAGGTGACCGTGGTTTCACTCGGCCAGCCGTTCGGAACGCGCAGGGCCGACTCGGAAATCGACTGGACACGGCTCGATCGCGAGTATGACGTCCCACGCACGTTCACTCGGACCGACGGCGCAGACAATGTGTGGCAGATCGTTCGCAGGTCGGACGGGCCGGAAGGCAAGGAGGCGAACGCTCCCAGGCTGGAGATCGAGATCGAAGTGCCGCAGTTGGGCAAACCCGAGAAAGCGGCTGGAGACGGCGAGCAGGCAGCGTCTCTCGATACCCCCATGCTGACCCTGGGCGATGGAGTGGTCCGATTCCCCGTCCGGCTGCTGGAGGGGCAGCGCCTCGTGTGCCGCGATCAGGTCCACTGGCAGGTGCTTGGCGCGGATGGTGCGAAAGTTGCCGCGGGGGAAGTTGCCGGCGCAATGCCGATTCTGAAGCCGGGCATAAATCCCGTGTCGCTCGATTTCCAGCAGAAGTCGGCCTCCGGCTTGCGGGTTGTGGTGAAGACCGTGAAGGTCTATCCGTAACCAGGTCAAGAACAATCCGGTCTTGCAGATTCCGGCAGATGAACGATAATCGAGGAACCCAATAAGCTCCGGCATACGGAGACAATACTACCTCCCTGGTCTTCCGGGGTGAGAGGAGACGCCATGTTCTTTCGGCCGGTCGTTCGCTGTTTTCTGGCCGGTGTTTTCGCCGTATTCCCGCTGGTGATTACGGTGGCGGCGGTGATCTGGGTGGCCGGTTTTTTCGGGCGACTCGTCGGGCCAGGTACATTGCTGGGTGAAGCGTTGCGGAACGTAGGGTTCCAATTCGCTACCGATAAGGGGATGGCGTACGCGGTCGGTTGGGTTGTTGTGCTGGGGGTAATCTTCCTGCTGGGCGTCCTGGTTGAGGTCGGGGCGCGGCGGTTCATTTTCGACCGTTTCGACGCCATGGCCAGTCATGTTCCGTTGATTGGCGGTGTCTATGGTACAGCCCGGCAGCTCATTCGCATGATGGACAAGAAGAAGAGTGCCGACTTGCAGGGGATGCGAGTGGTCTTCTGCCAGTTCGGCAAAGAAACGGGAGCAGCCTTCCTGGCTCTGCTGCCTACGCCGGAGACGTTTCGTATTGGCGATGTGGATTACCATGCCGTACTCATCCCATCGGCGCCCGTGCCGGTGGGAGGCAGCCTGATCTTCGTGCCAGTGTCTTCCGTTGTGCCAGCCGACCTGTCGGTCGATGCCTTCATGAGCGTCTACGTATCCATGGGCGTCACCGGCCCCCAGTTTCTTCCATCGCCTGAGGGGAACAAGAAAGAATAACAGTCCGGGCGGCCCGTTGAGGGCCTGCACCGGACTGTCTCCCCCCCTGGGAAAATGACTCTTGTCTCTTGGCCGCTCGCTCCGTGGTTGCGTTCGGCGGACGAGCGATGACTTCAAGTATCGGCAGGAGCGGTCGGGCAACTTTGGCAAAGTTTATCAGTCTTAACGGCATTGCGGCGGGGATTTGTGAGGTTTGATTTTTGATCTGAGATCTGAGATCTGAGATCTGAGATAGACGCCCCAGCGCCCAACTCCCAACTCCCAGCTTCCTGCTTCCGGTCTTGCCGAGACTGGAGGAATTGCACTATTGTGCCGCTCGGGCCCGATCGGGCTCACAAAGTCTAACGATTATGCCGATTCTGAGGGCAGCGCTGCTCCAGGTGCGCGCTGCGCTGAGGCTCTACGCTGAGAAGAGAGGTAAGCTGTGAAAAATGCGAACCATGCGTCGTTGCTCATCTTCCGTTCTCCCATCTTGTGGGGAGGAGTTGCCTCGGGTGTTTTCTACGGGTTGATTCACCAGGGAGTGATTCAGCATCCGCTTGCCGAACGCTATTTTGCCAGCCATCCCGTCGAGTACGTGGAGACGGGCATGTTCTTTATTGGGCTGGCAATGCTTCTATTGCGAGGGCTCGATTGGCTCGGACAGTATCCGCTGCTTGGGCAGACACTACTGGGGGCCCCGAACGAGGAGCGAAGAGCTACCAAAGCTGCCGATTTGCTGCTGGCGCGGCTGGACCGTGTGCCCCAGGCTCACCAGGGCGATGTCCTGGTGCGACGCGTGCGCGACGTGCTCAAGCATATTCGCGCACGCGGATCGGCCGATGCGCTCGATGATCAGCTTGCCCAACTCGAAGATGCCGAGGCCGAACGTACGCATCAGAGTTACGCCCTGTTTCGCGTCATTGTCTGGGCCATTCCCATTTTGGGCTTTTTGGGAACGGTGGTCGGCATCACGCAGGCGTTGGGGAACTTGGCGCCGGATCAACTCGAGAACTCACTTCCGTCGGTCATGGACGGACTGGGCGTGGCGTTCGACACAACCGCGTTGGCCCTGACGCTGACGATTGTGCTGATGTTCGCGCAGTTCCTGATCGGCCGAACGGAAGATACGCTATTGCGGCGCATCGATGAGCAGGCACGAGAAGAATTGGAGGGGCGTTTTGAGGTGACCGCCAGCCCGCAAAGCGATTGGCTACCGGCCATCCGGCCCATCACCGATGCCCTGGCGCACGTCGCAGAACGTCTGGTCGAGCGGCAGGCGACCTTGTGGCGAGAATCGATGGATTCGGCTGCCCAGCGATGGACCGGCATGGCCGACGAGGCGGGACGCCGGATGCGCGACGCGCTCGATGCGGCACTGGTCCAGGGACTGAAAGCCCATGCTCAGGAGATGCGTGCCGCCCAAAAGGCTGCTGCCGAGGAACATCGGCGACACTGGGATCAGGTACAGCAGGCGCAAGTTCAGGGCACACACGCCATGGCGTCGATGCAAGCCTCGTTGACGCATCAGGCGGAGATTCTGGAACGAGCCGTCGCGGCGGTGGGCGAGGTAGCGTCGATGGAGAAGGCGCTGAACCGGAACCTGTCGGCACTGCGCGGGGCACAGTACTTCGAGAAGACCATGCTCAGTTTGGCGGCGGCCATTCCTCTGATTTCGGCCCGGCTGGGTGAGTTGCCCGACGCCGTGGCCGAACTCGAACTCGAGCCGGAAAACCACGCTTCCAAGGCGGCATGAGACGAACCAGCCAGACCCGACGCCAGGCTCGGCGCGATGCGTCGCCGGGCCTGTCGATGTTCCCCTTCCTTGCGGTGCTCATCTGCACCATAGGATCGCTTGTGGTCTTGCTGGTTGTCATTACGCGGCAGGCACGCATCCAGGCTGCCATCGCCGCCAAGAAGGCCGCCGCCGAGGCGCAACGCGACGTGGTCGAAAAACGCGAAATGGCACAGTGGCGCATCGAACAGTTGGAGCACTCTCGCACCCAAACGCTCCAGCAGGTGGCCGACCTGCGCAACACGCTGGGGCATCTGGAAGATCATTCGCGGGCGTTGGAAGAGGAACTGCGGCAGTTGAAACGCACCTGGGAAACGCTGGCCCAAGGAGAGGACTCTCTGCGCAAGGCGGACATCGAATCGCAACTCGAACGGATCCGCACCGAGATTCGGCAGGCGGAGCAGAAGCTGGCCGATGCGGAGCAGAAACTGGCCGCGCAACCGCCGTCGTATGCCATTGTGCCCTATCAAGGGCCGGGTGAGACTCGCCGCCGCCCGATTTATATCGAATGCCGGAAGGATGCCGTCATCCTGCAACCGGAAGGAATCGTACTCCGCGAGGAAGACTTCGAGGGCCCCAATGGCCCGGGTAATCCCCTGGCCGCTGCCCTGCGCGCCAAACGGGAATACCTGCTCAGTTACGGCAACCTGGATCCTCGTGAAGCAGGCGAACCGTACCCGCTTCTGATCGTGCGAGAGAATGGTATTGCAGCCTACTATTTGGCGCGGGATGCAATGACGTCGTGGGGGGCGGAGTTCGGATACGAGCTGGTCGATGCCGATTGGAAGGTCGAATTCCAACAGCCCGATCCCCAGTTGGCCGCCTTGCTGCGACAGACGATCGATGCGGCGAGGATGCGGCAGGAACGGCTGATTGCCGCTGCGCCACGGCACTATGGATCGCAAGGCAGCCAGGTTTACTACCGCGCTGCGCCGGGTGGCGGAATCGTTGTCGATGGCGGAGAGCGAGGCGAATCGGTGCGCCCCTCGCCCCGTTACGGACGCCGTGGCGGCAATGCCGATTCGCGTTTTGACCGGGCAGGTGAGGCCGGCGCAGAGCGGGCATTCGATACACCCGGCGGCGAGACGTTGCCGCCTGGGCGAGAGACGGCAACCGGTCTCGCATCCGGTACCCGGGCAGACGCGCCGGCCCGTTCTGCCGGGAGCGATAGCCGCGAAAACGACATCCGTGGGTACGGCAGTCCACAGGGTTCGGGCGGCAACGAGAACAGCTCGTTGGGGTTCCGAAGCGGCGCAGATAATCGTTCACAGCAAGCGAACGGCCGGGTGGCAAGCCCACCTTCCGGAGACATTTCAGAGCAATCCGGCATCGTCGGTAGTGCGAGATCGCTCGAAGCCGGTCGGGACGGCGCCACCGCCGATACCCAAGCCACGGGCCGACTCGCCACAGGCTCGGAAAGACAATCCAACGGTCAACCGCAGTCGCAGCCGCTTGGGCTGGGTCAGTGGCAGGATCCGCAATCGCTCCGCCCGGTAGCCGAGAAGAAGGGGCAGGATTGGGCGCTGCCCGATGCGAGCCGGCGGGCTACGCCCATCACGCGCCCGATTCGCGTGGAGTGCCATGCCGACCGGCTCGTGTTGCCCGCGCCCTCCGGAGTGGCCGGCGGGCAACTCGTTCCGTTCCGCGAGAGTACTGCCGACTCGGTCCAGCCCCTGGTCACAGCGATTCGGGATGTGATCGATGCCTGGGGGATTGCCGGCCGCGATATGTACTGGAGCCCCGTGCTGAAAGTCCGCGTTGCCCCCGGTGCGGAATATCGTTATCAGGAATTGGAAGTGCTACTGCGAAACAGTGGATTGGCCCTGGAGCGTTCATGAGCCGCAATCGTCACGAGACAGGCGACACGCCGGGCCAGGATTCCTTTCTGGATATCCTTGCCAACATCACAGGAATCTTGATCATCCTGGTGATGGTGATGGGTGTGCGCGCGGGGCGGGCGCCTTTGGACACCGTGGCCGAGGCCTCGCCGGAGGATCAACAGCAGCTTCACAACGCTTTGGCCGCCGAACAATCGCTTCGCGAAGAGGTGCTGGAGATGTCGAACGAAGCGGCCCGGCTGGAGCAGGAGGCGTTGGCCCGGGGCAAGTATCGGCATGTACTGGCCGCCACGAAGATCGAAATGGAGCAGGCCTTGGCCGATCGGCGCAAGCAACTCGATGCGGATCGGCAAGCCGCATTCGACCTTCAGCAGAAGCTCTCGGAAGCACAGGGAACACTCGATACACTCAATCGCCAGCGCGCGGCTGCCGAAACGGCCGAGCCGGAAACCGTCGTGATCGAAAGCTATCCCACGCCCATCAGCCGCACCGTCCATGGCGACGAGGCGCATTTCCAGATTCGCAACGGCGGCGTGACCCGAGTACCGATGAAGGCACTGCTCGACCGGCTTGAAGGAGAACTCGAACAGAAGAAGGAACGGCTTCGGGACAGCGCCGTCTACACCGATACGGTTGGCCCGATCGGCGGATTCCGAATGCGGTATACGTTCCGCCGCCGGGAGATTCGGCAGGAGACCGGTTACGGCGTCGCCCACGTCGCTACCGTGGTGGAACTTGCCCTGGCCGAGTTTCTGCCCCTGTCCGATGATCCGGCGGAATCGATCGACGAGGCACTGGGCGCAGGTTCCGAGTTCCGCAGCGTCTTAAGTCAACTCCGCCCGGGGCGAACGACGGTCACGCTGTGGATCTATCCGCACGAGTTCGATGCCTTCCGCCGGCTCCGCAAAGAGCTTTACCACCTCGGCTTCGCCGTCGCGGCCCGCCCCTTGCCGCGAGATGTCCCCATCAGCGCCTCGCCCGACGGCACCCGCTCTGCGGCGCAGTAGCGCAGAGTGAAATGTGAAGATGTGATATTTCGCGGCTTGCAACGTATGCGACGCCAGTTTTCCCCTCCGGGCTCGTCCCGGCAGAGTTATGACTGGCCAGCTACTGTAGCTGGCCAGTCATAACTCTGCCGGGGCAAGCCCGGGCTGTCAAAAAGTTGGGGTTGACACCATGTTTCGATAGTGCGGTTTTATTCCCTCCGCTCGCCGCCAATCCAGAAGTCGCCTGTTACGGTATGATTCCGAGTCCCACACGCCGCGCACCAGCGGCCACTGATCCGCGCCTATTCGCCGAAGGCGATTCGCACCATAGCCAGGGGTTTCTTTACCCCTGGAAACCATACGCACCACCCCACATCCCCGTTTATTGCCGGTTTGTTCCGCCGCCGCAGGCGGCGGAACAAACCGGCAAACCGGTCGGAACACCCGCGATGTTTTTGCCGCCTGCGGCGGCAAAAACATCGCGGGAATGTGTTGGGGAATGTGGTGCGGCCATGGGTCCTGGGGTAAAGAAACCCCAGGCTACGGTGCTGATCGCCTACGGCGAAAACGCCGGGGGCGGTGCCTGAAGACGCCACGCCCGGCCCCTTCTTCCTCCCTGTTACATCGGGCACGTTCAAGTCTGGATCAAAGACACAATCCAACCCGACACTCAGGTTGCGCGGCTAGAAGACCTATCGGACCCCAGAACGGGAACAAACCTTGCGCAACCCCAAATCGCCGCAACCCCAACTTTTTGACAGCCCGGGCAAGCCCGGCAGTGACCGTTTCCTACCGAACGATTGTACACGCTGCTTTGGGCAGATACGCAGGCACACGCCAAGCGTGCCCCGCTGAAAAATCGGCTCGGGCAGGTTATAATGAGGGGTTCATGGCTGTTATCGAGACCAACAAACTGGCGAAGTCCTACCGGGTCTACCGCAAGAAGGAGGGGTTGGGAGCATCGCTCACCGGCCTGTTCCGGCGGGAATACCGCGCAATCGAGGCGGTGCGAGGGATCGACTTGCAGGTGGAGGAGGGGGAGTTCGTCGCCTTTCTGGGCCCGAACGGCGCCGGCAAGACGACGACCTTGAAGCTCCTCTCCGGTGTGATTACCCCATCGGGCGGTTCGGCCCGTGTTTTGGGGCACGTACCGTGGCGACGCGAAAACGCGTACCGCCGCCGGTTCGCCTTGGTCATGGGCCAGAAGAACCAGCTCTGGTGGGACCTGCCCGCCGCCGAGTCGTTTCGGCTGCACCAGGAGATCTATTGCATCGAGCGCGACCGGTTCCTTCAAACCCGCAATGAATTGTGCGAGATGCTCGGCGTGGCGCAGCTTCTGGGGCAGCCGGTGCGTGAACTGTCGCTGGGCGAACGGATGCGCATGGAACTGATTGCGGCCCTGCTGCATTCGCCCGATGTGCTGTTTCTGGACGAGCCGACGATCGGCCTGGATGTGGTTGCCCAGCACACCATCCAGCAATTCCTGCGCGACTACCAACAGCGCCGGCGCGTGACCATTCTGCTGACCAGTCACTACATGAAGGACGTGGTCGCATTGTGCCGGCGAGTGGTCATCATCGCGGCAGGTCAGATCATCTACGACGGATCGCTCGACGGTATTGTAAGCCGATTCTCCGGTCAGAAGGTGATATCGCTGCAACTGGCCGACGGGCAGCAACCTGCCAATCTGGAACAGCTTGGCGAGGTTCTGGAGAACCATCCGCCCAAGTTGCGGATTCGCGTGCCGCGTGATGAGGTGACTCGTGTGCTGACGCACGTTTTTGCCTACTGCTCGGTGCAGGACGTGAGCGTGGAGGACCCGCCGCTGGAGGCGGTGATTGCCGAAGTCTTCAGCCGGAGTTGACCGCCCATGATGTTCGCACGCCACGCTCCCTACTGGACCATCCTGTGCATCAGTCTGCAGGAGCGTCTGGTCTACCGGGGGGATTTCGCCTTGGGAACACTCATGCGGTTCCTCCCGATCGTAACGCAGATATTTCTCTGGCAGGCGATATTCTCGGCCGTTTCGGCCGATGAGGGCAGCAGTACGATTGCCGGCTACACGTTTCACAGCATGATTGCCTACTATCTGCTGACGACCGTCAGCCGGGCGTTCTCCAGCATGCCGGGATTGGCGTCGGGGATTGCCCGCGATATTCGCGACGGTACGGTCAAGAAGTTTCTGGTCCAGCCGATCGATATGATGAGCTTTTTGCTCATGCGCCGCATTGCGCACAAGCTGGTCTATTATCTGGTGGCGCTCGGTCCGTTTGTGCTGGTGTTCTTCCTTTGCCGCGGCTTCTTCAGCGGCTGGCCGGAACCGCCGGTGCTGGCGGCGTACGTATGCTCTCTGGTGCTCGGGTTCCTGTTGGGGTTCTTCCTGGAAGCCACGCTGGGCATGATCGGGTTCTGGTTTCTCGAAGTCACCTCGCTGATGTTCGTGTACATGCTGCTGAGCTTCTTCTTTTCGGGACACATGTTCCCGATCGATCTGCTGCCCGGCATCTGGGGCGATCTGGTCCGCCTTCTGCCGTTGCAATATCTGGCGTATTTCCCCGCAGCCGTCTTCCTGGGCAAGGTGAGTGGGGCGGAACTGGTGACCGGCCTGTGGATTCAGTTCGGGTGGGTTGTGTTCTTCGTCATTGCCGCGCGGGTGGCGTTCCACTTCGGCGTGCGGCGGTACAGCGGATTCGGAGGCTAGCCATGAACGAATCCGATGGCAGGCTGCCTGAATCACCGCCGGCAATGGCGACGGTCCGGCCTTCGTACTTTCGGGTCGCCTGCACGTTTCTGCGCAACAGCCTTGTGCGCGACATGATGTTCCGGACCAACTTCCTGATCGACACGATCTCGTCGATCGTGTGGGTACTGGTAAACCTGGGGTTCTACGTGCTCATTTTCGAGTACACACCCATGATCGGCGTGGGCACCGGCTGGGGGAAGTATCAGTTCTTCCTCTTCCTGGGCACAACCCTCTTGATCAACAGCCTGACGCGGGGGCTATTCTTGAGCAACGCCATCGAGTTGAGCGAGCACATTCGCAACGGGACACTCGATTTCATTTTGCTGAAGCCGATCGACACGCAGTTTCTGGTCTCGCTGGGGCGGATCGAATGGGCGGCGGCAGGGCCATTCGGATTCGGCGTGGTGCTGATCGGGTACGCATTCTGGCAGTTGGGTTATGCGCCGGCGCCGTTGGCCGTTGTGCTGTTCGGGTTCTACGTGGTGTGCGGCTGCGCAATCTACTACAGCCTGATGATTGCCTTGTCGGCAACGGCGATCTGGTTCGGACGAAACCAGTCGCTGCTGGATTTCTGGTTCTATATCACCAATTTTTCCCGCTATCCGATGGAGATCTATCGCGGGCCGTGGGGCGATCCGTTACGCTGGACCTTCACGTTCCTTGTTCCCGTCCTGTTGGCGGTAAACATTCCGGCCCGCATGATCGTTCGCCCGCTGGATATACAGACCGCGGCCGACTGGACCCTGCCAGTATTCACGGTCCTTGCCACCTTCATCGGGCTGGTTGTCTCGCGTCGGATTTTCCAGCGCGCACTGCTCAGCTATCGGAGTGCAAGCAGCTAACGACTTTCAGAGGAGACGCGAACGAGTGCCCGAAACCGTACGAAAACACGGCTGGCTCGCCATGCTCCTGATTGCCGGGCTCGGGGGCTATCTGGCGTTGTTCTACACAACGCGGTTGCCGACCATCGAGCAGGTGACCGGCGGCGAGTTCCGCCGGATCGACTACTGGCAACTGCTCCTGCTGCCGGAAATTCTGATAGACGCGTGGTTCGGCAACCCGCCGCAGATTGCCTTCGCAGACCGGCTGCCCGTTTTTTTGATGGCCATGCTGATCGCCGGCTGTGCGGCCGCGACTGGCCGACTGCTGCTGGCCGCAGTGGGAATCGCACGCCTGCTGACGCGTTTGGAGTCGTTCGTCTTCTCCACAGCGGTCGGGTTGGCGACCCTCTCCACGTATACCCTGGTCGTGGGATTGCTTGGCGGACTTCGCGTTCCGGTCCTGCTCTGGGTTCCGCTGCTTCTGCCGCCGGCCGGACTCGGCGTGCTTTGGTTGCGGCAGGCTCGCGCGCCGAACGGTCCACCCGCTCCGACCCTAGCTGAATTTCGCGAGACTGCGGCAGCGTCGTCTACGTCCTTCGATTGGCTTGACCCGCGTTGGCTTTGGCTGGCGGCCCTGCCGGCAGTGGCCATCTTGCTGGGAGGCATGCTACCGCCGGTCCATTTCGATGTATTGGAGTACCACCTCCAGGCGCCGAAGGAGTTCTTTACGAACGGGCGAGTCGCCTTCCTGCCGCACAACGTCTATGCCAATATGCCGCTGGGCGTCAGTATGTTCGCACTGCTGGCCATGAGCCTGACCGGCAATTGGTGGCTCGGCGCGTTGGTGGGCAAGACGATCGTGGCGCTCACGGCCCCATTGACGGCCGCCGCCCTGCTGGCTGCCGGCCGACGTTTCTACGGCAACACGGCCGGTACCGTTGCCGCGGTGCTTTACCTGGCGACGCCCTGGGTGGCGCACGTAGCCATGGGAGGCCTGGTCGAGTCGCCGCTGGCCATGTATTCCTTCCTGGCCATTTACGCCGTCGTGCTCCTCTCGACGCCCGACGCGCCCGCACGCGGGAGTCGTGTCTGTGCGCTAGCCGCACTTGCAGGTTATCTTGCAGGAGCGTCGGCGGCGTGCAAGTATCCGGCCGTCCTGTTCGTGATCGCGCCGCTGCTGGCGTGGATCGCTTTCCACCGTACGGGTCCAGGCGGTCCGGCCGGCGCGGATCGGCCAGCCGGTGCGGCGGTGGGCGCATGGTTCCGCAGTCTGTCTTCCCGATTGCGGCGCCATCGAAAACCGCTGGCCGCCTTCCTGATTGCCGTAATGCTGAGCGGCGGACTGTGGTATGTCAAGAATTGGATCTTCACGGGCAACCCTACATATCCGTTGCTGTTCAGCATTTTTGGAGACAGTACCGGGGCCTGGAGTGCGGCCCAGAACACCCCGTGGGACCGGGTGCATTCGCCGCATACATTCTCGCTGGTCGTCCTGGGAGGTGACTTGTTCCGCGTGACGTTGGCCAGCGAATGGCTCGGTCCCCTGCTCTTCCCGCTGGCGTTGTTTGCGTTCATCGCACGCAAACCGCAACGAATTGACCGGATTCTGGGCGGATACTGTGTGTTGTTCCTTGCCGCATGGTGGCTGTTGACGCACCGGATCGACCGCTTCTGGGTCCCCGCGATTCCAATAATCGCCGTACTGGCAGGCGTTGGCGCAACCTGGACAAACCACATGGCGTGGCGTCGGAGCTTCCTTGCGCTTCTGGCATTGACCTGCCTGGCGAATCTGCTGGTAATCGTCTCACCGGCGCCAGGAAACTATAAACGATTCTTCCTTCCCCTGGAGACAGCTCGCAACGATCCGTTGCGGGTCCGCCCGTGGCATCGGTACTTCAACACGCATCCTCCGGAGGGCAAGCTGCTACTGATCGGTGACGCGGCCGTCTTCGACCTGGCCGCACCGATTCTCTATAGTACCTGTTTTAACGAAACACCGCTCCGTCGGCTGGTGGAATTGGGGTCGCCGACCGAGATTCGCCGCCGCCTGGCCCATGCCAACGTCTCGCACATCCTGGTCGACTGGGGTGAGATCGAACGTTATCGGGCAACCTACGGGTTCGATCCGTGGGTCCAACCTGCCGTATTTGAAACGCTGGTGGAAAAGGGCGTTCTTGCCCCGCTTCCAGCGATCGATGATCAGGCGGTGCATGTATATCGGGTGCTGCGGCTGTAATTTGTGGTGTGGTCGTGTGTTGGCGGGGGCTCTACGAGGCGGAGGCGACCGCCGATCAGGCTTGCCGCGCGCCAGCAATGCTTGCATGGTGCGTTTTCTGAAATTATGGGCTTTTGGGGTTGTCGAATCGCCTGCAATGTCCTAAGCTAGCTGAGTCCCGTTTCTTTCGGGCGCGTGTCAGGGACGACCGCGAGTCAGGCCAGGAGGTTCTCGCCGATGAGTATGACAGAAGAGCCGTGCGTTGTTTCCACGGATGGGCACGACACGATCCTACCGTCCGAGTTCTCGGACGATTTGACGCTTCGCATGTTGGGTGCGCCGGTTCGACGCGCCCTTCTCCGGACTCGGCAATGGCTGCTCGACCAGCAGCAACCGGAAGGATACTGGTGTGCCGAGCTCGAGGGCGACACCCTCTTGGAAAGCGAAACGATCTTGCTGCTGGCCTACCTTGGCCGGGAGACTTCCTCGCTGGCCAAGCGACTGGCGGTCTATCTGGTCGATAAGCAACTGCCCGACGGCGGTTGGCCCATGTATCCCGGGGGCGATGCCTCGGTGAACAACAGCGTGAAGGCCTACTTCGCCTTGAAGCTCACCGGCCACGACCCCAGCGCGGAGCACATGCAGCGCGCCAGGAAGGCGATTCTGGACCGCGGAGGCGCGGATGCCGTCAACAGCTTCACGCGATTCTATCTGGCCATGCTGGGGCAAATCTCGTACGACCAGTGTCCCGAAGTCCCGCCGGAAGCCGTTCTCCTGCCCAAATGGTTCCCGATCAGCCTGCATCGCGTCAGCTCCTGGTCGCGCACCATCATCGTTCCTCTGTCGATCGTCTCGGCCTTGCGTCCGGTACGTGAGATTGACCAGAAGCTGGGGATTCGCGAACTGTTTCTGCGAGAACCGGCCCAGTGGCCGCGGCTTCGCTGCCCGGGCCTGCCGGGCGGAACCGGCTGGCTCAGTTGGGACCGCTTCTTCCGCACGGTGGACCAAACGCTGAAATGGTGCCGCCGCCACGCGTTCCTGCCACTAAGGCGGCGAGCGATCAGCGCGGCCAAACGGTGGATGCTGGCCCACTTCGAACGGAGCGACGGCGTTGGCGCCATCTATCCGCCGATCGTGTGGAGCCTGGTTGCCCTGAAATCACTCGGCTACGACGAGCGGAGCAAAGAGGTCCGCGAGTGCCAGGCCCAACTGGACGCCCTGGTCCTGGACGATCCCGAGACGGGAACCGCTCGACTGCAGCCATGCAAGTCGCCCGTGTGGGACACCGCCATTACCTTGCGGGCCATTGCCGCCGCCGGGATCGAGCCGGAAAGCACGGCCGCCCAGCAAGCGGTGAATTGGTTGCTGGATCGGCAGACCACCCGCCGCGGCGATTGGTCCGATACGGTGGCGACCGAGCCGGGCGGCTGGTACTTCGAACATCGTAACGAGTTCTATCCCGACTCGGACGACACGGCCATGGTCTTGATGGCGCTGAAGACGCAGTTCGACGAGGCCGCCCCGACAGCCGATGGCGCCCTGCCTACACCTTTGCGGATATTCCCCGGCGGCACGAAGGGCTCTTCCCACAGCACCTCGGACGGCATGATTGCACGAACCACCGCGGCTATCGACCGGGGACTTCGGTGGCTGCTGGCCATGCAGAACGACGATGGCGGATGGGGCGCCTTCGACCGGAACAACGATGCCGAGTTCCTTTGCTACGTGCCCTTTGCCGATCACAATGCGATGATCGACCCCAGCACGCCCGACCTCAGCGCCCGCGTCCTGGAGGCATTGGCGCATCTCGGCATGAGGCTGGGCCACCCGGTCGTCGACCGAGCCGTCGATTATATCCGGAGCACCCAGGAACCCGATGGAAGCTGGTTCGGCCGCTGGGGCGTGAACTACATCTACGGCACCTGGCAGGCGATTACCGGGCTGGTCGCCGTAGGCGTGCCCACGGACGATCCGGCGATCGTCGCGGGCGTGAATTGGCTGCTTGCCCACCAGCAGCAGAACGGCGGCTGGGGAGAATCGGCCGCCACCTATGAGCATCCCCATCTGCGAGGACAAGGCGCGACGACCGCTTCGCAAACCGCTTGGGCCGTCATGGGCCTGATCGCCGCCGGCTTGGCCCAACATTCGGCGGTCATCCGGGGCATTCGCTTCCTCGCACTCAACCAGGAAGACGACGGGACCTGGACGGAAACCGAGTTTACCGGGACCGGCTTCCCGAAAGTCTTCTATCTGCGTTACCACTACTATCCGATCTACTTCCCCCTGCTGGCGCTGGCGCAATGGGCAAGAACGGTCGGCCCTCACCTTGCCAGACAGAACAACGACCATGCGATTTCCGCTCTCCCTGACCCGCTCCATGACATCTTACCTGTTGCGCAAGCGGCTGGCAGGTGAATCGCAGTTTCCGCTCGTCATGATGCTGGAGCCGTTGCACGCGTGCAACTTGCGATGCAAGGGCTGCGGGCGGATTCGCGAATATGCCGACACAATGCACAAACGCCTTTCGGTCGGCCAATGCCTCAGTGCCCTGGAGGAATGCGCAGCACCGATCGTCAGCATCTGCGGTGGCGAACCGCTCGTCTATCCGGAAATCGAGCAGTTGGCCGGCGAACTCCTGGCGCGCCGCAAGCACATCTACCTGTGCACCAACGGCGTCCTGCTGAAACAGAAGCTGCCCGGTTTTCCCCGCAGCCACCGGTTGATGATCAATGTGCACCTCGACGGCATGGAAGCCACGCACGACGCGGCGACGTCTCGCAAAGGGGTCTTTGCCGCAGCAACGGAAGGAATCGTAGCCGCGAAGCAGGCAGGCTTTCTGGTCTATACCAATACGACCCTTTACAAGCAGACCGATCTGAATGAGATTGTCGTCCTGTTCGAGTATCTTACGGAATTGGGCGTTGACGGCATGATGGTTTCGCCGGCGTTCAGTTACGAATCCGTCCAGACCGAGAACCCGGCCGAGGCCGATGCGCTGTTCATGACACGGGACGAAATCCACCAGATGTTTCGCGCCGCCCGCAAATTGCTCAGCCGTTTCCGCATCACGGCATCACCGGTGTACCTCGATTTCCTGTGTGGCGAGCGGGACTTGCCCTGCGCGGCCTGGGCGAATCCGACGTACAACGTATGCGGCTGGCGGTCTCCTTGCTACCTGCTGGCCGATCGACACTATGCCACCTACCGGGAACTGATCGAAGGAACGGACTGGTCGCAACTCGGTCCGGACGGCGATCTGCGTTGCCGTCACTGCCTGGTCCATTGCGGCTTCGAGCCGTCCGCCGTGCTCAACGGCCGGCGTTTCCGCGATTACCTGAAGCTGGCCGTCTGGCAGATGGGCTGACGACCCCCGAATCCTTGGGGCACGGTCGCCGTGCGGAACCCTCCACACCGGGGGTTTTCCGGCAGAGATTGGGTTGGCGTGCTTGATATCGCGGGTTGGGGGAATTGGGGTCATCTTGCAAGTTCTTTGAGAACAATGCTTTGCGGAGTTTAGAACGACCTTGACTGGCACGGAAAGATGGCTATAATTGGTCCCATCTGGCAAGTTCGGTAATGTCGGCAGATCCGGATGAGCCTGCTGTTTGTATACAGCGACACAGAGTAACGAGTCTGCGTATCTAGCGGACTCGGGGCGAGTTCGCAGCCGATTAAGCACGGAGGACCAGAAGCCCAAAGAACCTGCCGACGGTTCGACAGGGTTTCGCTACAGCCGACTCCCATCGGAGTCGGTCAGAGGGACAGTGAACATGAAGACTGTGTTTACGACCGGCGAGGCGGCAAAGATCTGTAAGGTCAGCCAACAGACGATTATCCGCTGTTTCGACTCCGGCCAGTTGAAAGGATTCCGAGTCCCGGGGAGCCGATTCCGGCGAATCCCGCGCGAGCAACTCTACTTGTTCATGCGAGATAACGGCATCCCCACCGATGCCCTGGAAAGCGGCAAACGGAAGATTCTCATTGTCGACGATGACGAAGAACTCGTCGAGCTGATTTCCGATGTCCTCGAACGCGACGGGCGATTCGAGGTCCGTTCGGTCAACAATGGTTTCGATGCCGGAATGATGGTCAAGGAATATCGGCCCGACCTGATCGTGCTGGATGTCATGCTTCCGGACATCAACGGGAAGGAAGTGTGCCAACGGGTGCGCAGCGATTCCACCATGGATGACGTCCATATCATTTGCATCTCCGGCATGGTCGAGGAAGACAAGGTCGGCGAACTGAAGGCCGCCGGCGCCAACGATTTCATGCACAAGCCGTTCGAGGTCGAGAAACTCGTCGAACGGATGTGCGCGATGCTCGACATCGAAGTCGGTACGGCCGCTTAGTTGATTGTCCCTGACCGGCAGGTAGTATGACCGCGGATTTCTGGACGGCTTGGCAACGTCGGTTCGGCGACGAGGCCACGGCAGAGCTTCGGGCCGAGTTCGCATCGGTCGTGGAGGCCGAGAAGCTCGAAGCCCTGGCCGAGTTCGCCGCCGGCGCCGGCCATGAAATCAATAACCCATTAACGGTCATCTCAGGGCGCGCCCAACTGCTGCTGCGCGACGAAACCGATCCGGAGCGGCGCCGTACGCTTGCGCTGATCCATGCCCAGGCGGTTCGCGTGTACGAAATGATTGCCGACATGCGCCTTTTCGCCCGACCGCCTGAAGCAGAACGCCAAACGCTCGATCTCGCCGAACTGCTCAACCGGCTGACAGAAGAACTAGGCGCCGATTACGGGCGTCAGGAAACAACGGTTGTTCGCACAGACGAGACGGACGGACTTACGATCGAGGCCGATCCGGTGCAACTGGCCGTTGCCCTGCGCGCCATCTGCCGGAACTCGGCCGAGGCGCTCGGGCGCGGCGGGCGCATCGAATTGGAACTTCGCTCCGGCGACGGCGAAATTGCCATCGCCATCCGTGATACGGGGCCCGGCATTACCGCCGAGGAGCGCCGCCATATCTTCGACCCTTTCTTTTCCGCCCGGCAGGCAGGCCGCGGCCTGGGACTTGGCTTGTCCAAGGCATGGCGCATCGTCACCGCCCACGGCGGACGAATCGACGTCGAGAGTGAGCCGGGGCACGGCGCAACCTTCACGGTCAGACTACCGCACTGAACGCAAGCCCCTATCCCGGATTACACATCTACGGCCTCTGCAGGACTTGACTTCTTCCCACAGACGCTACTATACTGACTGTATCGAGATTGTTAGGAATGACGACCGGAGTCTGGGTAGCCTGAAGGGCTTGGGCTCCGTCAGGTTGTCGAATGGTAATCCCTCCCGTGCTGACCAGGACTGCTTGCGATGCCGTTCTCTCAGAAATGCCAGTATGCGTTACGGGCCGTCTTCGAGGTGGCGAAACAGGCTAACGAGGGGCCAATCAAGATCCATGCGATCGCGGCGGCTCAGGCGATCCCACCGCGTTTCTTGGCGGCCATCCTCCACCAATTGAAGCGGGGAGGATTCGTCCAGTCACGACGCGGCGCCGAGGGGGGGTACTTGCTGGCCAAAGATGCGAGTCAAATCAGCGTGGGAGACATTATCCGCTTCATCGAAGGCCCCATCCTCCCGGTAGCCTGTATCGCCAGCGACCAGCAGACTACAGAATGCCCTCTGAATACGCAGTGTGTGTTCATGTCCATGTGGAAGGATGCTCAGCGTGCCGTCAAAAGCGTGTACGACAACACAACCATTCAGGATTTGATCGAGCGGGAAGCCGCCATGACCAGTCGAGCTGACTGCAAACTGACCCATTCCGCCTAGCCCGGATGATTCACGATAGGTAGGGTGAAACAAGCCGCTATTCGCACCTGAGAACGGGAATCCGACCGATGAAACAGGCAGTTTTTTTGGTGGCCGCATCTCTATCATGTCGATAGACATAGTAAAGCACCATGCGTGGGAGCCGTGTGGCCCATTCCGACGGCTTCTGCAAGTTCAACGGAGACCTCAATCATGACGAGTAACATCTTCAATTCCATTACGGATACCGTCGGGCGGACACCCCTGGTTCGTCTGCACAAGCTGGCAGGTAGAAACGCATCGGTGTTGGCCAAGATGGAAGGCCGCAACCCGATGGCCTCGGTCAAAGACCGTATCGGCGTCGCCATGATCGACGCGGCCGAACGCGCCGGGAGGATTCGCGAGAAGACGCTTCTGGTCGAAGCCACCAGCGGCAATACTGGCATCGCGTTGGCCTTTGTTGCGGCAGCCCGGGGCTACCGGCTGCTGCTCACCATGCCCGAGTCGGTCAGCCTGGAGCGTCGCAAGGTGCTCCTGGCCCTCTGGGCCGAACTGGTGCTGACTCCGGCAGCCGGGGGCATGGGCGGAGCCATTGCCGAAGCATCAAACATCGTTGCGTCAGAACCCAATGCCGTCACCCTCGATCAATTCAAGAACCCGGCCAATCCGGAGATTCACCGGCGCACTACGGCCGAGGAGATTTGGGCCGATACCGCAGGGAAGGTCGATATCCTCATTTCCGGCGTCGGTACCGGCGGCACGATTACCGGCGTGGCCGAGGTGCTCAAAGCCCGACGCCCATCCTTCAAGGCCATCGCGGTTGAACCGGCGCAGAGCCCCATTCTTACCCAGAAACTGGCAGGCAAGGAAATGACGCCCGGCTCTCACAAGATTCAAGGAATCGGAGCAGGATTCATCCCTGACGTTCTCAATCTCAACGTCATTGATGAGGTTGTCGCCGTCGACCAGGACGAGGCCATGGACTATGCTCGCCGTGCCGCGCACGAGGAAGGGCTATTTGTGGGCATTTCGAGCGGAGCTGCGTTGCGTGCGGCAGAGATCGTAGCCAACCGGCCGGAAAACCACGGCAAGACAATCGTGGTCATCCTGCCCAGTTTCGGAGAACGTTATCTATCCTCGCCGCTTTACGCCGGGATTGCAGTCTAGGCCGGATAATTCATCTACGTCGGGTGGTTCACGGTCGCGTCGATCGTTGGTGGGTCCGCACAAGCCGCAACCGAGCTAATTTACAGCCCGCCGCCTGGAACAAGGCCGGCATCAGCGCCCGAGGCCCCAGCAGAAGAAGCGGTTTGTTTGACCCACCCTACCTATCGTGAATAATCCAGGCTAGGCCACTGCCGCTCGCTGCGGCCGGATCGAGCCGTGCTTGCGCCGCGTCTTTGGAGCACAACCGTCCGAACCAATAACCCGGCTTCCCCGATGTTCCCGGCTATCTTGCTGGCCGGCGGAAAAGCAGCAGAGCCAGGGCCGTCAGAAACAGGAGCGCAGCCGCCGGTTCGGGTACGAAATGGACGGCCAACCCGTTGTCCGCCTGGGTAACCGTGAAGTAGCCTTCACCCAGCGCATTCTGGAACTCCCCGGTGTGAATGACGAACACATTCGGATCGAAGAAGTCGTCGGCCAGTTCGTCGTAGGTCACGAAAACCCAGTCTTGAGGCACGGTTGCGTGGAAGTTGGCCGCATTTCCCGCCGCATCGCCATCGAGCGACACGATACGGATCTCAAACGGGCTGGCCGCACTCAGTTGCGTCAGATCGAGGATGCCCGTTCCAGCCCCCTCGCCGACACGAAGCAGGTCCCACCCCACGCCGGCGCCAGCCTCGGCATCGTTGATCTCCAACTCGAAGCTCGCACCGGCCAGCCACGTCGCGCTACCCACCGTCTGTTCGCCCACGCTATTGCCGGGAGCCTGGATGCCGCCAAGCGACACCGCCGCAGAAACCGTCCCGACGCCTGCCAGTGTCGCCTCCGGAGCGATGGTCAGCGTCGAAGCATAGAAGTGATCGGTATCCACCTGCAACGTACCTGCGGCAACGTTCACCGGACCGATCGAGTCGGTTCCGCCGTCGCTCAGTGATACACGGCTTGCCGCATCGAGGATGACGGCGCCCGTTGGACTGTCGTATCCACGTGACTGGGCAGTACCGGCGATCCCTTCGATCTCGTCGAACGAGCGGTTGAGGGAGAATCCGTGCCCACCGGCGCCGTGAATACCACCCTGGAACCGGGCGCTACCGCCGGCTTCGGCGTAGAGGTTGAGTGCCTGGAAATCGGCCTCGTTGACACGAACATCTCCGGTAAACGTCGCGTTGTAGAGAGTGCTATCCCCGTTCATCTGGCCGACCGTAGCGACGCTCACTCCGGCCGAATTGCTCACCTCGATCGGCGCGTTGAACCGGTAGTCGCCGCGGAGCAAAAAGGCCGTCGTTTTCTCCCCGTCGAGATGCGATGTATTGAGCCGAACCTGCTCGACGTTTTCCCACGCCACACCTTGGGCATTCGCCCCGCCGAGGATCACCTCCGTGCCGTCGTACAATCCGACACGACCGGTGAAGGTCGAGTTCTCGCCGGTCATGAACAGCCGTCGCCAATCGCGATTCCAGAATCGGAGCATCTCGGAGTTTGTTCGTCCGCCGGTGAAATCGCCCGACCAGGTACAATCGCGATTGGTGGGCGTTGAGTCGTTCCAGCCCCATCCCAGGCCGAGATAACCGCTGCCGGTTGTGGGTAACGCCATGTCGTTCGGTACGACCGATCCACTGGTCATGCCGGCAAACTCCATATTCGTCGTTCCGTCGCCTGTCATTGTCACCTGGTTCGCCGGGTTGCCGAAAGCACTGGAGCGCAGCAAGTAAAGATGCGTATCGCCAACCACGGTGACATCGCCGGTGAATGAATTGTCTCCATACCAGCAGATCGCCCCATGCCAACTCCCACTGCAATGGCCGCTGAGTGTCAGATTCGCAGTGCCGCTCACATCACTATAGACCTGCATCCGACGCGGCTTCCCACCGCTGACAATCGCCCCCACCCGTTCGATTGTTGTATCCGCCTGCAACTCGATCGGCGCATCGATCCGAATTTCTCGATAGTCGTTTGTGCCCGAGTATTCGTTGCTCGCCAGCATATGGGCCGTGATGCTGGGCAGATCGCCGCCGATGGCCTGCAGTACGATCTTGCCGCCCGTGGAATACTGGGCCAAATACTTGGTCGTCACCGCGAACTCCGGCGCCGCACCGTCTGCACCGATCGTCCAATCGTTGACGTAGAATACGTTCGTCCCGATGTTGAGCGAATCGCCGTTGAGGTCCTAGGCGCCGAACGTCAGATCGTCCGGTGAGCCGGTGGTCGTACTGGGCATCTGTGCGGGCGTCCAGTTCCCGGCCGTTCCCCACAGGTTGTCTGCCGAACCGTACCACTCCAGCGAAGCGGCCATAGCGGGCGAGGCCGCGATGGAAAAGACGAGAAGGCCGAACGCAAGCCTCGGAAAATGGCACATGCAACACCCCGTGGATCAAGAGGCAGACTACTGGCTCCCATGCGTCCCCCCACTCTGCGACAAGAACACTCCCAGTCGCGAGAGGACCCGACAAAACCCCATTCACGCACAGGCCGCGACAATCAGCGGATTCCGTCTGCGGCAAGAAAACGCCACAGAATCCCTCGGCTTGGTCGCCGGCCTCAGCCCCCCGATCAGCACTCCAACTCCGGGGGCCGTACCTCAACGCAACTCCCCATTAGTGTAGTCGGCCTGATCAGCTTGTCAAGGAACCCAGAAGGTAGCCGTTCACGGGTGAGCGGCGAAAGCCATCTACTCCACCGTATACGAGCCGAACAGTCCCCGTGAACGGTTACCCCAGAAGACACCGTCGGTCATGCCGGGCCTTCCCTCGGCCAAGCGATGGACGCCATGGTTAGTTTGGATGTCATTTTTGGCTATCGGGTTGTCTGGCTTTTGACAAGGGAAGGCAGCATGGCTAAGGTCTAATTCGTCAGCCCGGATTATTCACGACAGGTAGGGTCAAACAAGCCGCTTTCTTGGTGGGTCATCGGTCGCCGGCGCCGGCGTTTTTCCAAGCGGCGGGTTGGAAATGAGCTCGATTGCGGCTTGTGCGGACCCACCAGTGATTTACGCGACCTTGATCCACCCTACGTAGATGAATAATCCGGGGCAGCCAACGTGCGACGCAGAAACAGGAGTCGATGATGCCCTTGATCCACACCCTCGGCCTTGCCGATGGCGCTGTCCTGGTTGCGTTCTTCGTTGTTATCGTGGTGATTACCATTCTCACGTCACGGCGAGCGACCAGCACGCAAGGGTATTTTCTTGCCAATCGATCGGCGCAAGGCTGGGTGTTGGGCTTGTCCTTCGTAAGCATGTCCATCAGCTCGATCGGATTCCTGGCGTTTCCGGCAGCCGCTTATGAAGGCAATTGGGGCGGCCTGATTCCGTTTCTTGTCATGCCGCTTGCCGCCATCGTGGCCGATCGACTCTTTCTGCCCCTTTACCGGCGAATCCACATCACTTCAGGTTACGAGTATCTCGAACGTCGATTCGGAGCGTTTGCTCGTTTCTACGGCAGCACGATGTTCCTGGCGCTTCAGGTCGGCCGCGTCGGCCTGATTCTCGTACTCATGTCGCTGCCCCTGACGCTTCTGACCGGCATGGACCAGACACACGTCATCGCCCTTTGCGGCCTGTTCACCACGACCTACGTCTTGTTTGGCGGCCTGGCGACGGTGCTCTGGACCGAAGTCATGCAGGCGATCGTGTTGCTGGTGAGCCTGCTGTTCTGTATCGGACTGATCTTCTGGCAACTGCCGGGCGGCATGGGTGAAGTGTTTTCGGTGGGCTATGCGGCCAACAAGTTCGCTTTCCCACCGTGGCGCATCGCCGGGGCGTCGCCAATGACAGCTTTCTGCCAGTTGACGTTCGTCGTTCTGTTCCTGCACGGCGTCTTCAACCAGTTGCTTTACTACGGCGCAGACCAGAATGTGATTCAACGGTATCTGGCGGCCGGTTCGCACCGTCACGCGCGACAAGGGCTGTGGATCGGCAGTTTTGGCGTGATTCCCGTGTTTCTGGTACTGATGTTCCTCGGCACCGCCCTGTTCGTCTATTACCAACGGTTTCCCGACCCGGCCGTCGAGAAGCTTCCGCCCGACCAGGTATTTCCATACTTCATCCTCACGCGACTGCCGGCTGGCGCCGTGGGGCTGACCATCGCCGGCCTGCTGGCGGCGGCCATGTCGACATTGGTGTCGAACCTGAACGCGATTTCCGCCGTGTTCCAGATCGATATCTACCGGCGTTATCTTGTGGTCGCGCAGTCCGATGCGCATTACCTGCGAGCAGCCAAGCTCATCACGCTGGCCGGCGGTGTCATCATCACGCTGGGGGCGTTAGCACTCGCTCACGCGTCAACCAAGACGCTTCTGGACCTGGTCTTCCTGGTCTATGCCATTTTTGCCGGGGGCCTGGCCGGCTTGTTTCTTCTGGGCATGCTGTCGCGCCGCGCCAATGCCGCCGGTGCAACCGCCGGGATCGTGGCCTCGGTAACCGTCAGTTTGTACCTTACGTGCAGCCACTTCGGCTGGCTGCTCCCCGAATGGTTACGATCTCCCACCCACCCGTACCTGATTGGCGCCTTTGCGAATATGGCGCTGCTGCTCGTCGGTTATGGCGCGAGTTTGTGTCTGAACCGTGCCTATCAACCAGAGATTGGCGGCGAGCCAATGGAGATGCTATTGCCGGCCGGAGAAGCGTCTGAGCAAGGAGACTCAGGTTGTATTTCCAGTACTGCCCTTACCGGCAAAGGGCAGGAGGATATCCCCAAGAACGTCTAGGAAACAACTCTCGATGCGGATTACCAAGCTCGACGTCATCAAACTTTCGCAAGCGTACGGCGATCAGGACCGCTGGCGGTTCTCCGGCGGAACCGTCGATGTATGGAACACCGTGCTCGTGCGCCTGACCGCCGAGGATGGCACGACCGGCCTGGGCGAGATCGGCGACGGTCATTTTCTACCCGAATCGGCCGAAAGCCTGGCGACTTTCTGCTCGCGGATGCTCGGCGATCTGAGTGTGTTCGACACGAACCTGCTTTACGATCGACTGTACAAGGCAGGCCATTTCTGGGGACGCCGGGGAATGGCCCTCGGCGTGATCAGCGGTATCGAGACGGCCTGCTGGGACATTCAGGGCAAGTTGCTCGGCCAGCCGCTCTACCGTCTTCTGGGCGGCGCGTACCGATCGAAACTCCGGGTCTATGCCTCGGGCGGCATGGAGAAAAGCGATGCCGAACTGGCCGATGAACTCAAACGCCACGTCGCCGACGGCTTTACCGCCGTGAAGATTCGCGGCGGTTATCCGAATCCGGCGCGCGACGAGCAACTGATGGCGCTCGCCCG
The DNA here is from genome assembly GCA_040772845.1 of Thermoguttaceae bacterium. Taxonomy (GTDB): domain Bacteria; phylum Planctomycetota; class Planctomycetia; order Pirellulales; family Thermoguttaceae; genus PWXP01. The sequence continues at coordinate 106,179 of JAXGXG010000002.1, forward strand.
CGACGCCGTGGGAGCCGACATCGACGTGGCGATCGACGCCGGGCAGGGGTATGTGCCGCGCCCCTGGTCGATCAAGAAGGCGATCGAGGCCGTTCGCCGGCTGAACCCGTATCGCCCGATGTGGCTCGAAGAGCCGGTTCGCACCGACGATGTGGCCGGATACGCCGAGATTCGCGCAGCGGCCGACTTCCCGATTGCCGGCGGCGAGAATCTGAGCGGGCTGGTCGAGGCCCGCCCGTTGATCGACCAGAAGGCCCTGGACGTCGTTCAGGCCGACATCACGCACGCCGGCGGAATCGGCGAAACACGCCGCATTGCCGACTACGCCCACGCACACGACGTCGCCTGGGCGCCCCACGTATTCCGTAGCGGCGTCGGTTTTATGGCCCATCTCCATCTGTGCACGGCGCAACCAAACACCATGATATTCGAATACAGCCGGCAGGCGGCGCTGCGCGACGAACTGCTGATTGAAATGCCGCGGTTTGAAGATGGGCATCTGTTTCCGGTCGATCAGCCGGGGCTGGGCGTCCACCTGCCCGACGAGATACTGGAACGTTTTCGTTACCGTCCGGGAACGGAACAATGGTTTGCCGTGGAAGGATATCGCGAATGAACCACTTGCAGTTGTTTGCACGGCCCTAACCACGATTGCCACGTATTCGCAAATTATCCGGAAGGCTTTATCCTGAATGGCAGATTCCCTACAACTCGCAGGCGTCATTCCCGTCCTGCCCGTACCATTTTGTGACGACCAATCGCTGGATCTCGAAGCGTTTGCCGCCGAGGTCCGCTGGGCCGCCGATCGGCCGGTGGATGGCTTGGCCCTGTTCGGCTTGGCCAGCGAATACTGGAAACTGGGCGACACCGAGCGTCTCGCCTTGGTCGAGACACTGGTCGAATCCGTCGGGCGGCGCAAGCCGGTCGTGGTCAGCGTTACCGACACGACACGCTTCCACGCCGAGCAGTTCGCCCGTCGTATCGCGGCGATGGGCGCCGATGCCTTGGTTGTCATGCCCCCGCATTTCATGTCGCCGAAACCGGAGAAGATCATCGATCACTGCCGTGCCGTGGCCGACGCCGTCGCGCCGCTGCCCGTCGTTGTGCAATACTCGCCGGCCTACATCGGCGTATCGATTCCGGTCGATGTGTTCGTCAAATTGCACGAGAAGGCGCCCAATGTCGGCTATGTGAAGGTTGAACCGCGACCGCCGGGCCCGATGGTCGAGGCCCTACGAGCCGCCTCCGGCGGGCGAATTCGATGCTTGATCGGACAGGGCGGTCTAACGCTGGCCGATTGCCGCAGTCGAGGCGTGGTGGGACTCATGCCCGGCGTGGCCGTTCCGGAAGTCTATCGCAAGCTCTGGGACGGCCTGGCCGCCGAGCCGGTCGCCCCCGAGATTCTCGACCTGAACGATCGCATAGTCGCGCTGATGTCGCACATCGTTCCGACCATCGATATGTGGATCGCCGCCGAGAAACACATGCTGGCGTGGCGCAACGTCATCGATCGCCCCCTGCTGCGAGATCCGTCGTCAACCCCGGACGAAGGCTTTCTACGCCATCTGCGCCGCTGCTTCGACCGTCTCTGCCCGCACCTCGACGATACGACACACGCTTTGAGCGGACGAACGCCTACGGAGACTATGCCGAACGCAGGTACTCGAAAGACTTGCCTGATCACGGGGGCCAGCCGTGGTATCGGGTTGGGAATTGCGCAGCATCTCGATCGCTGCGGATACCGCCTGGCCTTGACATGCCGGAACCATGCCAGTCTTGAAACGCTCCGCAAGGAGCTGGCGAGCTTCTCCCATACCGACCACTTGCCGATCCTGTGTGACGTCGGTGTAACAGAGCAGGTTGAGGCCATGTTCGGTCGAATCGACGCCGCATTCGGCAGACTCGACGCCCTGGTCGTCAATGCAGGCATCCACCGGCAGGAACCGTCGACGGAGATCCCCGCCGACGCCTGGGACCGGCTCTTCGCCATCGACGTTCGCGGCGCCATGCTCTGCTGCCGCGAAACGGCGCGCCGCATGATTGGGCGCGGCGGCGGCATTGTCGTCATCGGCTCGATTGCAGGCGAGCGCGCCGCGGCGCGACGCGCCTGCTACTGTGCGGCGAAGGCCGCCTTGCACGCGTATTCCCAAAGTGTCGCCCAGGAATGGGCGCCGGAAGGCATCCGCGTGAATATCGTCTCGCCCGGACCGATCGATACCGAGTTTCTCAGCGAGGCCCTGCATTCCAAGGCCCTGGAGTCGCTCAACGGTCGCGATGGCATGGTAAAGATGGTCCCGCTGGGACGCCTCGGCACTCCGCAGGATGTCGCGCCTGCCGTTGAGTATCTGCTGAGTGACGCGGCAAGCTTCATCACGGGCGCCGTGTTGCGAATCGATGGCGGACGCATCTGGTCGTAGTCGCCGGATAGTACCGATGTCGTGGAAGCGAATGCGGGAAGCGCGGTCGGCGGTCAGGAAACGTCAGTACTGATCCGAGATCGGAGGCCGCTCCCCGCGGCCTCGATGCGATTTGCCTCGCCACTGCGACGGCGCCATGCCGGTCGTCTCTTTGAACACCCGCGAGAAATGGTAACTGTCGTCGAACTGGAGCACGGCCCCGATTTCCTTGACCGACAGCTCCGTGCCGCTCAACAGCTCCTTGGCGCGCCGGATGCGCAACTGCCGCAGATAACGTTGGGGCGGCTGGCCGACGTGTTGCCGAAAGATGTGCCGAAACCGGTCGTAGCTCAGGTGGAAGGAAGCCGCCAGGCGCCGCATGTCGATTGCCTCTTCGACCGCTTTCTCCATGGCAAGCACCGCCTGCCGGGCAATGTCGTTCGAGCTCCCCGTTTCCGCCTGGTTATCGGCGGTCGCCAGCGCGGTCCCCAGCAGTTGCAGGATGCAGCCCGACATGAGTTGCGCGTAACCCGGCGGCTCCGTATGCGCGCAGTCGATCATGCTCAGATAGGGATGCAGGAGGCTCTCCTTGACGCCAACTTTCAGAATAGGCGCATCGGGCGAAACGAACTTCTGTGACACCAGCGAATCGACATAGCTGCCGCCGAAGTGGACCCAGTAATACGTCCAGGCGCGATTGTTTGCGGGGCGATACCGGTGCCATACACCGGGAAACAACACCATGATATCGCCTGCCGTAACCGCCTGCAGGCCGGCCTGTTCGCTCTCGAACTCGCCCTCGCCTTGCGTGATGTAGTGAACCCCGTATTCTTCGGGGAGTACGCGTCCCTTTTCCCAAACGTAGTAGTAGGGGCTGGGGTGCCCTGGATGCGGTCGCCCCGGCATCGCCTGCACGAGCCGACCGACCGCCGTGACATACAGCCCCCAGCGTCGCTCTCGATCGCCGACGGGGAAATAGCGGAAATACTCTTCTCGAATGGCGCGGCCCATACATTTCCCGCAACGGCGAACAACGGATACGCTTACGATCGGCAGCACGGAACTCTCGCGACCACCCCAGCCAAGATATCCCGCCCCCCCTGACAATATTGCCATTCTACCATGCCGTCGTGTGCAACGCATCTATGCACGCCCAACTGGCCGCAGGCAGCCAAATTCCCCGGTTGAAACAACCGTTTCATCCATTGGCAGCGTCATCGTCATAACGACAATAATAGGGAGTTGTAAAGTCCAAGCAGTGCGACCACAATGGAGACTTCCGGTGAATTGGCCACCTGTGACGAACAACAGGATGCGCCTCTGCCCGCCCGACCTTGATAACATCGCACGTTCGGCACACACTGCACAATCGTTGCAAGGAGACTGCTTTGTTCCTCAGCACCTTCTTCCTGACCGCCGTACTCAGTGCCCAATCCTTGGATCCTCCGATCGTCGAAAACGACGCGGTGGCCGTACAACTAACGTCGCGTGGAACCATCTGTTCGATGCTCGACAAGCGAAATGGCCGCCAACTGGTCGCCGCTGAAACCACGGCGCCGCTGTTCCGATTCACCTACTCCAAGGGGGACGATGCCGTCGCCGCAACCTCATGCCACGCCGTCCAGGCCGAGCAGATCCGCGTAGAGCCTTGGTCGAACGGTACCAGTCGCGGCACACGTCTCACATTCTCGGGATTCGACAAGCAGCCGATTACGATCGTCTGCACAGTTTTCGTGTGCGGTAATGACCCGCAGGTACGATTCGCCTGGGAAGCCACGCTGCCACCCGACGTCATCATCGAGTCGGTGACGTACCCGATTGTCGAAGTCGGCATTTCCGACGACGCGATTGTGGTCGCGGGAAACACGAAGGGCGGCATATTGCGGCCGTCGAGCTGGAAGGTCGGGCAAAGCCGACGGTTCGATCAGCCCGGTTCCCTGGCCGCCGGGTTCGGTTGCTGTTACAACGAGCAGGGTGGTTTCTATACGGCGGCGTACGATGGCAAGGGATACCGGAAGAGCCTCTCTCTGACGAAGAGGACGGCGCACGGGCTGGAATGGGGATGGCTTCAACCGTGTTTCGAGCAGAACCGTTTCGTGCTGCCCTACGAAATCGCGGTGGCCGGGTTCGCCGGCCGGCAAAACGAACGCCCCACCGATTGGCGCGACGCGGCCGATCTCTACAAACAGTGGGCGGTCAAGCAAAACTGGTGTTCGCACACCTTCGCCCAAAGAGACGACCTGCCGGAATGGATCAAGCAAGGGCCGGCCATGGTCCGATTCACGCGGGCATGGCTCGCCCAACCTGAGTTGATCGAATCGTGGCTGCAAAACTACTGGCGTGCAGAATTCCCGAAAGACTCGCCGCTGATCATCGCCTACTGGGGCTGGGAGCACGGCGGCAAGTGGGTCGGCCCGGAATACTTCCCCGCCTATCCCTCCGACAAGGCGTTCGACAAGCTGGTGCGGTGCGGTCGCGAAATCGGGGCGCACACGTTCTTGTGGCCTTCAGGTTACAATCTCAGCCTCAGTTACGGCCAACGTCCCGACGGCAGTTTTCTTTGGGACAACCGTGATCAGCTCGACTTCGCGCTGCCCCATGCCATCGTCAGCCGCCAAGATAAGCCGATGGTTCGCGATTGCATCTGGCTGCGAGGCGGGCGGCAGTGTGTGCTGTGCCCCGGCGACCCGTGGACCATAGCGTGGCTCAATCGGTCTGCGGTCCAGTGTGCTCAGCATGGCGCCGAACTCATCCAGATCGATCAGGTGGTCGGCGGCAAATCGCCCGTCTGCTACAGCCGCACGCATGGCCATCCACCGGGAGCCGGGCTGTGGTCGACCGAAGCCTTTCGGCATCAGTTGCTCTCGATGGCCCGCCAGTGCCGCGAAATTGAACCGGACACGGTCCTCGGCTTCGAAGAGCCCAACGAATGGTTCATCCAGGAGATCGGCATCCAGGACTACCGCGACTGCGACATCCTATGGCACGGCGGCGAACCGGTTTCTGTCTTCAGCTATCTCTACCACGAATACCTGCCCACGTTGTTCCAAAGCAACCGGAACCATACGGGCCAGGATCCATGGGCGATGGCCTGGTGCCTGGTCACAGGCCAGATTCCCCACCTGATCGCGAGGCTGGGAATCGGCCCCGGGCCGATGGTCGTCGACGGAGGCTTCGAACGGTGGAGCGATGAAGGGCCCGTCGAATTCCCGCGAACCATGCTCTTCCCCGGCGAACGCTGGTCGGCAGGCGAGACGGGCGTCGATCGCACCGAACGCCATGGCGGTGCGGCAAGCCTGAAACTCTATAGCCACAAGCCTGACCAGCAGGCAATGGCCTCGCAGAACTACGCGGTCACCGAGCACTTCTGTCCCGGCCGAACCTATCGTTTCAGTATTTGGATGCGGAGCCACGAGATCACGCGTCCCAACGGCGTGGTGCTCAGAGCCTTTGGTCCCGGTATGAGCTTGCTCGAGTCGTGGACGATTCCGTATCCCACAGACTCGTCGCAGTGGTCGCAGGGGCAGGTCGACTTCTGCATGCCCGAAGGAACAATCGTACTGCGCGTGCTGCTGCCGTTATACGGACCGGGAGCGGTCTGGCTGGACGATCTGAAGATCGAAGAGGTGCACGACGACGGCGCCGCAACCGATGTGCAGCGCCCCGAGTTGCCTGCCGACCACGTATTCATGCGCCAGTGGATTACACTCTACCATGGCGATGCACGACCGTATCTGGCATTGGGCAAGATGCTCCATCCGCCGCAGCTCGACACTGCCGAGGCAATTTCTGCCGGTACAAGGAGCATGTCCCCGGTGCTTCACAACGCATTCGAGGCCCCCGACGGATCGCAAGCGGTTATCCTGGCCAACTGGACCCGCAAGCCACAGGAAGTCCGTTTGACATGGAACGAGCGGCCCCGGACCATTCAACTGCAGGCGAACGAGATACGCCTTGTGCGCGACTGAGGCACACAGGCTTCCGCAGGCCCAGCCGTGGACAGCGAATCACCACTACTGACCGGAGGAATACGTCATGCTGAACCGCCATGAACCGAACTCGCATCTCACTCCCGCTGTGGACCGCCGGCAATTTCTCGGCGCCTGTGCTGCAGGCATGGTTGCCGCTTCCGCCGCGCCATCGCTGGGAATGGGAGGGTCGGCGTCCTCGAACGAACCGGCGCACACGGCGCCGCTGGCCTTCTGGGCACTTACAGGCAAGCTTGAGTCGGACGACGTGAATCGGCAGCTCGATGCCTTCGCCGAGGCCGGCTGGGGGGCCGTGTTTTATCCGCGTTGGGGTTCGGAAATCGAGTATCTCAGCGATGCCTGGTTGGAACGCATTCGTTACATCGTCGATGGAGCCGCGAATCGCCAGATGGAAATCTGGCTTTACGACGAGTTCTGCTGGCCCAGCGGACACGCCAAGGGACTGGTGACGAAGGATCATCCCGAACTGGCAGCCCAGATATTGTGCGTCGAGCCCGATGGGCGCAGCCGGATCGAAATATCGCCAGAAAATGCGAACATGGTCATGCGTGCGGCCACCGATCGATTCCTCGCAGTAACGCACGAGCGTTACGCCGACGCCGTCGGCCATCATTTCGGCAAGACGATTCGCGCGATCTTTACCGACGAGCCTTCGCTGCCGTCGCAGCATAAACCGCGAAAGCCCGGCGAAACGGCGTGGCGGTTCATGTGGTCGGACCAGTTGAACCAGGCGCTCGGCGGCGAGTTCGTCGAACGGCTGGCCGAGGCCGGCGCCGGCGTGGCCACGTCCCCACTCTGGCGCGACTATTGGGCCGCGTATGCCAAGGTGTATCACGATGCATGGACCCGGCCGATTGCCGATTGGTGCGCAGCCCACAAGGTCGCCCTGTCCGGCCATTTGCTGGGCGAAAACGATTTCGGCTCCCATGTGACCAACTACGGGAGCGCACGCGGCCAACTCTCGGAGTTTCATATCCCAGGTATTGACGAAATCTCCACGCGATGGGAAGTCGATCGTTGCGAGGCGCTCACGCTGGCTACAATCGCAGAGTTCCCGGGCCGAGAACGCATGGTGGAAGCCTTCGCACTGGGCCCGTGCACCATGCAAATGGATACCATGCGCAAGATGGTCGATCTCTGCGCCGCCTGCGGTGTCGATCGCTACGTGATGGCAATTAGCCCCTTCGATCTCCGCGGCAACTATTTCCAACGCAATTGGTTGAGCGTACTGAGTGTCCAGTCGCCCTGGTTCCGCCACTACGCCCGGCCGTTTGCCGAGTATCTTGCCGAGGCCGCCAAGACGGCCCGCAAGGCGCAGCCGCTAGGGGTTCCATGGCCAACGGATGAGGAACTCTGGGAAGTCGCCGGCCCGTCGCCACGGCACTCGAAGGCCTTGCAGCAAAAGACCAGTACGTTCCGAGAAGAGGCCCGCGAGGCGATTCGTGCACGCATGGCGAAGCCTTCGGCCATACCCGTCGCCCACCGGACACCGCTCGACACCGCCTGGACCTTCCAACCTGCCGGTTTGAACTCACTGCGGATCGACAGGCCCTCTCTGACGGTGCTCGACGTGCCTGCGACAGCCGAGTTGTCCATCCAGACGCAGCTCGTCAAGGGCGTACGAATCAACGGTACGCCTGTGGACCTGGCGTCTGCTCCGATCGATACGCAGTTCGATTTGAGTTATCGCCGCCTTTCTGTAACGCATCTGCTGCGTGTGGGCGAGAACACATTTGTGGTCGAGAGCGACCAGTCGGAACCGTTGAAGTTTCTGCCGGCGTTGATCCTGTGGGGCGGTTTCGCGGTCGATGACAAGCAACAGCTCGTTGCACCGCCGAAGACCATCCCGCTCGGCGATTGGCGCCGCCATGGGTATCCGGCCTTCTGCGGGGTCGGGCAATATCGGGCAACGGTCCAGTGGCCGGTCGCGCCATCGCAACTTGGTTTGGACGCAGGCGGTTATCCGGCCCGTGTGCTCGTCAACGGCAAAGAGTGTGGCCGACGCCCCTGGGGCCCGTTCCAGTTCAACCTGCACGGCGCAGCCCACTGCGGAACCAATGACATTGTCGTCGAAATAGCCAGCACAATCGGCCACTTATTCACTCCGCAAAGTGCCCCGCCGATCGGCCTCATCGACGTTTGGACCTGCTAACTCGGATGATTCATCGACGTAGGGTGGGCATCCAAGGGCTGCAGGCTCATCCTCGCCCATTCGCCGTAGGCGATTCGCACCGTAGCCAAGGGTTTCGTTACCCCTGGAACTTCTGCCGAGACGGCAGTGCCACCGGGTGGCAGTGGCGGTATGGGAGAAACCTGGTATAATTCGGCGATGGAAGTGTTGTTCTGTTCTGCCCTTTCAGGCATGTTGTTCTTGGAGACTGCTCAATGGCCACGTTTTTCAAAGCACAGTCACGCCGCCTTGCAGCGGCCGGTTTGGTTCTTCTCGCCTCGCTCTCGGCCGCCGGCTGCGGTAACGATCATGCCACCTACCCGGTCCACGGACAGATCGTCTATTCCGACGGCAGCCCGGCAACCGACCTGGAAGGCTATACCGTCACGTTCGAGTCGGTCGACCACGCGGCTACCGGCGAACAGAGCGGCATCGGAGCATGGGGGACCGTGCAAAGTGACGGGACATTCACCCTCGGCACCTATGAATCCGACGATGGCGCCGTACTGGGAAAACATCGCGTCGCCATCTCGCCGGAACCCCAGTTATCCGACGGGCCGACGACCAAGCCGCCTATCCCGCTGAAATACGCCAGCGTCGAGACATCAGGCATGGAGGTCGAAGTGACCCGAGGTAAGAACAATACCCAACTTACCGTTGAGCGAGAGTAGGACGATCACCTAGAACGGCGGAACGACCAGACCATCGGCCCGGTCGGCCAGACGATCGAGCGTAGTATAATCGATCGAGGTCGAAAGCGACCGAACGCTACCGTCACCCATAACAAACGGGCAGGTTCCCGGGTGGTAGCTACCAAAGAGCGAGCCGCTCGTTTGTGGCCCCTTCGCTAAGGGTGCCCCGGTGCCAGCCTTCCGATTTCCCCGACCGTGATCACCATTGTAGATCGACGCATCCACGCCAATCCCGAACTGGTAGTTCGGCACATGCTTCTCGCCGATGAACAGCGTATTGCTCATTCCGTCACGAATATGTGCAGCCACCAAGGGCGCGCCTTTGTACCAAAACGGCCCGTTAACCGCGTTGATCTCAGTCGTTTCGGAATTCATTCCGGGCCAGTAGTCTGGTTTTGTCCCAAACACCTTACCAGTTTCGGGATCAATTCTATTTGGCGTCCCGACGCAAACCGCGTAATCGGCCAAACCACCAGGCACGTGCGCGTTACTAGTGCCCTGAAGCACGTCACCTGACTGACTTCCCGCAACCGCACTCGCCGGACGCCGCTTCGTAGGACAGAAATACAGAGGGATCACCGCCAATCGCACCTCGTCTTCCTGGTCGTAGTACCGCTTGCTGAAGTTCCACTTATCGAACAGATTCTGCTGCTCAATATACGGCCATAGTATCACCGCCCACGTCTCCCTCGTGTCCAAACGCGTATACGGAATGAATCCTTGCGCATTCAAATGCAACTGCACGCCCAGTCCGATCTGTTTCAGGTTATTGGCGCATTGGGTCTGCCGGGCGGCCTCGCGAGCCGATTGGACCGCAGGCAGCAATAGGCCGATCAGAATTCCGATAATCGTAATGACCACCAGCAGTTCCACGAGTGTAAACCCGCGACGGACCGAACGATTACAACGACCCACACCGATTCTCCACATGATAAGTACTCCGGAAATAGGTTCCATTCCAAGTCTCTTTCCTCAGCGGCTGCGAATCCCTCTTAACGCCGCCTGTGCCCCAACAAAAAGACCAATCCAAGCAAGACGAGCAACATCGTACCCGGTTCCGGCGCCGCCGATAGGCGAAGCGCAAGCCCGCCTGCCCCATCAACCACCGCGGCCTCCCACCAGCCAAACGTTGGGTTGGGCGGGTCGCCTGCCACTGCAAGCGTTCCCAGCGTCAGGTCGCCGGTAGTCGTTAGCACGTCAAAGTAGTCGCCCAATTCCGCCGTGTAGCCGTCCAAGAGCACGACGTCGAGCGCACCGTCCAGCAACGCGTTCCCGTCCACCGTGACCAGGTCATGGTCACCGAGTCCGGCGATCTCGATTTCGAGCGTTCCGAGCTCCTCCTGCGTGTAATCGCCGAAAATGGCCGTCGTTCCCACGGAATGGCCGGGCGCGAGCGTACCGCCCTGCTGCAGCAGGTTCAACGGCAACGAGGAACTGCCGAACTGATCGACGTGCAGCGTGCCGCCGGTGAAGTTGAACGCGACGGTCGAACCGCTCACCCCCTGACCGATCGAACCGGCGTCCAGCGTTCCGCCGGCCAGGTTGAACGTACCGCGGGTGTTCGCATTGCCTGCCCCCAAGGTAATCGCATCGGCGGTCCAGAAGCCGCCATTCATGTTGATCGTACCGTAACCCCGGCCGTCGTGCGAGGCATGACCGCTCCCGACGACGACGGAATTGGCCGAGACCGCGCCCGCGTCGAACGTGAGCACACCGGTGCCGCTACCGCGGACGGTTTCGTTCGATACGCTCGGCCTGTAATGATAGCCGACAATCAGATTGTCAAGTTCCGCATTGAACGTGCTGCCCGCAAGATCCATGGCGCCCGTGGTCTCACCCGCCGTGTGAACATCGTTGTAGCCGATATACAAATTGGCCTCGGCCACCGATCGCCCGACAAGGTTCAGCTCGCCGCCTGCTTCAATGGTAACCTCTCCGCTCTTCTTGCGGCGACTTACGTAGAAATGGTCGACCGCGATATCCGTCGTCCCGCCGCCAAGCTGCAAGGACGCCAGGCCGCTGCCGGAAGAACTCGGGATATCGCCCAAGCTAATGACCGTAGCGTTGATTGTTGCTGCGCCGGTGGTGGGAAGAATGAGCGTGCCGGCCGTCGTACCGCTCGCAGTCGGAATCTGTGCAAGGCCAAGCTGGGCCACATCAATGCTGACCGAGGCGGCACCCGAAAAATCGACCGTCCCCAGCGTGGAACCCGACGTCACTGCTGACCGGCTTCCGATGTTGAATGTCTCCGTCCCCGTGCCGATGACGACGTCGCCGCCGTTGACGGTCAAATTGGCCGATAAACCGTCAAACGCCACCCGCAAGTTATCCACCTGCAACCCGTTGGCAACGGTCATCGCACCGCCATCCAGTTGGATGGTGCTGGTCCCGCCACCGTCGCTCACCGAGCCGCTCACGGCGAACGTGCCGCCCCGCATCTGCAGAAGCCCGGTCGCAGAACCCGTACCGCTCTGGTAGGCGATTACCACGTCCTTCGCACTCACGTTGTTCGCCGCGTTCGTACCGAGCAGTAGTTCGCCGTTGCCGGTACCCGTCAAGGAACTACCCGATTTATAGCCGAGGACCAATTGATCGAGTTGTGCGGTAAAGGCGCCGGCCGTCGCATCGAGCGTCGCCAGGGGAGTACTACCCGTGTTGATATCGTTCACACCGATACTCAAGTTGGCCCGCGCGCCGATCTGCCCCTGGATGTCCAACGATCCGCCGGCCGCCATATCGACCGTCGCCGAACTCTTTCGGTTTCCGATAACAATCTCATCCGCTCGGATGGTATTGGCGCCGCCGCTGAGATGCACCGTACCGGTAGAGCTCACGCCATTGCCCGAATTGGCAATCCGCACGGTTCCGACATTGATGGCAACCGACGTCGCACCGGCCAGGTCGAGCGTCCCGGCGCCGCCGTCAGTACCGCTTCCGGTAACCACCGCCACATTAAGAGCGGAATCCGCCCCGGAGCCGATCACCACGGCGCCATCGATATCGAGCACAGCCGTGCCACCATTGGAGCCGACCAGCACATTATCGACCGCGAAGTCGCCACCGACGGTCATCGTGCCATTGAGGATCTCAATCGTGCTCACACCGGCGCCGTCAGTAACGTTGTCCGAAACGTCAAACGACCCGCCCCGCATGGTGATGGTGCCTTTGGTCTTCGATTCACTGCCTGCCGGAGCGTTCGTTTGGGCCAGGATCACGTTGTTGGCGGTCACCGATCCGGCGTCCATCACCAGTGTGCCGACCGAGCCGCCGGCGTTGGAATAATCGAACCGGCCCACCGTCAGATCGTCGAGCGTCGCGTTGAACACACCTCCGGACAGGTCCATGGTCCCGACCGAGGCGCCACCCGTACCTGCGGTGATGTTCGTTCCGATGAACAGGTCCACGCCGTCGTTGTCGAGCCCGCTCAGGTTGAGTACGGGGTTCGTCAGTCCGGCCTGGAACCGAACTTCATTCGTGTAGGCTCCCGACGTTGCGCCCTTACCCATGTTGACGTACATGGTATTCGTCTGAATTGTATTGTCCTGCCCCAGTAAGAGATTGGAGTAACCAAGCACGCGTCCCATCTCGATCGACTTGGCGTTGATTTCATTCGTAGGGGCCAAAACAAGTTCAGCGTAACCGGTACTCTGCCAACTGGAGAGGCCAGAGGCAAGGCTCAGCAGATTGACATTGGCGGTAAACGAACCCACGCCCGACAAATCGAGGAGGCCGACACTATGGGCGCCGGTGGAATTGACCGGCGCATGCCCCAAGACCACATTGGCCGTATGCGTTCCTGAATTGCCGACCTGAAGCGAACTGGTCGCCCCCCGTATCGTCACGTCAACCGGATGTTGCCCTGTGAAACCTGCGATGTTCGAGGGCGCAACCCCCAGGTCGCCGGTGACCAGCAGCGTCTGCCCGGCAGCGATTTCGGTGGTGTGGAAGAAGGCCGCCGGAACGGCCGAGTCCAACTGGTACGAGAGCGACTGCACGGTAACACTGCCATCGACCACATTGGTCAACACGCCGGCCGCGCCGCCGGCATCGGTGAAGACGGCATCGTCCGCCGCCCCAGGCGCGGCATCGCCCGACCAGTTGCCGCCGGCGCCGCCGGTACTCCAATTCTGGTCCGATCCGCCGCCACTCCACGAAACCACGGCGGCTCGAACGGTTGCATTCACACCGATCAAACCGGCGGCCAGCAGAAGCGCCATTCGTAGCACGCAACGACAAGAGCAACAAGACGACATAGCAGCACTCCCAGGGATCGAGGCAGCTTTTGCGACGGCAGACGGAAAACGAGAAGACCGGCCCAATTAGCGTCCGGAAAAGGGGGGGGACAGCCCCGAGGAACCGATCCGTCGATCGTTCCCGACCACGCCCTCATTATGGCAGACCGTAGCGCTCTTCACAAGTACTCTGTCAGACAATAAGGCTCTATCCCGGATTATTCACGACAGGTAGGGTGGGTCAAATAAGCCGCTTCCTTGGTGGGTCATCGGTCGCTGATGCTGTCCTTGTTCCAGGCGGCAGGCTGTAAATCAGCTTGGTTGCGGCTTGTGCAGACCCACCAACGATCTACGCGACCTTGACACTACGTAGATGAATAATCCGGTTTATCGCCTTATGGAGTACGGTGATTCATCACCGTTTTTCTTCTGCCCCACGCTCAGCCCTGCCCCTGCAAGGCCCTCTCCGACTCGCCCCCGCCCATCCTCGTCGAGCGACTCTCCGAGTCGCCTGCGTCCGGAACGTTCACGACTCGGAGAGTCGTGCGACAATAAAAGCGGAAGGGCGCGAGCCCTCCGGTCCCGGCGCGCAAACCAACCGGACGGCTTCGTCGCTCGACTCTCCGAGTCGATTCCGTCCGGGACATTCACGACTCGGAGAGTCGTGCGACGCCAAAAACGAACAGCCCCGGAATTGTCGCACGCCCTTGGCCCTGTTCGACTGTTCGATAACGGCTGGCCGATTACTTAAACCGTTGCTGTCATTAGTGTTACGCGCGATTTTCGCGTGTGGCAAAACTCGGCCTCCGAGGCCGGAAAACGGGTTGTAACCTGTTGTGTGGCAAGGAGTTGAGTATTGTCGAACAGTGTTTTTCAGGCGGTGTTCGACAACAGGTGAGCGAAAACGCCCACTGTTTCGCTAACCTGTTATTTCAAAAGGACTTACAGCAGAAAGGCCCGGCTTACGGAGGCCCATTGGGCGCAGTCCTTCCACCGTTCGACGCAGAACCATTTTCTGCGACGGGTGGTCTTATGCGACCCGAGGGTGCCTGCATCTCCGACGCTGGTCTTAGGCTGCCAAAAACTGCCCGAGGAATTACGTTGCCAATCGGTCCTATTCCGCCGGCTTTATGCGACGCAGTAGCAGACCGTACGGTGCCGATCCTGTGCCACTAATGGGCAAGGATCCCTCACTCCGTACGGCGGAACCCTCGCGTTGGGGCCGCCGCTGAGAAGGACGCTCCGGTAGAAACGCCCTCCGCACGCTGTTCCACACACGCCGCCTCACCTGCGTGCGGTTTTGCGGGCGAAAGTATCAGTCTCGCCAATCGCATCCGCGCGTCAGGTGGCCGGGCTTACGACGCCGGTATACCACCCCTATTCAGGTCTTCTGTTCGGCCTTACGCTGCCCACAGGCCCCTGTCTATAGTGGCGTCAGAGTATGCCGTCACCTTACCATGCTTCGTGGCCGATGTAAAGCCCCCGAACAAGGTGTCAGGTGACAGGTGTCAGGTGTCAGAGGGGAAGTTGCTAGTTGCTAGTTGTTAGTTGCTAGTGACGCGCTGGCGCGGAGGGGGAGTCGGAGATCGGAGATCGGAGATCGGAGATGGGAGATGGGAGATCGGAACGCGCTGACGCGGATGGTCAGGTTTCACACAACCGCGAAGCGGTTATACAACAAAGCCCAGGGTCGCTTTAGCGCACCCTGGGTGCACGTCCGCATCACGTATTTCCAACCGCACAGCGGTTGTACAACGAAGTCGAACGACGGCTGCCCGCGTCCCGGCTCGTAGGCGTCGGCCGGCCAGAACCGGGAGCTGTCCGGCTTAGACTCGCTGCAAGACAGGGCCACCGGCCGTCGCGCCACGCGGCAACAAGCCCGCCAGACAGGTGTGGGTATTGCCTCAAATCGTCCTCTATCGCTGCTTCAGACTGACTGCGTCGCTCAACCTCGCGATCGACGTTTCCGGCGCAGCACAAGCACGGCCACGAAGCCGCATAGCAGTAGTGCCACCGATCCGGGCTCGGGAATCGTGGTAATCGCCATATCGCGGGAAACGTTGACCAAGCCGCTGTTGATCAACAGGGGTAAGCCGCCAATGTCGATCAGCGTGCCGTCCCGCGCAGCGAGCAGTTCCTCGTAGGTTGCCACACGAACCTGATTGTCTCGCACGCTCATGTACAGCTCGTTCGTCTGGGGATCGAACGTGAGGGCATCGATCCAGCTTTGCGAACTACTGAGAGTCTCGGCGTCCGTTGCGAAGGCGCCCGTTTCAGGGTCGAAGGTAAGGCCGCGCAAGCGGTACGGTCCCTCGAAAACGTCAGTGCCGAAGTAGATGTAATCATTCTCGACCGGATCCAAGACCATCTCGGCGGCAAGGCTGAAGCCCGACGCCTGCCATGTTGTCGTACTGCCATCCTCCGTACTCATTGCAACAATCCGGTTGTTACTCCGGGCCGAAGTGAGCAGATACTTGCCATTGTCGGTCAGCCACACATGCAGGTTGCCACGGTCGCCGTTGTCGATACCGAAACTGCCGAGCGTCGTCTTCACGTACCTGTCCGCCGTCGGCGTGAACTTCTCAACGCGCCCGCTATCGCCCAGGTAACTGATATAGATACTTCCATCGGTCCCAACGACCGTGTCGCGCACCGTACCGGAACCCAATTGGTCGGGAGCGATGAGCCATTCGCCCTGGGACTGGCCGGAAGCAACGCGGTAAACGCCAAGGCCGTTACCGGCAATGTACACGCCGCCTCGGCGGTCGGCATGAACGCCGCCGATCAGGTCGTCCGCATCGAAGGCAATCGAGCCCAGAAGTGTTCCGTCGCGATACTGATGGACGCGTCGCAGATTACGGTCTACAACAAACAGGTCCCCCCAGCCCACCGGCGCAGGCAAGGGGACCGGCGTGGTGACCGCCAGATCGCGATTGACATAGGCGGCACTGCCCATGTAGACGGAAGACAGGGACGCCGCATCAAGGGCAACCCCACTGCCAGCAGCAGCGGCCAACTGGCTGTCGGTCACGTAGGCAATGGCGCTACCGGAAGCGCGGTGGCTGACATACGTTCGCCCGAGTTCCGACACGCACGTTGTGCCGTCGACGAACCCACCTGGCGAAAGGATACGGACCGACGATGTGCCGGTAGCGCCCGTGGCCGTATCAAAAGACGTGACGCTCAGGCCCAAACTCTCGCCAAAGAGGATCGAATCTGCCCCCAACGCACCGATCTGCGCGCTGCCTGCCAAACTGGCCCCAGGGCTCGCGTTTCGCACAACGCCCGTCGTCACGTTCATCGTATGGATGCTTCCGCTTGAGCGACTGCCGGTTACCAGGTACTGCTCATCGGCCGACAGATCGAGCCGCCCCGCTCCGCCGTCTCCAAAACTCGAACCGAAACTGCCAACGACCACGCCTGTCAGAAATCCGCCCGAGCCGTCCGGCGCATACTTCACGATCGAGTTACTGCCTCCCTGGAACATGGCGTACAGGCTACCGGACGAATCGAAGATCACGTCGCGAATGGCTGCCGCGCCGGTCGGGACGCTCAGGGCTGAGCCGGTGAGCTTCATCACGCTTTCGGTTGCTCCGAAAGCAAGAACTTCGACCGCGAACGGATTCTCCGTACTCCCGTCACCGTGCGTGAACCACAGGTTTCCGACCGTCGGAGGCAACCCCGCCAAATCCAACGCCCGATACCGACGACACGAGGGCGCCTGCGCGGTATTGATGAAGGGCAACGCTGGACTCGTTTGTTCCGAACACGTCGCCTGGGCGAACCGGACTCGTCAGGGTGAATGCCGCAGCGGGCGCCGCCACGGCGATGGTCAACAAGCCAACCAGTAATGCGCACAGTTGATGTGTGACTCGCATAATCAGCCCCTTTCTGGACTTCCGGCCTACAACCTCAGCCCCCAATTCAACACGAGCCAAGCCCGTGCATCTAGCCAGACTACTCTAGTGTAGCTACACCGCAGGCCGGTATCAATCACTCGAAAACGCCGCCCCCAATGGCGTCCATTCACCTACCCGGCCGGGCCCCCTCCACCGCATTTGGAGATCTCCCGGGTAAACAGGAGAGACCTTCCGACTTGGTAGCAACGGAATGAGGCCAAAAAAACGGGACGTTGGTAAGCACGGGAAAGTCGCCACCGGCCGGTAGCTGTTTCCTGCGGCAACTTGTATCGGCATCGGAGCCGGACGGTCTGACAAGCCAGAGCACCAGCCAAGCGGACGAGAAAAAGGGTCCTGCCTGACCCAACCCGCTATCGCTCGCAATCCCTACGTCGCCGCTCTAGTTCGTCCATGATTCCAGGCGATTCCTTGAGTTCCACCAAAGGCTGCAATTGGACGGCAGTCCGAATGACTTCATTCAAGGCCCACCGCCTTGCTGAACCAGCGTTGCTGTTCCACCAGCCCGGACGTGGGACGGGGAACGCGAGGCGGCACTCGAACTGCTACCCCCCCGTTACACCGCAGGCAGGTCGTGCCCGGTGAGCTTCTGGTAGGCCTCGCGATACTTCTGCCGGGTTTTTTCGACGATCTCGTCGGGCAGGGCAGGGGGAGTGCTGTTCTTGTCCCAGCCGGATGAGGAGAGCCAGTCGCGAACGAACTGCTTGTCGAACGACGGCTGCCCGCGTCCCGGCTCGTACGCGTCGGCCGGCCAGAACCGGGAGCTGTCCGGCGTGAGCGCTTCATCGATGAGGATGATCTCGCCACCGACCAGGCCGAATTCGAACTTCGTGTCCGCAATGATGATGCCCTGGTTGCGCGCGTAGTCGGTTCCGCGCTGGAAGATGGCCAGGCTGCGGCGGCGCAACTCGTCTGCAACCTCACGCCCAACGATCTCGACCATCTGCTCAAATGGGATATTCTCGTCGTGCCCCGTCTCGGCCTTCATGGCCGGCGTGAAGATAGGTTCCGGCAGAGGCGAACTCTCGACAAGTCCGGCGGGAATCGGAATACCGCAAACCGTCCCACTACGCTGATATTCGGCCCAGCCCGAACCGGCCAGATAGCCGCGCACCACGCATTCGATCGGGATCACTTGTGTCTTCCGGGCGAGCGTGGTGCGGCCACGAAGCATTTCGCGGTCGGCCCCCTCGGGCAAGTCCATCTGATCCACGTCCGTCGTAATGAGATGGTTCGGCTCTTCCAGACGATCGAACCAGAAAGCGGCAATCTGGGTAAGTACGCGTCCCTTGTCCGGGATCCCGGTGGGCAACACCCAGTCGAAGGCGCTCAGGCGATCTGTGCTGACCAGCAGCAGATTGTCGCCCATTTCGTAGACATCGCGCACCTTGCCACGGCGAACAGTCAGTCCGGGAAGAGAAGTCTCTGACAGTACGGATTGGCTCATATCGGTCACCAGGGGGAAATAGGGAAACAAGGGAAGCAGCTACAATCTTTGCCACCCACAAAATACCAGGGGCGGAGCATAACGCACAGAACCCGCTTTGCCAAGTGGCCTCGGGGTGATGCACCGCCGGTTGCTGACCGGGCCGTGCAACGATAAACTGATACTATTTGACATGATATTCCGTACCAACTTGGCTGCCTGCACCCCCTCGAGGGAACCAACCCGATGGGAGTTTTGCGGTTTCGCATTTGTCCGCCCGAACGCCTGACCGACGAGATGGCCGGGCAGGCGTATCTGACCGGCCTTGACCGGATGGCATGGCGTGTCGAGACGCGCCGCCAGGGCGACATTCTGTCGCTCAGTCGTGAGGCGACGGAATCGGCGAGTCTGCACGTGCCCTGGCCGATCGAGCGCCATGGCGCGGTAACGGTTTCCACAGGTGGTCTTCTGGAGCGCGAGGAACCGTACCTCCTGCCGCTGGAGCTTGCACGGGGAACGCTGGGGCAGCTACGCAACCAACTGGCCGATTGGCAGTCGATCGGGCTGGCCGTGGCCCAACCCATCCGGACTCGCATCGGCGAGGCCACAAGACAACTCGCCCGCGCGGCAACCTGCCAACACGACATCGAAGCATGTGCCCAACATGCGGAGACTTCGCTCTGCTTGTCGTACGAGGCAGCCGTCCTACTGACAGCAACGTATACCGACCAATCGATTGCCGTCCGGCGCCGGGGCGGAGCACGGCTGGCAGCCTGGTTGGGCGCCAAGCTGGGCGTCTCCCCGTTGGATGAAACGACCGCTTCGCACTTCCTCGGCGCATTCAACGCGGCCAACGTCTCCATCGACTGGCGCGATATCGAGACGACGGAAGGAAGCTTCGACTGGTCGCGTTGCGATCAGCAGGTTGCCTGGTGCCACCTGCACGGCTTGCGGACTGTCGCCGGCCCGCTGGTGACACTGGCGCCACATACCTTGCCAGACTGGCTGGCTCTTTGGGAAGACGATTTCGAGAACTTGCTGACCTTCGTTGAAGAGCTTGTAAGTACGGCGGTCAGCCGATATCGGGGCAAGATCGATCTGTGGCAGTGTGCAGGGCGGGTGAATACGGGCGACGTGCTCAGTCTGTCGGAGCAGGACAAACTCCGCTTGGCGGCTCGCAGTGTCGAGTTGGTTCGCGAATTGGATCCGGAGGCGCCGGCCGCGATTGCACTGGACCAACCGTGGGCGGAGTATATGAGCCGGTACGACGCCGATTTTCCGCCGCTTCAGTTTGCCGATGCCCTGATCCGCGCCGGGCTGGACATTTCGGGCCTTGCGTTGGAAATCAACCTATCGCGGTCGCCGGGAGGGAGCCTGCCGCGTTCTCCGCTGGAACTGAGCCGGCAGATGGACGCTTGGGGATCACTCGGTCTGCCGCTCTACCTTCATATCAGTGCCCCGAGCAAGGGCGTGAACGATCCACTTGCGCACCGCGGGTTCCAGCGCGCCCCCGGAAAATGGAGCACACGTGCTCAACAAGCCTGGATCACCCGTTGCGTCCCGCTCATGCTGGCCAAGCCGTACGTGGCAGGCGTCTTCTGGAACCAACTAAGCGACGCCGAGCCGCACGAGTTCCCGCACGCCGGCCTTTTCGACAACCAAGGCGGCCCGAAACCGGCCCTTGAGACGCTTGCCGCCATGCGCCGCGCCCACCTGCGATGATCGCCTCCGTATCACCCTTCTCCAAGCAGCCGCGATTGACCGGCAGGAGGATCCGAGGACCGCTTGTCGCTGACAAACCACGGCTCTCGCGCGACAAGAAAACAGATGACGGAATGCCGTTATTGACAGGCAAAACTGTCGTTCTTTACTCAAACTGAAAACGCCACCACCGACCCTGCGTCGGTGGAGCGGTGTTTGACAACTAACCGAAGGAGCCCTGTGAGGCCGCTTGTAGTTGCCAAACATCGCTCCACGGGGATAAACCCGGGCGGTGGCGTTTTCAGTTTGAGTTCTTCGCAAAGCTGCATGGTTGCCCCAAATCATCAGGGCGACTATAGTACATCTGCCTCGCGACATGCGCCGCAAGACCGAAACGCCCAACCGACCCTCGCCCCGCCGGAGATGTCACTGATGAACTGCTTCCTCCGCCCCCTCCTGTGGTCCGCCATTCTCTTGACCTTGCCCGGCGAGGGATTCGCACGCACCTGGACCGACGTGACGGGCACTTACCGCATCGATGCCGAGTTCGTCGATGTGGTTGAGGGCAAGGTGCAACTGAAGCGCGCCCAGGGCGCGATCATCGCCGTACCGCTGGACAAGCTTAGCGAACAGGACCGCGACCACATCAAACGCCTTCTGGCAGAGTCGCTCAAGTCGGCGCCGCAGGCAAGCCAACCAGCGGGCCCGCCAGCATCGGCCGGCACAGCAAACGAGAAACCAGCCACCGGGCAGCCGGCAGCCGAAAAACCACTGGCCGAGAAGCCGCCGGCCCACACCGGCCAGTTCCAGACTCCGCTGTCTGAGCATTCCCCCCTGGCCGCCCGCACTGCCTTGTTTCCGCGCATGGTCCAGCCGCGAGACCTGAATCGCGCGGCCATGGAATACCAGCAGCAACTCGGGGCCGCTTTCAACTCCGAATACTTCTACGAGCCTGACAAGGAGACCTGCCAGGTCTACGTTCCCGACGACTACGACGGAACCGTTCCCTATGGCCTGTTCGTCTTCATCAACTCAAGTGATAGCGGCAGTCCGCAGGGGAACTGGCTTCCGGTACTCAAGAAACACCGGTTGATCTACATCGGTCCCGACAAGGCCGGCAACGAGCAGGACGTACTCCTGCGTCGCGCTCCGCTGGCCTTGGACTCGGTGCACAACATGGGCCGCCAGTACGCCATCGATCCGGCTCGCGTCTACATTTCCGGCAACTCCGGCGGCGGCCGGCTTGCCAGCCGTGTTGCGATGGCCTTTCCGGACGTATTCACCGGGGGCCAATATCACGTGGGCGCCGACGACCACCGAACCACGGCGGTCGGCAACGCAGCTTCCTCAAAGCTGGCGGCGGCGGCGCGTAACCTGGGACGCTACGTCTTCATTACCGGCGACGACGACATGAACCGCGCCGAGATGCAGGGCCATGCCAACCGCATGTTGGCCGGCGGATTCCGGTTCGTCACGTACCTGCAGATTCCCAACCACGGCCATTCGGGACCACCGGGAGACTGGTTCGAAAAGGGAATCCTGGCACTCGACGCTCCTTTGCGCGAAGCCGCACAAGCCCAATACGAAGCGGCCCAGAAGGCCTTGGAACGGCAGCAGTGGGACCGGGCCCTGCTGCCTTTGCAGGCGGCAGCCGCACACGGCCACGATCAGCCGTTTGCCCCCGAGGCCCTGAAGGCCTTGCAGGAAATCCAAGCCAGGTACAATACCGACGTCGCGGCCGTCGAGCGACTGCTGGCCGAGGACAATCTCGCCGAGGCGAACAAGCAGTTGGCCGAGTTCCGCAAGGCATGGCCCCAGGCCGGCCGGAACGATGCGAAGCGCCTTGGCGGGGCCATTCAGAAAGCGCGCCGCACCCAGTAGCGCAGGGACCGATCCCCCGGGGCTGTCGCGTTACGATGCGTGCAGAATGAGCCCTTGCGGCCCGGCTTCCGCAACGATCCCGCCAGGGAAAGTATGCTTGCGGTGTGGGGAAGCAGGGTTGCCCGACATGAATACCATTTCGGCCATGAGTCGCCATTGCTCGAAGCCCATCTGTTGCATCGGCCAGCCCTGCTCCTGCCATACGGTGACGAGCAACTCGCGCACCAGCGCCACCGGTTCCGAATGCAGCCGTTGCGTCTCCAGCCGCACCGGGCCATCCTTCTCCTCGCTGCGGCACTCCGCCAGCAACGGACCGATCTGTCGATCCATCCAGAGCCGCACGTCTTCAGCCATCACGCCCAGCCGGAGCAGGGCCTCGGCGACATTCGGGTTGTAGTCCCGAGCAAGCTGCGGCAGCAAATCGTGCCGAATACGATTGCGCGTGAATCGCCGGTCGGCATTGCTCGCATCGATGCGATACGATTGTCGCCGATCGGCCAGATATCCCAGCACATCCGTACGCCGGACGCCCAGTAGCGGTCGGATCAGCGTGAGGTGACCAAGCGGTCGCGCGCGCGTCATCCCGCGAAGCCCCCCCAGGCCGGTACCGCGGACAATCCGGTGCAAAATGGTCTCCGCCTGGTCATCGGCCGTGTGAGCCAGCGCTACGTACCGGGCGCCATGGCGACCGGCAACCTCTTCCAGGAAGTCGTACCGGACACGTCGGGCAGCCGTCTCCAATCCCGCGCCGGAGGGTGCGATCTCCTCGGACAAGCTGGCATGGCCGACTTCACACGCAATGCCCAGTTGCCGGCACAAGGCGACCACGAACTGTTCGTCCGCCGTGGCGTCGTCTCCACGCAGATGATGATTCAGATGTGCCGCCAGCAGTTTCCCAATCGGGGGGCTGCTCTCCGTTCGCCGCCTCAAGGCAGCCATGGCGCATAGCAGGGCCACACTGTCCGGACCACCGGAGACAGCGACCAGGACCGTGACGTCGCGCCACTGCCGTTGAGGCCATGCACGGGCCAAACCCTCTTCAAATGGATGCATAGGCCCTATTCTAGCCGGGAAGCCGCGCAATTGTGCACTAACCCCGCCCGCATGAAAGCGAGTTCTTGCAGAAGGGGGGATTCGTTCTCGTACGACCCCGGATTATTCATCTACGCAGGGTGAAGGTCGCGTAGATCTTTGGTAGGTCCGCACAAGCCGCAACCGAGCCGATTTACCGCCTGCCGCCTGGAACAAGGCCGACATCAGCGACCGATGCCCCACCAAGGAAGCGACTTGTTTGACCCACCCTACCTATCGTGAAAAACCCGGCCTAAAGGCGGCACTCCAGCGATGGCGGGCTCCGTGCAGAAGCCGGAAACCGGCGTTTCCACATGTATCCCACCCCTCTTAAAGGGTCGGTGCTGCGTCGTTCTTCCCATAACCCCCCATCTTTGCACGAAATATCGCCCAAGCCCCTACCAACAAGAGAGTTAGGTCAACAGGCTGCCAATCTCAGCTTTGCAAACGGTGTCGCTTCTGTTAAGATAGTATTTGAAAGAACAAAATGGGTGCCTTCGGCGGAACCTGCTGAGGCCGGAGTGCGGCCCCCAAGTAGACGAATTGATAGGTAATTGGTAGCAACGGCCAATCGGGTACGTAGTCTGATGCACCTGCTTGTGTTAATGTTGATCGTGTTGCAAAGGCTTCTTGCGTTTTGCCGGCGCATGGCATGCGGTGTGAGCCGCATGGCCGAGTGCTCGGCATCGCGAGGGTCAACGTGGCCGGTCGGAATTTGCTCGTGCTGGACTGTGGAACCAGGTTGGATGAAGGTGCGCCGTGTGGCGGGTTTGTTTCGGGAAGGAGGCGTGCCGCGGGCATGGTGCGTCTGCGAATGGTCACGGGCCGAGAGCGGGAACTGCCAACCCACTCGCTGCTTAACCCCATGTCCCCCTGGCGCCCCCCATATCCTTTCCAAGTTCGTCCGGCAGTCGCAGCTTGGGCCGCCTA
Organism: Thermoguttaceae bacterium; assembly: GCA_040772845.1. Classification (GTDB taxonomy): domain Bacteria; phylum Planctomycetota; class Planctomycetia; order Pirellulales; family Thermoguttaceae; genus PWXP01. Next base: position 130,584 of record JAXGXG010000002.1, read on the forward strand.
CAGGGCTCTGATGCGCCGCGTCGTGCGGCCTGCTCAGGACTCTCCGGTTTCTGTTGGTATCCGCCCGACGGGGTGAGCGTACGGTACGGTGCGCCCTCCGGCATCCCAGGCGATTACACCGACAAGGAACCCCATATGATATCCCCCGACGCCCTCGGCATGACCCGCGTGGCCGTTCTGGCGAACCTGACATTCTACGATGCCCTCGGCATCATGTTCGTGGCCATCCTGGCCGCGGCTCTGACGTTCGGGATCACCAGACTTCTCGATCGGCTGCGCCGCAAGGATGCCGAATCTGAGGCACGCGAAATCCTCCGCCGCGCCGACCAGGAAGTGGAGGCCCGGCGCCGCGAGGCCGAGCTGGAAATCAAAGAAACGGCCATCCACCAGAAGGCCGAAGCCGAAAAGGAACTCCGCCGCATCCGCGAAGAACTCCACGAGCGAGAACGCCTGCTCGATAAACGGCAGGATGCACTCGAAGAACAAGCCGAGCAGTTGCGCAAGCAGGAGCGAATTGTCGAAAGCACCCAGCGCAAGCTGACCGAACGCATTCAGGATACGAACCGCCGCAAGGAAGATCTGTCCAAACTCGTGGACTTGCAGCGTCAGACGCTCCACGAACTGAGCGGCCTGTCGCACGAAGAAGCGGTCCAACGCCTGCTGGAACTGCTCGACAAGCAGCTCCAGCAGGAGACCGGCGCCGTCATCCTTCGGCACGAGAAACGCGTGGCCGAGATCTGCGAGGAGAAGACGCGAGAAACGCTGTTGACGGCTCTTCAGCGGTATGCGGCGGCCCACACGGCCGAGACGACCACAAGCACGGTCGGCATCCCGAACGACGAGATGAAGGGTCGCATTATCGGCCGCGAAGGGCGCAATATCCGCGCATTCGAGAAGGCCACGGGCGTCGATGTGATCATCGACGACACGCCGGGCGTGGTCGTAGTCAGCGCGTTCGATACGATCCGGCGCGAGGTCGCCCGAATGGCCCTGAACAAGCTCATTACCGACGGGCGCATCCATCCGGCCCGCATCGAGGAGCTGGTTGCCGGAACGCAGCGCGAGCTGGAACGCTACATCCAAAAAGTAGGCGAGGAGGCGTGCCAGGAGGTGGAGGCGCACGGCTTGCACGAACGGCTGGTCAACTTGCTCGGCCGGCTCCATTTCCGCACAAGCTATAGCCAGAACGTGCTCCGGCACAGCGTCGAGGTGGCGTTCATTGCCGGGATGCTGGCCGACGAAATGGGATTCAATGGCGAGTTGGCCCGCCGCTGCGGACTGCTGCACGACATTGGCAAGGCGGCCGACCACGAGACGGAAGGCGGGCACCCGAAGATCGGCGCCGACCTGTTGAAACGGTATGGCGAGTGCGCCGAGGTCATCCACGCCGCGGCGGCCCACCACGACGACCACCGCGTGGAGAACCCGTACACCGTGCTGGTCGCAGCAGCCGATGCGTGTAGCGCGTCGCGACCCGGCGCACGACGCGAGACGCTCGAACGTTACGTCAAGCGCATGGAGGAACTGGAGTCGATCGCCGGCTCCTTCGCGGGTGTTGAGCAGGCGTACGCGATCCAGGCCGGGCGAGAAATGCGCGTGATCGTCAGTGCGAAAGAGACTACCGACGAGACGGCCGCCAAGGTCTGCCACGACATTGTTCGGGCATTCGAAGAGCGGCTGACCTACCCCGGTGAGATCAAAGTGACCGTGCTTCGCGAGACTCGCCACATAGAAATGGCTCGATAGGTGATTGCGTGAGAATTCTGCTGGCAGGCGACGTGGTCGGAAAACCGGGGCGACAGATCATCACCCGCGTTATGCGCGGCCTGCGCGCCGAGGAGCAGCTCGATTTCGTGATTGTCAACGCCGAGAACGCCGCCGGCGGATCGGGCATTACCCCGGCCATCTACCACGAGCTGATCGAGGCCGGCGTCGATGCCATTACCCTGGGCGACCACTGCTTTCGCCGCGCGGAGATCTTTTCGATTCTCCAGTCGCAGCGCCGCATCGTGCGCCCGGGCAATTACCCATCCAGCGCTCCCGGCCACGACGTGGCTTTGCTCCACACGCACGACCAAACGCCCGTTGCCGTATTTACCCTGCTGGGCCGCGTCTTCATGCCGCCGGTCGACAGCCCGTTCACCGCGGCCGACCGCATCCTCTCGCATCTGCCGGCCGATGTCCGCGTGATCGTGGTCGACTTCCACGCAGAAGCCACCAGCGATATGCAACTGATGGGGCGGCACCTCGACGGCCGGGTGTCGGCGGTGCTGGGGACCCACACCCATGTCCCCACGGCCGATGAGTGCATCTTTCCGGGGGGTACGGCATTCCAGTGCGATGTCGGCATGACCGGCCCGCACGAGAGCATTCTGGGCCGCCGGATCGATCGGGTTCTCCAGGTCACCAAGACGTTTCGGCCTGCCCAGTTTGAAGTCGCTACCGGCGACGTACGGCTCAATGGAACGATTGTCGACATCGATCCTTCCACAGGCCGCGCCACGGCCATTCGGCGGCTGTGCGTTGACGAAGCCGCGGCAAATCGATTGGCGAGAAACAGTTAGCCACGCGAGGGCTTGCACAACCTCCAGGATTCGCCATGGCCCCGCCTCAGGATAATGACTCCATTTGTACGAGCGTCGTGAAGCCGCCTGCCGCCAGACTTCCCTCGCATTTGCGGTTGCTGCTTGCGCTTACGGCCGGAGCCCTGGCGGTTCCCCTTGCAGTCGCCGTCTGGACCGAACCGGATCCGCGCGGTTACGGCACCCATGAACACCTGGGTTTCGCGCCATGTACCTTTCGCGTGCTATTCAACCGGCCCTGCCCCTCGTGCGGGATGACGACTTCGTGGGCGTGCGTGGCGCATGGTCAACTTTTGCCGGCATTGCGAGCCAATGCCGGCGGCGCGATGCTAGCCATGGCAGCACTTCTTGCCGTGCCGTGGCTTGGCGGGTCGGCGGCATTCGGGCGGTGGCTTTTTCGGCCCCCCTCGAGCCCGTCGATCGCTATTGGCGCAAGTACCTTCGGAATCGTCACGCTGACCCAATGGGTCCTGCGGCTTTTTTTCGCCTGACCGCCGGAAGATGGACTTGCTTGGCCAGGCATTTTTGCGTACAGTACCGCCCAAACGGTCAATTTGCCTTCTCTCGGCCCCCCAATCAGGCAAGGATGTCGCATGGTTCGCCCACTTTCCGGATATCGGTTGTTTTTTGCATGTAGTTTCGTCATTGGTTCGGTGGCGTTGGCCGCAGGCTGCACGTCGGCACTCACGACGGCAATGTACCTGATGGGCGCAAACGACATTCCGGCGGAATACAAGGGCCTGAAGGCGAAGAAGATCGCCGTGGTATGCCGTCCGGTTGCGGCGGTCGCCTTCCGCGATACAGGCGTTGCCCACGATCTGGCAACGGAGGTGAACCGGCTGCTTGCAAAGAACGTCTCCAAGGTCGAGATGGTCGATCAGCAGAAGGTTGCCGCCTGGCTGGACGAACGGTACGACGGCGACTATTCTTTCCCCGAGGCCGGCGAGGCGTTCGAGGCGGATATGGTCCTGGGAATCGAGCTGCAAGACTTCGGCCTCCACATGGGCCAGACACTCTACCAAGGGACCGCAAACGTCCACATTGTGCTCCACGATATGCGGGACGGCCAGCGTGTGGTCTTCGAGCGCGACCTGCCCCAGATCGCGTGGCCGCCCAACGGCGGGATCGAGACCAGCGAGCGTCAGGAAATCCAGTTCCGCCGCGAGTTCATTCGGGTCGTTGGCGACCGCATCGGGCGGTACTTCTATGCCCACGACCCGGCTTCGAACTTCGCCCTCGACGCCGCCGCCATGCAGTAAACCGCTGCAAAGCCTCCTCGTGAAAAGGCCACCAACTGGTGGCCTTTTGGCATTGCATCACTGCCCCAAGCGAGTCGGCCTCATAAGAAACGATCCGGTTCGGCCCGCCACACCACCCCCTCGAAATGAGCTCCGGCCGCCCCACCCGGAGTCGTGTGTTGCAGGATATGCTGGGGGCTTGCAGTTGACACGCATCCGCCGTTTGCGGTAGAGTCGGGGGCATCGTGTGCGCCGGGTACTCGGCCTGGTATCGTCTTGTTGGCTGTCATCTTCAGGATTCTGCAAGTTCGCCGTTATGGACCGCTCTTTCTTCTCGACTCTTTCCGCTCCGCAATCGCCTCCCCGCGAGGCCTTTTCGATCGAGTCCGGCGTTTACTCCGAGCCGTGCGGTGATTCGGCTCATGCGGTGTTTGCCCCGATGCATTACGAACCGGGATATGCGTACCCGCTGATCGTATGGCTGCACGGCGCCGGCAATGACGAACGGCAATTGCTGCGGGTGATGCCCCTGGTGAGTATGAGAAACTACGTCGCCATTGCGCCCCGGGGAACCGTTTGCCAGCAAGAGAGGGCGGACGGCGTTCCTGCCTACGGCTGGCAGCAGACCGACCGGCATATCGCCTTGGCCGAACGCCAGGTCTTCGACTGTATCGAGTTGGCGTGTGCAAAGTATCACATCCACCCAGACCGCGTGTTCCTTGCCGGTTTTGACTCGGGCGGGACCATGGCGCTGCGGATTGCCTTGTCCCATCCGCGGTGGTTCCGAGGCATCGTCTCGCTTGGCGGTCCCCTCCCTACCGGACGCACTCCGTTGGGAAGCCTGATGGACGCACGCCGGCTACCCGTGTTGCTTGCTGCCGGCCAACACAGCACAAGCTATCGTCCGGAATCCGTGTGCAGCGATCTGCGCCTGTTGCATACCGCCGGGATGTTCATCACGCTACGCCAGTATCCGTGCGGGCAGGAGGTTTGCCCGCAAATGCTTGTGGATCTCGATCGCTGGACGATCGAACAAATCACCAATCCGCGGCCACACGGGGCGGATTCCCATGCCAAGTGATCCTGTGCATCCAGCCTGCCGGACGAGCGTACCCGAGCCGGAGCTTGGCCGGGGCCTTCGAGGTCATCCGCGGCACGTTGTTGGTGGGCTGGAGGTTCTGTGCTTTCTGTCAGTTGTGTTTCTTGCAGGCTGCCAGTTCCCCGGGCGAGAAGGCCCGGTGCCCGAATCGCTTGCGATGACCCGACAGCTTACCCAGCAGGGAGTCGCAGCCTTGGAGCGAGGCGATCCTCGCCAGGCGACCGCTGCGTTGGCGGAGGCCGTGCGTATCAGCCCCGTCGATCCCGACGCACGGCGCCACTTCGCCGAGTCGCTGTGGCGGTCCGGCGACCGTGAGCAGGCGGTTGCCCACATGAATGAGGCCATGCGTCTGACCCCGGAGGACGCGACGGTGCGTGTCCGTCTGGCGGAGATGCAGCTCGCCCTGGGCAATGTCGAGGCCGCTGCGAAGAACGCCGCCGATGCGATTGACCGGAATCCGAAGTTGGCGGCTGCCTGGATGGCGCGCGCTCGAGTCATGCGCGCCCAAGGCCAGCCGCGCCGAGCCCTGGCCGACTGCCACCGTGCACTCAGCCTCACCCCCGACGACCGCGATCTGCTTCTGATGACCGCGGAACTCTACCGGCAGTTGAACCAACCACAGCGCGCGTTAGGAACCCTGCATGCCCTGGCCGACACCTACGGACCGGGCGAAGAGCCGGTGGACGTTCTGGTTCTTGAAGGATTCGCGTACGTCGCCTTGGGGCGTTACGACGACGCGGTTCGCGCGTACCACGGAGCCCTGGCCCTCAAGCCGGATTCACCCGAGGTGCTTTACCATCTGGCTCAGGCTCAATGGCGGGCAGGCAGGTCGGACGATGCCGCCCGTGCTGCGCGCCAAGCCCTTGCATTGCAGCCGGGCCACCAGGAGAGTCTTGCCATCCTCCAGCAAATCGAAATTGCGGCCGCCGCCGACGGCAACGTGCAACGGCGATAGAAGCATCACCGAGAACGAGATGACGTCTCCTCTGAATCCCAGCCGTCGCGGCGCCTCTGCTGGCCGAAAACGCGTCCTGCTGGCATTGGCCTACTACGAGCATCGCATGCACCTGGGCGCGGCCCGATACGCACGCGAGGCCAACTGGATTCTCGACACGCGCATGGCCCACTACGGCGCACTGCCGGACGATTGGGAAGGAGACGGCATTCTCACCTTGGCCCTGCCCAATCGCCCCGACCTGACACGATGCCTGCGAAAAACACACGTGCCCATCGTCACACTGACGGCCGACGTCGAGAAGCTCAACGCCGCCCGGGTCCTGTTGGACAACTTCCAGATGGGACAACTGGCCGCGGAGCATCTCCTTCAGCGCGGCTTTCGGAATCTGGCCTTCTTCAAATGCACGGACTATTCCGACGTCCGCGGTCGGGAAGCCGGGTTCGCAGCCGCCGTGCATGCCGCCGGGCTGGACTACGCGCAGCTCGACTGGCACGCAGCCGCCCAGAAGAACGTGCGCTATTCCATGGTGGCCTGGCTGTATCGCCAGTTGAAGAAACAGCCGAAACCGTTGGGAGTCATGGCGCAAAGCGACCACAGGGCTTACTCGGTCATCAACGCCTGCGAGGCCGCCGGACTGCCAATCCCCGAGCAGGTGGCCGTGGTCGGAGTGGACAACGACCCCTACACCTGCGAGTTCGCGCCCGTGCCCATCACCAGCGTGGACAGCAATCGTGCGGAATTGGCCTACCGCGGGTGCAGACTGCTCGATCGTCTGATGGAGGGCGAAGCGGCGCCAAGCCAGCCGCTTGTCGTACCACCCATCGGGTTGGTTGTCCGCCGCAGCAGCGATACCCTTGCCATCGAGGATCCCGAGGTGGCGAAGGCCGTGACCTTCATCTGGCAGAATTACGGCCAACGCATTGGCGTCGCCGATGTCGTCGCCAGTACCTTGGCAAGCCGTTGTGCCCTCTACAAAGCGTTCAAGCATTACGTCGGCCGGACCATCCGCGAAGAGCTGGAGCGCAAGCGGATCGAGCACGCCCGGCGACTTCTCTTGACCACTTCGGACAAAGTGCATCGCATTGCTCGTCAATGCGGGTTTGCCAGTGGCGAGCAATTCTGCCGTGCTTTCGCGCGTGTCACCGGAAGCACGCCCAGCGACTATCGCGTGGCGAATACGAAAGCGCAGGCGTTTTAGACAAAACGCCGGCGTTTCCGTTCGCGTTCTCTGTCGCCTCCAGCTAGGATAGAGTCTGTGCCTTTGTGCGGTTCTACGGTCAGAGTTGTCGTGTTGCTCCCGCAGACCGACCTTGATCCCTTATCCAAAGGAACCAATGCCATGAAATGCTTTGCATCGCGTTCCGGTTGGCAAGTGTTCTTCTCGGCTTTCGTATCGGTTCTTACATTGTCTGGAGCCAACTGGGCATATCCAGACGACGGCGCCTGGATTGCCACAACGGCCGGGGCCTGGTCCGATTCGGCAAACTGGCAGGATGGCCTGGTTGCCGGCGGTGCAGGTTTCACCGCTACGTTCGCGGTTGACATGCCGGCCACTGGAATCCCCGTGACTGTCGACGCCTCTCAGACCATCGGGAACCTGACGTTCGGTGATCTTGATCCGTCAACCGGCGGAGACTGGACTCTGTCCGGGACGGGCCCGCTCACACTCGCCGGCACGACGCCAACCATCACGGTCGACTCGCTGGCCTCAGGGGCCACGGCAGTTCTGAGTACGGTTGTGGCTGGCACCCAAGGTTTGACCAAACTTGGCGGCGGAACACTCACACTCGCCGCAGCAAACACCTACACCGGGAACACGACGGTCAGCGCCGGCCAGGTTACGGTTACTGGTTCGATCACGGGGACGGCCGGCGGTTCAAGGTTCATGATCGGCAATGGCTCGGGTACAAATGGAGCCATGCTGTTTGACATGGGAGCCGCAACCGCCTCCACATTCTACGGCGATGGTTACGGCAATTCCTGCGATATTGGCGTTAGCGGGGGAACCGGTTCGCTGACACTCACCTCCGGCGCCATCAACGTTGGCACACGGACCAGCGGCAGCCTCGGCAGTATCAGGCTGGGCGTCAACGGTACCGCGACAGGAACGCTCATCGTCAACGGCGGTACGCTCAATGTCCCGGGCCGCATCCTCATGGCTGCCAACCACGGCGGCGCTGTTGCTACGCTAACGATCAACGATGGCGAGGTCAACCTGGGAACCGCCGGTTCGGGAGCATACGGCGATCCCGGTTTGGGGCTGCTTTGGACCGGCGGCGGAACGTCGACCATCAACCTCAACGGCGGCGCGCTTGCATTGTACAGCTTTCGCAGTATCTCGGCCGGTACGGTCAACGTGAACCTCAACGGCGGCGCCATCAGAGCCCAAAACCACAATGCCACCTTCGTGGCCGTGCCTGGCACATTCAATATGAACGTTCAGAGTGGCGGTGCGATCTTCGACACGGCAGGCTACAGCATCACACTCGATCGAGCACTGCTACACGACACCGCACTCGGAACGGCCGCCGACGGAGGTCTGACCAAGCGCGGCGGCGGAACACTCACACTCGCCGCAGCAAACACCTACACCGGGAACACGACGGTCAGCGCCGGCCAGGTTACGGTTACTGGTTCGATCACAGGGACTGCCAGCGGTTCAAGGTTCATGATCGGCAATGGCTCGGGTACAAATGGAGCCATGCTGTTTGACATGGGAGCCGCAACCGCCTCCACATTCTACGGCGATGGTTACGGCAATTCCTGCGATATTGGCGTTAACGGGGGAACCGGTTCGCTGACACTCACCTCCGGCGCCATCAACATTGGCGCGCGCACCAGCGGCAGCCTCGGCAGTATCAGGCTGGGCGTCAACGGTACCGCGACAGGAACGCTCATCGTCAACGACGGTACGCTCAATGTCCCGGGCCGCATCCTCATGGCTGCCAACAGTGCTGGTACTGTCGCCACGCTGACCGTCAACGATGGCGAGGTCAACCTGGGAACCGCCGGTTCCGGAGCCTACGGCGACCCAGGGCGGGGCCTGCTCTGGACCGGAGCCGGGACCTCCACCATCAACCTCAACGGCGGCGCGCTTGCGATGTACGGATTCCATGGCGGTAGCGGCACGGCCAACGTCAATTTCGATGGTGGAATACTCCGAGCCCAGAACAACAACGCGACCTTCGTCACCACCTCGGGCGCGTTCACTATGAGCGTCAGGGCCGGCGGAGCCGTTTTCGACACCGCCGGGTACGACATCACGCTCGGCCGGGCGCTTGGACACGACCTGACCCTCGGCGTTACGCCCGACGGCGGACTTGTGAAGACTGGCGCCGGCGCGCTCACCCTTACTGCTGCCAACACGTACACGGGAGCCACGACCGTCAATGCTGGTGCGCTCCTGGTCAACGGGGCACTTTCTACCAGTAGCGCCGTGACGGTCTACCACACGGCAACACTGGGTGGAACAGGTACGGTCGGCGGCAACGTGTCGGTTCTCGAAGGAGGATCGCTTGCCCCCGGAACCAGCGTTGGCACACTCAATGTTACGGGCGACCTGAGCTTCGAGACCGGCGCGTTCTTCGACGTCGAAATCCTGGGGCTTGGCGATGCCGATCGGGTGATGATGGATGGCGGACTGCTCACACCGGGCGAAGCCACGATTCGCGTCAGCCTCGGGTACAGCCCCGAAGTAGGTGATTCCTGGACCATCCTCGACGGCGAAGGCTCCAGAGACGGCATTTTCAACGAAGCGGTCACCATGCTCAGCGGCGGCGAACTGCTTGACGGATGGAAATGGCTGGAAGCGAGCTACGGCAGTTCCGTCGTCCTGACCGTCGTCCCCGAACCGGGAACCTGGCTGCTGGCGCTGTTTACCGCAACCTGTGGACTGCTGATCCGTAGACGAAGAACCCATAACTAGACACCCACGTACGAGCTATCGGAAAGACCGAGGATGGAAGAGAAAGCCGCAACGGATCCAAGACATTGAGCCACGGAGTGACCGATGATTACGAACAAGGAAGACGCGAGCAACGGGAGATTCCATACCGGGTTCACCCTGGTGGAACTGCTCGTGGTAATCACCATTATCGGCATCCTCATTTCGCTGTTGCTGCCTGCGGTCCAAAGCGCCCGGGAGGCGGCGCGCCGGTTGCAGTGTTCGAACCACCTGAAGCAACTCGCCCTGGCGCTGCACAACTACCACGTCGCTCATCGCGAGTTCCCGATCGGGCAGTTCGTCTATATCGACGCCCATGCCCCCGACGGCTGGCTGCGTCAAAGCTGGTTCTACGCCGTGCTGCCCTTCCTGGAGCAGCAGGCGCTTGCCGATACATACCAGAAGCACATGGATGCTTCCCCTCGCAGTGGCTCATACTCGTACGCGAACATGCCGGACAAGGCAGTCGTCGTCTCCGGTTTCATGTGCCCCTCCGACGGCGCCAACCCGAAGGTCCATAACGGATCGAGTACCAGCAACCAGCAGGGATTCCACGGCAATTACGTCTTGAACGGAGGAAACACCTTTTTCAACGAAGGCGGCCACACGAACAGCACGAAACTCAACGGCCTGTTCCAGGTCCTGTCCGGCGTGCGAATCGACGACATCCGTGACGGCGCCTCCAACACCCTGCTGGCCAGCGAGCTGATTCTCGTGCCGGATGGCGCCGTCGGTACCGGGCAGGAAGACGTTCGCGGACGCTATCACAACGTGCGTCACGCCGGGGCATTGTTCAGCACGCGTTACCCGCCGAATACATCCGAGCCCGACCGCCACAATTACTGCATCAACAACATCAAGGAGGCTCCTTGCACCTATACCGGCACCAACGTTATCGTGTCGGCCCGAAGCTATCACTCGGGTGGAGTGAATACGGCCCTGGCCGATGGCTCTGTCCGATTCGTTTCGAACTCAATTGATGCAACCTTGTTCCAGAAGCTGGGAACACGCGCCGGCAACGAGGTTGTGGAGAACTTCTGAAACCATGCACCCCCAAACGGCCTCCCTCCGATTACCACTGTCCTGTCCCAGCCACATGGCCATGGGCATGCTGCTGATATCGCTATGCGCGCTGCTCTGCGGCTGTGGCGACGGGAAGTGTCCAGTATCGGGAACGGTCCGTTTCGATGGAGCCCCGGTAGCCGACGGGACGATCAGTTTCGTCCCCGATGATCCGTCCCTGCCACCCGACGCAGGCACGATCGAGGACGGCCAGTTCTACCTGCTGGTCGAGCCGGGCCCCAAACGGGTCGAAATCCGGGCCTCCCGTCCCGTGCGGGGAAATCGCCCGGACGACCCTGACTTCGCAAACCTGCGAGAAGACTACATCCCCTCGCAGTACAACACGAACACCGAGCTTCGCGAACAGATCGTAGCAAGCGGAAAGAACGAGTTCACCTACGACCTGTCGCCCAGCGGAACGGGGCAATGACGGGGGGGATGAAGGCCACCGCAGGCGGCTTGACGCTGGACAGTAGCGAGACGTTCAATTAACTTGGAAAGGACTGGTCCCTCGGCCCGATCCTGGGAGTGGAATTTCAGGAGGAGTTCCTCGCAATGCGTAAGAAACAAGATTGTGGTCGACCAACGACGTGGATTTCCTGGGGTATTCGGTTGTCGATGTTCTTCTGCCTGACTCTATCCTGCCTCGTGGCTGTGGCGGACGGCGTTCGGTTCGATTTCGAAACCGGCGATCTGCAAGGCTGGCAGGTCGCCGAGGGAGAGTTCAGCAAGCTGGTCGGCAACCGCGACGTCGAGTTCCACAACGAATCCCGGAAGTACACGAAGCAGGGTACTTATTATCTGACCACGCTGGAGCGGGCCGACAGCGCCCGCCCCGATGACGGTCCCACCGGTGTGATCGAATCTCCCGTGTTCCGGCTCACCGGCCCGAAGGCCTCGATGATTGTCGGCGGGGGCTCCCATCCGACCACCTACGTCGCCCTGTGCACCGAAGACGGCAGTGAAGTGCTTTTCGCCCGCGGGCGCAACAGCCAGACGATGCAGCGAGTCGACTGGGACGTAAGTCCGTGGGTCGGAAAGCGCGTCTATCTCCGTCTGGTCGATCGGCACGCCGGCGGATGGGGACACCTTGTCTTCGACGACTTCCAGGCAGAGGGCCGCATCGATCCAGAAGCCACCCGTGCCCGCACCGAGATGCGAGCCCGTAGCGTCGTCCAAGCCCGACACCGTCCGCTGCGCACGGCCATCGAGCATCATGCCGCGATTTTCAAAGACCGTTACCCCAAGGCCAAGGAGTATCTTGCCCGTCTCGATGATATCGAGGTTCGGTTGGCCAAAGCCGGCGGAGATGAACTCGGGGAACTCGAAGCTGCGATGGATGCCTTGCGCCGCGAAGCCCTTCTGGCCAATCCCCTGGTAGGCGGGCAGCCGATCCTGTTCGTCGTCCGGAGCCAGTATCGGTCCGATCACCACAACACGGCCACGATGTTCCAGAAGGGCGAGATCAACGAAGGCAGCTTCCAGGGCGGGGGCGCTTTGAAGATGCTCGATCCGGCGACTGGCAGGACGACCACACTGCTGGAACTGCCCGAGGGAATCGTACGCGACCCCGATGTCCACTTCGACGGCCGCCGCATCCTTGTTTCCATCCGCAAGAACAAGGACGATGCCTACCACATCTACGAACTCAGCGCCGACGGATCCGGTTTGCGTCAGATCACGTTCGGCTCCGGTATTTCCGACATCGATCCGATCTATTTGCCCGACGACCGCGTCCTGTTTACCTCAACGCGCGAGCCGAAGTATTGCATGTGCAACCGGCATATCATGGGCAACCTTTTCACCGTCAATGCCGACGGTTCCAATATGGATCAGATCGGGCATAGCACGTTGCATGAAGGTCACGCCGCGCTGTTGCCGGACGGTCGGGTAATCTACGACCGGTGGGAATATGTGGACCGGAACTTCGGCGATGCACAGGGCGTGTGGCTGACCGGCCCGGACGGTACGAACCACGCCATCTATTGGGGCAACAACACGAACTCGCCGGGCGGCGTGCTCGATACACGCCCCGTGCCAGGTACGGATTGGTTCCTGGCCACGTTTTCCTCCTGCCACGACCGGCCGTGGGGCGCGCTGGCGCTGGTCGACCGGCGTCTTGGAATCGACGGGCGGGAACCGGTCCTGCAGACCTGGCCCCCCGACGCGATCGACCTGGTCGGGCAAGGCAACTACGACACCTTCAGGCGAGTGCCAATCAAGTACGAGGACCCCTATCCGCTTTCCGATACGACCTTCCTGTGTTCACGCATGACCGGGCGCGGCGAAGAAATGGGTATCTATCTGGTCGATCGCTTCGGAAACGAAGTGGCGATCCACACCGAAGAGCCGGGTTGCTACGACCCCATGCCCTTGGCTTCCCGTACCCGACCGCCTGTGATCCCGTCCCGCACCGATCTGGCGAAGGCCGAAGGCCGCTTCTACGTGGAGAACGTATATATCGGCACAGGCATGGATCAGGTGGAGCCGGGAACGGTGAAATCCCTGCGGATTGTCGAGTCGCCCGAGAAGCGATTCTGGACGGGGCACGGCTGGGACGGCGGCACCGGGCAGCAGGCGCCCGGAATGGCCTGGAACGATTTCAATAACAAACGCATTATCGGGACCGTACCCGTCGAAGCGGACGGTAGCGCGTACTTCAGCGTACCGGCCGATACGTTCCTGTATTTTCAACTTCTCGACGAACGGGGCATGATGGTGCAGTCGATGCGGAGCGGCACGATCGTCCGGCCCGGTGAGGTAATCGGCTGTATCGGCTGCCACGAAGATCGTCGCTCGACCTTCGTCCCCCGGAACACCAGCAAGGCAATGCTTCGAGGCCCCGACAGCCCGAAGCCGTGGTATGGCCCAACCCGGTTGTTCAGCTACACGGCCGAAGTACAGCCGGTGTTCGACAAGCACTGCACTACCTGCCACGACTACGGCAAACAGGCCGGCAAGGTCCTGAACCTGGCCGGAGACCGAAACCTTGTGTTCAACACCTCGTACACCGAACTGCGAGCAAAGGACTACGTACACGTCGTCGGCGCCGGCCCCCACCCGGTTCAGATGCCCATGTCCTGGGGCTCCCACGCCAGCCGGCTGGCCAAGGTGCTGCTTGGGGGGCATGGGAATCCGGAGATCGACCAGCAAGTCCGACTCGATGCCGAGGCGTTCGGCCGCATCATCACATGGATGGACATCAACGCTCCCTACTATCCCGATTACGCCAGCGCCTACCGCGACCATCCGTACGGCCGGTCGCCCATTACGCAAACCGAACTCGACCGGTTGGCCGAGCTGACCGGGGCGAACTTGAAGGATCGCTGGAAACACGGACTGGTCAACTTCGGGCGACCCGAGTTGAGTGCGTGTCTCGCTCTGCTTGAGCCGAATGACCCCCGGCGCGAAGAAGCACTGACCATCATTCGGGCTGGTCAGACGCGCCTTGCCAAGCGGCCCCGGGCCGATATGCCCGAGTTCCGACTGGTAGCGCCTGTTGAAATTGCCCAACAAGAGAAATATGATTCACTCATGGCGGCTCGCGCCGCCATGCAGGCAGCCATCGCACGTGGCGAACGGCTATACCCCCCCGAAAGGGACATTCCTTCCAAGGAGCCATCACAACCATGAGAGATTCCCTGCGGATTTCCCGCCGGTCCATGCTTGCCGGAACGGCAGCAGCAGGCGCCGCTTTAATGACCCCGTGGCCCCAGGCCGCTTTAACCGCCGAGTGTAAAATGAGCAAAGTGAAAACGCACACGAACGCCGACTTCTACGACAGCAACGGAACCTTCCTTGCCGACAAGGCCCGCGACGCCTACTTCGCCATGTTCGAACGGTTCCACTATCCCATTTCCGACCAGATCAAGACGGGCATGTGGATTCTGGACTTCAACCTGGGTGATTTCGAAAACGTGGGCATGGCCGGAATCTTCTGGCTCAACCGCGAAGATTACAAATACTTCGGGCACGAAATCTACCTGCTGCCCGGGCAGATGATTCCGGAGCATTGCCACATGCCGACCTCCAAGGGTGTGGCGAAGATGGAGTCGTGGCACCCGCGCCGCGGCATGATCTACACCTTCGGCGAAGGCGAACCCACGCCCGAACTGCTCGGCAAGATCCCGGCGAGCCAGCGCGATCTGGTCAAGTCCCGCCACTGTACGCCGCTGGGGATCGACGAGATCGGCCACCTGAACCGGCTGGAGGCCTGGCACTTCATGGTCGCCGGCCCGGAAGGGGCGCTCGTCACCGAGTACGGCACCTTCCACGATATGGACGGCCTGAAGTTCTCCAACCCCAAAGCCAGTGCCTAACGCGACACCTGGAAAGGATACCCCATGGCGGATCTTGCACTCTTTGACCTCTCGGGCAAGAAGGCCCTCGTCACCGGCGGCGCCGTGGGGATCGGCCGAGCATGCGCCACGGCCCTGGCAAACGCCGGGGCCGATGTGGCCATACTCGACCTCGATGCCAACGCAGGCAACAAGACGGCCGACGGCATTCACGCCGTCGGCCGTCGTTCACTCTTCCTCCGATGCGACGTCACCCGACGCGATCAGGTTCAGGAGGCGGTCCAGAAGGTGGCCGAGACGTTCGGACGCCTGGACATCGCGGTCAACAATGCCGGCATCGGCATTCTGGGCGCCGACGAGGAGTTTCCTCTGGCCGACTGGGAGAAGGTGATCGCGGTCAACCTGACCGGGACCTTTCTGTGCGCCCAGGCCGAGGCACAGCAGATGCTCCGCCAAACGCCGATCGAAGGGAAGATCATCAATATCGCCTCAATGTCGGCCAATATCTGCAACTGCAATGCAGCGTACAACAGCTCCAAGGCCGGCGTCGTTCAAATGACGCGGATGCTGGCCACCGAATGGGGCCAATACAACATTAACGTCAACTGCATCAGCCCGAGCTACGTCCTGTCGCCCATGCACGCCTCGACGCCGGTCGAGGTCCGACAACGCATTCGCGAACTGACCCCGCTGGGCCACGTCCAGCGCCCCGACGACCTGCATGGCGCGGTGGTCTTCCTTGCTTCGACCGCTTCGAACTATGTGACCGGCCACGACCTGGTCGTAGACGGCGGCCATACGCTCAACGCATGGCTCACTCCGCTGGGGCGGTCGGCGCCGCCGCGAGTAAGCCCCGAGCAGGAAACCGTGCAACTGAAAGCCGACCTCGACCTGCTCGGTCTTCCCTACGACGAAGACGGTATCAACCCGAGTCTCCATCCCGAGATCGCCAATGCCTTCAAAGCCGCCTTCGGTCTGAAGTAATTGCCTGCATGAGAGCCCTGTGAGTCGCGCGGGGCGCTCGTGTACGGTTGGTGCCAGGTGCCATTCGGCTCGCGGGACCTCGCACTATGGATTCCCAGCCCGCGATGCGCATGGACGGCGCCAGAGAGCCCTGGAGAAACCAATGGACCTCACCCCCGCACAACTCGCCCGCATGATGGATCTCAGTGCGGTGCGCACCGACGTCGATCTGGACGAGATTCACCGCCTTGCCGATGCCTGCAAGCGTTACGGCTGCATCTGCGCGTTCGCCATGCCGTGTTACGTTCCTGATCTGGTCCGCCTGCTGGCTGACACGCCCGAGGTCGGCGTGGGCGGCGTTATCGGCTTCCCCTCGGGTTCGCACAGCACGGCGACCAAGGTGGCGGAAGCGTGCGAACAACTCGATCAGGGCGCCGCAGAACTCGACATGGTCATAAACGTGGGCATGCTCCAGTCGGGACGTGACGAGTATGTAGAAAACGATATCCGTGCGGTTGTCGAAGCCGTTCGTCCCACCCCGGTCAAAGTCATCCTGGAAGTCCACTACCTGACCGACGACCAGATTGTCCGTGGCAGCCGGTTGGCCGTCCGCGCCGGCGCCGCCTTCGTAAAGACGGGAACCGGTTGGCCCGAAACCGGTGCGACCTTGGAGAATGTGCGACTGATCAAGTCTGTCGTTGGCGACGCCGCACAGGTCAAGGCCGCAGGCGGTGTTCGCGATTACAGGACCGTCCTCAAAATGATCGAAGCCGGCGTGACACGTTTCGGCATCAGCCTGGCCTCCGGCGAACGAATCTTCGCCGAGTGCGCCGCGGCCCAGGCTTGATTTGTCGAAACCAGGTTTTGCGCACGCGGTTCAATGCGCCTCGGAAACCACCTGGTTACAGACGCAGCCCATTGTCACATCGAGTCCATCGCAGGGAGAACTGGAACTGAACAGAAGCCAACGGAGGTAACAGGGGGAATTAAACGCGACAGGTCCAATACCGCCTGGACCGGGTTAATCACGATAGGTTGGGTGGGTCAAACAAGCCGCTTCCTTGGTGGGTCATCGATCGCTAGTGTCGGCGTTTTTCCAGGCGGGCGGCTATAAGTCAGCTCGGTTGCGGCTTGTGCGGACCCACCAACGACCTACGCGACCTTGACCTGCCCTACGCAGATGAATAACCCGGCTAGAGACTCACGGCAAAAGGTGTTATGACGCACCTCTGTAGTATTGAACTCAAACTGAAAACGCCACCACCGACCCTGCGTCGGTGGTGCGGTGTTTGACAACTACAAAGAGGCTTTCTTCCCAAGGTTCGGTCTGGGTCGCCGTGGTAACACGGCGGGTGAAGCTCGGCAATGGGCGTCGCTCCGAGGGGGCGGAGGAGGTACTGGATGCCCCGATCGGCGCGCGGTACAATGAGGTACGATTGGCCAGGGCCCTTGCGCGAGGTAACACCATGCTGAAAGTCACGACCGGAGTGATTCACGAAAAGACGATCGAACTGGACGAACCTCTCGACCTGACGGACGGTCAACGTGTTGAAATCGTGGTCCGATTGCCCCAAGACGCCGTCCTCGGTGAAGACGAGTTGCGGCGGTGTGCGGGCTCGTTGGCCGATATGCCTGATTCCGTGGACAGCGACTTGCAGATGATTCTTAACGGACGAAGAGACGTCGGCTTCCGCGAGGTGTCGCCGTGAGTTTCTTGCTGGACACGGACATCTGCTCGCGGTATCTCCGACAGCCTTCGAAGCTGTTCCACCGGTTCATCCAACATGCCGGACGCCTCCATGTTTCTGCGGTTGGCCTTTCCGAGCTTTACACGTGGGGCTACAAGCAGGATGATCCGTCACGGATCGTCTCTGCGATTGCCGATCTGCGGCGAGCCGTCGGTGTTCTGCCATTCGACGAATTATGCGCAGAGGCGCTTGGGCAGATTCGTGGTGCTCAACTTCGCCAAGGTGTATCCTATGCTTCCATTGATCTGCTGATTGCCGCCACGGCCTTGGTGCATGACTTGACGCTCGTTACGCACAACACAAAGGACTTCCAACGCATCCCGAACCTGCGTACCGCGGACTGGCTTGAGGACTAGGCAGACGCCACCGTACGTACGCGTCATGTCCCGGCAACCTGTCCCGCGCAGGCGAGTCGCCTTCTGGTATGACTCCGCAGGGCGTTTGACTTCGGAGAGTCTTACAATCACCTTCGTCCAGACAACCACTTACACCGTCCAGTCGGCGTACGACGCGGCCAATCGCCGCACGGGCATTACCTATCCGGACGGCTCGGTCGTCACGCGGCAATACACGGCCCGTGACCAGCTTGCCCAGATCGACTACAATAGCAATATGGTCGCCTCGTTTGGGTACGATAACGGTCGTCGCCGCACCAGCCGTACGCTGGGCGATACGCGCGGTAGACAGACCACGTGGGCGTACGGCCGGCAAGACGATCTGCCGACGGGCATCAGTTCGGACATTGCAGGTGCGTCGTTCACGTACACGTATGATGCCAACAAGAAGAAGTTGACCGAGGGTGTCTCGGCGCCCATGGCCAACTATGGGTTCAACTCGACGGTGTACGACCAGGCCGATCGGCTGACCGCGGGCGAATTAGGCGTTATGTTAATCGGCGTATATCCCGGGAGGAAATACAAGGACATGCAATGCGCTTCGCCGTTCCCCCACCCCCCGCGTCAGCGCGGTACTGACAACTGATCACTGTCAACTGACAACTTGCCTCCCCCCGGCCTGATTCTCTGACTTACAAACCGTGGCAAATCTGCTAGACTGAGGGTATATGTACATCTGTATATTTCTGCCAGAAGTCTGCCTTTCTTCGTGCCATGCGATCAAGAGGGGCAGGAACTCGCTGGACTCCCGGCTTCAGCCGGTCAAGAAAAGCCGCCTAAAGGCGGTACTCCAACTCATTTGCCATGCGGCCAGATGGAGGCGCGCAGGACGAATGTGGAAATTCTGAAACCCGCCACCCAAAAATCTCGGAGATGGCAGATCGGAGATCGAAGCTAGGGACGCGCTGACGCGTGAGCGGGTGGGGTGCGACCTGCTGACCTCGTAGGATGGGCTTCAGCCCGTCCCGTACGAAACCGATCCCTTTTTCAAGCCCGCCGCCAATGAACCGAAGTGACTTGCATGACCCGGATTACTCATCTACGTGGTGTGGATCCGCGAGGGCAGGTGGATTATTCCCCTCGTGATTGAGGACACCCCGCGTTTCTCCCGCCTCACGGGGAGGCTTCGCTACTCTTCGCCCGCGATCTGGGACGGCCCGTAGACTTCGACTTCATCGAGCATCAGCCAGCCGTGGCGCTGGAATTCCAGACGCACGTAGCGGCACAGGCGGGGCGGAAAATGGACCCGAAGGGTGGCTTGCGCCGCGTCGCGGCCCGTCTCCGGCGGCCGGTCGGTGGTGGACTGCTCCGACGCCCATTGCAGGCCGTCGGGCGAGGTGAACACGCTCATTGCCGTGGGGAAATGAACGCCCGCCGGCCCGCCGCCGAGGACATGGGCGGAGACTTCATCAACCGCGACCGCCGGCCCCAGGTCGATCACCACCTGCGGCTTGTCGGTCTGCCAGCCCACGGCGCGGCTGAAGCCGGACGTCGTGTACTTCCCGTCGGTCAGCTTGCCGGTCGTATCGGCATAGGGGGCCGACGAAGCAGGGCCCGGGCGCAGATGATAGGAACGGCCCTCAGCCACGTTCTGGCCGCCCGCCAGGATCTCGATTTCGCTGAACATGGTCCACTGGTGGGCTGCCGAGCGGAGCAGCACGAAGCGAGTTGTAACCGGCGCGAAGCGAGTGTTCATCCAGCCCAATTGCAGGCGGACATGCTCGACCTGCCGATCTACGAGCAGCTTCTCCGGCGGCCGGTCGAGCGATGCGACCCAGGACCACGCGCGGCCGTCGGGCGAGACGAGCACGTCGATCCGCCGGGGAAACTCGACGGCGCCGCAGCCGCCGCCTTCACTGTGCACGCGCACGGCGTCGATCGTGCAATCCCGGCCGAGGTCCAGCGTCACTTCGACGTTCTGGCCGTACCAGCCGACCATGCGGCCGTCGCCAAAGCCACGTTCGGAGAGCAGCGTGTCGGTGAGATTCCGCCGTTCGGGGTCACCGTACTGTTCCGGGTGTATCGGCAGTGACTCGTAAGGTTTTCCCAGGGCGAGATTGTCAGCCGGATAGATTTCGATTTCGTCCAACACCACCCTCTTGCCAGACTGCGGGGTGGCGACGAATCGCAAATGACCAGTGAATGCCGCGCCTGCCTCCACGTCCCAGCAGTTCCCGTGACGAGTTGCGTGTCCGATGGGCTGCCAGACGGACGTTCCACCGAGCTGCGCCAACACGTCGAGTTGTCCGATGGATTCAGGCTGCGGAGTGTGCAGACGCACCAGTCCCAGATGGCGAGGTTCGCGCAGCGCCAGCTCGATCGTGGCCTGCTGATCCGCCGCCCAGACGACTGCGCGATCCGGGCTCGAGCCGCCGCCGGACTGGCAGTGCAGATCGAGCAGCCGTCCGCCCGTAGCGTCGCCGCCACTCGGCGCGGGAGAAAGCCGGCAACGCGCGTTGTCGGTCAACGAGACGGCCGGCTCGACGAGTAGTTCATCGATCAGTGTGATCTTCCCCGCCGGCTGGTGAATGCTCAGGGCCACGAACCGCGCGTCGACGGCCGCGAACTCGGCCACCATGCCGCCCGTCGTCATCTGCTCGCTGGACGATGCGTTCCACCGATAGCCGCGTCCGACGTCCTGCCAGTCGCGGCCGGTCCTCGACACGGCTACATCGAAACACCTCGGGCAAGCGGCGTTGGCGGGCAGCCCTTCGGCCGCCGTCCCTCGCGTGGCAACGCGCAACTCGACCGCCGCGATCCTCCGCGGCTCGCCCAGGTCCAACTCGATCCGGGGCGCCTCGCCCGCCAGAGCGACCAGGCGGTTGGCCGTCGCCAAGTCGCTCGCGCCGCCGCCGTCGGTCAGCTTCCGCCCGTCGTCCGGATACTCAGCCGCCGGATCGCCCTGGATACGGTACGTGCAGCCGGTAGCCAGTCGCTGACGCTGGCCTTGAAACGTCCCCTTGGCAAACTGGTACAGAGCCTCGTACAACTCGCGATCGGCCGGCAGATCGCTGTAGCACAACTTGGCAATCGTCCTCTCGCCTTGGTAGTAAGCATGCACCGCATGACGCATGTAGCCATCAAATTCGTCGCGTCCGTGCGCCAGATAATCCCACAGGTTGTCGCGTTCCCGTCGCCCGCCGATCTCGGCCATTTCAATTTCGATACCCATCCGCCAGCGGCGGGCCAGGCGGGCCGTGTCGCTCAGTCGCTGCTGCTCCGCCCGGCGCCCGCCCCGCTCCATAAATGCGTAGTTCGGTTGCAGTACGGCAAAGTCGATCCCCAACTCTCGCGCCTTCTCGCAGCCTGGAGCGCGGTAGTAGGGGATCCAATGCAGGCCGTAGCCTTGGCGATGAACTTCGTCGGCCGTGGCGCGGACGATCGCCTCGTCGTCCGGCCCAATGCCCTCGTTCATCCAATAGAAGCCCCACAGGCTGAGGTGCGGAAAGCGGA
The DNA here is from genome assembly GCA_040772845.1 of Thermoguttaceae bacterium. Lineage (GTDB taxonomy): Bacteria > Planctomycetota > Planctomycetia > Pirellulales > Thermoguttaceae > PWXP01. The sequence goes on from JAXGXG010000002.1 coordinate 152,323, forward strand.
CCTGCCTCCAGCGGCGGAGTATTTCGCCCACGCACCACCGCACGGCCTTCTGGCGATCGGCCGGCTGCGAGAGGTCCTCGCTCCGCCCGTCGCCGTCCACGTCGCCAAAGTCCTTCTGCTCCCGGGACGGATAGGGAATCATCAGGATCACCGGCACTTTCGGCCGCGGTCCCAGCGTCTGTTCCACGGCGGCGATACACGTTTCCAGAGCAGCCAGCGCGCGGTCTTCGCGAAAGAGCAACTGGTCCAGGTAATACTCCCAATCGGCCTTGTTGCTCGGCCCGACGATGTACGTGGCGCCGCTCGGCGCGCCGCCGTAGGCCAGGAACAGGAAGCTGTCGTAGAACCAATCGCGCGGTTTCCGCGGCGCCTCGTCGCCCAAGTAGGCCACGTAGGGCAAGAAGTCGTCCTGCGACCAGGAATCCTTGGACAGATAGACGAGCATCAGATCGCGGATGCCGCCGGCCCGAGGGTCGGCCGGAGGGAAATAGTCTCCCGCAGCCGGCCCGGCGCCCAGCAGCACGAACGTGACCGACCACAGAATGCAGGCGTTCATCAGACGCGTTCCTTTCCGGTGACTCTGGCTTCGCTCGGAGACGCTCCGAGCATCGACAACATCCCATTTTAGCCAAGCTGCTCGCAATCTTCCATCCGGGTCGCGAACTCTTGGTATTGTTCGCAAGTGGATGCCGCACGGTAACCACCTGCGAACAACACCCTTATCAGGAGCACCGGAAGCCTGCGGCCATTGCCAGCGGCCATTATATGGAGCGGGAAGGCGGCGAGACGGCGTCCGTCTGCAATCACACCAGCCAGGAGGTGAGCAGAATGAAGCTCGTCGGAGATGTCCCGGCCCTTTCCCATGGCGAAGACCGCTTGACGTCTTCCTGCGGAAGAAGCATCCATACGCCGGTTCGGGCAGGCGTTTGCGATACGCCTGAGCAGAGCCGGTTCACCTCGGTCTACGAGCGGGTTCATGCAAAGCAGGCACGACATCGGCAAGCACTGGTTCCAAGGCCTCGCCCCCAGCCGCGCCGCCTTCGGCTAACGCCTGGCCAAGGCCCCGCACCATCGCCTTCTCCCATCTCATCGCCCCCTCCGCGCGCCGGCTGCGTCCATGCGCGAGCGAATCGGGCGTTACGCTTCCGGCAGCGGCCGTCGAGAACGGTGGTTCGTCAGCATCCATTGGAGCAGGTGCTCCAGACTGGTAGAATGACAGTATGCTCTCGAAGAGCCTCCATGGGGCCATCGGAGGGCAAAAGAGCATCGCAAGCATTTGGCGGAATACGCACGGAAAGGGCAGCCCGATGAGAGTCTTGTGGATGGTGTTGGCCGCCTGCGGATTGGGCGTCAGCCTTCACGCGGCTGAATTGGCTGGCGGCGAGAGTCGGCAGGAGGCGCTCGCCGGCGTTGAGGAGGTGCTCTTCGCGGTCCGCCGTCCCTACGGAGGCACAGGCTTCTATGGAGCGTCCACCATCGCCTTCCTCGGCGAAGAGACGCAGATGGTCTATTTCGGCGAAGACCCGCACTGGTACGCGAACGTCGGCTACCACTGCGACGACGCAACACGGCTTGCCTTCTCGGGCAACGGGGACTACGCCGAAGGTCGGCTCATGAAGCTCCATCTCGCCACCGGCGAGACCACCGTCATTCTTGACGCCAAGGGCGGCGCCATCCGCGATCCGCAGGTTCATTACGACGGCAAGAAGGCGATCTTCGCCTACCTGAAGGCCGGCGAGCATCACTACCACCTCTACGAGATCCAACTCGACGGCAGCGGCCTGCGGCAGATTACCGACGGGCCCTACGACGACTACGAGCCGACCTACTTGCCTGACGGCGGCATCGCTTTCGTCTCTACGCGATGTCGCAGTTGGGTGGCCTGCTGGATGACTCAAGTGGGCACCATCTACCGCTGTGAGGCCGATGGCAGCGACATCCGCCGCCTCTCTTTCAACACGGGTCAAGACAACACCCCCTGGGTCTTGCCCGACGGCCGGATCCTCTATACCCGCTGGGAGTATGTCGATCGCAGCCACGTTGAGTTCCATCACCTCTGGGCAATGAACCCGGACGGCACCAACCAGCTCGCTCTCTTCGGCAACATGCATCCGGGGACGGTAATGCTCGCGGCCAAGCCGATCCCTCGGAGCGAGAAGATTCTGGCGACGTTTTCCCCCGGTCATGGCATCACCGACCACCTCGGTTACGCGACGATCGTTTCTCTCAAGGCCGGGCCCGACGCCTCGGCCATGGCGCGGAGTCTGTCTGACGGGAGGGGGATGATCAAAGGTCCGTATCCGCTCTCGGAAGATGCTTTTCTTGTGGTTCGTGGAAACGAGATTCACCTGATGGACGGCGAGGGGAATACGCGGATGCTTCATGCATGGCGAGGCGAGGGCGAGGTCTATGACCCTCGCCCCATCCGTCCTCGCCGCCGCGAGCCGGTCATTGCGCCGCGCGTCGAGTGGGAGCGGTCCAAGGGAACGTTGATCCTCGCCAACGTCTACCACGGCCGTCACATGGAAGGCGTCGAGCCGGGCGACATCAAGCGGTTGCTCGTCCTGGAGGACCTGCCCAAGCCGGTCAGCTTCAGCGACGATCCGGACCTGATCTCCTGGCTGGGCACGTTCACCCTCAAACGCGTCCTGGGCACGGTGCCCGTAGAACAGGACGGATCCGCCTGCTTCGAGGCGCCCGCCGGGCGGCCGGTCTTCTTCGTGGCGTTGGACAAGGACGACCTTTCGGTCAAGCGGATGCACAGCTTCACCAACGTGATGCCAGGCGAGGTCACCGGCTGCGTGGGTTGCCACGAGCCGCGGACGGCCAGTTCCGATTTTGGCGCGATGAGCGATCTGGCGGCGCTCCGGCGGCGGCCGTCCGCCATCAAGCCGTTCGACGGATTCCCGGACGTTTTCGATTTCACCCGCGACATCCAGCCCATCCTGGACCGCCACTGCGTCGAGTGCCACGACCACGGGCATCGCGAGGGGGGAGTGGTGCTGTCCGGCGACCTCGGATCGACCTGGTCGCACGGCTACTTCAGTCTCCTGGCGCACATGCAGGTGGCCGACGGCCGCAATGGCTTGGGCAACCATGCCCCGCGGACAATCGGCAGCTCGGCCAGTCCGCTATTGGCGAAGCTGCGCGGCGGCCATTATGACGTGGCGGTCTCGCCCGAGGAGTGGCGGACCGTGTGGCTATGGATCGAGAGCAGCGCGCCGTTCGCCGGCAGTTACGCCGCCTTGCGGAACGAGGCCGATCAGCAGGTTGCCGGCCGGCTGGGGTGGAGCCTTTTCAGCCGGCAGTGGCGGATCTTCAGCGGGCAGGAGGATATCCTTGAGCGACGGTGCGGCGAGTGTCACGCCCTGGACGACTGGTGGAACGAAGAGGGCCGTGCCCTGCCGTTTCGGCCTCTGTTGGCGCGCGCCGATCGGGGTGTCGGCCGGCCGGTTGCGATGCACGAGCGGGTTGTCCTGAAGAACGACCCACTCGCTCGCTACAGCAACCACATCCTATTGAACTTCAGCCGTCCGCATCTTTCCCCGCTGCTACTCGGTCCACTGGCGGCAGATGCGGGCGGGTATGGAAGCTGCGGCGAGGTCTTCGCCAATACCGACGATCCCGACTACCGCCGCCTTCTGGCAGCCATCGAACGAGGCAAGAAGAAACTCGACGCCAAGCCCCGGTACGGTACTCCAGGCTTTCGGCCCAACAAGCAGTATATTCGCGAACTGGCGAGGTTCGGCGTCCTGCCAGCCTCCTTCGATCCGGCCGAACCAATCGATGTTTTCGCGAGCGACCAAGCCTACTGGCGGTCGCTATGGCTCCAGCAAGGCGGTCACGACGGTCATTGATTTGCCAGCCCCGCTTCCCGCTTCATTTCGGTCACGGCGTCGATGACGGCATCGGCCATGTAGGTGAGCTGGTCCTCATTAAGTTCATAGAGCGGCAGGTGGGTGAACCTGTGCCGAAACGCTTCCTCGGCGACGCAGCAGCTTTCTTGGATCTTCTCGGTGTCGTATCCGAGTTGCCGCATGACGCTGAACTTGTACAGCGGAGCGAAGTGGGGTATTTGCGTCAGGCCGCGGGCCTGCAGTTTCTTTTTGAACGTCTGCACGTCCGCGCCGGCCTTTTTCGGGTCGACCTGGAGCAGATACAGGTGGTGGGTGCTTTTCACTCCGTCATCGTCCATGGGCGGCGGGACGAGTCCGGCGACGTTCTTGAAACGACGGTTGAGATACTGCGCGGCCTTGCGCCGTTTTGCGATGATGGACTTCAGCCGCTTCAACTGCGACAGCAGGCACACCGCCTGCAACTCGGTAACGGAGTAATTGCCCGTGGCGAAGTATCCGGCCTTGCCTTTCAGGGCCGGAACGTCGTACAGCCAATTCTCGATTTGCCGGCTGAGGTCGAGTCCGAGGAACCTCGCGCGGCGAAGTTCGGGCCCATACTCGCTACTATTGGATACGAGGATGCCGCCTTCTCCCAGCGAGGTGATGTTCTTCACTTCGTGAAAGCTGAACGCGCCGAAATGCCCGATGCCGCCCGTCATCTTGCCCTTGTACGTTGCGCCAAAGGAGTGCGCGGCGTCTTCAATGACGGTGATGTTATGCTTCTTCGCGAGGGCCATGATGGGGGCCATGTCCGCCGGGTAGCCGCCTATGTGAACCGGAATGATGACTTTCGTCCGCTTCGTGATCTTCCGTTTGACGTCCTCTGGGGCCATGTTCATGGTGCGAGGATCGACGTCGGCCAGGACGACTTTCGCGCCGATGCTCAACGGGTAGGCGATGGTGGCAATGAACGTGATGGCCGGCGCAATGACTTCGTCGCCGGGCTGCAACCCGGCGAACTTATACGCGATCTCGAAACCCGCCGTGGCGTTGTTCAAAAACACTGCGTGCTTTACGCCGAGCATCTTCACCACGCGGTTCTCCAGTTCCTCGACCTTGCCGCCCAAGGTGAGCTTACCTGCCGGCTGGCTCACTTCGCCGAGCGAGGTCAGTTCATTTCGCAGGCGTTGCATGCGGGCTTTGTGCTCCGTTGTCTTGCCTGCCCGAGGTCGGACGAGGAACTCGACCATGGCCATGATTTCGTCTTCGCGCACACTTTCGCCCACTGCGGTCCAGGGCACGCGAGAGGTTCCCGTGGCATAACGAAAATCCGACGTCCGTTTCTTCTCTTGCACCATGGCGTTCTCCTCTTCTATTCGCCGCTCTTCCAGGCGTTGCCGTCCGCGGTTGAGGTGGCTATTGGCAGGAATGGCAGGAAACACGATTGTCCGACGGCTTTGAGTCTAGACCGGAGCGACTGGCAAGTCCAGGGAGGGCGCGGCGCCCGCCGAGCCCTGTCCGGATCATTCACGACCGGTACGGTGAGTCATCGGTCGCTCACTGCCCGAACGTCAGTGAGATTCGTCCGGCAAGCACCAGGTGCAGGGCAATTGAACGAAGCCAATTAAACGGGACAGGTCCAATATTGACACTTCGGGCGAGTAGGAGTAAGCGATTGGCATACCTCGTACAGCTCGATATGCTCCGGGAGGGATGATATTCCACGTGTTGAACCGTGGTGTGGGAAGGATGCGACTGTTCTCGAAGGACGCAGACTTCGAGGCATTCGAACGGACGATCGAGAGGACACTAGAAACGTGCCCCATGCGCATCTGCGCGTATTGCCTGCTCTCGAACCATTGGCATTTCGTCCTATGGCCGCAGCGAGACGGCGATTTAGGTGCGTTCATGCAGAAACTGACGATTACGCACGCGCGTCATTGGCAGGTGAACCGTCACCGTGTCGGGTATGGGCATTTGTACCAAGGCCGGTACAAGTCATTTCCGGTGCAAGACGACGAACACTTCTATCAAGTAGTGCGTTACGTCGAGCGGAACGCCTTGCGGGCCAATTTAGTCGAGTGCGCGGAAGAGTGGCGATGGTCGAGTCTCTGGCGTCGGGTCTGCGGAACGGCAGACGATCGCCGTTGGCTTGCCAAGTGGCCATTGTCTCGCCCGCGAAACTGGGTTGGCCTGGTCAATGCGCCACAAACGGAAACAGAGTTAGAGGCAATTCGACGAAGTATCACTCGGGGCCAGTCGTACGGTCAAGACAACTGGATTCCCAAGACTGCCAAACGGCTCGGATTCGAATCGACCTTGCGGTCTAGAGGAAGGCCACGTAAGGATGCCCCCAATAATTAGACCTGTCCCGTTTAATTGCCCAGGCCTAGACTTTGTCTACAGCAAGACTTGTCGTGCAACATGGGACATTGTAGCAGGTCGGTCGCGGCGAGGGTAGCTACGCAGCGGAACGAGCATGGTACGGAGAAGTCGATCGAGCACACGATTCAACAGAAGGTACTGCGAAACGTGTAGAATCGCTGCGTTTCGCTCTTGCCCGCTCGGAACGGAAAAGGGGTCAAAGCGGAAAAGGGGCCAGGAGCCTCAAAAAAAGAATAGGCAAGCGGCGGGCGTTCTGAAATACCACGTGCAACGCCCGCAATCGGCAGATCAGCATGGCCGATACCCAGGAGCAGGCGGAAGGAAAAAACTGCCAGACGGTGTTCAATCTGGCACTTCTCGAAATGATGGGGAAGATTGTCAACCACTAATGAACGCTAACCAACGCTGATGGAAGAGACAAGACGGCGAATATGGCCTATTGGCGCTGATCAGCGCCGATCAGCGGTTCCAAACTCCGGAGGGCCAATAGGGGGCAGCCCGTGACCCGCTTCCGCAGATCGACTACAATAGTAGGCTCTGTCTCAAGAGGCGTATAGGATGTCGTATCCCAGGTATTGCTGGGTGAACGGCGTCTTGATGAATCCGCCGAAGTTGTTCGCCGTTTTCTCGAATCGCGAGAAGATTCGTCGAACGGCCCTTCACAATGCCGAAGCTACTATTGCGTCATCCCTCAGTTTGAACCGCCCAAAGTCCCTTTAGCAAACACAAACCCATGCCCGATACCATCCTCGCCTACGACCTTGGCACCGGAGGCAACAAGGCGTCGCTGTACGATGCGACCGGCCGTTGCCTGGCAAGCGTCTTCGTCCCGTACGACACAAGCTATCCGCAAGCTGGCTGGCACGAACAGGAACCGGCTGCGTGGTGGCAGTCGGTCGTAGAAAGTACTCGCCGCGTCCTGGCCGAGGCCGAACCGGCAAGCGTTCGCTGTATCGGTATTTCCGGTCACAGCCTGGGGTGCGTTCCACTGGATACCCAAGGCCGCCTGCTGCGAACAAGCACTCCCATCTGGTCGGACAAACGGGCGACGGAGCAGGCGGCGCGGTTCTTCGAACGCATCGATCCTGCACAATGGTACCACCAAACAGGAAACGGGTTCCCGGCGTCGCACTATACGGCGTTCAAGGTGATGTGGTATCGGGACCACGAACCCGACATGTTCGCCCAGATCGATAGGATCATCGGGACGAAGGACTACATCAACTTCCGCCTCACGGGGCAGATCGCCACCGATCCGTCGTATGCCTCGGGCACAGGCGTCTACGACCTGCAGGCGTGGGACTACTCGGACGACCTGCTGGCCGCGGTCGATCTGCCACGCAGCTTCTTCCCGTCGATTGTGCCGTCAACAGCGATTGTCGGCTCGCTCACTGCGGAAGCGGCCGATGCCCTCGGCCTGCCGCCGGGGACCGCGGTCGCGTGCGGCGGGGTCGATAACTCGTGCATGGCCCTCGGGGCAGGCAACACCACCGAAGGCCGCGCGTACGCATCACTCGGTTCCTCGATGTGGATCGCCGTATCGTCGGCGAAGCCCCTGCTGGACACGAAGTCCAAGCCCTACGTGTTCACGCACGTGCTGCCGGACATGTTCACTTCGGCAGTCGCCATCTTCTCGGGTGGCACGTCGTTTCGTTGGGTGCGCGATTACCTGTGCAAACAACTGACCGCCGAAGCACAGGCGGCCGGCGAAGATCCGTACGAGGCCATGACGCGGCTGGCAGAGCAATCGCCGCCGGGCGCCCGCAAACTCCTGTTCAACCCGAGCCTCGCCGGGGGTTCCTCGCTCGACGCAAGCCCGAACATCCGCGGCGCCGTCCTCGGGCTCGACCTGGGCCATACGCAGGCGGACCTTCTTCGTGCCGCCATGGAAGGCATTGCGCTGAATCTCCGCCTGGTGCTCGACGAGCTGCGGCGGCTCGGCAGCGTGGGTAACGAGATGGTGGTGGTGGGCGGCGCCAGCCGCAGTGCGCTATGGCGACAGATTCTCGCCGATGCCCTCGAGGTGGACATCGTCAAGACCAACGTGGGCCAGGAGGCCGGTTCGCTGGGCGCGGCCGCCGTGGCTGCCGTGGCGTGTGGCCTTTGGGCCGATTTCGACCCGATCATCCAGGTACACCAGATAGAAGCGGTTGCCCGGCCGATCACGGACAATATCGCTGTTTACAGACAGATTCTGCCCGTCTTCCGCCAGGCCGCAAAAGATCAAGCCGCACTGGGCGATCTGCTGGCCGGATTGTCGATCCCCGGTTGATCCAGCCGCAGCCTGTGACCAGCGGAGCCGCGTGAAGGATCGCCGGTGACGCCGCTACAACGCCAGTTCGAAATCGTGCCGGTTGGCGACACCGATCTCGCAGTGCAATTCACTACTGGTGTTGTACCTTGCCGGTACGATCTGCTCTTGGATGTCGATTTTGGGACTCGACGCATCGCCGGGAACGATGCGCCGCTCGCCCGTCTTCCGGTACCCGACAATGCGCACCTGTTTCGGGCCGGCAGCCACGCGCGCCCGGTAAGCGCCCTCTTCAATAACGGCCGCCGCCGTCGGCCCCTTCCCGTCAACCGGCATGAACTCGATCGTCCCCTTCTCGATCGGCTGGCCGTCGAGCGTGACCGTGCCCGAGACCGCATTCAGCCCATCGCCGGAGCAACCGATCGTCAGGGACAACAGCAGAAGCCCGCATGCGATTATGGTTCTGTTCATCGCTGGGATTCCTGGGGGCGCACATCTTCGTGACCATCCTCCACGGCGTCGTCCCCGTCGAAGAGGATGGTTCGGCCCACTTCACGGTTCCGGCCGGCCGCAGCGTGTTTTTCCAGGCGCTCGACGAGGACTACATGGAACTCGAGCGGATGCGTACGTTCGTGAACCTCCAGCCGGGCGAAGTCCGCGGGTGCATTGGCTGCCACCAGCCGCGGAACGAGGCACCGCCTGCCCAGCCGCCGTTGGCCATGCTGCGCCCCCCTGCCCTGCCCCGCCCCCAGCCGGGCGACACCACCGTGCCGCGACCGCTCTATTATCCGACCGATGTCCAGCCCATCCTCGACGAACACTGTGTGCAATGCCACGGCGGCGAGAAGACCGAAGGCAACTTGGTGCTCACGGGGGAGTTGACCACGTTCTTCAGCCGCTCGTACGAGGAGAGAGGTGGCCCTGGTTGTCTAGACCACGGGTTAAGGTTTCTTAGGTGGAGGGGTTAGCGTCCCGCGAGGCCCTTCCCAGGCCTCGCGCGGACGCATACCCTCTACCTCGTATTGGGTACAGGTCGATTTTCCAATTTCTTTCGCGCGATTGATGCAATTTCGATGACATGCCCGCGCCGCGTTCATGCGACACCTCGCGGCAGTCGGTACTCTGCGGCTGGCGTGCGGTAGTCGAGCGCCATGTGAATCCGCTCGTGGTTGTAGAACTCGAAGTACCTTCGCAGGCCGCCTGCCAGGTCGCGCGGTGTCCCATGATCGTGCAGGTACACGTGCTCCTGCTTGACCGTCCGCCAAAGCCGCTCGACGAACACGTTGTCCAGCCACCGGCCGCGACCATCCATGCTCACGGCCACGCCCGCCGCCTGCAACCGCCCGGTGAACGCCTCGGCCGTGTACTGCACGCCCTGGTCCGTGTTGAAGACCTCCGGTCGTCCCTGCGACAACGCTTCCTCCAACGCCTCCAGGCAGAACAGGCCGTCCAACGTGTTCGACAGCCGCCACGAAAGCACATACCGACTGTACCAGTCCATCACCACCGTCAAGTACATCCACCCCTGCGGCATGGGCACGTACGTAATGTCGCTCGACCAGACTTGATCCGGACGCACAATCGCCACGTTTCGCAGCAAATACGGGTAGATCCGATGTCCCGCCCCACGCCGCGAAAGACGCGGCTTCGGGTAAATCGCCGCCAGCCCCAGCAACTGCATCAAACGTCGAGCACGCTCCCGGCTGATGCCAAACGTCCGTGCCATCCGCCGGCTGCCGTAGTACGGCGTCGCAACGTACTGCCGGTCGATCTGACGCATCAGCGCGACCGTCTCCGGCGACTCGCCCCGAGGCGCGTAGTACCACGTCGATCGATTCAGTCCCAGTAACTCGCATTGCCGGCGAACACTTACCTTTGGATGATCCGGGTCGATACACTTCCGCTTGAACTCAATCGAGTCGGGCAGCTTTTTTTTTCAACCAGGCCAACTCCATCTGGAGCCGCCCGATCTGCTCGTACAGCTCGGCGGTGTCCACCTCCGGGCCACCGCCCTCCCGGCGATGGCCCTCGGCAAACAGCCCCGGTGCTCCTTCCAGAAGCCGCCGCTTCCACTGCCCGATCTGCGTGGCATGCACCCCGTACTGCGATGACAACTGGCTCGCCGTTCGATCGCCTCGAACGGCCGCCAACGCCACTTTCGCCTTCACGGACGCCTCGATCCGCCGACGTTTCGCTCCCATCCTTTGCTCCTTGAAAACTGGCCTAATCTTACACGACATTCGAGCTTATGTCGTGGTCCAGTTTTCCAGGGCCATTTTAGAGATCATGCGGCGGAACCTGATTACGTATATCCAGGAGTTCCGCGGCGCGGATCCGGAGGCGCAGAAGGGCAACGTGGCGCCGCTGGGGCCGAAATCGCTCGGGTCGCATGCCAGCCCGCTCGTCGGCATCTTGCGCAAACGACATTACGACGTCGAATTGTCCGAAGCGGAGTGGGGCCGGCTGATTACCTGGGTAGACGCCAACGGCCCCTACTATGGTTCGTACTTCGGCCGACGCAACCTCAAGTACCGCAACCTGCCTGATTTCCGCCCCATCCCCACACTCGAATCGGCACGCGGCGTCCCGCCGAACTGATCCGGGCCAGGGCGGCCTCACTTGTTCAATACACGCTGATGGCTGGCCGGCTACCTACCATCCTGCCGGCGTGTTATCATGGTGCATTGTGTGAAATGCCCGCTGGTTCGTCTGCCGTGCGTGTCGCCGAGCAGGCGTGGGCCCGGCAACGGAGGTCCGTGCCATGCGCGGCTGGGAAATGCCGCGCCGCCGTTTTCTGAAGGCTGCCGGTTTGGTCCTTGCTGCGTTGCATGTTTGCAGCAGCAGGTGGGCCAAGGTCGATCCTGCAAACGATAATATCCATTTCGCATCCCAATGACACGCCCAGTGTACCATGACGCAGGTCAAACCTACCGGGCCGATACGTGTCGGCCGATCATCGAAGCTGCGTCGGCTGGTCGGGTTCGGCTGGAATCGCTGGTTCATGGCCACTATCCCGGGCGGGCGTTGCCGCGAGGTGCGTTGCCCGGAGTGAAAATGGTCGGATTCTGGGATGCCGCCGCCGATCAGGACTGGGGGCTGGATTGGCACCAGAATGAAGGCATCGAGCTGACATTGCTCGAAAGTGGCCGGCTCGACTTCGGCGTCGATTCCGAACGTTTCGAACTCCACGCCAACGACCTGACCGTCACCCGGCCCTGGCAATCGCACCGCGTGGGCGATCCACATGTTGGCGCCAGCCGATTGCACTTTCTGATCCTCGACGTGAATGTCCGCCGGCCGCACCAGCCATGGCGCTGGCCTGCATGGCTCGTCCTTACCCAGTCCGATCGCGAGGAACTCACCGGCTTCCTGCGGCAGAACGAGAACCCGGTTTGGCCGGTAACGTCGGAGATTGGCGAGTGCTTCCGAAGGATCGCCCACGCCGTCGAGACGGACGATGGGGGCAGCAGTGTGTCGCGGCTGGCCGTCTTCCTCAACGAGATGTTCCTGCTCCTGCTCGATATGCTTCGTTCGCGCCGAGTCCCGATGGATCGTTCGCTCACCAGTACCCAACGGACCGTTCAGCTCTTCTGGCAATCGCTGCGTGAGAACGTTGAGCACCTGGCCTTGGAATGGACCGTCCAACGCATGGCAAAGGAGTGCGGGCTTGGCGTCACCCGGTTCACGCATTGCACTCGGGAGTTGGCAAATATGACGCCGGGGCAGTGCCTGAACCACTACCGGTTGGAGGCTGCCCAGCAGATGCTCGTGATCCGTCCCGACCTGACGGTCACCCAGGTCGCGCTGGCCTGCGGGTTCGGTTCCGGACAGTATTTCTCCAGCCTATTCAGGACTGCCCATGGGGTGACTCCGGCGAGGTATCGCGAGAGCATGCGGGAGGGATCTGACAGGAATCACGGGCGTTCAAGCTTCTAGACTGGCGAGGGCGGTAACGGCGGTATCGGCTCAAGCCGGACTGTATTCTTTCGCGTTCTGGATGACGATTGTTGGCTCCGGGTTTCTCGCGGGGATGGGCAGGCCGCGCTGCTGGAGCAATTCGACGTGCTCCTTCATTCCCCATTTGGCCTTGTACAGGCAATCTTCAACAGAGTGCCCGATACCGGTGAAGCCCTCGAGATCAGGCGAGAAGAATCCAAAATAGTCTGGTTCCTCGGTCGCCTCGATGATGAGCGAGTAGGGTAGTTCAATCATTCTTTTCTCCCTGCGATTTGACGCCTGCAGCTTTCAGGATAGCGTGGCACGTGCCTGTTGGAACTTCTTTTGAGCCGTGAAAGTCGACGCGGACCAGTCGTGGCCAGTCGGCCTTGCCGTAGTACCGGATAGAGCCCTTTTCTTTGACCAGTCGGAAGCTATTTTCCTCGAGCAGTCGTACCAATTCGCCAAACTTCATTTCTGCCCCGAATCTTCAAAAATGGGAAAAGCTGCTTGGTTGACGATCCCCACAACTCCCCAAGCAGTTTAGCTTGGAAGGCTAGTTGGGGCAAGGCTGGCCATGATTGACTGCGTATGATAGGTTGTCCGAAAGTAGAAATGCCCCATGACGCCACTTCGGCGAGGTATCGCGAGAGCATGCTGGAGCGAGCTGACAGCAAGTAGCAAGGAAACCGCCGCCCAGCAGGGAATGAAACCTGAATGTGCAACATCTTTCACTGAGAGGCTATCCGGAAAGTGATATTTACCCAGGCCACCTGAATTGCGTATTGTGCAGCCCTTTGTTATCCCAAAATCAAGGAGCTTGCACATGGACGCGCCGGCACGCAAACGCTATTTGACGGACCTGACCGATGCTCGGTGGGCGATCCTCGAGCCGATGATTCCCCCCAGCCGTCATGGCGGGCGACCGCGGGAAGTGGATATGCGGGAGGTCGTCAATACCATTCTTTACCTCAACCGGACGGGCTGCCAGTGGGACATGCTCCCCCACGACCTGCTCCCCAAGAGCACCGTCTAGGACTATTTCGCCCAATGGCGCGACGACGGCGCGTGGCAGAACATGATCGATGCGCTCCGACGCCAGGTTCGCACTGCGGAAGACCGCGAACCGACTCCCAGCGCCGTCTGCATCGACAGCCAGTCGGTGAAGACGACCGAGATCGGCGGCGAGGAGCGCGGTTACGACGGCGGCAAGAAAATCAAGGGACGGAAACGGCATTTGCTGGTCGATACGCTGGGTCTGCTGGTGGCCGTCGTGGTGACTGCCGCGGGACTCGACGACGGCGCCGCCGCGCCGCAGGTGTTGGGGAAGATCACGCCCGAGGACTTCCCCCGGTTGACGGTCATCTTCGGCGACAACAAGTATCACAACCACGCTGCGGAGGCCTGGCTGAACGAACATCGTCCCAATTGGCGGATCGAGGTCAAAAAGCGTCCCGAGGGGGCCCACGGCTTCACGCCATTGGAGAATCGCTGGGTGGTGGAACGCACCAATGCCTGGAATGGTCGCTGTCGTCGCAACAGCAAAGACTACGAACGGCGGCCGGATTCGAGTGCCGCGATGATCCGCGTAACCAACATCCACCTGATGCTTCGCAAGCTCTCGCCGGAGGCCCGGCCCCAGTTCCAATACCGCGTCGCCGCCTGAAACCCAAGAAAAGCCGAGAAAACCTTCCGGATAGACTCTTAGTGCGTCGCTTGCTGTGCGTCAAGCACGAGAGGATTTCCAGTGCACTGCGCAGGCGCAAACCACGCTCGCCTATCGCCGCTCGACCAGAAAGAGCTGTTCGGTGACGTGGATCGAGCGGTTGTCGAAGTTCCGGCTTCCGCGGAAGGCGTTGTAACGGGTTTCCACCACGCTCACGCGACCGAGTTCGTCCAGCATCGAACGCATCTCGCCCGGCGTGATGAACCCCTCGTTGTTGAACGAGATCAACAGAAAGGACGCGTCGATCGCGTGCAGAAGCTCTCGTAACCGCGGCAGCGACCTCGCACGTACATTGTAGTCGGAACGCCGCCAGTCGGCCGGAATGCCTGAAACGCGGCTTACCTTCTCGGGCCGCTGGTAGCGAACCAGCAGGTTGAGCATGAAGTAGTTCGAGCCGTACGGATGCTGGTTGTACGGCGGGTCGAGGTAGGCGAGATCGAGGTTCTTCAACCGCCCGGCGGCCGTGTTCGCATCCTCCTGCATGACAGACCAATCGCACTCGAAACGGCTGAGCACCGGCGCTTCGAGCCGGATTTCGCCTTTGATTCGCGTCAGGGCATCGGCCCCGCTGCCGCCGAATCGGCCGATCTTGGTCGTGCGGTCCTTGTAAAATCCTTTGAACACACCTGCCGTATTCGCGTGGATCGATGCCTTGCTCAGCAGCGGCCCGAGCAACAGGTCGCGCAGCCCCTCAGGTGCTTCATCGATAAGCCGGCGGTAGTTGTCCAGCCGTCGGGCGTTCGCGCGGGTATAGAAGACGCGATCGTCCTTCCTGATCCGAGCCTCATCGCGCGGCGCGTACAGTTCTTCGATGAATCCGGTCGGAAGTGGGGCGGTGGCAACCCGGGCGTTGAAGTCGTCAACGATCTGGTTCAGTTCTGCCAGATTGATCTGGCTCCGGTTCCGCAAATAGCAGCGTCCGATCACGGACGCATAGTCCTCCAGGTCGTTGCTCGCCAGCATCGATGCATGCGCTTTGAGGAATCGCGAAACCACACCGGAGCCGCTGAACGCATCGAACACGCGTAGCCGCTTCTTGCCCAGTCTCTCTTTCACCTGCTCCACCGCCGCCCCGATCTGTCCGAGCAGGGCGCGTTTGTTGCCAAGGTAGGTGATCAACTGACGGGCAAGGTAGCCGGGGTTTTCGGTAATTGGAACGTCCGCCTGCAAAAACACGTGATTTGCCATCCTCCGTGGCCCCGATTATATCACCACGGGCTCACCGCTCAATTGCTGCCTGAAGTCCGCTGCTGCACCCCAATGCAACCATGAAAATCCTCTGTGCAATGAAGGAATTTCATGGTAGAATTGGGATATGGTACCGCGCAACCGGCTAAAACAACGAATTCGGGGGGCTCTCGAACGGAGTCGCGTGGTGACTCTCCTGGGCCCCCGTCAGTGTGGTAAGACCACACTCGCACGCGGAATCGTTCCGCCCGCGGCACCGGAATACTTCGACTTGGAGGATCCTCGCGACCTTCAACGGTTGCAGGAGCCGATGTCGGCCCTGGAGGGACTACGCGGCATCGTGGTGATTGACGAAGTGCAGCGCTGTCCCGAACTCTTTCCCATCCTGCGAGTCCTGGCCGATCGGACGCCGTTGCCCGCTCAGTTCGTTTTGCTGGGTAGTGCCTCGCCGGCCATGTTGCGGCAGTCGTCGGAATCGCTG
The DNA here is from genome assembly GCA_040772845.1 of Thermoguttaceae bacterium. GTDB lineage: Bacteria > Planctomycetota > Planctomycetia > Pirellulales > Thermoguttaceae > PWXP01. The sequence goes on from JAXGXG010000002.1 coordinate 168,126, forward strand.
GCCGGCCGGATGGAACGCATCCTGATGGGCGGTTTCTCGCTGGACGAGACGGGAATCGAAACGCAGGCCGATCACTGGCTGCGAGGGGGATTCCCTCGGTCGTTTCTCGCCAAAGACGAAGAGGCATCGTACCATTGGCGCCGGGAGTTCATTCAGACCTTCCTGGAGCGCGACATCCCGCAACTGGGACTTTCCGTACCGGCGTTCACCATGCACCGCTTCTGGAGCATGGTAGCCCATTATCACGGGCAGGTGTGGAATGCGGCGGAGCCAGCGCGTTCGCTCGGCATCAGCGAGACGATGGTGCGACGCTACCTGGACTTGCTTTCCGACCTCTACATGGTGCGCCAGCTCCCTGCCTGGCATGCCAATCTAGGAAAACGCCAAGTGAAGTCACCCAAAATGTACTTCCGCGACACGGGGTTGCTCCACCAGTTGCTAGGAATCACTGACTGGGCGGATTTGGTGCGGCACCCGAAGTCCGGCGCCTCGTGGGAAGGTTACGTCATTGAGGAGACCATCAAGGCAATCGAACCCGATCAGGCGTACTTCTGGGCGACGCACCAGGGAGCGGAACTGGATTTACTGCTGGTCGTTCGTGGGAAGCTCTACGGCGTGGAATGCAAACGAGCGGACGCGCCGGGCTTGACTCGCTCGATGCGCATTGCATTGGACGACTTGCAGTTGGAGCGGCTCGCCGTCGTCTATCCCGGTCCGCGCCGCTACCAGATTGCCGATCGCGTCGAGGTCGTCCCCTTGCCCGAAGTCGTCAACGGCATGGACGGCCTGTTTCCGGCATGGTAACCGTTCATGGGTGACGGCGCAGATCGACCTGGCGCCGGTTCCGTAAATAGCATCGTCCGGTCGCGGACGCATTGTCCTCCAGGTCGTTGCTCGCCAGCATAGCCGGGGGATTCTCGGTGATTGGGTTGCCATCGGACGGAAACGCTTGACTTTCTTGGTTCATTGCGACTCCGTCGTTTGTTCGCCCTCACTCATTGTACTCCTGATGATACTGAAGCAGCGCCAGCCCGATGACTTGTGCGTGGTTTCTGCACGCCATGAGGCGAGAAGCTTCCTTGTGACCGTGGATCACACAACTGCCCAGAAGGAACAATACCCCCAGCGTCACAACAAGGCCTACGCGATGACGGGCGTGTCGAATCCAGAGACACTGTGCAATCAGAAATGCCGTTACCGCAATCCCCCACGGCCCAAACGTGGCCAGCGAGAGGGCGATGACCACTACAAGTGACAACAGCTTTGATAGCCAGAACAGCACGTGCGAATCCTTCGGAGTTCTCGAATTGATGTCACCCCAATTCAAACGTCGTGACGCCGAAAAGCCGGCTTAGAGGAAGATGTGGTGGTGTGCCTGCGTACATGCGGGCGGTCTCGAACACGGGCGTCATACCGTGCCGCTCGGCGAGGGCGACGGCCGCAGGGTTGACTTCGGGAACGTCGAGGAAGATGGGCGTTTCGGCAGGCGTGTGGGCCTTCAGAGCCAGGAAGAGCCGCTGGGCAAGCTGGGGCGTGTCGGCAAGAAGGGGACCGATCTTGTGCCCCAGGCGGCAGGTACGTACGACGCCGTAGCCTGCCAGTTGGCCGTTCTCGTCCCGGATGCACAGCGCCGTGCTTTGCGGCTGGACCAGCCAGTGTGTGAGAAACGCTTCGCGACTGCCGGGAAAGAAGGGACGGTCGTAGGCCTGAACGTCGGCCAGCGGAAAGCAGGGCCTGGGGGCAATGCGCGGATCGTCCGGCACGGCTCCTCCACCCGTTCCGCCGTAGCGGATGTTCCGATACGCCAACGTGAAACCCGACTTCGCGTAATTTGCCTGCTGTGAGACGACGCCGTCGAGGCCGATCGAACGGCCCGCGAGGCAGGCCATCGCGGCGTTCCAAATCTGCAACCCGTAGCCCTTGCCACGGCAATCCGGTCGGACAATATAGAAACCGATGAATCCGAACGCATCGCCGTATTTCACGGCCGAGATCGTCGCGATGGGTTCCTGGTCAATCAACCCAATCAGGAAGCCCTTGGGATCGGCCGCATGGAAGCACTCGGCGTCATGGAGCCCGGGGTTCCAGCCTTCTTCGGCCGCCCAGTCGACGGCCAGATCGACTTCAGACCGGGTCATCGTTCGGATTCCATAGCCATCGCCTTGCTGCATGAAATGTAGCCCCTTTGTCTGGAATCAACGACTCGCGTTTGGACCCCGCAGACTTCTACTGCCCTTCAAACAGGGTTGTCAGATCGTTCCAATATTCAGGATAGACCTTGCACGGCGTACACCCCTTGGCTCGGCATACAACCGCGGCTAGCCCAACGGCCTCGCCCATGGTGCCCGTGTTGCGAATGACACGCGTCTGGCCATGCGCTACATGGGTCACGCTAATACAGCGGCCCGCAACGAACAGGTTCTCGATGTTTCGCGAATAGAGACTGCGATAGGGAACCACAAACGGCTGATTCCCCCGGTTGGCATGATCGGCATGCGCCAGGAACTCCTGCCCGGGGAAATGCTTCGTGTTGTTCGGGTGCGGGCCGTGCAGGTCGATGCCCCAGAAGGTCGGCACGCAAGCGTCGGGGAACTTCCTGTTGGTCAAGACATCCTGCTCGGTCACAATCACATCGCCCAGTAGCCGGCGCGACTCGCGTTTTCCCAGCACGTGACCCATCCACACGATCTCGTAGGCGCGATAGTTGTCGTGATTCTTCTTCTGATAGGACCAGTTGCCATAGATAACGCGAAACAGATAGTCGCGGACCATCTCGGCCTCATCGATCATATTGTTGTCATAGCCGGCTTCCCAATTCCAGGCGCCCGAGAGCGCAAACATACACGTATTTTTGGAAAACGGTACGGCCCAAGGACAATCCGGAAAGGTGGGCGACTTGCCGGTTGCCGCGGCCCGCCAATGAAGCGTGCTGCCCAAGACCCTATTGTCCGCCTCTTCCGGGGCCTTGCTCTCTCCGGTCTCCCGGCGGCCTTCGCGCCCCATACGCCAATCGGCGCCGGCCAGGAATCCCAGGTTGCCATCGCCGGTACAATCGGCAAAGAGCGGAGCCCGAAATCGCTTCCGCTGCCCGGTTCGAACGTGCTGAGCAATCACCGCGTCGATACGATTGCCCGATTTCTCGACTGCCAGAACGTGATGGTTCAAAAAGAGCCGGATGTTCGGTTCTGCCTCGACGACCGCCAGCTTGTGGCCATCGTCCCAGCGGTTCCCCGTATCGAGCTCAGCAACAACCCGACCGAGCCGCGGAAACGGAGGCTGCATCGTCGTTCCCAACATACCGATGCGGACTTCCGAGCTGTTGTTGCCGCCCAACACGGGCCGATTCTGAATCAAGGCAACCTTCATCCCCTGGCGAGCCGCACGGACGGCTGCACATGTTCCGGCCACACCGCCACCCACTACGACGAAATCGTATCGCCCAGCGTCTTCCATCGCCCGCGCCCGTTCAGGGCGATAGTCGGCCGCAGGTGTGAACCCAGGTTCCTTGACGAACAGAATCGCGTCGCATCGTCCTTCAAAACCAGTCTGATCCCGCAGTTCCAATTTCACGACGTCCCGATCGATGTTCACTCGTCCGCCGGCTTGCCAATGCCAAGCCGCTCCGGTCGCGCCAAAGATCGTATCGAGCTGTTTCCCATCGACCACCAGGACAAAACAGCCCGGCGTCCCAGGCACGTCCCAGCGGGCAACCCAATCGAGCGTCCGGACGAAGACCCGATACTCCCCTTTTTCGGGGAAGGCTACTTCGGTTGTCGCCGGAGCAACCTGCTTTCCCAGGCCGTGGGCCAGCAGATAAGGCGATCCCATCTGATCAATGAACTGCGCATCGACGGTCCAACCGCCGATGTTACTGAACGATTCGGCCTCTACCAAAACTCGGGCTGCCTGCCCGGGCACGGCAGTCAATGCAACCCAGAAGCAGAAGAACACTGTCCTGCGAATGCCGACAAAGCACCTGCTGAATCTACAATCATGCTGACTGTTCATAACGCTACTCCTTCGCAATATCGCATTCGGGAAGGGCATCGAGGAATTGGCGGCCGTACGGTTTGGTTCGAATCCGGGGATCCAGAATAACGACCATGCCTGTATCGGTCTGGGTGCGAATGAGCCGCCCGAACCCCTGCTTGAGCTTCAAAATGGCTTCAGGCAACTGGTAGTCGCGGAACGGGTTGCCGCCGGAAGCGCGGATGGCTTCGAGTCGGGCTTCCAGAAGCGGGCGGTCCGGCACGCTGAATGGCAGCCGCGTAATGATGACATTCTGCAGCGCGTCGCCCGGTACGTCCACACCTTGCCAGAAGCTGTCGGTGCCGAACAGCACACTCCGCGGCTGGCGCTTGAACCGGTCGAGCATCTGGCTACGCGGCAGGCCGTCTGCCTGACACAGCAGTGCGAACCCCTCGTCCAGCAGCCAAGGATTGAGCGCCTCGGCCGCCTTGCGCATCATGCCATAACTGGTGAACAGTACGAACGCATGGCCGTCGGTCTGCCCGACATAATGCCGAATCAGCTCGAATGCCCGTTGCTGGAACGCGGCGGCGCGCTCGCCCGGATCGGGGACCCCCTCGGGCAATACAAGGCGAGCCTGCCGCCGGTAGTCGAATGGGCTGCCCAGCCGCAAGCCGTCGGCATCTGCAAGTCCGATCCGCGACTTGAAGAAATCGAACGACTGCTTGCCTGTGGCCAGGGTCGCGCTGGTCATGATGACCGACTTGACCTGATCGAAAAGCTGCTCGCGAAGCGCCGGGCCGACGTCGATCGGCGCGGCAGCCAGCTCCACGCGTTGCCAGCGGCGACCGACGATGTGATCCACCCAATAGACCGCGTCGGCAATCTCCTGCTTCAGCCACTGTTTAATCTCATCGGCGAGGCTCTTCAATCGGTTGGCGGCGGCATTGAAGTCCTGCGTCTGGGTCGCATCCGTCAGGTTCTTGCCGGCGGCCCGCACCATGCCCGACAACGTCACCAGCCCCTCGCTCAACGGGTTGCCCATTGCAAGCGGATGGCGAACGCGGCCATTCTCCGATTCAGTCGCCTTCTGGCACTCGACTACCGAGGCAAAGAACTCGTCGGCTCGATGGCGGCATTCATCGACCATGCGTTGCACGTCGGCCATGCCGCCTTTCTTTCCGACCAACAGCCCCTTGTTCGTCCGGTCGTTGTACAACTTCCGAAGCACCCAATCCACCTGCCCGCTCGTAACACGCAGCCCCAAATGATCGCCCGCAACGGCCTCCATGGTGTGGGCCTCGTCGAACACCACAATATCGTAATCGGGCAGCAGGCGGACGTTGTTTCGCCGCAGGGCCAGGTCGGTGAACAACAACGCGTGGTTGACAATCATCACCTGGGCGGCCTGAAGCTGCTTGCGCGAGCGGTAGTAGAGGCAATCCACGAAATGCGGGCATTTCCGCCCCATGCAGTTGCCCGCGTCGCTTTTGACCTCGTCCCACACGGCCGGCAGGGGCTTGAAGTCGAGATCGGCCAGCGAGCCGTCGTCGCTCGTCTTGGCCCACTCGCTCAGCGTGCGAAGCTGCTCGTGTTCCTCCGAGGTACTGAACAGTCCGCCGGCGCGTTGCACCGCATTCCGCAGGCGTCTGAGGCTCACGTAGTTGCCTCGCCCTTTCGCCAGCACGGCGTTGAACGGCGTGGGAATCACGGTCTTCAGGAACGGAACGTCCTTGTGGATAAGCTGTTCCTGCAGGCTGATCGTATGGGTAGAAACCAGTACGCGGCGCGGCGGTGTTTCGTCATTGTTCGTTCCGGCCACGGCCAAAATCGTGGGCACGAGGTAGGCGAAGCTCTTGCCGACGCCCGTGCCGGCCTCAACCATCAGATGCCGCTCGCTGGCGATGGCGCGTTCGACCGCCTGGGCCATCTCCAACTGCTCTCGGCGATGCTCGTAGCCGGTCAGTCGTTTGGCGATGCGTCCTTCGGGCCCCAGAATGTCGGTGGCGGAAAGCATGCTACTCCAATTCGTGAACGATCAGCATGTTGTGGCCCGTTACCTTCAGGCCGGTTCCTGCGACCAGGACGATCCGGTCGCCGCTTTGCAGCATTCCGCGATCGCGGGCCCAGCCGGTCACGTGTTCGACGAGCGCATGGCTTTCGACCATGGGCGCCCCGGCCAAGGGAATCATCCCCCAGTAAAGGCACATCCGCCGGAGCGTCTCGGGAGAATCGCTCACGCCAAGGGTGGGCACCCAGTTGCGATTCTTCGCCATGCTTAGCGCCGTGGCGCCCGTTGCACTGGCAACCACAACGAGCTTCGCATCCAATTCCTCGGCCATCCGTCCCGCCGCGAAAACCGTCGTTTCCGTAATCGGATTGATCCCCTCGCCCTTCAAATCGGGCAGTCGGGGACGCGGGAGGTTGCGGCACAGCGGCTCGGTAGCCAAGGCAATCCGGTGCATCATTTCCACCGTCTGCCGCGGAAAACGGCCGACCGCCGTTTCCCCCGAAAGCATACACGCATCGGTCCCGTCGAGAATGGCGTTGGCGACGTCGGCCACCTCGGCCCGGGTGGGCACACTGGAATGCTGCATACTGTCGAGCATTTGCGTCGCCACAATCACGGGTTTGCGCCGCCGATTGCATTCGGCAATAATGCGTTTCTGGACGACGGCCACCGTGGCGATGTCGATTTCCACCCCCAAGTCGCCCCGCGCAACCATCACGCCGTCGGTCGCCTCGACAATCGCTTCAAGCTGGGCGACGGCCTCCGGTTTCTCGATCTTGGCGATCACGCGGGCCGACGATCCGTGCTCCGCCAGCACGGCCTTCAAGGCGAGAATCTCCTCCGGCGAACGCACAAAGCTGAGTCCCACAAAATCGATCCCAGCCTTCGCGGCCCAAATAGCATTCTCCCGATCCTCGGGCCCAAGCGCCGGCACGCTCAGCTTCACACCTGGCAGGTTCACCCCCTGCCGAGATCGAATCAGCCCCGGCTGAACCACGCGGCACTGGGCATGGCCGGAAGCGACCGCCTCGACTTCCAAGCTCACCGTCCCGTCGGCCAGCATCACGCGGTCGCCTGGCTGAAGTTCGTCGACGAGCGGACTGTAGTTCGTGGTGAGCCTGTAGATTGGGCAATCCACAGCCCCATCTTTCGGGCCGTCTGACAACTGGCTGGCACGGCATTCCTGACCAGCATCCCCCTGCAGGTCTTGCGAACTGCGGACGAAACAGACCGTATCGCCGGCATCGAGGGTAAGCTGGTCGTCAGGCAGCTCGCCAAGGCGGATTTTGGGGCCCGCCAGATCGGCCAGTACGGCCACCGGGTGCCCCGTTGCTTCCGAGGCGGCTCGAATGGCCGCCAGGCGCGGCTCCTGGTCGGCCGGTTTCCCATGGGCCATGTTGATGCGAAACACATCGACGCCTGCCAACAGCAGATCGATCAACTGTTGACGGCTTTCGCACGCGGGGCCCACGGTCGCCACGATCTTGGTTTGCGAAGGCCGTGGAGGTTGGAAGGGTGGATAACTCATGGTTGGCTTCCTGCTCTGATCGGAACGAATTCGATCCCCCGATTGTACCGGAGGACGCAAGAATTGCACGGGGCGGTGGATACCCGCACCTCGACGCCTGCGTTCGGATCGAGAACAGCGGCCCGGGAAACAGGTTGCCATTCGCGTGGCCCCATGGCGGACTTGCGAAGACTGCCTCCCGGCAGGCGCATGTTCGGGTCGTCAGGCGAAAGATGGCCGCACAATCCCCCTAAAGCCCCCAAATAACCCCCAGCATGGGCCAAATGAAACACCCTCTCGCATTTTTCTTGCCTTTTGTCGCCTGCCCGGCTTTTCATGCGCCGATGGAACTGCTATACTCACCTGCTTAGCGTATTGATGTAAACGTGTAACAGGTTTTTCAGGTAGGTGGAGTTCGAGTAGGACTACCAGGAGGTTCGTGCTTCGTGGGAAGCCGACGGTCCTCGAGGTCAAGCAGACGCAGTAGCAGATGACCATTACCAAAGAGCGAAAGCAAGAGTTGATTGGGGAGTATCGGCGAGCCGATGCCGATACGGGTTCACCCGAAGTCCAGATCGCGATTCTTACATCGCGGATCAGCGGACTGACGGAGCATCTCCGTGGGCACAAGAAGGACTTCGCGTGCCGGCGCGGTTTGCTGATGTTGGTCAGTCGGCGGCGGCGTTTGTTGGACTATCTGAAGCGGGTCGATCCGCAACGGTATCTCGACATCCTTCGGCGACTGGGCATCCGCAAGTAATCGCGGACGTTTCGCCCTCGTAGTCGATTCCCACACTTCGCATATCCCAAGCGGGTATACCCGGTCAGGCGGAGCATGTTGTTCTGCGCTGTCGCGGCGCCGTCTTCGGAATCGCGTGGGCCGTCCATTTCTGGTCGCCATTCTCGTTCCACCGCCTCGCAAGCAAGGTTGGGAGAAAGCATTGAAAGTCCGCGTCGAACGTAAGATCGGAGCACACACCCTCTCCATGGAAACGGGTGAGTTGGCCAAGCAGGCGGCCGGCAGTTGTCTTGTTCAGTACGGTGAGACCGTAGTCCTCGTGGCCTCGGCTACCGGCCCCGGTCGGCCCGGAATCGATTTCTTCCCGCTCACCTGCGACTATCGCGAACGGGTGGCGGCGGCCGGCAAGTTCCCCGGCGGGTTTCTCAAACGCGAAGGGCGTCCCACGCTGAAAGAGACACTCACCGCGCGTCTGATGGATCGCCCCATCCGCCCGATGTTTCCCGACTGGTTCCGCGATGAGGTGCAGGTCCAGGCCTTCGCACTGGCCTTCGACCGCCAGCATGACCCCGACGTCCTGGCGATGACCGGCGCGTCGGCGGCATTGTGTCTGTCGCCCATCCCCTTCCTCGGCCCACTCGGCTCCGTGCGCCTCGGCTATGTCGGCGGCGAATGGATCCCCTTCCCCACACACGAGCAGCTCGAGCAGTCCGAACTCGATCTGGTCGTCTCCGGAACCCGTGATTCGATCCTGATGATCGAGGGATTCGCGCGCGAGATGCCCGAGGACCTGATGGCGGACGCCGTGCTGAAGGCCCAGGAGTATGTCGCAACACTCTGCGAGATGCAGGAGGAGTTGGCCGAGAAAGTCGGAGTCGTCAAAAAGGAGTATACTCCGCCGGAAGACGATGGGCTGTTCGATCGGATTCGGCAACAGTATTACGATGCCCTGTACCAGGCCAGCCAGACGGAAGGCAAACAGGCGAGGGCTGAAGCGTGCACGGCGGTCAAGGAACGCGCCCAGGCGGAGTTGATCCCCGATCCCACCGCCGGAGACGCCATCCCCGTCGAGCGATTCCGCATTGTCTGGCACGACCTGGAACAGCGCGTCGTTCGCGACATGATCCTCGCCGGCAAACGACTCGACGGCCGCGACAATACGACACTACGCGACATCGAATGCAAGGTCGATGTGCTGCCTCGCGTCCACGGCTCCGCTCTGTTCCAACGCGGCGAAACGCAAGCCCTGGTCACCGTGACCCTGGGAACCGGCCGTGATGAACAGCGCGTGGACGGACTGGTCGAGGAGTATTCCGAGAAGTTCATGCTGCACTATTACTTCCCGTCGTTCTCCGTGGGCGAGGTCCGGCCGATCCGCGGCCCCGGCCGGCGCGAAATGGGACACGGGGCACTGGCCGAACGCAGCGTGAAGCCGGTTCTTCCCGCTCCCGATGAATTCCCTTACACCGTCCGCATTATTTCCGATATCCTCGAAAGCAACGGTTCCAGCTCCATGGCCAGCGTATGCGGCGCCACGCTCGGACTCATGGCGGCCGGCGTGCCCATCAGCAACCCGGTGGCCGGCATCTCCGTCGGCCTGGTCAAGGAAAAGGACCGATGGGTCCTGCTGACCGACATCCTCGGGACGGAAGACCACCACGGCGACATGGACTTCAAAATCGCCGGTACGCAGAACGGCATTACCGGCATCCAGCTCGACTTGAAGATCGATGGAATCAACGAGGAAATCCTCCGGGCAACGCTCACGCAGTCGCGAGAAGCCCGGATCGAAATCCTGCGCAAGATGCTCTCGGCCATCGCCCGGCCCCGAGGCGATATTTCCTCCTGGGCCCCCAGACTGTTGCGCACCCACATCGACCCCGACAAGATCGGCCTGCTGATCGGCCCGGGCGGCAAGACGATCCGCGCCATCCAGGAATCGACCGGCGCAATGATCGACGTCGAAGACGACGGCACCGTTACGGTTGCGAGCAACAATGCCGAGGGCGCCAAGGCGGCGCTCGACCGGATCGAGGCCATGACCGCATCCGTCGAAATCGGCCGCATCTACCACGGCCGTGTCATGAGTGTCAAGGACTTCGGATGCTTCGTCGAAATCCTGCCCGGAAAAGACGGCCTTTGCCATATCAGCGAGCTGTCCGAAGGATACGTCTCGGCCGTTGCCGACGTGTGCAAGGTCGGCGATGAACTCGATGTGAAAGTCATCGCCATTGACGACCAGGATCGCGTGAAGCTCAGCCGTCGCATGGCCATGCAGGAGCTGGGCCAAACGTCGGGCGACGGCGAGAACGCCGGCGGCCAGGACAACAGCGAAAACGCAGGCGGCGGTAATGGCGGCGGTAATGGCGGTGGAGGCCGCGAACGCCGCGAACGCCGCCCGAAACGCCAGTAATCACAGTGGCGCCTTCTGAACCATCCCCGACTGACGCGCACCAGAAGCTGGCTGACCAGTATTCGGAGATCGCGCGTCTGGTCGGTGGGTTGGCGCACGAGATCAAAAACCCGCTGTCCACCATTCGCATGAACATGGACCTCCTGGCGGAGGATTTTCGCGAGAGCGACGCCCCTCGCGATCGCCGCGCCCTGGGTAAGGTCGTAACCGTTCAACGCGAGTGCACGCGGCTGCAACGGCTGCTGGACGACTTCCTCCGTTTCGCCCGTGGCCGACACCTGGAACTCGAACCGACGGACCTGAACGATCAGGTGCGCGATGTCCTGGAGTTCTTTCGCCCGAAGGCCGCGGACGGCAAGATCGAGATCGCCGAATACCTGGCGGCCGATCTGCCCACCGTACTGGTCGATCGCGAATCGCTGCACGGCGCGCTGCTGAACCTCATGCTCAATGCCGAGCAGGCGATGCCCGACGGCGGGCAACTGGTCGTGCGGACCTATCCTCGCCCGGACGGCGTCGGGCTCGACCTGATCGATACCGGCTGCGGGATGGATGCCGCCACGAAGGAACGCGTTTTCGAGGCCTTCTACTCCACCAAGCGCGGCGGCTCCGGATTGGGCCTGCCCATTGCGAAGAAGGTCATCGAAGCCCACGGCGGCGCCATGGCCGTCGAAAGCGAGCCCGGCCACGGCACCCGCTTCTCCATCGCGTTGCCCACCCCCGCCCGCCTGGCCGTCAACGGCGAACCGCCCGTCATCTACCTGGGACGGTAGGTTTCTTCCACCAGTTCCCGACACAGCCCCGGTGCGGCGTCCCATCCTGGATTTTGGAATCTGGAATCTGGAATCTGAAATCTGAAATCTGAAATCTCAAATCTCAAATCCCTTCCCACCAGCGCGCAACCTCTCGTTTGAACGTTACTGTTCAGCGGTCTGTGACGAGTGGTTTGCCACGACCGAAGCGTTGGCCCCTGGCGTTTCGTTTCCTCGGACCGACCGCTGCTCGACATGCGCGACGGGATGGCCCTCCGCCTTCAGCCGTTCAAATTCGCTGTGGAGATAATCCGAAAGTTGGTCGCCGTATTCCGCTTGGATCTGAGACCGAACAGCATACAGCTCTTCGAGAATAGGGTTCTTAGCCATCAGCCGCTCCTCCGAGGAATTCCATTGGAGTACAGACGAGAAGCCCCGAGAGCCCGAGATCGTTGAGCAACCGGTATACTCTTGGTAGCACGCTCGCATTCGCGATGTGTCGACAATTCAGCGTAAGCAAGTACTGTACTCCAGCCAGTGCCGCAATGGCCAAGTGCATCGCATCGACCCGTGCAGTTGTGGGAATCAGCGAATGGGCAACCAATTCGTCGGCCACTCGGTCGACATCTGGGTTCTCGTCAAGAATGGGAATATCTGCCAGCATCGCAAGCCGGCGACCGGCGGCAGCAGGGTCGCCCCTGGCAGCCTCTGCCAAGACAAGCTGGGACGTCATCACTGCATATCTGGGCCGCTCCTCCGTCATCCAGCGCCGCGTCTGATCCTGCAATGTTGCGGTCGCCGGATCGAGCGAGGGAAGAGCCGTCGCATGACTTACGATTGAGGTCTCAATGTAAACGCTATCCATAGTAGTATTCTAACGCGCTACCCCCAATATTGTAGCCCACCTTCCGACAGAAGCACCTCCCCAAACGGCAAGTACACCCATTCTGGGGGCTGACACAACTGCTTCTGGCAACCGGAGGACCGTCCCAAAACACACCGGCTGCGCCATCGTCGTTGAATGCAGCCTCCGGTGCAGCGTCCCCCTCCCGTCTTCTATCTCAAATCTCAACCCTCAACCCTCAGGCAGTTCCGGTTGAAGGGATTATGCAGGCGAATCGGCAGGCGACGAGCGCCCCAAAAAGCTACGTTTGTCGGGTTGCCACGTAGCGACGCTACGGAACGTTTGCCGGTTCACGGCACAGGAACCGCTAACCCGGATTATTCATCACGCGAGCTGCCGCTTACTTTGGTGCCATTTGGAGGCGTTTTCTTAGCGGAGCGGCGCGAGCCGCCCGGTTTTCCGACGGTAATACCGGACGGTTCGCGCCGTGCCGCTACGAAGTGAAGGGCATTGGGCTAGCACCCGGCGGCTAATGAACAATCTGGGTTAGCCCGTCCAGAGGGCCCCGGCAAGCGGTTCTAGAAGAATTCTCACGCCTGGGTAGCCGCGTGACACGAACGTAAGGGCGCGCAATGCTTTGTCCGCGTACGCCACCATCCGGGTTCATCCCGGTGGAGCGATGTTTGGCAACTACAACACGCCACACAAGACACCCCCCACCTCCCGTCGCACCGCCGCCCGGGGCGGGGGCGCGACGGGAGGTGGGGCTCGGCTCAGCGTCAACCGGTCTAGTTGCCAAACCTCCGTTCTACCGGCACAAGGCCGGCAGGGACGTCAGCGCAAGGACAGGCAATGTGCCAACAATGAGCGCAACGGACACGGCCTACCGTGTGCCGTCGACGCTCTGGTCCGAGGATTCTTCCGCCCCGTTTCCGAGTTGACGCTCAAGCTCTTCAATCTTCCTCTCTTGCTGGCGAAGTATCACACGAAGCATGGCGTTGGTATGGGCCTGTCCGGCGCACGCCATGATTACCAGGAAGATTCCTGCGGCAAGAGCGGCACACAGCGCATTCTGCCAGCGTCGCCGGCGAGCCTGCACCGCTGCCACGCAGACGAAGAAAGCCAGAGGAATGGCCCAGATCATGAAATCATCCATGCCTTCATCCTCCCATCGAATAGTAGAGCTCCCTTGCCCGGGCCTGCGGTGATGATTTTCCATTCAGAGCCGGCCCGGCCGCCGGCTCCGGTGGATGCGCTAGTTCGGCTACTACTTCTAGCCACGGGTGCCGTCCTATCCGGCATGGCGCCGTGAATTACATCATGAAGCGAAGTGGAGCCTTCATGGTGGATGCTGCAAAACGCTGGCATGGACGCGTGTCATGCCAGAACGTCGCAAAACGATCGACGGGGGCGTCGGTCGTCATGTCACATTCCAATGCCGCGAAGTCGCCGCCGCACTCGACCAGTCGCTGCCAGTCGCCCTCCTCAAACTCCGAGCAGCCAATCTCCCATGACTGGCCGTCTTCGTCGTCTCCGCACCCGTGGACATCCTCGATCTCCACTACGTAGAGCTGGGGCTCCTCAAGTTCCAGCACATTGCCGTCTGCCTCGATCTCGACTGCAACTACGAGCCACACTACATAACGATCGTGCAAGTGGCTTCTGGAAATCCACTCGCTGACCGGCTTCCACCCTTCCGGATGGAAGTCCCGTTGGGCATCGACAATCGTGTGTTCCGCGTTCGGAAACAGCCTCTGAAACTCGAGTGCACGCGGAAAGCGGCCAACAGCCGAAGCGACTACGGCGTCGTAATTCATGCAACTTCACCGGAAACAACAGTATGTGTAACGAAAGGCGACATTGAGACCTGCAGAAGGAACGATCCTGGGAGCCAGCCAGCCGCCAGAACCTATCATTCCACCACGTTTCCGGGAAGTGCTATCCCGGAAACATGATCCTACCCCGTCCAGAGGGCCCCGGCAAGCGGTTCTAGAAGAATTCTCACGCCTGGGTAGCCGCGTGACACGAACGTAAGGGCACGCAATGCTCTGTCCGTGCACGCCACCATCCGGGTTCATCCCGGCGGAGCGATGTTTGGCAACTACAACACGCCACACAAGACACCCACCACCTCCCGTCGCACCGCTGCCAAGGGCGGCGGTGCGACGGGAGAAGGGGCTCGGCTCAGCGTCAACCGGTCTAGTTGCCAAACCTCCGCTCTACCGGCACAAGGCCGGCAGGGACGTCAGCAACAACGCAAAATAGATCCTGGGGTAAGACAACCCCAGGCTACGGTACAAATCGCCTACGGCGAGAACGCGCCGGAGTCCGTGGACTTTCAGGGAGGTCAGCCGGAGCGGGAACGTTGTGCCCTCGCCGCAAATCAGAAAGCGGGAACAAGTTCCCGCACTCCGTCGCCAAGAGTCAACACTGCCGAAACGGCAGTGCCACGTGCGCCTGTGAAGGCGTTTGATCAGGAGGGTGGAAGTCCCTTCCGGGCTAACGTTACCGGCCCGTAGTCAACAGTGGTAACTGCGTTCCCGCGAGGGAGGGTGGAGAGCAACCTGAGACGAAAGACCAGTCCGTAACAGTAGTGAACTCGAGTCAAACGAGATAAGCAGGGAGATCTGTCGGGTCCAGGAAGTGGACGACGAATCGTCAATGCGGCAGCGGGGGACACTGCCTGAACAATGGCCCAGGCCCGACGGCGAGGTATCGCACGCCGTCAGGGAGCGAACACGGCGGTGCCGGTGAAGATCGGATGATACAACCCGACAGAAGTCAGAGTTCCCATACAAGCGATGAAGCCGTGCAACATAACGCGGTGGAGCGGAGGGGAACAGGAAGGTAGATGTGAAATGACCAAATCGCAGAAAAGACCTGGACCCCGGAAGCCGGGGTGCCGCAGGGCGCGGTTCTTTCTCCGGTCCTGTCGAACGCCTACCTGAACCCGTTGGACCATCAGATGGCCGAGCTTGGCTTTCAGATGGTGCGATACGCCGATGACTTCGTCATCTTGTGCCGCACCCGCGAAGAAGCGGAATCGGCCCTGGGGGTAGTTCGGCAATGGGTACAAGAGAACGGGCTGACGTTGCACCCGGAAAAGACGCACATCGTGGATTCGCGAGAAAAGAGCTTCTCGTTTCTGGGCTATTCAATTCGAGGAAAGCTACGCTTCCCTCGTCAGAAGAGCCACCGGAAGTTCGTCGACCGGATTCGCGAGCTGACTCCACGCAAATCGGGCGACTCGCTGGAGGCTATTATCCAGCAGATCAACCGGGCGACGCGGGGCTGGTTCAACTACTTTCGTCATTGCCAATGGAGCGTTAGTTGCCGTTTTCGGACAGTCTCACCGTCCAACACGCAAAACTCACCAGAAGCCGAGCACCGGAGCCAGGCCCCCCCCTCGGTATTCATTTTCTTGAACCAGACCGGGTAGCAGACCCCGTCAATAGCTGCTAGAATACCCCGCAAGAGGCACAGAAAGCTAATGCTCGTGTCTCCCCCTGGTTGTGTTGTTGCATTCCTGGTGAGCGAGGTGCGGACCATGCTCCCGAGGTCGAACGATTCCCACGGTTTTACACTCGTAGAGCTCCTTGTCGTCATTGCGATTATCGGGGTTCTTGTGGCCTTGCTGTTGCCTGCGGTGCAGAGCGCTCGCGAAGCCGCCCGGCGAATGGAATGCTCCAACCACCTGAAACAGATCGCGCTGGCGGTGCACAATTACGCTCAAGCGTTTCGTGTGTTCCCGCCGGGCTGCATCTCGATAGAGCGAACAAGATACGACCCGTGGGGCGATGCCTGTTCAGAGAGCGGATTGCGACGGCAAGGGACCAGTTGGATGCTCCAGATACTACCGTTTCTTGAGCAGACACAAGTCTACGATGCATGGGACTTCGCAACAAACGTCGCGGGCAACGCCCATTTGGCGGAGCAGGATATCGCCGCTTTCTATTGTCCGACCCGGCGCAGTGGTCTGCGGTCGGAAGACCTGGCGCGGATGATCGATCCGGCCTGGACCGGTGGCGGCAACGATTACGGTGGTTGCGCCGGCGGCGGAAACCTCTTCTACAACACACCGCCACACGAGTGGATTGCGACCGATTCAACCGGCCACGACGAATACTGGTGGCACTCGGCCCGGCGCGGGATCTTTCTGCCCAATCGGAGTTCGCGGTTTCGCAATGTCTCTGACGGCACGAGCAACACCATGATGGTCGGCGAACTGCAGCGTCTGTCGAAGCCTGCCGCATATCGCCAAAGCCAGGACGGCTGGGCGGTAGGCGGGAGCGCTTCTCTGTTCACCACGAACGACAACGAGGTGGGCGGCATCTACCAGACCGGTGGCATGAACAACCTGTTCTTCGAGTCGCCCGGTAGCGAACATCCCGGTGGGGCCTCCTTTGGAATGGCCGACGGATCGGTTCATTTCATCAGTGAGAATATCAATGCCATGTTGTTTCGGTATCTGGGGTCCATGGCCGACGGCCAAGTGGCCCAGGTTCCCAATTGAACGTAACCTGCCCGTGGATTGGACTTGATTCGAACCTTCCGCTTCCTCATACGGAGAGCACGCCGTTGATCGCATTGCGAACCTTCGTGGCCTTTGGGTTCCTGTCGTGGACGATCGGGCAATTCGCGGCAGCCGCGCCGTTTGAGCAGGGCGCAAACGCGGGCGAAGCGCCCAGCAAGCTCGTTGTTACCTGCTGGGGGGCGGCCGGTTGGGTCTCCGGATCGCTCCACCTGCTGGATACGGGCAACGGCCGGTGGATGATCGACTGCGGAACGGTGTTTGCCGAGGGGCCGCAAACGGATGGGTGGGAGCGGGACGAGGCTCAAAGCGGGAGCGAGGCACGTTTTACGCCCATCCCCGTCGAGGCGGCCGGAATCGACGCCTTACTGCTGACCCACGCGCATGCCGACCATTGCGGCCGGGTTCCGCTGCTGGTGAACTCCGGCTTTTCCGGGCCGATCATCGCCACGCAGGCGACTTTCGCGCTGCTCGGCCCCATGCTGGGCAATGCCGTGCGATTCGACCTGCACCAGCCGCGTGCGTGGATTTGGTCGGATCGTTCGCGAGCCAACGCTCAACGCGAGGGCCGCCGATTGACGGTTCATTGGCAAGAATGCGGCTACGCCACGAAGATTGCCGACCGGAACCGGGCCACGCTCACCGCAACCGGCGAGAAGCTCGAAGAGCATCTTGCGGGCCTGGTTCCGCCGTTGAAAGCCACCTTTTGCAGGATGTGCATCAAGGCGGAGGTGGATTCCATCATGGGCCGCGTCCGTACGGTGGAATATCGGGAGCCGATTCGGCTTGCGCCGGGCGTTCGCGCCGGGTTGCTCGACGCGGGCCACATCCCCGGCTCGGCAAGCGTCATGATGGAGGTTGAGCTTGGCGGGAATCGGTTCCGCATTCTCTTCTCGGGCGATTTGGGCAGCGACCTTTCGCCCGTTCTTGCCGGACCGAGTCCGGCGCCCAATGCCGATGCCGTCTTCGTCGAGGCAACCTATGGGGCCGCGCGACGCGGGCCGGAGGTCGCCGGGGAGCGGGACCGCTTCCGCCGGCAAGTTGGCGAGGTGGTGCGGCGGAACGGCATTGCATGGATTCCGTGCTACGCGCTCGACCGAACCCAAAGGATCCTCTACGAACTCCACCTCGCCCAACGGGAAGAACTGTTGCCCGATACGCTGCCCATCTACTGCGCCTCGCCCACGGCCAAGGAAATCACCGCCCTCTATCGCGACAATCGCCGGGCAGGCTGGTTTCGCGACGCGGTGGCCGGCGACGCCGAGGCGTTCTCGCCCCGCGAAGTGCTCACGACGATCCCCTCGCATGCCAAACTGCCGAAACCCTGCATCGTCATCTCGACCAGTGACATGGTTTACACGGCCTGGATGCAGTCGCTTCTGCGCCAGTTGTTGCCCGAGGCGTCCACTGCCGTGCTGCTGGTCGGCTACTGCGATCCGCGCAGCGCCGCGGGGCGTTTGAAGGCCGGCGCGCGTGAACTGTCCATCGACGGGCAGGCTACGCCGGTTGCCGCCGCGGTCCACTCCTTCGGTTGTTTCTCCGGCCACGGCGACGCGACGGACATCGACCGCTGGCTGGGCAACATCGCCCCCTCGGCCCCAATCTTCCTGGTCCACGGGGCGCCGGAAGAACTCAGCGCCAGGGCCGACCAGCTTCGCGAACTCGGCCGGCGGAGCGTCCATGTTCCCGAGCCGGGAAGACCGATCGACCTGATTGAGGCCATTCGCGCCGGTCGCGACGTTCCCACGCCGCAGATGTAGCCGTTCACGAGGCGGCGCAGACCGTTCTCTCCGCGTCACTCGAAACGGAAGGGCGCAAGCCCTCCGGTCCTAGCGTGGATTGTTCATATCGGCCGGAACAAGGTCGCGAAGAGCCTTGCCAAAGGCGGCACTACGAACGGGGCCAGCGGAAATCCGTTTCGTTTGACTGCTTCCCAGCGATAGGAAGTATGACCGCTTCCCTCCCTTGAACGGTTTGGCTAAGCTGCCGGGGTCGTCCCGGAGGGCGTGGCCCCTGCAGAACCGGAGGGGCAGCCCCGGTCAGCTTCAGCCGTTGGTTCGACGCACTTCTTCGGGTGAACCAGCCGTGCACCTAGCGCAGCTTGCCGCTTCCGAACGTCGGCGAAAAACGCGCGGACGTCATAGTTGCATTCCGCCGCTAGCTTCTCTCGGGTCCGGTGGACTTCCGCAACAATAGGATCTTCCCACATGGTGCTATGCTCCCATGAGTTCCTCGGGCGTGCATATTACGGGCATTCGGTGGCCCAACTTCTCACACACCACTGCTATTCTCCTCGCGATCTGTGCGTTTGCCAAGTGCCTGCAATTCCAGGTTAGCAGATAGTCCACCGCGTGAACTGCCGAGACAGCAACATGTGCGGCGTCAGGAAAAGGGTGCGGTGGAAGGATACCGGCAGCCATGATGGCCTGCGTCAACGCCTCGACGTCTTCGCTGACCTCGAGTGTTGACAGGGCGCCGATGATCGCGAATCGCTTTCTTACTTCCTCGGGATCGCCGACCGAGGCTTCGTCGATGACGACCTGGGAGACGGAGCACTCAAACTCGCCACGTCGATTCGCCCACCATTCGTGAGTCGTCTGTTGGTGCCCCGCGACAATCACGTCACGACTGGGACGAGCGACCAGGTAACTGATGAACGTCGTTTCCAGATAGACCGATTCCATGTTCGTCCTTCACCACAGCGGTCGAGGCGGCCGTACTGCTAGCGTCCCCCGTTTCTCCAGGTCGGAATTTCGTCTTGAACTACCTTGAGGACCCCGTCTTTTCGGAATTCGTCCGTGATCGTAATTGCCTTTCCCTGAAAAGCGCCGGTCCATGTCCAGTAGCCAAGAATGATAACCTACGAACTGGCCGCGTTAGCCGACCTTTTCACGGCCGCCTTATCGGCCTTGGTCTTGCCCCTACCGGAGATGTCACCGCCAAGCAGCCCGACACAGAGCAGCATGAACACCGCCAGGATTATGCTTCTCGTTGACCTCCGAACCTATTATTCTACCCCCATTACCCTTTGCCGGAAGGGCCATCCCAGAAACCATGATCCTAGCCCGTCCAGAGGGCCGCGGCAAGCGGTTCCGACAGAAGTCTCACGCCTCGGTAGCCGCGCGACCATCACGCCGTTAACATGACACCGGTATTCCGGCGTTATGTTAATAGGCGTATATCCCGGGAGATCGGTTATGGGGCTGGCGGCGAGCGTTTAGAAGCGGTACTGGAGGGGTACTGCCGGTTCCTGATCGAGAAAAACCTATCGAGCCAGAAGGAGCGTCCCTACCTCGTCCGGCGGGTGCGGGAGTCTCTCCTCTTTGCCTGAGTGCATGGGGGGTTTACCTTCGAGCAAACACTGGACCAATGTCTGGCAAGAGACGTGTAGGGAAAGACACTGCCTTGCGCGGCAGTGGCACTTGTTCGGTGTCCCGTATTCAGTCGCAAGGGGAGGGGAAACGGCCGCCTGAAGGCGGGACTGCGAACTCGGTCGCTCGCCGGACTCCACCCCCGCACAAACGGCCTGCGTATTCCAAACGACAAGAGACGGGGGGAAGAGCCACCGACGGGACGACAGTGGCGCCAGCCGCCTCAAATCAAGCTAGGCGCCCGCACGCCGCTCAAAGGCTTCACTCCGCCTCTCCGGCGCGTTATCATTTTGATGATGTGAACTGACACCCCCTGCCTCGCCACGGCGAACTTTCGCGAGGATCAGACCAATGACCATGCCAACACAACAGGCTGTGTTGCGTTCCACTAGGACATCCCTTGCCAAAGTGCCAACTTGCACGCGGCTCGCGTTGGTCCTTGCCGTCATGGCCACCTGTGGGCCGTACCTCTCGCGAACGGCCAATGGGTCGCAGCTTCTAGCAGGGGTCGCCAAGGTGGACGTCACCGACCGGACCGCCGGTCCGGTGAACGATCCGCTGTATGTCAAGGCCTTGGTGATGAAGAGCGGTTCGACGACGGTTGTGCTCATCACCGTCGATGCCGTGGCGATCGGAGAAATTGGGCGGATCACCAACGACTATCTTCCCACGGTGCGCGCCGAGTTGCAGAAGGAACTCGCCGTGCCGCCGACGAATGTAGTGATCAACGCCAGTCATTGTCATGGCGTGGTGTGTACCGACCTTGCCGAGAAGACGATCGAGGCCGTGAAGTCCGCAGCGGCAGACCTGGCGCCCGTGACAGTCGGCGCGGGTGTGGGGCATGAAGATCGGGTGATGGAGAATAGGCGCATGAAGTTGCTGAGCGGGCGTGAAGCCGACGTGCGCCACGCGTATTCCTTTCCGCCGGACGAAGACGTTGCAGCGATCGGGCCGGTCGATCCGGAAATCGGACTGCTTCGCCTCGATCGCGAGGATGGCCGAACGTTGGCCGTCGTGTACAATTTCGCCTGCCATCCCATTCAAGGGGCGCCAAGCGGTGGGAATACGGCGGACATGATGGGGTTCGCTTCCCGTGTTCTCGAAGAAGGATTCGGCGACGGCGCCATTGCTCTGTTCGTACAGGGATGTGCGGGCGATATCAATCCGGCCGGGTATAAGGTCGTTGCCCAGCCGCGCAATGCAGAGCATCTTGGCAACATGCTGGGCATTAGCGCCTTAGCTGCTGCAAAGCGAATCGAAACCGCAAGGAACTCCCAACTGGCCATTGTCCACGAAGAGCTTCCATTGCCGCGAGCCGATTGGGCCGCACGTATCGCGGCCATGGAAGAAGAGCAGGTAAGACTGCTCAACTCGCTGCGCGGCACAACGCTCAATCTCAAGACATTCCTTCCGCTTGCAGTCAGATACGGCCTGTCCGACACGTTTCCCTCGGACTATTCGTATCGGTACATGCACGAAGAGAAGTTGGGACGCTCCGACCTGCAACGGCTCGATGACCGGAACAGGCGAGACATGCAGCAGTACATCAGGAATATCTCCATTATGGAGGAATTGACGCGAGTGCAGGCGAACCTTGCCTTGCTGAAGAAGCATCAGGCCGAAAACGTTGCCGCCGGCCGTTCGACGGTCGATACGGAAGTTGTGGGTTTGCGGGTGGGCGAGTTCCGCTGGATCACCTTTCCCGGCGAGCTGAGCGCGCAGATCGGCCTGAATATCAAGGAGGCATCGCCCCATCCGCTCACGTTCGTGTCCGGGTACACGAATGGATACCTGTATTACACACCAACGGCAGAACAACTCAAAAACCCAGGCGGCGCGCAGGAGGATTGCGACTGCCTGGTTGCGCCCTCGTGGCAAGCCCTGTTCGAGAGCAAGGCGGCCGAGGTCCTCAAAAGGCTCTAGCCCGGATTATTCATCACGCGAGCTGCCGCTTACTTTGGGACCATTTGAAGGCGCTTTCGTAGCGGAGCGGCGCGAGCCGCCCGGTTTTCCCACGGTAATACCGGACGGCTCGCGCCGTGCCGCTACAAAGCAAAGGGCATTGGATTACACCCAGCGGCTAATGAATAATCCGGGCTAGTGCGGACGGAAAAAGGTTGTCCGGCGCAACGGACGCGTTGTCCGGCGGGTTTATCCTGGTTTCTTGTTCAACTCGGCGAGCATTTCGAGCAGATGCCGGGTCAGGATGACCGACGAGTCTTCGGCCACGCGGCACGTACCCAGCCATGTTTCGTAGCCGCCCAACTTGTGCTGTTGGGGCGGCGGCAGGTAGCCGTTGGCCCCGTTGGCAAGTCCGATAACCATGGTTGTCGGGAAGGGGCTGTTCTTTTTCAGGTCGAGGCCGATTTCAACCAGAGGCTCAAACGGAATCGTGCAGACGGCCAGATCGCCGATCCGCAACGCCTGCACCAGTACGTTCAAGGTGTCATCGGCCTTGGCAAGTCCGAGTGTGCGGCGAGCATACGCTTCGGCAAGCCGCGGCAGCTTGGCCTTCTCCGCCTCGTCGGTGATGGCAAGAACCGACTCGGCCCACGCGATCTGTTCCGGGGTGGGACGTCGCATTTGCAGGGTAACCTCGCGCTGGAGCATTCCGAGTGGGGCGTCGGCCTGATGCGACGCGATGTCCCTATAGGCAAACCACGCCGCATCGGCCGTTTTGGCGGCGACAAGGCGAATTTGCTCGAACCGTTCCCGGGGCGGGCGCGTCACCAGGAAGGGGATAAGGAAGGATTGCGAACCGACGTAGCGGTCATCCTACCACACTGGCGCGCCATGTGGGAGTCTGCCGGGCCTTGCGGCGAGGCGGCCCCCCTCCCTTGTTCCGTGACGGTTGACGAGGCACAATGGGGGGATCTGTTGAACATGTATGGCGTTCCCGTGTGACGCTTGCCGATTGGTCCATTTCGGAGAATCTTTCCATGGCTGCTTTTCCTGACATCACGAAAATTCCGTTCGAGGGCCCCGATTCGAGGAATCCGCTGAGTTTCCGCCATTACGATGAGAACGAAGTGGTGGAGGGGAAGACGATGAAGGATCACTTCCGCTTCAGTGTCGCCTACTGGCACACGATGCGGGGAACGGGCGCCGACCCGTTCGGAGGCGGCACCATGCTGCGCCCGTGGGAAGGGCCCGAGGATACGGTCGAAAATGCCGTCAATCGGGTTCGCGTGGCATTCGAGTTCATCGAGAAACTCGGCGCGCCGTTCTTCTGCTTCCACGACCGCGACGTTGCTCCGGAGGCCAAGACTCTCGCCGAAACAAACAAGAACCTCGATACGGTTGCCAAGGCGATCAAGGGAGAGATGGACCGGACCGGCATCAAGCTCCTGTGGGGAACGGCCAACCTGTTCAGCAACCCTCGTTACATGCACGGCGCCGCGACAAGCTGCAATGCCGACGCATTCGCCTATGCCGCAGCCCAGGTGAAGAAGGCGCTCGAAGTGACCAAGGAACTGGGCGGCGACGGGTACGTCTTCTGGGGCGGCCGCGAAGGATACCAGTCCTGGTGGAATACCGACATGAAACGCGAACTGGATCACCTGGCCGCGTTCATGCACATGGCGGTCGATTATGCGAAGGAGATCGGGTTCACCGGGCAGTTCTATTTCGAGCCGAAACCCAAGGAACCCACCAAGCACCAGTACGACTTCGATGCGGCTGCATGCATCAATTTCCTCCGCGCCTACGGCCTGGCCGACCATGTGAAGCTGAACATCGAAACGAACCATGCCACGCTTGCCGGGCATAGCGTTGAACATGAACTGGACTACGCCGGGCACCAGGGGTTCCTCGGCTCGGTCGACGCCAACACGGGCGACCTGCTGCTGGGTTGGGATACCGACCAGTTCCCCACGGACGTGTACCTGGGCGCGAAAATCATGTTGGCGTTCCTTAAATACGGCGGATTGGCGCCAGGCGGTGTGAACTTCGACGCCAAGGTGCGGCGCGAGAGCTTCGAGCCTGTCGACCTGTTCTACTCCCATATCGGTGGAATGGACTGTTTCGCCAAGGGGTTGAAGATCGCTGCGCAGATTCGTGCCGAAGGCGAACTGGCGCGCATGGTCGACGAACGTTACGCGTCGTGGAACGGCGGCGTCGGCGCGGAAATCGAGGCCGGCAAACACAGCTTTGCATCCCTGGAAAAGTACATGCTCGAAAAGGGAGAGGCAACGCCCAACAAGTCCGGACGCCAGGAGTTGTTCGAGAACGTTGTCAACCGCTACGTCTTCTAGAGACTGCTACCGAATTGGCTTCATCGACGCCATTCGGAAGGAGAAGCCGTTCAACGAAGCGAAACGAGCGGTCTACTCGGATTATGCCGCGCTGATGGGCCGAGCCGCCGCCCACTACAACCGGATCGTTACGTGGGACGATGTGGTCAACTCGAAGTTCCAGTTCTGCGACTACCTGGACGAAATGAACTACGACAGTCCCGCTCCGGTCCAGGCCGACGAGAACGGCTTCTTCCCTGCCCCGGCTGCAGGAGATTGGAAGGAGTTGTAGAGATGGCCGGCTTAGTCCGGATTATTCATTAGCCGCTGGGTGCTAGCCCAATGCCATTTACTTTGTAGCGATCCGCCGCTCGACACGCGCCGGTTGCCTCGCTCATGGAGGCGATGACGCAGGCGGTTCGAGGAGCCATACCTCCAGGTGATTGCTCCATACAAAGAGATGATGCCGCGGAATCTCGTCGAACTGGGCGGTCGCGTGGAATGCGTCCGACAGGAAACGGGTGAACGGCGGCAGGGACTGGTAATCTTGCCCATCGGCGCGGATGCGTCGGAACGGCCCGGCATACAGCCAGCCGTCCATCAGGCGAAGGTCGGTACCGTGGGAGTGCATCTTCTTCGCATCGGGGTCCTGGCTGCGTATGACAAAGCGTTTGCCGTCGAAATTGCCCGTCGTCTCGAGCCAGTTCCGCCAACTGCCGTCCCTGATGTTGTATTGCCAGTAGTGGGTGTGCTCGGGAGGCAAGCCAATCGCCACGGTTATCCACTCGTCGTCCGAATCGGTAATGCCCATCAGTTGTCCGCCAAACTTGATCGGCGTTTCAGTGAGGTTCTTTGTAGCGGTATCGAACTGAAACAGGCTGCGAGGTTTCTCGCAACAGAAGAAGAACTTTCGGCGTGACGCATCGTAATGCATCTTGCCGACGAACTTCGCAACGCAATCCAGCGGCGTCATGGGTTCACTGCGCTCGCTGGTGGCGATGACCTCCCAACGGTTGGTCCCTGCCTCGAACCATTGCACGTAGGTTGGTGCACCATCGCTCAACGCGAGCATGCTTCCATCTTCACTGCGGGCGACGAAATCGAACAAGTCGGTTGCCGGAGAGCCCAGACGGTCGCCGGCCAAGTGCTCCGGGGGACCATCAAGCGGGAACCTGAGCAGACCCCGCCACTGGGGACAGGCCGCGTACAGCGCGGAACCTGAACGGTGCAGGCCCGTCACCAGGGAGTACTCCCGCCGATATTCCACCGTTCGTTGTTCCACGTTCGCGATCCCGGTCCGGTCGCCGGCCTTGGGGACGGCAAGGACGATCGGCTCACTCAAGGATGTCTCGCCACCAGGGAGCCGAACCTGCAAGAGACGAAATGCCGTAGTCCTCGGCGACTCGATTCGATCGTGCTCGGCACACACGTAGTACAGCTTGTCGGGGTCACGAGTCCAGCAGACCAGCCGATCGGCAGGCGGCTGCCGGTACCGCCGCTCGGCGGGCGGCTGGGCCGCGAATTCCTCGGCGAAACGGTGCGCCTTCGTCTGGAACACGCGCCGCGCCGACTTCCAGAATTGCGCAGAATCCTCGGCAAGCGCGGGAAACGTGGAGATGATGCGTTCGCGCGACTTGTGCGTTTGTTCAAGCATCGGCTGCCGTGGGCCTCCCCAAAGCGGCACTTGTGAATCGTCCAACAGTTGGCGGAACCGGTCCAGCAGCGCCAGATCGCTCTTACCGTTTTCTGGATTGGGAAAATTGGGCCCCAACCTACCGTCCACGCGAACGAACGGGCTCAACGATAACATGGCTCGTGTCAGGTCGCATGCCATGATTTCCCGCCGCCGAACCATCAATTCGACAACGGATCGCCTCGCCGGCGCTAGTTCGAGGGG
The DNA here is from genome assembly GCA_040772845.1 of Thermoguttaceae bacterium. Lineage (GTDB taxonomy): Bacteria > Planctomycetota > Planctomycetia > Pirellulales > Thermoguttaceae > PWXP01. Next base: position 194,392 of record JAXGXG010000002.1, read on the forward strand.
GTGGGGATACAACAGGCCAGTCGTGCGCCACAGAACGTGATAGGTAGCGTAGCGGTCAAGGTCCGCCAGCTCGCCTGCTTCTTCGCAGTCTTGCAGCCAGCCGTCTGCATTGTCCACCAGTTTGCCGAATGCCTTCTCTGTTTCTTCCAGCGAGCACTTGCCGGACGCCTTGTCGAGCCACAGGTTGATGCCCGCGGCGAATGCTCGCAGCGACACTCTGTCGTCCTGGCCATAAGGAACCAAGGCAGTGCGGAGTGCGTCGATCGGGACCTGGGGCGACACTATGTCATCGCCCAGTTCGGGCTTGACTTCGAAGGCGAGGAAGAGCAATTCCATGTAGAACAGGTGCTTGTTCTTGTCAGCCGGGGTCACCGTGAGGCCCTGGCTGTCGATCCATCGCTTCACCCTGCCGACCGCACCGGCCAGAAGCCGTCCCAGATCCTCGTCGGAACAGCAGTATCGCAAGCTGCGTATCAGCACGGGAAATGTGAGAATGGCGTCGATATCCAGGCGTTCCCGCTTGGGACGCGGCAAAGCTGCATCGAGCACCTCCAATTGCCGCGGGAGCATTCGTCGGACGATCAAGTTGCGATACCGCTTCTTGGAGCGCCCCACTTCTTCCTTCACCGTTTCAGGCAGCCGGTGCGATTCAAGGGTCGAGAAGATCGCATTGATTCGCCTGAAAGGGCTCTCGGCCAGTTCCAGCGGCAGTTTATTATTACGCCAGATGCGCATGGCAGCCTGCGATTCCGGCGCACGCGCTACGCTTTGCTCGACCAATTCGATGTACCGCTGCAAATAGACAAGCCCTTGGATCAACTGTTCGGGGTCCTTGGTGAGCGACGTCGAGGTATCCACCACGGCAATCAATTCTCCCTCGACGCCGGCCATCGCTTGCTCCATGAAGGCATCCCGTTTCTTCGCGGGAGGACGCATGGTGATCGAAGCTAGGCGGAAGACGTGTTCCGACGCTTGCTGGAGCAAGTCAGAACACTCCGGAGCCAGCGCGGCGGCGACTTCGGCGTCGTGGGCGCTCTGCCGGTACTTGTGCTGCCGCCCCTGGTAGTCGGCTTCGGAGAGGGCCCGTCGCGCATCCAGCATGGGATCGGGCGATGCTGCGGGAATGGCCGTATCCATTGCCCGAGCAACCGCCGTGGCCAGCGCATGGGCCAAGGGAAGCCGTGCCATGTCGTCCGGATCGGCCTCAACGGCCCGGATCTTACCGCGGGGATCGCGAAGCACGGCCTTCGCGGTTACGGACTCCCCGGCTGCCTGCCGGAACTCGATTTCCATCGTCCAATGGGTGCCGAGCAGGGCCGTGGCTGCTTCCGCCGGCGCTATCTTCCGCTCTTCGGACACGCGTGCCAGGTGCTCGCGTTCCAGTACGGCAACCTTCGGCGCTGCAACAAGCCGCCGTTGGACAAGGCGGGCGATTGCATCGAGCGCGACTTCTCGGTTGCGCGGCACATCGACGTTTCTCACGCCAACCAGCGAAACCAACCGGAGCGAATCTTTCGGCGAACTTCGTTTCTCGGCCGCGGCCAAGACACTTGCGGCAATCTCTCTTGCGCACGCTTCGCCGGGCGCCGCAAGAGACCGGTCGATCAAACGTACGCCGGAATGTGCGTCAAAGACCACCAGGGCCATTGCCTCGGGCGTCTTCGCCTGCGGATCACCCTGCAACACTGCCAGCAGGTCCGCCGCCAACAGCTTGCCCAGCCGCAGTCCCATTGTGGCGTCCGTCAGTCCGGTCAGGGCCATCTCGTGTTCGCGCATGACATTTGCAGTGTGCTGCCGATCCAACACTTCCAACGCCTCGGCGTCGACCAACGCCAGTTCGGCTAGCGTCAGCGTTTGATCAACGGCAGGCTGCGGCAAGTTGGTCATCAGGGCTGCCTTGACGGCCCCCAAGGCCAGCCTGGTTGACGGCAAACTCAATGATACAACCACCATGCACGCGAGTGCGCATCGAAGCTGCGAAAACGACCCAGTCTCCCAAAGGCCACAACGGGGCATGCATGGACTCCTTGTTGGTTGGGCATCTAGCAATGAAGACGCTCATTTGTCTTCGGTGGCGGGGAGCGTCTCGGCGAAGTGCTCGAGGATTCGGATGCCAGCGGTGCGCCCGGCGTCTTGGAGCGCCTTCTTGCCGGCGATACTCTCCGACAGATCGGTTGCACGGGTTGTAACGCGATCAACGAGCAACACGCGGGCATCGGTGCGGCGGACGAGGTTGAGTTCCGCACGTGCGGAACAACTGACGAGATTACCAATCCGAGAGGCGAACTCGCTGAAAGCCTCGCCGGCAATCAGCACTTCGACCTTGCCCACGGTCTGCGGCCAGCCTGCGACGTTGGACGCAGTCCAGTCACGAGTGAACCCGGTCAATTCATTCTGCGGAACGTCAATCACCGTGAAGCGTGCTTCCACCAGCAATTGTTTGATTTCGGTCTCCACGGCCGGGTCAATCGGTTGTCGCGCGGCGGGCGAGGCATGATGTTGTTCGCGTACGACAACGGCGACTACCGGAAGTTGCCGCTTGGCAAGCTTGTCGCGCAAGGCTGGGAGAGGATCGACCGCGGCTTCGGGCTGGGCGACGAGCTTTGGGCCCGCCTGGCGAAGCTTCGCCGCGAGCTTATCAGAGAGTTGGACCACCATGGCGCCGGTGTCGGCGGAGGCGGCGTCCTTGACCATGACACCCTCCACCAAGCCGGTTTCCGTGCCGACGAGCTTGGCGGTCACGTACAGATCATTACCCAGGCGGAACATTCGGCCTGAGACAATGATCCTAGCGCCAACCAGTTTGCCGATCTTGATAGCCTGTGCGTCACTGACCAAACCGGTCAGGTTCAGTTCCTGCTCCTCCAGAGTTTGGTGGAGCGACTGCCGATCGACGAGCCGAATACCTTGAGCGTCGGAGAGCATGGCGGTCAGGGCGGCGGCGACTTCCCGGCCGAGATTTGGGTTAGCCGGGTCGCTGGCCGCGAAATCCAGGACCGCGACGGTCAGGGGCGTCTCGGAGATTGGCTCGGCGGTTGTGGAGTCGATCCAGGAACCAATGAGCGTAACGGCGAGCACGCCCGCAAATGAATGAATGGAAATCCGTCGCATGGCTAATCTCCTAAAGGTGAGGTGGTTCTGGTATTCTTAAGGTGAGGTTGCGACGCGCCTTTTCGACGGCTTGGCGGCGGCGTTGCCTCGGGACGCAACGTGAGATAGTCCAGCATGTCGGCCAGGAAGAGTTGGCTGCGAGGATCCGTCGCCCATGGCCCCAACGGCATCTGACAGAAGACGATCTGCCCCTTGTTGATCTTCTTGACCGCCACAAGAGCACATGTGCCCGAAGGCCCGGCGACGCCTGCCCGCAGCCATCCGGCGATCACCAGTACGGGCTCGTCGGCCGGAAGCTCCAAGGCCCAGCAATCGGCGTTTCCGCCAACCGAGCCTATCAGCTCCAGATGGCGACCCACGGGGTGGTCCATTCGCCACGTCAACTGCTCCGGCGCGGTCTGGCGCTTCAGCCGATAGCCGGCGACCGATGTCGCCTGTGTCTGACGCAGAACCAGCACGCCGGCGCCTGCCTCCGCAAGATTAACCAGTGCCGCCTGCTCAAACGGTTCGTCCCGAAGCTGATCCCCTGCAACGATCAACACATCGGGAACGACAAGAGGGGTGACGCTTGGATGGTCTACCTGCAAGTGACCAACGCCGGCCTTCGTCAACAGGTCGGCAAGAGCCCCATCTTTAGAATCCCAAACCCAGACGCGAGCGTCTTTCAGTCGGCCGCTCACTTCCTTCAGTAGTCCCATCGGATACAGGTGGAGGGGGGCGGAGCCTTGGTTCAAGGATTGCTTGGTGCTGGAGTCGACCAGATTGTATACAAACCGAGCCTCGGTCCGAACTCGCACTTCGGGCGATTCGAAGGTAATCCGAATTGTCTGCTGCTCCGGCGAGAATCGCACCTGCCCCGAGGCCAACTCGGCGGGGCCACAAACGATCTGCCAGCAAAAGACCGCGGTGGCGGCTGCCGCCGGCATGTTCCACGTTACGTCGATCGTCGCCTCTTGGCCGGCAAGCCAGTGGCCATCCGCCAAGAGCGTTATATAGAGCAGCACGGAACCGATCATAGCGCCACCTGGGGCAGGTCTTCTTGCTGGAACGAGAGTTCCAGATTGTAGATGCCAAGGGTGCTTACCATGCGTCCAACGTCAATCGTCTTGCCGGAGACCGGCCTGATGCTTGCAGCCAGCGCGGCCAGAGTCTGGCCGCCGACTTCCGCCTCGCGGATTTCAGCCCACATGGAAACGCACGGTTCGAGGGTGTTGGCCGTCGCTACCTGATAGTGAAGGAGCCGGCCCGATGGCAACCCCACCTCCAGTCGGGCGGCTTGGCCGGGACGGATGATCAGGTCGGTATTCGCTATCGGCCTCGATTCGTCAGACAGGACGATTCGCAGCAGAAAGACTTTTCCATTCGAGGCCATCGATTCCGGCATGAGCCCCAAGTCGGCCGCATCGTCGGTAACGGCAACCCAGCCCGTGCGGCCTCCAAATGTTTCCGACACCGTGCGGAACAGCTCCGTTCTTCGGCTGACGTCGGCGCCGGTCAGGCGTGGAAAGGTCGGCATCGGCCCGTCGGGGGCGCGCCGCGTCGGAAGTGCTGCGTCATTCAGCGCCAGATGCCGCGATTGGAAGTAGAGCACCCAGCCGCCGGCAGCCGCGAGAACGGCAACAGCCAGCGCGACCGCGAGAGCATGGATTCGGTGACGAGATGACCGCGTTGCCGAAACTCCGCCCAAAGGCCGTCGAAGCTCGTCTTCATCTGGTTCGGGAATCGATTCTGGCAGTCGGAGCATGGAACGCAACGCGTCGTACTCGCCAAGTGCCTCGCGGCAAGCCGGGCAAGTATCAAGGTGGGCAAGGACCGTGGCTGCCTGGTCGAGCGCGGCGCGGTTCCAGTCGCAGTCAAGGATGATTCGTTGGATGTGTTCGCAAGACATGGGCTCTATTCCTCGCCACGAAGCTGGCCGGCCAGGATGCCGCGGAGCTGATCCAGCCCCTGGTGCAACCATCGTGACACTTGTGAGGCAGTGACACCGAGCAGACGACTGACTTCGTTTCCCGACATCTCCTGCATGGTCCGAAGCGTGACGACGGTTCGGACGGGTTCCTCCAAGCAAGCCAGGGCCGCAATCACCGAATCGCGTCTTTCCGACGCCTCCAAGGGACAGCAATCGGCGTTGCCATCGCTATCTCCCGCACATTTGGTCATGATGCGATGTTCCGTTCGCCCTCGTCGCAAGACGGCAAGGCTCTCGTTCATCACAACCCGGACCAACCATGACTTCAGTGCCCGCCTTTCGCGGATGCGGCCTCGCTGCTGCCATGCCTTGAGAAACGCCTGCTGGCATGCATCATGGGCGGCCTCCCGGCAGCGCAGTACACCGTACGCCAGTCGGTAGTACAGCTGTCCATGTTCATGAACGTGCGAGTCGAGCAGTCGGGACCAATCGCCATCATTTTCTCCACGAAACGGCACGATGCAATCTACCTCCGGCTGCGAGCCTGGTCGTTCGTCTAGTGGTTAAGATGCACGAGGTCCGCCGTTTTTGCGATACCCCCCGCGCAAAATCCGGCCGGGTTGCGCATCATGGTAGATAAAGCACCGCCAATGGTCGTCAGACGCCCATCCCTCTCCCCGTTTCCTTAATCGCCTACCCATGAATACAGCACCATTCCATCAGGTATCACAGGTCCGCGCATCCTCGGGATGGACGTGGATCGGATCCGCTCTTATTGCGGCCTTGCTGGCCTCCTTGCCGCTATTGGGGGGCGAGACTCCGGCCGGCTCCCAGGCATCCGGGCCGAAGTCGGGCGTCCGGCTGGCCGTGGTAACGGGACTGCGAGACCAAGAAACGCTCGACGTCCTGGCGTTGGCCGAGATCCGAATATCCTCAATGGAGGGAGTTGCCCTTCTTGAGCGAAAAGACCTTGACCCGGTTCTTGCCGAGCATGAATTGACGCTCTCGGGGCTGGTTGACGCAACCATGGCGCTGCGGCTAGGCAAGTTGCTGACGGTTGATCTCTTGGCCGTAGTCGAAGGTGACCCCAAGGCCGCCAAGCACGCGGTTTGGGGACTGGTGGTCTTCGACGCCCGGACCGGCGCGCGTCTGTTCGATGAGGCGATAGCCGCCACGCCGGCGGACAAGGCGGTCGATGCGATTGATCGTGGCGTCCGGACGGCCGCTGCAAAGCACCGACTTGGTCGGGAGAAGCTCCGAACGCTGAGCGTGCCAAGCGTGCGAAACGTGGATTTGCCGCTGGAGCAGGATGTCGTGTGCGGGGCCCTGGGGCGACTCTTGGAACAACGACTGACCGCCTCGCCCGATCTGGCGGTGCTTGAGCGTCGGTATCTTGAGCACGTGCTGCGCGAACGAGCCGCGTCGCCGGACGCGCCGGCCAACGCACTTCTGGCGAGCATGAATACGGTACAGTTGGAGTTGAGCCGACGGGGCGAGAATGGAATTTCGGTCGCGGCGATCCTCGATGTCATGGGACGCGAGCCGCGCCGAGTGGAGGTCTTGGCGGCCGACGGGTTGAACGCGGCCATGGCCGACGCGCTGGCCAGCCGGATTCTTGACGAGTTGCAGGCGACCGATTCCAAGGGGACGCCCAATCGTCGCATGGACGCCTTGCGAATGATCGAAGAGGCCGAGTATCACCTGCAGAATCGGCACTACGATGAAAGCCTCGCCTGCGCCGAGGCGTCGCTGGCCCTTGAACCTGATGATCCGACCATTTGGGGACGGGCGGCCGGCTGCTTCGCCGCCTGGATTGAGGTGACGATCCAAGCATGGCCGAAAACGCAACTTAGGGAAGGCCCCTATCGTTTCCGTCTCACGCCGCCATCCGAGGAAGAGCATGAACGAACCACCGCTCTCTTCCTTCGCACCGTCGAGCTTTGGATCAAATGCCGGGAATGGGAAATCGGACGCGGGGGTCTGCGTCGGGAGCGGCCGGAGCATGCCCTGACCGGTCATCTGGGTTGCCTCCATGCGATTGACTCCCAACGTAATTCACGAACAGCCACGCTTCTGGAGACGCTCGAACGGCGCTACCTGTACCTGTGGTGGGAATTGATCGGCGGTCAATACAGGGCGGGATGGAGTGAAGATCGTTTCGATGGTCGAAGTGCGTTCATCCATCTCGACATACTCTTTCGAACCGACGACCTCTGCTCGACCCCGGAGACGTGGATCGACCTTCTGGTTGAGCATGGCCGATTGGTTGCCGACGTGGCCGAGCGGCAAGGCCCGGCGATTGCGAGTTACTATCTCATTCGCCCGACACACATATGGTTGCTGTCTCCGCTTCTGCCGAACTATCGCATGGATGCCAGTTGGCGGCTTTCGGCGGGATGCTATCAGCGTCTTGAGGACTTCTTCAGCGAATTGGCCAGTCACCCTCGGCCCAGTTTCCAGATATTCGCCCAGGTCGGCAAGCTCTGGGTTGAGACTCGCTTGCGGCCAATGAGTGATGATGAGATGGACGGCAGGGTCCGGCAGATTCTCGTCTTCGCGCAGCGGGCGCTCGACCGACCAAACTTGGAGAAGGCCGACTTGGAGCGTGCGGCGATTTACGAAGCGTTGTTGTACATCGCCAATGCTGGAATCTTTGGCGAGAAACAGCAAGGGCCGTTTCTCGACGACCTCCTTGAGATCATGCTTGCCCGAAAGGAACTGACGCTGGCCATGGTACAATTGGCGCTGCTTCCCCAGGCCAATCGAAACCAACACTACGAGACATTTGAGCTTCAGCATGTCATGAGCCGCGACGTTGCCGATCGCGACATCTTGGGACTTGCCATCCGAACCAAGGATGAGTTGGCCGGGTTGTTCAATTGGGTGCGGCGAGCCACATCCGTGGCTCGATCGTCCGACGCGCGCGTTCTTGACGGCGAACGGACATTGGTCCTTCGGCACCTTGAGGAAATCGAGCGGTGGTACTCGCGTTGGCATCCGCAACTGGCCACGCGCGAAGACGAGATCGAGCCGTGGGTTAAGGCCACGAGACTATTCTCGCTGGAGAAGGAACGCGGTGACGCGGCGATGCTGTCACGGCCGGTGGTTCATGGGAATGCCGCCTACGTGCTCGACTTCGACTTGAACAAGCCCAGTGTAAGGCTCCATCGGCTCGGGCTGGACGACAAGCAAGCGAGTCTGGTGAGTGAACTCGTGCCGAATCAACCCACAAGCATGCGCACCCGGATACTGACGCCGTGGTGGTCCGGCCCGCTGAGCATCGTTGGGCAGTCGTTGTGCGTGGCGACGCCGTGCTTGCCCGGCATTGCCGTCTTCCCGCTGGACGGTTCGCCTCCGAAGCATGTCATTCGAGAGAAGATTGCCGGGATGCCCACCGACCACTTCGATGCCGTTCTTGCTCTGAGCGGTCGCGTCTTCGCTCTGACCAGTGAGCCGGCCAGTTACGTCCACTGGCACGATCGGGCCAATGGCGGCTGGCAGGTCGTGGCATCCAGTCGGCGCATCGAGAAGCAAACGCTCTTGGACCAGCCGAACCGCTTCGATACGGCCTGCTTCTATGACGGCCCGCGCAAGCGAGTGCTCTTCGGCGTTCGTGACGAGGCCCCCTCGGACCGGAAGAGCGCGGGCTTGTACCAGTTCGCGCTTGAAGACCGCGACATCTCTCGGATTGCCGCCTATGCAACCGAGGCGCCGGTGTGGATGGACCGTATCGATGATAGGCGGCTTTGGGCTGCTTTTCCTCACATGGTCGGCGCCGAATTACGGACTGGCGTCCTTTACGAACTCGATTTGACGACCGACCGCTGGCGCGAGGTGTTCCGCGCTCCGGAATACCGGGACCACGACATCCATAACGCGGAGGCATGCTCACGGAAGCTGGCTGCCAACCAGAATGTCTGGGGCCCGTTTGCAGCCATTGACGGCTGCGTATGGTGCTTTGATCCGCTCGCGCGCATTGACCTCCGTAACGGTAGCGTAGAGAAGTTTCGTCCTCTTCCGGTCCACACACTCCGAACTTGGGGCGACTCCCCCACCTTCAATGAACTCCGCTTCCTTCCTGAACGCCGCGCCGTTCTTTACGCCACTGGCTGGAGTGTCTGGCTCTTGGAACTGCCCGAAGCCTCGGCCGCTGATCCCGCGGGGGCGGAGGCAATGGCAAACCGAGAAGGGGCTACCGAAAATGCGGTGGTGAATGGCGCGACGAATCACGCGAACACGCCAGTCGGTCATGCTGGGTTGCCGGCGCCGGGCGCGGCGATTCAGCGCGAGCGAGCGCCGGCCAAGGAGCCTGACGGGGCGGGGCTGGTGGCACACTGGAGGCTGGACGACGGGCAAGGCACGTCGGCCGCCAACGCGGCGGGCAACGGGCACGTGGGCACGCTGGAGGGCGGGCCCGCGTGGAGCAAGGACGCGCCGCCGCTGACCGGCTTGCGCGGGTCGCTCGCGTTTGACGGCGTGGCCGCCATGGTGCAGATGACCAGCGACCCCGCGCTCAACCCGACCGGAAGCTTCTCGCTGGCCGCGTGGGTCAAGATTGAAGGAGAGCAGGCAGGCGGGCACACTGTCATCAGTTCGCGGGATCAACTCCTCGTGGACGGCGTTTACACGCTGCGGGGTTTCATCCTGCGGGCCACGGCCGATAGTCGGTGGCAGTTCATGCTGGGCGACGAGCATGCATGGCACTACACCACCAGCAACTTCATTCCCAACGCCCGCTGGACGCATCTGGTGGCGACCTTTGAGCAAACGGACGTCGATGGGGCCGTGGCCGTGGGCGTCAGCCGGCTCTTTGCGGACGGCGCCCTGGTGGCGACGAAGCACAACGCGCGGTACAAGGCGGCCATCGACGGCCATCCCACGCGCATCGGCGCCGGCGAGAACGAGAAGCCCTCCGGCGGCCACCGCATGCACGGCAACATCGCCGAGGTCCGCATCTACCACCGCCTCCTTTCCGACGACGAAATCTCCGCCATGTGCCCCTGGCGGTAATGCCGCCGCTATCTTCTTCTGCACTGCGCTCGGTTCTGGCAGTACGCCGCACCGGTGGCGTTACGCTGGCGTTGCAGAGGAGAAAACGGTAACAAGTCGCCGTACTCCAAAACGGCCCCGCCGCGCCGTACGGCAACGCGCCGAAAGCGTCTAGCTGCCGCCGACGCTCCACTGGGTTGGATGGGCCGAAAGGGCTTCGTCGCAGAGCGACTCCATTTCGGGGCTCAGGTCCGAAAGCGACCGGAGTCTTAGCAGAAACTCCCGCTCGCGGGGGCGAATCTCGTGGTCTGAGTAGAGCATCTTCAGCAAATAATACTGCTCGGCCGTGTCGATCACGCCATCGGCCAGCATGACCTGTTCGAGAACCGAGAAGAACAAGTCCTCGAACGCCGGGCCATACTTGCCGGCCGTGCAGTAGAGTTCCACCAGCAGCAAAACCGGCCAATGACTCGTTCGGGAACCCTAGTACCGTGCCAGGTCGTTCCGGTCACCTTCAGGCCAGAGGGTCCGGACGGTCTGCTCTGCGGTCTGGTTCATCATCCAGAGGTCGCTGCCGACGGCGATGAACTGCATGCCCTGCTCGGCCCGGCGCAGTGCGTCGCGAGCATCGAATGCGTGAATTCCAGTGGGTGTGCCAGTCCTGCGACCGGCGGCGATGACCTGCCGGATCATCGCCTCGTGCTCCTCGTCCGTGGGGAACGCGCCGTCCGGCTTTCGCATGGTGAAGCGCAGATCGACGGGGCCGACGAAAACGGCATCGCAACCGGGTAACCGATAGATGGCGTCGGCCTGCTCAACGCCTGCCGGGCTCTCTGTTTGGAGCACGACCAGAATTGCGTCGTTTGCACACCGCTGGTATTCTTCGATGGAGGCATTGAAGCCCAAAGAATGCATCCCGCCGCCGGCGCTTCGGTTCCCCTCCGGCGGATACTTGGCGGCTGCGATGGCCGTCTGTGCCTGCTCGACCGTTTCGACCATCGGAACGACAATGCCCCACGCGCCGGCGTCCAGGACCCGCTTGATCAGATGGTGGTTGCCCTCGGGCACCCTGGCAAGCGGCACACAGCCGCCATCGGCGATGGCGCCGAACAAGGCGGCCGCCTGCGACCAGTCAATGGCCGAGTGCTCGAGATCGACGGTAAGCCAGTCGAAACCGGCACGGGCGAGCAATCGCGTGGCGTGCAGGTTTCCCAGCGACAGCCACGTTCCGAAACTGGGTTCGCCCCGGCGGAGTATCTGTTTGACGGGATTCGTCTTCACCGGGCGCCTAGTGCATTTCGGTGGCCGTACTGCCGATGCCGCCCCGGTAGAAGCTGAACTGGACGTTCGGATGATCGGCCAGCAGCGACATGGGTACGGAGCTATCGGGAATGCGTTTGGAGATCATCAGGGTTGTCAATCGCATTCCGAACGGGTTATCGTGATGGCCGGGATGCCAGATGGAGACCTTTTCGGCCTTCCATGTTTCGACGGGACCGACCGTTGCCGCAGTGCGCGGGACGAGTTGCACCTGCCCGCCGCCCGAGGTGCGTGCATTTTGGATGAGCGTCATCGGGTGCAGGTCGGCAACGCGAGCGGCCAGCTTACGGTATTCTTCGGGCGAGGGCGGTGCGTCCTGGTACTGCCCCACGCGCCGCGGCGGGTCGTTGAACGCCCAGTGCTTCGTTTCGCCCTGCCCGCCCTGCATGACCAGGCAGCGAATCTCATCGTAGCTGCGCGTGTAGCCGGGCAGATCGTTGGTGGGAAAGCGGAGATGCGCGTCGGGCATACGGAGCTTGGGATCGATACGGTCGAAGCAGAGTTCCTTGTCGGCCTTGACGAACGAGAGCGGATGGTCCGGCGAGACGGGGGCGCCGTCTTCGTTGAACCATTCGTCCATGCCCCAGAAGTGGGCGTCGCGCACGTCGAGTTCCAGTTCGTTGACCAGGCGGGCGACGAGCGGAAGCTGCTCGGTCGGGCCGATGGGGCCGCAAATTCCGGCCGGGTTGTCGGCCGTCGATTGTTTCCACGCGTTGATGTACTCGAGCGCCTCGGCCATGTAGAACTCTTCGAGCGTGTCGAACATGACCACGTTGAAGCCGGGCCTCGACAGCTCGGCGAGATCGCCGGGCGTGAGTTTCGCCGCGTCGTTGAGTAGCTGCTCGTCGAGCGTCGTGTAATCCCACCAATCGTGTGCAACTTTACTGAGCGCGCGCGCCATAACAATTCCTCCTTGTCCTTGCCGGATCGTCAGTTCTTTAGAGAACGCTAAGCCATGGTTCCTATTCGCCGAACAGTTCTTCCAAAAGGTCGTTTCGCGGATATGCGTGGCCGAGATGCTGGATGAAGCCTTCGGCGGCCGGCAAGCCAACTTCGCCGCCTCGCATGGCCGCTGCTCGCTGCATCGAGTGCAGGTATTCATCGTCGCCGTGATAGGCGCGAAGCCATTCGCGTTGACTGGCGTGGCACGCCAGCATTTCCGTCTTTTTCTCCAACACCGGGGTGATATCCACGTAGGTCGTTGGTTTCACGATGTTGCCGTAGTGATCGCGCGCTTCCACCGGGTCGCAGTAATAAAGGTACGGTACGCTGGTATCGGGCTTCAGGGGGAATGCAGAGGCATTCGGCGTCCCGAACATGAAGCTGGCCGCTCGCCCGAGCAGCGAGGACATCTCATGATCCATCATGTAATCTTGCCGTGGATGGATGAATACGAGTGAAGGCGTCACGCGCCGGAACAGGTCGACGGCCTTCTGGACGGTCGCCTTGTCGAACACGACAAGCCCGTCGCTTTCGCCCAGGCAGTGATAGGTGCCGCCAATCAGTTTTGCCGCCCGATCGGCCTCGGCCGTTCGAATGCCGGCAATGGCCCATCGGTTCTCCGTCATGGTTCCGCAGTCACCGTTGGCAACCGTACAGATATGGACATCCCAGCCGGCGGCGACCAGGCGAATCAGCGTACCGCCGCAATGGAATTCGGCGTCGTCGGGATGGGCCACAAAGGCCAAGGCAGTCTTGTTCTCGATATTCGGCATGGCAGGATAGACTGAAAGGGGGCAATGGGTGACTACTTTCGCAATAGCGAGTTCATGTTGTGCTTGTACGCTTCCACGCCCGGCTGGCCATAGGGATTGATACCGATCAGGCGTCCCTCAACCACCGTGGCAATCATGAGCATCTGGAACAGTTGGCCCAGCGACGCTTCATCGCGACGAGGCAGTCGAATGGCCGCCATGGGGCGGTAATCGTCCAGGTAGGCCCGGTCGGTTCCGGCTTGGGCGGCAGTAAGGAACTCCGGCAGGCTGCGGCCGGCCAACTCGTTGAGCCGGTCCTGATCGTAGTCCGACCGTTCAACGGTGATCGGTTCGCGCTGGCACGTTTCCACGACCAGATTCGTAATGAGTCTGTCGCGGGATCCTTCCTGGTGCTGCTGGCCTCGGGAATGGAGATCTCGCGTATTGACCACCGTGAGCGGCGTTGGCCCCTGGCCATGCTTGCCGAGGCTTTCGGCCAAAAGCTGATCGTACCAAAGGCCAACTGCCTCCAGGCGATCGCCCCAGGTGGAGAGGACGCGGATATTCGCGTTGCGGCGAGTTTGCATCAGCCACGAGATGCCCGCGTAGTCCAATGCCGGGTTTTCCAGTGGCGCCGACTGCCGGAAGGCGTCGTTCATGGCGACTGCGCCTTCGAGCAGTCTTTCGACATCGGCGCCCATGATGGCGGCCGGCAGCAGGCCTACCGCACTGAGGACGGAGAATCGTCCGCCGACACCGTCTGGAATGGGATAAGTTTCCGGCAATTCCAGCGCTTCGGCCAGATCACGCAGGCGGCCAGTCTTTCCGGTTACCGGCACGACACGTTCGCGCACCTTCTTCATGTCGCCTTTGCAGCCCTTCTGAAGGGCATCCAGAAACAGGCGGAACGCCACGGCGGTTTCCAGCGTGCCACCGCTCTTGCTGATGACGACAATCCCCCAGTCGTCAGCCTCGCCCAGCACGTCGAGAAGGCCCTGCGTTGAATCGTTGTCGAGATTATTGCCGGCGAAGTAGATCTGCGGGCGTCCGCCGCGCGCGGTTCGATCCAGTTCGTTGTGGTAAGGGTGGCAACAAGCTTCAAAGACGGCGCGGGCGCCCATATACGAACCGCCGATGCCGAGTACGATGACGCGGTTGCACAGCCTGGCCAAGCGGTCGCCCGTGGCCATGATCTGGTCCAGCAGGTCGCGTTCTTCATCCAGGAGTTGGTTGGGCAGGTCGAAGAAAGCAGCGTCGAGCGGCTGCTTTTCCGGCGGGACAGGGCCGCGAGTCGCCCAGAGCCCTGCGTTTTCCACGACCTCCTGCCGACAGAGCGTCAATCGCGGTGCAACGTATTTCAGGTCGGCATTGACGAGGGCCGTCTGGCGGACAAAAGCCGGCGCGTCGTCGGGCACGATCAGCTTGGAATAATCATAGACGATGGGCGAGACGGGCATGGTCGCATTCACTCCTTCTTGAGGCGACGAACCGGAAATCTTCACGCAGGCGAGAACAAGGTCGCGACAGTATCTGTGGTCGATCGCGATCTGCCGCCAATCACACACCATGCCATCGCACAAACAGGGATGCGCCGGTGAGAAACGTCCGAATCGCGACCTTTCTTCTGCAGAGCGAAGTATCGCAAGTTTTCCGGCAACTGACCAGGGCCCCAGAAGGAATTGCTTGCCCCCCCTATTGGAGCCATTGCTCCGCTGGGGCGGTGAGGAACTCATCCACAGGGATTCCCTGGCCTCCGACTAGCAGGCGGCGCGTGACCGGGAAACGGGAGGCAAACAATTCGATGCCAGGGGTCGTCGTGCGTCGACGCCCTGATTTGACCTCGATCGCCACAAGACGATCGCCGCGCGAAAGCACGAAATCGACCTCTCGATCCCGCTCCCTCCAATACTGCAGAGTGATGCCAGTTCCGCAAATGCTGTTGGCTAGCCAGCTTCCAACGGCACTTTCCACCCAACGCCCCCAGTCATCGCGGTGGTTGAGCAACTCGGGCAACGATCGAGCATCGAGTGCCGACATCAAAGCCGTATTGAGCACAAGCAACTTCGGGCTTGAAGCACGGCTTCGCACTGCCTGACCGGAGAACTTGCTTAGTCCCGTTGCAAAGCCGGCGCCATTGAGCAGGTCCAGGTAGTGAGCCAAGGTTGTGGTGTTTCCCGCGTCATGGAGTTGGCCAACCATCTTCTGGTAGGAGAGAACCTGACCGGAATAAGAACAAGTCAATTCGAAAAGTCGGCGCAACAGAGCCGGTTTGTCGACCCGTTGGAGCAGCAGAATGTCCTTCGACACGCTCGTCTCAATCAGTGAATTCTTGATGTACTCGCGCCAACGTTGGAGGTGATTGGACAGAGCCGCAGCTCCCGGGTATCCGCCAAAATAGACGTACTCCTCCGTAGAGAAGCCGAACGCCTGCCGCATTTCGGAGAGCCCCCAATGGGTAACCGGCAGAACCTCAAAACGACCAGCGAGACTCTCGGTCAGTCCGCGAGACAACAACAGGGCCGACGCCCCAAGCAACACTACCTTCAATTGTCGCTGGGCGAGGGTGTCTTCGTCCCACAACCGCTTGACGGTCTCTGACCAACGGGGCAGTTTCTGGACCTCATCAAGAATCAGAATCGCATCACTGGTTGGGGAGCTGCACAGGCGGAGTCGAGCCAGCTCCCATTGCTGCTCCAGCCAGGCTTCGTTTTGGAGCGTGGGTTCATCGGCCGAAGCGTACCACGTGCGCCCTCCGTTCCAGGCGTTCAGGACCTGACGGGCGATCGTGGTCTTGCCCGTTTGTCGTGGACCCGACAGTATTTGGATGAAACGTCGGGGCTCCTGCAATCGCTGCCGCAAGATGGCGACCTGATTGCGTTGGAACATGTTATCACCAAAGGGTTTAGCAATTTGCTCAACACACTGAGTAAATATACGCGATGCAACGCGAATGTCAATGCACCCCTCGTTACGCGGAATGGGGGGTACAGTGGGGTAAGCCCCTATTCGGTAGGGCCAATCAGTAGCCAACGGACCACGGCTCCAGCCCGGACGAGCCGGCCGGTGGCTTCTTCCAGGATGCAATTCTGTTTCGGTTTGCCCTTTGGGGGGCGTCATGCCGCTTTCGCAACGGAGGCTCCTTGCCAAAACGGACGATTCTGCTGTAATAGGGGTTTTGCCTGTCCGCCCTCAATCCCTCGGAAGGATGTTTTCATGGATATCCAGCAACTCGCACGTGAACTGAAGTCGAAGAACAACTCGAAGATCGTCCTCCTTGTGGCCGACGGTTTGGGGGGCCTCCCGCTGATGCCAGGGGGACGCACCGAGTTGGAAACAGCTCGGACGCCCAACCTTGATGCCTTGGCGCTCCGCAGTGTGCTCGGCATGATGTACCCCATTGCTCCGGGAATTACGCCGGGCAGCGGGCCCGGGCATCTCGGCCTGTTCGGGTACGATCCGGTGAAGTACCTGATCGGCCGCGGGGCCTTGGAGGCAACGGGGGTCGGTTTCAAGCTGGAGGCCAACGATGTGGCCATCCGCTGTAACTTCTGTACGCTGGATGCCGACGGCAAGATTACCGACCGGCGTGCTGGCCGCATCCCTACCGACCAAAGCGCCCCGCTTGCCAGGAAGCTTCGCGCCGTAAAGATTCCAGGTATTGAGGTATTCGTGGAGCCGGTGCAGGAGCATCGATTCGTTGTTGTCTTCCGCGGCGAGGGACTGGGCGGCAACGTGGCCGATACCGATCCGCAGAAGACAGGCGTTCCTCCCCTCGCGCCGAAGGCGGCCGATGCCGAGAGCGAGAAGACGGCTAAGATTGCAGCCGAGTTCGTCTCGCAGGCAACCAAGATGCTCGCTGGCGAAGCGAAGGCGAACGGGCTGACCATGCGTGGCTTCTCGAAGAAGCCGCATCTGGCCACCTACGAAGAGGTTTACGGGTTGAAGGCGGCTGCCATTGCCGTCTATCCGATGTACAAGGGCCTGGCTCAGTTGGTCGGAATGGACGTGGTTGGGCAGCCCAAATCGCTTGACGAGGAAATCGACGTCCTTGAAAAGGCCTGGGACGATTACGATTTCTTCTTCGTCCACTTCAAGTACACCGACAGCCGTGGTGAGGACGGCGATTTCGACGCCAAGGTCAAGGCCACCGAGGATTTCGACCGCATCGTGCCGCGCGTCGAGGCCCTGGGCCCGACCGCCATGGCCGTTACCGGCGATCACAGCACGCCTGCCAAAATGGCCAGTCATAGCTGGCATGCCGTGCCCGTGCTAATCGCATCGGACACCTGCCGGTTCGATCACTGCCAGGCGTTCAACGAGCGCGAAGCGCGCACGGGCGAACTGGGGCATTTCCAGGCCGTCTATCTCATGCCCCTACTGCTGGCCCACGCCGGCCGCCTCGAGAAGTTCGGCGCGTAAAGGCACAGCCCCGCCGAACCCATTTTTGGCAACTGCCATCCCCACCGGCCCTGTGCCGGTGGGGTGCGAACACGGTGGCGGCTACATGCCGTTGGCCCGCAGAAAAGCAACGCTCTTCTTCAGGATTTCTTCGGAACCGATGATTTCGAGCGTCGAGCTTTCGATCGGGGCATCCTGCAGGACTTTGCAGACACCTTGAATATCGATCACACCATCGCCCAAAGCGATAGTCGAAAACCCGCAGCCGTACTCGCTGCCGCGTTTCGATTCCCATTCGGCCGGCAGATCCTTCCAGTGGACGTGGTGAATCTTGTACTTGAATACGCGCGCCATTTCGACCGGATCGGCCCCGCCCAGCCAGGAGTTGCCCGTATCGAGGTTTACACCCAGCGACTCGGGGTTGCCCAGCAGATCGAACACGTCCTGCAAGCCGCGGATCGAGTCGCTCACCGGCCCGTGCGGCTCCAGCAACAGACGCACGCCGTAGTCGGCAGCCATTCGGACGGGCGTGCATAGCTTCTCGGCCGTAATGAACACCTGCTGCTCGTGCGTCAGGCTCCGGGCCCACGACGACCGTGGATCGGTCTCGGTCGTTATGACGTCTTTGATGCCGATGGCCGCGGCGAACTTGATGGCCTTCATGATCTCGGCCGTGCCGAAGAGGCCCGGGTTGCTCGGCTCCAGCAGCATTGCGTGCGCGCAGACGGTCGATGGCGTCATTTCGTACCTGTCGAACAGTCGCCGGATCTCGAATGGGTTGTCGTCCAGGCTGATCGTGGGCGAGAAGCCGGCCGAGCCGAGCATGCTGCCGCCTGCGTTGGTGTCCGTGATATCGGCATGGGTGAAGCCCATCGCCTTGGCCCGTTCGAGCTGTTTCTCGACACTCGCAAACGGCTCGATCAGGAGAAAAACGCCAATGTTCATCGGTAATTCCTTGTGAAGTGAAGACTCATGCGATGGATGGTTCCGAATACGGCGGCGGCATTACGTCCTTCAGGCAGTTTCGATAACGCCTTCATGTGTGCAGGTGTTGCTTCCGCTGCAGGAGGTACTCGCGCGACTTGCGAAGGGCTGCGGTCATGGCGTCCGGTTCCGGTTCGCCGTGCATGAACGGATTGACGTACCACGGGTAGTCAATCTTCGCCAGCGCCGCCAACCATGGTGTGAAGTCGGTTGGCCCGATGCCTGGAAGCTGCTGCGTGCCGGGCTGATTCTGCCAGGCGTAGAAGAACAACAACTGTTTGCCGCAGATTGCGATTGCATCTTCTACAGCAACGCCGCTTCGTTGCAGGTGGTAGGGCGCCAGGGCGATGCCGAGCCGGGGGTTCCGGTTGAGATCGACAAAGGCCTTCAGCGAGTCCAGCGAGTCGAGCAGGGCGTTGCCGTGGTTTTCACTGGCGAGGTAGACGTCGT
The DNA here is from genome assembly GCA_040772845.1 of Thermoguttaceae bacterium. Classification (GTDB taxonomy): domain Bacteria; phylum Planctomycetota; class Planctomycetia; order Pirellulales; family Thermoguttaceae; genus PWXP01. The sequence continues at coordinate 213,247 of JAXGXG010000002.1, forward strand.
GCTTTTCAGCCAATTCCAGTTCCGGCTTCATCCGTTCAAGGAACTCCTTCATACGCGCGACCAACTCGCCGGGTGGGCAAGGCGGCGCGCTGCCGCGAACCGCAATGCCGCCGCCCATCGCGCCGATGAAATCCGCATATTTTCGGAAGCCGCCCCTGTAGACAGACCAGGCGTACGTCTTCAGTTTGTTCCGCCGGAGCACTGCCTTCAGCCCATCGACGCCCAACCGATCCTTGGCATCATCCAGGTGGGGGCAACCTGCATGAGGCGACCAGATGTCGATGGCCTCGAAACCGAGGGCCGCGATCCGCTCGCATGCCTGTTCGATGGGCAAGCTTGTGAACTGGATGGACGAGGTCGAGAGTCGCATTTTCCATGGTGCAGGGGATGGCGCCGCCCGCGCCCTGCCGGCCACAACGCAGGCGACGGCGGCGGCCGAATGAGACAGAAACTTGCGGCGGGAAACGACGCCATGGTGATTCTTGATGTTGTCATTCTGTGCGAACTTCATGTGAGTCTCCTGGATCGATTTCTACCGCCACCGGCCGGCTTGTCCGGCCCGGAGCGCTGGTCAATTGGCTACTGCGGCGTCCAAGTTACGCTTCTCCCCCGCACGTGCCGCCGTCTCCGGCGGCGGCACGTGCGGGGGAAAGATTCGGCGCAGTCGTGCTCGTTCGCTCACTGACCACGGCTCCGGCGGGACAAGCCCGCAGGTGGCCCTTTGTGATACTCCAAACTTGCGAACAATGGAATCGAGTTTGGCTACTATATTTCCTTGGTCACACCGGGCAGCGGCGGATCGTAAACGCCGTCGGGACCGGCCTGGATGGGCGCGGGGCTTTCGAAGGTCATGGCGTCGATATTCTCGACGAACTGGAAATTGGAGTTGAGCATCTCGTCCCATGTGACCATCGCACCGGTATGGGCGGCCGTCCGGCCCAGCAGTGAGGCCAGGTTCGCCTCGCCGGCCCGGCGGGCCTCATTGTGCGGCGTATCGTTGCGAATGGCGTCCAGCAGAAGCTGCCATTCCTCCACGTACGGATTGTTGTCACCTCGGCCGAATTCCCAGACGACCTCGCCTTTGTCAACATCCTGCCCCTTGCAGATACGCGGCTTTGGATCGCTCAGGCTCGACATGATTACGGCCGACCCCTTGCTGCCATGTGCATAGTCGGAGTAGGTACTCCAGCAGTCCGGCATGTGCCTTGCGAAGGTGAATAGCTTCGCGCCGTCCGCGAAGGTATATTCAACGGCGTAGTGGTCGAAAAGATTGCCTGCCTGCGGATAGCACCGCCCGCCCATGGCCTGGGCACTAACGGGCCAGGCGCCCTTGGTCCAGCACGCGACGTCGATGTTGTGGCACTGCCAGTCGACGAGGAATCCTCCCGCGGCCCAGTTGAACCGGCTCGCGCGTTGGAGCTGGAAGAGCAGTTCATTGGCTCCTTTGGGCAGAGGCGGACAATGGCTCGGACCATGCACGCGGTAGATGCGAAGCATGTTCACATCGCCGATCTCGCCATCATGAATCCGCTGGATTACCTCCTGGCGGGCCTTCGAATGCCGCCACATGAGCCCGCAGGCCATCTTCAGCTTCTTCTGCTCCGAAAGCTCGGCGGCTTTCAGCCAGCGCCGGGTGGCCGGCGCATCGACGGCGAACGACTTCTCGGCGAACACGTTCACCCCTTTGGCAACGGCGTACTCGAAATGCGACGGGCGGAAGTTCGCATGTGTGGTCAGCATGGCCACATCGCCGGGGCCCAGCAAGTCGATCGCATGTCTGTAGGCATCGAACCCGAGAAACCGGCGTTCGGGCGGCACATCGACCTTGTCCGGAAACTGCTCCGACAGCCGCTTGTAACTGCCTTCCAGTCGATTCTCGAACAGGTCGGCCATCGCATGCAGTTTGACGGGTCCGCCGGTGGTTGAAAAGGCATTCCCTACGGCCCCGCTCCCGCGGCTCCCGCAGCCGATCAACGCCAGCTTGATGGTCGAGTCGCCTTGAGCATGGCACTTCGGGACGGCGATGCCCGCCAGCGCCGATACGGCGGCCACTTGACCGGAACGTTTGAGAAACTGCCGGCGGGATTGGCCGGCGAGCGAACTCTTGGGATTGGGCGTGGCACTCATGGTGTTCTCCTAAAACGGGAAGGCAGGTGGGGATGCAGGCGTTGATGCGTGGCAGACACGCGCTGCCGGAACGCCTGGCGGGCAAATGGGTAGTCGTTTCACGATAGAAAGAACGCTTCGGGCGCGCGACGGCTCGTCGTTGGAAGAAGCGGTCGTGTTGTCGGCATCTGAAGGTGAAATGTCGTGCTCGAACCAGACCTGTTCCGCGTCCGGCTCGACAACGAGTTTCGGCAGCAATTTCCGCCCCGTGAGGTAATCGGCCGGCACGTGGCTCTCCGGCGGAGGACCGCCCATGCTCGGCGGCGTCTTCCAGCACTCGATTCGGACCACGTAGGTTCCCGGCGTCAAACCGTCGCCTGCAACGAAGGTGCGGACGGTGAATGCGCCGTCGCGTCCGAAGGAAGCCATGCCGGGATGATGGCCATGTGTGTTGGCCGGCGTTTCTGGCAGGAAGTAGATGTTGCCTCCGGTGGGCCATGCGCCTCCATGGTACGTAATACGGCCGCAGACAGGCACGGCGCCCGAATCGTTGCCGCGGCATCCGGCGCCGGCAATGAGCACGGCCATGGCGCAGATAGCCGCGGACCGGAACCCGGTTTCCAAGGCTTCGAAGGGTTGGCTATTCTTGTACATGTTTGAACTGCTCGGTCATGGGACCAATGCCGTCTCGCCACCCGCACGGGTGCCTAACTCGTTATAGAGTCGAAAGTCAATGGTTTGGGAGATGAACTGGATACTCCCGTCGGCCATCGCAAAGCCGGCGCCCCCGATGTGCCGGCTCTTGAAGCCGCACACGCGATACCAATCGCTCCGCGGATTCTCTTCGTTGGAAAGCAACGTGTTCAATGGAATGGCGGTCGGTGATACGTTGAAGTTCACCGCAAATGCCGAAAGGAAACTGCACTGGCGAGGCAGCGTCTCGCCCACCATGAGCGTGTTCGACAGCCCGTCCCGCACGTCCTCGAACCGGACAATCCTGTGATGCCGGCCGAACATACCCGCGCTGCTTCCGGCCGAATAGCCGCCCCCCGCGCCAGTGCCGAAGTTCCAGCCCTGGCAGCACCAGTTATCGGGCGAGGGTGTCGTATCGGGACAGAAAAGGCAACTATCCGGGTGCGTAGGTCCCATCGAGGCGCTGTACCAGAGCCCCATTGCAACCGGCGCGTTGTCGCGATCGTAACGCCCGGCGAGAATCACATCGGCCCCGGCCGCATCGCTTGGGCATGCGTACACCGGAATCGGCGTCTTGACGACGCTCTCCGGAAGATCCTGGTGATGCAGTTGAAAATCGATTGCGTCGTAGAGCGACTGCTGCTCCAAGTGCGGCAGTATCAGCGTACACCATATTCCCCCTCGGGCTTGTTGAGTTGTACGGCCGCAGCAACCGCCGGAGCCGTAAGGAAGGCATCCGTGCGCCGCATGGTAGTTATGCAGCGCCAAACCGATTTGCTTGAGGTTGTTTGAACATTGCATTCGTCGCGCCGCTTCCCTTGCGCTTTGCACCGCTGGCAGCAGCAGCGCGATCAAGATGCCGATAATAGCAATAACCACCAGCAATTCAACGAGGGTGAACCCGCGCCTTCGATTCCGCCGTCTCGATTTCGGGTTGTTGACAGCCATGTTCTTTCCAACGTTCATCGTACCAGACTTGCCGTTCATTCCCCAGCATCCTCACCGGCGGCGCACGAGCAGCCCGAAGGCCAGTGCCGAAACGAGCAGTATCCAGGCGCCCGGTTCGGGAACGGTCGAGGCGTTGATACTGTACCAGCGGTTCAAGGTATAGGCCGCATTCGTGTAAGTGTCGCCAAGCTGGACGCCGTTGTGGTCAGAAAAGAGCCGCACCGTCGGCCCGCCCGACAAGCCCGCGAACTGCACCGAACCTGCATGAGTCTCGCCTGTACTGTCCCCGTAGTAGAAGCCGAACAGGTCTCCCGGTTGGACGGCATCGGTGCCGGCAACCAGGTCAAAACCGTATTGTTGAAAGCCGTTCTCGCCGCCAATCCGCGTTGTGCCGATGCCAACCGAAGTAAGAACGTCGTCCACCGTCCGCAGTAGAACCGGCGTCAGCTTTCGGCCGCCGGTGCCTGAGGTATCGTTAAACCACTGCCACGTGCTGAGCACGCCGGCCTTGGTGAAGGGATCGTGATCGAGCACCACCAACAAACGGGTCGCGCCGTCCGGCGAGCCCGCCTTGCCGGCGCCGGGCCCGACCGTTTCGACAAACCCTGGCAGATCGACCGACCATGCGTAATCGGCCGAATGGACGCTTCGTGGGAAACCGCCTTCTCCGAGGGTGATCACCCCCGACGGCGCCGATGGTGCGTTGGTGTAGATATACTGGTTGTTGTGGGCGGCAACGGTGTTGCCTTTGATCGTGAAAGCCAACCCCTGCCCGTAATGCCCCAGCATGTCACCTGGCTGCAGGTGAAACTCCGTTGCGGCTCCCGCACCTCCGGGGAATGCGCAAGCAAGCTCCTCGCCGATCGCGCCGGAGGGCGTAATGGCGCCGCTGCGCGCGATGACGTTGTACTGATTCGCAATGCCGGTTGGGCGTAACTGAAAGAGTTCGAATGCACCACTCTGGCCCTGAAACCGCAACGTCACTTCACTCACGGTGCCGGCTACGGGCGCACCGTAGGCGTTTGTCCAGAAGGTTCCTGCCGCGGTGTCCTCCACAACCGCGCGATCCGTCGACGTCTCGTTTCCCAACACGCCGACAAAGCCCGGCGAGGGCTCGCCGAACCGGTAGGAACTATCGCGGAACCAGACCTCGTCGAGGCCGATCGCGCTGGTGCTGCCCTGGTTGGTAACGTTCAGCAATCGCAGTTGCTCGACGCCCACATGCGCGCCGATGGCGACAACCTGCGGCGTGTGTTGCGACTGATCGTTTGGCGCCGCGTTGATGCTGGCGCTGGCCACCGTGGTGAAGCCCGATCCGGTATCCACCTGAACGTCGAAGTTCCTGATTCCACGATCGTTCAGACCTCCTGCCTGCGTGTAGTTCCAGATCAGCAACTGATCGATGTTCTTCGGGGCCGCAAAACCGAAAGTGATATGTGTGGCCGAAGTGTTGTTGGTATCGACCCATCGATGCCCGGCAGTGGCAGGGTAGACGCCGAACGAATGCGTAATTGCGCCGTAGTTCGCATCGGTCACCGGACCATTCAAACCGCTGCCGTTCACGGTATAGGCAATCGAGGTGCCTGAATAGGCGCCTCCGCTGGTTGTGGCGCTACTGGCCGTGATGATGGCCGCTTGCGATGCGAACGGGGTAAGCAGGACGAACGCAACCAACGCGACCGAAACGAGCAACGGTTTCATGAGAAGGTCCTCGCTCAACGTACAACGAAGTTGATAAGCCGCGCCCAGTTCGGAAACGGAGTCTAACGACTCAACGGCGCACATGAACCGCATTGTAATTCAAAGGTAACGATCCGGTCGTGCAAAAGCTTTCAGCGAAGGAATCTAGTAGCTCCCTTCATGTAGGTGTATGCCGTATAGCTAGAATGACCACTTCAAATGCACTTGCGATTCTCGAGAACCACATCGCATTCCGCACCAAAATCGCATTGTGGCAGAAACTCGATGCGGCGTCTTGCGAATGGCTTCAGTGAAAAAGTTTGTACATTCGATGGGGGGGCTTGCCAACGATGGGTCTGTAGTGTACAGTTAGAGTGGTCACTTGCAGGAGGTCCCAGTGAAGGCATCGTTCGTAGATTTGAGAAAGAAGTCCAGCGAGATCATTCGGGCGCTGCACCGCAACGAGCCGGTGACGGTCATGTACCGCGGCAAGCCTGCCGCGGTGATGCAGCCCATCACAGACGCGACAAGGCGGACTGTCGCCAAGGCGTCAGAGCACCCCTCATTCGGCATGTGGGCAAACCGCGACGACTTGGCCGACGTTGCTGCCTACGTTCGAAACCTGCGCAAGGGTCGCTTTGATGATCTTTGACACCGATGTACTCATTTGGGTGCTTCGCGGAAACGCCAAGGCAGCGGAAGCCGTCGATCAGTCCGAGCAGCCGGCAATCTCCGTGATCACCTATATGGAGTTGCTCCAAGGCGCGCGCGACAAGGGGGAAATGAAGGCCATCAAAGCATTCCTGATGGATCTGCAAGTACAGTCTCTGCCGCTGACCGAGAACATCGGGCATCGTGCATCCATCTACATGGAGGAATATGCGCTGGCCTCGGCATTGTCCATGCCCGACGCCTTGATCGCCGCCACCGCCATTGAAGCCAACCGGCCGCTGCTGACCGGCAACGACAGACACTACCGGGCGATCACGGAACTCGATCTGAAGCGATTCCGGCCCTGACCCGGATTATTCACGATAGGCAGGGTGGGTTAAACAAGCCGCTTCTTCTGCTGGGTCACGGGTCGCTGATGCCCGGCCTTGTTCCAGGTGGCGGACTGTAAATCAGCTCGGTTGCGGCTTGTGCGGACCCACCAACGACCTGCGCGACCTTGACCTACCCTACGTAGATGAATAATCCGGTCTGAATACGGATACCGCTCGGGGCACCCCATCAGGCGACGAGCCAGATTTGCAACAGGGGGATGCCGCCAGTCGTCAAGGCCGTGGCGGACCCAAATGCGGCTCCAAAGCTTCCACAAGCAAGGGCAGATCGTGCTGCACGGTCTGCCAAAGCACGTCGAGATTGATGTCATAATAGGCATGCACCAAGCGGTGGCGCATACCAATCATGTCTGCCCAGGGAACACCCGGCAACTCGCCTCGAACTCCATTTGATGATTGACAAGCCGCTTCCCCAACAATCTCGATGGCCTTAACCAGTGCCAAAGTGAGCTGCCGATCCGAGTCCAGGTCGGTCCGGTTTCGTCCTTGCGCAAATGACAGCGCCTCACGGGCAGCATCGAGCATGTGGCGCAGGATTACTCCATCATCCTTGCGCATATTGCACCTCTGCTTCATCGAGGACACGTTGTCGAAAATACCGACTGAGGTCCTCGGGTGTGCGAAGGTCAACCTTTCGCCCGTCGAATAGCGAGGATAACTCCCGCTCGATGCGAGCCATTCCGAAAAGGCCCGGTGTCCGCCCGGGTTCGAATTCCACCAACACATCGACATCGCTGTCGGGCCTGAAGTCGACTCGCAGCGCCGAGCCAAAGATGGCTAGGCGTCGGATTCCGTTCTCGCGGCAGAATGACGCAAGCTGATTCTTGGGTATTGGCGTTCGATAATTCAACAATCCACCTCCACTACCCTCGTAATGACTCGAGGCATGCGATGCCGTCACCACCAGTTCACCACAACATAGCAGAATCGCTCCCAGTCGTCAATAAGCCGTGGCCTGAAGCCAGCCTGACCTCCGGCGCGAAAATCGCCAAGGACGTTGCGTCAGATCACGTACGGATACCGTTGCGGGCGGTCCATCAAACTGAGCCCGTGGGTCCCCAACTGGACGGCAATACCGGCCCGGTCGGCCGCTTCGAGCATGGCCTTGCCTTCGCCGATGGTGCAGCAGGCAGGTTTTTCGACGTAGACATGTTTGCCGCACTCGGCCGCATGCACCATTTGCAGCGCGTGCCAGTGGTCGGGCGTGGCAATGATCACTCCATCGATATCCTTCCGTTCGAGCAGGTAGCGGTAATCGCGGTAGACGTCGGCCTGCGCGCCAGCGGTGCGCGACGCGTTTTCCAGCCGGCGCTCGTCGATATCGCATACGGCGGCGATATTCACGTCGCCCCGGTCCGCACGACTCTTCATGTCGCGCATTTGAGCGCCGCCCATCCCGCCCACGCCAATGTGCCCGAACGTAAGCTTCTCGTTCGCTTTTGCCGCCATGGCGCCGGATGGCAAGAGGTACGGAACGGCCACCGACGTCGCGCCGGTGGTCTTGAGAAAGTCGCGTCTGCGCATGGTTGCGCCTTTTCTTCGGCTCCTAGGCCGGCTGATTCATCTACGCAAGGTGGGTCAAGGTCGCGTAAATCATTGGTGGGTCCGCACAAGCCGCAACCGAGCTGATTTCCAATCCGCCGCTTGGAAAGACGCCGACACCGGCGACCGATGCCCCACCAAGGAAGCGGCTTGCTTGACCCACCCTACCTATCGTGGATAATCCGGGCTAGCCCGGCTGACCGAGGTTTCTAAGAGTCTATTCGGAAGGTTTTCTCGGCTTTTCTTGGGTTTCAGGCGGCGACGCGGTATTGGAACTGGGGCCGGGCCTCCGGCGAGAGCTTGCGAAGCATCAGGTGGATGTTGGTTACGCGGATCATCGCGGCACTCGAATCCGGCCGCCGTTCGTAGTCTTTGCTGTTGCGACGACAGCGACCATTCCAGGCATTGGTGCGTTCCACCACCCAGCGATTCTCCAATGGCGTGAAGCCGTGGGCCCCCTCGGGACGCTTTTTGACCTCGATCCGCCAATTGGGACGATGTTCGTTCAGCCAGGCCTCCGCAGCGTGGTTGTGATACTTGTTGTCGCCGAAGATGACCGTCAACCGGGGGAAGTCCTCGGGCGTGATCTTCCCCAACACCTGCGGCGCGGCGGCGCCGTCGTCGAGTCCCGCGGCAGTCACCACGACGGCCACCAGCAGACCCAGCGTATCGACCAGCAAATGCCGTTTCCGTCCCTTGATTTTCTTGCCGCCGTCGTAACCGCGCTCCTCGCCGCCGATCTCGGTCGTCTTCACCGACTGGCTGTCGATGCAGACGGCGCTGGGAGTCGGTTCGCGGTCTTCCGCAGTGCGAACCTGGCGTCGGAGCGCATCGATCATGTTCTGCCACGCGCCGTCGTCGCGCCATTGGGCGAAATAGTCCTAGACGGTGCTCTTGGGGAGCAGGTCGTGGGGGAGCATGTCCCACTGGCAGCCCGTCCGGTTGAGGTAAAGAATGGTATTGACGACCTCCCGCATATCCACTTCCCGCGGTCGCCCGCCATGACGGCTGGGGGGAATCATCGGCTCGAGGATCGCCCACCGAGCATCGGTCAGGTCCGTCAAATAGCGTTTGCGTGCCGGCGCGTCCATGTGCAAGCTCCTTGATTTTGGGATAACAAAGGGCTGCACAATACGCAATTCAGGTGGCCTGGGTAAATATCACTTTCCGGATAGCCTCTAAGATGGGAGAATTGGCTGGGTATGGTGTTCCCTTTTGAGGGAGGTTGTCTCAATGACGCTTTCTGAGTTGGTTCCAGTGTTGCAGGGGCTTTCGCGTGCTGACAAGCTCCATGTGATTCAAGTATTGGCCATGGATGTTGCTCGCGAAGAAAGTGGCGATGAGATTGTAGCTGATCAATGCTATCCTCTTTGGTCTCCTTATGAGTCATTCGACGGCGCGGCAACACTTCTGGAAATGTTGAACAAGGAGCAGGCAGTGTGACGACTTCGCCTACCAAGCGGTTTTCCTATAGTGTGATTCTCGGACAGGTGAACTTCTTCATGGCGTTTGATATTCGGTTCTGCCGTTCCGAGTCTTTCTTCGAGATTACGCCCTGGGACATTTCTGTGTGAAGCTCAGAAAGACGCATTGATTACGATGCCGCGCGTTCCTGTTGCACCTTACCAAGGTTTACAAACTGACCTTCCGAGGCAGCCGGAACTTCGACAACCGGTCCATCCACGTCACCGAACAGCTCTTTCTGGTCGAGCGGCGATAGGCAAGCTCCTTCCACCCGCCGCATTATATTCCTGGCCTCCTGCCGCCTTTGAACTGGAAAGCCGGTCGAGTCATCTGCGGCAGCCGGTCTTCCGGGACGTGGGTTCCGGACTGCCGCGGACGGCCGGCTTCCGAACCGGGAGGTGATACGATGACGACTTTTTGCAGGCAGATCGGAAGAAGGTGGGGGGGATGGGCGGTCGCGTGCTGTCTTGCGATCGCCCTGGTGAACATGACCGCAACCCGCAGTCACGCGGCAGGATTGCTCATTGCCGACGGCGGGTTTGGCGGTACCTTGGAAATCGTCGAGCACGACGTGCGCGTGACGATCAACAACGGCATCGCCGTGACCGAAGTAACGCAGGTATTCCGGAATACCGAGGATCGGCAGGTTGAGGCGCTGTACGTCTTTCCGGTGCCGAAGAACGCCTCGGTGGCCAACTTCAGCATGTGGATCGGTGGCAAGGAAATCATCGGCGAGGTAGTCGAAAAGAAGCGGGCGCGGGAGATCTACGATAGCTACAAGCAGGTTCGCCGCGATCCCGGACTGCTGGAACAGAAGGACTTCCGGACGTTCGAGATGCGCATCTTCCCCATCGAGGCACGGGCTGAACAGCGAGTGCAGATTGCCTACTATCAGGAACTGGACTTTGATCACGACTGGGCCACTTACGTCTATCCGCTGGGTACCGAAGTCCGGCCGGGGGCCGACACGACAACCAAGCAGTTCGGGCTTTCGCTGCGGCTGAAATCGGAGTCGCCGATTGTTGCCCTGGAAAGCCCCAGCCATGGCGAACAGTTCGTCGTGGTTTCCCACAATCCGTCCTATTCGGAGGCGAGTCTCGAATCGCACGATGTCGCCATGGACCGCGATGTGGTCGTTGCATTCCATGTCGAACGGCCACGTACGGGCCTTGATCTTGTCACGTCGAAGCAGTCTGGCGAAGAAGGCTACTTCCAACTCACCATGACTGCAGGCGATGAACTGGCCCCGGCCGCAAGCGGCATGGACTATGTGTTCGTCCTCGACGCTTCCGGGAGTATGGGCCTGGACGGCCGGTTGGAAATGTCACGCAATTCGATTGCCGAGTTCGTTCGCCAGCTCGGCCCGCAAGATCGCTTCGATGTGATGACGTTCAACCTGTGGCCGAAGATCCTCTTCAGCGACCTGCACGCGGCAGACGAAGCATCGCTGGAAGCAGCGGCCCAGTTTCTTTCTTCCCAGGAAGCCCGTGGCGGCACGCTGTTGCGTCCCGCCATTCTCGCGGCCTACAAGTATGCTTCGGCCGATCGGCCGTTGAACGTGGTTATTCTCAGCGACGGGCTGACCGACCAGAACGAGCGGCAGGAGATACCCGAGCTTATCCGATCGCGGCCGGACGGAACGCGAGTCTTCTGTATCGGAGTGGGGAACGACGTCAACCGCGGCCTTCTCTCGCAGATTGCAGAAGGAAGCGGTGGGCTGGCGGCGTTTCTCTCCGGTCAGGATGACATGCAACGGCAGGCAAAGGCATTCCATCGCAAACTGCTTCGTCCCGCGGCCGATAACTTGCGGATTGAGTTGAAGGGCGCCGAAGTCTACGACGTAGAGCCAAAGCAGCTTGGCAGCCTCTACCACGGTATGCCGGTACGCATTTACGGTCGCTATCGCAAGGCCGGGCCCGCGACGGCCTGCGTGCACGCCACGGTGGCCGGCGCCCCGTTCGAGCGTTCCGTCGAGTTCAAATTGCCGGACGCGGAGCAGGCCAATCCGGAGATCGAACGCATGTGGGCGCAGAAGAAGGTGGAACGGCTGCTGGCCGAGGCCGATAATGCCGGTTCCCGATCGGCTGTGGTGGACGAGATTGTGCGACTGGGCGAACTCTATTCCATCGTGACCGAGTACACGTCGTTCCTCGTACTGGAGAACGATGCCGAGTACAAGCGATGGGCGATCGAACGCCGTAACCTTCTGCGGCTTTCTCGCGATCGAAAGCAGCAGGCGAAACTGAACGAGCAGTTGTCCCGCATGCGTGACGAGAGCCTGGCCCGGATGACATCCACCGATTCGGCCGGTGCGTCGAGCACTTCTGCCGAGAAGCAAATTGCCAGTAACCCGGATCCATGGACCGGGACGCCGGCAGGCGGTAATTCTGTCAGCCCCGGCCGGCCATCAGGCGGCGGCTCATCTTTCCCGCTTGGAGGCGGTGGCGCAATCGATCCCATCTCGGCCGCGTTGCTGGCCGGGCTTGCCGGGCTGGGTTGGGCGGCGCGTCGTCGGAAGTCGGCAGTCTGAAACGGTCACGCGGGGATCTTGCGATGAATTCTGTTACCCGATGGTTCTCGTCGAAGAGGGGCGGCGCACTGGTCGCCGCCTCTCTCGTTGCACTGGCGACCGTCTTGGTGTATTGGGCGCCCACTGCCAGCGAAGGACTCCAGTATGATCGCACGGCCATTGCTGCCGGGCAATTCTGGCGGATCGCCACTTGCCATCTGACCCACTGGTCGTTGGACCATCTTTTCTGGGACACCGCGGTATTCGTATGCCTTGCGGCCATCTGCATGGGCGAATCGCACCGTGCGACTTGGATTTGCCTGGGCGCCAGTGCATTGGCGATTCCTGCTGCCCTGTGGTTCTGGATACCGGACATGCCGACCTATCGCGGTCTCTCAGGCCTGGATTCGGCCCTGTTTGCCCTGCTCACCGTCACGCTGATCCGCCGTGGCGTGGCGGAAGGCAGTTGGCGATCGGTCGTGATTGCTTGTGCTTTCGCGTTGGCATTCGGCGCGAAGACGATCGTCGAACTGGTCACGGGCACGACCATGTTTGTCGATAGTCGAGCGGCGGCCATGGTTCCCATTCCGCTGGCTCACGTCGTGGGCGGCGTGGTGGGCGCGGCGTGCGGGCGGCCGATGGCCCTGCTCGCCGTCGTCGCGCGAGGGGGGAACCTGCCCTGGCCGGAATGGGCAAAGCGCCCTCGGCAGGCAAAGCACCTCCCTTGACTTCCCGTTTTCGGGTGCTTACAGTGAAGCTATTTCGGTCGGCCACAGGAGGCCATGACCGGACATCTCACTGCTTGTCCTACGGACTTCCATGCTAGCCAAACGGGTCATTCCCTGCCTCGACGTGAACCAGGGCCGGGTTGTCAAGGGAACGAACTTTCTGAACCTCTGCGATGCCGGGGATCCGGTTGAGGTGGCGACGCGCTACGAGCAGGAAGGGGCCGATGAACTCGTCTTTCTCGATATCACGGCCACCCACGAGGGCCGAGACATCATGCTCGATGTGGTCCGTCGTACCGCTGAAGTGGTATTCATGCCGCTGACCGTGGGGGGTGGCATCCAGGATATGGACGATATTCGGGCCTTGCTCAACGCGGGATCCGACAAGGTCTCGATCAATTCGGCCGCGTGCCGCGATCCGGAGTTCGTGCGGCAGGCGGCTCGGCGGTTTGGAAGCCAGTGCATTGTGGTGAACATCGATCCGAAACGCGTGATCCGCAACGGCCGCGAGGTTTGGGAGGTGCATACCCACGGCGGCAGGGTTCCCACCGGGCTGGAGGCGGTCGCGTGGGCCCGGGAAGTCGAGCGACTTGGCGCCGGTGAAATCGTCCTCACCTCGATGGATGCCGACGGCACCAAGGACGGCTACGACCTCGAGATTACCAAAGCTGTGACCGACGCCGTGACCATCCCGGTTGTGGCTAGCGGCGGCGCAGGGCGCCCGGAGCATTTGGCCGATGCCGTCCTGCTCGCTGGCGCCGAGGCGGCGCTGGCGGCCAGCATTTTCCATTACGGCGAATACACCATTGAACAGACGAAACGTGTCATGCGCGACCGCGGCGTGCCGGTCCGATTGTCAGCGTAGCGTTGTGGTGCAATTAGGAAACGTAACCCTACTGTAAGAGAGTCTCATGGCTACCGTTGATCTTGATGAACACAAACGGTTTCTGTCACAACGCCAAGCGTTCGAAATCGATAAGCTTTTCCGTGCACTGGTGAAGCTCGAGGGAAGCGACCTCCACCTGAAGGTGGATTGCCCGCCGTTCGTACGCGTGAACGGGGTGCTCCGGCCGCTCAGCCGCCCACCTATCGAAGATGAGGAAATGCTGCGCCTGATCTTTCAGATGGTCGATGTGGACGAGCGGCGCCGGCAGATTTTCGACGACACGGGCGGAGTCGACTTCGCCCACACGGTCGACGTAGACGGTACCATATGGCGGTTTCGTGTGAATGTCCTCCAGCAGATGGGCCGGGTGGGACTCGTTGCCCGACGCGTGAACAACAAGATCCCGAACTTCAAGAATCTCTATCTCCCGGACGGTCTGGAGCGTTTGTGCAAGTACAGCCAAGGGATGGTTCTTCTGGCAGGTATTACCGGCTCGGGAAAGAGCACGACCATTGCGTCGATGCTCGACTGGATCAACCACAACTACCGCAAGCATATCCTCACGCTCGAAGACCCGATCGAGTTTGTGTTCACCGAGGACAAGTGCCTGATCAACCAGCGCGAAATCGGCATGGACGTGAAGGACTTCATGATCGGTATGAAGCACGCCGTGCGTGAAGATCCCGACATCATCCTCGTGGGCGAAATGCGCGACCGCGAGACGTTCGAAACGGCCATCCAGGCGGCCGAGACGGGCCACCTCGTGTTCGGTACGATCCATGCCTCGACGGCCGCCAGTACGATCGGCCGTATCCTCGACCTGTTCCCCGAGGCGATGCATCCGGCCATCCGAAGCGCCCTGGCGTTCAATATGAAGGCAATCATCGCCCAGAAACTGCTCCCGTCGATCAAAGAGGGGGTCGGCCGGGTGCCTACCTGCGAGATCATGACCTTCTCCCCCACCATCCGCAAGCTATTGCTGGACGAACAGGATGAGAAACTCAGCGATGCGATTCGCATTGGCAAGGAAGAGGGGATGCAGGATTTTACGATGAGTCTGAAGGAACTGGTCCAAAGTGAGCTGATCGACCGGGCTACGGCATTCGAGGTGGCTCCGAACGCCGAGTCGCTGAAGATGGCCTTGAAAGGCATCGAAGTCCGCGAACCGGGTATTCTCTAACCGCCCGTCGTCGGGTATGATGAACACTTGGACGTACACGCGAAACCCGCATAAGATGCAACGATGGCAAAACCGCTGGAACGAACTCGAAGGACCTTGTTGCGGCTGGGGGCGATAACGCTCGCGGTCGTGGTGGTAGGCGTAGCGGCCGAACAGCTCCTTGCCGCCGATTGGCCGCCGTATCGGCCCGATCCCGCCCCGCATGCGGAGTTCCGAGGCCCCGGCTATTACCTTAGCGCGGTGAAGGTGCTGCTGCCGTGGTTCCTGTTCCTGCTCTGGGTATGGACCACCGATTGGGTCAGCCGTGATGTCCAGGCGGTAAAGCTCAAATGGAACTATCTGCGGTGGAACCCGATCATCTTCGGCAGCTTCATGCTCGGTTTCCTGTTGCTGTGGATCATTCCCTATTTCTGGTTGGGGTTCGTGTTGCTGCTGATCAGTTACGTGGCGCCGCTGACGACGTACATTGTCCTCCGCAATTCGGAGGTCACCAACGATCAGCGGGTACTTACGCGGGAGCACCTGCGCTACGTCTTCGCATCGAAGCTGCACATGCTGGGCGTGAAGATGCAGGCGGAGGCCCCGGATCCGCATCGCACCGGTCCGCCGGTGACGCTGGCGGCACGGGGCGGGGCCGACGACCGCGAGAACAACGCACGCCTGCTTGCCTCGCGGCAAGCGCCCGGCCTGCGAGCCGCCAGACAGATCATCGCCGACGGACTGCAGGCACGGGCTGCCTCGATCCTGTTGGATTTCACGCAGCAGGCGGTGAACGTTCGTTACCAGATTGACGGCGTCTGGCATCAGCGAGAACCTGAGGAACGTGAAAAGGCCGATCCCGCACTGGAGGCCTTGAAGATTCTCTGCGGACTGAAGCCGCAGGACCGCCAGAGCCGGCAGGATGGGACTTTCTTTGCCGAGTATCAGGCAATTCAGTATGAAGGAACGCTCGGAACCCAGGGCACCAAGACGGGCGAGCGGGTCGTGCTGCAATTCGTCGATCCCAAGGTCCGGTTCAAGACGCTTGACGACCTGGGAATGCGGGCGAAGATGCAGGAGCAGCTCAAGGAGCTTCTCGAGACGAAGCAGGGATACGTGGTCTTCTCCGCCATGCCGGGGGCTGGGCTCCGCAGTACGGTGGATGTAGTTCTGCACAATACCGACCGCTTCACACGCGAATTCGTTGCCGTCGAGGAGGCGTCCAAGCGGTACGACGAGATCGAGAACTGCCCGGTCACGGTCTACAATGCCGCCGAGGGACAGTCCACGGCCGAAGTGCTCGTCCGACTGTTCCGGTTGGATCCGAACGTCATTGTCTTCCGCGATTTGCCCGACGGAGATACGGTGGATATCCTGTGCCGCGAAATCGCCGAAGAAGGGCGGCTCGCGATCAGTACCATGCGCGCGAAAGACGCGGCCGAAGCCCTGGTCCGCGTCCTTGCCTTGGGCGCGACGCCGGCAAGCTTTGCCAAGGTGGCCACTGCGGCGCTCGGCCAGCGACTGGTTCGCAAGCTGTGCGACGCCTGCAAAGAAGCCTACACCCCAACGCCCGAAGTCCTCAAGCAGCTTGGCCTGCCGGAGGGCCGCGTGCAGGCGTTCTACCGTCCGCCGCAACAGCCCGAAGAGGTGTGCAAGGTGTGCGGGGGCATCGGGTATGTCGGCCGCACGGCCATTTTCGAACTCCTGGTGGTCGGCGATACGGTTCGCAAAGCGCTGGCGGCGCGGGCCAAACCGGACGTCGTTCGCCAGGCGGCGAGGAAGGACGGCTCCCGGTCGCTGCAGGAAGAAGGATTGCTGCTGGTCGCCAAAGGGGTGACGTCTTTGCCGGAATTGATGCGAGTGCTCAAACAATAGGGACGCGACAATGCTGTTAGGAATCTTCCTGGTCATCTTTGCCACCTGCATGGCCCTGCTCTACCAGGATGGCATGTGGGGAAATGCGATTCGGTTGATCAATATCGTGACGGCCGCCCTGCTGGCAACGAACTACTTCGAGCCGCTGGCCGCCTATCTGGAAGAGATGCAGCCGAGCTATGCCTACCTCTGGGATTTCCTGGCCCTGTGGGCCCTGTTTGCGTTGTTCCTCATCGTCTTCCGTGCGGCAACCGATACGATTTCTCGGGTGAAAGTCCGTTTTCTGGCGCTGGCGGATCGGATTGGAAGCGTCGTGTTTTCGGCCTGGATCGCCTGGGTCCTCATCTCCTTTACGGCGTTCTCGCTCCATCTGGCGCCGCTTGGCCGCGAGTTCCTCGGCGGTTCCTTCAATCCGGAGCAGCGAGTAGCCGGCAACAGCGCGGAGCTCTACTGGCTGGGCTTCATGCAGAACGTTTCACGCGGGACGTTCTGCCGCGGCCTCTCGGAGGCGGAAGTGGCGTCGAACGAGTACGCCTCGCAGCAGGCGCAACTGCCTGACGAAGCCGATCTGGCCGTGTTCGACCGTACCGGCGAACTCCTGCCGAAGTACGCCACACGCCGGGCCCGGCTCGAAGCCTATGTTGAAAGCACCGGCGCCGTCCGTGTTCAATAGCGAGGAGTGTTTCACTGCGTTGGCCCGGCCTGCGCATCCAGGCGGTTTTTGACGAGGAAATGCCCCCTGCCCAGGTCGCGTTCGAGGATTTCGAGGAATAGCGTGTCATGTCCATTCTGAACGATTCTCCGCACCTGACCGATCACGACGATACCATGGTTGATGAGTATCGGGCCGTCTGCATCTGGGCGGTGATCGCGCTGATCTGTGGCCTGCTGGGGCCGCTCGCCCTGGTGGATATCTGGCTCAGTGTGTTTCCTCTGGCAGGTATCGTAACCGCGGTGATCGCCCTGGTTCGCATTGCCCTTCTGGCCCCAGCCCTTACCGGTCGTAAGGCCGCTTTGGCCGCGTTGTATCTGTCGGTCCTGAGCGTCTCGGCGGCGGCAGTCGACTCCATCGTCTTCTGGCGCGCGATCGACCAGGAAGCGGGACGGTTCGCCCACGCCTGGTTCGGCTATCTTGCCAACGGGCAATTGCACCAGGCGTTCCAGGTTACCCGAGCGCCGGGGCAACGCGTGCAGGAACCGCAGGAGGAGCCGGAAGAGCAGGTGGAACCCGAGGACCAAGAGGGCGCCCGGGCGGAAGGACTTCTCCAGGAGACTGCGGGCAGTTATCGAGAACGTCCCGTGGTGCGCTACCTGCTGAAGTTGGGCGAGAATGCCATGGTTCAATACCGCGAAACCGAGGGCGCCGGGCGCGATACTTATTCGATTTACGTTCGGCAGATCTACGCAGTCACTGCCGCCGGCGCAGCTCCGGATGCCCCAGCGCCGCTGATTCGCCTTGTCATGCAACGCATTCCTCTGGAGGACGGCGCGGCCGCATGGCGCATGGCGGACGTCGAGTTCATCGAAGGCACGGAGCCTCCGCTGGAAGAAGATGTAGCGGAGCAGTAGGCTTCGGTGTCGCGTAACGCCCTCGCTGGCGAATTGTCGCACGGCTCTCCGAGTCGTGAACGTTCCGGACGAAATCGACTCGGAGAGTCGATCGACGAAGACGCACCAGCTCGACTCGCGAGACGTCCTTGCTGACGCCGCGGCGGAGCCGCCTTGGAGTGCGGCAACTTGTTGCCGCTTTCGATGGGTGCCATGCCGCCTCCGTCCCGGCCGCCACACATCGATCACCCCGTCTATATTGCGGCGCAAATCCAACGCGGCAGCGCCGCATTCCGATTCGGTCCGGTTCATGCCCTTCCTCGGATCGCTTCCTGCAACACTGGTCGAACAGGATCCAGGCACGCTGCATCGCGAGTCCGACGGCTGCCCTACGATCTCACCGTGGCCGATATCAGGCCGTTGGCGACCCAGCTCGACAGGAAGACGCCCAGCAGGAAAAGCGGGCCGAAGACGCCCAGGCTGGGAATCTCGGCCACGATGCCGGCCAGCGCGAGCAGGGCCAGCAGGACCAGAACGGCCGTGTAAAGGCTCATGGCTTGCCGGGGCCAGCCCTTGTCGCAGCGAAACACGGCCGAGCAGGGAACGGCCAGCAGGGCGCAGCCCAGGCTGAAAAACAACGGCGCGGTACTCCCGAGGACGGCCGCCGCCACGAGCCCGACGAGCGTGCCCAACGCACATGCGCCGACCAGGTTCGCACCGAGTATCTGGTCACGCGACAGGACGTGCCTGCCGAAACGGTCCAGCCGCAGCATCAGGTTGAACAGCGGGTCGGCGAGCCAGGTTAGCAGGACGAACCCTAGGTAGGCGATTGTGATCAGCAAGACGAACGGCTGCATCGCGGGCGTGATTCTGGCCGCCCCGTGAAGCAAGCGATAGCCGAAGTAGAAGCCCACGATCAGGGCCCATTGCGTGCCCGAGGTGAGCTTGCTCATCCAGAGGAAGTAACCCAGCATAAGCCGGTAGATCGGGTTGCGTGCTTTCAGGGCCGTGACCATGCCTGCCTGAGCCCATTCGAGCCCCGGCTGAAGGCGCAAGGCCTCGCGGAAACAGACCTGCGCCCCCTTCGCGTCGCCCCGCTCCAACAGGGCCCAGCCCTTGTTGGCCTGGCTTAATGCGTCTTCCGGCTCCCGCGCAAGCGCGTCGGCCAACACGGCGGTCGCCTCTTCGCTTCGCCCGAGTTTCACCAGGGCCATGGAGCGGGCATTGGCGCAGTGTGAATCCTCGGCATCGATGGCCAGGCCGCGCTCGGCCATGGCGAGAGCCGCCTGCCAACGCCTCAGGCGGTACTCGACCAGGGCGAGCAGGCCCCAATACGCCGCGTTGTTGGGGCTCACTCGGATCGCGGCGATGGCCGCCTCGCGGGCTTCCTTGTCGCGATTGCGGTCCAGGTAGACGCGCGCCAACGCATAATGGCCGAACGCCTCATCCGGCATCAGGTGGATCCCCGATTGCGCTTCCTGCGTCGCCTCGGCATACTGCTGCCGTGCTGACAGACACAGGGCCAGCAGCGAGTGGGCCGGACCGAAGTTCGGCTGGTCAGTCAATACGCGGCGCAATTCGCCTTCGGCCAGTTCCCACCGCTGTTGATCCATCAGCAGTTGGGCGCGGTGCAGGTGTTCCATTACTTCAACTTCAGATAGTGGAGGATGTCGTCGTACGTTCCGCCCTGGTTCGAATAGAGGGCGTAGTTTCGCGCCGTGGCGAACCAGTCTTTCGTGCTGGGGCGAACTCGCTTCGCCGCCACCGTCAAGTCGCGCGTGCGTAGCGGCTCGGGGATCCCCTTCTTCATCGCCTCGGCCAGCTTCGCCTCGACGGCCACGTCGACGACCGCCTTCAAGTCGGCCCCGGAGAACTCGCGGGCCTTCTTCGCCACCTGGTCGAAGTCGACGTCGGCGGCCGGCTTGCCCTGGCAAAGGATCTTGAGAATCTCGGCCCGGGCGCTCTCGTCGGGCGGCGGGACGAACAGGATCCGGTCGAATCGGCCCGGACGGCGAAAGGCCGAATCCATGTGCCACGGGGCGTTGGTCGCAGCCAGAATCAGCACCCCGTCGTTGTTGCTCTTCGCGCCGTCGAGTTCGGAAAGGAACTGGTTGATCAGATGGCGCCCGGCGCTGGCGCGCATGTCCGTGCGGCTGGCCCCCAACGCGTCGACTTCGTCGAAGAAGAGGACGCATGGCCGGCTGCGGCGGGCCGTCTCGAACAGTTCGTGCAGGTTCTTCTCGCTGTTGCCGATCCACATGTCGAGCACGTCGTTGATGCCGATCGACATGAAAGCGGCATGGATCTCACCTGCCGTGGCTCGGGCCAGATGCGTCTTGCCGCAGCCCGGCGGGCCATACATCAACACGCCGCCGCCGATCGCCTTACCGTAGGCCTTGAACATCTCCTCGTGCTGCAACGGGTAGATGATCTTCATCCGAATCTCTTCCTTAAGCGACTCCATGCCGCCGACGTCGCTGAACGAGATCTTCGGCCGTTCGATCGCCACGTCGGGCGGCGCCCCGCCGCCGTCGCCCCAACCGGCGCGGACGCGGCCGTCGACGATCTCGTCCGATTCGTTGGCGTCGATGCCCAGGCGTTCTTCCAGCTCGTGGTCGCGAAGCGAGGCGTCGGTCTCGATCGCCGCCTTGTACTCGGTGACGGCGAAGCCGATGTCGCCGGCGCGGATCAACAGCCGGGCGTGCAGCAAGTAGGCTGCGGCCGGCGTGTCGGGCGTTTTGACCAGCTCTTCGAGGATAACCAGGGCGTGCGAGTCCTTGCCCTGCTCGGCGAACGCGTGGGCAAGCCCGACCTTCAGGTCCGCATTGTGCGGCGCCCGGGTGAGCGCCTCGCGGAACTCGATTTCGGCCTCCTCTGCCTGTCCCATTTGCAGCAGGGTCTGGGCCAGGTGTTGGCGGAGTGGAGTATTGTCGGGCGAGACCTCAAGGGCCGCCCGCAATGCTTGGAGAGAAGGATGCTCGCCGCTCATCGCTGTGGTTCGCTCGCGTTTCGAAGGTAGTAGTCGGCCGGCTCGGTCCCCGGGGAGCCCCAACTCGGGCCAAACGAGAACGCCGTATCGCTATGATACCGTGTCAAGGGCGGCAGCGGCAAGCGGAGGGGACGACTATCACCGCCGTCGGCCAACAATCGCGGTTAGGGCGCGACCAACACGAAGGAACAACTCATGCTTGCGACCGACGTCACATTTCTCCGCGCACCGCCTCTCGCTTTGCACGTCAAGGAGAGGCTCACGTTCGCTGCTACACTACGACGGTTTTGTGAAACCTTCTCCGGCATTTTCGGCGGAAAAAACCGCCGAAAATGCCGGGTTTGGGAGCGGGCCAGCCGGCGCCGGTAGCATCGAGCGTGAGACTCCCACGGGCAAGCCGTGGGCATCTTAAGCTTGCCGGTTGTCACAACAATGTGCAAGGACTTCACGAACCTGATACACTAATACCAGCCGTAGCGGAATGGCCCGCACGCGGCTGAACTCAGACATTGTGCACATTGACAAAGGAACCGTATCATGCGAAACCGTCTATTCATGCTCGGCGTTGTATTGGCACTCGCGCCCTTTGCACTGAGTGCCCCCACGGAAGCACCGGTCCTTGGAAAACTGAGCCTCGATGATACGAAGACATTGGGCCTCAGCATTCAAGCCGACGAGCAGGTGAAGACCGAAGGCAACGCTTCGCTCAGAATCGTCACCAAGTGGCCCACCACGATATGCCTTGGTGAAGTCGAGGACCTCGATATCGAGGAAGCGCAACTGGTCTATAGCGCCAAGGTCAGGAGTGAGCTGGAAGGTGTTGCCTATCTCGAACTGTGGGCGCATCTTGATGGCGGCCAGTATTTCTCGAGGGGCATGAACTCAGTCATCTCCGCCAAAACCGATTGGAAGACCATTGAGACCCCCTTCTTTTTCCTCAAGGGGCAGAAACCCGACAAGGTCACGCTCAATGTTGTCATCAACGGCACGGGTACTCTCTGGGTCGACGACGTCGTTCTCTCAAAGAAGCCCCTGGAGACGAAGTAGTGGATTACGAGTACCGCTACGCTGAGCACGAGCACGAAGAGGGGGGGCGCTTTGCCTATGCTTACATTCTCAGTTGTTGGTTGGATATGGAAAACGCATTGAGCGTGTCATGTCAACTGCTCGCCGGTTGCGCGGTTACCAAGGCGTGAGAATTCTGCCGGAACCGCTTGCCGCGGTCCTCTGGACGGGCTAGGATCACGGGTTGTGCGATTGCCCTTGCGGGAACGGGTAATCGGGGTAGAAGAGCAGTCTACGCCTTCATGAACCAGGGAGACTTCCGTGATGACGATCTTGTTCGCCGTACCGTTTGTAATCGTGACCGCCGCGGGAATGGACGCCGGCAAGGCTCCGGCTCCCAACGCTGCGGTCGCTGCCATGCGATCCGTGCTTGTGGCGGGGGAATTCAACGCGTTCTACAATGTCCACTGCCACAAGCACCTGCGGGACCAAGTCGACGAAAAGGAGTTCGTGGAGGCGATGCGGGGTAAGCGTGGCGAGGCCATTGTGAATCTCTTCGTGGAGGTCGACGACGCCCTCAAGGGCGGAAAGGGCGAACAAGTTGTGATTGCCCGCTCTCAGGAAG
Organism: Thermoguttaceae bacterium; assembly: GCA_040772845.1. GTDB lineage: Bacteria > Planctomycetota > Planctomycetia > Pirellulales > Thermoguttaceae > PWXP01. The sequence goes on from JAXGXG010000002.1 coordinate 236,065, forward strand.
AACCAGACGAGTACGAGTTTATTTTGGTCCAAGTCAAGAGAAGCCCTTCGCGCAAAGGGCAACAGTGGCATCTTGAACTCAAGAAGGAAGACGGCAAGTGGAAACTCCAGGACACGGACTGAATGTACGTATGAAGGCGTAACCAAGCGGTCAGTCCAACCGGGAAGGGCGGTCACGGCTTGGCCTGAGACCAACGTCACTCGCCGCCATTCGCGGCGGGTTGCCACTGGCCGTTATTGGGCGGAAAGGCATCTCCCATGTCTGTGACCTTGTGCGTCTACCTGCACGAAGAACGACTCCCCTCGCGCGACGAATGGCAACGTGTCATCGCTGACGCTGGGGGCTCACTGCAATTGGACGACATGCCGATGGCGGAACACTCTGGCTTTCTTCCTGCTCGCTTGGACGGGGAGGATTGCGGGTTCGAGTACTACTACGAGCCCGTCGATCCTGAGCAAGACGCCGATATCTTGCCGTCGATTGGTGGTCGTAATCGGATCGTGCAACTGGTGATGCACGGAGGTTGCGAACTCGATTTACGGGCGGCAATGCTTGCTGCGGCGGCGCTTGCGCGTCAATCCGATGGCATCTTCTTCGACCCGCAGGGCGGCGATCTGGTCAAAGGCTCCGAAGCCTTCGATTGGGTGAACCGACAAGAGGCCGGCGAACACGACCGTCGGATGGCCGATGCTACCAGGAAATGGTCCAATATCACGGAACGTCGGTGCCCATCGTGTGGGGCACCATGCCCGGAATACCGCAAATCGTGTTTTGTCTGTGGATTCGAGCTTGGACGCACGTAATGCCCAATAGCAACGGGGTGCACGCGAGGCGGCGGTCGCGTCCGGGTCGCATTGGGGGCAGAGCGACGTTAGACGTTTGTCAAGTGCCTTGCAAGGTGATTGATCGTCTTTCTGAGTTGGGCAATACCGTCTTCGCAAAGGCCTTGCCATGCCCTCACGCTAATGGAAATGGACACTGCTGTCAACCGCTTAACGTCTAAAGTCGCTCGGACCCCATGAGTCCGGCTGGGCGGGGCTTGACAAGGCATGTGCCGTTGGGGCATCATGGTAGTCGAGGTCTTTCCCCCCGGTGGATTCGGCCGGCTCATTTTCTGTTTCTCTGCTTGAGGCTTTCGCCGTGACGGCTCTTAACTGGCCGTGAAATAGGAAAGGATGGTGTCATGCATGCAGGAGTGTCTCGTCCTGGACGCGGTTTTACCCTGGTAGAGCTTCTGGTGGTCATTGCGATTATTGGCATCTTAATCGCCTTGCTGCTGCCGGCTGTGCAGTCAGCCCGCGAGGCCGCGCGAAGGATGCAGTGCAGCAATCATCTGAAGCAACTGGGCCTTGCTTTGCACAATTACCACAGTTCGTTCAAGACCTTTCCCAGCGTGGGCGGGTTTTCTGATCCGCACGGCTGGGGCTTCCTCCCGTTGATCCTGCCGCAATTGGAGCAGCAGGCCTTGTACGATCAGTGTGAGTTCCGCGATAGCGTTGGTTGTGCTGCCATGCAGCCGGTCTACTCCGCGAAGGTCCCCACGTTCTATTGCCCCAGTGATCCAGGCGAGACCTTGCTGAACGACCGAACGATTCCGAATACCTCGTGCAAGGGCGGCTCTGCGCTGTCGAGCGGCTCCATTACGGGGCAGGTGACGCATTACGTCGGCAGTTTCGGCGACGGGCATATCACTGGTGAAAACCTGGGGTACACCGGTGCCGCCACTTCCCGCGCGAAGTATGGTTGTGGCGGCTGTAACGAGGGTAGCACGGCGACTCCCACGACGAACTGCCCCGAGCCGGGAGTCGGCTACGGCGGCGGCAAGTACCACCGCGGGATATTCAACTACCGGGGCGACACGCGTCCGGTGCGAATCGCGGGTATTACCGATGGAACGAGCAATACGATTATGATGGGACACACGTCCGGTGTGGCGCGTAGCAACAGCCTGGTATGGACCACCAGCACCGGCAACGTGCATGGAACGAGTCTGCCGATCAATTTCAACATCGCCTACGCGAAGGCCAACCCGCCTTACGGCTCGCCGAGTTGGCGCGGCCGCGGCTTCCAAAGCCACCATCCCGGTGGCAGTACGTTCCTCCTGTGCGACGGCTCAGTGACGTTCTTCAGCGAGAATATCGACATGAAAACGTACAATGCCCTCGGCAGCCGGGCCGGCGGCGAGGTCGTGACCATGCCCTGATGGCCGGTGGGTGATCGAGCTTCACTCACGCCCTTTACGATTGGGTACGCCCTGGGCGGGGCAGGTACGAGCACCGAGAATCTTTGGAGATGAGGCAATGCGATTACTGCACATCCTGACCTGTAAAGGCTTGCCGGCGGCGCTGCTCCCTCTTTGCCTGTGCGGTTGCACGGCGCGCGACGGCTCCCAGCCGGTTCGCGCAGGCGGCGTTGTCATGTATAATGGAAGTCCATTGCCGGACGCCCAGGTTGTTTTTGCACCCGAGGAGCGGGACCGGGTCGCCAGTGCAACGACCGATGAGAGCGGGAGGTTTCGCCTGACGACGTTTCATCCTGGTGACGGAGCGCTGCCCGGGAAGCACCGAGTGACGGTCATCGCCCGCGGTCCGGCAAAAGAGCCGCTGCCGGGCTCGCCCGCCGCACTGATGCCGGAGGACTACGCGATTCCGGGCGATCCGTTGATTCCGGCAAAGTACTTTTCGTCTGCCACTTCGGGCCTGACCGCCGAGGTAAGCCCAAGGGGCGGCAACGACTTCGAGTTCGAACTTCACGATTGATACTATGCGTTGATGCGACCGCAGGTACTTGCCCCAGAAGAGCCAGAGAATCACCAACAGATGTGCAATCTTCGATTACGAGTACGAGCACCGCTATCGCTGAGCACGAGCAGGAGCACGATGCGGAAGACCGCCTAAAGGCGGAACTACGAACGGGCGGGAAGGGAAGGAGTCTCGGCCGCGCAAGACCTTCGATTACGAGTACGAGCACCGCTATCGCTGAGCACGATCAGGACTGCAAAGTTCGTGCTCGTGCTCGTGCTCGTAATCGGAACGCACGCGCGACGTTTGGTCCGGCAGCCAAGCCTGACGTTGGACCGGAGAGAACAAAGGCAACGGCGGTGTGGTAAGAGACGAAAACGGTGATGAATCACCGTACTCCATAAGGCGACAACGCGTGCGTGAACCCGAATGCCGAGACATTCGGAACCACCCACCCTACGACCGATTCGGAGAGTCGAACGACGAGGATGGGTGGGGGCGGGGAGGGAAAGAGTCTCGGCCGCGCAAGACCTTCGATTACGAGTACGAGCACCGCTAAAGCTGAGCACGATCAGGACTGCAAAGTTCGTGCTCGTGCTCGTAATCGTAATCGGAACGCACGCGCGACGTTTGGTCCGGCATCCAAGCCTGACGTTGGACCGGAGAGAACAAAGGCAACGGCGGTGTGGTAAGAGACGAAAACGGTGATGAATCACCGTACTCCATAAGGCGAGAACGCGTGGGTTGCGGAGCTGGAAGCTCGGAGTTCGGAGATCGGAGATGGAAGATCGAAACCTGCTCACGCGGACGAGCTGCCGCGCTGACGCGGAGGGGGCTGGGCGTGGGTTTGGTTTCGCCGAAGGCGATGAACAACAAAGCCCAGGGTGCGCTAAAGCGCCCCTGGGCTTTGTTGTGCAACCGCGTTGCGGTTGGGAATGTGTGATGCGGACATGCACCCAGGGTGCGCTAAAGCGCCCCTGGGCTTCGTTGTGCAACCGCGTTGCAGTTGTGTAAAACTTGACCCGCCGCGTCAGCGCGTCCCGATCTCCCATCTCCGATCTCCCATCTCCCAACTTCACCGGAGGGCTCGCGCCCTTCCGCTCCCATCTCCGATCTCCGAGCCCCCCCTCCACGTCAGCGCGTCCCGATCTCCCATCTGCGATCTCCGAACTCCGACTCCCCCTCCGCGCCAGCGCGTCACTAGCAACTAGCAACTAGCAACTTCCCCTCTGTCACCTGTCACCTTGTTCGGGGGGATTTACATCGGCCACGAAGTATGGTAAGGTGACGGCATACTCTGACGCCACTATAGACAGGGGCCTGTGGGCAGCGTAAGGCCGAACAGAAGACCTGAATAGGGGTGGTATACCGGCATCGTAAGCCCGGCCACCTGACGCGCGGATGCGATTGGCGAGACTGATACTTTCGCCCGCAAAACCGCACGCAGGTGAGGCGGCGTGTGTGGAACAGCGTGCGGAGGGCGTTCCTGCCGGAGCGTCCTTCTCAGCGGCGGCCCCAACGCGAGGGTTCCGCCGTACGGAGTGAGGGGTCCTTGCGCAGCAATGGCACAGGATCGGCCCCGTACGGTCTGCTACTGCGTCGCATAAAGCCGGCGGAATAGGACCGATTGGCAACGTAATTCCTCGGGCAGTTTTTGGCAGCCTAAGACCAGCGTCGGAGATGCAGGCACCCTCGGGTCGCATAAGACCACCCGTCGCAGAAAATGGTTCTGCGTCGAACCGTGGAAGGACTGCGCCCAATGGGCCCCCGTAAGCCGGCCCTTTCTGCTGTAAGTCCTTTTGAAATAACAGGTTAGCGAAACAGTGGGCGTTTTCGCTCACCTATTTGCGAACACCGCCTGAAAAACACTGTTCGACAATACCCAACTCCTTGCCACACAACAGGTTACAACCCGTTTTCCGGCCTCGGACGCCGAGTTTTGCCACGCGCGAAAATCGCACGTAACCCCAATGACAGCAACGGTTTAAGGTAATCGGCCACCTGTTGTCGAACAGTCGAACAGGGCCAAGGGCGTGCGACAATTCCGGGCCTGTTCGTTTTTGGCGTCACCCGACTCTCCGAGTCGTGAATGGTTCGGACGGAATCGACTCGGAGAGTCGAGCGACGGAGCCGTCCGGTGGGGTGCGCGCCGGGACCGGAGGGCTCGCGCCGTTCTGCTTTCAAGCGAACTGTCGCATACCTACGACATGAATCCTCGGCGCGATGCTTACTTGACCCTTACCGTCACGCGGACAGGGCGGGGCTGGACGTCGAGAGCGAAGGTGATCATGCCTTCCGGGCTGCTCTTCATGGAAATGGGCTGCTCGCCGGCGGTGATGTGAATCGGGCGGTTTGGCGGCAGATCGACGAGGATGTTCGTGCGAGCCTCGCCCTCGGGGACTGTGTAGGTCGCTGTCCCCTTCCATGTACCCTTTTTGCCGAAAAGCACCACGTGGTTCGGCAGGCATGCGCCCACAATCTGGTCGCCTTCGATGGTTTGGCAGGAAACGGGCCGGAATTGCTTGGCAGCGCCCACCTGCAGAACGACCAGAAAGCGGTCGAACAAGTTGCCGGATTGCGGCTGGATTTCCAATCGCCACAGGCCCGTATCGAACCAGGGCTGGTCCTTGACGCCTTCTGCCATGTTCCGGCCAGCCAGGTCGATTCCTTCCGAGTTGACGAAGAAGCGGTACTCCGGGCCGCCCACTTTGCGAAGCATGGCTCGCGCGGGGAGTAAACGCACAACGCGCAAAACGGCGTCTTCATGGGCGATGGTGGCCTCGCGGTCAAGTGATTCCAGAATGCCGTTGTGCTCTGAGCCTCGGAGAACGCGCTCCGTGGCTGTTGCCGGCTTGGTCCACGTGTGGAGCAGCCACTTCTTGGGATACTCCGGGTTGGTGGCCGTAACGCGGTCGTGGACCAGAACCAGGTCGTGTTCCTGCAAGTGGATCATCTGCCGGGTCACCTGAGCCACCTTTCCGCCGTCGCCGTTGTCGTCGTAGTCGACGCTGTTGTAGGCAGGCGTGAGGTCGGCGCCGACGTACATGATGCCCGGCTGGGAATTGTCGAAGGCGCTGATCGCGCCGCCCTCGTAATGGTTGCCATCGCCCAGGTTGTCGCGCCAGTTGTCGATGCTGGTGATTTCGCTTCCGGTGGGGATAACGATCCGCTGGCCGCCGTCGGCCGCGTTCTCCCAGAAGAACCGGTTGGGATACACGGTTTCGCCGGGCCGCAGCACCAGCAAGGAATTGGCGGCAACGGTACGGATGTAGTAGTTCAGCCGATGCGGCGAGAAGTAATCGCCATAGGCGCCGCTGGTCAGGGCCAGAGCGGTCTTGCCCTTGCTCAGCGTGAAGTGGCCGTTCTGGTAATGGCCATGGTGGGCGAACGTGTGGCCGGCGTGGAACGAGAGATGCGTTGCCTGGGGGCCCCAGTCCGAGCGGCTGAACACCTGCCCGAAGCCGCCGCGGCCGAACACGGCGCTGGTGGGCAGTCTGCCCTGAAAGATGCGAAGGCTGTCCAGGGCATCCGAGGGGGCGAAGTCCCGATCGGCCGTGCCGCGGAAAAGCGGTACGCCCCAGCGATACGGCGCGTAATAGCCTTCTCGGCCGTGCAGGCCCGTCAGATACCGTGAGTAATCTCGAAAGACGTCGCTGCCCGTAACCGCGCCGATCACGTCGATGATCCGTTGGGTTTCATCTTTCAGGTCCACCCGCGGCCCGGTATCGCCGAACAGGGTGAAACGTCCCCGCGGTTCCGTGCCGTGGATGGTCCACAGGCCCACGGTTTCCAGGGTGTCGCGTATTTCGTTGTTCAATTCCGGGGCATTGACAGCATTGATATGCGCCGTGGCGGCCATGACGAAGGGAAAGGCCCGGTTGTTGATCCAGTAGTTGTATCCGCCGGGCCAGCCGCCTGTGATCCGGATCGCATGCAGCGACTCGATAAAGTGCCGTTGTACCTGCGAAAAAAGGGCCTTGTCGGCTTCCCAGTCTTCAACATCCATGGCGGCGGCCACAATCCAGGCGGAACAGCCCAATTGAAAACGGCCGTGCCACATCGAGGGCGGATCGCTGTCGAGCAGCAGCAACGTCTCCTTGAGCATGCGGCGAAGCGTCAGGCCGATCCTCGCCCGCATGTCAGGCGTCCACGTCGGATGCTCTCGCAGCAGGTCGTACGTCAGGGCGATGGTCAGTCCATTGCCGTAGTTGCCCGATTCTCTCGGCAATACCGGACTGACGCTGACCAGGGAGCGAATCGCCTTGTCGCCCGCCTCTTCGTTGCCGCCTGCCGCCCAGGCGACCGCCTGGTGGAGCATACTGCTGGTTGCGGCGAAGCGGTCGACCTCTTTCGCGTAGTCGGGATCTTGCTGGTACCGCGCACGCATGGCTTCAAGGGCCTTGCGGCCACCGGGGATCAGTCGCGGATGGTTATCCAGCACCAGTTGCCCCTGGAACTCGTGGTCCGGATAGCGGGGCGACGGGGTCACCAGCGCCTCGAGCAACGGATTGTCGATACCCGATTTTTTGGCCACCTTCAAGACGAACTGGCGCGGCGTCAGGTTGTAATGATGCATCACGCGGTATGAGGCATAGAGGCCGGCCAAGACCGAGATCAGCCCGAGAACCGCCAGCCCGTTCCAGGCGAGCTTCACGGTGAAACGGAGGAATCGCGCGATGCGTCCGGTGACCGACTTGGGGAAACATGCGCGGATCCGTTGTCGCCAGGGACGCAGTCTTTCCATGGCCGGAGCGGATCTGCGACGGAGTTCTTCAATCATTCCCATGCCACGCTCGGACTGATCTGCACACGCCTGCGGTGTCTACCGGCTGAGTTCCTGGAACAGGGGAAGGTGACGGTAGTAGACCTCCAGCATCAGCAGGTGCATGGCCGTCACATAGAGCCGGCCTCCGGCATGGCCCCAGCGGTCGGGAACCGGCCGCAGCGGATGCCAGCTTCCGGCCGGCGGGCCCGTCTGCTCCTGACCGGTTTCCATCAGCGGGCGCAAGCGATCGTTCCATTCGGTCCAGTAGTCGTCCTGCATTTGGAACATGGCCTGGGTGGCGTAGTACCAGTAGTAGCAATCGCGCAACGGCTGGCGCGATGTTCCGACTTCCGGCGGATGCTCTCGCAGGAAATCGGCCCCGGAGACGAGCTGTTGGCTTTCTCGATTTTGCCCCAGGTAAATGCGCATGAGCATTCCTTCGGCCGTCATGGCCAGATTCGGGTGACGACCTGCTCGCTGCTCCGGCGAATCGGCTGCGTACGGGTTGTACACATACTGGCCGTCGGCTTGCGATGCCGCGGCCAGTTCGAGCCAGCCGTCCACTTTGGCAAGGGTTTCGGTGGGAACCTCCAGCCCGGCCATTTGGGCGCTCTTCAACGCCAACAACTGCCATCCGGAGACGGACGTGTCGGATTCCCGTGAGCGCCCTTGTGCGTCGAGGTCGTATCGCCATCCGCCTCGGGTCGGATGCTGGGTTTCGCAGATGAATCGGACGGCCATTTGGGCCGGTTCGCGAAGTGCCGGATCCTGCGTCATGCCATAGGCTTCACACAATGCAATCGATGCGATACCGTGACTGTAGAACCAGGCCGGCTGACTGCCGCCGGTGAACAGGTCGCCATTGGGCTTCTGATGACGCACCAGCCAGGAAATCCCCTTGTCGACGATCGTGCGATGCTTGTCGTCCAGGTGGGTGTAGCCGGCGCCCAGGTACGTGAGCAGGGCAAGACCGGTCGCGGCCGTATCGGCCTCCATGCTGCCCAGAGCCGGATCGGGCAGGCTGACACCTGGCGGCAGGCGATGGAGGCTCCATCGGCCGTCGGGAAACTGGAGGCGTGCGAGGAAGTCCAGTCCCATTTCGACGGCGCGTTCGGTGCCTTCCGAACCGCCGCGGGCCTCGGCCATCTCGCCACGATTGCCCGTCCGATGCCGGAATCCTTCGGTCGGTTCGTTCACCGTTCCGTCGATGGCCAACTCGCCACCGCTGCGCTCGATGACGAAACGTCTGGACACGGTATGGACGATTTCGCTTTCGTAACTGGCGCGCCGGCTGGGAAGTCCGACCTCGGGAGACGGATTGAAGCTCAGGCCGCCGGGTCCCGGCAGCGCGGCGATCTGGACGGGCAAACCTCCTTCGCGCCGGCTTGGCTCGCCGGCCAGGACGCCTTCGGTCAGTGCTGCGGCAATGCCCGATTCGGCTTCACCCGCCGCGGCCATCGGCGCCGGTTCATCCGTTTCCAGCAAGCCACGCGGCAATCCCGGCGCATTCTGCCGTTCGATCGGAGCACGCCCGACTGCGGCCGCGAGCACGGGGCCCTGCTCCGGCCCTGTCGGGAGCTGTCGCGGGCCGGCGGCCGTGCCCGGCGTCGATGCCGCAGGGCCAGGTTGTGTCGCCAGTTCAGCCGCCGGGGCCTGCTGTGCAGGATTACCCGGCAGGCCGGGCGTTCGTCGTTGCGGCCCGGTTTCGGCTGCTTCCAAGGCGCCGCCTGCCGGCGGATTCGGTTCGCCCGCAGCCGTTGCGATAGGCGTTGCACTCGGCACATCCGCCAGGGCTTCGGCAAGGGGGAGGCGTCCAATCGTTCGGGCAGGGCTGCTTACCGCAGCACCTTCAGCCGAGGCCAGAACAACGTTTGCCGAACCGCGCCGATCGGGTAAAACTGCCGAGATACTGCCTGACGGGGCGGATGTCGCTGATGCCGCGGAATCGCCACGGGCCGCAGCAGGAAGCCGAGTGGTCGCCATGCGTCCCGTCTCGCCTGCCGCAGCGCCAATCGCAGGTGTATCCGGCGTGGCATCGGCGGCGCCCGGGGCGGATTCGGCAACGGCCATGGTTTCCGCCGTTCCACCGATCTCACCTGCCGGAATTGGCGGCGAGGCCGTGGTTCGTTTGGCGGCAGTGGGGCCGCTGGCGGCAACCGGCGTGGGCAGGGCTTCTTCACCGGTCGCAACCTGTCCGGCCAGTGCGACGACCTGGGCCGCACCCGCCGAGAAATCGGCGGAGCCGGCTGCTACGGCGACGTTCCCGGCCGGCGCTTGACTGTTGGCGGTCCGTTGAACGGTTGCAGCCTGCCCGGCATCGAGACTGCTTGGCGCTGCCTCCGAGGTTGCGGCGATCCCGGCCTGACCGGCGGCGGCCGAGGCTTCGGTGGGAACGGCGGCCGTCGGGAGTTCAATTCCCTGGGGGCTTCGGGTTGGCGTGGCTGCGATTTGCGGTTTCAAACCAGGTCCTGCCTCTTGGGGCTGAGCGGCAGTGGCCCGGCGCGCCATGGCAATGGGTAGCGATTCCCCGTGATCGGTTTGCGAAGCGGGTGCGCCTGCCATCGGATTGCTGCGTTCGGTACCGGGCAGTCCGGCCAGTTGCTGTTGTTCGCCTTGGACGTTTGCTTCCAGTGGGGAACCCTTCTGGCCGCCGGACGTCGCTTCGGCCATAGCTGAGGGAACCGGTTCTGTCGGCAATTCTGCAACCATCCGCTGTCCGAGGGCCGAACGGGCCAATGCGGGCGACCCGCCGCCAGTCGCGCCTTCGGCAGTGGCCTCAACGCGGGTAACTCGCGTCGGCTGGGAAATCCCGATGGGCGCCGACGCGCCGCGTTCGGCCTCAGGACCCGAACCTGGACTCGGCCGCCGCACGGCGGAGGCCGCCTGCCCGGATCGCGCGACGGCAACCTGCGCGGCCGACATCATCGGCGATGGCGAACCACCTGCCTCTGCTGCGGCAACGTTCGGCTCGTTGGCGAACTCGGGTGTGGGAGTCGCGCCAACCGAGATACCGGTTCGTGCGCGTGCAGGCCTGGGGGCCGGCGCGCTTTCGGCAAGCGCGGGTTGGGCCGTGTCACGAGCCCGCGGTTGTCCGGTTCGAGCAGTGACCTGTCCTGCCCCGACGGCGAATTCGGCTGCTCCGGCCGCAGCGGCAGCCGTTCCCTGCGGTGCCTGCGAAGCCGATCGCGTTACTGCCGCCACGTTGGAGGTCGTATCGACGCGGCTGGCGGCCGTACTACCCGGTGACGCCTGCGCCACAGCGGAGTCGCTTTCCAGCGGGATGGCGGCAGACGGAAGCTGCGCGCCCCGCGGCTGCCGGGCCAAGGTCGAAGGTTGAGCAGGCGTGGCAAGCTGGTCCGTGGCCGGTTGTGGCTGCGACGGCTGGGCGCGGCGCGCAATGGTCGATGGCAATTCGGCCCGATAACTCGCAGCCGGCAGCGCCTGCCCCGCCGTTGCACTTGCGGCACCGCTGGCAATTCGTGCTGAAGGCGCACGGGTTACGGCCGTAGCTGCCTCTGCCGGCTCCACCAAGGAGGCAGGCGGAGTTGTTGCCTGGGCAACGGCCGGCGCTGTGGCTTCGGCAGTTGCCTGGCCCGGCGTGCGAACCTGCCGGGCTACCCGGCGTGGCGTCGGGGCCTGTTGGGCGGCAGGCGACGGCGCCGAGGCGGCACGTGCGGCGCGTCGCGGCTGATTCTGGGCCGTCGCGTTGGGTGCGGCGGTGGTCGGCATCTCTGCCGCCTGCGACAAATCGCGTGTCGGCGTTGTCTGGGCTACTTGGCGGCTGACCGTTGGCTGCGTCGGCTCGCTCGGGCTGTCCGAGGGGGCGGCTGGGGCGACGATTTCGCGCGGCTGCTGGGCCGTGGCTTCTGTGGGTGTCTCGGCCTGGTGAATCCGCCGCGTCGGCCGTGGCTGCGGTGTTTGGGTCAACTGCGGACGGGCGTCGGTCCGCCGCTGCTGCGTGGTTCTTTGCGTGGGGGATGTTGGGGAAACCGGTGCAGATTCGGTGGAACGCTTGCCTGCAATCGGGCGTGAGGGGTCCGATTGCCGCTCGGCCAAGGCATCGGCCGGGTTCAATTCGGTCGGTTGCGGCTGTTCCACCGCCGGAACCGGCTCAGGTGCAGGGGCCTCGGTTTGTGCGACCTCGGCCGGTTGCGTCAACTGCCGACTGGGCGCCGGCGTGGTCGGACGTTGCTGCTCCGGTTGCGACTCGCGTGCGCTGCGGGCCAGTGCGGCAACATCGAACTGGCGTTGGGACGCAGGTTCATCGAAGGTTCGCCGTTCCTGTCGCGGTGCATGGGCGTCGCGCCGCCGGACGGCGGCCACCTGATCGGCCAAAGGCTGCGTCGGCTGTTCGCCTGCGGGCCGGATCTCCGGCTGCGGAATGGGTTCATCGGGCATCGGGCGCTGTTTCCACTCTTGGCGACTCACCTGTGCGCCTGCCGCCTGATCGGCCCGTCGCGGTGCGGAGAGTTCCGCGCGTTGCATCTCGGCGGGGCTGGGCTCCTGTCGCTCGGCCTGGTCCGGCTCGATTTCGGGTTTGTCGATGGTCGGCAACGGCTCGGAATCTTCCTGCTTCAGCGGTTCCTGCCTCGGATCGAGCGGTTCCGGCGTTTCGACCGGCTCCTCGAAACTCTGCACGACGTCCGGCTGGTCAAGCTGCTCGGGATGGTAGTCGGGGATGGTTGCCGGTTCGTAGACGGTTTGTTCCTGCTGCGTGCGGCGGGCCTCTTCCTGGGCCAGGAGCCGGAGGTAATGCTGGTGCAGGTACAGGGCCAGCCAGAGGTGGAACAGGAGGCTCACGAGCACACAGAGCTGCACGCGGCGCATCATTCTGCGCTGCATGTACATCATGCCTCCGAACAGGAGCCCCATGGTCAGCAGTACGCCGAACATGCGCGCCCAACCGTTGTAGAGGACTCGCGGGTCATCGAAATCGCTGGCGGCCGCGACAACGCCGGCGACAAACGCCCCGAGGATGAGCAGGGCCACGTTGATGGGCCACTGCTGCTCGTCGAAGTCGATCGTGGATGTGGCTTCCACTTTTCGGATGTACTGTTTCGCGGCCATGTGTGAACTCCGTCGGTGATGACGCCGGATGCTGCGAGCCGGCAGGGGCCTCGCTGCTCCCGGTTAGCCGGACGGTCCCTCCTTGGTCGATACCCGGTAATCTCGTATCTTCGCGCGGTTGCACGCGTTCATTGCCGCGACGACGAACTCCCAGCGGCAGCGGCGGTCCGCTCGAATCACAACCGAAGCGCGTCCCGGATTGTTCACGTACGCGGCGCGCAACAGCGGGTGAAGCTCGTCAATCGTAACGATCTTGCCCGTGACGTAGTACTGGCCCCGGTCGTCGATATTGATAAACAGCTCGCGCGGCTTGCTCGTCAGCGGTTGGGCTTCGCTCGCCTCCGGCAGCAGGACGTCCAGCTCTCGCTCCTCTTCTGCAAATCGCGTGGCGACCAGAAAGAAGATCAACAGCAGGAATACGATATCGATCAGCGGGGTCAGGCTGAGTTGGCTCAGCGCCGAGCTGGTCGGAATCTTGGTTGCCATGGGACACCTCGACGCTTACTTGGGGGTTGGGGCAGCCGACTGCGACTCCTCGACCGGGACCTTCGAATCTGGTTCGGCATCGAGGTCATGTGAGGGCCGGCCGGGAATATCGACCTCGCGGCTGACGCGGAGCTTTCCTTCGAATCGCTCCAGTTGCGGCATCAGGCCGAGGAGCGTCTCGTCAAGCTCCAGCAGCAATCGTTGGATGCGCCCTTCAAACAGGTGCGCTAGCACCGCGGCCGGAATCGCAACAGCCAACCCGGCGAACGTGGTTACCAGGGCGACGTAGATGCCGTCAGCCAGGTGCTCGGCCTTGTTGGCTCCGGTGGGAAGGTGGGCCGTGACGAAGAACGCCTGAATCATGCCCCAGACCGTTCCCAACAAACCCATCAGCGGCGTCACACCGGCCGAAAGCGACAACCATCGCACGTTGGCATACAGCCGCGTGGCCTCCCGCGTGCTCGCGTCGGCAACCGCCTGCTCCAGTTCGGTGTGTGGGCGGCCGACCTTCAACAGCATGGCCTTGATCACCGTCGCCGCCGCCGACGGATACTGCTTGCACAGCTTGTAGGCCTTGCGCGGGTCCAGTCCACCCTTCTGAGAGGCCAATGTGCCGAGACTGCTGATCAGCTCCGGCGGCAGCACCTTGTGACGCTGTAATGCCAATCCCCGCTCGACCCCGAAGGTCACGACCAGGAACGACATGAGCCCGATCGGAATCATCAGGTAGCCGCCTGCAAGGATCAGGCTCAGCATGTTGATCTGTTCTTCGACGAGGACATCCTGCAGGGCCTCGGCCTCGTCTTCGTTTTCCATGGCCGCCTCCGCCTGCTCCGCCTCGGCGATCATGCGTGCGGCCTTCGCCTCGGCGGTCTCCGCACTCGGGCCGCCTTCGGCCGCGGCCGGTTGGTCGTCCTGAGCCCGGGCCGGTTCGGGCGGCAATGCAGCTCCGGACAGCAGGAATACCGATGCCAGTACGGTTGCAACGGTCAGTTGATGGATCCTCATGAGAACACTCTCATCGGGTGGGGGGAAACGAATGGTATGCGTTACTGTTGCTTGTTCAATTCTTCGATCCGCTGTTGGGCCAACGGCGCCTTGTCGGACTTCGGGAAGTTCTTTAGCAGTTCCTGGTACTGTTGAATCGCCTGGGCCTTGTGGCCAAGCACCTCGAAGCAGCGTGCAGCCTCATAGGTGGCTTCCGCCTGCCATTTCGGATACCCGTATCCGGAAATCACTTTGAAGAAGCTCACAATCGCCTCGCGGTGCTTCTTCTGGGCGAACTCGATCTCACCGATCATGAACTGGGCTCGGGCCGCGGCTTCGCGCTCGGTCTGGGCAATCACCTGGGCGTATGCGGCAAGAGCGTCGTCGGTCCGATCGAGATTCTGCAGTGTCCAGCCCTTCTCATACATTGCCTCGGGCATGTGGGCCGAGTCGGGGAAGTCCTCGATCAGCTTGTTCAGCTTTTCAAGGGCCTTTTCCCACTGCTTGAGTTGAACCGCCGCCTGCCCGGCATGCAGAAGCGTGAGTGCCTCGAACTCCTTGGTGGACGGTTTCTGGACCGTTTCGTAGGCAGCCAACGCTTCCTCGTACTTTCCCTGCCGGAACAGGATTTCGGCTTCCATGAATGCGGCGTCGGCTGCGAGAGCGCCGTTGGGCCAGGTCGCCCGTTGATGGGCGAAGGTCTTCTGCGCTTCGTCAAGTTTCTCCTGGCGGAACTGCGCCCAGCCGAGCTTGTGGGCGGCCTTCTCGCCCAGCGGCGAGGTCTTCGCGGCCGCCATGCTCGCTTGGTACGCCGTAGCCGCTTCGGCAAACTTGTTGCCCCGATACCTCGCTTCGCCGACATGGTAATGGGCTTCTGCCGCTAAAGGGCTGTTCGGGAACCGTGTGACAAGCTGTGCGAAGTTCTCGGCCGCTTCGTCTTCCTTCTTCTGCGACTTCAGCGCCCAGGCCAGTTCGTACAGAACCTTGTCGGCGCTGCCGTACTCCGGCGCCTCTTTCAGTAAGGTCTGGAAGGTGGCCGCGGCCTCTGCATGTTGCTTCAAACCCACCTGGCAAAGCCCCAATACATACTGCGCGTCGGCCTTTTCGGCAGGTGTGGGCTGATCGGCCAGCAGTGCCTGCACGTCTTCGAGCGCCGGTGCGAACTTGCCCAACTGCTGCCGGGCCATGCCGCGGGCGTAGCGGGCGCGAGGAAGAAGCTTGTCTTCCGGGAACTCCGTGACCAGTTGATCGAAGGCCTTCTCGGCCGTTTCGTATTGATTGCGGCTCAATAGCGACCAGCCCAGACCATACAGGGCATGAGGTCGCAGCGGGCTGCTCTTGTGGCTGTCCAGAACAACCTGGTAGTTCGCCGCCGCGGTCTCGAAATCACCTGCCGCATAGCTGTACTCGGCCAGCCGGTAGTGCGCCTGGTCCATCAGGCGGCTCTTGGGGAACTCGGCAATCAGCTTCTTTGCCGTGGCGATCGCCTGCTCCCGCTTGCCCGACTTGTTGTAGGCGTGCGCCAGGACAAGAAGCGTGTCGTCCGCCTGCCGCCATTTGGGATCGGCCTTGATCGCCGCTTCGAGCGACTCGATGGCCGGGCCGAACTGCCCGAGTTCCGCAAGACTCGCGCCGATCAGATAGTGCGCTTCGGCAAGGGCCGCCGGTGTCTTCAGTTGTTCCAGAATGGGCGTCAGGGCGTCGATGGCCTCTTGGTGCTTCTTTTGCAGGTGGAGGGCCAGGCCGCGGCGGACCTTCCAGACCTCGGCTTCCGGATGGTTCGCATTCTGCTCCAGTGCTTGCGAGAAGAGCGCTTCGGCCTCGGGGTACTGCTGCAGTTGCAACGCACTTTCGGCTGCCACGTGACGCACGTCCAGCGAAAGAGCGTCCTGCGGGTACTTCTCGAGGAAGCTGGCTGCATACTTCTGCGCCGCATCGTATTGCCCCTGACCCAAGGCGGCAAAAGCCGCCATGTACAACGCCTGCGGGGCGGAAGGGTCCTTGGGGAATCGCTCGGCCACGGCGGCGTACATGGCGACCGAATCGCCCCGGCGGTCGGCAATTTCATAGGCGGCGTCTGCCTGGTCCATCAGCAATTGGGGTAGCTGTGGGCTCTTCTCCGCCTTCGGCAGGACGCCTTCAACGATCTTCAGGGCCTCGGCCGGCTTGTTCTCTTTGAGCAAAGCGCGGGCGGTCCAATGGGCCGCTTCGGGCGCTGCGGGACCGCTGCCTTCCGCCACCGGCTGAAGCATCTCCCTTGCCTTCTCCCACTGGCCAGCGAGGTAGTAGCATTTCCCCCCTTCCAGCCCGGCAGCGTCAATGAACTGCGACTTCGGGAACTTCGCGGCCACCGTACCGTACAAGGCGGCAGCTTCCGCCAGTTTCTTGTCCATCGCCAACGCGGCCGCCTGACGCATGGTGGCATGGTCGGCCAGCGCGAAATCCTCCTTACCCGCCGCTACGGCCAGCCATTGCGCCGCCGGAGCGTATTGCTTCTGGGTGAACAGCACCTCGCCGCGACGCATGATCACCTCGGTTCGCAGCCCGTGCTCTTTGAACTTCTCGAGGAACAGGTCGTATGTCTTGCCGGCCTCGGCCGGCTGGTTGAGTTCCTCCTGGGTGACACCCAAAGCGTAGATCGCGTCGGCTGCCAGATCGCTTTCCGGATAGTCCTTGATCAGCCGCGCGTACATGTCCGCCGCGCCCTGCTTGTTCCCGCGGGCGTACAGGCATTCACCCCGGTAGAAGACCGCTTGCGGTGCGTAGCGGCTCTTGGGGAACTTCTCCAGCAACTGGTTGAAGGACTCGGCCGCGGCATCGTACATTTCCGCCTTGCCCTTCTGACCCATGGTGTACTGGGCAATTCCCAGGTAGAAATGGGCCGCCTCGGCCATGTCGGACTCGGGATAGGCCTTGATCACCGTACTAAACGACTCGGCCGCCGGCTCGAGCTTGTCGGTCTTCAGGTAACAGACACCCAAATGAAGGTTTGCGTTCGGCAGGCGGGGGTGTGATTTGTAGGTCTCGATAAACTTCACCCACTCGGCGGCGGCAAGATCGAACACGCCTCGGTTCTGCAGAGCGACCGCAGCGGCGTACTGGCGGGCAGCCGCGTCACGTGTGGCCTGTCCGAAGGCGCCGGCCCACGGGGCAAGAGTCAATAGGAGCACAAGCAGCGTTCTGCGTGCCGGCAGAGGGTAGCGGAATGTCATAAGAAAAACCTTTGATGTTGGGTGATGGCTGGGTGGCAGGTGGGGCACTGGCTGGCTGGCCGAAACGGGGACGCATGTGACTCCCGCAGAGCAAGACGACCGATTACCCCCATGCGTTGAGGGCGAGAGGCGGCGCAATGCCCGCATGCAATACACTGCACGACCGGTTGCCCTCCACCGGTACCGTACTGCGGATCCACTTTCATCATAGCAGGATCGGATAGCTCGGAGACCCCCCCTGCCCTCGAATTACCCTGGCCCAGGCGATCAACTGTTTCGGTGAATATGTATCCTTATTATTCCCTCCCGGGGGATAAAGTGCCAGTGAAAAGCTACAGGAAAAAATACCCCCTTCCGAAAGCCGGACAGTCATCTTGGAACCAGTGGCCGGTTCTGGTATCCTCCGGGCGGTTCCAGAAGCGGATGCCTATTGCCTCAGCCTTTTCCGTTTCTGGATGCAGGCTAAGATGCTTGGAGTCCCGCCTTCAGGGACTGTCCGGCTTAGACACTGGTACAAAACGCTGCAAGAAAGGGCCACCGGCCGGCTCGCCCGGCCGGAGCCATGGTCAGTAGGCTACACGAGACCAGACCACCAAAAGGCTTTCTTTCAGGGCGTTGCTGCCGCCGAAGGCGGCAGCAACGCCCTGAAAGAAAGGGGTGGTCGTGAGCACCGCCACTAGCCAACAGACCACCGCTCCGGCCGGACGAGCCGGCCGGTGGCGACCCACTGTCCTCGGCAACACCGATTTCAGTGCTTTCTTGCGGTGTCCTAAGCCGGACAGTCTCTTGAGGCGGTTTTCGCCTGCCGGCTGGAGCCGCGACTCCAACGAATTGGCATTTGCACCTGCAAACGGAAGAACCATGCCTTGCAATGGAATGGAATGGCCGTACAGCGAAGGTGGCCGTGCCCCTAATAGGACGGGATAATTCATGCGGAAATGTCTGGTTACCGGTGGAGCAGGCTTTATTGGCAGCCATCTTGTCGAAGCCCTGATTCGTCGGGGCGACACCGTCACGGTGATCGATGACGAATCGACCGGGACACGCGAGAATCTCGCTTCGGTTTGGGGACACTCCCGGTTACGCTACCAGCGCGGCACGGTGGCCGATCCCCGGCTGCTCAGCGAGGCGATTGCCGAGGCCGATCAGGTGTATCACCTGGCGGCTGCCGTTGGCGTGGCCCTGATTGCCCAAAGCGCCATCCGCACCATTGAGACGAATATCGAGCCGACCCGGCAGCTTCTTGCAGAGGCGGCCGGAAATCACGCCGCCGGCCGACCGGTCAAGCTCTTCCTGGCCAGTACAAGCGAAGTGTACGGCAAGAACCCGAAACCTGCATGGAGCGAGGACGACGACCTCGTGCTGGGCGCCACGGTACGCCCGCGTTGGTCGTACGGCGCGTCGAAGGCGATCGACGAGTTTCTGGCCCTGGCTCACTGGCAGGAACACGGGCTGCCGCTTGTGGTGGGCCGCCTGTTCAACGTGATCGGACCTCGTCAGACCGGCGCCTACGGCATGGTGCTGCCGCGGTTCGTCGATGCCGCACTCGCCGGCGGACCGCTGGTGGTCCATGACGACGGTCTGCAGCAACGCAGTTTCGCCCACGTCGCCGAGGTGGTCCAAGCCATCCTGCGGCTGATGGACTGCGACACGGCCGTCGGGCATGTGTTCAACATCGGTAGTGACCGGCCCGTAACCATTCTCGATCTGGCCGAGCGCGTGATCCGGCAGGTGGACCCTGCCCTGAAGATCGAGTTCCAGAGTTACACCGAGGCCTACGGCAGGAACTTCGAGGATTGTCGCCACCGTCTGCCCGACCTCACTCGTCTCCGCGAGACCATCGGCTTCGCTCCCCAGACCGATCTGGACGCCATCATTGCCGAAGTCATTGCATGGCGGCGCGGCCAGAGCACCGGCAGGCAGTAGCGGCCAAACGGGTCCTTCCGCTTCCAGTTGCAGGCATCCAACGGATTGCCGTCCGCACCTGGAAACGAACGGGCCCGGAACACGGCGAGAGGAAATTGCGGGGGAAGGGCCCCTGCGAAACGGCGGCATGCAGTCGAGAGGTTCACTTGGACTTCGGCGGGCGTTTCGCGCCGCACGTGGCCATTGCCGCGTCAAGTTTGTCGAGACGCGCCTTCATGTCGGCTTCCGATGCAGCAGGCTCGTCGTCGAGCATGGTGTCCGCCGTATAGCCAAGGATGGGGGCGCCGCGCTCGAGCAGACGTTTCGCCTCGTCCTTCGCACCTGCCGCAACCATTTGTTTGGCCAGTTCGCAAAGGTAATCGAGGCGGCGGTCGGCCTTGCCGGAACAAAAATAGGCATTGCGTCTGTTTTCGCTCCAGTCGCCCGCGGCGACCGCGCGGATGGCATGATCGACGATGGCCGTCCAGTTGACGGAATCGCCGGTGGTATAGAGTCGAAGAATTGCCTCTGCGGCGCGCTGGCGACTCCCGGAGGCCAGGAACTGATCGTGAACCATGTCATCGATGGTCTTGATCTTCTGGTTTTGGTTCAGACTATCCCAATGTTCCATCATCAATGTGTATTCAGCATTGCGGCGGACTGTGTGCGTGCTGCCGTCGGTGACGCATTTTTCGAGGGAGTCGTACCAACGCGAAACGGCACGCGCGGCCACTGTCTCCAGCACGTGCTTCCTCGCCTCGCCGAAGGCCAACTTCTGAGTAAGGTCCGTGTTATCGGGCTGCTTCTCCAGACTCTCTGTCAGCCGTTCGATATCCCGATTCAGATGTTCGATCCGACCACGGAAGAAGCGGACTTCGGCGCCTTGGCGATCCACGACATAGTCGATGGGCGTCTGCGCGCCATCGCACTTCGCCCACATCTGGTAGAGTGCCGAAGCGGCGTCAGGCTCGTCCTTGTCCGCATAGCCTGCGGCCACATTCGAGATGACCCCGCTCCAAGTCTTCGCCTTCAGCGACCAGCCCAGGGCCTTGCCCCGATCGTCGCCGTCATATTTCCGGAAGACCTTGAACACCCTGTCGGCAGGAAGGTTCTTCGCGCCTTTCACAATTTCGGGGAGCGCCCGCCGGATCAGGAATTCCCAACGAATACTCTCATCGACACGCCTGTCGGCGAATGCTGTGGCCAGGAGTCCAAACGCGTATTCGGTCTTGCCTGCGGCAGCCGCGGCGGGAATCACCGACCGGTAAATCTGAAAAGCGGCCTCAGGATCCGCCTCGAGGCCGACGGTCTTCTCTTCGAGGAGTTTGACGACCTCGTCCGTACCGCCGGTCTTGAGAAGACACGTCGCCAGATCGCGGAGCGTCCCGGACTCTTCCGTGGCCCGGCCGGAAAGCCCTTCGTGTGCGAGCTTCTCGAGAATCCACGGCAATGCCGCCGGATAGTCGCCGGCCTCCAGGTGTTGCTCAATGACCGGCTGCAATTGATGGGCCCACATCACGCCGAGTGTGCCCATCTTGCCGAACCACGGCCTGAGCAACTCAGCAAGATCGCGGCCGCGCCGGCCCGCTTCGTTTGCGGCAAGCAGGCGAACCGATGGCGAAGCCGCGCTTGTGGCCAATGTCGCCAGGGCATCCGCGTCGTTCTTTTCGATTGCGGCCAGCAGCGACTTGTACTCTGCCGACTGCATCAGCGGTGACGCCTGCTGTGCCGGCTTCGCCGCGTTCGGGTTGCATTCCGAGAAAACGATGTCCACCAGCGCCACGCGCACGTCTCCGTGCCACTGCGGCAGTTGCTTCGGGAACGCGAATGCGAACCCGCTGACGTTCCCGCCTGGCGCCCGGACCGTGCAGTCGTAAGTGCCGTCCTTGTTGTCCTTCCACGCGTACGCGCACGCGACCTTGTCCTTATCTGACAGTGTCACGGCCGGATAGTCGGCAAGGGAGAAGCCGCCTGCGGGCACGCGGAACCTGAACGTGACTTGCGTCGACGCCGGCTTTGCGATCGGGCAGGCAATAGTAAAGCCGCGGCCATGCCAGAGGTCGCGAAGCAATTCGCGATGGCCATCGACCGTGTAGACGTGGTGGTTCTTCGACCATGCCTCGGCTGCCGCCTTGGCAAGCGGCGTCGCCCCGCCGGATACGGCATCCCATTCTTTGGACGGCCAGTTCCAATCGTACTGGCCATTCATGTAGTGGTTGAAATCGGCAATCGCCTTCTCGACGAGAACCTTCGATGACGGATGCCTCACTGCCTTGCGGGCCTCGTCCAGGTAAGTGCGCAGTTCCTTCTCGATCCCGAGGTCGCGGATCATGGGCGCGAGTTCGCGACTTTCTTCGAAGTCGATGCTGCGGTTCGCGCGCTTGTAGAAGTTCTCGCGGATGACGCCCCGGAACTTGTCCATCCAGGGGGCCGCCTCGCGGTAGGCGCGGCGATTGAAACGACGGTGAAGCTGATCCACGTCCAGATCCGGATTCCACAAGAGCCGGGCCATGCACCAGCGCTCGTCGGCGACGCCGATGTACTCCGTGGCGCCGTTGCCCTCGGAGTAGTTGCTCAGGAAGTCGATGTCGCGCTGCGCCATGACATCGAACTTCATGACTTCGGCCATCGGCCGCATTACGAATCCCAGCCCCCAATAACAGTACATCGTCAAATCCGGGTTGTGTGCCGTCCAGTCGCGATAGATCTTCCACCAATGCTGGTTGGCCGGGGCAAAAACCGGCTCGTTTTGCGACTTGCGGATGTACGTGCAGAGCTGCGGCGCTATCGTCTTGTTGAGCGGAATGATCGGATAGGGATTCGCGAAGAAGTAGGCATAGGTGCTCGTCGTGAATCCCGGGTATTCCTTCTGGATGGCGTCGTCCAGCTTGTTCAGGTAGCGGTAGAACCAGGCATTGTAGAAGGCCAGGTAGTCCGTGTCCGGCGAGATAATGCGCCCCTCGGCCGTGGTGAACGGGCGCTGGCACTCCGGGCATTCGCACACGCCGTAGTTGTCGTCCACGCCGAACACGCAGTGATTCCGGCCGCTATACTTCAGCAGTTTGACATTGGGCACGCTTTCAAGGGCGTGTTCCAGAAATGTCGGATCCGACAGGCAAGCAAGTTGGCGGTACTCCGTCCACCCCTGGGGGCGCACGCCCGTCTCGCGGTCCAAAACGGGGTTGTACTTGTTAAGACCCTCGCAATGGTCGTAGTATTGCGGACAGAGGTAGTGGCCGCCGTAAACGCCGAACCCGCCTTCGTTCGGCTTGCCGACATTCATCGAATTCTGACGCGCCCACTCGCCGGCAAAACATCCGCGCCAGGCCAAAGCAGGTTTTGAAACCGTGTCCGCCCAGATGATGTCCAGCGTCGGCCTCTTCGTGTAGACCGTTCCGGCCGGATCGTTCATCATCGCCCAGATCAGATCGGTGTTGTTCTCAACGAAGGCGTAGACGCCGAACATCGTGCCGGCCGGGCTCGCGCCGAAGATGTAGATACTGCCATCCTTCACCCGGATCGCATAGCCGTCGTGCGAACCACCCGAGGCGAGCTTCTGCAGGTCGTCGGCGAAGTACGGCTTGGCGTAGGGCGCGCCCAGGTAGATTTTGGCGTTCTTTTCTTTCGAGGGAACGAGCAATATCGGCAGTTCGGCATCGGTGACCGTCTTGATCCAGCGACGCAGCTCGGTCGCGGCAAGGCGCGCCGTTGGTATCTCATAGCCGCGGGACTCTTTGAGCAAGAGCGTCATCTTCTCCTTAGGGAAGAAGTTGTCCACGCGAATCCGCTCGGAGAGGTCAACGATAATCTCGGCTCGCGCCTTCCCGTTCTCCGTGATGCGTATCGGTTTGTCGATACGCCCGGTCTTCGGTGGAAGCAGCTCCTCGGACGAGTCGCTGTAGTCAGGCTTCAAGTTGGCCACGTAGTCCGTCCATTCGGCATAACGGTCGGGCTCGTCGAAAATAACGTGCGCGCCTTTCACAAGCTTGGGCAAGGCGATGGTGATGGCGACCTTCTCGCCCTCGGGGATCTTGCGGGTGTCGTAGTGGAAACGCAGGGCGCGGACGCGATCGCGGATGAAGCCCTTGTTGCCCGTATGGTCTTCGTACTTCATGTCCCAGACAAAGTCGGTGTAACCGTCCGGGCCGCGGGTTGCCGGGTAGTCGTGCGAGCGGAAGTGCGTCGTCGGAACTCCGCTGGCCGCCCACTGGAAGTTCCCGTCGTCCGGGGCGATGCCGAAGTCGTCGAAATAGCGGTTGAACGCGCCGGACGGCCAGCCGTAGTAAACCTGCGTTGAGTCGCGAATGACCGGCTTGAGAGTCTCGGGCACTTCGACCTTGGCCACAAAGGAGAGGATGTTGTGCGTCTCGGCGTTGAACGGCCACGCAAGCTCGATAACGGGATGCTTGCCGGTGAAACTACCCTTGGTCAATTCCAGACGCAGAACCGGCAGCCGCGCGCCCCGGACGATGTCCGTGGTCTCGATAACGACGATCCCCGAAGCAACATCCGAGAGCGAGCCGGGATCGCGCTCCGGCCACTCGACCTTCCAGCCGTCCAGCGGGACCGCCACCGCCTCGATCGGTTCCGATACAACGAATCGGTCCGCGCTCAGTGCGGGCGGCAGACGTAGCTCGCCGGAAGTCACCGACACCGGACGCTGTCCGCAGGCTTCGCTTGGCAGCCACGCCAACACCGACATCACGCCCCACGCAAGGAATCGCCCCAAGAGACACTTGATACCGTTCATGAATGCATCCTTTGTAACGGAAGCCCACCCCCCGCGAACTCTACGGAAAGTCCATCGGGTCCAATGCTCTCTTCCGCCGCCGCGAGGCCGGACGTTTTCGCAAGGCAGGGCCGCAGGCCACAAGAAGGCGGGCAGTCAGCGCTTCTAGCAGCGCCGCCGTGGTCGGCGGAGCAGGCAAACGGCGCCCAGCAGGGCCAACAGCATCGTGCCTGGTTCAGGAATCTCCTCGGTAATGATATTGAAGGCCGTGAGCATTGTCTTGCCGTTTGCAACGAAGAGGACATTGTCTTGGATGGCGGCTCCCCAAAGAACGTCTATGTTCAGGTCCGTCGTCGAAGTCTCTGCGCCGATGGTGTAATCGTTCGTCAATTCGTAAGCCGTTATGTCGCCGGAGTAGCCGAAGACCAGCACTTCATCCCCATAGCGAAGCGCCTGATAGCAGTAATCGCCTTCGATATGCGTCCCCATCTTGTGCGCGGTATGCGTTGCAGTATCGATTGCATACAGAGTGTTGCCGCCTGTGCCGCTGCTGCCGGCGCCTCCGTTGTGCATGTACAGGTAACCGCTGTCGGAATCGTATGTCAATCCTCGCACGCGGCCCCCGTCGGGCAGATCGACCGACCACTCTTCGTTCAGCGTGAAGCCTGTATCGGTCGAGTCTTCCGCGACCGAGTAGGCGTGAATACGATCCCTGACGACATCATCATTCGTGTAGATGTAGACGCCGTCCGTTGTGATGGACTCCGGTCCGACGGAGTGGCCGTTGTTGGGATCGGTTGGATTGACAAAGCTCGTGGAAGAGGTGGTTCCGTCGCCACTAAAGGAGCTTTCCTCCCACGACGTGTTGAAACGCGCGATCCCCCAACCGTCACCGTGAGTGGCGTAGTAGTAGTCGCCTAGTCGAATGACCGATTTGGCGCCAGTGTTCTGCCATTGTTGGGCCGTATTATTCCAATTCGGAAAATAGTAGCCTTCGGTGCTATTATCGGCTCCGGCAATACTGCCAACGACACTGCCGTCCGCCGTGGCGTATCCGTAGGCCCCCGACTGCAGCACTCCGGCGAGCAAGGTGTCGCCATCGAAGTTGTTGTTCAGGTAGTAGGAATACGAGGGAGTAGTCCAGACCGGCGTCGTGGTGTCGATCGTAATGGCGAAGGCACCTGTGGGAACCAGTAGAGCAGTCAAACCAACGGAGCAACAAATCACACCAAGGTTTCTCATCGGAACCCTCCTGCAGTCAAAAGTGGTCAGATTAAGGCGTTCAATGCAAACTCACTCTCTCGATTCTACCGGCTGGCACAATCGACATGCCGTCAGGCGGACTAGCGGCTCTCCCGTTTTCAGGTGCAAACAGGGGGAAACGGTAATCCGCACAGTCTCGTTTCGAGCGGCTTCTGCAATTGCACGGTACGCCCGCTTCGCCGACACCAGCATCTCGACTGCTAGCGTAGGGGGCCAGTTTACTAAGAACAGAGGGGCTTTGTCAAATGGTCGGCAAGAATCGCGTAGCCCAAGGGGGGGTGGGGGTAAGCCGTTGTTTCACAAGGATTTCGGCCGCGGAATAAATTCCGTCAGTTCAAGACGCAGAAGGACGGTCTCGGCACGCTTCATCGGCAGATGGACGGTGGCGCCGTCGCTTGCCACCGGTTGGCCGGAAATGGCGTCCATAACGCGGAACGGCCCGGGAAGAGCGAGTACCTTCGTGCCGTCGGTAGCCGCGTGCAGGCCAACGTACTGGCCGTCGGTATAGAGCGCGTCGTCCGTTTCGAGCCACACGTGCACGCCCGCCGCGCGGGCCAGGTTCCGCATCAACCCTTGCGGCAGTGTCATCGCGCTGCAGTAGACGCTCGTCCAGCCGTCCTGCCGTTTGACAACGAGCCCCGGCCTGCCCGTATCGACCAGGCGGCCGGCGACGCGGGCATCCGGATCGTCTGCGTGGAACAAGGGCGCGACCGTCAGCCGCTGGGCTCCGAGCGGGGTTTCCTGGGGTAGCCCATGCGCCAGCGGATCGGCCGGCTCCATGACGATCTGCGGGCGGCCTTCACGGTCGTCCATGGCCACCTTGATCCCCGTGAGCAACTCGATTGCGTCGAGCGATTCGCCGTCCGGTCCCAAGTAGCCGGGGGCATAGATGAACAACGCGGTGGCCCCGTTGCGTTTCAACCGAGCATGAATCGCCTCGCGACGGGCCGGTTCCAGGTAGAACGCATTGAGAAACACGTAGAGCTTGTAGTCGGGCAGCCGCGGATCGGCCACGTCGTCCAGCAGGCAGAAGTCCCAGGGGGCCCCTGACTGCGGCATCGTAACGACCTGGTGAAGCACCAGCGCCGCACTGGCCATGGTCGGCCGCATCCAATAGAAACTCCGCGGATCAACGAAAACGCCAATCTGCGGATGAAATGGCTTTCGCGTGACGAGGCTCTCATTCGCAATGTTTTGCCCACGGCCAATATCCGCGAGAATCTCGGGCTCGGAGAACCAGCCCCCGCTCATGTCGAACCAACTGACGGCCGCCCGCTTCGTGAGCACCTCGGCCAACTCCCGCCAAAAAACGCCACGCGTTTCGGCAAGGTTGCCTGCTCGGCCGTAGCCCGCGCCAGGATCGGTCAGGTGGGTGCGATGGTCTGATTCATCGAGCCAGAGCTTTCCACGCAGGCGGAAAGAGTCTGTGGCCGACATGAACGTGCAGGCTTCACCCGGCTTGCGATACCAATAGTTGGGCGGGCTCATGAGGAAGTCGATGTCGGGCGAATCGAACACTCGGCGAGCCGCCAGATGGCCCGAATCCTGCTGGTTGATCCCGTGGGCCGTCAGATAGGCGTAGTAGGTGCCGACCAGGGCCTTCCCCTCGGTCGCCTCGCGCACGATGCGGGCCATGTGCAGTAGCGCGTCAGCGTCCATTTCACTAATAAACTCGTAGAAATCGACCGCTTGCTGCTCCGTCTTCGGATCGCGGAGAACGCGCGGACCGCCAGGACGACGCTTGCTCCAATCCGGCATCGGCGCCGTCGCCAGGGTCACCTTTGGATCGTTCCAGGCGGCGCGAAGCCGCGTATCGGTTTCGTAACGACTGGTCAAGAAGGTCCGGAAGGCTTGCTGGGCCGGCAGGCTGTAGTCGCCTCGCGACGACTGCCATGTACCCCACATCTGCCACTCGGCCGTGTAGCCGTTGTAGAACATGTAGCCGAGGATCCGATCGGCGTAGGGAGCCTTGCGGAGATAGGCAATCAGGCGGCGAAGGTCCTCGCCTATCTCGCGCCGCCATAACTGCGAGGCGAACGACGTTGGCCCCTTAGACCCATCTTCGAACTGGCACATTTCTTCCGGATGGGCATCCTGCCACCATCGCGGGCCGGCAAGACCGACGTGTGGAATGAAATACGCATCTGGATCAACGTCGAGAATAGCAGCGAAATAGCGGTCGAACTCCGCGTAGTCATAGCGGTTCGGGGCAACGTGCCCCAGATCGCTGTGCCGCGACGAACCGAACCAGTCGGCATAGAGATGAACGCCTGCCTGGGCGATCTCGTGATGATAGTCCAGGTGTAGGCCGCCATGCGAGACATAGAGATACCCGGGAATCGGCTTGCCGTCGACGAAGATCGCCGGATCGCCGCCCTGCCGGCGCAACTCGACTACCGGCGGTTGGACGGCGCCTACCCGGCCGCTGGTGATTTGCAACTCGCGCCGGGGCGGATCGCTCTCGGCCATGATGTCCAGTTCGTAGACGCCGCACTCGACCGTCGCCGGGCCCGGATACCAATAGGCCGAGATCGGCAGCTCGGCCGGAACTTCGAGACGATCTCCGGAGAACGTGACCGGCTGCTCCACCAGCCTCAGGATCGTGTTGCCCCGGCAAAGCCGGATGAAGGCCGTGCCTCTCGCCAGCCCCGCCGGCACTGCCACGTGGAACCGTGCGGAGAGGCTGATCCGCCGGCCGGCTTCCACGCTCTCGGGCAATTCAAGGTCAAGCATTCGGGCCGTGCCGCGGGGCTCGGAGGTAACGCCTTCTTCAAGCCCCGGCTCGGCCGCCTGGAGCGTGACGTGGTCCAGGGCCACCCAGCGATCGGCCTGGTTGCCCGGGTCGATCCGTAGCGAGCAAACACGTTTGCTCGGACCGCCCCACTGCTTGGAGACGTCGCCGGTTCGCGTCTCGCGCCAATGGTTTTTCGTCAGATCGAGGCGGTAGGTGGCCCAACCCTTGACCACGGGTAGTTTTCCACCGAGACACCAGCGATGGTCGGGGCTCTCGTAGTAGACGTCGAGCACGTCGGCCTTGTCGGAAGAGTACATTCGCACGGCGAGCCAAGTGAGCTTCTCGGCATCAATCGTTTCAGCCGGCACGCGCAGCGACACGTAGGGGTCCCAGCTCGTCTGGCCGGAGAGGCATCCATTGGCAACGTGTCCCGGTTCAAGATGAACTTTCCCAATAAGATCACTGGGATGATCAAAGGTCCACTGGATGCGTTCCGACGCCTGGGCCGTTGCGATCACCGAGAGCACGAGGACACACGTCGCCCCGACACCACGGCGAGCCCCGCCTGCCGAATCGACTGTGGTCATGCAATGCCCCATATCTTCACCTCTCTTGCGGATGCGGCTTGTAGCAGTGGCCGACGGGGCAAAATGTCCGATGTACCGCGAAAACTGGGACAGCCCCCCGTGAACGGTCACGCAACGGCGGCGCGGCAGCGGTCTTCAATGTCGGACTCGGACCGGCGGCCGGCGGCAGGGTGAAAGGATACGAAATGTGATCCTTTTCATCGAACTCAAGGATGTGCAGGAGAAGCCGGCATGTCAAGGGGAGCAGGCGGGAAGGGGCGTTCCCGGCATCGCGCTCGGCGCCAGGTTGCCACGCGGACCCACTCGCTCGCGCTTCGAGCTTGTACGCGCTGGCGCGGAGGACTAAAGGGCCGGGATTCTGTACTCTGGGGCTGATGGAGAAAGTCAGGGCCGACCGCGAGGGCGAATCACCATCGGGACGCGCGGTGCATGCCGAGTCCTTGGAACCAGGGGTAACTCGTGGTAGACTCAACTTCGGTTTTACCGTGCATCCTCCGGCAGGTGGCTGCCGGAAGCGTTTCAAGAGCATTTCCAGCCAAGGGGAACGTATGATGGACAGGCGCGAGTTCATAACGGCAGGCGTTGCGGCGGCAGCTATCGGCGTCGCCGGTTCTCATTCGACGCGTTCGAACTGGGCGGCCGAGACGCCCGTACCGCACGCCGGCGAAGCGGCATCCACGGCGGCCAAGGGGGCAGGCACGCCGGCAATCCTGCGGGAGTTCTCCGAGGACGATCATCGGCGGCGGCTCCGAAACGTTGGCATTTGTACGCAACGAATTCACACCTGCATGCGGAAGCACCTGATCACCGACTACCTTCCCGCGCAATGTGTCTACAACATGGGCGAGTATCCCAGCCGCGAGCCGTGGGCGCCCAACGAGTACGACGAGCAGGAGCTGGACCGCCTGAAGGAACACGGCATCCAACTCGTCCACGTGATGGACGAATGGAACGACCGGTACGGACTGTTCGGCAATAACAAGCTGACCGCCGTCAATCCGGCTGGGTTTCGCCGGTTTGTCTCGATGGTGCACGAGCGAGGCATGAAGATTCTCGCCTATGCGTCGAGTGGTTATTTCGCGGGGCAGGATCCCGACTACCGCAAGGAATGGACGCGACCTGGCGACGCAATCACCGGTTGGTGGGACCTGCCGCGGTGTTCACCGGCCAGCCCCGGTTGGCGCGCCTACCTGCTGCCGCGCATGGTCCGGATTCTTGAAGACTATGAACTGGACGGGCTCTACAACGACTGGGGTTACGTACCCAACGCCGAGAAGCGGATCACGGAACCGGCGGCGGATGAGATGGCAGTCTTCGAAGAGACGCCCGAATACGACGGCGCGGTGACCGACCTGCTGTACCTGATCTACTCGGAAGTGAAGCGACGCGGCGGCATCTACAAGCTGCACGCGGACCGCTCGAACCGGCCGAAGACAGGCGGTCTAAAGGTGTACGATTACCTCTGGGTTGGCGAGGGCGTGCGGGATGTTGACAGTCTCCGCGAGGAGACGAAGGATCATCCACCCTACGTGGTCCCCTGCATCCACGGGTCCCTTGCCAGGGTGGAAAGCGAGGATGACCATTTTCTCCACTCGATTCCCTATATGCAGTTTCCCCTGCTGCAAGGCGGTCGTCCGCTGACGGGCGAGCGGGCCGTGATTGCCATCCCCCGACTGCCGGGCGTGCAGGAGAAGGGCTTCTATGCTCGAGCCTGGCAGTACTATCAAGCCCACCCAGACGGCCCCTACGTCTATGGCGGTTGGGATACGCTTCCGCCCAACCCGAAGACGCGGCCGGCGCATGCCCGTTGGCTCAAGCAGTACTTGCCGATGGTCGAAGACGGTACCTGGGCGTACCTGGGAATCGGCGAGTCGAACTTGTTCGCCAAGCCGCTGCCGGAGTCGTGCGTGGCTTCGGTCTTCGCCAATCGCGAATTGTATCTCGTGCTGGCCAACCATGGCGACGGCGCCCACAATGTGGAAACGGCGGACGCCTATATTGCAGCGAACACCCCCTTGGTTCCGGCTGCAAAGCAATGGTCGCTTCCAAAGCGTTCGCTACGTATTCTCAAAATGGCTTGACGGTCCACACGAAAGGGCGCCCTCTCGATACCTGAATTATCGCATGCGATCATGCGCGATGCCGTGGCGCAGAGACTGCCTTCCGCCCCTTTGGGTTGCCCAATCGATAGGGACGCGGTGGAAAGCAACCGCTTCGGCGCCCTGTACTCGGTACTACCTTGCCGATAGGATGAGGAGACGAACGCGACCCTTTGAATACTACTCGTATCGTGAATTATCCCATACAGCACCGGATCGGCCCGTTCGTCTTTGCCATTACCACTGCGGCGGCAGGCTGCATTGGTTCGACCGACGTGAAGGGGCCGCCTGCCGACGAGCAGCCCGAACGACCCGCGGGTCCTGAACTGTCCGACTCGGTCGATCGGACAGAAGGCGGTTCCGACTGGCCCTGCTTCCTTGGGCCCAGCGGTAATGGCAAGTCGTCGGAGAAGGGCATCCTCGCCGACTGGGGGCCAACGGGGCCGCCGGTACTTTGGCATCGGAAGCTTGGCGCCAGTTACGGCATCGGATCGGTTGCCGACGGTCGCTTCTATCAGTTCGATCGCTATGGTGATATGACTCGGCTTACTTGCCTGAACGCCCGCACCGGGGAACTACTCTGGGAGTTCGAATATCCCACTGACTACGAGGACATGCTCGGCTACAACAACGGGCCGCGGTGTTCTCCGGTGGTCGACGATGGCCACGTGTACCTGTACGGGGCCGGGGGTATGCTCGTGTGCGTCGATGCCGATGACGGCAAGTTGATCTGGAAGGTCGACACAGTCCGGAAGTTCGGCGTGGTACAGAACTTCTTCGGCGTGGGCAGTACGCCCGTCGTCGAAGGCAACTTGCTGATCGCGGTAGTCGGAGGCAGTCCGCCGCGGTCGCAGGGTGCCGGGCGGTGGGACCTCGACCGTGCGGTCGGTGACGGCACCGGCATCGTGGCTTTCGACAAGCGAACCGGCGAGGTGAAGTACACGATCACCGACGAGTTGGCCGGCTACGCCACTCCGCAACTCGCCACGATCGACGGGCGTCGCTGGTGTTTCGTGTTCGCCCGGGGTGGGTTGGTTGGATTTGATCCTCACTC
Source organism: Thermoguttaceae bacterium (assembly GCA_040772845.1). Taxonomy (GTDB): domain Bacteria; phylum Planctomycetota; class Planctomycetia; order Pirellulales; family Thermoguttaceae; genus PWXP01. The sequence goes on from JAXGXG010000002.1 coordinate 267,694, forward strand.
GGGCAAAGTCGACTTCCACTATCCGTGGCGATCGCAGCTCCACGACAGTGTGAACGCCAGCACGCCGGTGGTCGTAGGTGATGAGGTGTTCATCTCGGAATGCTACGGCCCCGGCAGTTCGCTGTTACGTGTGCGGCCCGGAGGTTACGAGGTCGTGTGGTGCGACGGGCGCATACGACATCATGCGATGAAAACCCATTGGAACACGGCCATTTACCACGGCGGATACCTGTACGGCTCCAGCGGCCGTCACTCGAACGACGCCGGACTGCGATGCATCGAGTGGAAGACCGGCAAGGTCATGTGGAGCCAGCCCGGCCTCCGCCGAGCGTCGCTCTTATACGTAGATGGACACTTCGTGTGCCTGAGTGAAGACGGCGTACTGCGACTGATCAAGGCCACCGAGGCAGCGTACGTGCAAGTGGCCGAGGCCGTTGTACGCGAGCGCGCCGATGGCACGCCCCTGGTAAAGCCGCCAGCATGGGCTGCGCCGATCCTCGCCCATGGGCTGTTGTACATACGTGGCGCCGACCGGCTGGTGTGCCTGCGACTGATGAAGTAGAGCAAGCCGATTCTCTTGCGGTAGAACGCCGAGACCCAATTTGAGCAAGTCTGCGCGGATCGCGAACTTACTTGGGGGTATAGAAGGGGAACTCTGAGGCAAGTGGCCCCCGGGTGATTGCTCACCCGGGGCCTTGTTGTCTAATAATCATGGTGCTGGGTAACTTGGGGGCGCGTGGTTCGCGCCATCCACCCAGCCTACGACGTCGTTACTCGCTGGACGCGCGAGCCGAGGCCGCTGACGATTTCCGGGACGATGGTGTCGGCAAGGCGAGCCAGATTGTCGGCGCTGTTGGGGGCGTCGGTTTCGGGGCTAATGACCTCGACCTCGTCGCCGACCTTGGCTGCCGGGATATCGGTCAGGTCGATAATCGTCTGATCCATGCTCACGCGTCCGCGAACCGGTGCGTACTGCCCGACGACGCGCATGACCGCCTTGTTCGAGAGGCAGCGACGATACCCGTCGGCGTAGCCCATGGGGACGAGCCCCAGCTTCGCCGGCCGATCGAACTGGTAGGTGAGCCCGTAACCGACTCGTGTGCCTGCCGGCGCCTCCTTGATCTGGCTCAGGCGGGCGACCACGCGCAGGGCAGGCCGTAGCGGTAGGACGCGGTGCATTTCATCCGACGGCTGATAGCCATACATCGCGGTGCCGACGCGGACCATGTCGAGGTGCGTTTCCGGGATGTCGATTGTGGCAGCCGAGGCGGCGGTGTGGAGGATCACGTCTTTGGCGGCATTGCCGCAGGCCTTCAACGCCTTGTGGAAGCGGGCCAACTGCCCCTTCGCGTACGTTTTGTTGGCCGCGTCGGCCGTAGCGTAGTGCGTGTAGATGCCGTCCAGGATGATTCCTGATTGGCGGCGTGCCTGCTGTGCCAGTGCCGGTGCGCGATCTGGCAGCACACCCGATCGCCCCATGCCGGTATCGATTTTGATATGGATCTTGGCCGGTTTACCCACCTCTTCCGCCACGCTGGAGATGGTGGCAAGATCGCCCAGTGCTGCGACGGTTAGCGTGATATCCTGTGCGATGAATCGCCGTAACCGCTCGCGTGACGTGGCGCCGTAGAACCCACTTGCCATCAGCAGCAGGACAGGCAGTTGGCAACCCGACTCCCGAACGGCGAACGCCTCTTGCGGGGTCGCTACGGCGAGCCAGTCGGCCTCTGGGATGATCGCATCTTTGCAGGCGGACCAGCCCAGACTGAAGCAATTCGCCTTGACCACGGCGCAGAACCTGGTGGTGGGCTTCAATTCTCGCCGGATGAGGGCGATGTTGTGCTTCAACGCAGAGCTTGAGACCTGGGCGACACAGTAGTCGTTCAACGGACGGCCGTCGTCAGACTGCCACTGGGCGCTTGCCTGGCGTCCAACGCCGGCGGCGGTTACGACCGAGCCGGCGGTGAAGGCCAGAAACCGACGTCGTGAAACTGCACTTTTCATGACTATGGTCCTCGATAGGATGCTTATGCTAGACTTCCTCGGGCAGCAAATACGGTGCGCGATATTCCGGCCGGTTCAGCATGGCGTCGGCCTCATCGTCGCCAAGCACTTTCTCAGTGGCCGGATCGAAGCGGAGCGGCCGGCCCACCTGCCAGGAGGTTCGGGCCAGCAGGCACATGGCCATCGACTTGTGCGCTTCTTCTACGTCGGCGTTCAGCAGTTTGTGGTCGCGGGCGCGGATGGCCTTGACCCAGTTCTGGAAATGGGGCAAATCGGCCATGGAACGCTCCGGATCCTGCTTGGAAGGTCCCGGTTCTCGCTTCGGGCCGAGGAAGCTGTAGTAGCTCGTGTAGTCGGGGAAGATCTGGTACCCCTTTTCGCCGAAGAAGATGGTGCCGACGGGAAAGTCGGGTTGGACAAAGGGATACTGGTCGCGGAACCCGGCTTCGCTGTTGGTGTACCACGAGCGGTGCTCGTAGGTAACCATGGGTTTGTTGCCTTCGAACTGGAATGTGATGGCCACGTGGGTTGGGCACGTGCGGTCGTCTTCGTGGACGTACTTGCCGCCCGTGGCGTTGACGAACACGGGATGCTGCTGCAGGCCCAGTCCCCAGCGGAGGATGTCGATCTCGTGGACCGCCTGGTTGGCGAAGCAGCCGCTGGACAGCTCCAGGTTCCAATACCAGCGGCGGTGCCAGAACTGGCTGTAGGGCCGCAACGGCTTGGGCCCGAGCCACTTGTCCCAGTCGAGCCCTTCCGGGACGTCGCTCGGTGTGACGGCGCCCAGGTTGCCGCGAATCTTGTAGTCGAGTCCGCGTCCCATGTACAGGTCGCCGATCAGACCTTCGTGGAGCTTCTCGATTCCCTCGCGGATGTTGGGGCTCGAACGGTTCTGGGTTCCGTGTTGCACCATGCGGTTGTACTTGCGTGCTGCCGCGACCATCTTCCGGCCTTCCAGAAGGTTGTGCGTGCCCGGCTTCTCGAAATAGACGTCTTTGCCTGCCTGGCAGGCAAGGATGGTCGCCAGTGAATGCCAGCGATCGCCAAGGCTGTTGCTGACCGCGTCGATCGACTTGTCGTCGAACATCTTGTGCATGTCGTCGTACGTGGTCAGTTCGAGGCCTTCCAGGTGCGGCTTGTAGAGTTCGTTGGCCTTGGCGAGCTTCTTCTGGTCGCAATCGCAGACGGCCACGATCTTCACATTCTCGGGCGCCATTTGTGCCAGCGCGGCCACGTGAGACCGCATACGCCCACCCAGCCCGAGCAGGCCGACGCGAAGCTGGTCGTTCGGGTTGCGCTCCTTGGCGATTGCCGGAGCAGCCACCATGGCCCCGCCTGCCACGACCGCCGTTGACTTGAGGAAATCTCGCCGACTGCTGTTTTTCATGGTTGGTCTCCAGAGAGTGGTAAGGAGCTTGCTATCGCCAAGGGATATGTCGCGCCGATCGCTGTCGGGGTTCCGGCATGCGCAGCGGATACAACCGAACTGCCAACACTGGCCTGACTCTACCAGATGCGAAATAGGGGGTCAATCGTTTGGGAAAGGGGGTTTTTGTTTCCAGTTGCGAATGGCAACCCGTTGAATTCCCGGTTCTTGGCGGAAAAGGAAGCCCGACCCGAGGCGGGACTCCGGCCATGGCAGCCTGCATCCAGAAGCGGAAGGGCCGAAACGGGCGGCTCCGGCCTTGGGGGACAATAATCCGGTTCTCGCCGTTTACGGCTCACATCTTGGGACGTCGATTGACACTCCTTGGCGATTATGATAGATATTCCATCTTCTCGGCTGGTGGGCGAATCGGCGGCCGGATTGGGTATCCGGCGGCCCGGATCGCACGAATGCTTGCTGTTGACACTCTTCAGGATACGGAAGACCCATGGCGACCAAGGAAGAACGTGACGTGACCGCGGCACTGCGGCAGAAGATCCATCAGAAGACGGCCCGGATCGGGATCATTGGCTTGGGGTATGTCGGCTTGCCGCTGATTCGCGCCTTTGAAGCGGCCGGATTTCGTACATTGGGGTTTGACGTCGATCCGGCCAAGGTCGAGTTGCTTCAGGCAGGCAAGAGTTACATCGAGCACATTCCGGGCGAATGGATCGGCCGTTGCGTGGCGAAGGGGACCTTTGAGCCGACCGCAGACATGTCGCGACTGGGCGAGGCCGACGCGCTGTTGATTTGCGTGCCGACGCCACTGTCCGACAGCCGGGACCCCGACCTGGCCTACGTCGAACAGACGACCGAGGCGATTGCCGGAACGTTGCGAGCAGGGCAACTTGTTGTCCTGGAGAGCACGACCTATCCAGGTACGACGCGCGACGTGATGCTGCCGATTCTTGCGGCAACCGGGCTTGCGGTTGGGAAGGACTTCTTTCTTGCCTATTCGCCGGAACGAGAGGACCCGGGCAATCCGAACTTCTCGGCCGAGAAGATTCCGAAGGTGGTCGGCGGCATCGATCCGGTCAGCTCCGAACTGGCGGCTGCCCTCTATCGCCATGCTGTGGTGGAAGTGGTTCCGGTAAGCTGTTGCGAGGCGGCCGAGGCATCGAAAATCCTCGAAAACACCTATCGTTCGGTCAATATCGCCATGGTCAACGAGCTGAAAATGCTCTTCGACCGCTTGGGCATTGACGTGTGGGAAGTGATCGAGGCGGCCAAAACAAAGCCGTTTGGATTCCAGGCGTTCTACCCGGGGCCCGGTCTTGGCGGACACTGCATTCCAATCGATCCGTTCTATCTGAGCTGGGTGGCCAGAAAGCACGGCATGCCCACCCGGTTCATCGAGTTGGCCGGCGAGATCAATACCAGCATGCCCCGTTACGTCATCGGACGGCTTATGGAAGCCCTGAACGAGCAGGGCAAACCGGTAAACGGAAGCAATATCTGTGTCCTGGGCGTTTCCTACAAACGCGACGTTGACGATACCCGCGAAAGCCCCTCGTTCGAATTGATCGAACACCTGCTGGCCGCCGGCGCAAAGGTGACCTACAGCGACCCGCACGTCCCGAAGCTTCCGCCCAAGCGCGATTACGATTTTTCCGGCTGGAAGAGCATGGCCCTGACGGCCGAGTTCCTCGCCGCCCAGGATGCGGTGCTCATTGCCACCGACCATTCGGCGTACGACTACGAACACATCGTCCGCCACGCCCCGCTCGTCCTCGACACGCGCAACGCCACCAAAAGCGTTACGCAGGGACGCGAGAAGATTCGGAAGGCGTAGGCGGTCGAGCGATTGCCCGGCCCACCTTGGCCAGTTATCGATTCATCAACCCTGAGGTCGATGGACAACACACTGCCTTTAGGGACAGACTCTCAGGATGCGGACGGAATCAGATTTGCGAGTATTCCGCCGGTTTGAGCAGCAGGTTCGTGATTCCGCACAGGATGGCCTTGTCGCTGTACTCGGACATCTCGCGGAGTCTCAGCCAGTCGGGATCGGTGCGGAAGCTTTGCCATGCAGCCTGCTGGGCCTCGGGGCTTTCGAACATGAGCATGTAGGTCAGGTTGGGCATCTTCCCGCCGATGATTGCCTCGCCGAAGAAGACCGGGTTCAGCCCAACGCGGCGGAAGATAGCAATTTCGCCTGCATCGTTGAACATCTCGATCTTCTTCTGGCCCGTCTTCACACTCGGGCTTTCGTAGATTCGCAGTTGGACGACGCGATCGGGCGAAGAGATGGGCGTTTGGAGCTTGGGCATTCCGCGGAAGGCCAACAGGAGCGTGCTCTCGACACGCTTGAACGCCGGGGCGTCGGCCGGAGCGTTGAGCAGCGCGGCGCCTTTGCGCAGATACTCTTCGTCGGCCAGCAGTTTCTGCGTCTTCGTGGTCAACACGTCGAGCGACTTACTCGGCAGCACGACGTAGGCGGGCCCGAGTCCTTCTCGCGGATAGAACACGCCCACCGGCCGAATACCGAGGCGGTTGAGGGCAGGAATGGCCGCTTCCTTCATATAGGTATCGAACGTCTGCCTCTGGGCTTCCGTCTCAAGCTCGTATTGCTGCAACTCATAATACTCGCGCTCGCCTTGCGATTCGGCGGCCTGACACAGTCCGGTCATGGGGGCCAGTCCTATCGCTCCGGAAGCCGCCAGGAATTTGCGTCGATTCATTGCTGTTCACCCTTGTTTTCGATTGCTGGATTTACCGCGAGTCCGCGTCCTCATAAGGTACGTCCTGCCGCACGGGATGTCAAGCAACCGTCTTGGCTGGCTGTGGCAAGATTTCCTGATAGTTGGATGGCACTGCCAAGAGATCCTGCCACACCCGCTTGGCCGATTCGGCACACGAAGGTTGCTCCCCCAAACTTGCCGGGGTAAAATGGGGCTGTATCCTGGGCCCCAAGTGTTTACCATAGAGGTTCTACCATGACCGATATTCATCGTCGACAGTTTCTGGATTGCTCAACAAGGACGTTGTTTCAATTGGCCGCAGGAGCGGCCGTTTTGGGCCAGGCCGGGCGCAGCGGGGCCGCGGACGAGGCTGGAAAAAAGCGACCGGATGTGATGGTGGTTTACTATCCCCACTGGCACAACTACGATCACGGAACGGCGTGGAAGGGAGAAGGCTGGACGGAGTGGGAAGGGCTGAAAGCCGCCACCCCGCGTTTTCCCGGGCACCATCAGCCGTTGAAGCCGACCTGGGGCTGCTTCGACGAGAGTGATCCGAAATGGGTGGCGCGCGAAATCGACCTGGCCGCCGACCACGGCATCGACGTGTTCCTTTACGACTGGTACTGGTACAGCGGCGTGCAGAATATGCAGGAGGCGTTGGAGCAGGGATTCCTCAAGGCCGCCAATCGCGATCGGTTGAAGTTCGCCCTGATGTGGGCCAACCACGATCGGCGCGACCAGTTCTGCCCCGAGTTCGGCAAGGACAGGACCGTATGGCTCCCGTCGCGTCACTCGCCGCGCGATCTCAGTCGCGTGATTGAATACTGCATCGAGCACTACTTCCGCCAGCCCAACTACTACCGGGCCCAGGGCGGCCTGTTCTTCAGCATCTTTCAGCCGACCAAGTTCGTCGAACAACTCGGCGGGCCGCAGCAGACCCACGACCTGTTCGAGAAGATCGATGCCCGCTTGCGCCAGGCCGATCTGCCACCGATGCACTTCAATGGTATGGTCTCCACTCCGGCAGCGGCAGCAATGCTGGCAGAGGCCGGCTTCCGATCGACCTGTCGCTACAACGTGACGACGGCAGGCAAGGTCGGCCCCGACCTGATCGAGCAATACGAAGACGTGATGGACGCCCACCTTGCCCACTTGGAGAAGATGCAGGATACGCCGCTGGTCAACCTGCCGGTGGCGACGACCGGCTGGGACGTTACGCCACGATGCCGCAATGATGTTCCATGGCCATTTCCCAAAAATGAGCAGGGAAGACTCGAGTATCCTTATACTCACGTTGTAGTTGGTAATACCCCCGAGCGCTTTGAGGAACTGTTGCGCGATGTGGCCGCACACATGGAAAGCGACCCGCGCGAGCCGTTTGCTATGTTGATCAACGCCTGGAACGAATGGACCGAGGGTGGCTACCTGCTGCCGGAAGAACGGTACGGCACCGGTCACCTGGAGGCAATCCGAAAGACATTCGGAAAGCGGCAGTAAGTCACTCTGCGGTGGAGCCTTTCAGCGTGTCGTGTGCGACGAAGTCTGGCACGAACCTTGGCGAGGTGCAGTATGGAATCTGTTGGTGCGCCCGGCGTGTTACAGGTGGCCCTTCTGACGGCATTGGCGAGGGCTTCTCGTCTACGCAGGAGGCTTCTTATGCGATGGTGGCTGCCATGGAGCGTGGCGTTCGTACTTTCGCTGTCGTGGGGTGTTGCATGCCGTGGTGACGATGCGGCATGTGAGCAGACCGAAGCGATTGCCGCGATCGAGAGCCTTGGCGGGGAAGTCGAGATCGATGCCGCCAATCCCAAGGTACCGACCTGTTCGGTTACCTTTTCGGAAGTGAGGACCGACGACGGCGCACTTGTGCACCTCAGGAAACTACCCAAGGTTACCGAACTGCATCTCAATTGTCCCAACGTGACCGATGTGGGGCTGAAAAGCCTCGCAGGCATGACGGATCTGAAGACGTTAGTACTTGGCGGCATGCGATACGATCACTTTCTCCCGAGTGATGATTGGACGCCTCGTCTCGTTACTGCGCAGGTGACGGATGCCGGACTGGAGAACTTGACAACACTGTCGCACCTTCGCGAGTTGCACCTTTCGGGAACCCAGATTACGGATGTCGGACTGACGCACCTTGCCGGGTTGACGAAGTTGGACACGCTGTACCTGGATCAGACGAGCATCACGGATGCCGGGCTTGTCCATCTTGCCGGGTTGGTGGAACTCAAGACGTTGGATCTCGGCAAAACGGGCATTACGAATGCAGGATTGGAGCACCTTCGGCCGCTCCGGCAGCTTGAGACCTTGGATCTTTCCGGCGCCAACATCGAAGATGAGGGACTTGCCCATCTTTGCGCCCTGCCGCAGCTCAGTTGCCTGGTGTTTGATGGTGCACCACTGACCGATCGAGGACTTGAAACGCTCAGTCGAATGCGGCAACTCGATTGGCTGGTTCTCAATCGTGCGAGAATTACCGACGCTGGACTGAAACATCTTGCGAAGCTACCGAGACTCAAGGTTCTTCATCTCGTGGGGAATTCCATTACCGATGCCGGGTTGAAGACTCTCTCGGAATTCAGGGAGTTGAAGGAACTGGTACTCGAGACGAAAGGCATTACTGACGATGGGCTTGTGTATCTGACTCGGCTGACGCACGTGGAGAGCTTGTGGCTCCGCGGTACCAATATTACTGATGCCCAACTTGAGTTGTTTACTCGCATGCCACACCTGCAGAATCTGGGGTTGGAGAATACGAAAGTCACTGCGGAGGGGCATGAAGACTTGCAGCAAGCGATGCCTCTTTGTCATGTGACGTGGCGGGCATCGGAATCGGTGTCTGCTATCGGACACTCTGCAACCGCTTCGGCTGTCGAGGAAGACTCGGCCGATTATCCCGAGGACGACGAACTGGACGAACTCCGGTCCAGTGATGTCGATACCGTGAGACTCATGGACATCCTTGCAAAGGATGAGAATCCTATGAAACGACGGTTGGCTGCGCGGGAGATCGGGCAGGCGCTGAGTTGCCGTACGTGGCAGGGCAACGACGGTCAGGATCTGTCGGACAAACTGATGAAGATGCTCGTGGCTGCCGCAAATGATGACAAAGAGGAGAGTGTACGTATCGCCGCTGTCGTAGCATTGGCTCAGCATGATCCGTTTCCTTGGGATCTGTTCGGCGAGTATCTGGCAGCCCCCAGTCCAAGGGTGCGGGTGGTCGCCGCACTCTGTATTGGCGGCAGATACGTGAAACCTGAAGCAGATGATGGTTCTGGAGATCGGATAATCGGCGGCGAAGAAGCGGGCGAAGAGAAGAATGAAGACACTGGACCTGTCGGGCCACCGTGGCTAATCCGAGCTCTGCGGCATGAGGATTCGGCAGTGCGTGGACTTGCGGCACTGGCCACCGAGAAAGACTCGGTCGATAGAAAGGCAGCATTGCCCATCCTTTTGGCGGCGCTACAGCAGGAGGACACGTGCCCGATCCACGACCTCGTGCGAGGCGATCCGCCGTATATCGAGGAAGCTGCCTTGACGTATATCGGATTGATTGGTCCGGACGCCGTCGAGGCGGTCCCAATCCTGCTTGATCGCGTAGCTCGCCCACAGCCGCCAAGAAGCCTGCTTGGCAGCGGCAGGAGTTGGGTGTCTCCGATGGTAACGGTCGAAGCACTCGTCGGTATCGGCCGTCCGGCCGTGCCCGAATTGGTCGAGAAGGTCACAACCAAATATGGACCGACGCGTCTTGTGGCCGCGATGGCTCTTGCAGGAATTGGCGAGCACCGCGATAAGGCGGTTCCCGTACTCATCCGGTCTTTGCATGGAGAGTCGACCTACTACTGCCGTGGCGGCATGCCTCATCGCCACGACGTTGCCGTGTTGGCCGCGTGTGGCCATGAAGCGGTACCGGCGCTTCTGGAGGCGAGCAAGAGTGACGTGATCGGTTATCATGCGTATGTGGCTCTGACCGGGATGCGAGATGATGCCGATGCCGTCGTTCCCTTGCTGGCCAATGCGTTGAGCAGTCCTGACGTTTCAATCCGCCGCGTGGCGGCCAGCGTACTGGGCTTCTTAGAAGAACACGCCGAACCTGCGATCCCAGCACTGCGTCGCGCGCTCAAAGACCCGGATGAGACGATTGCTCAAAATGCAACGGTTACTTTGACAGCCGTCAGGATGCGAGGCTTCGAAGGGGCCAACGCTTGGGGAGAGCCATCGCGTCCATTTACCGATGACGATCATCTGAAGCTGTTTGCAGAGCTTGTTTTGTTGGAACGTCTGGATCTTGCCGAGACGAGCATCACCGGGTCCGGGCTGGCCTACTTGCGCGACTTCAAGAGGCTTCGCGAGTTGAGGTTGCCGAGAACGCTCAGGGATGCAGGGCTTCAGCATATCGGACATCTGACGACGCTCGAAACGCTCTACCTGGAAAACTCACACATCACCGACGCCGGCATGGCATACCTTGGCGGGCTCACCCGGTTGAAGGAACTTGACTTACAGGTAACAGGAATTACGGACGCAGGTCTGCGATATCTGGCCCAAATGCCAAGGCTCGCAAAGCTCAATGTCGCGTATGTTACGGGTATCACTGATGGCGGCATCCCCCATCTACGGCAGTGCACTCGGATGAGACATCTGGATCTTAGGGGCACGGAGGTTACGGATGCATGTCTGGTTCACATTGCTTGTATGAAGGATCTTGAGTACCTCGTCCTTTCTAACCATATCACAGGTGCTGGCTTGGCGCAACTGGAAGGACTTCACGGTCTTCGGTACCTGAGTCTCGGTAGAAGCAAGGTCACCAAGCAGGCACTGTTGCGTTTGAAGGCGGCTTTGCCAGAGTGTTCTATTTGGTACATGGACGGACCGAACACGGAGCGGCTCTGACAGTCTGTCGGGAAATGGTGACTGGCTCCCGTATATTGCGGTTCGCATTGGATGCGGACGCGAGATACTGGGTGCCTGTCCCCCTCTTCGGATAGATTCTGATACACGCTAGCCGCAACTACGGGCAGTTGCCGCACTCGTGCACCGGTCAATGAGACCCTGAACCATGTCCCCTGTTTTGGGCGTTGCAATATGCAAGATCGTCTCATCCCTCATGCAGGTTAGATTCGATAAAGTCACTATCCCTTTCCAGGAAAGGACTTACGATGTTAAACCTTGCGGATTGCGGCAACTTTGATGGCCATTGGCCGCAGCAAGCGGGCAGGCAATCCGCAGAAGTGCAGAAGTGCCGAGAACAATAGGGGGGACCAGGCAATGAAGGGACATTTCGGACAGGTCATCGTTTCTTCCGTCATATGTACACTGCTGATGGCTTCGATCGCATGGGGGCAAGGCGTTGGGCTTCGCGCTGTCAGTCCGGTGAATGAATCGATGGGTGGGGCGGCTACGGGCTGTCCGATCGACGCGGCAGGTGCGTTGAACTGGAACCCGGCGACGATCAGCGCGCTGCCCGGCTCCGATATTTCCTTCAGTCTGGGCCTGATTCTCCCGTATTCCTCGCTCGAATCGCAAGTGGGCGCCAATCACGGGCGAACCAAAAGCGAAACCGGGGCCGTGCCGGTACCGAATATGTGCTTCGTCCGAAAGATCGACAATTCGCGATGGAGCTATGGCTTGGGGATGTTTACGATCGGCGGTACGCAAGTCAACTATCCCTGCGATCTGACCAACCCGGTGCTTGCTCCACAAATCCCGTACGGCGGACTCGGACGGCTTTCGGCGGAGGTTCAAATCTTCCAGATTCAACCATCGCTTGCCTACCAACTCAGCGACCATGTGTCCGTCGGTTTTGGCCCGACAATCACGATGGGGCGCCTCGTCGCAAATCCCTTGTTCCTGGGCCCCTATTACACCGGCGTTGGTTATGCGGCCGGAACGGGGACTCGCTATATCTGGGGCGGTGGTTTCCAGGCAGGTGTTTACTATACGACGGACGTCGATTGGCACTTCGGCGCGTCGATCAAGAGCCCGCAATGGTGTGAACCATTCCGGTATTTCACGCAGGATGGATCGGGCAACCCGGTTGTGACGAAGTTCGACCTCGACTATCCGCTGATCGCTTCGGTCGGGTGCAGCTACTCCGGCTTTGAAGACTGGATCTTCGCCTGCGACGTTCGTTACTTCGATTACGCGAATACACCGGGTTTCGATACGGCCGGTTTCGACCCGGCCACGGGCGCGGCCACGGGCCTTGGGTGGAACAGCGTCATGTCGGTTGGTTGCGGTGTCCAGCGGCGGATCAACGAGAAATTGTCTGTGCGACTGGGCTACTGTTTCAATGAGAATCCGATCCCCAGCAGCGCTTCGGCCTACAACACGGCCTCGCCTTTGGTGATCCAACACTGCATGACGGTTGGTGCGTCATACGCGATTGAAATGAACTGGATGCTCACCGCGGCCTATTCGTACTGCCCGGAGGGGAGCGTTACCGGCCCGGTCGTGAACCACGTTGGCCAGATTCCTGGTTCGTGGGTCAAGAACTCCGCCTACGCTCACGCATTCCAGGCCGGTATTAGCAAACGATTCTGATGGTTTGGGGATGCCTGTCGTGAATCATCCGGCCTAAGATGCGGAAAGCAAGGCGATGATTTCGCGGCTGGCCTCTTCAACCGATTTGCTGGTTACATCGACGGTGAGCCAGCGGTGCTTGTGGACCAGATTTCGGCCGTAGTCGAGTTCGCGCCGTACGCATTCGAGCGTAGCATACGATTCGATGGGAATACCGGTTCGCTCGGCACGAACGCGCCGTAGTTCGAGCAGGCGCTCCGGCGCCACACGCAGGTACACAACGCGGTTGGCGGGCAGTCTCAGCAGCGATTCGGGCGGCTCCATATCGAGGATCAACGGTACGTTTGCGGCAAACCATCCGCGGTACGCCATGTACAGCATGGTCGGCGTCTTCATGGCGCGCGATACACCAACGAGGACGACCTCGGCGCGTTGCAGGTCGTCGGCATTCTGGCCGTCATCGTGATGGAAGGCGAAGTCGACGGCCTCGATCACCCGATCGCGCGCCTCGAGAAGCTGGCGATAGAGTCCGGGTTTCTCTTGGGGCATGAGACTCAGGTGCGTGGCCAGCCGTTCCAGGACGGGGCCGAGCACGTCGAGCGAATCGACGTTGTTCAGACGTCCTTCTTCCAGCACCAGTCGGCGCAATTGCGCAGAAACGAGGCTGTAGAGTAGAAGCGAGCCGTCGTCCTGGCCTGCCGCTTCTCGGACCACGCTGCGAACCTGCTCCTCCGTACGGACATTGGCGCGACGGATGATTTCGACCGGTGCGTCCTGAAACTGCGTCAAGGCAGCATTCACCAGGCGAGTCGCCGTTTCGCCAGTCGAGTCGGATAGTACGTAGACGTTCAACATAGGCCATCCATGTGGGGTTTGAGGGCACAGCATGGGCCCGAAGTGAATTCGGATCGGGCAAGGGCGACCTGCATGACACGGTCTGAGACTACCGCGGCTCATTCTTTCTGTCAAGCACGATACCCCTTGCTGGACGGGTGTTTAGGGGCCGTGTCGGCCTGGAAGATGCTTCGCGATGGGATGAAGCGAAGAAACCAAACGGCACGGGTGCCGCAACGCGGCCAGCGACGGCCGCCTTTTCGGCCGGAGTGAGCTATGTTTGATCTGGGGTCGCTTCGCACCGTCGTGGCGCCTGCCCGTTCATGTGTTCGGCGACTTCGCGGGATTCACTCGGCTGTGTGGTCGGTGCGGCATGTCTTTTCTGCTGTTTCGTCAAGAGTCGCACCGAGGTCCTTGCTTGGGGAGACACCTGATGAGCGACAATGCTTGTTCCGATGGAGCGTGCGCGACCTTAGAACACCGCCCAAGGGCCAGGATTCTCTGTGTCGATGATGATCCGAACGTATCGGCGGCCCTTGCGCGGTCGTTTTCGCACCGTGGATTGCGCGTGCTGCGAGCGTTTCACGGGATGCAGGGTCTCTGGCTGGCGGCGAATGAGAAGCCTGACGCCATCGTGCTTGACCTTGGCATGCCCATGGGGTCCGGCGAGGAAATCCTCGGGTGCCTCAAACGCAACAGCCAGACGGCGGACATTCCGGTCATCGTCCTTACGGGCCAACAGGATCCGGGGCTCCAGCGTCATCTGGAACGGCTCGGCGCCGATCGATTCCTGACGAAACCGACCTCTGCCGAGAAACTGCTGGACGAGATCAGCGATTTGGTCGACGGTTTGCTCTAGGCGGCTGGGATCTTTCGCTACGATGCAAGTACGCTCCGAACGTGCTCTTCCGGCACGTCGGCCACCAGTTCTACGTGTCCCATTCGACTGGGCAGGATGAAGCGGAGCCGGCCGTGTTCCACCTTCTTGTCGTGCATCATGGTTTCCAGAATGCGGTCCGGCGGGAACGAGGGCGGCTCGGTCGGCACGCTCAGCTTTTCCAGAAGACGCCGTTGCCTCCCGGTGACCTCGGCGTCGATGCGGCCCAAGCGTTCGGCCAAATCTGAGGCGAGCAACATGCCCATGGCAACCGCCTCGCCGTGTAGAATCTCGCCGTAACCGCTCAACGCTTCAAACGCGTGCCCGAATGTGTGGCCGTAATTGAGCATCGCCCGCAGGCCCGTCGTTTCCGTTTCATCCTGGGCAACCACCTCGGCCTTCAGACGGCAGCAGTGGGCAATCACCTGCACCAGGATCTCGGCCTCGTGCCGGTTGATGGCATCCGCCGAATTCTCCAGTTGGGTGAAGAAATCGGCATCGAGAATCACCCCGTATTTGACCACCTCGGCCAGGCCGGCGCGATACTCGCGATCGGGCAGCGTGTCGAGCGTTGCCGTGTCGATCAGCACGCCCATCGGTTGCTTGAAGGCGCCGACCATGTTTTTGGCTTCCGGCAGGTTGATGCCCACCTTGCCGCCAACAGAACTGTCAACTTGGGCCAGCAGCGTAGTGGGCGCCTGGAAGAAACGGACACCTCGCGCGAACGTGGCGGCAATGAATCCGGCCAGATCGCCGACCACGCCGCCGCCAACCGCAACGACTACGGTCTTGCGGTCGGCGCCGACCTGGAGCAGCCCCTCCCACAAACCGGCCGCCACGTCGGCGGACTTGCTGGCCTCGCCCGGATCGACCACGATCATATCCACCTGGACACCGGCTTCCGCAAGGCTTGCCGCGACGGTTTCAGCGTGCGGGGTCCGCACGTTCTCGTCGGTAATGAGTACGGCATGGGAAGTCTTGCCCAGGCTGGTCAGAAAGCTGCCGACCGTATCGAGATTGCCCGTGCCGATGCGAATATCGTAGCTTCGCGATGCCAGAGGCACGTGGATTGTCTGGGGAGGTGCGGTCACGAAACGCGTTCCTTTTGCAGGTTCTTCAGTACCAACCAGTCGCCCAAGGTGGGCCAAAGCTGGGCAACGGCAAACAGCAGCTTCGCCTTGGCGGGGACCACCAGTTCCGGTTGCCGTTTTTCGCAGGCTTGCAGGATTCGTGCGGCGAGCCACTGGGGGTCGATTTGGCGAACCTTTACACCAGCGCCGGGGCCGCGGGCGGTTTCCGGGACGCCATCCTCGCCTTCCAGGCGATAGAGCCGTTGCCCCGCCCGGCTGATCGGGCCTGGACACACGAGCAGGACGTGGAGCCCCTCTTCGCCCAGTTCCAACCGCAACTGCTGCGAGTAGGCGGCGACGGCGTGCTTGGTGACGGGGTAAGCGCCCACGTATTTCGCCGCGGCCTTCGCGGCAAGCGACCCGATATTGACGACATGACCCCGCTGAAGGAGCAAATGGGGCATGGCGGCCCGCGTGCAGCGAATCATGGCCAGAACGTTCAGGTCCCAGAGCGACTGGAACTGCTCCGGCGTGGTGTCCATGACCTTGCCACGCATGGAACGCCCCGCATTGTTGACCAGGGCGTCAAGCCGGCCGAAACGTCTGATCGTGTCGTCGAACAGGCAATCGACATCCTCCTGCCGGGTGATATCAACGGGCACCCCGAAAACGTCGAACCCGGCCGCCGTCATCTGTTCGACCGTTTCCACCACGCCTTCGGGTTCCAGGCCGGCTACCACCAATCGGGCGCCTGCGGCAGCAAACGCTTCAGCGAGAATGCGCCCCAGGCCGCTTGTGCCGCCGGTGACCAAAACAACCCTGTCGTTCCAATATCCCATGGGCATAGGATACGGAAAACTGGGCCGCCTGACCAGCCCCCGCTACTGGTCGGATCCGGGCAGCAGGCGCGCGTCGAGCCAGTCGGCACGATCGAGTACCTGGGCCCGTTCGGCAAAATCGACGACCAAATCGAGCTGTTCAGCCCGTGAAACGTCCAAATCGACGGCCTTCGGCATTTCACCGCCGCGAACCGGACCACTGCTATATTGCTCGCGTCCATCCACGAAGACACGGAACCGTACGCTTCCCCGGCCGTCCGTGGAATCGTCCAAACCCACCTCCGATTGGAAACGGACGTACCTGCCGCCAAGCCGGTAGCTCAGCCGCGAGGTCGTATGCATGCCGATTCCCGTCAGGTACACTCGGCTTCCGCATCGAAGCGGACCGCCGGTCACATTCCGATTTCGCAGGTAGGGCCACGTTACATCGAGATAGGGAATACACCGGTAGTCTTCCGGGGTGAGTGACCACAGGTAGACAAGCCGACCGCCCATCGGCTGCAGCAGCGCCAGATCGTCCGAAAACCCCTGCCCCAGTTCTCCTGCTGCGGCTGTGATGTCCATTCTGGGGCCGTCCAGTTCCACGGCCGTCGCCGGAAAGAGGCTTCCATCGTTCAGGCCGACCCACGCGTAACGGCCTTCCAGGCTTGGGGTGCGTCTTAACCCGGGATTGAAAAGGACCGCAGTTACGTTACGGCGGTCGGTTTCGACCGGCCCCGCCTGCGTATCGATCCGCACGCGACCGGCATCCAGCAGCGTGAGCAACCCGGTCAATTCGTCGCCGTTTTCCAGAAGTACTCGGTCTGTCTGCCCTTCGGTTCGCACCAGTCGGTCGAACAGCAAGGTTTGTCGGTGGAGGTCGGCCGGCAGCAGGAAGACGATGCCGGCCACGCGTTCCAGGGGGAATGTAACGGCCCCGAACAAGGCAGACTCGACGACCAGTTGAAGCTGATCGAGCTGAGTGATCTCGGCCGCCAGTCGGCCGCCGTCGGCAAGGACGACGACGGGACCTCGGAGGAACTCCTGCGGCGTTCCCCAGCGGACCAGTTCTTCAGCCGGCAGCGACTGCTTCCCGCTTGGGGTGGCGAAGACGATATCTCCACCGAGTTCGATACTGACGGGCGTACCCGAGAATGGCGATCCTGCAGTCGGCACGGCGGTCTCTTCGGCCGAAACTGCAAACGACGGCCCGAGAAGAAGCGGGAGGACGACGGTAAGAAGACGCACGGCGGGACTCCGGTGCTTAAGGGGATTCATCGCTGCAAGATGGGCAGGTAGTTGTTGGGAACCTGAAGCACGATCAGGGCCATTGCCGTTGCATATTCGCGGTTGATACTGGTGGCCGGCCATGAGCCGTCATCGTGCTGCCGGGCAAGTAGTTCATCGCGGACGGCCGGATACCATCGGTCCCACGGCTCGCCGCCGACGTGCCACATCGCCTGCACGGCGTAGTAGTGGCCATAGTAGTAGTATGCGTCCTGGCGATTGGCCCCTGGCTGTGGGAGGAACTGCAAGAGATACTCGACCCCCTTGTCGATTTCCGGTCCTTTGTAGACGCCGGCGCTCTGGAGGGCGACAATCCCGGCGGCCGAACGTGGAAACAGGCTGTCGCCGCCGGCGCGGGCCATGTACATGAAACCGCCGTCGGGATTCTGGCAGCGACGCACGTAGTCCAGGCATCGTTCCACCGTTTCGTTGGGAACATACAAGCCCGCGTTTCTTGCCGCGCGTAGCGCCATGATCTGGCACACGGTAACCGAGATGTCGGCATCGGCTGGTTGTGGCTGGTAGCGCCAGCCGCCTTCCTTGTTCTGCGAGTTCACAATGAGTTTGACGGCGGCGGCCAGCTTGACGCGCAGTTCCGGGCGGTTCGACATGCCATAGCAGTCGGCCAGGTACATCGTGGCGAAACCGTGGCCGTACATCGGGCCGTGACTGGCGCCTGCTCGTTCGATGATGAAGCCGCTCTGCTGAGTTTTGGCCAGCAGATAGTCGACCGTCCGGACGACTTGGGCCCCATAGGGGCCGCGGTCCGGCGTGCTGCCGCCGGCGATCCACGCCATGCCGGCCAGCGAAGTAATGGCCACATTCCCCCGATACGCGCCGGAACCGAGCGATCCGTCGTCGTGCTGCTGTCCCGAAAGCCAGCGGAGCCCCCGGTCGATTCCCCGATCCGCCTCCGTAGTCACCAATTCCGCCGCTTTGCGCTCGGGGCCGATCGGTTGTCCGGCGGCGAATCCTGGGAGAAGAACGACAATCAAAAAGAGCATGTTACGCATGGCGGCGACGCACCATGATTCAGGGCAAAAGTCGATCTGTTGTCTGTTCTGCGCCAAGGTTTCCGCCACTTCTGTGCCGTTCGCCCTTCTCGGACCGATTCTAAGCCATCATACCGTTTGATCCACGCCCGTGGAAGTATTTTGCCGGAAGAAAGTAAGGTATAGTTCAAAGGATATGCTCCCCGAACACATGGTTCGCGTGTTCAGTATCCCCTTGGGGCAGTGACGGGGTATCTTATGCGAGTTGTGCCGCTTCTTCCAGTAATGATGGTAACCGTAACCCTTGTTCTTGAGGGCGGAACGGTCGTTGCCGGTGACGCAGAGTCGATGCCAGCCTTCGCGGTCGTCAACAACGCCTGGCAACGGCACTTCGCCGTGACCGACGAGTTCAAGAAAGGCGACTTGATTACTCGCGATCAGGTGAAGCCCCTGTTGGCGGAAATCGAATCCCTGGGCTGGAATATCGCCGACCGGCAGGATATCCTTTCGCGGGCACTATCGGCAAAGGAGTTCCTGGTCACTGAGTTGCGGGGCAGCAAGAAGGGACTTGCCTTCATGCGCGCCGTATCCGGGCTGCCACACGCGTACGATCGTCTCGACCACCTCGTTCGCATCCCTCGTGGCAAGCAGACGGTTCATGACCTGATCCATAAGGTCGGCGGCGCCGAGTTGATCCAATATCTGACGACGACAGAAGGTGGAAAGTCACTCGGAAAGATGCTCGCCGAAACGCCGAACGGGCGCGATTTCAACAAGCCGACGGGTCGAATCTACACGGCCGACCAGTTGCTCGACCAGCTCGAAGCGAGCTACAAGCGTGCAATCGCACCTCCACCGGAATCGTCTGCTGCCCAGCAGTCGCAATGACGCCAATCGTGCCCGGTGGCACTGTCGTGCCGACAGTGTTCTTCCTTGGCGACGCACCTTGTTCGTTCGATTTACGCGGAACGTTGGTGCGAAGCGGGACAAGACTGCGTGGAATCGGCCCTCGGCGCTCCTGGGCTGTCGAGAGCAAGTGCCATGGACAATGTGGCACTATGCTTGACATTTCTGTTGGGGGGAGAGATAATCGATTGATGGCTGGTGGTGATCGGGAACTCCGGCCGCAGCCCATTCTTATTGCAGAGAGTCTGCTTCTTATTGCAGAGAGTCTGCTTGTTATTGCAGAGAGTCTGCCATGAAACGTATCCTCATGCGCATTGCCGTTGTCCAGGTTATCCTTCTGTCGAGCGACGTTGCGCCGGCCGCGGATTACTACTGGACTGGAACCGGTGGCAATAATGCAGACGGCAATAAGGAATGGGCCAATCCCGGTCATTGGAGTCTGGACGGCTATACGACCGGGACGATTCCTGCGGTAGGACCCACTCTCGGTTCTTCTGCCAGCCCCTACGATAATATCTTCCTGAAGAATGCCGGGACGACGTATCTTGGCGGCATTGCTGCCAGTTCGGGAACATACCAGCGCATACAGAACCTGACCGTCGATGGTGGTGACAACAGGATTGGGGGCCGTTACACGACCGATACTCCCGATCTGCGAATCGACGGGGATTTCACCGTTGCCGCAGGTGCGCAGTTCTTCACGGGGCCCTACTCTCCGAATAGGATCGATTTCTACGGCGCCTTTACGGTCGGCAACGGGTCGGCGATCGGTATCAACAACAACACCTCGGATGGCGGTTACTGGAACCTGGCGGGCGCCACGTCGATCTCGCTCCAAGGCGTCACCATTCGCTACATGACGAACAATTGGCAGTGGAACGTACCCCGGTGGAATTTCGGCGCCGCTTCCATTACGCTCGCGAACACCAATACCTTCAACCTGGAGCAGGACGTCGTCAACGTTGCGCGAGATGGCGTTGCCAGCCGCGGGGCGCTCCAGCAGAGCATCAGCAATACGATTAGCGGAACGGGTGGCATTGCCAAGACCGGCGCCGCAACCCTCATCCTCGACAACGCTGCCAACTCGTATTCCGGCGCCACAACCATCAGCGAGGGGATTCTGCAGGTGTATGGCGGCGGGGCGATCGGCGATCTTTCGGCCGTCACCCTTGCCGACGTGCAGACCAATGCGAACGAAGGTTCCGTTCGCACCACGCTCTCGTTGAACGATTCCGAAACGATCGGCTCGTTGGCCGGCGGTGGCGCTACGGGCGGCAACGTTATCCTCAATGGCAACACGCTAACCGTGGGCGGCAACGATAGCTCGACGTCGTACGGCGGCGTTATTGCCGGCTCGGCAACGGGGGCCACGCAGGTGGTAAGCTTGGGCACCGGCTCTCCATACACACCTGCCGGCTATATCTATGCTCCCGAGCCGGTTCTTGGTGCCGGCAGCCTGGTCAAGACGGGTGCCGGAACCCTGACACTCACCGGCGCCAATCTCTATTCGGAAGCGACAACAATCTCTGCCGGCGCCGTGCTTGCCAATAATACATCCGGGTCGGCCACCGGAACCAGCGCGGTACAGGTGCAGGCGGGTGCGAGTCTGGGCGGCAGCGGGGCGATCGGTGGAGTGACAACCGTGCAAGCCGACGGCACACTTTCGCCCGGTGGCGATGCGAACACTTCCGGATTCGGACTCGCGTCGCTTCACTTCGAAGGCGACCTCCATCTGCAGGCCGATGCTACCCTTCTTTGGCAGTTTTTGAATGCGGGAACACCGGGCCAGGATTATGATTCGATGACCGGAACCAACCTGATCTTGCCCGAGATGGGAACCGTTCACCTCGAGATCATGGGCCTGGACGGACATACGCTGAACGCCGGCGACAGCTTCACCTTGTTCGATGGCGATGTCTATCACGACACGACCTTGCTCTCCCTGGGAACCGATATCACCGACCTGTTTCAGATCCATGACAACACAGGCTGGTGGGGCACTTGGGAAGTGACCGCCGGCAGTCTGGTTCTGACCGCCGTTCCGGAGCCGGCAACGTGGCTGTTGCTGGTCATTCTTTTGACCTTCTGCGGGTTACGGCCCAGACGCCTGCGGCAAGCCAACCGGCCGCACTGATCGCGGCGCCGACGGCAACAAGCCAAGGCCGGAATACAAACGTGAGCCGATGTGTGCCGGCCGGCAAACGGACGGCGCGCAGAATGCAATCGGCCTGCTCGACAGCCATCGTGCGGCGCCCCTCCCCTGCCCCGCTCACTTCCACTTGCCAACCGGGATAGAATTGTTCTGCCAGAATGACGCGGCCCGGTTCGCTCAGTGTAGCCTCGATCTCGATACGCTCCGGGGCGTACTCGATAACCCGGCACGATTCGCCACCGAGCTTCCGCGGAACGTTTGCAGAATCGGGGGCGGCAATCCACGCTCTGGGCAAAGCCAGGCGATTGTGCCAGAGTACGGCGTTGGCCGTTCGCTCGATCCGCTCCCAGCCTGCCGGCATGGTCTTTCCCCGCGGTAGCACGGCATACGACGCCAGGTCGAAGACCGTCAGGTTTGCGACGTTCCGACTGTGTCTGCTCTCTGCGAGGAAGGTCGCGTAGTCACGCAACATCATGGTCCCGGAGACTGCAGCTTCGCCCAGCGGCATGTTCAGGTTGTAGTTCGGCCAGAGCGTGTCGCGATCGAATCGCATGGCTTCCGCCAGCCGATCGGTCGAACCACACCGTTGCCACCCCGGCGGCATCCAAAGTGGATATCGCCACATGCGCGGCGGCGCCAGGGCAGCCGAGGGTAGTTGCCCGGTTTCTGCCGAGACAATACGGTTGCCAAATCGTGACTCGGATTGGGCTACGGAACTTGGAACCGTGGTGACAAGCCAGGCGTTTGCCCAACCCAGGTCGACGGCGACCAGCAGGAAGGCCACGTGTGGGGCAATCGGACCGAGAAGCCGCCCTGCCCTGCCCCGGTCTGACACCGAACGCCAATACACAATCGCGATCAAGGCCACGCACAGCACGAGTGTCTGCGCAAAGGCCCAGGCAAGATCACACCACGCCCCTTGTGTATCGAGCGGGCCGAAAAGCTGGTCGGCCGGCACGTCGGCCATCCAATTGTCCCAGTAGGGGGCAATCGCAAACGAGACCGTCAGGCCGACAAGGCTCCAAACGCCAATCGTAACAAGCAGTCGCCGAACGCTCCTCGCGCTGCCCGCAAATGTGCGATCCCATCCCTTCGCGGCCAGCACGCTCACTGCCAGGGCCGCCAGCACCAGGAGCTTCGCCGGATAGCGAAATCGCAAGTACCCGGGCAACAGCAGGTTCATCAACCAATAGAGCCCCCCAAACGGCCCGCCTACTCCCGAGTCAACACGGCACTCCGCCAACAACCAGCCCAGTCCGTAATAACCAAAGCTCGCCACGGTCGCCAATACGGCCACCCAGGTAAGCCATCGCTCATAGATTGGACCGCGGCGGAAACGCAAGCGACTCAATGCAAGCACGAGCGGAAACAGGCCCATGTACAGCGTCGGCGTCCAGACACGTCCTTCGGCAGGAATGACTTCCAGCCAACGACGATGGATCGGATACTGTCGCCCCGAGACGTTCGGCCAAACCAGTTCCGCCAGCCGCCAGGGCGCAACACTGAAATGGTACGTATGAGCATGGTGAGACCCGGGTTCCAAGTTTCCCCACAAGCGGTCGCTCCAACACGGCGTCTGGCGGTCGCTCTGCGAGGTGAGCTGGGCCGATGGCAGTACCTGCACTGACGAAAGAGCCAGTGCAACGATAGCCGCCGCCCCGAGCAGACCTGAAGCCCGGCAGACCGGCTCCCAGCAAATGCGAAGCCTTAGTCGTTGCCCGAATGGCCCTGCAGCCGTATGTCCAGGTCGGCATCGGACCCATGCAATCAGCAGGTACAGTGCCGCCAGCAGACCGACGTTGTAGGCCATTTGCGGATCGCCGCCGAGCACCATCAAGGCCATGGGAATCCCGACGCCCAGACACAAGGGAATGGCCGCTCCGAGTCGCTGTTGCAGAGGACCGGTCTGAAGGGAGGGATCGGCGCGGCGAACAACCCGATCGATGCCAACAGCGGCCAACGGCAGCCAGGCCGCACCGACAAGGAACGGTGGATTCGTATACTGCATGAGCACGATTCCGGAGAACGCATAGGTTATCGCACTCACCCCAGCCCCCATGGGTGTTGCCCGGAAGACGCGGGCGAGACGATAGGCGGTCGCTGCCGCCAGCAGCACGTGTCCGACGAGGTACAAGTTGTAGGCGTGACGGAACGGTAACGGCAACAGAAAGACCAGTTGGCCGGGATAGCAGATCGCCGCTGCCGGGTGCGCCAGCAGGGGTTGTCCGAGATTCTCGTACGGATTCCACAGGGGGATGCGTCCCGCCGACCATTGGTCATGGATGTGTTGCCACAAAGGTGGGTAGAAATGGGCCGCGTCGCGGAATGCAAAGATCCGATCGGCCAACAGCACCGGAGCAAACACACAGACAGTCAGGGCAACTAGCGTACATGCCACCCAGATGGACATGCGAGAATGCCAACTGGGAGTTTTCATGGTGGTTCCTATGGGTGGTGTCTGATTAGATCTAACAGGTGATATTTCGTCACGGTTTTTCTGAGCGAAATCGTACGGACTCAAGCGATTCGTATCACAATGTGTCGTAGCGTCTTGCTGAGCGATATTCGTAAAGTGTTGCAGCTAAAAACTTTATGTTGTTTTACCGGCGTTGCTCCCTCGACAGGGGGACCATGAATTTTTCTCTAAGGCCGGGGGCAATCGTTGCGTTTCTACAACAGCTCGATTATAATCCAAGACAGCGACGGGCCCAGATGGGCCGAATGGTACCGAAGCCCTTCGCACCAACGTCTTGGTTCAGCCGTAGGGCGGGACGAAGACAGAGGCCCCACCGTACGAGACCCGCCGGCATCCATGACAACATGCCGTAGAGAGA
Organism: Thermoguttaceae bacterium; assembly: GCA_040772845.1. Taxonomy (GTDB): domain Bacteria; phylum Planctomycetota; class Planctomycetia; order Pirellulales; family Thermoguttaceae; genus PWXP01. The sequence continues at coordinate 292,103 of JAXGXG010000002.1, forward strand.
TGGAACCGGGTCACGGACGAAGCCACCTCACTGCCCACCCGTAACCTTACCCCCGCAAGAGGGTGCCAGAAGGTCTTTTTCGGAGGTAGATTCCGTGATTACAGCGGCGACACTTAAGGCCCGTACAGCCAAGGATTTGGCGCTGATGGCCAAGCGGAAACGAGTGCCTGGCTGGCATTCCATGCGAAAAGACGAGTTGGTCAAAGCCCTCCTGAAACGGGCGAGGGCCGAAGCACGCAAGAGCAAGTCGAACGGGCAAACATCGGCGAATACACGCCCCCCCAAAAACGCCAAATCTCGGGCCAAAACGGCCACAACCAGCAGTCAGGCGAAGACCGCCCGCCGGAAGGCCCAGGTCGAGAAACGCTTGCAGGAGATCCGCGACCGGCTTGCCGAATCGAAGGATCTGGCCCTGAAGGCCGACCAGGAAGAAAACGGTCGCGCCAAAGATCGGCTGATTGTGATGGTTCGCGACCCCTACTGGCTGCACGCCTATTGGGAACTCTCGCGGCGCAGCATCCAGCGGGCCCAGGCTGCCTTGGGGCACGATTGGCACGTATCGCAACCCGTGCTCCGTGTCTTCGAGGTCGTGCGGGACGGAACCACCAACGCCGGAAAGCGACTTGTACGCGATATCGAGGTCCACGGCGGTGTGAATAATTGGTATATCGACGTTCAGTCCCCGCCGCGAAGCTTCCAATTGGAAATCGGCTATCGGGCCGGAGACCGGTTCCTGTCCCTGGCGCGTAGCAATCGGGTCACCACGCCACAGCCCGGAGCCGGAGACTCGTTCGATCGGAACTGGGCGGAAGTGGCCAAGGATTTCGATCGCATCTTCGCAATGAGCGGTGGGTACGCCGATCCGGATGCCAATATGGAGTTGAAGGAAGTCTTCGAAGAGCAGCTCCACCGGCCCATGGGCAATCCCATGGAAACCCGGTTCGGCTCCGGGGTCGCCGCCTCGCCCGATGAGATGAAGGTGCAGTTACCCTTCGAAATCGACACGGAACTGATTGTACATGGCCATACGGCGCCCAATGCGCACGTGACACTTCGGGGCGAGCCCGTCCACCTGCGTAGCGATGGCTCCTTTGCCATCCGCTTCTCCCTGCCGGACCGACGCCATGTCTTGCCCGTAGTCGCAAGTAGTCCCGATGGCGGTCAGCAGCGAACCATCGTGCTGGCCGTGGATAGGAATACAAAGGTCATGGAACCGGTCATTCGTGAGCCGGGCGAGTGAGCTGGCCGATGTCCGACGACATCTCCGATATCCTGCAACGTTGGGAATACCAACCGGACGAACTGCTCGTCCGGTTGATTCAGGGTGACGATGGGCGGCAGCGCATGCAGGTTCGGCTGGACCTTGGGGTGCTCCAGTTCGAGTGCGAGGGGCGGCCGGACGGACAGCGACCCGAAGGTTGCCCGTCGTGGCTCGACTTCTATGAGCAGCAGCAACGCCGCCATGACGAGGCCAACTTCGGCGGGCCCGACTACTTGCTCGGCGTCGATGATTGTGCCCGCCTCTGGCGAGAAGGGGTCCAGTACTACCACCGGTACGTCGGATTCTGGCACCTTGGAATGTACGAACCGTGCGCCCGTGATACGGCGCGCAGTCTACGGCTCTTCGATTTCGTTCGCAAGCACGCAACCGACGATCGGGTCAAGCTCCAGTTCGACCAGTGGCGCCCCTACGTTATCATGATGAATACGCGAGCGCGGGCCATGCCGCTTATTACCCGCGAGCAGTTTGACCAGGGGCTTCAGATCATCGAGGCCGGCATTGATGCCGTGCGAGAGTTCCTTGACGAGTACGATCAGGGCGACCGTGCCGATCAGTGTATTGAGTTGGTAAGCTTGCAGCAGTGGCGGGAGGAGATTCTGGAACGCGATCGCCGGGCCGCCGCCGCTCGTCCTCAAAGCGCCGCGGATATCCTGCGGCATAAGCTCGATGCGGCAATCGCTGCCGAGGAGTTTGAGGAAGCGGCCAGAATCCGTGACGAAATCCGGCAGCTTCGGGCGCAATCGCAGGCAAAGGAGAGTGCAGGCGAAAGCGACTGAACCACATAGACTGTCGTTCGGAAGGCCACAGAACCCCCAAACCAAACCCCTGGCGTACGGTGAGTTTCTCTGCGGAAACCGCCTGGCGGCGCCGGCCAGGTCAGGACCATATACAATCCCGTGTATTTCGTTCGTGATTTCGATTCGCTGTCCGCCGGCTTGCATGGCGGGGCCATTGCCATCGGCAACTTCGACGGTGTGCATCGTGGGCATGCGCGCCTGGTCCGGCGTTTGGTGCGCCTGGCATCGGAGATGGGTGGGCCGGCCGTGGCATTTACGTTCGATCCGCACCCCGTCCGGCTCTTGCGTCCGCAGGCGGCGCCCACGCCGTTGTCCTGGCTTCAGCGCAAAGCGGAAATGCTTGCCTCCTTGGGTGTCGATGCCCTGGTCGTCTATCCGACCGACCCGGCAGTGCTGGCCCTCTCGCCCCAGGAGTTTTTCACCCGGGTTGTGAAGAACGGGTTCCGCGCAAAAGCCATTGTCGAAGGGCCGGATTTCCATTTCGGGTGTGAACGATCCGGCAATATCGAGCTCCTGCGACGTCTTGGCGCGGAGGCCGACGTGCGTGTCGAAGTGGTCGAACCGCTCCAGATCGATGGCGAAGCTGTCTCCAGCTCTCGCATTCGCAAGCTGATTGCCGGTGGCGAGATTGAGGCGGCGAACCGATTACTGACGCGGCCCTATTGCATTCGTGGCGTGGTCGGACGCGGCGCGGCGCGCGGAACGCAACTGGGGTTTCCGACGGCCAATCTGGAAGGCGTCGATACGCTCCTGCCCCGCGAGGGCATCTATGCCGGTTTGGCCCATATCGAGGCGGGGACCCGGCCGGCGGCGCTCAGCCTCGGGCCAAATCCTACCTTCGATGACCAGGAACTCAAGATCGAGGCTTTCCTCGTCGATTTCGATGGCGATCTTTACGAAAGACCGGTCCAGGTTGACTTCTTGGCCCGATTGCGGGACATTGTCCGGTTTGAAGGTCCGGAAGAACTGATTGCCCAAATGGACCGCGATGTACAGGCAGTGCGTTGCCTGGCCGAACGGGCGCGCCGAAAGACCGGATGCCCGGGCCGGTCCGAATAGCCATCCTCTTACCGAGTTGATTCCATGCCCGACTGGTCTCTGTTTGTTGATCTTGTTACTGCCAATCGCAGGTTTGTGCTTACCTCCCATGTGCGGCCCGATTGCGACGCGCTCGGAAGCGAGTTGGCGCTCGGCGCCGTGCTGGAACGTCTTGGCAAGGAAGTTGCCATCTGCAATGCCTCTGCCGTTCCGCCCAACTATCGGTTCCTGGACCCGGCCGGAAAGCTTCTGCAGCTTGGGGTCGATTTGCAACCAGCCGAACTCGAGGCATACGATGCCCTGATCGTGCTCGATACCTCGGCCTGGGCGCAACTGGGCGCCATGGGCGAAGTGATCCGGTCAACCCGTTTGCGTAAGCTGGTGATTGATCATCACGTCAGCGGCGACGACCTGGGCGCGGAGCTTTTCAAGGACACGCACGCAGAAGCAACGGGTCGGCTTGTCGTGGAGGCGGCCGACGCGTTGAAAGTCGATCTGACTCCAGAAATCGCGCAGTGGGCCCTGGCGGCCCTGGCAACCGATACTGGCTGGTTCCGTTTCAGTTCTACGACGGCCGAAACGCTAAAGCTGGCCGGCCGGCTGGTGGCGGCGGGGGCCGATCCCGCCCGGCTATACAAAAATCTCTATGAAGAGGAGACTCTTGGCCGGCTCAAGCTGACCGGCCATACGCTTGCCAAAGCCACCATCGAGCTCGATGGCCGATTGATCTACACGTGGATTGAGCAGAGCGATTTCGACGTCGTCGGGGCGCTGCCCTCCGACAGCGAGGACATGATCAACATGCTCCTGTCCGTCCGCGGCACCGAGGCGGCACTGATCTTTGTGGAACAGCCTTCCGGCGGATTCAAGATCAGCTTCCGAAGCCGTTGCGATCTCGATTGCAGTGAGCTGGCCTCGCGCTTTGGGGGCGGTGGTCACCGAAAGGCGGCCGGCGCCTTCGCCGAGGGGACGCTGGAATCGGTGCGCTCGCGGGTCCTTGACGCCGTACGTAGCGCTATGCGATAATGAGCCACTTGCCGAGAGTACGTCTCTCGGAGCTGTTTCCCGACTGACGCGCCCCGCTTCTGACGGCAAACTTCACAACACCCCACCAGAAAGGCCGTTTCGTCGTCCAGGCGGGACCGCCTCCCCCGTGCAACCCAGGGACCGGAACCATGGAACCGAATCCTGCATCTACCAAGACGACAACCGCTGTGCCCGACCAACGGCGCGGCTTCATCGCCAAGGTGACCACGCTGGCGGTTGCCGGCTTTGCGCTGGTTGGCCCCGCCATTACCGCCTTGGCCGCCTACCTGAACCCAATCCGCCAAAAAAGCGCCGGCGGTCAGTTCCTTCGCATTGCGAACCTTTCCGTCCTGCCCGAAGACGGCACTCCTCGCAGGTTTCCCGTCATTACCGATCGCACCGATGCGTGGAATCGCTATCCGCAAGAGTCGATCGGCGCCGTCTGGCTGCGACGCAGTGGCGATGCCGAGAACCCGGTCGTCGCCTTCCAGGTCATCTGTCCGCACGCCGGGTGCACCATTGTGTTCGATTCGACGCCGGACGTTGGGAGATTCTTCTGTCCGTGCCACGCGGCAGGATTCGATCTCGAAGGACACCGCACGGAAAGCCCGTCGCCCAGTCCTCGCGATATGGATACTCTCGAAGTCGAAATCCGTGACGGCGGCGACGTCTGGGTGAAATTCGAGAACTTCGTTACCGGCACATCAGGAAAGGTTGCAGAATCATGAACGCTGTTTTCCGGTGGATTGAGGAACGAACTCGTGTCGGTGGCTTGTGGCGGCGTTGGGCCCAGCATCCCGTGCCACGCGGCGACGGATGGAAGCGGATCATTCCCGCTCTGCTGCTGTTCGTCGTTATCGTGCAGGCGATGACCGGATTCGTCCTGTTCAGCTATCATATTCCTAGCGATAGCTCGGCCTGGGAAAGTGTCTACTACCTGCAGAACTACGTTGTCGGGGGCTGGTTGCTCAGGGCAATCCACCATTACACGGCCAATCTGGCCGTGGCGCTGATAGGTGTGTACCTGATCCAGTTGATCGTAACGGCGCAGTATCGCAAGCCACGCGAACTGGTCTTCTGGACCGCCGTTGTGCTTGGATGTGTTTCGTTGGGATTGCTTCTGACCGGCGATTTGCTGGCCTGGGATCGCAATAGCTACTCGGCAAGCCTGACGCGATTTAGCTATCTGAAGCTGGTGCCGGTGATCGGGGGCGATCTGTTCAAGATTGCCATCGGCGGCCCCGGTCCGGCCTTCGGGCACTTCACCCTGCCCCGTTTCCAGGCTCTGCATATCGGGCTCTTCGGCGCGACCTTTATTGGGCTCGTGCTGCTGCTGCAATACTTGCTGTGTCGGGCCGACCGGCGGGAGGTGGCAGCCGGAAAGTCAAGTGTGGCGCGTTGGCCTGCCGTGACGCTTCCGGCAGCCGTTGCGTGCCTGGTGTTCATGGTCGTGGTGTTGGGACTATCGGTCAGCCACGGTACGGTCCCGCCGCACGCCGGTGTTTCGCTTGGAAGTCCGGCCGATCCGTTGGATAGCTACGCGGCCGCTCGGCCCGAATGGGCGTTCCTCGGGCTTTATGAACTGGTTCACCTGTTCCCAGGCGAACTGGGAATCGTGCCCATCTTCGTCATTCCCGGTATCTCGATGCTGCTCGTGCTGGCCATGCCGTTTACGGGGCGTTCCCGAGGCGGATACTTCTTCAATATCGGCGTTGTCGTTGTGCTCGTGGGTGGCGATATCCTGCTGGCCTGGGTGACGCTTGCTCGCGATGCCGCCGATACGAAACACCAGGCTGCAATCGCCAACGAACAGCAGCGGGCCGAACGGGTAGACGTCCTTGCACGTCTGAACGGCGGTATTGCGCCCGATGGCGCTCTGGCCATGCTCTACCGAGACCCCAAGACGCAAGGGCCGAGATTGTTCGAGGCCCAGTGCGCCAGTTGCCATAGCCATACCGGTGACGTGGAACACGAGATTGTGTGTGAGGATGTCTCGGCTCCGAATCTCGGCGGCTATGGAACTCGTGCGTGGGTGGCCGGCTGGCTCGACGTCGAGCGCATCACCAGCGACGACTACTTCGGCAAGACCAAGTTCCGCGCGGGCAAGATGGTGGAGTTCGTCCGCGACGTGTTCGACGAGAAAGATATGGAAGACGTCGATCGCGAAGACCGCGCGAAGATAGTCGCGGCGCTTTCTGCCGAGGCGAAGCTGCCTTCGCAGGCGGAGATCGACAAGCGCGATGCGGCCATGATCGAGGAAGGCCGCAAGCTGGTCGTTGACTTCGGCTGTATCGACTGCCATAAGTTCCACGACGAAGGATCGCTTGGTATCGCGCCCGATTTGACCGGCTACGCCTCGCGCGAGTGGACTGCCGGCATCGTGCGAAATCCGGCCGACAAACGATTCTACGACAAGAACAACGACCGCATGCCTGCCTACGCTCCGCCCGAGGAAAACCCGGCAGATCACCTCCTTTCCGAGCACCAGATCAAACTGCTTGCCAATTGGCTCTTGGGTATTTGGCCGGAATAGGCGGTCAGAACTGGCTGGGCAATAGAACGTAGGGTGGGTGGTTCCGGCCGTTCGCGCCGCTGCACCCATCGCGCGCGCCAAGTATAACGGTGCGATGCCATCTTCGCACCAATTGCCGCTGGCCGGGTTCACCCACGCGTTGGCACAGCAGGTCTTCCACGCGTTGGCATAACACGTCTTCATGCGTGTGCCGCATGCCCGAAACCTTGCATTCCAGTAGGATGGACTTCCGTCTATCTCGCAATGCCAAGCCAATCAGCCGCGCCTCAGCAAACTCAGAACTGGCTGGGCGGCAGCGGATAGAGCGGCTGGCTGCCGCTTTGTGGCGGATAGGTCGGGGCGGTTTGTGGCACCGCAGGTTCGACCGGCGTGCTCGGCGCCATGGGGAGGGCGGGGCTGATTGGGCCAGGTCTCGGCTGGATGCTTGCCGCGGTCGGCGTGGTCCCCGTTACCGAATGGACTCCACGCCGAAGCTCTTCCGCGCGGCCTAGTAGCGTATCGGTTGGAGCAACCGCCTGCGGCGTTAGCGTGTAGGTCAGGGTGCGGCGGTCGCGAATCTCGCCTGGAACGAAGTTCTCGGAGACAAAATCCAGCGGGAAATACTGATACCAGGGCGGCGGGATCGTCTGCAGGACCGTCTTGGTCTCGTATCCGTCCTTGACCAACTGGATTTTTCGCTGCCCATAATAGATGAAATTCGTCGAAATGGGCGTCGTACCGATTTCGTAATCGTCCACGTAGACCAACGCGCCGGGGGGATTACTCACGATGGTCATCCGGCGACGCACGCAACCGCATGCGCTGAGGCATACCAGGGCAATGACGGCAGGAATGGTGAAATGGCGAGACGCTGACATAACCGGGCCTTGGAACGACCAGTCCGACTGGAGCTTCGACGCGCGGAGTATAGTTGTTCAGTCCCGGCTATACCAGCCCGATTCGCGCAAATTGGGGGGAGAGCACCGCAATTCCATTGCATGGTGCGAACCGTACGGGTAAAATAATAGACGCGGACTAACCTGCCTAGGGCAATTATACCCCCTGCTAGCTGCATGGACTCTTCCACTTGTAACTGGGATCACTGCCTCGAACACGCCGCTATTAGCGACGTGGGGCTCCGGCGCGCCAACAACCAGGACAGCTATGCCGTTGTCTTGGCCGATAGTCAGGAGACTTGGCTGACTCGGGGCCATCTGTTCATGGTGGCCGATGGGATGGGGGCCCACGCTGCCGGCGAGTTGGCCAGCAAGCTGGCCACCGGCACCGTCACGCATACCTACTTCAAGCGTCGCGACTTGCAGGCGCACGATGCCCTGTTGGCCGCCATTGTCGATGCCAATACGCAAATCCACCGGCGCGGCGAGGCAAGCCTGGACTTCAAAGGAATGGGCACGACGGGCACGGTACTGGCCCTCTTGCCGCAAGGGGCGGTCGTAGCGCACGTGGGCGATAGCCGCGCCTACCGTCTGCGTGGGAACCGCTTCGAGCAGATCACCTTCGATCACAGTCTCGTCTGGGAGATGGAGCAGGCGGGCCGTTTGCCCGAAGGGGCCGCGTCCGGGGTGATCGGCAAGAATATCATTACCCGCTCGCTCGGGCCCAGCGAGTCCGTGCAGGTGGATCTGGAAGGTCCCATGCCCGTCGTTGTGGGCGATACTTTCCTGCTGTGCAGTGACGGCCTTTCGGGGCAAGTGGAAGACGATGAGATGGGCGCCATACTCATGTGTCTCCCTCCTGCGGAGGCGGTTGCCGCGCTGGTCGACCTGGCAAACTTGCGGGGCGGTCCCGACAACATCACCATCGTGGTTGCCCGAGTGACGGGCCCCCAACTGACCAAGTACACGGCAGGCAACGGGAATGCCGTTGCGCCATCGGCGCCGGTCCGCCCGGTGCATCCTTTATTGTGGACAGTTCTCGGAGTCGCAGCACTGGCGGCGTTGGGGTTCGGTGCATTGGGGCAGTTCCTGCCTGCCCTGGTGGGGCTGGTTATTGCCGCCGTCGCCGGCGTGGGCGCATTGATGTGGCGCCATGGTGCGGCCCCTCCGCCTGAGATCGGCGACGGGCGACCGCTGGGCCGCGGTCCCTATCGCGCCGCCACCTGCGGCGCCAGCGCCGCGTTCGCCCAGCGGCTCAAGGGCATCTTGGCAGATCTGCGCGAAGCAGCGACGCAGGAGAATCTGAGCGTTGATCTCCCTCTCCTGGACGAGGCCGTGGCAGAAGCCGAGAAGGCGGCCTCTGAGGGCGACTACGTTGCGGCGATCTGCCGACAGCTTCGCACCATCCGTTCCGTCATGGACCAGATCAAGCACCGGCGAAACCCTCGCGACTGATCTGCGCGTTATGGGGGAAGCTGTCGATGCCCTATCTTGCGATTCTGTCGAGGCGAATGCCCCGGACAACATCAAGTGCAACGCCCGTCGCTTGGCGAAGGCAAAAGCGTCGTTGCTCAAGTGGGCCGATAAGCGAGCAGCTTCCCGAATGGCCTGAGGCGATCTGCTTACTCATTTCGATGCTCCAACTGTGACGCATCGGAGTGCTGCCGCATGCTACTCGATCCAATTACGTTCGCGCTCGAGAACTTTCCATTTGCCATGCTCGTCCTTCTCCAGGTACACCTCTCCGCCACCGAAGTGCTCGCGGTATTCGACTACCGCGACTTTGCTGTCGCGACTGAGATACATGCGGTATGCCATCGGGTGTGTTTCGAAGTGCCAACCCGTCTCCCAGTGCCCGGCGACGATCTCCAATTGAGTATTGAGATAATCCAACCGCCGTTGCCCTACGGTGTCCTCTCGTTTTTCCGGGTCGTGATGAAATGGGTCCGCACCGTGCGGGATAGCCCAATAGCTATCGACTAGTGCCCCGCTGTACTGCGGCTCTTCCTCGCGACCAGCCACAAGGAAACTCAACAATTCATGCAGGTGGTTGTCATCGAGATAGATCACTTTCGGACCATTCACGGCCACCGACGGCCGAAAGTCCTTCAATACGATGCGGCTAATAGTCTGTAAGGAAACTCGCTGAGACTCCCGAAAACGCTCCAAAGCCGCGACCCGTTTGCGGATATCGGCCATATCATCGTCAACGAGCACAGTCTCCAGCTCCTTCTGAATCATCACGTAGTTCTTTTCCAGATAGCGATTATCCGGAGCGAAGAACGCGCGATATGCCGCATAGGCTTCACGCTCGAACTCGGGCTTCTTTGCCAACTCGTCGGCCGTTACAGGTTTCGCATACTTGTGCCAGGCTTCGAGAAACCGCGTTAAGGGCTGCGTATCGCCATTGGCAAAACCCCTTTCCAGCCAACTCGCCCCATCGCGACAACTGGTTTCTACGTACCCTTCGCTCTCTTGGTCCCTGCCATCCCCCGCAAGAACCACACCGGCATAAGCCGCGACTGCAATAATGCACACACACGCATTCCGACGCACCATGATTGTCTCCTCTCTTCCAAACCGGCTCGACAAGCAAACCATCTTCTAGCCGGAAACGGCCCTTTTGTTTCGTACGGCTGTGTAAGCACACAGCACTGCAAGGATCGCACAAACGACCAGGACGCCCGAATTGACCCACCTCCGATAGGTGAGGACATAGAAATACGCATACCGAGACTCCAGGCCCTCCGTAACCGCCGCAGCAACCGCGACCATTACCAACAGCGACACCACCGAAAACTGAAATAGTCGTCCGTCGCGATTCATTGGCAAACGCCGCGTCACGAACGCAAGAGCAAAGGCAATGGCGCCACAGATCGCGACGTTCGCCAGCAACTTCGACACGCAAAACTCCCCGATGTCCGCATTCCATGGTCCAAGGACAGGCGAAATATACCCAGTAAACTCTGTCATGCGATGCACATACAATCGATACTCAACCGCTTCTTGCGATTGCGATTCGTTCCATGGCGCAGACGCGTATGTGAAGGGCCATCCGAATTCGTTGCCTCCCCAATGGCTCCCGGATTTCGCGAACCAGGGAAAGCCCGTCAGATTGAGCGCGAGTAATGAGTAAAGGACAATGACAAACACCGGCAGCGGCCGAACCAGACTTGTTCCCCAATGGCATTTGGTGAGTGTCTTGTCCACAACTGGCTCCTTGCGCTTAGCGTCCCTTCTCTGTCAACCTTCTCCTCTACCTGCATTTCATCAGCGTTTATCAGCGTTCATCAGCGGTTCCTACTCTTTTCCAGCATTTCGCGGCGTCTCACGAGCCCGGGCGCCTTCACTTTGCTTGGACCCTACGCACTACGCCGCAGCGCGACAAACGTGCCGCCAGCGAGGATTGGTGCCATGACGAGTACCGCCAGAAAGGGATTCACTCGGTCGGTAACGTGCGGCGATACAAAGATGACTGGCTGGACAATAATGCCGAGAATGGCCGCTACAACATAATCTCAGTAGTTCCAAATTTTAGCTGAAAGCGTCCGGTGTGTCAGAAGGTGTTGCGTGGCCGGAGGTTACGTCGAGGATGCATTGTGTGATTCCCATGATCACTTCGGCCACCCGCTGCAGGTTCAGCAGCATATCGCGGAATGGAAGACGCTCCAGATGTAACGCGAGTCGTCGTCCGTGGCGTTCCGAGAGGGTGGTCAAATGAAACCAGACCCAGACGTTGCGGAGGATCATCGCCAAGCCGAAGAAGAGCAGCCGCAACAGTGGATTGCGAGTGCAGGTGCGGATGCGTGCCTCGTTCATCTGGCGATAGCTGGTTTCGATACCGAACCGTTTGCGATACGTTTCGTACACCCATTGCGGGCTGGCAGGCCGGAATCCCCAAAACGCATACACGAACGCCCGTCGGCCGTGGCGTTTCCACTTGCCGGCAAGATTGCCGCACTTGACACAAATCCTGACGGTCGCGGTCTTGCCGTACTTGGTTGCCTTGGACGCTTTCAGGGTGTGTGTGGCCCAACCGCTCTTCTTCCATTGGGCGAAGGCCCGCGTACCCGTCGCGGCTTGGCCCGCCTTCGGCTTGCGGCCGCGTTTGACAACCGGCATCAGAAAAGCGCAGCGGGCTGCCTGCAAATAACGGATGACTGCAACCGAGTAAAACCCGCGATCCAGCAGCAAAAGCCGGCATTTTACGCCCTGGGCGCGTGCTTGACGCAGCAGGCGACGGACGACCTCTTCCATCGATTCGCCGCGCTGTACCGGCGTCAAGGCGATCGTGAAACGATGCCCGTTGCGAACCACGTAGCAGGTGGCGTATGCATGAAAGTGACTCGTGCCACTCTTCGGTTGGCTGCGATAGATTTCGTCGAGGTGCCGATGTGGCTCGCCATGGTACGGGATCAACGTCAGGTCGATCGCCAGCGTCTGTTTGCGCCGTCGCACGGCCTTGGGAAGGCCGTCCACCAGCGCCTTGTTCAACCGCTTCTCCAGTTCGTGATACTCCGGCAACGTCGCCACCAGCACGTTGAATACGGTCTGCTGTGTTGGCGCGCCCGCCAGATTCCGGCAAGCAGCGGAAATGAAGCCAATACGGGAAGCTGCGTAAAAGAGGACATTCAGCAAGACCGACGCCCGGCATTTGTACCCATGGTCCTGCAACTGGAGATGCTGCTGGACAATGGCTCCGGCGCGGTTGTGGACTTCGCGGCATGAGATCGTACAATGGTTCTTCCGTGAACGCATGGGTTACCTCCTGGTCTGGACTTGGGTATGTGTGATCCCCTAAGTCCTTTACCAAAAAGCCCTTGCGTTCACCTATATCAAGTTACGAAATTTGGAACTACTGAATCTGCCACTTGTGGTGACTGTGCCTTGAAACCTGAGACGGCAAACAATGGCGCCACAAATAACGCTGTCGTGATGCACACGACCACAGCGCTGATATTGACGCTCAGTTCGAAGACGCTCCACGGAGTTGGGAATGTGAGGTCATACGGGGCACAGTGGTACGCCCAGATGTAGTCGCAAACTAGCGATGCAATCACCGACGCAACGATGAACGTGAAACCGATCTGTTGTCGAAACGTACCAACCTTCATATGCAGCGACAGGGGCGTTCGACGCGAAGCCAAGCCCCACCCTTTTTGCCAGATAACTCTGTTATGGACGTCTCTTCGTGTCACCAGCAGGCTGCAACTTTGCCGCTTGTGTTACCGTCGTTCCTCGCTCGTCTCCCAGGCAAAGCCGGTTGTCTTTGCCGCACTTGAAAGTGGACCGCTCAACAACGACGTGCGTGCAATCACATTGTCGTCGAAGTGGAACTCCATTCCATCGCATCGCACGAGAGTATACGACCGGCTCGTTTTCGTGGGCATCAACTTACTCGCTGCCCCCTTGGCCAAAGGAAGCTTCTCGTGAAGGACAGTCTCGCGCACCTGTACGATATCATTCCAGGCAAACACCGATTCCACGCCGCCGCGAACGAAATAGAATCCGTCGCGGCAAACGCTGAGCCGAAAGCCGAACATCGATTTCGCCCAGCGGAACAGAAAGACACCGCCAATGGCCAAGGCGACTCCAAGGACCGCAATCGCTACTGCCCCCAGGGTATCGGCCGCAGTCTGAGAACGATGCACGCCGCTGAAGAAACCCTGCCACAGCATATAGGCAGATAGCGATAGACCGCCCCCAAACAGCAGCAAGGAAATGATCATGCCAGCAACCAGGTTGGATGTATTCGGCTTGGTGACATAAGTCACTTTGCCAAGGGATTCGGCGGTTCGGTTCGAGTTTCGCAACGGCGCGTCGATTTGCAAATTCCTCCGGCACTGACGATTCTCTGGAGATAGCTTCCAATTGACGCCGCTTATGGTATCACGAGACCGGATGGCGTGCAATTGGGCGGCATCCGGGGATTATGATATGGGTGGAGACAATGCAAGTCCTCGCGTCTCGCACACCGATCGTTCCTGTTTCCTTCTCCCCTCTTTGCATGCTTGCGCACGCCGCGGCGCAGCCACCGTGGAGTGCGGGAACTCGTTTCCCGGACCTCACCGGTTTTCAAAGGTCCTCCGCGGCCTTTTAGAAACACTTCCGCAGGTTGATACGACACATCTTCGTCATTTCAGGGGAAGGAAGGGAAGCCAGTTGCTGAAGAAGTCGACGGCTTCCGGACTGTGCTCCATCGCTGAGATAACATACCTACCCAAGGCTCCCCCGCCGAAGGCGTAGTATCCAATGGCGCCACCACCGATGGCGACGAGACCAACGGCTCCTCCGCCAATCGCAACGCCGCCAATCGCAAGCCCCCCGAGTGCGAGCAATCCGACTGCCAGGCCGCCTACGCTGACGATGCCAACGCCCACACCGTCAAGGGCCACCATGCCGACCGAAATACCCCCGAATGCGATGCCGCCCTTAGCTATTCCGCCGACAGCAACGCACCCCTTGGCAACGCCGCCGAGTGCTATCCACCCCTTGGCAATGTCGCCGATAGCAACAATGCCCCGAGCGTGGCCTCGTACCTCTCCCTTCTCCGGATCAGGCCCGATGGCAATATCAACGAGCGGCAGGCCACAGAGCGTTGTTTCTGAGCGTTTGCGAATGCCGCGACAGACTTGTTGTTGCATGTTCGTTCTCATGTCCAACGACAGCGGTCCCCGGGCCGCGGAAGTGATCGTTCAAAACAGGCGCTGCCGGTGGCTCCGCGTGCATCGTATTGTTAGTCGCGTATGCCGAAGTAACCCATCACTTCCTCACGAGATTCAAACAAAGTACGACTTCGCCAATGGACCAACATCAGATTGTGAGCACGAACAAACTCGCTGAGACGCTTCGCGAATGCGTTTGGCAGCGTGAATTGATCGAGTGCATCGAATCCGAGGGCTGCGGCGTCCAGGTTTGCGGGACCGGAATAACCGGGCGGAGTCTGGATTAAGTTGGCCGGAAAGGAACCCCGCCCCGTATCCCGCTGCTTACCCCGCCGGGTAGATTCTATGTAGAACCCCGCCCGTTGTCTTGGGCTGGGCCGGGAGTATGCGCGCGAAAAAGGGAGGAACGAGATCCGTGTAGTGCGCGACCCTCGCCCCTCCCATAGCAAGAAAGCTAACTGCCATGAGTATCGAACTGCCTGCACTCACTACTGTACGTGAAGTTGAGGAACACAACCGCGCGGTGTGCCGGCGGGGTTCCGTTCGTAAGTGTTATCGAAAGTCTTGCGCCCGCTGTGATGCAGAGGGACAGTTTCAACCTCATGATGTGCGCCCTCGCGGCTTGCGGCTGATCGTCGGTTACACGGTGCCGTGCGTGATCGTGTGGCTGGCCCGCTGGCGGTGTTGCAATTGCCGGTACGTCTTTACCGATTACCCCGACTTTCGTACTCCCGTATAAGCGTTACGCCGGTCCGGCCCTGCTGCATCTTTCCGCCAGCTATCTGGAGCACGACGGGCAGAGTTATCGCGAAACAGCCAGTCCGAAAGGCCGACCGAGGGTCTACCAAGACCCGCCGGACGCGCCAGCCCGAGATGCGAGGGGACTTTTCGACCACAGCACCCTTTGGCGAATGCTGGCCTGGCTGGGATGCCAATTGGCGGCCCTGGCCGAGGGGCGTCGGCTGATTGAGCAGCACTGTCCGACATCGACCTGCCATCGCTTCGTCGGGGCTGTTGCGCCGCAGAAGTTCCGCAGCCCGCAACGGGAGCGGCTGCTTCGGCAATCGCGCCAACTGCTCCATCTTGCCGCCGAGTGGGAGGGCGTGTTCCCGGAAAAGTTTTTCCCCCGTTTTGCAACAAGATCGGGCTTCGGATGAGGTAGGTTGGGACTCTGATGCGGGTTATTCGTTCCTGACAAGGAGTCCAAGCGATGGTTCGTAACGATGAGGACTGGGCCGTCTTCTGGTGTTCGCTGCTGAGCCCCGTGCTTTTGGGGGAGATTCCCGAAGCGCAGCGCGAACGGTATTTCCAACAGCTCAGCCAGGAGGAGCGTCGCCTGCCCAACGGACAGCGGCGACGCATTTCGGTGCGCACCTTCCGTCGGCAGTGGCGTCGCCTGAAGGATGGAGGGGTGCCGGGTTTGTACCGCCGTCGGCGCAGCGATCGAGGAAAGGCGCGAGCGAAGCACGCCGACTTGCTGGCCCGCGCCGTCGTACTGAAGAAGGAGCAGCCCTACCGCTCGGACAGGGTCATCAATCGGATCTTGAAGCGGGAGTTCGGCCGCGCCGTTCCACGGAGTACCCTCTACGAGCATCTGCGGCGCGAAGGGGCCACGCGGCGGAGGCTGGGAGCTTCCACGCAGAAGGTCCGCTGCCGCTGGACCCGGGACCGGCCGGGCGCCTTGTGGCTGGGCGACTTCGAGCACGGCCCCTTGGTGATGCAACGGGGCGAGGCGATCAAGACGCACTTGTCCGCCTGGATCGATTGCCATAGCCGGTACATCGTCGAGGCCCGATATTACGTTCGCGAGAACCTCGACATCCTGATCGATTCCCTGCTCCGCGCCTGGGGAAACCAAGGCGCCAGCCGCGAGTTGTACGTCGACAATGCCAAAATCTACCACGCCAAGGCGCTGCAATTGGCGTGCGCCCAACTGAACATCAAACTGTTGCACCGCCCGCCGCGCGAGCCGGCGCCGGGCGGACTCATCGAACGATTCTTCTGGACCTGCCAGACGCAGTTCGAAGCCGAAGTCCGCGCAAGCCAGATCCTCACGCTGGACGAACTGAACCGCGCCCTGGCCGCCTGGCTGGAGGTGGCGTACCACCGGGAGGTGAACCGCGAAACGGGCCAGACGCCGCACGAGCGATTTCACGGAGAACCGCGCCTGATACGGCAGGTCGACTTGGGCGTCGTGCTGACCTTCTTCCATCAGCGCGTGCTCCGCACGGTCGACGTGGACCACTCCGACGTCCGCGTCGACAACCGGCTGTTCGCCGTCGATCCGAAGCTGCGGGGTGAAAAGGTGATCGTCCAGTACGATCCGTTCTCCGCGCTCGAAGAAGTGCAATTGTACTCGCCGACCGACGTCTATCTCGGCCGCGGCAGGCGGTACGAGCGGGAACGGGGCAGTCACACGCAACCGGCGCCCGCGACGCCGACCGACCCCGTCACGCCCCACTATCTCGACGCCCTGCGCGCCGAACACGACGCCATGCATCAGCAGCAACGCAGCCAGGGCCTCGACTACCGTTCGGCCCGGCAACGAAACACGTGGTCGCTGACCGGCTTCGCCGGCGCCTTGGCCCGGCTGTTGGGGCGACGCGGCGGGCTGTCCGGCCTGGCGGCCCACGAGATGGATATCCTGGCCGCCTTCCACGCCCGGCATGACCGCGTCAACGAACGCCTGCTGCGGCAAGCCTTCTCGCAGGCGGCATCGCCCGCGATTCCCGAAATCCTGTTTCAACTTCAATCCCTACTTCACGAAAGGAACGACTGATGTACCTGGAGCACTTCCAACTGAAGAGCCAACCCTTCTCCGAACACGCCGCGGCCTCCGCCTTGTGGCAGGACCCTCGCATGGAAGAGGGTCTGGCACGCATGGAGTATCTGGTCCAATGCGGCCAGCTCGGCCTGGTGACTGGTCCCAGCGGGGTGGGCAAGTCGGCGCTTCTGAAGCGGTTCCTCCACGGCCTGCCGCCCCAGCAATGCCAGGCCCTCTACTGCCACCTCACCCATCTGCCTTGTGCGGGGCTGCTGAAGATGGTCGTTGCCCAACTCGGCGAGACGCCACGCCGGGGAAAGGAACGCCTCTATGAACAGATCCTGGAACGGGCCGCACGCGCCGAAGGGACCTTGTTGCTCGTCTTCGACGAGGCCCACCTCCTCGACGGCGACGCCCTGACCGACCTGCGGCTGCTGATCAGTTCCGCACTCGACGTGCGGCCCCCGTTGAAGATGCTGCTGGTCGGCCAGGAACCGCTCCGCGCCGTCCTGCGGCAGGCCCGCCACGCCGACCTGCTCAACCGCGTGTCGGTCCGCCACCAACTCCGGCCCCTCTCCCGCGAGCAGACCTGCCGCTACATCGACTTCCAACTCGGCCAGGCCGGAGGCGACCCCCAGGTGTTCGGCGACTCGGTGAAGACGGCGATTCACGACTTCACGGGCGGAGTGCCGCGGCAGATCAACAACCTGGCCACGGCTTGCCTGCTGCAAGCCGCGGCCCGGAAGGTCCTGCGGATCGACGACAACCTGTTTCAGCAGGCGGTTGGCGAATTCCAACTGCCCTAACGCCGGGAGTCCCGCCATGCCACGATACTTCGACGACGACATCCTGCGCCGGCTGCGTAATGACATCTCGTGGAAGCTGCTGCTGGAACAGCTTCGATGGCCCCACAAGCAGCGGCAGGGCCAACTGACCTTCCTGTGCCCTTGTTGCGGCGAGTACGTCTCGGCCGTCAACCCCCGCACGAATCTGGGCCGCTGCTTCCACTGCGAGACGAACTTCAACCCCATCGACTTCACAATCGCGGTGGAGCGATGCGACTTCGTCGCCGCCGTAACCCTCTTGAAGCCGCTACTCCCAAGCCGAACACCGAGTCCTCCGGCCAACTGACCCGTCTCTGTCCGACTTACATCAACGCGGGCGGCAAACCTCGCCGCCCGCGTTCTCGTGCGCCTTCCACGCAGCCCTCGCTTCCCACCAACCTTCACCCAACTACCGGCCATCCAAACTCAGACAATCTCGGACAAACAATCCCAGACGCCGCAAGGGCCGTGACCGTGCCTTTGTGAATGTGCGCGTAGACAGTCAACTTGTCGATTGTGACAGCGTGAACGTCACGCAAGATTTCGTTATATCCAAAAAACGTCATTGGTTTTGTCTTGTCACCAATCAACATCTCGAATTCTGCGAGTGACATTGATATGTCCAACGCGTTCGGGATTCGTCTGCGAACGTGAACTTCGTTGAAGGCTATCCCGGAGTCGCCGATCGGAACGCTGTGCCCATCCCAAATTGTATTTATGTCAGCCAATTCTGCGTCAACATCAGGTTTAAGGCTGTATGGGATGAGTTCGAATTGCCGCCAATCGTCTTCGTGTAACTGAATGCAATCTGCTGGAACTCTTGAGCCTTGTGTCGTCGTGGGGATGGCGTCGTTCAATGTAGGAGTCGTAAACAGGATTGTGTTTGGATCCATTGCAGTGACATCGGCAGTATTCGTGAGATGAGTTTGTGCATCAGAAGACGCTTCGTCGCGGTTGCATCCAACAACAGCGATTCCGATCGCCAGTAATATTGCGGCAAAGACTTTCATTATCGGCATAAGTTGCTATTGTACCCCGGTTACCCTTGCCCGGATGCACTATCCCGAAAAACGTGATTCTAGTCCATCCAGAGAGGCAATGCTAGCGGTTCTGGCAGGATTCTCACGTCTAGGTAAACACGCAAGCACACGCAATGCGCTTTGCATGGAACCCAACGATGCAGAATGTGAGGATAGGCAACGCAACCCCCTCTTTGTGCATGGGCGGGAACGGCGTCATGCGAATATGGCTGGAACGCTGCGAATCGAGTCTCACGGCGCCGTCTGCCATGGGACTGCTCGCGGGAATGCGAGGCATGGATTGCCAGTCGCCGGACGACTCCCCGAGTCGTGAACCTTCCGGGCGGAGGATCGACTCGGAGAGTCGAGCAACAATGGCGGATAGACAGGCGAGGTCGCAGATCCCCGGATGCTGACAGATCGAGGACGCGCGAACGGGGCTGTTTGGATACAGAGGACGTCAGACAAGGCTGCGTCCTCCTGTTCGGCTTACCGGAACGGTGACATATCCATTTTGCGCTTCGTGCAACACCACGCTTGGGCGGCAGGCATGTTATGTCTGTCGCGCGAGGTCGTAACCACTCACCTAACCGTCTGGCTTCACGTGGTAGCGTGAGTCTGATACCGGCTCCTTGGGCAGTGGCGTTACAAACGAGCGGCATCCTCTTTCGAAACGCATCGCAAGCCGGCTACCTGTTCCGATCGGACGTCCCGTTGCGGCGGCGCCGCCGGCAGCCGGCCAGAAGGAGGATGCCCGAGCCCAGGATGAGCCATGTCGCAGGTTCGGGGATCTGGTACAGAAAACTACTGTCCGCCAGCCGTGTAATACCGTCGGGGCCACGATACATCAAGGAGACATCGAAGTAGTCTTCTCGCGTCGACGTCTGAATGTTGGCGGTCAGCAAGGTCAGTTCGTGTTCGCCGGCGTCGAGCCAGACCGTACTGCCCCAGCCAGGCGTCAGGCTTCCGTTTGCGTTGTCGAAGCCGAGAACCTCGATTCCATCGATCAGCAGTTGGGCCGAATCGTTGGTCTTCCACAGGAAGAACTCGTATTCACCCGAATCGCTCGGGTCGATCTCGAAGCAGCCCGAGAAACGGGCGGCCAGATGATCGATGTCGGTGGTCGCCATGGCCTCGGGCGAACGGTCCAGGCTGGTCCGATTCCGGAGTTCGTCGTTATACAGGTAGGTGAGCCCGCTGAAGACGTTCAACTCGCCGTGAAGCATGACAAGGTCAGGCGCACCGTCGAATTCGCTGGCGGCGATGGTCGTTTGCCCTTGCCCAAGGAAATACTCGCCTTTGATCCCCGGTGTGCGATACTCCGTTGGCGTAGGCGTTGCTCCGGGCAGAAGCGACGGGTTGCGCTGGACGACAATCGGTGTTCCGGCGACCTCCGTTCCGTCGTCGAAGACGGCCACTGGCACGACTCGGTTCTCGCCATAAGCGAGCTGTGACGCGTCCAGATCGATATTCCCGCCAGCGCCGCTCACCTGCCCGAGAACGCTTCCAAGACGTCGCAGTTCGACGCGGCTTGGCGACCCGTCTCCCGCAGCCACGCTGACCGGTACCGCTGCCATCTGCGCCGAATCGAGAGTCAGGTTGGTGACAGAACTGGCGACTGAGCGCCCGTGGTTATCGACCACCACGTTCCGCAGCAAGTAGCCTTCCGACTCGGCCGCCGCGTTATTGATAGCCACAACCTGCAACTGATGGCAGCCGTCTGAGAGAAGCGTTGTATCGAGCGCAAACGTCGCGCTGCTGTTGACCACGGTATCGGTCAATCGGCCGTCTACATAGAGTTCCAGTTGGGCAATCCCGGTTGCGATGGTCGGACTGGCCAGCGAGCCGCCTGCCTCCAGCGAAATGGCGCCGTTGACCGTTGCGCCTTCCGCCGGACCGGACGTGAGTTCCACGACGGGCAGGTCGGCATACGGCTGGGCCAGCAGGTCGCCGATGAACATCTGGATGTCAGGCCTGCTTACCGACTTGAAGAACGCCTCGCCGAGCGTTGAACCATCGGCGATGAACGTAAAGATCGAGGAGTTGGTGAATCGAGCAGAGACCGCGTAGGGTTCTACCACCGAGCCGGCCGTGGCCGCGGCGCCCGAGGCGAGGAACAGCGTCGACTTCGACTGCCCCCGATCGGACCAGGTCGCACCGTAACTGGTGAGATTGTCGGCCCAGGAGCCCGGCAGGTACGTCGAGCCATTGGGCAGCGGTGTGGTGGCTTTGCCTACGACTGCGCCACGGACGTCGGGTTTGTTCAGGGGCGTGATTTGTGAATCCTTTGAATCCACGATACCGAGTACGCCGCGATCGCTGAGCTGTCCTATTGTGGTGTCCCACTGCCCTTGGCGTGTGGTGGAGCGGATGTCGTTGTTCTTTCCAAAATAGACGGTCCCTTCCGGCTTGGTTCCGTCTCCGGAGACCGAGCGTTCCAACTGGGCGATTACCTGGCCGGGCGAGTTGCCCAGAACGCCCGTGTAGGCGATCGCTCCGCCCATGTAGTACTGTGTGCTGATTGTGGCGCCGGCGTATGGGTACGTCACCTCGTAGGTGTCCGAATGGTGGATTGCCGAGTTGCTGTCGACCGGAATACTGCTGGGGTTCTGGTATAGCGCCGTTGTGGTGTACCTTGCATCGTTGGAGTTCAACCCGGCGGCAAGAGGCGTGGTCAGCGAGAGGGCGTAGGTGAGCGAGTTCCTGGTATCCGCGCTGATCGCGGCCGTTGCAGAGTAACGGCTTGCCTGACCAATGACGCCAATGTAGTCGATCTGGTCCGTAAGGCCGCGATCCGCCAATGCCGTTGCTACGGGGTTGATGTACGTGTTGATCAACTCAGTCTGCGAGAGGTCGAATTTGGCCAGTCCATAGCTGGTTGGCGGGCTGATGAAGACGATGTTACTATCCGGAACTGCGCGCAGACGCTGATACGCCGTGGCAATCCGCAGCGCGGCCTCGTCGTTGGGATTCACCACCAGCAGTATGTTCTGGCCGCCACCCCCGCCGAATGCGCTAGCCGCAAACAGCAGCCACATGACCATGGACACGACTGCCCCAGCTTGCACAAGTGGCGATTGTCGTTGCTCTCGAAACTGCCAAAGAACTGGCATGATAGCCTCGCGATTAGGCGCCCTCGATCCGCCCTCGTCCTTGTAACGAGCGCGAAGTCCATGAGGCGATGCGCCTTGATCTTATCGGAGCCCTGTTCCAGTGTCCAGTGGTCGCTTGCCACGGGGATGAAAAACAGAGAGATTCGGTTTCTTGGACCATCGCCAGTCCGTAGTCCGGCCGTGAGGCGGTCTCCTGCATCCGCGGCCGCAGACGCGGCTACGAACAAGGTCCGTTTGCACCTTGGAGCGGAAGAGTTCGGAAACGGTGGAAGGGGTCTGTAGCTTCGCGAGCAACAGTCGTTTCTTGGTCTCGTGAGGAATAATGCACCAAAGAGGGGGATGGGTATTGCCGCCTGGGGATGCCGCATTCGCGGTCCTGAGGGCAATTGTCCCTGAGTTCCGGTGACCGTACCATGTCCCTGGTTGGCCTGCCCGTTCAACTGGTACAGGTGTTATACCAATGGCAAAGGCAAAAGTAGTATCGGCGAGTTGTGCACGAATCTCTTCCGACGACTACGAGACAATTCGGGGCCTGCGTAAGTCTTCGGAGCCCAGTCGAACTCTTCGCGTTCTCCAAGGCCCCCCAGCCGAGAAGAAAAAGGAATCCAAGAAGCGGGGCGCCGCTCGCTAGGCAATCATAGGCGTTATCGCGTCATTTGCCATGCTTCTTGCCAAAGGCACATTTTGGGCATCGGTAAGGGGCCGGCCCCTGTGTTCATTAGCGGTTCGCAATCTTTGTCCAGCATATCACGAGCCTGCTTCTGTGCAGGAGACTCCTGTTCGCAGAATCGTTCATCGTAAAGGGAACGAGCAAGGTCCGTGCCAAGAGAGAACACTGTCGAGACGCAACAGTGCCACCGGGTGTCCAATGCAATGTGCCCTGCAAACGTGATTGAAGCAGTGGGAGCGGACGGGGTGCAGCAGCGGACTTGCATCCTGGAAAAAGCCCGCCGGTGGGCTTGCCCTTGGGCTGTCAAAAAAGTTGGGGTTGCGGCGATTTGGGGTTGCGCAAGGTTTGTTCCCGTTCCGGGGTCCGATAGGTCTTCTAGCCGCGTGGGCGTAAGTGTCGGGTTGGATTGTGTCTTTGATCCGAACTTGAACGTGCCCGATGTAGCAGGGCGGCAAGAGGGGCTGGGTGCGGCGCGTTTACGCACCGCCCCCGGCGCGTTTTCGCCGTAGGCGATCAGCACCGTATGGTCACTACCCCGGCCTCATGGCCGCGCCAAATTCCATTCCCGCGATGTCTTTGCCGCCTGCGGCGGCAAAGACATCGCGGGTGTTCCGACCGGCAATAAACGGGGATGTGGGGTGGTGCGTATGGTTTCCAGGGGTAAAGAAACCCCTGGCTACGGTGCGAATCGCCTCCGGCGAATAGGCGCGGATGAATGGGTGCTGGTACGTGGCGCGTGGGACTCGGAATCATACCGTAACAAGCGACTTCTGGATTGGAGGCGAGCTGACGAGGGAGGGAAGCCAGTTGCTGGTTGCTGGTCGTTCGTTGCTAGAGACACGCCTACGCAGGAGGGTAAGCAGCTCGGGCGGACTCGGGGTTGTGCTGATATGGCGACGCCTCGATTACGAGTACGAGCACCGCTGCGCTGAGCACGAGAACGCAGATGGCAGCGGTGGGAGCGGACGGCACGACGGAGCGTGCCTGCTACTTTGTCAGCGTTCCTGACACCTGACACCCGAAACCTCTCTTCTTCTCCTTTCCCTTGACACCGCGGAAGGCGGCCCGCACAATCAGGGGTGTTGATTCTGGGGGCGGCCCTGTTCAGTGGAAGCCCCGAGCGAGGCCCGGCAGTTCCTTTGTCCCGATTGAACAGGAGGATGGATCATGCGAGGCGTCAATCGATGTGCGGCCAGGCGCCACCATTCCCATCATGTCAGCCGGCGCGAGTTTGTTGTCGCAAGCTCTGCGTCGCTCCTGTCGGCGTCGCTGGTCGGCCTGTTGCCGAACCGGCTGGCTGCAGCGGCAGAAATTGCCCAGCATGGCCCGGCATCGAAATATGTCCCCGTCATCAAGGCGTGCTTCGTTCGTCGCAAGGGCGAATACGGCATGCGCTGGCCCGGGCAGGTGTTCGATGGAGAGGCCGCGCGGCAGAAGTATACCAACCAGATCCGCGAGGAGGCCAAGACGCTGGGGATCAAGATCGATCTGCTGGAAACGCCGATCTACTCGATGGAAGAAGCCCAGCAGTGGATCGCCAAGGCCGTCGAGTCGAAAGCCGACGGGCTGCTGGTGGTACTGCTGGACCGCCAGGAGCACGCCTGGCCTGCGGCGACGGCCGCCGTCGATTCCGGCATTCCCACCGTCATCTTCTCGCCGATCGGGAGTGCGTTCACGTCCAATACGGTCAGCCTTGCCGGCCGTACCGGCTGTTTGATTTGCTCGACCGACGATTTCGACCAGGTGCGATGGGGCATCAAGATGCTCAAGGCAGGCGCCAAGATGCGGCAGACGCGCTGCCTGGTAATCAAGGGCAACGAGCGTGCCGATACGGAAATGACGGGGCTCGGCATCAAGCTGCGAACCATACCTGCCGGTCAGTTCCTCGAAGAATATAACGCAACGCCGGTGGACGACCGGGTTAAGGCCATGGCGGCTGACCTGATCAAACACGCCGAGAAGCAGGAAGGGGCGACAGAAGACGACGTACTCAACGGGATCAAGAGCTACCTGGTTGCCGCACGCCTGATGGAGCGGGAAGAGTGCGATGCCATTACGATGGACTGCCTCGGAGCGCTGGGCAAGTCGAAGGTCAGCCTGCCGTGTATCGCCTGGTCGAAGATGAACGACGATGGGATTCCGGCCGCGTGCGAGGCCGACCTGGGCGCCGTGGCAACCCATATCATTGTTCAATACCTGCTCAATCGGCCCGGTTTTCAGCAGGACCCCGTACCCGAGACCATGCGCGAGGCGATTGTCGGAGCACACTGTTCGTGCCCGACGCGACTGCACGGTTTCGGCACGGAGCCCGAACCCTACGACATCGTTCACCATCATGGGGCACGCGATGCAACCATGCGGCCCGTCTGGCGCGTGGGGCAACCGGTCACGTGTACCGACGTCCTGCCCGGCAGCGAGCAACGCCCCGCGAAAATGCTCATTTCCACTGGCAAGGTGGTCGACAATGTCTCGGTACCGCCTGCAGGTGGATGCGTGGTCTCCGTCATGGTCGAACTGGAGGGCGTGAAAGACGTCCTGGCGTTTCCCGGGTTCCATCAGTTGTTCCTATACGGCAACTTCCGACGTCAGCTCGAATGGTTCTGCCGGCTCCAGGGAATTGAACCGGTAGTGGTCTAATGACGCCGAGGCCGGATCTTCGTACAATGGGTATCCGAGCCGTTCGATACCCCCACAATATACCCTTGCTCCCAAGCCTCTAACGAGACGTCCATGACACGGCCGGTTGCTTCTGAAGAACGTACAACCGGCAGTGTCAATCTGCTTCCGGTCTACGCGTCGGTGTTTCTGACCGACATGGCGGCCATCATCCAGATCTTCGCCGTCGACCGGGACCTGGCCGAACGTGGCGCCGACCTGCTGACCCTGGGGCTGGTTGGCGGCGGCATGGCCGCTGCCTTCGCCATAAGCAGCGTGGTCTTTGGGGTGCTTTCCGACCGCATCGGCCGATGGCCCCTGGCGATCCTTGGGATTATCACGATGATGCTGGCGACGTCGGGCTGCCTGCTCCTGGCGCCGCCCAGTCGCCTCTATTTCGTTTCGTACTGGCTTACCGGTGTGGCAACCGGCATGTACTACCCGCCGATCATTGCCATGTTGAGCACCGACGGCTCGAAGCGGGGGCAGCTTCGCGGCATCAGCCGGCCGCTGATCATCTTCTGTTTCGCCTGGAACGGTGGATTGATCACGGGAACCGGAGTGGCCGGTTATCTGTTCGCGTTGGGCAAGGGTTGGCCAATCGGCGTGGCACTTGCAGGTTCGGGGGTGAACCTGCTCATCCTGCTGGGAATCCTTCTCCGGCCCAAGCGGCCCATGGTGGCTGCGGCGGTCGTTGAAGTCGATCCCGACGCGGTCCGGCACCAGGAGCTTTCGGCGTTCTTCTCACGCATGGCATGGACGGCGAATCTCAGCGGGACGTTCTCCATGAGTATGATCTTCCATCTGCTTCCACGGCTGATGGTCGACCTAGGCATACCTGCAGGTGAACACGGCGGACTGATCATGTCCTGCCGGATCTGCGTGCTGGTTACCTACACGCTGCTGTATTGCTCCACGTTCTGGCACTACCGGTTCTACGTTCCGACGGCAACGCAACTCCTAGCCATTGCAGGCTTGCTGATTGTCGTCGTGGCGCAAACGACCTGGCAGCTTGGCATAGGCCTTGTCGGGATGGGCGTACTGGTTGGCTACAACTACTTCGCCAGTCTGTACTACAGCACGGCAGGTGGCACGACCAAGCAACAAGGGCTTGTCAGCGGCATTCACGAGGCTTCGCTCGCGTTCGGATTCGCCTTGGGCTCTGTTGCTGGTGGTGTCTTTGCATGGCAGGCCGAGAGACTGTCGCACGCGCTGCCTGCAACGCTGATCCAGCGCTCGCCCTACGTACTGGCAGCGGCGGTTATGGCGGTGCTGCTCGTGCTTCAACTCTGGATGTACAGCCGCCGGCGCAGCGAGATGCGCGCCAAACGGCTTTCGCTGGGCGACTGCTGAAACAGCCCTCCGTTGGTGCGGGATTCCCCACCCACAGCAATCGTTCGGCATGAAACTTATCACCGTCGGGCTTGCCCCGGCGGAATCATGACTGGCCAGCTACCAAGCGTCTTCGCTTTCGCCTATTCCCTCCCGTCCCGCCACTTCCGCCGCCCAAAGGCGGCGGAAGTGGCGGGACGGGAGGCCGCGGGTCTTTCTAAAATTCGTCTCTAGCTGGCCAGTCACTGATCCCCCGGAGCAAGTCCGGGTAGGGAAACTGGCGTTGCACGCATTGCGAGCCGCGCAGCATTATGTCCTCGCAATTGCCAAAATACCTTGCCGCACACGATACCCCCAGACAATGGCCACGGACTATAATGGCAAATGCTGCAGATGGTTACATGGCTACGTCGCGACCGAGAGACGCATCCCCGCGTGAACGGTCGTGCGTACGAAATTACTCGCCTACCTGACCGGTTGGGGGAACATGGGTTTAGTGAGTATCTTGCCGGGAACCGTCAGGGCTTTGTCAGGATGATCTCGACCAGCCGCTGGCGCGCCTGCTCGTAGTCCTTGGGATCATGACTCCAGTCCTGGAAGGAGCGGACCACGTCGGTCACGATGCCGTCGACCTTCTTCTCCGTGTCGCTCTGCTGCGACGGCTGCTTCGCCCGGCGCTCGCCCTGCACACCTGCCGCCAGGGACATGTACTCGTAGTCTTCCAATGCTTCACGGACGAGCTTGAGGCGAATGGACGGCACAGGCCCCTTGATCCCCGCAGGCGGGCCCGGATAGAGGAGCATTCCCTCGCCCCAGAACTTATCCCTGAAAGCCGGGCGCTGCCATACGCCTTCCATACCCCCGTACGCCTGCCAGTAGACACTGGACCAATAGAGGAAACCGGTGATGTTGTATCGCCAGCTCACCCAGAAGGGTGCGCGGAAGTGCACCGGTTCCATGTCGATCTGCCACCAGGGCGTCGTCTTCGGTCCCTGACAGAGCGCCGTGTAGCTCCACAGGCGTTCGCCCAGCCTGAGCCGCTCGTTGGCGGTTGGCTCGTCCCACAAACCCCACAACGGGCACCAGATATCCACGGCCCCATACAGATTACCCCATTCCGTATTGCTCGTGATCGTCTGCTCCGTGCACATCCGTGCGAGATCCGGGGCCGCCTCGTGGATCAGCCGCCCTTGTCGGCGGACGGTTTCGTATTCCTCGGCGTCGTTGGGTTCGTCACGCAGATAGATGTAGGCCAGATCCAGGTATCCCAGGTCGCGCAGCCACTTGGCGACTGCACTCAGATGCGCCTTGGTCCTATCGGCATCGTCCCCGAAATGAACCGGGACTCGCAGTGCGTTGACATGGTTCTTCTCAACCAATTCTCGCAATCGTCCGGCGTGCCCGGTATCTTCGATACCGCCCTCCGGCGTCCAGACGGGCCAAATGTCGCCCAGCGAACTGGGCACGGCTCGGTGCCGAAGCAGTTCCGCAACGTAGAGTTGCTCGATCGCCGCCGCCTCTTCCGCCGTGCTGCCCGGCGCTACCATAGAAATCACACGGTTGCCCAGTGCGCCGAAATTGGATCGCATGGCCAACTCAGCAGGCAACTCAAATCCCCACACCTGCAGCTCCACAGGGACCCTCGCCAGTTGCTGCTTCCTGGCGGTCACCGTTACGACGCCCCGATAGCGCCCGGCAGGCGTACCGGGTGGCACGTAGACGTCGCACCAGATGTCTGCGTTCTGCCCCGGCTCACAATTGAAAGGCACCGCATTGTACACCGCACCGCCGAGGTCTTCACCGGTTTGCGGGTCGACAAACGGGATCAGGGCATCGGGATACCAACCGGTCGGGTTTGTCGTCCGGTGGCTGGGCTCCGGGATATGCAGGTAGTGGGCGCGAAACATCTGGATATGGGCCGCATCAATCACATGCTCGCCCGACCGCAGGTCGCTCACTTCAGCCGTAACGTCCTTAAGCGTTTCCTTTCCTGCACTGACGATCACGCGGACCGGTTCGTATTCGTTGGCCGCAGCCTTGATGTGCGCTTCGGTCTGGTTACCGGGCGGGCTGTCGCGCAGAACCCGTTGCCACGGAGAAGCCACCCAGACCGTAGAGTCCTGTTGCGCGGTTGCAGTCGCCGTTGTCCCCAATAGTACCGCGATCACCAATGTCGCTTTCATCGTATTCTCCCTGTTCTCATGTTCCCATTTCTCGCAAAAGCAACGTGGGCATACGTCATCTTTGTCTGCAGTATACTCCTGGCAACCAGCCGTGAGCAAGCGCCGCGATAAGAAGCGGTCGGCGTCACGTTCGCCTCGGCGGAATCATGACTGGCCGGCTACAAGCACCCGCTCCACGCGCACCTCTTCACCGCTGGGCTTGCCCTGGCCAGTCACTAATCCCCCGGAACAAGTCCGGGTGGCGAAACAAGCGTCGCGCACGTTGGAAGCGAGACACGACTTACGGTATACTGGCAGGACGACCTGCACAGCCCACGGTTGCCCCGATTGCGACCGCCACTTAACATACAAGGTACATCATGAGATGTATGCAAGTAAACAGGATCATTTTGTGCGCCGTTCTTTGGACCACTTTGGAACCGCTGGCAGCGGCCGACGACGCCGGTACGACTCGCTACGTTTCGGTCACCGGAAACGATGAGTCGCCCGGCACCAAGGAAGCCCCCTGGAAGACGGTGGCTAAGGCGTGCCAGGTGGCCGGTCCTGGTGATACGGTCTTCTTCGACGAGGGAGTGTACCGCGAGACGTTGACGCCTGCCCGCAGCGGTGAACCGGGGCGCCCGATCCGATTTCAGGCCATGCCGGGCAAGAAGGTCGTTCTTAGCGGTACGGATCTGCTCGAAGGCGATTGGCAACCACACCAGGGCGCCATCTATCGGCTGAAGACCGATCGCAAGTTCATCCAACTGTTCGTCGACGGCCGGATGATGCCCGAAGCCCGATGGCCGAATTCGCCGCCTGGCAACCTGATGGAGTTCGCCCGCGCCACGGCAGGGCCGGGAACCGACTACGAAATCCTGTGCGCCCCCGACCTCCCACCGGGCGACTGGCGAGGCGGAATCATCCTCATGTGGCACGGCGCCAGTTGGGTAAGCGCCACCCGGCGGATTGCCGAGTATCGGCCGGGCGAGTCGCTGCGGTTCGACGCGACCATGGAGTCCAAGAGACGGGACCCGTATCACGCAACCGATCCCTATCGCCCGCGCGAGGGCAACTTCTATATTCTCTACGGCGCACTGGCCGGCCTGGACAGCCCCGGCGAATGGTCTCTCGACTCGACAACTTCAGCAAGAACTTCATTGTACACCATAACGTCGTCTGGAACTGTAGTGCTACGGGCATTCGCCTGAACTGCGATGCGCTCGACCATCTGGTTGCCAACAACACCATCACCCAGGTCGGACGCCCGTTCGGCGCCTATACGTACGCCAACTACACACCCACCATGAAGGGCACCCGTATCTTCAATAACCTGGTCAACGGTTCGCTGGACCTGGAGGACCCACGCGAGTTCGTCCAGGGCGAACTGGGCCCCGAACTGAAGAACAACGGCCCCGGCGCGATTGACGAGGACGCCTTCCCAACAGCCGCTTCCAAGGCGATCGACGCCGGGATTCCTGTGCCAGGTGTTACCGACGGCTTTCAAGGCGCTGCCCCCGATCTGGGCGCCTACGAATTCCGCGGCCCGCGATGGAAGCCTGGAGCCGACTGGAGCGATCCGGACGCCCCGAAAGCTCCGCCGCGAAATCTACAATACACGCCTCGCGGACCCGTCGACGAGAACTCGATGATCCTCGACGGCCTCGTCCTGTGGCTGGACGCCAGCGACCGCGCGACCCTTGACGTGGATTCCGACGGCAACGTTCTTGCCTGGCGCGACAAGTCGCCGGGCAAACGTGTTGCCAAAGCCGACGACTCGAAGGTCGTCATCCATCTGATTGGCGACGCCCTCGGCGGTCGTTCCGTTGTGCGAGGTACAGGCAAAGGCCGGCTGCTCGTGCCTGCAATCCGGAACGAACCGGGGCAAGTCACCGCACTGGTGCTCTCTCGCGGTATCGACGCCTCCGGACCAACCTGGCAGCGCATCATCCAATGTTACTCGGGCGAAGGAAAGACGTGGGAACGCCCGAACTGGGAGATCATGCGTCCCGCAGGCAAGCAGCCAGAACCCTATGGCGGCCGAGTTTTCATCGTGGAACACTCGCAGGACGCCTCTCTGGGCGAACTCCGCCTTGCCGCCGGAACGGCCGACGTCGCCGAGATCTTGATCTTCGATCGTTCGCTGCGATTCGACGAACTGCAATCCGTCGCCCAATACCTGCGAACCAAGTGGAGCGTGAAGTGAGTTGAGATAACACAAAGCCAGCCAGCCGCACAATCACTTCTGTGGACTTGTTTCCCCCGAAGGGTTCGCTGCAAGCAAGACGGCAATAGCGGCGTCGGCAGGGATGTGGTCGGGGGCAAAGGCCTTGAAGTGGAGGCTCAGCACACGAGGCGAGGTGGCAGTCGCTTTCGCAGGAAAGGTGATGACCTGTGCGTCGGAGTCGCCAGTGGGTAGCGATGCGTCTTCAGCAATGCAACGTAGCTGGTAGCAACCTGGGGCAGTGGGCTCGAGGTCGATGAACTCGGTGCCAGCTCCGCCGCGTTCGTCCAGGGCCAAAGTGCGAAGGCGCGTGCGCAACTGGCCTGCGACCGGTGTACCGTCAACGTCGGTCAAGGCAATGGAGACACGCACAGGCTTGCCGGGCTCGACCCACGTGCTTTCGGGCGTCATGCGAATGTAGAGTCGGGGGCGATGCCGTTCGGACTCACAGCCGGCACGGCAGAGGTTGATCACAATGCGGCTCAATCGCTCCAGGCCGCACGCCGTGTCGCGGTCGTAGATGGAGTGCGTTCTCCCGGCACGCGTCACGCGCCGATGGACCTCGGTCGCGGCGCCCAGCGATGTGCCGAGCAGCGTAACGCGTCCTTGTCCGTGCGCCTGCTGCACAATGATGGGCCGCTGTTGCGCATCGGCGGCCAGAACGCGTGCGTTCGGTGCACGGACGGCAAAGACATCGAGCGCCGCCGACCGTGCCATGTCGGGTTGGAATGTCTTGATAACGCCGATATCGACGCTGCCCAGGTCATGAACGGGTACCGGCTGCTCGATAGAGTCGTCTAAGGGAATCGCATCGGCCAGCGTACCGGCAGGTGTCAGCTCGGCTTCGATAAACCGCGAAAAGCCGGGGTTGGCCGCGTAGCAGGGGGCACTGATGATCAGGTTCGCACCTTCGCCGCTCAGCCGGTCGAGCAAGGTCAATTCGTCGGGCGAAAGGGTTCGCTCGGTATCGAGCAGGATGGCCGAAAGGTCCTGCCAGGCTGGGCGCCGGGTTCCGTCGGGAGCGAAGAACTCCGCCGCATCGAGTTCCAGCCGAACGTCGTTGCCACAATGTAGGTAGCCACGCGCCGCGAACTCCAGCAGGTAGTTCTCGTACGACGATACGTACGACTTGTCGGTCAGTGCCACAGCCCGGGTCATCGCGCCTTCGAGCCGGTTCAGCTCGGCCAAGGCACGGGCCGCCTGCACCAGGCGATCGATTCCCCGCTGAGCGGCCTCCGGGGACGCGGCGTGCAGCGACGTGAGCAGGCAATCGGGTCTGGCAGGGTGGATCTGTGTACGGAAGACCGGCTCGTCCCAAACGCCTGGCAAAGACTCGTCCTTCTCCGCAGGCAGCAGCCGCAGTACGTGCCCGGTTGCCTCTGTAGAATTGGGATCGACCGCGGTGGTAATGCCGTTTCGGAATTGGCGTAGGGGAGCGGCGATTGCTTCGGCCTCCGCGCCTGCGATGAGAATGGGTCCCGGCCGGTTCGCCATAATATAGAGTGGGCCGTGAAACGCCTGCATGGCCCGGAAGGTCGGTTCGCTCCGAACGGCATCGCCAGGCCCGACATGCGGTATGTGATCGGCCGTTCGACCTCCGCCGAACGGACTATGCGGCGGGCGGTTCTTCCATGCCTGCTCACGGCTCTGATTGGTGAAATCTTCGAACGGCGCGATCACCCAGTTCAATGTGAACTCGGAAGAGCCGACGATGCCGGGCGTATCGATCATGGCGCGCCAATATCGCTCCAGATAGTAGGCCGCACCGCGCCGCGTCACCCCGCCCACGCCGGTCGACGCCCACGAGTATTTCGGCCCCATCCATTCGGTAATCATCAGCGGCCGATCGGCCCACAACGCCTGCCTTGCCAGTTCGGCCAGATTACGATCGATGTCCTCGACGCGTCCGCCGTAGCGGCCCGTATACTGATTTACCCCAGACACCTGCTCGTGCGGCAGGGGTGGTACCTGGCGAAACGTTCCGGCCCGAACGTACATGGCCGGAGCGGTGGGCTGCACCACGCGCCGCAACTGATTGGCCGCCATGTCAAGCGGCTGATACAAGGCATCGGGGAACGCCGTACTGAGACTCGCCCCCCAGCACGTCAGTTCCGCCTCGTTCCCTGCCTGAGCTACCAATTGATGCGGCGAATCGCTTGCCGAAATGGTCAGGCGGCACCTGCGATCGTAGTTGTCGCGCCACGGCCCGACGTCCTCCCACCCTCGCAGGCTTCGGTAGCTGGGTGCAAGCGATGTGAACATTCCCAACCCGTAACGACTGAAGCGGTCCCATTCTTGCTGCCGAAAGGAGAAGCCGTACTGGCGCACGCCGTCCATCCACAGATCGCCGAACATGCGGACTCCCTCGACGACCGTGTCTTCCGCATCCGGCCAGTGATACGCAGAAACACGTGGGAACCAGCAGCGTCCGTTTAACCGGTAGGTCCAATCGAGTTGTCGCCGCTGGATCGCATGACGAAGCACCGCGTCTGGCCCGCCCGAGCGGACATCGGCGGTCCGCATGCCGACCGACCGTTCACTCGACGACGTTACGCGGTCGCCATGTCGAACCACGCAGCGAACCGAATAGACGTGCGGCTCGCCGGGCGCCCAAGCCGGTGCATGTGCAGGGATCAGGGTAATACCTGCCGCCAGGCCGCGACCGGCCGCCTGCAGTGTTCCGGCCCGATCCCGCATTTCGACCGCCAGCTCGCTATCCGCCGGCTCGTTCGGCGCGTGGACGAAGAGGGCAGGACGATTGTCTACCAGCATCGTGCAGGTGCGCACCGCCGATGGTCGCAACGAACCTTCCGGAAGCGTCATCCCTTCAAGCACGGGGCTCGGCGGCGACGACGTTGCCGCTTCGCGTGGCAGGGGATTCTCGAAACTGGCGAGGTAGGCTGCGCGAAGACCGGGCATTTCGAGCAACGCGTCTTCCCGCAGGGCCACCTGGTTTCGCTTTGAATAGAGTATGGCCCGCGCCGCCTCGACCTTGCTCTGGACGGACTGAAGCAAGATGCGGCGTGCCCGGACCAGCGGATCCGGCGGGGCTACGCGTATGTCGGCAAACTCCAGGGTGAACGCGGCGGCAACACCCGGTTGGTTCTCCATGCGCACCGCAAGTCGTAGCGTGTCGCCAGGAGTATAGCGAGCACCGCGCATCGGATTGGCGCAGTCGAACACCACCTCAGTCCAGTGTGAATCGGGGAAAGGGGCGGGCGTCAGGTCGCCCCACGACTCGCCGCCTTCCGCCGCCTTAGTGTACAACCGCAGCAGCAAGGGGCGCTGCTCGTTCAACGTCGCACCGGTCATGCGCATGCGCATGAGCACACGCTGCCCACCCAAGTCCACCGCCTCGGGCAAAGGCAATTCGGTGAACACCGTCTGCGGCACATCTGCCTCCGTGAAATGAACGTGGTGGCGAACGGTCGTTTCACCGTCCATCTCGACGGCCTCGGGCGGCTCCTGCTTCGGGGCGGCATAAAGCCGGGTTTGCCACAGTTTCATACCGGGCCGCATCTCGATCAATAGTCTTGGCGCCCTCTGCCCGGAAGCAACCAGTTTCTGAAATGCATCCACGTCAACCCCCGAGCAATCCTGCAACGCCGGCGGTGTTTGCGGTGGTTGTTGCCAGGGCAGCGATTGGCTCGCCAGACGTTCGCGGGCCTGTGCCTGCCCATCCGGCGCCGCCCAATCGGCGATCAGACGGTCGAGTTCGGCAAGCCATGTGTCGACGCGTTGGGATTCTGCTTCCAGACGCTGCCGCTCGGCATTCCATCGCCGGACGATATCGTCCACACGCTCCCACTGCGTCTGGAAGGGATCCGCCGGAGGCAGCAACTCCTCGCCCTCGGCGTTCCAGCCGGACCCATCGGGCGAAAAACGGATGTCGTCGACCAGCAATTCACCCATGCCTTCACGCGCACTATATAACGGTACAAGTTGAAACTGCACAGCCCGCCCCAGATCGGGCGTCTCGCCGGCTGTCTCCTCGCTGCCGCGGAAGAAGCGAAAATCGCCGGCAGTGAGTTTCACATCCTGCCAATCCTCGGTCAGGGCAATTCGCCGACCTTGCCATTCGTTCCCGTCTTCGGTCAACACCCGCGCCGCCAGGGCCGCCGGTTGTTTGCCTTTGCGACGAGCTCGGAAAGTCACGCCGTCGCATGTCAGAAGCGGTTCAAACGACGGCCAGTTGAACCGTGCCCAACTGCCCAGGCCGTGTTTGAGTAAGAACGCATGCCCGGTACCGTCGGCGCCGGGCGCGACAACGGTGACTTCCTCGGCATCGCCCAGTTTCTCTACCAGGTAGCCCAATCGAGGTGATTCACCTCGCGAGACAGCAGAAGACACGATGAACAGCAGAAACAGGCAGATACGCAGCTTCATAGCTCACAACTCGGCAGGACATTCAGTAGGGATGGTGAATAACCATTATGTCCCACCTCGCCCAAGCCGGTCAACCGGCTAGGCCCCAGAGGTATGGCTGCGTTGTCTTGCAGTCGGGGGCTCCAGCAGGCAGCGCAAAGATGATATCCACATTGCCGCTTTGCCCAACACCTTTCCTGTAAGATAGGCTTCAGCCCGTCGTTTATACACGGGACCAATCGGCCCCGTGGAGATGACGCAATGATGGCTTCGGCATTATGAAGGGCCGTACGGCTTGGAAGAAACAGGAAAGAACAGAGGAAACAGAGCAGGGGAACTCTGTTATCTCTGTTGCCTCCTGTTCAATTCCAGTTCTCCTGCGCTGTCTTCAACGTAACAATGGGCCGTGTCCTTCATCGACCAGCTAATGAGGAAGCTGCTCTTGGGCCTCTCTTAGGGCCCTGTCGCGCTCAGCCTTCCGCCTCTTCGCGAACGCTGAACTCGAGCTTCCACCGCTTGTCGGATTGCGTACTCACGCACCACAGTTCGAGTACGCCAAGCTCGGTAACACGGGATTGGAACGTCACGGGCACGTAGGGCTCATCGATGCCTTCTTCCGCAGGCAGGGTCGCTTCGAGTGGATCGGTTTCGGTTAGTTCTTCGGGCGACCAGCGGCCAAGCAGATCGCCGGGCTGGTCCTGCTTGCGCATGGTGGAACTGAAGAAACGGAAATGGGCCGGCTCTCCCACAACGAGTCCAATCTCGCCACTGGGCACGTCGGCCTCTGTTCCTTCTTCCATCCCAAAGGGCACCACGCACAGCGCCTTGAGCGGTCGCGGCGCTCCCGGCACGGCAAGACCGGCCGTCTCGATGCCAACGTAGTAGGTGCGAGCCGTACCGCCGCGAATGCGAACACCGCCCGCCTGCTTCGCCCAGCCGTAGTAGGCGGCGCCCTTCGCGGCAGCATGGTCCAGATCGTGTGTGCCGCCGAGGGCGCCGGGCGCCGTCGCGTCTCCACCGAACCAGTCGTCCAGTACATCGAGTAACCTCTGCCGGAACGGATCCGCCTTGAAAACGCCACCGTTGAACAGAACATGCGTGGGCCGCACCGCCGTCTCACTGTTGCCGGCGGCATGCGCCCCGAGAAACGCGGCCAGGTGCCGTGTTACCGCCGTATCGGCCTCGAACGGGAGCCCGATTTCTCGGAAACCGCTCATCTGCTGACGTGCCGGCCGATCACCAAGCTGGCAACGCGGGAAGAATCCCTCGATCAGCAGGTCGCTAACCGCCTGCCGTTCGACGTCCACGGTCACGGTCCCGCCGATCAAGCGACGGCCTCGCCCCAGTACGGAAACCGGATGCGTTGCTTTCGCTCCGCCTTCCTGCTCGGTAGCCAGTAGCGACTCCTTCGCCGCACGGCACGAATGCCACAGCGCCACCGACTGCCACGGGTCGAGTTGCGTCCCCTTCTCGGCGAACTGGCCGGCAACGAAGTGCGCCAGGGCAAGGTCCATATTGTCGCCGCCAACGAGCAAGTGGTTTCCGACAGCAATACGCTGCAGCCGGAATTCGCCCTCCTGCTCCGCCACGCCGACCAACGTGAGGTCGGTCGTACCGCCACCAACGTCGCATACCAGCAGGCAGTCGCCGACTTGCATCTCGCGCCGCCAGCGGTCGCCATGTTCGGCCAACCACGCATACACGGCCGCCTGCGGCTCTTCGAGCAAGACGAAGTCTTCCGGCAAACCGGCGGCCAGGGCGGCTTCACGGGTAAGCTCGCGGGCAGCGGCGTCGAACGAGGCAGGAACCGTCAATACGACGTGCTGCTCGGCCAGGGGCGCATCGGGGTTTGCATGATGCCACGCACCGACCAGGTGTTCCAGGTAACGTTGGGTTGCCGTAACAGGCGAGACCTTGGGGACTTCGTCTGGCGCACCCCAGGGCAGAATCGGACGCCGGCGATCCACGCGACTATGACACAGCCACGACTTGGCGGCCACCACGGTTCGATCCGGCACCTCGGCTCCCTGACGACGCGCGTACTCGCCCACGGCAAACGTCTGGCCCGTCGCCCACGGCAGGTCGAGTGCACCGCCTGCCGTTTCGTGGGCAGGTGCAAGATAGAGAAATGATGGCAACGACGGCCGGGCCTCGACCGTTCCGGCCGCGACGAGTTGCGGAATGTCCAGTAGCTGAATCTCAGCCGATTCCTCGGAGACAGGTGCATAAGCCAACACGCAATTCGTTGTCCCCAGGTCGATTCCAATAATGTATTTGGCGTCCATGTTCCGTTTCATCCCCAAAGCCGCAGGCAGATACCCCGGCATACGGTAAGGTTCTTCGAACTTGCTTGCACCGGTCGAATGTGAACCATCAAAGCTCGACTTCCGCAGGTGCGATGACCCGAACAGCCGATTTCTCGCCCGACCAACTCGGCACCTCGCATTTCGTGGCTTCCCAGCCCGGGTGTGCAAGGCGACCGCGAAACGGCGGTTCGCCGCTCACCTGCCCCACAAGACGATATCGCCCGGGGTCGAACCCGGCCGCCACCTCGATTTCCGCGCCCTCGGTATCACTCAGCAACGGTTTCGGTTCGAACATGCGGTGAAGGACAGTTCGGCAGTTGCGATGGACATCCCGCGCCGCGGCCCCCACCTGGGCATCGGTGTACTGGTCGAGCGGCTCTTCGACGAAGTCGACAAACCGGGCTTCTCGCTGCAGGGCGGCGATGAGCGTCAGCGCTTCGCTACGTTGCGGGGCCTTGGGCGGCTTCGGGGCCTTCGGCATGGCTTTCTCCGGCTTCTGGGGTGCTTGCGACGGAGTGGGCTTCCCCTCCAAGGCCAAGCGGACTCGCTCCGCCACATCGCCAGAGAACAGTGTCAGAAAGAAAACGCGAATTGCCAACCAAATACGCCACATAATTGCACCTCGGCACGAACCAGCTCCAGATATGGAGCCGCTCCGACGACCCCAAACACATCATCCAACCTAATCCTACGCGTTCTGTCAAGGTGGCGTACCATCGGGGCGCCGTCGAACAGAAAACCCCCGCAGCGATCCAAATCGCTGCGGGGGCGGATTGGCTACGTTCCAAGGAGCAACGGTATCCCCCAGTCACTCCACGGAGTCAGGCCGAATACTGGCCTGCCCTTCGCTGTAAGGCACACAGGGAAGCAACCGGCCCAATAAACAAAAACCCTCTGCAGGTGGCGTCCGACTGCTCAGTTGCAGCAACCGGCAGCACAACCGACTTTTCGGCAACCGCAGCAGGTGGGAACACACGTGGGGCAGCACGGGACCTTGATGGTCTTCGCTACCATGCGGCACACGGGAACCTGAACCTGCTTCTGGACTACATGCGGCACCATGACCTTGCATGTGACCGTCTTCTGCTCGGGCTGGCAGACGTAGGACGTGCAGTGAACTTTCTTCGTGCGCACTTCGGGCACACAGACCACGTACTGAACTTCCTTCTGCTGTTGCTCGTACTCCATCCGGCAGACCCGAATCGTCTTTGTGCGGACTTCCGGCACGCAGCGGGTGACGGTGTACTCACACGGCTCTTCGACCACTTCCGGCTTCATGACCGTAACGTCGATTTCTTCCTGCACGATGTTGGGTACCCAAACCTTACAAGTTGTCGTGCAGGTGGAGC
The DNA here is from genome assembly GCA_040772845.1 of Thermoguttaceae bacterium. Classification (GTDB taxonomy): domain Bacteria; phylum Planctomycetota; class Planctomycetia; order Pirellulales; family Thermoguttaceae; genus PWXP01. The sequence continues at coordinate 331,102 of JAXGXG010000002.1, forward strand.
AACAGGAGTCGCAGCACGAATCGCTGCATGAAGCGCCGCAGGGGGAGCAGCACGTTCCGCAACGCCGCGCAAGACGCGCGGTACGGCATTTCCGATAGCATACCTGCCGCACGCAAGAGGTGACTTCACGATCTTCCCAATGGCCATTGTCCTTGCAGACGGTCCGCTTCTCGGTTACGGGAACAGACCGGCACACGCGGCGAACGCCCTGCTTCGTCTCGACCTGGGGCACCATGACGGTGTACTGCACCTGCTTCTCTTCCCACACCGGTTTGGCCACAGTGCAAGAGACTGTTTTGGTTCTGACCTGGGGCACCATGACGGTGAACTGCCGATCGACCGTCTGCACGACCGGAACTCGCTTCATCACGGTAATGGTGTTCGTGCGCAACTCCGGCCGACACTCGACACACTGGATGGTTCGAGTCTCGGTGCACCAGGTGGGAACCTGAATGACCTTCTCGACGCACACGGGCTCGACCGGCGCACACGCCTGACAGCAGCACCCGCCGGCCCAAACAGCCTGCGGCGAAGCTGCCAAGATCGCCACGGCCAACATAGATAACACAGTCCTCGCCATTGCTGCACCCTCCTTCAAGAAAAATAATGGGACCTATGCCACTCCGGTTGCGCTGGCCAAGGGCATCGCAACAGGTACGCCCCAGGCCCCCCGGCACGCCAACCATTCCAGCCGACGTACCCATGAGTATACCTCAGGGGAATCGGGGGTCAATGCTCTCCCAATCGACATAGACTCCCAAGGGGGGACTGAAGGGCGGTTCTTCAGCCGGATGATGGGGCTGATCTGGTGGAAACGCCGCCCTTGCGCCACAGAAGAGCATCTCCCCAGGGGTACCCCCCAATCGGACTGGTAATCGGCCCGCGTCTTCTGCGGCAAATCCACCGTACCATGGCGTTCGGGGGCAAGATTGAGCCGTTTAACCTGCGCGTGCCGCGGCGAACATGGCCAGGAGGTTTACATCCGGGGTGCCCACGGCCAGGGTGCAGCCGGAACTGGCGACAAATCGGCGGTGGCACACATCGGCCATCTCGTGCACTAAACGTTGGGTGGCGGCGGCGACTTCATCGGGCCGAGCACGCAGCAGTAGTGTTACCGGGTCAAGATTGCCCCAAAGGGTGACTTGCGGTCCGCAAACCCGCGCAGCGTCCGGCAGGTTCACGCGGTAGTCGATTTCCAGCACCTCTGCTCCACATCCGCTCATCGCCGGCAGAAGGGCCGTTGTGTCGCCACAGATATGCAACGACACCGGCTTGCCCGTAGCAGCCTGCAATCGTCCGATCACTTGCCTTTCGGCCTCAGCCGCCACAGTACCGTAGAGGCGTGGTCCGAGCAGGCCCGCAGGCGAGTCGCCGCCGCTGAGCATGTCGGCGCCTGCCTCGACAAGCGCCTGCCCGTAAGCAACGGCATAGTCAGCCGCCTTCTGCATCAATGCTTGTAGCACGTTGTCCTGTTCCAGGGCCGCGGTCATGGCCCGTTCGATGCCCAGAAGGGCACACGCGGCAGAAAACGGATACTGGTCGAAACATCCGACAAGGAACGCGTCAGGTCCAAGTGCTTGCCGGACGCGTCGTGTAGCTTCGAGCATGAGCGGATAACGTCCGGCCCGCCGGGGATCGGGCGGCCGAATCGCCTCTACGTCGGCCATCGTACGAATGCACGGGACGCCGTTTCCCGCCAACGGCTGGTCGTCTCGATCCGCTTTCACGGTGGCGCCCATCGCCTCGGCAGTCACCCAGGTATCGGCCGAAATCCACACCGCGTCCGGCTCGAACTGCTCGGCGTACCGCACGACGGCCGCGGCAAGAGTCTCGGCAGAAAGGCTGTACCGCCGGAGCGATGCGCCTACGAGAGACGCACAACTGTGCACCGCCAAAGGGCTCACCGGGACCCGATCCACCGCCTCGCCTGCCAGGACGGCCAGCATGCGTTGCCGTGGGGTCATTGCGTAATCCCCGGCATGGCAATCGGATAGCTGCCTTCCGTATCCGGTTGTACCGGCGGGGGCGTCTCCCAGGTGTACGCCGTCGGCGCCAGGCTCAACGGCGAGGCCATGGCCTCTTCCCACGTGATGACCTTGCCCGTGTACGACGCCATCCGTCCCATCACCTGCAACATGTTGCTGATGACCATATAGTGCCCGTTATTGATCGTCTGGCCACTACGGATCGCGTGGAACAGGGCGTCGTGCTCCGCCTGGTGCATGTTGCAGCCGGGACCTTCGTAACGCCATGGATTCTCTCCGGTAATCCGATGGCGTATCAGGTCGCAGTGTCCTTTCGTCCCCTGAAGCAGGTCGTCCACCGAATTGTAGCAACCGTTCTGCTGCCGCACGTATGCATACATACGGACCCCATCGGCATATTCATAGACAATGGCATGATGGTCGTAGACGTCACCATACTGACAACCCGTCCGTACCTGCCGCCCACCGGTCGCCCAGGCACGGATCGGCGGCACATCGCCCAAAGCCCACGAGCCCTTGTCGATACTGTGGATCAGCGTCAAACCGGGCAGATCGCCGGAGAGCCAATGAAAATTGTACCAGTTGCGCACCTGGTATTTCATTTCGGTATCGTCCGGCAATCGGGGCCGTGTCCAAGAGAATCCGGTCATGTAGGTCTCCTGCACCGATATTACGCGGCCGATCGCACCATCCAGCACCCGTTTCATGGTCTCCTGCATACCCGTGTGATACCGCCAGCACAATCCCGAAACGACACACAGGTTCTTTTCCTTAGCCAGCTCGCAGGCGGTCTTGACCATACGGACTTGGGTGGGATCGACCGCTTGCGGCTTCTCGACGAACACATGTTTGCCCGCTTCCACGGCGGCCATCAGGTGAATCGGGTGAAAGTGCGACGGAGTGGCCAGCAGGACGACGTCCACGCAATCGATCAACTGCCGGTAGGCGTCAAGCCCGTTGAACTGATGTTCGGCATCCACCGCAACCTGCTCTGGTTTGGCCTTCTGCAGACGCGTTAGGGTGCCCGGAATAGGATCCGCAAACGCATCGGCCAAAGCGACCAGCCGGGTATTCGGATCGGCCGTGAGAGCGTTGACCGCCGCCCCTGTGCCACGTCCCCCGCAGCCAACCAGCCCAATACGCAACAAGTCGCTGCCGGCAGCGTGAACCGACCGGGCAAGGGGCATACTGGCTGCCAGGGCACTACCGGCGGTGGCCTTCAAGAAATCCCGACGAGAGGACGCAGCTGATTCAGACATAACGGGGCCTTTCTTATCGAGCATTCCTGGAAACGCCGTTGCTCTGCAGGCATTTCCCTTTGGTAGTTTCACGCGAACTTCGTAACACCCGGTACGGGAATCGGATAGTCTCCGTCGGCATTCGGCCTCGTCGGCGGCTCCGCGTCGGCGGCGAGCGTTTGCGGTGCAATCACATGGTTGGACGCCATGGCTGTTTTCCAACAGATCATTTCGCCGGTAAAACTGGCCCAGGTGGACATGATGGCCAACAGGCTACTCCGGGCCATGTACAGCGTGTTGTTGACGGGTGTACCGTTCCGGATTGCAGAGAACAAGGCCACGTGCTCCAGGTCGAATCGATTACTTCTCCCACCCGGATAACGCCACGGGTTCTCGCCGTCGATCCGATACTTCAGCAGGTCACACCATCCCTTTGTACCGTAGTAGCGGGCCGAGATGTCTGTGGCACATCCGTCCTGTTGACGGCAGCTGGAATGCAGCCGCGTACCGTTGGCATACTCGAACACCGTGGCGTGATGGTCCCACGCGTCGCCGTACCGGCGGCCCACGCGAGTCTGCCGTCCCCCCATCCCCCAACACCCCAGCGGCGGCTCGTCGTGCATTGCCCAGGCTGCCTTGTCGAGATTATGAACGGCATTCAACCCCGGTAGATCACACGACAACCAGAAGAAGTTGTACCAGTCTTGGATTTGGTATTCCATTTCCGTCCAGCCCGGCTGCCGGGGCCGTGAGCGCAGGAAGCCCGTATTGCATATCTGCTCGATGGCAACAATATCCCCAATTGCCCCATCGTGAATCCGTTCCATCGCCTCTCGCGCGCCCGTATCGTAGCGCCACGCCAGTCCCGAAACAATCGAAAGCCCCTTCTTACGTGCAGTCTCTCCGGCCTCCAGCACAAGCCTCACACCCGGAGCGTCTACAGCATGGACCTTCTCGCAAAACACGTGTTTGCCTGCGTCGACGCACGCTTTGAGATAATGAGGGTGGAAAAAGGTGGGCAAAGCCAGTAGAACCACGTCCACAGACTCAATCACCTTGCGATATCCGTCAAAACCAACGAACTGGTGATCGGCATCAACGGCCACCTGGTCATTCTTCACCCGTCGGAGTTGTACGAGGGCGTTCGCAATTCGATCGGCAAATGCATCGGCCAGGGCGACCAGACGAGCATTTGGGTCGGCATTGAGTGCATTGACCACTGCCCCAGTACCACGACCTCCACAGCCAACCAGCCCGATGCGCAACACATCGCTACCGGCCGCATGAACCGACCGGGCAAGGGGCAGCCCGGCTACCAGCGCACCACCGGTCGTGGCCCTCAAGAAACTCCGCCGAGGAGGATTCGTTCGATCAGACATCGGAGGTCCTTTCGTGATTTCCTTGGGTAACGGGAGTTCCTGCACCATGCGGGGCTTTTCGCTGTCCGGAAGTCAGTCTTCCATTCTCCGGACGACTTGATCCCACGCCAAGCGAATTTTGTGCCGCAGTACAATATGAAACAAGCCGTCACGGGCTCTGCTCTCGACAATCGTGCTGGCAATCGACTATTCTTATACTTATTGGTCTGCGGCACGCAACTCAGCTTGTCACCTCGGACAGGACAAAAGGCGAACATGGAACCTATTCTCGTCAATCCGTCCGAAGAGCGACGTATTCTGGATCTCCGCCCACTGGGATTCCGGGACGTCGCCGTGCTGGGCCGCTACAGTTACGCAACGGCCCACGATGTGCTCCAGGATCACTCCCACGGCGATATGCTGGAAATCTGCTTTCTTGAAAGCGGCGAACAGACCTACGTTGTGGCCGACCGCTCTTTTCATCTTTCCGGAGGCGACCTGTTCATCACCTTCCCCGGCGAACACCATGGCACCGGCCACGCCCCCGAAGAGAAGGGCAAACTATACTGGCTGCTGCTGTTCGTCCCTCGCACGGCTCAGAGGTTCCTCTCGCTAACACCTGCGGAAACCGGTCAACTGATGAAGCAGTTGCTCCAGTTGCCGCGACAGTTTCGAGCCATACCGGATGTCAAAAGGACTCTGCAGCGGATTTTCGAGATATTCGACAGCGACGACGGCCCCTTGCGCATTGCCGGCCTGCGAAACCTGCTGCTGCGATTTCTGCTGGACGTCCTCCAGTCGGCCGATCGGCGCGAGCCGGTTGTCAGTCCGGAGATGCTTGCAGTCCAACAGTACATTACCGACCACCTGGAACAACCGCTGAGCGTACGTGATTTGGCTCGATACGCGTGCCTTTCCCAGTCTCGACTGAAGGCGCGATTCAAGGCGGAAGTCGGCGTTCCGCCAGCCGATTTCGTTCTGCGTCAGCGTATTGCACGCGCCAAGACATTACTGGCAGAAAGCGATGCGACCGTTGCAGACATTGCAATGACGCTGGGTTTCTCCACCTCGCAGTATTTCGCCACGGTCTTCCGCCGCTATACGGGGCAAGCCCCCAGCCGATTCCGAGAAACCGCCGGGAATCAGCCATAGCGCCCGTGCGCCTCGGCCAGGCTGACCATCCGCATCAGCCGTTCCGGACGCACGTGCGGCGCCACCGAGCAGGCTGAAGACAGAATGTACCCGGAACCGGGCATTCCCGCTTCCAGCCGGGCCTTCACGGCCCGGTCGAACGTCGCGTCGTCGGCGTGTAGCATCTCGTTGACCGCGTCGAGATTGCCCTTCAGGAAGAATCGCTCGCCGAAACGGCTCTTGGCTTCCGGCAATTCCACCGTGCCCAACGGCGGCGGGTCCAGCGTATCAATCCCGTCCGTTCCGGTCTCGGCCATCAGGTCCAGACGGTCGCCGATCGCCCCGCATGTGTGGACATACGCAGGCAACCGGTGACTGTGAACGGCTGCGGCAATTCGCTGTTCGTACGGGAGTACGAACTGCTGGTACATCGCGCGGCTGATGAAGCCGGCGCCGGCAAAGGCGGAACTGGTCAGAATAGCATCCGGATCGTGCTGAGCCAGGCGCGCCACTTGCGCTTCCACCATGGCCGTGAAGCGATCCAGGAGCCGATGACACGTCTCCGGCGCTTCAATGAGAGCCATCAACGCGTTCTGATAGCCGAACATCTCCAGCAAATGCGTAAACGGCGAGAACACCTCCGCGTGTACCGATGCATCCGGCGACAGTGCTCGCGCCGCTCGAAGGCCTGCCGTATACCAGTCGGGATAGGACGCCGGATCGGTCAGGTCGGCATCTTCGGGAATGTCCCACAGCCCCGGCGCGTGCCACGTGTTCCAAACATATCCGATGTGGCGATAGGTGGCCGGATCGTCCACGTCGATCTGGGTATAGTCGGCCCGGGGCAGGCTGCCGCCATCGGCGGTGAACAAGTGGGGATTGTCGTCGGGTGGTACGCGCGTTTGCAGTCCCGAGTTCCAGGTGAGCCGCCGCTGCGAATCTGTCTGTTCGTCCGACGCCAGGTAGTCGCGCCAGTTGGCCGGGCGCCCCGGCAGGTTGATAAGAATACCATCGAATCCGTACCGGGCGCGAAGCGTCTCCATGGCGCGGGCGAGCGTTTCGCTGTCGAACCAGATTGCAACCGGGTCGAATCCGCTGTAGAGAAAGTAGTGCCCCAGCGCCAGTTGGCACATCACCGGCACCCGGTCCGGCGTCTCGTGCCTCATGGCAGCTCGCACCCGCTCGCGACTGTTCATCAGACATCATCCTTCACAAGGCAACAGCCCGGAAACAACCGCAATGTAACCGGGCTGATCAAAGTTTGTCAAGCTCCTGCCGTATCCGCTCGCGAACCGTTTGCTATGCGGTTCGCTTTGTGGTATTCTCAATCGCGCATCGGCAGTCGGTTTGTCGGCGTCGGCAGGGCGTGCCCGCCGTGCTGCATTGAAGTGGGACGCGAAGCGTATTGAATCCGAGGCCCACCCCCCTTTGGTAGTCTAGTGTCTGCCGGCAGATGGGCCATGAAACGGGAGACTCTACAATGGCGGAGAAGCTGTCCAGACGTGCGTTCAGTCAAACCGGAGCTGCCACCGTACTCGGCCTGACGGCCCTGCAAGCCTCGCGTGTACTGGGGGCCAACGAGCGGATTCGTCTCGGGTTTATCGGGATCGGCGGGCGAGGCAAGCAGGTGGCCTCCGCATTCAGCCAGCATGCCGACGCCGAGATTGTGGCCCTCTGCGACGTCTCCCGGTCAACCGTCGAGGAGGCCAACGCCCGCCTGACGGAAGGGAAGGCGGGCATCTTCGGCGACTTTCGCAAGCTGCTGGATCAGAAAGATATCGATGCCGTGGTCATCGCCACGCCCGACCACTGGCATGCGATCCAAACCACCATGGCCTGCCGGGCAGGGAAGGACGTCTACTGCGAGAAGCCACTGTCGAAGACGATCCGCGAAGGGCGACACATGGTCAACACGGCAAGGGAGACCAAACGTGTTGTTCAAGTCGGCACACACCGCCGTAGCGGAGTTTCCTATGCAGAAGCGGCCAAACTGATTGCCTCAGACAAACTGGGCAAGGTCACGGTCGCCCGTGCGTTCGATACCACGAACATGTTCCCGCTTGGCATTGGCAAGGCCGTCCCGAGTGATCCGCCTGCCGACCTCGATTGGGAGATGTGGCTGGGACCTCGTCCTTCGCGTCCGTTCCAGGCCACCATTGCCCCGTTCAAGTTCCGCTGGTGGGACCTTTACGCCACGCGCTACTCGGATAATGGGGTTCACTTCATCGACATCATGCGATGGCTCACAGGCGACGAGATCGCACCGACGAAGATCACCGCGCTGGGCGGGCAATTCGTCATCGACGACGACCGCACGACGCCCGACGTGATGGAGGGGATGTTCCAGTTCCCTTCGGGGCGGCTTCTGATCTTTGGCCAGTACGAAACGAGCGGCAACCGTGCGTTGCCCAGGCCTGCCTTTGCCGAATTCCGGGGCACGCAAGGCGCCCTCTACGTCCGCGACGATGGCTACGAGATCCTGCCCGAACGTGGCGGACGCTACCAGGCCGAGCGGGAGGCTCGGGTGGAACCGATGAACAAGGATCTGCCGGAAGGCTACGCCCAACACGTTCGCGACCACACGCGCAACTTCCTCGACTGCATCAAGTCGCGCGCCCTGCCGAATGCCGACATCGAGATCGGTCACCGTTCCACCTCAATGGCCCTGCTGGCCAATATCGCCCTGGCAACCGAATCGACCATCCACTGGGATCCCGACCAGGAAGTAGTCACAAACTTCAAGGAAGCCAACGACCTGTTGCATTACGAATACCGCAAGCCCTGGGCGTTGCAGTAGAGCCCGTTTGAATTGAACCGCAGGGTGGGTGGTCCTGGCCAAACACGCGCCGGCACTTCTCTCTCACGCGACAATCACAACCGAGCTACGCACCTCCGCTGCAAACCGCCACAGGCCAAGTTTACCCACGCGTTTACACAACGCCCTATAGGACGGTCTACTGCTCGGCTTCAAGCAAGACGGGGACTTCGATTTTGCGGCCGTCGCGGACGACGGTAAGCACGACCTGCTCGCCAGGTTGCTTGGCGTCGATTGCGTCGAGGAACTCGTCGGCCGTCTTGACCGGCTGGCCGTCAACACGCACGATCAGGTCGGCGGCCTTGCGATCGATCGTCTGATACTCGTAGACGAACGGCCCCTGCCGCTTCTGGTGCCGCTCGATCTTCGGGCCCCGGAGCCCTGCCTTTTCCGCCGGCCCGTCCGGTGCGAGTTCGGCAACAAGCAAGCCATCCGACGTCTGGTAGACACGGACAATCCCGACGTCGGGACGCACGACGCGTCCCGATTCAATCAATTGCGGTACGACGCGCAGCACCGTGTTCACGGGAATGGCAAAGCCAACCCCGGCACTCTCGCCGGTCCGGCTGGCAATGGCCGTATTCATGCCGATCATACGCGCCTGTGAATCGAGCAAGGGACCGCCGGAACTCCCGGGATTGATGGCAGCATCGATCTGGATGATCGACTTCATCATGCCCCGGCGGGTCCGACGCGGCAGCGTTCGATTGAGGCTCGAAATCACACCCGTCGTAAGCGTCCGGTCCAACCCAAAGGGATTCCCGATCGCGTAGACGTTCTGCCCGACAAGAAGCCCGGTCGAGCTGCCGAACGTTACGGGGAAGAGCAGATCGGCAGGTGCATCGATGCGCAATACGGCGATATCGGACGGCGGATCGGTTCCGACCAGGCTGGCAGGGTAGCTCGTGCCGTCGGACAAGGTAACCTGCATCTGACGGGCGCGATCGACTACATGAAAATTCGTCAGTATGTGCCCCGACTTGTCGATGACGGCGCCACTTCCCTCACCTTCGCTCGTTCGCTCTAAAGGAAAGAATCGATCGACCTGCACGGTTTCGGTTGCAATGTGGACGACACTCCGGTTCACCTGCTCGTACACATCGACATTGACACGTTCGGACGGCAGCAACTGCTGATATCGCTCTCTCGCCGCGGTATCTCCGATCCAGGTGGGCGCCGGAGGAGCGGGCCGTTGCCGCGAAACGGAAGGCGCCGGAGACGGCGTCGGAGCCGAGGGAAGAACGGAGGGCGCCTGCGCAAGCTGATCGCCTTCGATGGCGCCGGCCCCGTTCAACTCGGCAGGGGGCGACAGGGAATACGGCCGATCGTTGCGCGCCGATTTCGGCAGCTTCGGGGCGTGGTCCGCCGGATTGTCTTCTCCGGCCGGTTTCCATACGGTTACGGAAGAAGGCTCAGGAGTCGGCGTCGTGGGCGGGTAAACCAGAATGGCGACCAGGGCGCCAAGCAACGCCGATGTTCCACACAAGACGAAGGTCCATTTCATCAATCTCACTCCGGAATCACAGAATGCCGCTTATGTCTCCGGCCGGTCCCCCCAACTTGTCGCCGGTCTTCTTCTAATGATACGCCAGCACACGTCCTTCGGCGAGCCCCCCCAAACTGCTGCCTGGCAATTCTAGCACATGCCGCGACAATCCTGCGAAGCCGATCCCGAGAGCAATTGCTCCGGTACTCGCGGGACTTCGACTACCGATACTGGAGGCCGGCGTCGTGAATCGCACGGCGCAGATGATCGCGCGCCGCCTGATACGTCGTGGCGTCGACATACTCCAGGATCAGCGGTACGCCTGGCGTATACTGTGCCGCCAATCTGACGAACGCCACATAATCCAGGTCGCCTTTCCCGGCAGCGACACCCCGTTCCGAATGCAGCTTGCGGTCTTTCGCATGCAGACAGTCGATCCAGGGTGTAAGCTGGGCAAACATCTCATCCAACGTGTTCAGTTCAATCAGGTTTGCCGGATCGAGCAGGACGCGGATTCGGGGGCAGTCGAGTTCTTCGAGAAACACGCGCGTGCGTTTCGCGCTGGCAAAGAACCCCTGGAAGAACGGCTCGACCAGTACCTTGGCCTCATTCTTCTGGGCCATAGCGCCCAACTGTTTGAACGTTTGCAGCGCGACGTCCCAGGTCGCCCCTCGGAAATCGTATGGAGGGCCGGGTTCCAGTTTTTCGGGCTTGTAGTGACCGGCCTCCGTGATGAACGTATCGACTCCCATATGCCGGCCCACCTTCATCATGGCGTCGAAATAGGCCAGGTTGGCCTCACGCTCGGCTGCATCCGGGTGGATTAAATTCGTGTATACACCGATGCTGTCGATCGTAATCCCGGCCTGGCGGTAGGCGTCAGCGATGGTTTTGCAGCGGTCTGGCGTCATATCAGACACGTCATTACGGCCGTTGTATCGCCAGTAATTACTGTCCGATTGGGACAGGAAGAGCTGGACAATCCGAATACCGGCCTGCTGTAACTCGGCGGCAAGCTTAGCATTTGTCCGATCGCGAAAACCCAGCGTAGCAATTCCGATCGGAATCGTTCCGGCCGAGCGCGGGTCCTTCGGCGTATCGCCCCCGGCAATCGATGTCCCGGCAAGCAGAGGCAACCCGGCAACTGCTGTCCGCAATGCATCGCGACGTGTAAACTGGTGTTCCGACATAGCAATACCCCTTCGGTGGTTAGGGATCAGGGATCGTCTCCGTTACCTGTACGAAATCGAGACTGCACTGTTGTCGGTCGGGGGACGCGAGATCGAACGCCATCCGGTTCGAAGCGACGAAGCCAGGCAGGCGACAACCAGAACCAGGCCCAGCAGACTCGGCGAAAGCCACAACCACCAGAGCAGTCCGACAATCATACCTACCGCCTGCGGCCAACGCTGGAACGACTCGATCAGCGTTCCTCGCCGCAACCCGACGGCAAACAGTATCGATAGGGCCAGCCATCCGACGGCAGCCATGACTCGGCTCCACACCGAACTGCTCGGCTCCGGCGCCGGAGCAATCGCAATGTCGGACGCTTGACCGTCAGCCAAGTGATAGAGTAACGACTGGCCTTGAAAGAGGCCTGCATACCGCACATCGACATGATCGGATTCCGCAACGTTCGGAGCGGTCTGCATCGCTGCCGAGTCGGACAAGCGGCCGACGATCTCGGTATGTCGCTTCGTCAGCCCGTCCAGGTGTTCTTTGGCCGTTTCGCGAGTGGCTTCGTCCCGAATGTGTTCAATCGCTACCTCGGCGACGGCGCGTGCGGCGATCCAGCGTTGCAACCAGGGCCGATACCAGTCGGTCGTATCGGTCGCGTCGGCGCCAGCCAGACTTGTGGCATGATCGATCAAGGCGCCAAGCGACTCCAGCCGGGCAAGTGCGATCTGTCCGGCCGTCGTATCGTGCGGTGTTCCCGATAGCCCGGCAAGTTGGCCAACCGGAGCGGCAACCGTCCACACGGACCGCACAACCGGCAGATCCACAACGAACGGAGCCGCCAGTCTCACCGTGTTGTGTACTGTCCGAACCGGCGGTGCTTCAAAGACGATCTCCACGCGTTGCGGGATGCCGGGCGGCCCGAGGGGAACTTCGAGGGTGCCGGAGTCCGGCAATCCGGTCCATGGAACCTGCCGGCCGTCCGCCTCGATCAACAGCGGCCGAGCACCTTCAGGAAAACGGATTCGGCATACGCGCTGTGTACCCGGCTCAATATCGAACCGAGCGACGCCGGCGACGCAACGGTCCGGTCGCCATTGCACGGCGTAATCGGCCAGATACACAGAGCCTTCGCCCCACGCGACCGACAACTCGGGCAACTCGGCCGTAAATGGCCTTCCGACAACCCGAAATGCCGCCAGCGAACTTCGCTCCGGGCTCAGCTCTGGAGCAACCTCCGCCAGCGGTACATGTTGGAGTCCCTGAACCTGCCAGTCCACCGGACGATCATCCACGCGCCGGGGAAGAATCACGTATCGAGCGACATTATGGGTTCCCTTCGCGCCGATATCGGGCACACTGATACGTTGCCCGGCGCCCAACTGCAGCTTTCCGGAGACCCAAGCCCACCAGCGATCCTTTGCGGGGTGCTCAGGTCGGAGGGCAAGCTCGCATCGTGTTCCTCGCGTCGTGGCAAGGCGTACTTGCGCGCCGTTGCTCGTTTCAAGCGGCTTCCCCCAGCTCTCGGGCGCTTCCAACGTGAGTTCTTCCAAAAGGCCGCCGGTAACCTCGAATCGGCATTCCCATCGCGCGTGCCAGGCGCCTTCCTCGACCGACAGGCGAAGTATTTCCTTGCCGGCGACCTCCGGCTCGTTCACGACGGTCAGCAGTGTCCCCGCCGGCTCGGAACCGGCGGCAGCGCGGTACGATCCGACCGGAATCCAGTCGGCTGCATCCGCCGTATCGCCGACGGCAGGTGTAACGGGCGACAAGCCTTTTTCATCCCGGAGTTCAACCAGAACGCCCGGTCTTCGCGACAAGCGAAGCACGCTTGCGGCAGACTGTGCTCCCTCCAGGTCAAACGTGGGCAAGGGCACGGGTTCCCCCAGTACGGCAGGCAGGCGTCCGCGAACGGTCAATTGCTGCGGACCGGAGACGGGCCCGGCAAGGAACAGCCCGATCCCGCCGGACAGATCCTGCGACCATCGAATGGCCCGATCCACCCCTTCGGAAAGCAACGATACCTGCGAAACCTCCAACGTTGTCGGGGCTGCAATCCGATAGTAGAAGCCATATCCGCCGTTCGTGTCCAGCTTGGCGGCATACTCAACGTCTGTTCCGTATTTGGCAAAGCGAAGAGTCAGACTGGGTTCTATGGACATCTGCGGTTCACGCGGCCGTGTTGCAAGTGTCCAATCGGGCTCGCCACTGGTGGTCCGAAAAACGAAGCTTGGCACGGCTTCCGTTGGGCCCCACGCAGAGACGAATTCGGGCGCTGGGGCGGCCGTCAAGGTCTCGCCGCCGCTGCGTTCGAACTGTAGTGCTTCCGATACGGAGACAGCAACCCAGCGTTTCGTCACGCGCCCATCCAGAAGATCGATCTGAGGCATTCGCAAGTTCCCGACCCCGGAGGTGCCGGTCAGAAGAAACCGGGCCGTGACGACCGTCTTGTCGGGAAGCGGCTCCGGCCACTCCAACGCAACTCGGAGCAATTCGGTGTCGCTCGCGGACGTCTGCACCGTGGGGCTCCGATCGCCTTCCAGCGGCAGCAACCTCATGCGAGGATCGACGGCCAGCCGAAACTGTCGTACCTGGCCTTCCACAATCGCCAGTTTCCATTTCGCTTCGATCAGTACGGAACCGGGCTGGACTTTCATCCACAAGAGTTCTTCGACATCGATGGCCGGACCGTTACCGGCGGCAACGTTTCCCGACTGCCAACGCACCGAAATGCGTTCCGCGGGGCCAAGCTCGGCGATAATCCGGGCAGGGCTTTCTTCGCGGCGAACATCACCGCATGCCGTCGGCGCCTCCACCGCCGGCACACCCGACGGAAGGCCGAGTTCAAGCTGTGCCGCCGGCAAAGCGGGAATACTCAGATCGAATCCGGCAGGAGATTCGGCTCGCATGCGAGGCCGCATCCGAAGCTCCAGTTGATATTGTCCCGGCTCGGCGACTTCGAAGACCAAGGCGCGATTGTCCTCCGACCACTCCACCTGGATCGGCCGCCCGTCCAGAACGACTCCGTCGGGCGCCAGATTCGCCTCGTTTCGCTCCAGGGGGACACGGACTCGTGTCGAAGGGCTGAAAACGTGCAGATCGAATTGCGCGCGCATTTGCCCGACCGCAAAACGCTCGCCCACCGGCTCGCGCGTCAACTCTCCACGATACACCGCCTTGCCGAGAAGCCATCCCTGCGGGGCGTCACGCCGTGCGGCGGCCAGGCGGTGCAACTCTGCGAAAAGAGGCTCGGGAAGATAGTATTTGTCGCCAACCGGCTTCTTGTCCTCGCCTACAGGAATGAACACGCGATACATGGGCGAGTGGGTCTGCTCCCCCGAAGCTTCGCCGGAGGCCGCCGAACAGAAACCGGTGGAAAACGCCGCCACCAGCAGCACGAGCCCCCACGGAACGGCCATGGCAATCGTGCTGGGAGGAGTGATCACCGCCTTGCCAATCGGCCGGCCATGCACGTCCGGAACTTTTTGACGATGTACCAGCCGAAATGCCAGGCAGAACAACGCGCCAAGCACAATACCGGAGGCGGTGTACACAAACGGCTCCGGCAGCCAGAGGGCCGCGAGGCCCGCACAACATGCGACGACAAGCAGCGCCATCGTCCGGGTCTTGGCCAGCCGCCAGCCTGCCGAAACCGCGATGAGGAAGGCAATTGAGCCGGCCAGACGTAACGAAGATCTGTGGTAGTATCGGACAGTATTCGGGGCGCTGCCGCCGATCGGTCCGACCATTTGCCAGCCGAACGAATTCCCCATCTCGTACCCCGCCACCGATTCTCGCTGCCACGGACTGCCCGGGACATCCGGTTCTTCCAACCAGCGAGCGGCCGGCACGAAGTACACGTCATCGGAGCTCTTGGAGGCATGAGCCAGTCGTTCGGCGAACGGGCGCGAACAGACCGACCATAGATTCAGGGTCGATGAAGGTTCGAGGTGCGGTCGAAGCTGCGCCGCGCGCGTCTGGGTAGTCAGCAGAATCACGTGCGGACTGACTACCACGGCCAACCCGCTTTGTGCCGGCAGCCCCGGATGCGATGTCTCGGCTGACGTTTGTGGGGAGTCGGCCAAGACGGTTCCGGAGGTGATTCCGCAACGCGCCAGTGCTCGCCAATCGACGAGTACCTGGGACTTCGCACTTGCAGGAAGAGGTTGCGAGAGAAGCGACTTCAGAGTCACCGGCGCTTTCGAATCGGTGGGGGCCTCCGGCGATTCGGCAGAGGCGGTTGTCTGGCTTATCCAATGCGCTGCCTGCTGCTGCGCCGCATGGCGACGATCGAGATCGCCGAAGAGACCGAACCAATGGTCCATGTCAAACGGCTGGAACACCGGTTGTCCTGCCCCGCGTCCCAACGGCCCGAGGAGCCGCTTGTTCCATTCGCAAGACGGAACCGCGAAGCGGGCATTGCACGGCTGACCATACGCGGCATATTCGGGAGGAAGCCAGACCGACCAGCAGCGATTCAATACGGTCGCGTCCGCTTCAGGCCACGGGGCTTTCAGCGTTCCAACCAGGGGAAGGGCCCCCTGTCGCGATGTGAAGGTGATCGTAACCGTCGGATACTTGATTCCTGTGGGGAGGGCAATCTGCAGTTGCTTGTCACGCGAAGAGCCGGCAGAGGCGTTCTTGGAATCAGGCGGTTCCGCCTTTGCGGCTGTTGCGCC
Organism: Thermoguttaceae bacterium; assembly: GCA_040772845.1. Lineage (GTDB taxonomy): Bacteria > Planctomycetota > Planctomycetia > Pirellulales > Thermoguttaceae > PWXP01. The sequence goes on from JAXGXG010000002.1 coordinate 346,970, forward strand.
GTGTGTGACGGAGCCGGTCACTCGCTGGCGGTCCACCCGCACTTCGACCGGCCCACCGGTCTGCGCTTCGCCGGGGAGTCGGACTCGCAGGGCATCAAGGCCCAGATTCTCCAGGAAGAAGACTGCCACATGGGTTCCCGCACCGTCGGCATCGTAGCGAGAATCAAGCGTTGCGTTCCAGATCATGGCCGGCAATGCTTGTTCTGTTGCATGGGCGGCAACCGTGAGTCCCGGTTCGCCCAGTCGCCCGACCTCGCGCCATGGATCGTAGCGATATGCGGCGAGCATGGTCGTGAAGCGATCGGCAGGCAGAGGCTCGGAAGGCGTCGGCCGCAATCGGACGTTCTCGATCCGCACGGCCTCTCCCGGAATGGCGCGGATTGCCAGCCGCCCGGTCTGCGTCTCGGCGTCGGGGACGGAAGCAAGGGACGGGATCATTCGCTCGCCGAAGGGTGATTCGCGACTTGCTGTCAGCACCAGCGACTCCACGGCCGGTGGGTTGATCTGTATTTCCCACACTTCCCCTTCGGTCGAGAGTCCCGCCGCCAGTTGCTCATCCGACGTCCATCGTCGCGAAGAGACACGTATTGCCGATTCGGTTTCGAGGATCCAATTCAAGGGCGATTCTCGCCGCTGACTCAGCCATACCACCACGCGGTCCAGTCGCGCCGTCTCCGGTTCGCACTGGAGGCGATATCGCTCCTCTACGGTTCGGCCGTTGAGCCATACCTCGACGTCAACTTGTGCCGTAAACCTTGGCCGTTGCGGCATCAGTCGGACCTGAAGGTTCCCCGCGTCTCGGTCCAAGCTGATCAGTGCCATCGACTCATCTGCGTCGAGCAGCTCCACCTCGGAAGGTGACAACGACTGACGAGAGACGACCGGAAACGCCGGATTGCCGAGAAACTCGACTTCGTAAGCGTCGGACGTCCGTAACCCCACAAGCCGTCGCGAGGGGTCATTCGTGGAAAACCGGAGCGGGCACAAATCGTCGATCTCCATCGCATCGCCCAACGAAGCCCCCAGCCGCCGAGCACCGATGGAAAGTCGAATGGGCCGTTCCGGGGCGAGCGATCGGGCGAGCTGGACCATCAGCCGCCGGTCTCCTTGCTTGTCTTTCACAACGGACCATTCATCCACCATGTCGGCAGGTACAGACTCCACCGTCTCTACCATCCACCGCGGCTCCACTGCCGCATCCAGGCGGAATCGGGTTCCTGCCGTCAGGCGAATGTCGGCTCGGACCGTGGCCCGTAGTTCCTCCTCGCCCCATTGGACACTCGTCCCCGAGACGACGGCCAGACGGTGTTTCGGCTCTCCCAATTCCAGTTCCGCAGTTGCATCGGGATGGTAGAGCTGAAATTGGAGCGATTCGCCGGCGTATGGCGAGGTCACGGATTCCATACCGGTCTGGCGACATCCCATCGGAGTGATTCGCTCCAGCACCAACGGTGCGCGGACAAACAGTGTCGCACTTCCTTCTTGCCAGAAGATCCCCTCCGGACGAATCCGCGGGAGCCGGCACGCGCCGTCCGCCGCCAAACCTGCCAATAGGCCCAAACGCAGAACCAGTCCCGTTCCCTGCACCGGTTCAGGCAGCCGGAGCACCACGCTCGATGGTTCGCCGGTCTCGCCCGCCGTCACGGTCCACGGCACCGCCGTTTCACCAAGTTTGGCAGTGGCCAATTGAAACCCGTCTTCAAGTTGAAATCGAATTTCGCTGATCGGTTCATGATGGATTTCCAGGTTCCATTCCGCCGACACTTCGATGCCCTGCAAGGAAACATCGTATCCCGTATGCTCTCGGAGCAGGGCGAGCCCTTGCCGGGACGAGCCGCTTCCACGCGGCGCCACACGCAGCTCGGTCTCGAACCGGTTTCCCAGTTCGATCCGCCAGGATCGGACGCCGTTCTCGCCGCGACCGAGATCGAATACGGCGCCATGATCGACCAGTAGCTCGACGTCCTCGCGCGTTTCGATCAGCAGACGATTGATCGGACAGGCAGGCAAACGGAGCGTGAACACCAGAACACCGGCCGAGTCGCGCTGACCGGCCAAAGACCAGTCCATCTCCAGCGGGCCAGGCTGCTCGACAAGCAGGTCCAAGTATCCACCGACTCCCAAACCGAGGATCGCAGGCCGAGGTTCCTCGCCAGCCCAGACGGCTCTGCCCACTGCAACCGTGCATGGATCCAACGGCAGAAGGGCCCGCGTTTCCGATGCATGTTCGACCCAAAGCGTCGCATGCCCCTCCGTCAACCGGTTGCCTATCAGATGCGCGGTATACTCGGCATGGCTGATCCGCGGGGCGACGGCCGATCGATTAGGAACCGTCTCCGGCGCCGCCGAAGCGGCAAGCAGCTTCTCAAATTCGTCTGGCGCAATTGGCAAATACTTCTGCTGCCCCAATGGCCAGTCTTCCCGGCTTGCCGCCGGGACCAGCACTCGGCGAAAACGAACCGTCTGTGAACCGTCCTCGCCGGCAGGCGGCTCTGCCGCTCTCCCGCTGCAGGCCCCAACCGTAATCACAGCCGAACAGAGAATTGCAAGAAGCGAACAGCGTATCATGGAAAACAATCCTGCGGCGATCCCGAACCGATTCCCAGGGCAACCGCCTGCGTGGTTGTGGGGTCGCCGGCCCGAACCGCTTCGTGCTGTGTCAGTGTCGAATCGCTTTCCACGCTCGATCCCCCGCCCCATGCAAGCGGCGTCGCGCGGCGTCGCGCAACGCTCCGCTCCAGCAAACCGGCAAGCAACGTCAGGCCAAGTCCCAAACTGGCCGCCTGGGCCACCAGGAGTGTGGGAGCAGGGTACAGAAGACCGACACATGCCAGTGCGACCGCCGCAACGAACAACGTTCCCGGATGCCGCCCGGCAGGAACATAGATCAGTACCAGCCCGGCAACCAAGGCAAGTCCCGACGCTCCGAGCACGATCCACGCGCGATTGGCCGTCCGCAAGACCGCCTGCCGGGGATACCCGGTCGCGCTGAACAGATACCGATTCGTATCCCGCGAGACGGGAGTTCTCCGCTCGGCGCCTGACCAGATTTCCAGTTCCGGCTGTTCAAGCAACGGATCACGTGCGAACAGGTACCCGGCCCAGCGCCAGGGGGATTCACTGGTGAATCCTTCCGGTGCAACAACCAGGTGCTCGTGCCGGGGCAGAACCAACTGCCAGTACATTCGCCGTACCCAGACTTGCGCGCCCAGGTGCGGCAATTCTACGGCTACGACTCCATGACGGCTTGCCGGCTCGGGGAAGTGATATCCCAACTCGAGATCGTATGTCCGCTCCACCTCATCGTCGCCAAGTGGAACCAGCAACCGGTTCCCATCCACGGAAAAATTCTCGACGCGAGCGGAATTCAGCCAGACAAATACCTGTTCCATGGCAGTGCCTTCCGGCAGGTACACGTCCAGTTGGCTCGCGTCGCTACGAACACAGAAGACGGCGCGGTCCTGCCGATCGGAACGGTCGGTCTGGATCAGCCACGTTTGCACCCAGGCGCGTTCGACCACCGTCGTACCGCGACGCAGAGCGAGTGGAGCGCCAAGCTCAAGCTCGATCGCCGCGGACGGGCCCGAGACAACATATGCCTTCCCGTCCGAAACCGGTTGCTTTGCGGTGTTCGACAGTGCGGATTGCCGCCATGTGTCGCCCGCAACCTCCGCCACCAGTTCTTGGCTTGCAGGCAGCAGAACGCGATTGTCCTCCAGACTGGCTGCGTAGGGCATAATGAGCGGTACGGATGCGGCGACCCGGCCCTTGTCCGGGGCCGGCGGAAGGGGCGCCGTATAGCTCACTGCCAGTTCGCAGCGGCCGATACAAGGCTGTTGGAGGTCGGCTTGCACAATCACGCCGTTGTCCAATGGTTCCTTGCCTTCACCATCGTAGATCCGAACGGGAATCGCTTCGCCATCGTGCTGTACCTTGAATCCGAACTCTTCCCCGGTAATCAGTGTCTGCGGCACCGCCAGCAGAAATCGGTCGGCCGGTTTGTGCAAGATGGTGTACTCGAAGCGTTGCTCGACCTGAGCCGTTGAGGGATGCACGGCAACTTGCGACACGGCGCGAACTTCAATCCGCTGCGCCAGCCGTCGTATGTTGGCCGCAAACACTGCGTCCGGCGCCTCGGCTCGCAGGCATATCGGAACCTGCTGGCGAACGGGTAGTTCCATGGCCGGAACCGTCCGTTGCCGCACCAGCCCCACGGTTTTCGCAGGGTCGGTTACTACCTCGATATTGTCGTCCGGCACAACGACGACCAGTGCCGGGCCGCTCGTATCGGCGTGTGGTTGTGGCAAGGGCCACTGGATCGGCGCCGATTTGCCTCCGGAATCGGAATCGGAAATCGGAATCGGCCGGTGCGCCAGGACGGTGATCTGGAGGTCGCCGCGAGTCGGCTGGAGCAACGGAATGTGCAAGTCGCCGTCGTCACCCACCGTTACCCCATCCAGAGCCACGAGGTTTTCCGGCTCTACGGCATCGAGTTCCCAACCGGGCAACTTCACCGTCAACGCATAGACCTTCGCGCCGCGTATCGAATAGCCCAATTGGGCTCGAAGATCAACCTTGTTTTCGCCGGCCAGGATAAGATACTCCGGGCGGACACTCAGCCGGGTCGTTTTGGGCACCAGCCGAGCCTGAAGCAATGCCGGCTGCGTCGAGTATTCGAAACCGGCGACGACATCGTCATTGCGAAGAGGGGCGGGCAACTGATCGATTCGGCGCACCCCGCGCTGCGGCCCCCAAAGGACCTGCCAATCGTTCGGCACGGCCACGGCCAGGTGTCCCGACTGCCGTACGGCGCCAACGACGGCGAACCCGGCCAAGTCTCCCCAATCGCCCGACTGTTCGTCTTCGATGACGCGGCGCGCCGCCAGCCGCACCTCGACCGGGCCCGCAGATTTCTTGTCGAGCCGCACCTCGACCAGGGGGCCCAGACGAGTCTCCTCTTCAGACGGCTGAATCGCAGTCACACTGTACCCTGTCGGGCTGTCCGGAACCAACTGCGAGCCGACCGGCAACCGGACTCGAAAACGATCGAACGGCGCTCCGAAACTCCGAACCGAGAGCGTTGCAGTCCACGAAACGGTGGGGCCGTCCATCCGGGCGGCAATGGTCCCGTCTGCCTGCAAAACCACCGGCACCGAGCCGGCCGAGACTTCCGGCTTGCCCCAAGTCAGGCGGAAGTCGCCCCCGGCGCCCAATACGGTGAGCAGTGTTGCGCCGTCGGCGCTCGCAGGTGGCAGCAGTGTGGCGTCCTCGGATGCCTCGGCCTCAAGCTCCGGCAGCGGGACCTTCAGTTTCAATTCCGAGGCTGTCGCTCGCGGCAAGCGTAGCGCAAGTCGTGTCCGTTCGCCGGCATTGTCCAACGGTGCAAGCAGCTTCAGTTTGAGTGTGTGCTGCTGCCCGGGCTCTCCCCGGAAATAACAGACGTAGCCTTCACCCCCCGACTCCGGATGCAAGAATGCCTGCACCGCCTCAGGTGCTTGCAGGGGCTCTTCAACCATGGCCTGATCGAGGCGCAATGGAATCTGTACCCAATTCGGATCGCGTACGAGCACCCTTGCCGTAAGCTCCAACTCAGCGTGATTGCCCACGGCCTCGCCTGTCAGAGAGAACCACTGAATGCTGTAACGCGGTCGAGGATCCTGCTGCGCCAGTCCCTGCAGCAACTTGTAGGCCTTCTCGAAATCGGCGAAGCTGAAGTTCGGCATCTCGACGAGAGCCCCATTCTCATCGCGAAACACGAACGTTGTCAGCGGCGATTGCTCGACGCGTTCCGGGCTCGGCTCGCCTCCGGCCGTGGCAGGCGGCGGCGCGTCCTCAGATTGCGCCGCCGCCGGCGCAATCGCGATCAGCACCAGAAGCCCCGAAGCGATCAGCCTGCGCCAACGCCCCGTGCCGTGATCGGAACTCGAACGATGCAAATCCTCTCTCCTTGAAGAGCACCCAGCCGGCAAAGTCCGGTGGAAGCCCCCATTCTATCATCCCGACCGCCTATTCGTGAACCGGCGAGAAGAGCGGGACAACCCAGTAAATCCAGTTTAGTCGCCTCCGCCGACCGTTCCAAGCGTCTTCCACGACATTTCTTAGAATCTCACCAAAACGGGGGCTCATCACCGCCCTGTCGCGCGCCTGCATTGAACACAAGCCACAGCATACAGGCATCATTTCCCTTTTCAGAAAGCGTTTCGCAGACACCCACAAACCCCTCATGGGGCGGGTTCCCGGAACGCGGTCTTTCGTGTTGCTGCGGTAGTTTGCGAGAAGCATGGAGATTAGGGTATAATTCCTCATACTATGACACAAGCACCGATCATCGCCGATTTGCGTCGAAACCTGGGGCCTGACAACGTCTTGCATGCCCCGTCCGAATTAGCTGTCTACGATTGCGATGCCTTTACGGTTCAACGGCATCGACCCGACGCAGTCGTCTTTCCTACGTCCACCGAACAGGTGGCCGCCGTCGTCAAGACGTGCGCTCGGCATCGCGTGCCAGTCATCGCACGTGGGGCGGGAACCAGTCTTGCCGGCGGATGCACCCCCGTGGCGGGTGGTGTTCTCGTCATGCTTACGCGCATGAACCGAATCCTCGACGTTTGTATCGCCGATCGGATGGCCTGTGTCGAAGCGGGCGTGCCGAATATCCAGCTTGCCCGGCGACTCGCAAACACCGGTTTCCAGTATGCACCCGATCCGTCCAGCCAGAACGCCAGCACAATCGGCGGAAACGTGGCGACCAATGCCGGTGGCCCCCACACGCTCAAGGACGGTGTCACCGTTAACCACGTGCTCGGGTTCGAGGCGGTGCTCGCCGACGGCTCTGTGCTGGAAGTCGGGCCGGTGGAAGATCCGGGGTTGCTCGACATGCAGGCGATTCTCTGCGGGAGCGAAGGAACCCTGGGAATTGTGACCAAGGTATGGGTCCGACTCACCCGTAATCCCGAGGATTGCACGACCTTACGCGCGATCTTCGACTCGATCGACGACGCGACGGCCACCGTCAGCCAGATCATTGCCGCCGGCATCATTCCTGCCGCCATGGAGTTGATGGATCAGGGGATACTCGGTGCTGTCGAGGAAGCGTTCCATTTCGGTTTTCCGTCCGACGCCGGCGCCATTCTGATTATCGAAGTCGACGGACCGGCGGTGGGCTTGGACGAAAAACGTCGTCGCATCACGGAGTTCTGCGAGGCCAACCGTGCCCGTGAAGTCCTCGCCGCTCAGAGTGTTACGGAGCGGGCGAACCTTTGGAAGTGCCGGAAGCTGTCGGTCGGAGCCGTGGGACGCCTGAGCAACAGCTACATCATCCAGGATGGCGTTGTCCCGCGCACGCGTCTGCCCCACATTCTCCGACGCATCGTTGAAATCGCTCGGCAGTACAATGTGCAGATCGTCAACGTAGCCCACGCAGGCGATGGCAACGTTCATCCGATCCTCCTGTTCGACGAACGGGATGACGAGCAGCGACAACGCGTCCTTGCTGCCGGACGTGCGCTGCTGGCCGAGTGCATCGCTTGCGGCGGCAGTGTGACTGCGGAACACGGCGTCGGCATCGAAAAGCTCGAGTTCATGGAACGGCTGTTTGGGCCGAATGACCTCCGGGCCATGCGACGGGTGCGAGACGCCTTCGATCCGCAGGGCCGAATGAACCCCGGAAAACTGATTCCTGCCTGATACCGAGATTCCCGATGACCATCGCTACGGCTGAAATCCTCTCGCTTCGTGACTCCGTTGCGCCATCGGACGAAGCCGAACTGGCCGGTTTCATTCGGCAGGCGGCGTCAGAACGCGAACCCGTTTATCCGATTGGCGGCGGCACCCGACTTGCCTACGGCCTTCCGGCCTCGGCCCCCGGACTGGGCCTGCGCACCACGGGACTGAATCGCCTTGTGGATCATGCAGCAGACGATATGACCATTACGGTGGAGGCGGGTACGACCTTCGCCCAACTGGCGGAAATCCTTGCCGCGAAAAGACAGCGGTTGCCGATCGACGTTCCTTTCCCGTCTCAGGCAACCCTGGGCGGCATCGTCGCCACGAACACATTCGGACCACGGCGATTCGGCTACCGCACCATCCGCGACTATCTGATCGGCCTCCGCGCTGTCGACGGGCAGGGCGAACCGTTTGCCGGCGGCGGACGAGTCGTTAAGAATGCCGCCGGATACGACATTTCGCGACTGCTGATCGGCTCTCTGGGCGCGTTGGGGGTCGTCACGCAACTGAGTCTCATGGTTCGACCGGCCGCCGAAACGGCCGCCATGGTGGTCGTGCGGCTTCCCGGCCTTGACGTCGCTGAATCTTTGCTCGCGCGATTGTTTCAGTCGCAGGTACGTCCCGTCTCGGTCGATGTGCTCAATGGAGGATGGGACGGTGCGAGTGAGGAACCCTCGAATTCCGATGATGCCGTCCGACTGCTGGTCGGTTTCGAAGGGATCCGAACCGAAGTCGAATGGATGATTGCCTCGCTTCGCCAGGATTGCAGCCAGCAGTTCGTCCAGGAACTCCAGGTCCTCGACCGGAACGATACCGTTGCCATGTGGCAGTGGCTGGTGGAGTTGCCCGCACAACTACAAGTGAACCTGCTGCCAAGTCGCCTGCCCGGGTTCTTCCGTGCAATGAAGCAGATCGATCCGGGGTGTGCGCTGGCGGCCTACGCGGGAGACGGGATTGTCCGGATTCGGCTGTCGAAGGATGCCGCCGGCAGAATTTCCACCCTGCTGACGAACCAGCTTCGGCCGGCGGTCGAGCAAATGAAAGGCAGTCTCGTCGTGCTTTCCGTCCCGCCGGGCAGCGAACTCGATGCAGGAGACGTTTGGGGAACAGCGGTTTGCCAGACGCCCGTCATGCATGCGATCAAGGAACGTTTCGATCCCCTGGGCATCCTGAATCCGGGGCGATGGGTTTTCCAGGGGCCCCTTCCATGAACATGAACAACAACGGTTCCAATCCGAAGCCCTCGCACAATCCGGCCAGGAACATCGACCACAACCTGTTCTTCGAGTGCGTCCATTGCGGCCTGTGCACCTCCACGTGCCCGACGTTCACCGAACTGGGAGACGAGAACGACGGTCCCCGTGGGCGCATCCAATTGATGCGCATGGTGGCCGAGAACCGATCCCCTTTGACCGGCCGGATCCAGCGGCATCTCGAACTCTGTCTCGACTGCCGCGCCTGCGAAACCGCATGCCCGTCGGGCGTGGAATACGGCCGCCTGATCGAGCCGTTTCGTGTGGCCATGCAGGAGGACGAACAGCAGGACAAGGTCGAGAAACAGTTCGATTGGTTCCGCGAGATCATTCTTTACCGGCTGTTCCCTTATGCTGAGCGAATGCGGCTGTTGCTCGCGCCGGTCCGTCTTGCACAGCAGTTCGGCCTGTGGACGGCGGCGGAACGGATCGGGTTGCTCAAGCTCATTCCCGGCCGGATGGGCCGAATGGTTCGACTGCTCCCGCCGCCGGTGCGACAGGGGCCCCGCCTGCCGCGTTTTCTTCCCGCCGTTGGGCGTAAGCGTGCCCAGGTGGGCTACTTCGTCGGATGCGTGGCAGACGTCATGTTCCGCCATACGCATTGGGCAACCCTCCGTGTGTTGCAGCAGAATGGCTGTGATGTTTTCATCCCGGACGGACAAGGCTGTTGTGGCGCGATTCATTTCCATGCCGGCAGCAGCCGTAAAGCGAGGGAAATGGCCGACGCCAATCTGGTCGCCTTCGAGCTGGATCGGTGCGACGCTATTGTCGTCAACCATGCCGGCTGCGGCGCCATGATGAAGGAATACGGCATTCATTGGCACGACGGACTCCAGCCGCACCGCGAGAAGTTCGCCGCCAAGGTTATGGACATCCACGAGTTCTTGGATGATCTGGGCCTGCTCTGCCCCCCGGGGCGGATCGATGAAGTGGCAACCTACCACGACGCTTGTCACCTCGGCCATGCCCAGGAAGTCACCGAGGCGCCCCGCAATCTGCTTCAGAAAATTCCTGGCCTTCAGTTGCGCGATCTGCCGGAAACGGAAATCTGTTGCGGGTCCGCCGGCACCTACAACCTCAACGAGGCGGAAATGGCCGACCGCCTGGTGCGACGCAAAGTCGACAATATCGTCTCGACCGGAGCTCGTCTTGTCCTGGCGGCAAATGCCGGATGCCTGCTGCAGATCGATAGCGAAGTGCGCCGTCGCAAACTTCCGCTTCGTGTCATGCACCCGATGGACCTGCTCGATCTGAGCTACCGTGGAGAGCGTCCGGCTTAGGGCTCAGAACGAGAAAAGACCGCCTGACGGCCTGGCGATGCATCCGAAAAACTCAGCCATGCGTCTTGCCCAGGGTCGTTTCTTGTCGCAAGAAACCCTTCAGCGGGTTATGCGGGCACCCCTGGCGGGTGTATAATTCACTAGTTTTTACCGATGAAGCACACCATGATCAGGAATTCTCTTCCCCCCAAATGCTTCGGGGGGCTCCCTAACATTTCATTTTCTGCTATGATTGGTAGTAGCGTTGAACGGTCAGGCTGGGGGGCGACTGTCGGGGCATTCTGAAAACCCTCTACAGAAAATCTCCAGTCCGGACGCGTTACGGGCCAATGGACACGTGGGTATCGACTACCCCATGCACCGCGCACCATCCGACAGACGCGGCGCCATTTTACAAATCCTCTATCAACCTGGGAGAGACTGATGACTGACCAAATCAAACTGCTAATTGCTGACGATCACGAAGTAGTTCGCAGCGGCCTGAAAGTTTTGCTGGCCGACACGGACATTAACATCGTCGGCGAGGTGGGAACGGGCGCCGCCGCGGTCAAGTTCGCGCTGGAAAACGACATCGACGTCGCGCTGTTGGACATCCGCATGCCTGACGGCGACGGCCTGAATGCGCTGGGGCGGATCAAACTCGACAAGCCGGACCTTCCCATTCTGATCCTTTCCACATTCGACAACCCCACTTACGTTGCCCGCGCCGTTGCGCTGGGGGCAAGCGGCTATCTGCTGAAAGGCTGCACGCGCGATGAGTTGGTCAAGGCCATTCATACCGCCATGGCCGGCGAAAGCGCTTGGACTCGCGAGGAACTGCGCCGCGTCACCGGGGCCCTGGCTACGCCACGCCTGACGGCCGACGTTGAGGTACCCCTTACACAGCGAGAAAGTGAAGTGCTGCGTCAACTCGCGTTTGGGCTGACGAACAAAGAGATTGCACAAACGCTCCAAATCAGTTATGAAACGGTGAAGGAGCACGTCCAGCACATCCTGCGGAAAATCGGTGTGTCCGATCGAACCCAGGCTGCCGTTTGGGCCGTGCGCAAGGAACTTGTATAGTCCGTTTCATTTTTTGGAGGCATCATGGGCAAGGCTACGGATATCCGCGTGCTCGAGGTCTCGGCGACAACCGAGCAATTCGACTACCGTGTTCCCATCAAGTTCGGCGGTCGCGTTCTCAACGACGTGACTCTGTTGCATGTCACGGCGAAGGTGGAAACCCGCGGCGGACGCGCCGGCGAGGGACTCGGTTCCATGCCCATGGGAAATGTCTGGGGATGGCCCTCCGCCGTCCTGTCGACCGACCAGACTCTGGCGGCCATGGTCGAGACAGGTCGGCGGATTGCCCGTGCCGCCAACGATTACGAAGGCATGGGCCATCCGCTGGAAATTACACATGATCTGACCGCGATCTATTCGTCCGTCGCCGAAGCCGTTGTGCGCGATCAGGGCCAGGCCGAAGCGATGCCGCGTTTGGCCCAGCTCGTTGCGGCCAGCCCGGTCGAGGCGGCCTTGTACGACGCGTATGGCAAGGCGCTGGGGCAGAATGTCTATAACCTGATGGGCGGGGATTACGTTGCTCGCGATTTGGGGGAATACCTTTCCCCCGACTTCGCCGGAGAGTATCTCGATCGGTATACGTTGCGAGAACCCAAACCGCGAATGCCTCTGTACCACCTGGTGGGCGCTCTCGACCCGCTTGTCGAGGCCGACATTGCCGAACGCGTCAACGACGGGCTGCCTGAAACGCTCCCGGAGTGGATTGCCGCCGATGGCCTTACCCACATGAAGATCAAGCTCAACGGCGACGATCTGGCGTGGGACGTCAACCGTGTCATTTCCGTCGATCGCGTTGCGGCCGAGGCCCAGGCTGCCCGGGGCTGCCCGCAGTGGGTCTACTCGGCCGATTTCAACGAGAAATGTCAGAATGTCGAGTACGTGCTCGAGTTCCTTGCCAAGGTGCGCGAGCAATCACCGATCGCTTTCGACCGCCTTCAGTACATCGAACAGCCGACGCATCGCGATTTGCGGGCAAACCCGGAAAACCGGATGCATAAGGCGGCCGAGATCAAACCGGTCGTGATTGACGAATCGCTTGTCGATTTCGATAGCCTGCTGCTCAGCCGCGAATTGGGGTACTCCGGAGTCGCCCTGAAAGCGTGCAAGGGACACAGCGAGGCGCTGCTGATGGGTGCGGCCGCGCAGAAGTTCGGGATGTTCCTCTGCGTGCAGGATTTGACCTGCCCGGGCGCCTCGTTCCTGCACTCGGCCAGTCTGTCGGCACGTATCCCAACCGTGGCCGCCATCGAAGGAAACGGGCGGCAGTACTGTCCGGCGGCCAACGCTGGCTGGGCAGAACGATTCCCCAGCATGTTCGACATTACCGATGGTACGCTGGGTACGGCAGTATTGAACGGTCCAGGATTAGGGTTCTGATAACGCGTCTTGCCCGCAAAGTCGGGAAACAGATGGCTTGCTTGTTCGGACAGCCCTGGCAGGAACGATCGGTCTCGGGACGGCAAAGGGACCACGCGCCAGTGTGCCGTCAACCACTCCAAGCCGAAAGGAGGTTGCGCCAATGCTCTCCGTGACTCGATTTCTCTTTGTGCCGGTCGCCCTGATGGCAATACTGGCGAGTTGCCGGAACGCAAGAGGCGAAGACGGCAAGTTCCAGCTCGCGCAGGCTCCATTGGCGGAACAACCCAGTGGAACCTACTCTCCGCTTGAGGCCGCCGACGACTCGTATCGGTATGCCGAAGGGCAGCGCCGTGAAGCCATTGCCCGCCAGATGGAACTGATGGAATATGCCCGGCGGCCTCGGGTCCCGGTTGTCGTTCCGTACGCCGATGTGACGGCGCTGCCCGTGCCGCCAGGCGCGGCGAGGCGGGCAGTCCGGCGGGCAGCCAGGTCCTTGCGCGACCCTTACCGGCCCGGCTACGGCGTGGTGATTGGAGTACCGCCGTTGCCGCCGGTTCCTTACGTACGCGCGTGGTCGTACTTCCCGCCTGTCCGGCAACCGGTAGGGCACGAACGTATCTGGACCGGGCCAAACAGCTACGTCTACAAACCGGTGTATCCGGAACCGTTCGACCCCACACCGACGGAAGCCACGCGGGAGCCCACGGCTCCGTGGCAGCGCCCCGCTGAGCCTGCCGCAGAGCCGGCGCCCACCTTGGCTCCGCCACTGCCGCCTGCGGACCTTCCTCCAAGACTTCCCGAACCGTCGGCCGCTCCGCTCCCCGGTCCGCAAGAACTGTAACGAGCCCTGGAAGACACACTTGCGGCAGCAGTCGCTACGATGGTTTGCCCTACGATGCGCTGGCGGGTGATGCGTCTGTTGCTTGCGTGGGGAAAACTTGGCGTTGCGCGAGGAAGGCGAAAACCGGCCGCCTTTTTCCTTTCCAATGGCCATTGCCTGGGCAGGCAGGTAGCCGTTGACGGGTCGGCGGCGCAGGCCATTCTTTTCACGGCACCCGACAGTCCCCTGTAAACGGTTACGCAGGCAGCGTCTTCCGCTACGCCTGGGCAGGCGGAATGTCACGCCCGTGCGGATCCATTTCGGTGGGACCCATGTCCGACGCGATCTGTTGCTGAAGCGGGACCCCAATGAAGTGCTCCATCCGCATGGCCGGTTCGTGGACATGGTCAGGCGGCAGCCCAAGATACTGCACCAGGTAAGCTTCCCACAGCCGGTGCGAACGGATCAACCCTTGCGCGCGTTCTCGACCGGCGCCGGTCAAATGCAGGAAGCTTCCGTCTTGTCGGACCTCGCCCCGATATCGTGCGCCGCACACGGCAAGCCGCGAAAGCAGGCCCCCGCCCAGCGCCCGAACCGCTTCGCCGACCGGCATGGAAGGCGGAACCTGCAGTTCCTCAAGCCGGTAAAGCATGCCCAATACGTCTTCCCGCACGATACGCAACGATGTCTGGAAGTTCCGGCCGAGGGTGACCAGGATGCCGTAGCGTGGCGAGAAGAGGGCCGCCAGCAGATACAGGCCACCCACGACAACGGTCATCGCACCTGCCGTATTCACGTTCATCGCCGTGGCCAGCATCCGCCCGAACACCGCTGCCCCAATGCCGATCCCGGCGGCAATCCACAGCATGTTCCGAAGCCGGTCGGTAAGCAGGTGGGCCGTCGCCCCCGGAACAATGAGCATGGCCACAACCAGAATGGAGCCTACCTGCTCGAAGGAAGCCACGGCCGTCAACGCCACGAGGATCATCAAGGCATAACGCAATACGGCAGCGCGAAACCCCATGGCTGTGGCCAATCCGGGATCGAAGCTCGAAAACAGCAGTTCTTTCCAGAAGACGAGAATAAATGCAAGGTTCAGCAGCGCCACCGGCGTAATCGACAGCATGGCTCTCGGGACGCCAACCCCCAAGATCGACACCTGATGAAATGTAACCATGTCAAGCGAACCGCTGAAAACGCAATCGGCGTCAAGATCGACCGCATGCGCATAGCGGCGAATCAGGATGACGCCCACGGCAAACATGGCCGTGAAGACAACGCCCATGGCCGCATCCTCGGAAACCCCGCCGTAACGGTGCAACGTTTCCGTCAGTACGGCCGTCAGCACGCCGGCCGCCAGCGCGCCCAGGAACATGAACCCCGTTCCCACACTTCCGGACAAGATGAAAGCCGCCACCAATCCGGGCAGTACGGCATGGGAAATCGCGTCTCCCAGCAGGCTCATACGCCGCAATACGAGATAGCAGCCTGCCAGCGCGCAGGCAATGTTCGTCGTCGCGGCCACGGCGACGATCCATAAATCCATCACGATATTCGGATCCAGACTCATGAACGTAACGCTCCAATCCAGCAACGGCAGGCGGCGTCGGCCATCGCGGCAGCCTTGCTTCTTCCTTGCACACACTCCCTCGATGTCTGAGGCGTCGGTCTGCGACAATGCAAACAGCCGTCAAAGCGCCGAGCCAGGATGCACGGGATCCGGCATTGTGTCTCCCGTCTCCAGTTCGCTCTCGATCTGCTCGATCACCTCCGGCGGCAGGACGTGTTCGATCGCGTCGGCATCGCGGTGGACGTGGTCCGGAGCAATATCGACGCCCCGAATCAAGTACAACTCCCAAAGCCGGTGCGCACGGACCACCCGTGCAGCATACTCGCTTCCGCGATCGGTGAGCCGAACCGCCCTGCCCTGCCGCTCGACAAGCCCGGCCCGCGACGCTCGCCACAATAACAGTCGTGCCTGCCATGGCTGCCACCCCCGCCGCTCGACCAGGGCGGCAAGCGGCATTCCTGCCTCTGATGCTGTCCGGTCTTCCCGCCACTCGTGCAACGTGCTCAACAGATGCTCCAGAGCCGTACGCCGCCGGAGCTGCATCGTGCGCACGGCGGCCGCAATCACTCCGCGCTTCGGCGAGAACAGAACCGACAATAGCAGCAGGACCGTCCCGCAAAGGACAATCAGCGGGCCGGTCGGCAGGTTTACCGAAGTGTCCCCAAAGGCAAATGGGTCGAACCCGATCCATTGCTGCACCACTCCGGCCGACAGGAGGGTGGCCGTGGCAGCCGCTCCGGCCCCGATTACGCCCGCCAGCAGCAGCATGGACCCGAGCCGGTCCGTCCAGAATCGCGCCGTCGCACCGGGCAGGATGAGCATGGCGGCCATCAGCACGACGCCAACCGCTGGCAACCCAATCACGGTCACCAGGGCCAGAATCCCCATGAGTCCCAGGTCCAGCGCAAGTGTCGGCCAACCTTGCGACTGCGCAAACCCGACATCGAAACTCAGGAGTTTCAGTTCCTTGTACAGCAGCACAATGGCCGTCAAAGCGATAATCGATACCCCGGCAATCAGATAGACATCTTGCCGCACCATAATGCCCGCCTGCCCGAAAATATACGAGGTCAAACCTGCCTGGCCGCCCGTGCTTCGTTGCTGCACAACACTCAGCAATAGAATTCCAATGCCAAAGAACGTGCTGAGCATGATGCCCAGGGCCGCATCTTCCTTGGTGCGTGTATTGCGGCACACAAGGGTAATCAAGCCCAAACTGACCAGGCCGCTCAGCAGTGCGCCAATCATCAGGCCGACGAACTGCAACGCACCAAGGACGAGAAACGCCAGACACAATCCCGGCAAGGCTGCGTGCGCAAACACATCGCCCACCAAAGCATGGCGGCGCAGAACCGCAAAGGTCCCCACCACGCCGGCTACCCCGCCCAGAAGCGAGGCGCCCACCATCACCACCATGGTCAGGTAGTCGGCGTTCACGATTCCGGCCTCCCGCGACGCACGGCCTCGGCGGCCTCGTCCAGAATGGTCAAACGCCCACCGTAGGTCTTCTGAAGATTCTCGTTCGTGAACGTCGTCTCCATGGGGCCCGTTGCAATCAGTCGCATGTTCAGAAGGATGACGTGGTCGAAATACGTCCGCACCGTCTGCAGATCGTGATGTACCACAAGCACCGTTTTGCCACCGTCGCGTAACGACTGGAGAAGCCTGAGAATCGCCGCTTCGGTTGCCGCGTCCACGCCTGCAAACGGTTCGTCCATGAAGTAGATGCTGGCATCCTGGGCAAGCGCGCGGGCGAAGAAGACGCGCTGTTGCTGGCCGCCGGAAAGCTGGCGAATCTGCCGATTGGCGAACTGGGCCAGCCCAACCTGTTCGAGATACTGCTCGACCAGGTCTCGTTGCCGGGCGCCGGGCCGGCGCAGCCATCCGAGCCGGCCGTAGGTACCCATCAGTACGACGTCGCCGACCGTCACCGGGAAGTCCCAATCGACCGATTCGCGTTGCGGCACATACCCGACGCGGAGCCGCTCCTGCGCATAGGGTTTGCCGTAAAACGTCACGCGGCCGCTGGCCAGGGGCACCAGCCCCAAGGCCGCCTTGATCAGCGTACTCTTGCCTGCGCCATTCGGCCCGGCAATGCCGACAAGACTGCCTTCGGGCACCGTCAGGTCAATATCCCACAACACCGGCTTGCGGTGGTAGGCTACGGTCATATCATGGATTTCGAGCGGAGGAGTATTCATACCCGGTTTTGTAACCCTTATTGCGTTCGGCGTGAAGGGGTCGGCCCGCCATTTCTAGGCATCTTCTTCCGACTCTTTTGCGTCTAGAGTCACCAGATCGCCTACGCCCTACGGGTCTCTGCCAGAATGGAACACCTTACTGCTTACTTCGACAGCAATCCGTATCGTAGCCGCAATGCACGAATCCGGTCGGTTGGGGTCTGCACAATTGCCTGGAACAGGGTATAATAGGGTTGGCTAGGAGCACCCCCTGTGAACGACCATCCCAATTAGCACATCCGCGACGCAATCGATTATGCGTTAGAGCAAGGCTGGACGCTATGGAAGGCTTCCGGGAGAGCACATGTTTGGGGTACACTCTACTGCCCCCGTCACGACCGTACCGGGTGCATACGTCAAGCCTATTCAACGCCACGGATTCCTGAATCGCATGCCAGGGATCTTCGCCGGGCAGTCGATCACTGTCCGCACAAAGAGGAATGAGCAATGCAAATCTACGATTTCACATTGGTTCTTGGTTTTGGAACCGAACTGACTGAAGACCTGGGAAATGCGTTGTTTGAAGCCGGCTGTGACGACGGTTCGCCTGGAGCAAGTGATGGGATCGTTTCCGTCGATTTCCATCGCCGTGCAGAATCACTCGAAACGGCCATTCGTTCTGCAATCGCCGATGTCCACAAAGCCGGCTGCGCAGTCGCCCGGGTCGAAATCGACGCTGACGCCCCCGCCATTCAGAACGCCTGAACTATTGGGTTTCCAAATCGGGACTGCACTGAGAGTCTGCCCGAAAGCGAGGACCGGTCGCGGCGCGTTGTGCCTCGTGCTCAATGCAAATACGAAATACCACGGGGCTACTCCTCTATCGGACACATGAGGAATCGTGGAAGGCGCATCTATCGCGAGGACTTCCAGGACACCCCGGGAAATGATTTATCTACCGCAGCGCATCCACAATCGTATCCACGTTACTGCGCATCATTCCGGTGTAGGTTCCGCCAGGTGATCCGGCCGGGCCCATTGCGTCGGAGTATAGTCTGCCGCCGACACGAATCGTGTGCCCACGCGCCGCGCAGGCCTCGACCAGCGAATGGACGTTCTTCTCCGCGACGCTCGTCTCGACAAAAACGGCCTTCACTCCCCGCTCGACGAGCAGGTTGACCAACTGATTGACCGAAGCCAGATCGGCTTCATCCGTGGTCGCAATCCCCTGAATCCCGTGCACTTCCATGCCGTATCGAGCGCCGAAATAACCGAACGCGTCGTGCGAGGTCACCAGTACGCGTTGTTCTTTGGGAATCGTGGCCGTCTGCTCGCGGCACCACCCGTCCAGCTTCAGCAGTTCGGCCTTGTACCGCTCCGCATTGCGGCGGTACACCGCGGCATGCTCCGGATCGAGCTCCACAAGCTTCTCCGCAACCATATCCGTGCAGGCGGCCCAAAGGGCGACATCGAACCAGACGTGCGGGTCGAATGCCTCCCCGGAACCCGGAAGGTGTCGAACACGGTCCGGATAACGCTCGGGCAACTGCTCGGTGACCGCAAAGACCGGCTTCAGTTGGCCCAGTTGCTCAAGCAGATCGGCCATGCGACCTTCCAGGTGTAGCCCGCTGTACAACACCAGGTCGGCCGCATTCAACTTGGCCATATCGTTGGGCAAGGCCTGGTACAGGTGCGGATCGACGCCGGGCCCCATGATCGCATCGACCTGAACCCGATCGCCCCCAATGTGACGAGCCAGCTCGGCAACCTGCCCGATCGTGCACACCACCCACAGGCGCCCGTCGGTCGGGCCACTGAAATCTCTGCGGCATCCGGTCAGAGACAGAACGACTGTCACTGCCAGGAAGACTGTCGAACAGATGCAAAAGCCTCTCATGAACCGATGCTCCGGGAATGGTCGCTTCGGACTCCGCAGGAAGTTGGCGGAAGTCGTGAAGTATGATACGCAAATCGGCGCCGCGGGGAAAGGGTTGGCTGCGCAGAGGCACGAGGCCTTCTCGCGTTCTCTTGCGGCAGGCACGCCAGCCCGGTCTTGCAGTTTTCCCGCCTGCGTGCATAATATCCGTGCCATGAATCTGACCTATTTCAAACGATATCGGATGGAAATCGACCTGGCCGGGCAAGAGCTGGAACTCCCGCCTGTGGGGTCGGGATATCGTTTTGTGCCCTGGGACGATTCCCTGCTGGATGCCTGTGCCAAGGCGAAGTATCTCTGTTTCCGCGACGAGATCGACGCCAACGTGTTTCCTTGCCTTGGGGAGCTGGAAGGTTGCCGCCGCCTGATGAACGAAATTCGCCGGAAGCAGGGGTTCCTGCCGGCAGCCACCTGGCTGGTCACCTACCAGCCCAATCCGCGCGGGCGCGCCGACCTGTGCGGTACGATCCAAGGCGTGCGCGACCGCCGGGGCCTGGGGGCGATTCAGAATGTGGGCATAACTCCCCCCCATCGCGGCACCGGCTTGGGCACCAGCCTCATCCTGCATGCGCTGGAAGGCTTTCGGCAGGCAGGCCTGCTCCGTGTCTACCTGGAAGTCACCTCGCAGAACACCGGCGCAATCCGGCTCTATCGGCGACTCGGTTTCCAGGTAACCAAGACGGTCTACAAGGCCGTCGAGGCACTGCCCATGTAGCCACAGTTGGAGTCCCGCCTTTAGGCGGCCTTCCCTTTCCGGCTTTCGAGTCTACCGAACCGAACCGTCGTACACGACAACGCCGCATTCGCGGTTCGGGCCGGTCTCTTCAGCCAGCCTTCCCTTTCCGGCCAAAGCCAAGCCTCCAACCCGTTTCTGCCCGCCGTCAGAACTCCGGATACTTCCAGGGCGCCCGATAATCGCGAACCAGCAGCGCGTTGGCCTGCGGGTCCAGCGCACCGGTCGTGTCGATACATTGTTGCTTGTCGCCGTCCCAGCAGATGCTGCGGCCCAGCTTGGCCGAGAGCATGGCCAGCAAACTCATGGCCGTCGAGCGGTGGCCGATTTCGATATCGCAGATCGGACGTTCACCCGTCTTGATGCACTGCAAAAAGTTGGCCCAGAGTTCCGGGATGTTCTGTCCGTCAGGCTGGTGCAGTTGCGCGTCTTCGTGCTGCTTGGGCGTGTTTCGCCCACTGGGATAGAACGTCCAGCCGTCCAGCCAACCCAGATGGAACGTACCGCCCGTCCCGTAGAAATAGCAGCCCACGTTGTGATTCTCGGCATTGTTTCCGCCGTAGTAACGATGCTCCCAGACAGCCGTGAACGAATCGAACTCGAAATTGACCACCTGCGTATCGGGCGCATCGGTATTGTCCTTCCGAATGTGACGAGCGGTGAACGAGTGAACGCTCTTGGGCCACAGTTCGTCGGTCCACCAGAGAATCTGGTCCATCCAGTGGATTCCCCAGTCGCCGAGCTGGCCGTTGGCATAGTCCATAAACTGCCGAAACCCTCGCGGATGGATGCGCGCATTGAACGGCCTTAGCGGTGCAGGCCCGCACCACATGTCCCAATCGAGGCCCTCCGGCGGCTCGCTGTCCGGTGTCGGCTCGCCCGGCCCACCGCCGTACAGGACGAACGATCGGACCATACCGATGTCTCCGGCCTTGCCGTCCTTCAGGAACTTCATGGCCGCGATATTGTGCGGCGAAGCACGCCGGTGGGTCCCCACCTGCACCACGCGGTTCGCCTCGCGTGCTGCCTTGACCATGGCGATTCCCTCGCCAATGGTGTGGCAGATCGGCTTTTCGACGTACACGTGTGCGCCGACCTTCACCGCGGCAATCATCGCCAGCGGGTGCCAGTGGTCGGGCGTGGCGACGATGACGATTTCCGGCTTCTCCTTTTCAAGCATTTCGCGGAAGTCGCCATACTTCTTCGGGGCCTTGCCGGTCTTCTCTTCCACGCCTTTCACGGCGGAATCGAGCATATTACGGTCGACGTCGCACAGGGCCACGACGTCCGACTCGCCCGCCTCGATGGCACAGTTCAGGATATTCTTGCCCCACCAGCCGCTTCCGATCAGCGCAGTCCGGTACTTCTTGGCCTTTTCTGCGCCGTGGATGGCCGGCGCGGCCAAGGCCAGCCCGCCTGCGGCAAGGGCACTGGTTCCCAGAAAACGGCGTCGCGTGCTTGTCGTGCTCATGTGTGTGCTCCTGTGCAAACGGCTAGTGTGCAGAGTCCTCGGTGAATTGTTGAACGTTTTCTCGCGTTACTAACTGAAAGGGTATATAACACTCCTTTTCAAACGGTTCGTTCCGCAAAATGGCAACGGCCGTATCGATGGCCGTGCGTCCCTGCGCGGCGGCGTCCTGGAACACGGTCGCATCCAACCGCCCGTCGCGAACCGCTTGCATCGCATCCGCAATGGCATCGACGCCCACCACGACAATCTTGTCCTTCAGGTTGGCGCGTTCGATCGCCAGCAGGGCGCCCATGGCCATCTCGTCGTTCTGCGCGAACACGGCCTGAATCTTCTCACCGTGCGACTGCAGCCAGTTCTCCATGAGGCTCATGGCCTTGGCGCGGTCCCACTCGGCCGTCTGCTCGGCCAGCAGCTTCAGCTTCGGATACTTGGCCAGGACCTCGCGGGCGCCGGCCTCCCGCCGCAGTTGCGCCGCCTGCCCCATATAGCCCTGCATCATCACCACGCCGCCACTGCCGCGCAACCGCTCGGCAATATACTCCATCGCGATGCGGCCCGACTCCTCGTCACGCGACCCGACAAACGCCGTCGGCGCAGATTTCGTCTCCGAGTTCACGTTGACCACCGGAATGCCGGCTGCCAGGGCCTTGTCCACCGCAGGTGAGCTGGCCTCGACCTCGCACGGGTTCAACACGATCACATCGACGCCCTGGGCGATGAAGCTTTCCGCCTGCTGAATCTGTTGGGCCGCGCTGCGCTGGGCATCGTTGACAACCAGGTGAACCCCCAGTTCTACGGCCCGCTGCTGCATGGCCCGATCGACCATCACGATGAACTCCGAAGAGAGATTCAGTAGTGACACGCCGATAATCGGCCGATCCTCGCCGGACTCGGGGCCGCTGTTTGGATCGCCACAGCCAGCGAGAACGGTCGCGACGGCAAGGAAGATGCAAATCCTCGGGGGAAGCTTCATGGTTGGGGCGCCTCAGTACTTGTTTCTGCGGTCCAGCCAGACGGCTCCCACTATGATACACCCTTTGACGATCTGTTGGTAATAGGAAGAGACATTCAGCAGGTCGAGGCCGTTGTTGATCACACCCATCAAAACGGCACCCAAGAGGGTCCCGCCCACCCCTCCCGCGCCGCCGGAAAGGCTCGTACCGCCGATCACGACCGCCGCAATGGCATCCAGTTCGTAGGCTACCCCGGCATTCGGCTGCCCGGTTGTAATCCGCGCGGCCAACATCACACCGGCCAGTCCGGCCAGGGCGCCACACACGGTATAGGCGAACAGCTTCACGCGCCGGACCGAAATCCCTGCGGCGCGGGCGGCATCGGCGTTGCCCCCCACCGCATAGATATAACGTCCCATCCGCGTATTCGCCAGAAACAGCCACGAGGCAATTGCCGTGGCCAGCAGGATCAAGACGGAAATGGGAATGCCGGCAATTTCGCCGCCCAACCGCGTCATTTCGGGGCTCATGTTCGAGACCGGACGGCCACCGCTTACCAACAGCGCGAGGCCACGCGCGATGGTCATCATCCCGAGCGTCGCAATGAACGGGGCCACCCTCCCCCAGGTAATCACCACGCCGTTGGTCGCCCCGCACGCCGCACCGGCAAGGATGCCCACCAGGATCGGCACAGCAACCGGATAGTCGCCCGGATGGGCAAACGTGGCCGCCACCACACCGGTCAGGGCCACCAGCGAACCGAGCGACAGGTCGACGCCTCCGGTCAGCAACACGTACGTGACACCAACAGCCAGAATCCCGTTGATGGAGATCTGCCTCGCGATATTGATCAGATTGTGGACCGTCAGAAAATTGGGCGTCATCATGCTTAAGACGACGCACAGCACAACGAGGCCAATTACAATGCCGAATCGCTGCAAATACGGCTGGATTCTGCCGAATGACAGAAGCCGGCGGCCCCCTTGGTTTTCAGACGGGCATGGCATGGCGAAGCACCTCCTGCTGCGACGTGCGCCTGGGATCCAGTTCCGCGGAAACCATGCCCTGACGCATCACCAAGACGCGGTGGCTCAGCGACAGGACCTCCGGCAACTCCGAGGAAACAAGTAGGATCGCCTTTCCTTTCCGGGCGAGTCCGGCAATGATCCCGTAGATTTCGACCTTGGCGCCAACATCGATCCCGCGTGTCGGCTCGTCCAGAATTACGATGGACGGTTCGGCCAGCAACGTGCGAGCCAGAACGACCTTCTGCTGGTTTCCACCGCTAAGCTGCCGAACCGCCTGCTCCCGCGCTGTCGCCCGAATGCCAAGTTCGTGCATTCGCGCATCGACCAGTTGGGCCTCCCGGCCATGCTGCAATAGTGGTCCCCGGCTGTGCCGATCCAACGATGCCAGTGAGATGTTCTGCCGAACGCTCATTTCGGGCACCAACCCGAACCGCTTCCGATCCTCGGTAATCATGCCGATCCCGTGCCGGATGGCGTCGGCCGGACAACGGATTTGGACCGGGCTGCCATGGACGTTGATCGTCCCGCCATCTGCCGGCGCAAGCCCGAATAAGGCACTCACCACTTCTGTGCGCCCGGCCCCCATCAGCCCCGCCAGCCCCAGTACTTCGCCCCGACGCAAATCGAAAGAGACATTTCGAAAGGCCCCGGCGCGGCTTAGATCGCGGACCGCCAGTGCAATCTCACCACGCACCGCCACCGGTGTCGGGAACACCGACGTCAGCTCGCGGCCCACCATCAGCGCGATCAGCTTCGGCCGGTCCAGTTCACTTGCCGCGTAGGTTCCGACCCGCAGGCCATCCCGCAGTACGGTAATCCGTTGGGCGATCCGAAAGACCTCGTCCATCCGGTGGGTGATATAGACAATCGCCACGCTGCGTTTCTTCAGCGTATCGATGACCCGAAACAGCGATTCAACCTCGCGGCCCGAAATGGCGGCCGTCGGCTCGTCCATAATGACAATCTGCGCGTTGCACGCCAGCGCCTTGGCGATTTCGACGGTCTGCATCTGCGCCACCGACAATTCCCCCATCCGCCGATCAACCGGGATGTCGGCATCCAGCAACGACAGAAGCCGGCGCGCCTCCGCGCGTAATGCACGCCGGTCGATCCACCCTGACAGCCGGTGCGTCGGCTCATTTCCAAGCAGGACATTTTCCGCGACCGTCAGATCGGGTACCGGCATGAGTTCCTGGTGAATCATCGCGATCCCCAGACGCATGGCCTCGTGCGGAGAGCGGATCGATACGCCCCGCCCGCCGAGCAGAATGTCTCCCGTATCGGGCAGATGCAGACCGGCCAGTATCTTCACAAGGGTCGATTTGCCCGCGCCATTCTCGCCCATCAGCGCATGGACTTCGCCCGGCCTTAACGCAAGCGAGACGTCTCCCAGCGCCTGCACACCGGGAAACGCCTTACTTACATGCCTCGCCTCCAGAATGGGCGCATTCGATTCCGACAAGGGCATTTGCACGCTCAGATCTCAACCCTTAGCGTACCACAACACCGGTACGATACGTCCGGTATGCGGCCTGCCGCTGTGCAGGCGTCTGCAATGGACGCTGGCCAAGGTAACGGGGCTGCATCGGCGCGTGCACTTGGCGAGCGACAACACGGCCAGACTGTACCGTGCCTGCGTCGCAGGTCTGACAGCCTGTCTGGCAACTGGTGCACTCGGTGCATCCGGATTCGCATCCGCTCTCTATACATCCGGTCGTGCAGCCACTTTCGACGCACGCACCATACGTCTTGTGGGCGCATCGCCTTGGGCAGTTGTCCACATGCATGCCCGTGTAGTTGCCATAGCAGTCGCACGGATCGCAGCAGTCCGGCGGTGACGAGATATAGTCGCCCCAGTAGCGTTCGCCGCAGGCGGGTCCCATCCAGGCAACCGGACGGAACAGCCGAAAGACGGGCGCCAGAATGCCAAAGGGAGAATACTCTCCGTAGTAGCACGGACTGCACGGATCGCAAATATCGCATTCAGCGCATCCGCCGCAACCGCAGACATCCTGGCATGGTTCTGCCATCACGCCACATGTCCCGCAGCCGTCGGCACAATGCGTCGGATCACACACCCTGTACGGATGGCCCGGGTGCCCCATATAACACGAAGCGCAGCCACTCCCCACGGTCGCAAGTCCCGCCAAGAGAGTAAGCAGAGAAAACCATTTCAGCATGATAGTACCCCCGGAATGTTCGCGCACGCCGGACCCGACGTGGATTTCGTGACAGAGAGATAGAGCTGCTACCGCACCATATCGGCGATACAATCCGGAAAATCGAGAAAATCGCTACATGCGGCACTTTCCCCGTGGTTTTCCAGGGTACCCAGAACTACCCACTCGTGCCTATTTGGAGCCCCGGCTTGCAGGTGGCGGGCGGATCTGCCACAATACGAGTAGTCGTTGCGGGCGCTTCAGGGGGTTCTTTCCCTTGGTGCGTCCGATACAGAATGGACTGGTGTTCCCGATCTTCCGGGCCACCAAAAACCCCACCGGTGGCGTGAGAGGAGGTGGTCGATGCCGGATCGCTTCGACCCGTATCATCGCTGGCTTGGAATCTCGCCGAAGGACCAGCCGCCCACGCACTATCGGTTATTGGGCATTGATGAATATGAGAACGACCCTGACGTGATCGAGCACGCGGCCGATCAGCGGATGGTGTACGTTCGCACCTTTCAAACGGGCGAGCACTCCGTGCTGTCGCAGAAGCTGCTCAATGAAATCGGCGCGGCGCGAGTGTGTCTTCTCGATCCCGCAAAAAAAGCCCAATACGATCAGTCGTTACGCAGCAAGACATCGCCCGCCGTACCTGTTGCCACGGCTGTCCCCGTGCTGCCAAGCGTGGCGCCAGTTCGCGAGACGTCACCTGCTCACAGGACGCTGCGCCGCAAAAAACAAACGTGGCACGCGCCTGCTGCGATTGGTGTGGCTATTCTCGTGGTAGTGGGCGCGGTTGTCGCTCTGGAAATGACCGGCCGCGAGAAACCCGTGAAGCCTTCGACGGCCACGGCCTCTCCGCAGCCGAAACCGGCATCGCCGGCTCTGCCGCCTGTACTCAACAAATCGAGGCGGCCGGCATCTTCGCCGAAAGACCGGCCTCGCCCTGAATTTGCTGCGGAGCCCGATCGGGAGCCGCAATCGCAGATTCAACAGCCGCTCGCAGACGAGAGTTCAACGGGCGACGCGTTGAATACGTCTACAATGACGCCAATCCCCGATTGGCAAGTTGCCCCAGATGGTCCCACCGAGGCATTGGAGTTCCAGGAGCACACGTATCGATTCATCGAGGCTCGCGGTATATCATGGGCAGAGGCCAGGCAGGCGTGCGAGAAGATTGGCGGGCAGTTGGCGTGCATTGACACAGGGGAGGAGCTGGAGTTCATTGGCAACCTGAAGGGCGCAGTCTCCACAGTCGTGTGGGTAGGGGGACATCGCGACGCGAATGGTCCGCTCCTTTGGCTCAATGGAAGACCGGTTACGTTCGCGGGAGGAGGACGGCCGACCATCTATGGAGCAGAGCGGCCCGCGAGTGAAGAGTTCTTCTTTCTCTCTGTCGTGAAGGATGGGATATTCGTGTGTAGACCAGGCAATGGAGCGGGAATGCCTTCGATGGGAGGCACCTTGGCGCAGGATGTCGATGGCTATGTCTGCGAGTGGGACTCCGAAGCAACGCGAGAACCGTCGCCGAACCCCCATAGAACCGTGGCTATCCCCAGCGAGTCTGACGTGGCCAAGGCCATCGACACGATCCATGAGGTCTACGCCGCACAGTACGCCGCAGAAGACAAAGAGCCGCTCGTTGAACGGCTGCTTGCCCAGGCGCGAGAATCGGGGAAAGACCCTGCCAGCCAGTTCGCTCTGCTCAGTGAAGCCCGAGACGTCGCGACGGCTGCCGGTGACTGTGATTCCGCGTTCGAGGCCATCGGCGAATTGGAAAACGCCTTTGACGTGGACTCGCTCGCCATGAAGGTCGATGTGCTCCGCAGTGCGGTTTCCGACGATCGCCGCCGAACCTCCGTTGTCACGAAAGGGCTCGTGACCATCAAGGAGGCCGCTGAGCGGGGGGATAAAGAAACAGTCAAGGAGGTCGGGCGGATCGTTCTTGCCGCTGTTCGCCACCTTCGGAATCCAGAGTACGTCCGGAAGATTGGCGTCTTCAATAAGTCGATGGAGCAATGGGCGGCCTTTGTGACGCGGTGTAAGCAAGGGGTCGAGACGCTCGAGGACGCTCCCGATGATCCGACTGCCAACGGCTGGGCAGGCAAGTACTACTGCCTGGTCCAGGGCAGTTGGGACAAGGGGCTGCCGCTGCTCGAAAAGGGCGCGCCGGATGCAATGCGCGTTGTGGCGCTCCAAGACCTGAAGAATCCACCCGACCCGGCGGCGCGTATTTCTCTCGCTGATGCATGGTGGGAACTGCAGAAGCAAATCGACGGCGTTGCCGCTGAGCGGCTCCGAACCCGAGCTGCATATTGGTACGGCCTGGCCAAGGCCGATGCGGTGGGTGCGCCCAAGGGCAAGATTGAAGCACGACTGAAAGAGATCGAAGATGCGACGAAGGACATCTTCGCTCTTGCCCCAAATGAGGTCACCGACAATCACATGCGAACGCTGCTGGTCTCGAAGAAGTGGTTCAGAATAGCTTTTGTAAATGGCATCGTCAAGAAAAGCGCTGATACCATCTTTGTATTCAATGCGGATGGTTCCTGCCAGGGCAATATGTTCAACGAACATAGAATGTCTGCCTGGAACGGGTGGAGCGTCAAGGACAAGACGCTCATATTCTTCAAGGACGGAAGAGAAGAAATACGGTGTTCGTTTGATCCGGAACAGGAACAGTTCTCCGGAGCACTTCTGGCAGACCCAACCTCATCCTTCGCCATGCGCCCCATGGACCAGTGAGCCGCCGAGCTGTGAAAAGCCGAGGTACGGCACGCAAACGCAAGCACAGAATACGGTCGAGCATAGCAATACGTAATGCGCATCTCCCGTTCGTACTCAACCGGAGCGGATAGGCCAACCAAACATCCGAACCGGCGACAAGGTCCCACAACATGGGCCGACCATGGATCCGAACCGCTGGCGCGGTTCTGCAACGAAGCCCCACCACGCCTCCGAACCGCGAATGCGGTTCAACAACAAAGCCCAGGGTCGCGATAGCGCACCCTGGGTCAGCATCCCCCAGCGTCTCGTGAACCCCGAAGGTGGTTCTACAAGGCACCAGGCTGAAAAACCCATTCCGGGTTCTGGAGACGACAGGCCACCGTGTTCCAATGCTGCGCTAGAGCGTCCCTGGGCTTCGTTGGGCCTTGCGAGATGCTTCGTGCGACAACAACTGACGCCAACCGTCCCTACTTCTCCGCCGCACGGTAATCGGCCCCCGACACCGCCAGGCGATACCATCGATACGCCAGCGGCACATACCAGCATGCGCCCAGCAGGTGAGCTGGTATACCAATCGCCCATGACAGCGTATAGAAATCACCGAGCATATGATAGTACCCAAACACCCACCCCATCCAGAGTACCGCACCGGGGATCGCGAGATAGACCACGCTGCGTAGCGACCGGTAGAGCGTCTCATCCCACGCCTCACGATCCGTGCTCCTTGCGAACACAATCCGCAGGCATTGCGCAATCGCTTCAAGGCAGGGCAGACCGACATGCCAGATCAGCCCCGCACCAATCACGAGGCCAAGCATGTTGGCCACACGGCACACACTGGCAATATCTTCGTGAAGCCGGCCGACCGCATACCGGTCGAAAGCCCAATAGTTGTATGCCGCCGGCAGGAACAGAATCAATGCCGCAGTGCGAAAGCTCCGCCGTGCCTCGTGTCGCAAGCTGGACTCTGCGCGGTTGCCTTTCACAACAAAGCTCGGCGACTGATAGGGATTCTCGGTCATGATACGGGCAAGCAAAAGCACGATGAACGGCAAACAAGCGTATGCACAGAATACCGTGGAACATCACAACATGCAATGCGCCTCTCCCGTTTGTGCTCAACCGGAGCGGATAGGCTCGCCACGCATCCGAACCGCCGGCGCGGTTCTACAAGGAAGCCCCATCACGCCTCCGAGCCGCACACGCGGTTCAGCAACAAAGCCGAGGGCCGTGTTAGCGCACCCTGGGTCAACTCCCGGCTTGTCCGGGAGAGTTTGATGTTTGCTACTACATCGAGTCGCCTTTGAAGGATGCGAGGCTGAGAGCAAAACGACCGATTCCCGTAGCATCATATGGCCAATCGCCTGTTGCGCCACCCTCAAGATCGAGTATCAGCAGTGGACGTTTCAATGGTGTTGACATATTCACGAGGGACTGTTGCCTTTCATCAGTAGCAATCCCAAGCCCAGGTCACGTTGCCGCGCTTGTCGATCAGGAAGCACATGCCACCGACGTCTCCAAACATCATTCGGTACTTGCCCCATTCATTGTGCTCGTCAGACTCGTCCCAATCGTCGCGCAATCGCTTCACGGCAGTGCAGACCGACATACCAGACCGGCGTCGCCCCAGTCATTCTTCCTCTTCCCTTGCAACCACCGGCAACTGGACGACTACCTTGGTTCCCACGCCAGGCGTGCTCTTGATGCGGCACTTGCCTCCCAGCACTCTCGCACGCTCCCGAATGCCCGAGAGCCCAAACCGTTTTTCGGGGATGACCTTGGCGTCGAAGCCGACTCCCCAGTCTTCGATTTCGATATGCATGCGGTTGCCCTTCTGCACCAGCCTGATGCGAATATCCTCGCTTCTGCTGTACTGGCAGGCATTTGTGAGGGCCTCCTGGACGATTCTGTAGACGGCGTTTTCGAGAACCGGGGACAATCGGGTGAAATTGACTTTGGTGTGAAACGCGATTTTCGGACTGCCGTTGTTGGTCTTCTCATGAACGAGGTGCGCAATGGCCGTTACAACCCCAGATTCGTCCAGGATGGGTGGTCTGACACCGCCAATGAGCCGCCGAGCTTCGAAGTGCGCGTGACGAAGCATTGTTACCCCGGCGCGAAAGGCATCGTCTGCCGGCTTCGGCTTGGTTGCTTTGAGGTGGTCGAAGACCTCGAACTGCATGATTGCGCCGGCCAACTGCTGGGCCAGTCCGTCATGGATGTCGTAGGCAATCAGTTGTCGTTCGTGGTCACTCGCCTGCAGCATATGCTTCAGCGTGCGGCGTTCTCGAAGCAGGGCCTCGTGGGCGCGTTTCATATCGCTGATTTCGACCGCAATCACACCGAGCCCGCGTTTTCCTTCGGCCAACGGCACCGGAAAATAGGATGCTCGCCAGTAAGCGGACGCCCCAGAGCGACTTGGCACCGGTCCTTTCACTTCAACGTTGTGGATTGCTTCACCGGATTCAATCACCCGGCGGATCAGCGGAGTGATGTCGTCAATGAACTGCGGGACCAACTCCCTGGCAGACCTGCCGATGATACTCTGGGAATCCAGCCCGAAGTAGGTTGGCGTCAGATCGTCCGACTTGACGTACCGCATGTCCTCGTCCAAGACGTTCAAGATCGCCGTGGATGCACTGAAGAAGGCGTCCAATGTGGCTTGCGTCTGGCGTCGTTCCTCGATCTCCCGGCGGAGTCGTTCGTTGGAGGCTTGCAGTTCGGAAGTGCGCTCCGCAACCCGGTGTTCCAGTTGGACGGCATGGAGTTGCAGTCGCTCGTAAAGAAGAGAATTGTGGAACGACATGCCAATCTCGTTCGCCATGGTTTCGAGAAAACCCGACTGCTCTCGAAAATCACGCTCTGCGGCGGAACCGAGCCCCAGTACGCCAATAATCTCGTCGCCTGTTTGCAGGGGCAATGCGGCAAAGGATCGTAGTCCCGCCTTCTTGCACTCGTCCCAAGTGCAGCGAGAATCGCAACGAATGTCGGTCGAATAAACGGCTCGACCTTCACTGACGGCCAATCCGCAAAGGCATTCGCCAACCTGGTGCAGCGGCGTGTGATCATGAGCGAAGACGGACTGCAATGGGCCGCAACATTGGAGCGGCAGCGTCTCGCCATCACGCCGGAACAGAACGACGATGTCGGGACTGACGGCATCGACAATGCCTCGGATGGCGGCTTCGCCGAACTGGTTGAGCGGGAGGTGGACGTTCAGCAGTTGGCTCAAGTTGTTGATGGCCGTGAGTTCCCGGGTCTGCTGCCGCAGAGCCGTTTCGGCCCGCGTTCGTTCCGTGATGTCGTCAACCAGAGAGGCAACTCCGACGACGTTTCCGTCTGCGTTTACCAGCGGCGTGTTATACCATTCGCAAAGGATTCGTCGTCCGCTCTTGGCAACATTCTGATTCGTACTGCGTTCCCCACCTTTGTGGGCAATCAAATCCCTGCAGATCTGCTCGACGTGTTCACGGACTTCGTGCGGGACAATGAACGATACGTGTTGCCCGAGTGCTTCTTCCTGCGTGTAGCCAAAAATGCGCTCCGCTCTCGGGTTCCATCTCGTGATTCGAAGCTCCAGACTCCATTCGATTGCGCCCAACAGCGTCTGGTGAAAATGGAGCATCAGGCGTTGTCCGGACTGACGCAGATCTTCAACTGCCTGCCGATGCTCGGCATCGGCCTGCTCCAACTCGCCGACCCGGGCTCGCAATGCGGCCAATTCGGCAAGGAGTTCGTCCTTCGTCCTGCCTTCAGATTCCATGACGCCCCCTTCCTGCTGGACTATTCCCCTTCAACAGGAAGTATATGAAGTGCCTGGACGGGCCACAAGCCCCCTGAGGCAACCATATCTCTGCATTCGCCAACCGCGGCTTCTGGCAAGCCGCGAGGACCGACCACGTTCTGCGGCCGACAAAAGAGTGCGGCCCATTGTGCTCGCCGGCAGTTCTCGATGCAGACCATTTCGCCCGTTGAACAGCGCAATGGGCGCCATTGTTCCACTGCAACGGTCTGCTTGATTGGCGGCCGATCAAGGTTCCCAGGTCAGTGCGTCCGGAGATGTTTCGTCACGGAGAATCTGGTGACGTTGTCTCTTCCCTGACAAAGTGCTTGTGCGAAACGGCTCCTCCATCTAGAAATCGTAGACGGCACAGGGGGTTTGAGGCAAGCGCCACGAAGATGACGAAGCCTATGCGTCAAGCTGGCGGCGGGGGCGTGCGAATCGCCGTCTCGATAGCGATCATCGCGCTTCTCCGGTATCCACCATCAGAATTTCCGGTTTGCGCCGCCGGTGCGAAACCGCTTTGCGTTCGTCGGAAGTCGGAGTGCTGCGGCAAGAAGGACATCCCCTCAGGATATCCAATGGGATACGTCTGCAATGTATCGCCCCCCTGCCCCTCCCCGTGGAAGGGGTGTTGCGGCGTCGCGAGTGTGTTTCGACCGATCAGGTCAACAAGCTTGCCGGAAGAGGGAAGACCGTCGAAAGGCGGTGCCACAAACCGGCTGGCAGTGATGCATGGCCGGTCCATTCCTGCCATGGCTGAGACAAGGAACGCGGAAAGTGGAGCAAGCGACAACCGGGATTTGCTCCCCTCGCGTTCCGGTCACTCGCGGGGTATCCTGATACCGTGAACCCAAACCGGTTCACAATTGTCCGGAGTGGTTTTGTGGAAGTGTCGCTCGTTACTGGAAAGGAGTACATCGTGATGAATCGTCGCTGTCTTGGGATCCTTATGGCCGCGGCTGTCTTGCTCGTTGCAGCAGGTATGCCTGCCGTCGCCGAAGTGAAGCTGCCAGGAATCTTCGCGCCGCACATGGTCTTGCAACGTGATCTTGCGATTCCGGTTTGGGGATGGGCGAATCCTGGCGAGAAGGTATCGGTAAGTCTGGCCGGGCAGACTGAGCAGGCTACGGCCGATCCCCAGGGGAAGTGGTCTGTAGAACTGGCCCCGATCGCAGATCCGGGCCCGTATACGCTCACGGTCAAAGGTGACAACACTATCGAGATACCGGACGTGCTCGCGGGCGAGGTTTGGCTGGCCTCGGGGCAGTCGAACATGGCCATGACCGTCAGTCGCTGCAAGGATATCGAGCAAGAGACCGCAGCGGCCAATCATCCGCGAATTCGCATGTTCACCGTCGCCCGTACGCCGGCCGAAACGCCCCAAGACAACGTCCAGGGTTCGTGGCAAGTCTGCAGCCGGGAGACCGTCGGCGGCTTTTCAGCAACGGCCTATTTCTTCGGGCGGGAACTGGAGAAGGAACTTGACGTCCCCGTAGGACTGATCAATTCCTCGTGGGGTGGTACACCGGTGCAGGCGTGGACCAGTATCGAACGGCAGCAGGAGAAGCCTGAACTGACGTCCTTGCTCGACGACTGGGGCCGAAGAATCCGCGATTGGAATCCTGAGAAGGCGGAAGAACGTTTCGAACGCGACCTGAAGGCATGGGAAGAGCGGACCGCCGAGCTGAAGGCCGCCGGCAAGACCGAACTGCCCCGCCGACCGAGAAGACCCGTCGCGCCGAGACTTAACCCTCATCGGCCTGCATGCCTCTTCAATGGGATGATTGCCCCGTTGGTCCCCTACGGAATGCGGGGCGCCATCTGGTATCAGGGGGAATCGAACGCGGGAGGGGGCAGCGCAGCATTGTACGGCATGCAGCTTGCCCTGATGATTGCCGACTGGCGGGCGCGATGGGATCAAGGCGAGTTCCCCTTCCTCTACGTGCAGCTTCCCAACTTCCGACGTGCCCAAACGGAACCCTCCCAGACAACCGGCTGGGTCGTCGTCCAGGAACAGATGCTCAAGGCACTGAAGGTGCCCGGAACCGGGATGGCAGTCACCATCGACATTGGCGAAGCCGACGACATCCACCCGCGAAACAAGCAGGACGTAGGCCGCCGGCTTGCGTACTGGGCCCTGGCGCACACGTATGGGCAAGACCGCGTGGCTTCCGGACCCCTGTACAAGTCGATGGAGAAGAAGGACGGCAAGATCACGGTCAAGTTCGATCACGTCGGCGCCGGCCTGGCCGTTCGCGGCGACAAGCTCGAAGGCTTCGCCATCGCAGGGCCGGACGAGAAGTTCGTCTGGGCCGACGCCACGATCACAGGTCCCGATACGGTCGTCGTCTCCAGCAGCGAGATCGAGGACCCGGCCGCAGTGCGTTATGCATGGGCCGAGAACCCGAAGGCCACCCTGGTCAATTCGGCCGATCTGCCTGCCTCGCCGTTCCGGACGGACGACTGGGATCTGGAGTAATCGCCCCTTGGGTAGAGAGGAATAAGCCGGGTTCACCCACGCATTGACTGACGTCGAACACGCGTGGGTGAACCTGGTCGAGGGCGGCGTGTACCAGCGGTACGTTGCAACGTTACGTTGTGCGTGCAGGCAATGTCCCGGCGATTGGCCGACCAGAACCACCCACCCTACCTGGATACCACCCAGAAACCGACATGCGTTCGTTTCGCAGGTTGTGGCAAGAGGGCTCTACTCGGCCGCCGTCGCGCGGTGGGCCACGTCCAGCAGGGCGAGTACCGTTGCATAGTTCCAGGCCCAGCCCGATGGCATGCGGTCGGCATCCATGCGTTTGTGCAGTTCAGGAATTTCCGCACCAACCCGATCGCAGAGCCTGGCATCACCAGAGAGAACTGCGATTTGTCAGGCCATGAGCGGGACCGTCATGGTTGGCCCGAAGTAGCTTCGATACACGCCGTCGGGCATCTTCATGCCGTGACGTTGCGGATCATACTTGCCCCACAGGTCGAAGATTGTCGCGGTCGAAGCCGTAGTATAGCCGAGTGGCCCCAAGTAGGTGTTTACGTATTTCTCGCTCTGTCCGTCACCGATCCAATCGACACGTCGCCAGCGGGTAAAGAAATTGCCGTCGAGCATGTCGGCAGCGGTCCGGCGGAGATGGTCGACCGCGATCTGTCGGCGTGCCGGATCCTCTTCGATCCGTGCAAGTACGTTCAAACGAAAGGCCTTTTGGTTATTGAAAAACGAGTAGCCGGGCGCACTGTCAGGCAACGGCCGAGCGAGCTGTCTCCAACGCTTGCCCTCGTGCTCGCTGCTGTATTTGTCGTACTCCACTCGCCAGTGCTCCTTGCCGGTAATGTCCTTGGCCGCCGCCAACAGGAACAGCAGCAGGTGATCGGAACTCCGCCAATTGCCACCGCCTGCGTGCGCCTGCACGCTATTGTCTTCGGAGAGTACGAACCAATTGTTGGCTTCCATACGTGTGGCGATGGCATCGACCGAGTCGCGAATGAAGGCCTTCTGGTCAACGTCGGCAATGCGACTGTGGTAATAGCGCCACAGACCACACACATAGAGCGTGTGCTGATCGAGCGAGGAATCGCGGTAATAGCTCTTGCCGTTGGGATGTGGCCCGCGGGGCACAAAACCGGGCGCCGGGCTGAGCGTGCCGATGCGCCGCATGCCGGCAAAGATCCGCCGGGCCAGATCGGGGAAGTAGGGTTCGCCGGTGGCGTCGTACGCGTCGCACAGGGCGAACAGGAGTGTGCCATTGTGGTAGGCCACATCTTCGAAACCGGCGCCGTAGCCCCAGGGCTTGTAAGTTCCCTGGAAGTATCCCCTGGCCACAGATTCGGTTGGTTCGAACGAGTCGCGGCCTTTGGGCGTATCGAGTCGGAAGCAATACACCAGATCGGTGTCGGGGCTCCCGAGACTATGCACGTAGGTCTTGCAGAGCTGCCGGGCAGCCGCGATCCGGCCGGCCAGCGACATCGGCTCCGATGCAGGCGGTTCGACGCCAAACGCGAAGGCCCCGGCCAGCCAGACACATGCACACATTACCGTCGTCTTCAGTATCATCGTGGTTCTTCTCCATCGTCTCGCGTACGTGGCGGCAAGACAATGCGCGCCAAGGCGTGAGGGGGGCGGAGCCACTACTACGAGGGAGAGTCGTAACATCTTGTGCTTCTGGTATTTGCGGGCAACTGGAGCTGACCCGTCTATCCGCCTGGGCACGTGCTCTCTGAAACGCCGTAGGGCCAAGGCTTAACCAAAACGCCGGCGCCGGGCGCGGGCAATCACGGCCAGGAGCCCGAGGCAGGCCAGCACGAACGCGGAAGGCTCGGGAACAGGGATCCCGGTCTGAAAATGGGCGAGAATTTCGGAGTCGGACAGAACGCGGTCGAAGTAGGCGAAGGCGCCCACAGAACCCCGCCATCCACCGCCATTTCCCGCAGACCGCATTCCCAACACGTCGTAACCGCGGTCGATGGCCTCGGCGGCGTTGTAGTTGCCACTGCTCTCGCCGGCAAGGACGCCGTCGATGAACAATTGTACGTGCTCGCCTTCAGCGTAGGTCAGCGAGAGGAGGTGCCACTGGCCGTCGGTCGTGTCAATGCCGGTGTGGATACTGCCGGCCCCCGGAGCGTCGTAGATATGCGTATCGCCGGAGGTTAGTTCGATGCGCATCGAGTCGTTCGGCTGAGGATCGTTGATATTGCGGATCGCCGTGGCAAGGGGGTTGCTCCAGTCCCTGGAGGTGGTCTCACTCTTGAACCAGCCTTCGTAGGTTCCCTGGGTAAGATCCACGGCCATGGGGAGGATCACTTCGTCGCCTTCGGAGGCCTTCTGCCACGCGCCGGTGTTCTGAGGTGGGTTGTCGCCACTCCAGACGCCACCGCGCACCAGGGCGTCGTAGCCCGACCGCAGATCGGGTTCCATGTAGGCTACCGCCCGGTCGGCGGCGGCAAACGCATAATAGTGCTGCGGCCCCGGGCCCGGGGCCACGGCCAGATCGTTCCCCTGGGTCACCCCGTCGCTGGTCGCCTGGTACACATCCCAGACTTCCCAGTAAGTGAGGGCATGATCGTAAACGGCCGCGCTGTCGTAGACCGCGCTGCAACGATCGTTCCCTGTCTCGATACGGGCGCCCATCAGCCAGGTCGGGTTCACGGTCGCGCCGGTCGGATCGTAGCTGGCGCTTCCTGCCGAGCGGCCGTCGACATAGACCACGGCCCGATTGGCCGCCTGATCGTAGGTCAACACCAATTGGCGCCAGGCGCCGTCGCGAATCGGGGAGGCGGTTTCGATGGTTCCGTAGCCGCTTGAATTATTGGGGATTCCCCAGACATTCAAGGCCCCAGTATTCCCAACTTCCATGCGCATCG
Source organism: Thermoguttaceae bacterium (assembly GCA_040772845.1). Taxonomy (GTDB): domain Bacteria; phylum Planctomycetota; class Planctomycetia; order Pirellulales; family Thermoguttaceae; genus PWXP01. Next base: position 384,377 of record JAXGXG010000002.1, read on the forward strand.
GATAGGGGGCGTAGTCGGAATCGACGAAAGGCGTGGTCAGCGGGTCGCTCCAGTTGTTCGCCCCGGAGTCCACCTTCACCCACTGGACGAACGACCCGCGATTGGTCGGCACGCCCGTGCTCGGCACCGACACGAAGCCGGAGGCCGTTCCGTCCCAGGCTCCGCCGAAGCGGCCGGTGGTCCAACTGCCGGTTCCGCCGGCGTTGCGGATTGTGCCGTGATCGGTGCCCACCGAGTCAGCCACCGTGGTCCCGGAACCGTCTTCGAACTGGTAGCGATGGACTATCGCCGACCTCCCCTCGGTGACCACCAAGAGAATCAAGCCTACCGCTATCCAACATGAAACGTTGCGAACCATCGCCGCTCTCCTAGGAAAGAGTTAGGAAAGGGACACGAAATTTGATGCTTCCCACAGAGGGCAGAGGTCAAGCATAAACGGGGAAGAATGGGGAGTCAAGGGGGTTCAGGCGGGAAACAGGGCCGTCTCGGCCATACGCCCCTCGAAATTGGCAAAGCCATCGCACCGCCCGCCCACGAATACGTCTCTGCATCCGCTGGGGCGAGTGACCGACACTGTACCGGCGAAGATGGGCTCGGCGCCCTCGTTCAGGTAAACGGCCACCTCTTCGCCGCGGCGTACCATGCGGACATGATTCCACGTCTTCGGCTCAATCACGGGGCTGCCCGAAAGCAGCTCTTTCTTCTCATTACCATTGTAAAAGAAAAGACGTCCGGGGGACAACTCCGGACCGGCCGTGCCGGCAATGCCCAAATGGTCGCCGGGACACGTCGCGTCACCATCCGGCCCCCAGGAGAACAGGTATCCGGTTACGGGCCGATTGTCGTTCGGCAACCCATTCCAGAAGAAGAACTCGACGCTGTAGTCGTCGGCAGGTTCAAGCTGCGTCTTCATGCGTCCACCGGCGAACTGCACGGCGCGTGGCTTCTCGCCATCGGTACGCAGATCGTCGCGGTCCGGACCGTCCAGGTAGAACGCATAGCCGGATTGGTAAACACCATGATTCTCGCGCCCGGAACAATCCATTGCCTGTGTCCCCTCGATCTCTCCCAGTCGCCAGTATGCAACCGGCTTCCGAGCAAGGACCTTCTTGGCAAACGGCCCTTGCGAAAGAACGATCTCTTGACGCTTCTGACCGGTAACACGCTCGAACAACCTCAGCAGCGTCTCGACCATAATCGTTTCCGTATCGTTCTGCGTCACGGTGTGACGGGCCGGCCACGTGTTGTAGCCGCCCAACGGTCGCACCTCGGGCGGAGGGATGTAGCCCAAGAACCCATTGGCCAGTTCGATGTTGAACATGTCGGGCAGGGGGCATTGGAGTTTGAGTTTCAACCCGCTGATGGCATAGACCTCGGCAGGCCAGGCAGCAATACCAAGCCCTCCAATACGCATTACCTGGAGCTTGCGCTCCACCACGTCGAGTTCACGAAGCAACATGACTTCGCGCGCATAGACCTCAGGCAGAGAACGCGGCAGGCGTCCGTCCATTTCGGCGTAGAGTTTCTCGGCCCACGCCTGGATATCCCCGTCCGGCTGTTGAAGCTTGATCTTCACGCGCTGCCCGGCTACCGCCAGGGGAACGGAGGTGTGGAACTCGATCTTGCTGTACGCCCGCAACGCCGCTTCGGCGACCGCGGTCGCGTACGCCTCGCGCGAGGTCGGCTTTTGGGGGTTGGCATAGTCGCGCCATTGCTGATCGCCGCTGGCGCCGTGCGACATCATGGCGACAAACGAGGGATCGCCATCGGCCAACCGTTGGGAGATAATGCGCGCAAAATCGCCGTAGTAATCGGCCGAGATCGCACTCGCCCCGAAATAGTGCATCGAGTAATTGGCCAGCAGGGCCATTGGCTTCCCTTCGAGCGACTCGACCGCCAAGACCGAAACTTCCGGGTCGGCCGGGCCGCAGGGGCCGATGTACTCGGGATTCTGGTGACCGGGATGCATCATCGCCCGGATGGTCTGCCGCCCGGTCGGATCGGTGCCGATACAGTCCGGACGGCGAATGAATACCCGACAGAAAGTACCTTCCGGATGGTCTTCACCGGCCCATCCGATCCTTGCCGGCTGCAGATTCGCGGCCGCCTTCTCGATGCACTCGACCAGCTTGCCCGGCAGGAACTCGCTGTAGGCAGGGTCGGGTTCCGTGGCCAGTGCCCCGACCACGGATCCGCCCGAGTGCGTATGCGTTGCCGAAATGAGCATATTCTCCGCAGGAATGCCGGTGGCCTTCGCGGCGATGGCCTTCACCTTGTCGTCCATCGTATCGGGAATGGCAATCGTATCGACAACCACGAGGACTAGTCTCTTCTGGCCGTCGTCCAACACGATGCATCGTGCGAAGAGTGGATCATTGACAGTCGAGGCGGAGCGACTGTAGAAGCTGCCGCACACCAACACGGGAAACTCCTGCGGTGTAACGTCAACGCAGGCCGTGCCTGCCCGAAGTGTTCCGCTGCCGTCCGAATTGGCGGCCTTCAGGTCGGTTGCAGACAGGACGCCACCCAGGCACCCCAGCCCGACGGCAGACGTTTGAAGCAGAAACTCGCGACGATCCGAACGTTTCATGGCATACTCCCAGGCTGAAGGCAAGGGCAATTGGAACACCGGAAGCCCGAACGTATTCCAGCATACCCTGGGCGAGAGGCCGGGCCAACCGTTGCCCGTTCGTACTGCAAGAAAGTGTAATAGATTCGTCAGATTGCATAATCGGCAGGAAGGTTCCGGGGGCATGGCCGATTACTGCCCCAACGATCCTGCGCCGGATTCGATTCGACCTTGCGATTCGGCCGATGCCAAATCGGAGCCCGGGCGCCGTGGGAGACGAGAATCAATTGGGGGTGTTACCAGTCGCCAACTGACCACGGCTGCGGGCCGGGCAAGCCGGCCTGTGGCCTTTTTCCAGCCGTGCAAGTCTGCTGCTGCACCCGGCGACGGTGGCAACGGGGGTTGGGCCTTGACACAGTTGAATATGGTAGTGCATACTGCGCAAAGTATGTTTCGTCTGCACCATTGTTTGTTCGTCGTTCCGTTCTTGCTGCTGGCCGGATGCGCGCCGGCCGGCGGTCGGTTGGCCGTCAGCGGCGCCGTGACATTCGATGGCAAACCGCTGGAGTTGGGAACGATCAGTTTCCAACCCGTCGAGACCGAAACGCCAAACACTTCCGCGATTACCGTGCGGAACGGCACATTCGCGGCTCCTGCCGAGCGAGGGTTGCCGCCCGGCGCCTATCGCGTGACGGTTCAAGCCTTGCAGCCGACCGGCCGCAAAGTGGACGATCCCGAGTTCGGTTCTCGTGAGGAACTGGCCCAGTTGGTCTACCGCGAGCGCGACCTGAAGGCCACGGTTGCCGCAGACAAAGAAAACCACTTCGATTTTCATCTCACCTCGCCAGAGGCGGAGGAAGAGTCGCCGCAACCTTAGGGCCCGCAAATCAATAACTGGCCGGTTTGGGCGGGCTGCGGCTACGGCTGTGTGCGTCAGGCTGCATCGACGTATAAGGCAATATGCCTGCTTCGCCTTCCTGCACAGCCTTGTCCTCGCCGCGCCAAAATCGACCATTTATTCCTTCGCGAGCCCTTAGGCAATGCGCATGGTCAGTCCGCCATCGACGACAAGCGTCTCGCCGGTGATGTAGTCGTTCGTTGCCAGTTCCACCACGGCGGTGGCGATATGTTCCGGCTGCCCCTCGTAGCCGAGTGGGATGCGCTGCTCGACGTTGACCTTCCGCTGCTCTTCCGAAAGCTTGGCATGGAACCGGGTTCGGACGATGCCTGGTGCTACGGCATTGATGCGGATGTGGTCGGCCGCGAACTCGCGCGCCAGGGCCCGGGTGAACTGGGGAATCGCCCCTTTGACCACCTGATACGCGATGTTCATCGGGATACCGCGAATGCCGGCAACGGAGGACATCAGGACAATCGCTCCTTCGCCGCTACGTCGCATGGCAGGAATGACAGCCCGACATAGGTAGAATGCGGAATGAACGTGCAGATCGAATGCCTCATGCCAATGCTCGGGCGAGATGTCCAACAGGCCGCCGGTAACGTTCGAACCGGCATTATGGAAAAGCACATCGACGGATCCAAGGCGATCGACCGTCAGATCGACGGCGCGAACCGCTTCGGCCGGCTTGCTAAGGTCGGCAACCACGACCTCGCAGCGGCAGCCCAACTCTTGGATCCGCTGGCGAACTGCCGCGGCATCGTCATCGTCGTGGCGGCCGTTGATCGCCACGTTGGCGCCACGGGCGGCAAATGCAACGGCCGAAGCCGCCCCGATGCCCTTGGTTCCCCCCGTCACCAGTGCCGTCTTCCCTTCGAGGTCCATAGAATTGCTCCTCGCGTAGTCGTTCCAGATTATCACGAACGTCGCCCTCAGGCTACCCGTTGGGCAAGGATTCGTCAATCGGTGGCGTGACCGGGAGTAGTCAGCGGGCGTTGAGGCTGCTATGATAAGGACTAACCTGGGTATTGCGTTTGCCGGAATCATGCCCTTCCTCCGATCCCGAGCGGAAACCTGCCATGGTCGACCCGAACGAAGTGTTGCAACAGACGAACTTCACCACAATCGACTGGGTGATCGTTATCTTATACCCACTTATTTCTGTGGGAATTGGCCTCTACGTCCGCAAGCTTATTGTGAACATGAGCGATTTCGTGGTCGCCGGGCGTGGTCTGGGAGTCTGCCTTGGCATTGCCACGATGACGGGCACCGAGTTGGGCCTGATTACGGTGATGTACAGCAGCCAGAAGGGGTTTACAGGCGGATTCGCCGCGTTTCACATTGCCTTGGCGGCAGGGATTGTCACCTTTCTGGTAGGCGCCACGGGCTTTTTCGTCTACCGCCTGCGAGAAATGGGCGTCATGACAATCCCCGAATTCTATGAACGCCGGTTCGACCGGAAGACCCGCATCCTCGGCGGGATCATGATGGCCATCGGCGGTATTCTGAATATGGGACTGTTTCTTAAGGTCAGTTCGATGTTCATCGTCGGGATTACCGGACTATCCGGCGTGACGGCGACCGGTGAGGCAAACGTGGACACGGTGTTGACTTCTGTGATGATTGCCCTGACGTTACTGGTGCTCATCTACACCTGTCTGGGCGGAATGGTCTCTGTCGTGATTGCCGACTACGTGCAGTTCGTCGTGCTGTCGTTGGGGCTGCTCGTCGCCAGCGTGCTGGCGGCATACAGCCTGGGATGGGACAACATTTTCAATACGGTGCAGCAAGAGATGGGCGCCGCCGGTTTCGATCCGACGGTGGCGGAGAGCGGTTTCGGATGGGAGTATATTATCTGGATGGGATTCATGGGGCTGGTCAGTTGTGCGATCTGGCCCACGGCGGTCGCCCGCGCCCTGGCTATGGATAGTCCCAAAGCGGTCAAACGGCAGTATATGTTCACTTCGGTTTCGTTCATGATCCGTTTTCTAATCCCGTATTTCTGGGGCATTTGTGCGTTTGTGTTCGTCATGCAACACCCCGATTTGAAGCAGCTCTTCTTCCCGGCCGGATATCCGCCACCGGAGACGCTTCCCGAAGGAGTTGCGCCGCTGAACAACCTCATGGCCATGCCGCTGATGCTGGGGCGCATTCTCCCGATCGGTCTGATTGGACTGATCACCGCCGGTATGCTCGCTGCGTTCATGTCCACCCACGATAGTTACCTGCTCTGCTGGAGCAGCGTGATTACCCAGGATGTGATCGCTCCATTCAGCGAGTCCTACGGCCGGCCGATCAGCGCCAAGGTCCGGGTTGCATTAACTCGGATCCTGATTGTAGTCATTGGGTTGGCGGTTCTGGCTTGGGGGATCATCTATGCAGGCAAGGACGATATCTGGGACTACATGGCCGTTACCGGCGCCATCTACTCCAGCGGCGCCTTTGCGTTGTTGGTGTGCGGGCTTTATTGGCGCAGGGCAAGTTCGACGGGCGCATTTCTGGGGCTGCTGACGGGATTCTCGGCGGTTCTCGGATTAGGTCCTGTTCAGAAAGGTCTTGGTCACGTGCTGACCAATCTGCAGCACGTTTTCGCCCCGATCTTGGGAGAGGGCGGCGCAGAGTCTTCCGTGGTTGTCGATATTTCCAGCGCGTGGGTCGGCCTGATCTCTGTAGGGGTGACAGTCCTGGTAACGATTGCCGGTTCTCTGGTTTTCCCCGATCGCAACAAGGACGGACAGCCACAATCCGCTCCGAATGGAGGAAACGTCTGATGGACATTGAATACTGGGTTATCCTGTGGAAGGTCGTACTTGTTGTTGGCGTCGGTCTGTTCGCCATTCTGGCGGTTGTGGTCACGATTGGCGGGGCGATTGACATTCGCCGACTGTTCAAGACCTTGCGGGAAGAGCATGCTCGGGCTACTGCAGAGAACGCGAAGGAAGGTAGCATCTCTGACTCGCAACAGTCGCATTCCGTAGGATGATGAGTGAACGATCAATGCCCAATTGTCACGAGTCCGATTATCAACGCTCGGTTGCGTCTGCCGGGCAAACCGCTTGGCTGCCTGGAACTGCAATTGAAGTCGTTCGCGAACTGCGGCGTGACGCACCGCTGGAACACGTGTTGTTCGACTTTGATGGTACACTAAGCCTCATCCGAGAAGGCTGGCCGGAAGTGATGGTGCCGATGATGGTGGAGGCACTGCAACAGACGGGTACCGACGAGTCGCACGAAACGCTCGCACGCGTTGCGAACGACTTCGTCATGGAATTGACCGGCAAGCAGACCATCTACCAGATGATCCGGCTGGCCGACGAGATTCGTCAACGCGGCGGCGCGCCCGAGGAGCCGGTTGTCTACAAACAGTGGTATCAGGACCGTCTCATGCGGCGAATCAGGGACCGGCGCGAGGCGTTGCGTTCGGGGACCATACCGCCGCAAGACATGCTCGTACCCCATTCGCTCGAATTGCTTGGGGCCCTCCAGGATCGCGGCCTGACGCTCTACCTGGCCAGCGGTACCGACAAGGAGTACGTGCTCGAAGAGGCCGCCTTGCTGGGTTTGGGGCGTTTCTTCGGGCCGAGGATCTACGGAGCCTGCGACGACTATCGCGCCTTCTCCAAGGCGATGGTGATCGAACGCATTCTTGAAGAGAACCGGGTGCCCGGCGACCGGTTGTTGGGCTTCGGTGACGGATACGTAGAGATCCAGAACGTCAAGGAGGTGGGGGGCGTGGCCGTGGCCGTAGCCAGCGACGAGGCTGGGCGAAGCGGCAAGCCCGATCCTTGGAAGCGAGATCGGCTGATCGGTGTCGGCGCCGATCTGGTCATTGCCGACTATCGCGAGTGGAAGCCCCTACTCGACTACCTGTTCTGAAAGGGGTTCTCGATGGAACGGTTTCCGGGCATCACGCCCGAACGGCTCGAGACGATTCTCGGACTGTTTTCCCGCGCGCGCATTGCCGTGTTGGGCGACTTCTTCGTGGACAAGTACCTCGATATCGATCCGTCCATGGTTGAGCATAGCGTAGAGACGGGCAAAGCGGCCCACCAGGTCGTTGGTGTGCAGCACAGTCCCGGTGCCGCCGGAACGGTGATCGCCAACCTGGCTGCCTTGGGGGCCGGTGAATTGTGGGCAATCGGCTATACGGGCAACGATGGCGAAGGCTACGAACTGCGCCAGGGGCTCACCGCCCTCGGCTGCCGCATCGATCACCTACACTGCAATCCCCAGCGAAAAACGCCTACTTACCTCAAGCCCCGCGACAAGACCATTGCAGGGCTCGAAGGCGAGCACTCGCGTTACGACACAAAGAACCGCACGCCCACGCCGGAAACGCTCGAAAAGGCCGTGCTGGAATCCCTGGATCGCCTCCTGCCGGACCTGGACGCTGTGATCCTTGCCGATCAGGTGGAGGAAGACGAGTGTGGCGTCGTTACCACCGCGGTTCGCGACGCGATTGCCGCCCGCGCAGCGGCCCACCCGAACGTCATCTTCCTGGCCGACAGTCGCCGCCGTATCGGGCAGTTCCGCAATGTACTGGTCAAGCCCAACCAGTTTGAGGCAGCCGGTTTGGACAATCCGGCGCCGGACGATCGCGTTCCTTTCGATGTGCTGGCCGCGGCACTGCCGGACTTCCGCAAGAAGGCCGCCGCACCGGTGCTGATCACTCTGGGCGCACGCGGAATGCTCGTGAGCGATCCGGTCGTCACGCACGTACCGGGCGTGAAGGTCGAAGGCCCAACCGATCCGACCGGGGCAGGCGACAGCGCCACGGCTGGCACGGTCCTGTCTCTGGCCGCCGGCGCCACACTCCCGGAAGCAAGCCTGGTAGGCAATCTCGTAGCCTCCATCACCATCGAACAGCTCGGCGCCACCGGCACCGCTTGCCCCGATCAGCTTCCACCGCGACTCCAGCGCTGGCGCGCCGCGCAGTGGCCCGAGTGATCTGCCTGGAACGACCAGATCACCAGTAACTACGGCCGGGATTCCAGGGCCAGTAACCGACGCGGGAGCCGCCGAGCCGGAGTTCCAGGGCGCCGTTGAATGCGAAGTTGTTGACCGTATTCAGGCCGCTGTCGCCAGGGACCGAGATACTATCAGAGCATTCGAATCGCAGGGCAAGCCGGTCGCTCCATTGATACTTCACCCCAAGGGCAATAGGCAGAACAAAGAAACCTGCCTGACCACCCGACATGAAGATGTCGGTATACTGCATCCGGGCGCCGCCGAAGCCGAGCGACAGGTAGGGGCGCCATCGCGCATCGCCCCAGGGGTAATACATCACGCTTACTGCCGCCTGATAAACCTGCAAGTTGCGGCGCGTGTTCACAAGCCGGTCTAGCGACGGGTCATCGGCCGCGATACCCCGGTCGATATACCACTCGCCGCGTTCCGCCTTGGCCCAGGCGGAATCTCGGAGGCCCATCTTGGCGTAGGTAAACTGCATTTCCAGGCCCCAGTAGTGGCTATGGTCCCAGCCGAAGCGCAACCCAGTCGTATAGCCGCTACTGACGTTCAGCCAGTTGTCGATCAGGGAGCTGCCGACCATGCCTCCCATGAATGTGCCGACACTGACCGGGCGGAAGAGCCAGCTTTCTGTGGTCATCGGACGGCCTCGGCCCTGACTCCGTCCTTCCGTCGGGCCGTAAATGTCCCTGAGCATCTGGCGAATCGGCTGTCGCGAAAAGAGACCCTGCCGATCCGGCCCAACCACGACTCCCCCATACTCCCCAGCCACGGCGCCAGGGCAGGTTGCGCCGGGACAACCGGTCGGCGATTGGCTGAAACGGAGGTCGGCTGCATCCGGCGATCCGGGAGGAGCTACCTCAACCGTTGGTGTCTGGAAGACCCGGCGCGGTTCTGCTCCCGTGACCGACGTCCAGCCTGTGTCGCCCAATCCCGATTCCAACGGGGCAGGAACGCGAGACGACCATCCCGGCTCGGGCTCCGTCATGATCGCCCCGAGTTGCAGGAAGGAATCGTTCGCGCCGGCGCAACTGGCCGCGACACCGGTCAGACAAACCAGCGACAGAACGACGGCGATGACGCGAGTAGCCGCAACCATTCAGCAAGGCAAGTGATCAGGCAATCGACGCACGGCGCGGCAATCGCCGTGCGTGCGGTCGGCTGCGGAGGGGACGTGACAAGGCATAACTCTACCGCGAAAGCCAACGGGTGCGGATTATGACGGTACCCGCCTGCCAAGTCAACGGCGAAATACCCTTCTGCCTCTCCAGGGGGGGCTATGGCGCTTGGATGAGACGGCACAGCAATTCGTTGGAGTCCTGGCTACAGCCGGAGAAGCCAAACCGCCTAAAAGCGGGACTCCAACCGTGGTGGCCTGCGCCCAGAAACCGAAAACTCAAGAAAAGAGGCCTTCGGAATCCCCGAAGGCCACGCAAAGACCAATAATCCAGGCAATTTCTGCTGCGATGGAGAACCTGGTCACAGGAAGAAGCCCCACGAACACTCCCTCACAGATACAGCGTAACTACCGCAACCTGCCCGGTCTGACCGACTTCATTCCTTTGCTCGCTCTGATTCTGGCAGCCGGATCGGCGGCCATACTACTTCATGGCCTTGGCAACAGTCAGCTTGCGACTCTTCAGGACGGGATCGGTTTTCAAGGGCAACTCCACGGCGCGTCCGGTTTCGGCAGCTTTATAGACTCCAAGGATGATCTCGACCGATCGCCGTCCCTCGGGGCCGTCGATCAGCGGTTTGCGCCCCTTGCGAATGGCATCGATGACGTCGGCGAATTGCCTGGCATGGCCGTGGTGACCGATGGCGGCAGGATCGGCAGCGCCGCCCCCGCCACTCTTCTTCCCTTGCATCTCAGCGTGGATCTTCTCGTCGGACTTGCGTTTCTTGGCGAACTCCCACACCTTGAGGTCTTCCTCTTCCATCATGGCCGAGCCGGCATCGCCGTGGACCTCGATCCGCTTGAGGAATCCAGGATAGATGGCCGTGCTGGCCTCGAGTACCCCCATCGCGCCGCTTTCGTACTCGAGTGTCGCCATAACCGTATCTTCAACCTCGATGCGCTCGTGGGCGAGCAGGCCGAAACGCGCCCGAATCTCGCGCACGGGCCCCATGAGCCAGTAGATCAGATCGACGCTGTGAATGGCCTGGTTCATCAGGGCGCCACCGCCGTCGAGTTGCCAGGTGCCGCGCCATGCACCGCCATCGTAGTACTGCTGGGTGCGGTACCATTTCACGAAGGCATCGCCTACGACCGGCCGGCCGAATCGCCCCTGCTCCATCGCGCGTTTGATCTGCTGGCACGACTGGTGGAACCTCGACGGGAAGATGGTCGACAGGACGACGCCTGCCTTTTCGCAAGCTTCGATGATGGCATCGCAACGGCGGAGCGTAATCTCCAGCGGTTTCTCGACGATGACATGTTTACCGGCCCGAGCCGCGGCAACAGCCGGCTCCATGTGCGCCCCGCTGGGCGTGGCAATGGTAACCACATCGATGGCAGGATCCGCCAGCATCTCGTCGAGATTGTAGTAGGCCTTACAGCCAAACGCTTCCGACAGTTTATCTGCAGCAGGCTGAACGGTATCGAAACCGGCCACCAGCTTCGCCCCACGGCAGTCGTTGATGGCGCGAGCATGGAAATGCGAGATCATCCCGCAACCGACAATTCCAAAGCCGATTGGCATGTATTGACCCTCCCTACGTGGATATAACTGGAACAGGACGCCAGTATCGCAAGCTCTCCACCAAATGCAAGCCCCCCTGGAGAATCTCCCCGGTCATGTTTCTTGGGTCGTTGCAGGTGAACCGGCGGTAGGAAGGCCGGCTCCGTTGCGTTCGATATCCTGACAGTCGGTTTCGCTCAAACCTCGCGTTTGCCTGCTGGCCAATCCGGCCGTCGCGGACCTTACGGTTGTTCATCAGCGTGTTGAGACTTCGGTTGGAGCTTGTCAGTCATTTCGTGGACTTTGCCCACGATCCGGTCTTCGACCGAGGGGGCGAACGGGCCGGGGAGGGTTGTGTAGAGCACCGCGCCGTCAGCTTCATAGCCGCCTTCCGCCAAGACTCGCTTGGACGGGACATAGGCGAATACATCGTTCGAGTAGCCGGCCACCCAGACCGCTCGGCCGGGCAGTTCTCGCTTCAGGCGCAATGAATAGTCGACCACCGCCTCGCCGCCCAAGGCGACAAGCGTCAGGTCAGGACCAAACTGCACGACCTGCACCAGGTAGGGATAGCTATCGCGGAGCTTCCCTTTTTCGTCCAACTCTTCGAGCAGCAGGGCGCCGCGGCGCTTGGCGAACCGATTGGACGAACCAGCCAGTTCAGTCAGCTCCTCCCGGCTGGGTGTGGAGGCGAAGTCCAGCGCGACGGGCTCGATTGCAGTGCCAAGCGGTCCGACCAACGGAATCGGTTTGGGTAGCATGCCAGCCTCGACCGCCGTGGCCAACGTCCGGCCGTGCTGTTGGGCTCGCTCGAGCGTTCCGCGTGGATACGGATTCTGGTCGCCGCCGCAGCCGGCCATAAACATGGCCACGGCGCCGGGATAGATTTCTTCGAGATACTGCTGGGCATAGCCACCGTAGTCGCCGCAGAACTCGTAGAGACCAAGCGTGGTGCTGTGGCATGCATATCCGAAGAGCAGTGCGCGAAGTGTTCCGTCCGGTCGGTCGATGCGCAGTATGGGCACGTCGTGGTCGACCGGCCCGTCGGGATAGGGGCTGTTCCGATAGCCTTTCTCCGTAGGCAGTCGGCGATTCATCGCAAAACCTGCCCGGGCGCGCGAATAGCCCAGCGTCGCCGGCCCAAGGTCGTCCAGGGCCGCGCCAACCAGGGCTACGAGCTTCGTCTTCAAGTCCGTCACGAACTTCTTGACTTGTTCCCCTTGCTCCGGCGTTAGGTGATAGATGGCAGAGTGTTCTGCGCGGACCACGGGTCCGGAATGGGTATGCGAGGCATTGATGAGCAATCCGGCTGGCGGCAACTGGTACTTCTGCTGAACCTCAGCCTCCAACTCTTCGCGGAGCGCTCGGGGGATGCCGATCAGGTCAACCGTGACGATGACTAGCTGCGTTCCCTGCACGTCCTGCAAGGCGAGCGCCTTGGCAAAGAGGTCCTGGAACTTGCCCTCGGAAGGTTTGTCGCGGCTGGCGTAGCCTGCCATCCAGGTTGGCCCGTCCGGCGTGATGACCACCGCCGCCGCACCGGCTTTCCAATTGGGAGCGGCCTTATCGCCGCCGCGCGCCGGCGTGAAAGCTACGACTGCGAGAACTGCAACGAGCCCGATCGTCCCTGCCTGCCTCACGGTCTTCGTCATGGTAGGTCTCCTTTGAGAAAAAGTTGCGCAAACCGGCGATGTCGCTTCTGGAGGGCAAGACCGCACGGCAGCCACTATTATACTCTGGGGCGGTTGGTCGTCACCAGCCGGCTCACACAAGACACACGTCGCCCTATTTGACGCTGCCCGACGAATCCCTTATTCTGATGGACTGGAGTACGAATGGTGCGCGACCATCACATCAACATCTTCTATTCCGCGGAAGATCAAGGCTCCATTGCCGACATTCCTGACTTGGATGCCTGTTCTGCATTCGGCGACACATCGGAGCAAGCACTGCGTGCCGTGCAGGAATCCAAGGCACAATGGCTTGAAGCTGCAAGGGCGGCTGGAAAGCCGATACCGGCCGCACGGTATTGCCCAGTTTTCTACCAAGCGGCCGGTACGTAAGCAAGGCGTTCGTGCGCATAGCAACGACTCTCGGCGAACGAAACGTGTTGCATGGGCGTCTCGCCCGCTCATGCATCTGTGATCATTCTTTGTTGGCGTCCGGAGTGTCCGGCCAATGCCTCTCGCGGGTTCGTTGACAACGTGTTGTCGGCGATTATAATCAGGACATCGCCTGCAACCGTTCTGCCTGCCGGTTGGTTTCGGGAGGCAGCGTTGCTGGGGCCGGCATGGCTGACGCGACCGGTCCTGCAAACGGGTTCCATGAAACCGGGAGGACGTCGTCCGATGCGAAACGCTCGACTATTCATCGTGGTCGCTGCACTTGTCCTGGTCGCGTTGTGGGGGAACGTGACGGCGAGCGAGCCGTTGCGGCCGGAGCGAACGCGTGCCCTCTTGGAGGCCGGCGGCGAGCCGGTGCGCATTGTTGCCTTCGGCGACAGTATTACCGGCGTCTACTATCACACCGGCGGGCGCCGCGCATGGTGCGATATGCTGGGCGAGGCATTGCGAAAGGTTTATCCCAAAGCCGACGTGCGAATGATCAACGCCGGAATCAGCGGGCACACGTCGGAACGTGGCTTGGGCAGAATGGAAAGGGACGTTTGCGCGCACAGGCCCCATCTTGTGGTTGTCATGTTCGGCATGAACGATTGCACGGGCAACAACCTCGATCGGTTTCGTGCAAATATGGCGGCCATCGTGTTTCGCTGCCGGGAGGCCGGCGCGGAAGTCGTCCTGTGTACGCCCAACAACGTTTACCCCAACGAGCCTCGGCCGGAAGAACGGCTGGCGAGATTTGCCCAGGTAGTGCGCGACCTCGCCGCTGAGATGGAAACGCCCTTGGCGGACTGCTTTCAAGCGTACGAAGACGTGCGGAAGAACAGCCAGACCGACTGGTGTCTGCTGATGAGCGAGTTCATTCATCCGAACATGAATGGTCACCGGCTGTTTGCCGAGGTCATGACGAAGGCCATCACAGGCAGGACCGTGTCGCTCGTTGACGTTGTACCGCCGGACGATGCCCTGGTGTTTACGATTCGACGGCTTCGGAGCGGCGAGCCGATCAAGATTGTGGCCATGGAGCCTTATGATGAGATTGTGCCCGCGGCTCTGCGAGAATGCTTTCCTCAGGCCGCGATGGAAACCGTCACATGGCCGGTTGAAGGCAAATCGCTCGATGCAATTGAGGTGTGGGCCAAAAACGTTCGCAATCTGAAGCCCGATCTGGTTGTGTTCGCCATTCCCGGCGAAGTCAAGGCGGCGAGTGACCCGCAATTCGTCAGGCAGTACTGCTGGTCCCTGGCTCAGAGTTTCAGCTTCGGGCGTGCTACGTTCGACACGGTTCCCGTCCTGCCGTCGGTGGCGGGGCAACTCGATGATTCGGCCAAGCTGCGCGAGGAACTCGCCAAGAGGGTCATTCGTGGGTACGACGTTGAGTGCATCGAGCGCACGGCAGGTTGCACGAAAACGGCACGCCAGATTGTGTCGGAATGGATCGAGCATCGCATGCTGGCTCTTGGCGGCACGGGGAAGAACGCGAAATGACGCCCGGCCGGCGTCATGGCGCATTGTCGACCTGTTCGGGCAAGGCCGGATGGGCCAGCATCAACAGCGACTGGGCCGCCCGATAGCGCACGTCGGCCACTGGATCGTCTAGCAGGGCGGTCAAGCGGTCGGCCGCGACGGCGACGCCACCCTCGCCAGCGAAGTTCGCTGCATAGACTCGCCGAGTAGGATCCTCGCTGGTCAGGCTTTCAACCAGGATCGCCTGCCCGGCCGGATCGCCAAGGTTGGCCAGCGCCATCTCGTGGAAACAGCGAATCAGCGGGTCCTCGACGTGCCGCACGTTGTTGTGAAGCTGCGCAATATCCCACACATTTCCCGTCTGTCCCAGGGCCCAGGCCGCGAGCCGGTTGGCCGGTGAACTGCGGTCAGCCAGAATCTCGCGCAGGATGGCGAGCCCCTTGGCGTTGCCGCTGCGCGCCAGGGCGGCCGCGGCCATGACGCGCAGAGACAGGTTCTCGGTTTGGGTCATGGCTCGTTGCAAGGATCGCCCATCGCCGATTTCTCCGACCTTGAAGAGGCTTTCGGCCGCGTGGACGTGGCCGTAAGCGTCTTCCATTGCCAGTATCTCCAGAAGCATGGAGGCCTTGGCTCGATCGCCGGCGCGGACCAATTCCCGGGCAAGTCCACAGCGCTTCTGGGCGTCGGTTTCCGAAGCCAGCAGCGGAGTCAGTGTCTCAATCACCACGTCGCCGTGCCCGGCCAGGGCAAGTCCCTCGGCTGCGTGGATGGCCGGCCAGAAGTCCTCCTTGGGCATGTCGGCCTTCATGCTGGCAAGGCCCTGCTTGAGAATGCCGACACAACGCTCGCGAAGGTCGTCGCCGAGCGAGAACATCTCGGCCGGCTCGTAGAGCCAATCGACCGGCAGTCGCGTGATCTGCGTAGCGTTCAATCCGCCCGTGCGCCGATCGCCTGCACAGTGGCCTAAAAGAACGTGATCGCCCATGAAATCGGCGGCGATGTAACAGTACCAACCGTTGGGGTCGTCTTCGAGCGTTTTCACGTTCTTCCATGTGCGTCCTTCATCGTTCGAGATAGCGACGTTCAATGGCGTTCGTTTGCCGCGCAACGCTTTGTCAATCCCATCGTGATTGTTCCATACCAAGAGCAAATCCCCAGTCGCAGGAATCCGCTCGATGGTCGCAGGCGAACAGGGCGAAATGATGTTCGAAGGCTCGAAAGGCGACCAGGTATCGCCACAATCGTTCGAATACGACACATACTGGCTACCGTGGGTTGTACGGCAGAACATCATGAGGCGACCATCCTTCAACCGGACAAGCCCCGGTTCCTGTAACGTGAGCTTGTCGCCCTGCTGCGCCGTCTTGCTTCGGCGCCACGTGCGTCCCGAATCGTCGGAGAAGTAACAACTGATGATGGCGCGACTGCTGAACCTATTCTGCTCGGGCGTGTTGTGCAGGGCAACGGGCAGGATGATCCGGCCGTTGGCCAGTTGCACGGCCCGATCGTTATTCAGCACGTTGTAGCCTACTTCGTCAATGCACAGGACAGGTTCACTCCAGGTGTTGCCCTCGTCACGCGAGACCCGCATCATGGGGCGGCAGTCGACCAGCGAGTTTTTGCGCAAGTAGAACAGTGCAACACTGCCGTCCTGCAAACGCAGCAGCGAGACCGACATGACATTGAACCCACCCTCGCACGGGACGATCACCACGTCTTCGCCGGTCCAGGTGCGGCCCCCATCGCTCGAATAACGGCCTGCGATATGGGCTGCGGCATGATCGCTTCCACCTCCTGTGAAATGGCTATAGGCGAACAGAATGCGGCCATCCTTCAGTGCAATGAAGTCTCCTTCACTGTTTCGCTGGTTTCCTTCACCGGGTGGAAGCAGCCGAATCCGCTCAACACCGCGCACGTCAGACTGCAGTGAGACCAAGGCGACCAGGGCAATGGCAACCAGACAATGCTTTCTATTCACGATGCTTTCTCCGTCAGTTGTAAGTGTAGTTACGCAACGTTGGCAATGTCACATCCAGGTTTCGCCGCGCGTTCACAGCCTTCACGACCCCAGCAACATTAGTCAAGAACGCGATCCTTGAGAACTCTGGCCGCCTCCGCCGAAATGCGACCGGCTCATTCGACGAAGTCCGCCTCGCGCAGCTTGACGCGAAGCTTCCCCTGCATGGTGGTTAACCATATTTCTCCCGGGGCGACCTCGAACACGTAAGGGTAGGCCAAGGACGCTTTCTTGCGGGCGATCATCACGGGGGATGACCACGTTTGGGCGTCGTCTTTCGAGAACATCACGTAGAGTTCCTTCCGGTGCTGTTCCGGGCGGTTCCAGAAAAGGACCATGTTACCGCTTTCGAGTCGATGGACCAGTGCCGGGGCGCTGGTCGCCGGGATATCGGTAGGGCTTAGTTCACGCCAATACCGTTCGTCCGTCGAGTACGCCTGCCAGAACCGGCCCAGGGTCGTTCGGATGAGCTTCCATAGACGTCCATCGCGCAACTGCACCAAGGTTGCCTCCATCGCGCCGTCGTGGTGGCCGGCGCCACCGAGGTCGATGAGGTTGCTGCGCTGCCAGGTCTCTCCGTCGTCGCCGGAAGTGTAGGTCAATACGGCGTGCCGTCCCGGATCGTGCAGTATCTGCATGGACGTGAATACTATGTTGCCCTTTTCGGTCTGGATAATGTCGCGGATGGCGCCCGTCCATTCGTCGTGCAACTTCTGGGGCTCTTCCCAGGTTTTGCCCCCATCAAGGCTGCGGACGGCATAGGTGGGCAATACGGCGCCGGGCGCGTCCTTCAGATCGTCACTCCACGTCCATTTGCGTTCAGCATCGTTCATGAAGGCGAGAATTATCACTCCACTGCGCGTTCGGATAAGCTGGCGCTCCGGGCGAATCCGGTAGGACTGAGTGTCTTTGAAGATCGGCTGTTCCCGCCACGTTTTACCCGCATCCTGGCTGATCAGCGCGTTCACGCCGTCCACGGTCAGAATGCCGCCGTCTTCGAGCCGTACGAACGGTCCCATCGGCAGGTGGGGCATATCGTCCACTCGCGGTTCAAGCCAATGGCCGTCCGAAGACATCTTGCCCTGGGGCGTCTGCGGATCGGCTGCTCTTGCTGCCGCGACGCCTGCCACCGCCACGAGTAGGAGTGGCGCCAACTGGGGCCACCAATGCCTGTTGCTACTTCGCATCACTGTCTCTCCTTGGGTTGGTGTCAATGCCGCCGAATGCTCACCGGAGCGTTTTCTCGATCACGGGCGCGAGGAGTTCCGTAATGATGGCGTGCCCCCTGTCGTTCGGGTGCATGCCGTCGAGGAATAATTCATCAACCGATTGGCCGTCTACGCGATCATATCGCTGGAATGCTGCAAATACGTCGACCAAGGGCACGTCCTCCTCGTTGGCAACCGTCCGCATGACGTCGCCGTATTGGATGATTCCGGCACTGAAGCCCCAGGGGTCATCAACGTCATAGGGGGGCTTTCCATAAAGCTCTCTGAGTTTCGGCGTCCAGCGAAACGGCGGCGGGGCCATCAGGATGACCTTGATGTTCGCATCCTTCAAAGTCTTGACGAAATATCGCAGGTTCTCGGCGTAGCGATCCTTCGTCACGCGGGGGCCTGTCGCGGGCGGGTTCTTCCAAACATCGATTGCCGAGTCGTTCCCGCCCAGCATGATGGTGACCAGCTCCGGCTTGTGGTCCAGCACGTCGCGCTGAAAACGTTCGCGCGAATGCTCGGTCGTCGAGCCACCAATACCCGAGTTGACAATCTCGACCGGAAGGCCGTGGTCGCGCAGCATCGAGTCGAGCCGATCGCAGTAGACGTGTTGGACCGAACCGCGCGGCGCCGTGGTCGAGGAACCCAGTGCGACGATCTTGCGCGGTTTCGGCCAGGCTTTGTCAGCGATGTCCGCCGTATGGATCCGCATGCGCAGCCCGCCCTGCATGGTGGTGATCCAAAGCTCGCCCGGCCTCCTTTCGAGAACGTAGGGATACGACTGCCTTGCCGCGTGGTATGGCTCGTCCGGCTGGAGGTAACGTTGCGACACGACCACGGGTTTGGACCAGGTTTTGGCCTCGTCCGAGGAAAAGGCGAGGGAAAGCTCCGCTCGGCTGTGCATATTGTAGGGCTGCCCCACCGGCGAGCGATTCCACAGGAGGATCAGCCGGCCGTCGGCCAGCCGTTCCAGTTGGCCGCAACAGGTGCTGGAGCGGATTTGGGATTGCCCAAAGTCGCGCCACGTAAGCCCGCCGTCATCGGAAAAGGCCTCCCAGAACCAGCCTTTTACGGTGCGAATGAGCATGTAGACCTGGCCGTCGGCCAACTCGGCCACGGTGGCTTCCATGGCCCCTCCGTGATCGCCGCTGCCGCCGATGTCCAGGTCGTTGCTCTTCCGCCACGTCTTGCCTTCGTCGTCGGAAACGTAGCTGAACACCACGTGCCGCCCCGGATCAAACCGCACGTCCTGGCCGGCCAGCACCAGCCGGCCGCTCTTCAATTGAATCAGACTGCGGACCGCCCCGCACCAGCCATCTTGAATCTTAAGCGGCGGCTCCCAGGTCTTGCCGTTGTCGAGGCTGCGAACAATGTACGTTGGCAGGTAGAACTTCTTGAGTTCCTCCCTGTCGTGGGAAACCCACTTGCCGCGGGTGATCTCCTTCTCGTTCAGGAAGCTCATCACCAGCGTGCCCGTTCGGGTGCGGATCACCGCCCGTTCCGGCCGGGCCAGGAACTTGTCGCTATCGGCAAACAGCGGGTACGCCTTCCAACTCTTGCCGTCATCGGTACTGATCAACGCCTCGCGCGCGTCGACGGCCAGCACACTGCCGTCCGGCAGGTTGGCGTAAGGCCCCTGCAAGGTGCTGGCCAGCCGCTGGCCCTTGGGATGCAGTTCGATATGATCGTTCGCGGCCAGTGCACTCGCGCCAAGGCCAGATGCGAGCAGTACCGCCAGCGCGACAGTCAGTGGTTTGTTCCTGGTGTTCGTCATGGTTGCTCCTAATGGTGTGTCTCTGAGGTTAAACCTGGCGCCGTCGGCGCAACAATAGAATCCCCAGGCCCAGCGAGGTCAGCGCAAAGGCGGACGGCTCGGGCACGAAGTGTCTCTGGTACAGATAGTTTTCCACCGACGCGCGATCCAAGTCCGAGAGAGCGGCACTGTAAACGAGTATCTCGGCGATGTCGCCGGTCCAGGTACCATACGTTCCCGTCTGGAAAGCGCCAAGCAGCAGTCCCGACAGCGATGCCGTGCCGGCGTTCCCCGTTGCAACCAGCTCTCCATCGATGTAGTGCTTCGAGTTCGCGCCATCGAAGATCAACGTGTGAATCTGGAACTCGCCGGTGACGATGTCGGCGGACGGCAGAATGGTCTCGGTAAGGCCCGTGGCCTTGCTGCCAAGAACCCATTGGCCGGAATAGTTGTCGTTGCCGCCGCTTTGCAGGTACTGAATGCCGCTGCTGGCAACGCCGTAGAGGGGCGTGCCGCCGTCGGCCGTCTCCGTCCGCAGCACCAGGGATATAGTGCCCGGTTGCGACAGCGTGCCCCACAGGGACGCGCCCGTGCCCAAATGCTTCGGGTAGGCATAGATATCGTCATTCGTGTCAAAGTGGACCGCCGGGGTATTGACGACCGTCGCAATCTGGTCGTATTTCGGCCAGCGCGAACCGGCGTCGCTGGTAACATTCAGGTCGCGGGCACTGCCGCTGGGCGCCTGGTTCTCCCAAAGGACCACGTCCTCGGTCATGTGGTCGGGCGCGTTCCCGCTTGCGTCCTTGACGCCTGCGTCGGCCTTGTACCAGGCGTACAGGTCGGGGTGCGAGCCGACCTCCGGGGCATATGCACCGGCGGTGAAACGAACGTAGTCGATTTCGGCTTTCCCACCATGGCTGCCGCTAACGTCGCCGAAAAGCATGCGGTTTGCATCGTGCGACGCCCCCGAGGGTAACGCCCCGGCTAGCAGCCTGCCGTCTCGCCACACGCTGTATGTGGAAGTCCCAGGCTCCTGTGTAACGCGGAAAGTGTGGAAGTCATCCATGTTGCTGTTCGAGTCGCCGAGGACTGTACTGCTGGTGCCCCACAACTGCCCGTCTTCGGTGACCGTCAGGTAGGCATGCTCGACGGTTCCGGCGGGCGAGGCCATGACGGAAAGCGGCCGAGACAAGGCGGTATCGATGATTTTGGCCCGGATCTCAATCGTATATCCTCGTTCGATGGTGGGGGCGAGCACCTGCCATGCCTCGTTGGCCGCTGTGCTTTGGAACCAGTTGCCTCTTGTCGCCGCCGTGGTTTCCATCGTGAGGACGCCTCCCGCTAAAGTGGCCGTGCCAAGAGGGCTCGCGTTGTTGAACCAGTTGAAGTCGTGCGTGCCGTTCCCGTCCGCATCGGACTGGTCGGGGCGCAGGCCGTCGTCGAAATCGTAGCAATAGCTGAAGTCGGCCGAGTCCATCTGGTCGATTACTACGGCCGGAACCAACCTGGCCGGGAGCAGGGTAAGTATCCCCGCCAGGATTGCCCAGGTGCATGTAGCGTTTCGCATTGGTCGTGTTCTCCCTTACGCATCGGCTTCTTCCGTATTGACGTGTGTACAACGCGAAGAACGCCGACGTCATGGTATACGGTTGCGTGCGACCGACAACTCTCGCGTCATGCATGCGATGCCGCATTTGGCAAGGTGGCTGCCGGCATGGCTACCGTTTGGATATGCCTCCTCTGGTGGTCCGTGAACGATTGTGCCACTGCTAGTCAGTCAGGTCAAAGTCTTGGGTGACCGTGCTTGCGCCGGGTTCGATAGTGATCTCGAGTTCAGTGCTGGCGTTGTACTTGGTGGGAAGAAACTGATTGCGGGCTGGGGCCGTCTCAAGGCTCTGCTCAACTCCTTCGTTCGGCTGCCCGCGGCCAACAATGCGGTACGCCTCGATGATGACCTTGTGAGTGCCCACGGGCACCCCGCCCTTGCCGTCGGCCGTGTACCGCCCATCGAGCACGAATGCACCAGCCGTTGGAAGCTCGCTCCCGGAAGTGGGCACGAAACGGATCTGTCCCTCCCTCAGCGGTTTGCCTTGGTAGGTCACCCTACCGGTCACGATCGCTCGCTCCGGGCCCTCACGTCTGCAGCCGGCGACCGGAAAGCAGCAGAGAGCGAGCAGGAAGAGGATCGAGAAGCGATGCAAACCGGCCGCACGCCGGCACTCCCCTGGATAGACCCTCACGAGCAATTGTGTTCGCCTTACCATGCTCCCACCACCTCCCCGCCCGCTCGCGTGGTTAAGTGGACCAGCGTCTCCTGGGCAATGTTCTCCGAGAGGAATTGCGCACTGCCATCGGCCAGTCCGAAGTGGCATCCACCTGGATGAAAACTCGAAAACCCCGTGTCACGCATGCCGAAATAGGACGTTGTCGCAGGAGGGCTGGGCCAGATGCCACCGGGAACCGTGAATGCGCCGTTAATGCCGTCGCGCGTGTCGAGCAGGTTCCAGGCGACCCAGAAGTGACCGTCGTAGGTAGCCGGGCCGGCTCCGGTGACCTCGCCAATCATCAGCGTGTTGCTCGTGCCGTCGCGGATGTCTTCGACCCGGCAGCCCTTGTCGGCTGCCATCATGCCATCGGCCTGGTCACGTGTTCGTGGTTTGGTGCCATTGATTGTCCAATCCTCGCTATCGGCCACGCCGGCCATATTGGTCTGCCGCACGTCCTCGTCGTCGTGCGAGCCTTGCGGGCTGTGACCGCCCGAGCAGCACCGGACCAACTCCCCTCCCTGCGGATCGCTGGGGCAGAGGTAGCTTTGAATCCGCATGGAGGCGGCTTCTCTGGTTCCGTCATTTGTGAAGTAGTAAGAGCCGCCAGACAGGAAAGTCAGCTTGCCGTGTACGGAGCCCTGCTCAAGATAGGGCAAAATGAACGAACTCCAGGCGAACCAGTTTGCGGTGATCTGGCCGGGTGGGAACGTCTTGTGCGCCGCGTGGTAGTTGTGCATCGCCAACCCGACCTGCTTGAAGTTATTGGCACACTGCAAACGCCGCGCCGCCTCGCGGGCAGATTGCACTGCCGGCAGCAACAGGGAAATCAGGATGCCGATAATCGTGATGACCACGAGCAGTTCGACCAGGGTAAATCCGCGCTGGGTCTTCCAACGATGCAAGGCGGATGACGGTTGATGGCGCATGGAAATCCTCCTAGAAGCGAAAAGTTCCTTTACGCCGGCCGCAGGCCAGCAGCCCCAGCAAGCCGGCGGCCAACGAGGCCAGCATGCCCGGCTCAGGAACGACGGTAAGCACCAGGTTGTTGCCCGAAATGGCGAGTGTGCTTTCCAGCCCGCCGACCAGCCCGGCCAGGTTGGCTCCCAACGAGCCACTGATGCTGCCCGCGTCGAAGAGCACGTACGTGCCCGTGTCAAAGCCTGGAAGGACGATGAAGGTGAAATCGTCGAACTGCTGATCGTTGAGAATCAACTCCGAGGTGGGCATCGAGACCATATCGCTCGCGCCGGCTTCATCCAGTTCAAACTCGAACAGCGACCCGGCGGCAAGTGCGAGGGAGTTGTTCAAGGTCAGGGTGCCGACACTACTGCCTGGGGCAAGTGTCCCCAAATCGGCAACGGTAACGGGCCCGCCGATGGCGCCCGTCCCGCCGAGCATGCCGCCCGGGCCGACCATGACCGGCCCCAATCCGGTGCCCGAACCAGCGGTGTTGTTGACCGAGAGAAGCCCGGCGTTGATCGTGGTGGTCCCAGTGTAGACGTTGGCGACGGTAAGAGAAAGTGCCTTCGTGCCGTCTTTGACCAGATTGCCCGATCCGTCAATGACGCCGTTGAGTGTCAGGTTCCAGTCGTTGCCGCTGATTGCTGACGTAGTGGCTGAGTAGAGCGTGACCGGCGTATCGAAGGATCGGTTTGCGCCGCCGGCCTGGAGCGTGGCGCCTTGGAGCGTCAACAAGTTGCTCAGCCCGCCGGTTCGTGAGACACCCAGCGCCTGATCGTGATTGGCGATCAACACACCGCCGGCAACGTGAAGGCGCGGGAAGTAGTTGGCGGCGGAGATTTGCATGGTTCCCTCGCCTTCCTTGCGGATGGTGGTGGCTCGACCGTCGTCTGCGGCGGTCTGTCCGAGAATGCCAGTGAAATCCAACTCGACATCGGTGGCGGAACTGTCGCCGACCACGATGGTTCGGATGGCCGAACCTCCCGTCCCCGACGCGGATAACCGGGCCGAGATGGTAGCAGCGCCCGGATTGTCCGTTGCGTCATAGACGATCTTGCCTGCATAGCCGCCATACGCAAATAACCCGAAACCACCTCCGCCGGCGGATTCGGCAAGAGTCGTCTCGGCACCGGCCTTCCCGCCCAGCGTGATGGTATCCAGTATCAGCAAGGTGTTCAGGCCCGAGATGGTGTAATCATACATGCCGTTAAAATCGAAGACACCCTCACGCAAGGTAAAACCCTTCGCCCGGTAATACGTGGTGTTGTTATACCCATACGAGTTCGTCCCGAGCCCAAACTTGTGTCCCAGTTTGAGCATGCCGCCATCAATGATAGTCGTTCCCGAGTAAGAGTTGTTTCCCGAAAGCGTGAGCGCGCCGCTACCGAGCTTGGTCAGGCCGATGGGGCCTGAAATGCTGGTCGCGTGCATCCGGTCGCCTGCGGTTGTATCGAAGCCAAGACGGGAACCAGCTTGGAAGTTGCCGGTTTCGAGCATGTCGGTGACCTGGGCCTCGGCAACCCCGGTCCCGACGGTCAACGTGGCGCCGTCGGCCACCGAATAGCGACTTGCTGCATTCCAGCCTGGCAACGAGGCGGTTGTCCGAATAGAGAGCATCCCCTGGTTAATCGACGTATTGCCCGTATAGCTATTACTGCCCGAGAGGGTGAGGTTCTTCGTGCCAGACTTGACGAGATGTCCCGCTCCGCTGATGTTGCCGCTGAGGGTCAGGTTCACGTCATCTCCGCTAATGGTCGAGGTTGTACTCTCGGAAAGGCTGACAGCCGCGGCATAGGATCGGTCAGCGCCCCCCGCCTGAAGTGTGCCGCCGGCAAGCGTAACTCGATTCACAGAGCCGCCATCCCCGGTGCGGCTAACGCCCAGCGCCTGATTGTGGTTGGCAATCAAGACGCCGCCAGCCACTTCAATACGTGGGAAATAGTTCGCGGCGGAGATCCGCATGGTCCCCGGCCCTTCCTTCTGTATGGTCGTGTTGCGTCCATCCGAAACGCCCGTCTGCCCGAGGGTGCCGGTGAAGTCAATCTCAACGTCCGTGGCCGCACTGTCTCCGACGACGATGTACCTGCGAACGTCGCCGCTGGCCCCCGAGGTGGAGAATGCGGCGGAAATGGTAGCCGTGCCCGGGTGGTTCGTTGCGTCATAGATGATCCTGCCTTCGTTGCCCAACAAGTTGTTGTGCAGTCCGAAACCGCCTCCCGTGCCGGCGATAGTCAACTCGGCTCCGCTATCTCCCGCCAACGTGATGGGGCTCAGCAGCAGCCAGGAGCCAATGTAAGTACTTTGGCCGTTGATGTCGAAGGCGCCGTTCTTCAGGGTGAAACCCTTGGCATGACCACCAACGGTGCCGATTCCGAACTGGTGCCCCAGCTTGAGCGTGCCTTCGAGGATGACCGTCTCGCCGGTATACGGACTATTGCCGCTCAGAGTCAGCGTGCCACTTCCCAGTTTGGTCAGTCCAATGGGGCCCGAAATGGCGGCCGCGTGCGTTCGGTCGCCTGCGGTCGTATCGAAAGCCAAACTCGACCCGGACGTGAAGTTGCCCGTTCCGAGCATGGCGGTGACTTGCGACTCGAGAATGCCGTTTCCAACGGCCAAGGTTGCACCATCGGCAACCGAATAACGGCCGGCCGTATCCCAACCTGGGAGCGAGGTAGTGGAATCGATCCAGAGCAAGCCCCGATTGACTGCCAGATTGCCCGTGTAGGTATTGGTGCCCGAAAGCACCAGATTGCTCGTGCCGGACTTGATCATGCTGCCGGACCCGGTGATGCTGCCGCTGAGCGTCAGGTTCCATTCGTCGCCACTGATGGTGGACGTGCTGCCACTGGACAGCGCGATGGGCGTATCAAAGGCGCGGTTTGCGCCGTCCGCCTGGAGCGTGCCGTTTTGGAGCGTCAGCAAGTTGGTGAGTCCGCCGGTTCGGGAAACTCCCAGAGCTTGGTCGTGATTGGCAATCAACACCCCGCCTGCGACGTGAAGGCGAGGAAAGTAGTTGGCGGCGGAGATTCGCATGGTTCCCGCCCCTTGCTTCCGGATCGTCGTCTCTCTGCCATCGATAGCGCCAGTCTGCCCCAAGGTGCTCTGGAAATCCACCTCGATATCTGTGGCGGAGCTGTCGCCAACGTCGATCACCCTGGTTTCCGCGCCACTGTAACCGGACGTTGAGAATGCCGCGGAGATCGTGGCGGCGCCAGGGTTGTTCGTGGCGTCGTAAATAATCCTTGCCTCATTGGCGCCGTACCTGAACAGTCCGAAACCGCCTCCGTGCTGGGAGTCGATAATACTGATTTCTTCCCCGGCCCGGCCGGCCAATACGAGTGGCGTCAGGAGCAGCCAGTTGCCAGGACCGCCGGTGGGTGTGTAGGTAACCTGGCCGTTGATGTCGAACGTGCCGCTGCGCAGAGTGAAGCCTCTGGCCTGAGCATAGCTTCCTCCGTACAACACCTTGCCGATCCCAAACTTGTGTCCAAGCTTGAGTGTGCCGCCGTCGACGATTGTTGGCCCTTCGTACATATTCTCGGCCGAGAGAGTCAACGTGCCCGGTCCTGTAACGCCCAGCGAGCCGGTTCCGCTGATCGCGCCGCTGACGGTCACGTTGCCGCCGTTCATCGTGCTGGAGAAGAACGATAGGTCGTGCCCGCCGTTTGCGATGTTTCGAGCGACCGTAAGCGAGCTACCGGCGGCAGCGCTCCAGTTGGCCGCATCGGACAACGCAAAACTGCCGCTTGTGCCCAAGGTTACATTGCCCTCTTCGACAAGCACGTTCCGTACGCTGCGGTCTGCTGCCCCTACATCCACAACCCAGGTTCCGGTCCCATCGCCGCCGGCGGAGAAGACGGCGTCACTGCCATCTGCCCAGGTTGCCGTGGTGATCTCGCCGGCCGGATCCATGCTCCAGTTGGCGTCCGCCCAACTGCCACCGGTATTGCCGCCTCCAACCGTAGAATCGTTGCGATCCCAGTACCACTCTGCAGAATGGGCCGGTGCTGCGAGCATCCAGAGAGCAACTGCGCTGCTGAGGACTTTCAGGAATCGAGAAGGTTGCATGATCAGCTTACCTCGAAATAGAGTAGTGCTCTGCAAAAAGGCGAGCTTCACACTGGGCAATTAAGGCTTCATTACACGTCCTCTTCAGCTCGTTCCGTCTGCGTATGTCTCTGGCCGTCTTGCGGTATGTGTGTGTTCTCATCGGCAGACGCGGGAGAGTCTTGCTCTTGGAGCAGTATCTCGCCATCTCGCTGAACCAGCCTTACCGGCACAGTGCGGTGTGGTATCGGTAGCGGTTTGCGTTCGATTTGGCGCACGAGCATGCGTCCTGCCGTCCGAGAGATGCTTCGCCAGCTCTTGGTCGCGAGCAGGTATGCCCGGTCCTTTCTGCGGGGCACCAGGGCATGCGCGAGCAATACGTCGAGTTGTTCGGGAACGGCCATTCCCACTTCCTCTGCCGCACGATATGCCGCGTCGGTCAGAAAACGGCCGCGGCAAATGAGCCCCGTCGGCGGCTTGTCGCGGGCGAGCAATTGCCGTACCTCGGCCACTGCAATGGCCTTCTCGATCGGGACGCTCCGCGTGGTAAGCATGGGGCGCGGGCCGGCCATCGCATGCAGCACATGGTTGACCCCCTCGCTAAACGCATTGTCACCCGGCAGCCACGTCTCACCGCAAATCAATCCGATATGGGAATGTCCATGCCGGATCATGTATTGTGCCGCCAATTGCCCTGAGGTGTACTGGTCCAAGTCAATCGACGGCAGTAGAGCCGTGCTGGAAAACACGCCGCCGACGACGACCGCAGGAATGTCGCGCGCCAGTACGGCCTCCTGGATCTCCCGCCCGCAACCGAGCAACAGTAACCCCTGCAATGAATCGCCCGCCTTGCCCCGGGCAAAAAGTTCTTGCAGATAACTCAATTCGTCACGTACGGGAAGTTGCTGGATACACACGGTTCGCTCCCCCGTCCCGCGCAGAACCCCTTCGACGAACCCGCCGACGGGCAGCCCTATCCACGGGCGATGCCCGGAGATGAGTACGTGAATAGCCTCGAGCTGAACCGAATGGGTCGGGCGGTGGTTGGGGCCGATAAATGTCCCCGCGCCTGGCCGACGTACCAGAATGCCGCGCTTGGCCAAGTGCATCATGGCGCGACTGGCCTTGCGCGGATGCACTTTGAAGAACTGCCCCATCTTTGCCGATGTGAAGTACCGATCACCCGGCGACAGGCAGCGTCGTTGGATGTCTTCCTCGATGGCACTCGCCAAGCTGCGCACGGTTGTGGTGGGTCGAAGTGTCATCGTCAAGCCCGTTCCCCTTCTCCTCTCCGATGCTACTGTGGCTGGTCGCACTGCACGGCGTCCTGCGTGCACCCCAGCGGCCTTGGGTGTCACCGGTCAGTATCGCCAAGGGCCGTCCAAATGTCAAGAAACCAGTGACTTTGGACTCATTTTGCCACATGCGCCGCAAGTCCTTGCACTGCAATATGTTGCAATACGCTATTTGGACATTGTGACGAATTGGAGGGCGTGGCCGGAGGGTGGTTTCATGCCTCTATGACAGAAAACGGGGCAAAGTGGTCACTTGTTCCCGGTTGGGACACCTGGTTCGGTCACGTTCGGACGCTCTGGGTCCGGCAGAAATGGCACAAACTGGAAGGCAAATAGATCGGCGTCGCGCAGGACAAACCGTAATCGCACCGGCTTGCCGGCCAGCGGGCGCACGTCGCCACCATGTCGCCAGCGTACGACGTGGCGTACGCTGTCGCAGAAGATTTCCGGACACTCGTCCAGACAGTAGCCTTGGATCGGTTTGCCGGTCGCGTCCTGAATCTCCACCTGCACACCGCCGGCGGCCGAGGTCGCCGCGTTGAGCGTCAGGTTGCCGCCTTCGAAGATGAAGGGCTTGGTGACGATCTCACCGCCGGTCAGTGGCGCATACGCCGAGACGAAACCATCGATGCGCAACGTGTACCGTCGCACGCTGGTGTAGGCGCCCTCCCAGTAGCCCTCGGTGGCATACAGGGAGATGTCGTTGGGTGCGTTTTCCAGGTGCGACTTGGTCTCCACCATGCCCCAGAAGACAAAGTTGTCGCCGTAGACCCATGTGTCCTTGAGTCGCGGTCCCGGCCGAATGAATGCTTCACTCCAGCGATGGAAATGCAGGCCATCGCGGCTGGACATGAACAGAGCGTCGGTGATGGCTGTACCATAACGCCGACTGACCTTGGCGCGGGCCAATCGCTCTTCTTGCCCGGGCAAATCGAGCATGGGGCCGGACCAACCGCGGTCGTTGTAACGCATGGGGAAACCCATGAGGATGTGCGGGGCGCGGTAGTAGGGCTGGATCTGGTTCGTATAGAGATGTTCGGCAGCCGAGTCCTCGTAGGTAAGATCCGCGTGGCTGCTCCACTGGACGAGGTCTTTGGACGTAGCCGTGCGAATCGCGCGGAAACCGGCCGGCTTCCAGGTCTCGCCGTTGGTGATGCCTTCGGTGAAGATGCGCCAATACGCGCGGTACTCACCGCGCACCGGATCCCAGAACGCGAGATTCTGGGAATCGAACGCACCGGCGAGTGGGAGAGGCTGTTTCTGCTCAAGCGAGAAATGCAGCCCATCCGGGGATACGAGAACATAGAGACCGTGCCCCGGATTGTTGCCGACGATCATGATCTTGTATCGCTGATCCTCGGGGCAGTCAGGGTTCGCGTCCTTGAATACCGCCGTATGCGCCGGGCAGCCCTGGATCGAAGCGACCAACGCAGGCGTCAGCACAATGTTGTTCTGTGTCGAACCTTCGAAATCAAGAATTCCCAGGTTCGGCTTTCGCCAGTGGATGCCGTCGTCGCTCTCGGCGTAGCAGAGCACCCAGGGATGAGTGTCCCGCGTCTGGGCGGGTTTTCCACCATGCGTGTAGTGTCCGCCCCGATAGTACATGCGATATACGCTGCCGTCCTGGAACACGGACTGGTAGCCACTTGCATTCCCTTCCCAAGGTTCGTCGGTCTGCATGACGATCTCGTTGCGCTCGGGGCGATGCAATTCGAGCCGGGCCCCTCCAGACATGGAGTCAATCAGATACCGGTCGACCATCAATTCCAAACGCGATCCGATCTCCAACACCTCGCCGCCGTTGACGGGAAGGCCCATAGCGGCAAGAAAGGCACATACCAGCAGCAGACAGAACTTCATGGCAGTTCTCCTCGTGGTTCAGGTATTCTGGAAACAATCTCCGTCTATTCGCTGCCGTGTCACAGCGTCGTCCACAAACGAGGTGTCATCACCAGGTCCGGCAGACTGGCGGCAGTTACGGCCGTGTCGACCGCGGCAACCAAGTCGTTGGGAATCGGACCGCTCGCCGCCATGCGTATGTTCTTGCAGACCTGATCGGCAGTCTCTGCGCCGACAACGACGCACGCAACACCGGCTTGCGCCAGCATGTACCGTAACGCCAAGTCCGCAATGCTGATTCCTGCCTCGGCCGATAGCAGCGCCAGCTTGCGACGTACGGGAATAACAGCCTCCAACCCTGGTGGAATGGCCTGCTCCGGCATCAACAGCAATCCCTGCAGATAGACGCTGCGGACGAACACTGCTGTACCGCGGTCGGCGGCACAACGAAACACGCCCGCAGTCTGGTGCCGAATATCCAGGATGTTGCCGGGCACTTGGACGGCTGCTATGCCTTTGGTCTGCAACAAGCGTTTCGCGCCTTCCGGCTGGTGGTCGCAAGAGACGCCTGCATGGCGCAGCCAGCCCCGGTCTTTCAATCGGTCGAGAATATCCATGTATGCTGCATCTTCTTCGCGATGAAACAGCACGACGGGCAGGCAATCGAGGCCGAGTCGATCTCGTGATTGGGCCACGCATTGCTCAATGGCATGGGCGGCTCGACTGGGATCGGTAAGTTCCTCTTTGTGCAGTGCACGCACTTTGGTGACGACGACAGCTTGTTCGGCAAGACCCAGTTCATCGAGTGCGCGGCCCAGGATGACTTCACTATCGCCGTAGGCAGCCGCCGTATCGAAACAATTCACGCCACCGTCGGCGGCGGCAGCGATCAAGCGAACCGCCTGCCGGAAGTCGGGGCGGCCCGCCGTATTGGCAACGCCATAGGCCATTCCCAACTGAGCGGTTCCGAGCATCAGCCGGGACAAGTCGTATTCATTCCACGTACAAGTCTGCATGGTAGTCTATTGCGGTAGCTGTTTTCCACGTTCGGAGATCACGGCAAGTCGTGCAATGCGTCTGTCGTGCTCACACAGTTGGCATTCTTCCTCGTTGAAACGATCCTGTCAAGTGTTTCCGGCATTGCCTGTCACGAAGTTGCTGCATGGCAGAAAGGTGTTGTCTTTTCGACGCAAGGACACAAACCCGCTTCCGGCCCCTGACTCCTATGAGAAGGGATTGCCGGGGGCGATTGGGACACCCTTTGGACACCGCAGACGCCATTCACCGGTTGACAACCGGAGGAAACATGAATACAAGAGAGGTTTACCGTCGCCGGTGCGGCGGTCGGACTGCGGCGACTTGGGCAAGACGACTCGCTCGGTCCTTGGTCCGAACCAAGTTGATCTGCTGTCGCGCCCTCCCGATAAAAGGACACCGCTTCATGCAAACCTGTTTGATCTCCGCCGTGTGCACCCCTTTGAAGGATGATAGCTCGCTGGACGTCGATGGACTGGCGGCACACTTGGAGGACCAATGGCGGCACGGCATCTCTGGGGTGCTGATTGGCGGCACGATGGGAATCATGCAATTGCTGCCAGACAAAACCTATCGAGAACTGGTGCAACACGGTACGCGACTCGCCCACGGATGCGGGGAGGTGCTGGTCGGCGCAGGGGATACCAGTCTTATTCGCACCATGGAACGTGTTCGCTTTGTCGAACAATGGGATGTGGATGGGATTGTGGTGCTGTCGCCGTTCTTTCTCACCCTGGGCCAGGACGATCTGCTGGCATACTTTCGCGAAGTGGCGGATCGGTCCAGAAAGCCCATCTATCTGTACGATCTGCCGGGCACGACCAAGACCAAGTTGTCCCTTGAGACGGTGCTTCAGCTTTCGGAGCATCCGAACATCCATGGAATCAAGTGCTCGGGAGACTGGGTGGATACGTGGCGGCTGATCCATCGCGTGGATCGCGCGTTTCGGGTGGTTCCGGCGCAGCCGCAGATGGTCGATCTCCTGGTGCGCTGTGGCGTCGCATGCAACCTTGACGGCATTTTCGCCGTCGCTCCCGGTTTGACGGCGTGTATCGTCGAGGCCGCGGAGCAGGGGGAGTATGCGCGTGCCGCCTCGCTGCAAGGGAAGATGTGTGAACTGCTGAAACTGGTTCTGACCAAGTACCCGCTCTTCCCGGCGTGTTCCGCCTTTTTGCAGGCGAAAGGCATTTCGGGCAACGTGTTCGTGCCGCCCACGCGGCCGCTATCGCCGAAACAGCGCGAGCAGTTTCTCGCCGAGCCGCTCGTTGTTGAGCTTCTTACCGGCCCGGAAGCAGCGATGAGGTGAGCCATGTCGGCGCCCGATTTCTACTTCGCCGTCAATGCCATGTTCCGCCATATCCACGACCGGCACGGCATGGCCGCCCTGGTGGACTACTGGCGAAGCTTGGGCCGCGAGTACTACGGAGGTCGCGCAGACGCCTGGAGACGCGGCGGAGCAGATGCCATTGCCGCTGACTGGCGGGAGTATTTCTCCAAGGAGCCGCAAGCGGACGTGGACGTGCTTTGCGAGCCGGAAGCCGTGACGCTGGACATACGCGTGTGTCCGGCGATCAAGCACCTGCGTGATCAGGGCCGTGAGGCGGTTCCTTACTTCTGCGAGCATTGCGACTACGTGTGCGGGGCCATGGCGGAGAAGGCCGGGTATCGGTTTCGGCGAACGGGCGGGATGGGGACGTGCCGGCAGCGATTCGTCAAGGGGTGAGCGCTATGTTGGGTTGCCAGGATTTCTGCGGTTACTACGAATGGACGTTCCATTACGCGCGCCGCCGGTGGGGCCGGGAAGGGCTGGCATGCCTGCTCGCCGAGGCCATCGGCCGGGACAGCCAACGCCATTATGGAGATGCCGGCGCGCGCGCGGGGTTGCGAGGGCTCTACGACACTTGGACCAAGACCGGTGAGGACGAGCATTGTGATTGGACCTTCACGCTCGACGAGCGGAAGAACGTTCTCCGTTGCGATATGCGACGGTGCCCGAGCAAGGGATTTCTGATCGAACGCGATCTCAATGCCGACGAGGACTACTGCAATCACTGTGCCGGCTGGATGATTCCCATGCTGGAAGCCATTGGCGCGGAGCTGGTCGAGCACGAGCACAATCATTGCGGGCAGTGCTGGAGCACGATCCGCATGAAGGACCGGCCCAACGAGCCGTTGCAGGTGGAGAACGACATCCGCAGCGATCCGCGTTGGCGGCATGGATATCTGGATCGTTGGGCAAGCAGCCGGCCTTTGCCGCTCATGCCGTCGGTCAGTACATCGAGCGACTCTTGCGACGTGCTTGCAGACTGGTTCACTCGCTACCCGAGGTTGGCCTTCTTGGAGGAATGTCCGCCTGGTCGCTCCGGTACGGCCGAGCACGCTCTCGAAGGGCGTGTCGCGATACTGGCGACGGGCGCCGAATATGCGGACGAGCGTTGTTGTCCGGTCAATCCGGCAGGCGTTCTTCTGGATCACGATACGGCGGCCCTTGTGGCCGTTGCGTCACGGTTTCTCGCGACTTCGGCAGACAACAGGCCTTTGTTGATGCATCCGTTTCTGCCGGCATCGGCGCCGATTGACTTCATTGCACTCGGGCTGCCTCGTCCGATGCCCATTCTGCCTCTTCTGATACGCGCCGGAGTTTACTCGCATCGGTCGGGCGGCCCATATCCAGACGCGAGGCAGTGGTTGCGCCTTCTCCTGGATGCGGTGCGATCCGAGTGAGCCAAGCGAGAAGACCGCCCGTAGACAGCCGGCTGGATTAGCCTGGCCAAGGAAGACTTGGTGCTTGCGAAGGTTTGCCTGGGTTGTTCACCAATGTTTGTAGTTCCGCCTTTGGGCGGTTTGAAATCCTTGGTTCTGCCGACTAGAGGCGGAACTACGGACTGTCGTGAGTAATCCAGGTTAGCCGTAGCGATCCGCTCAACACGGCCTTTTTCGCGAGAACCGGCTCATGCCGGCCAGAAAAGCGAAGACCAGCAGGATGATCGTCGACGGCTCGGGCACCAGGTAATTGACGAACAGGCTGTTGCCTGCCATGGTGATGAAGACACTGCTGCCTTCGGGGAGGTCGGCGCCGCTGGTAAGCAGCGAGAAGCTGCTCTCCTCGAACCCGACGATGCCGCCCGAGGCCGTTGCGATTTCCCACTGGTAGTTCACCGGCGGATCGAACGCGCCGCTGGCCCATAGCGTGTGAATATCGATCAGGAAGGGACTCGACGGTGTTGCTTCGACAGTCAGCGAGCCGCT
Source organism: Thermoguttaceae bacterium (assembly GCA_040772845.1). Taxonomy (GTDB): domain Bacteria; phylum Planctomycetota; class Planctomycetia; order Pirellulales; family Thermoguttaceae; genus PWXP01. Next base: position 418,756 of record JAXGXG010000002.1, read on the forward strand.
GATGTTGAGCATATCCCAGCCCGTTCCAGGATCCGCGTCGGCGTCTTCAATCTCCCAATCATAGGCGCCGCCGCCTATCCATGTTTCGTTGCCCGTGTGAATCAATGTTCCGGGGCTCATGCCGGGACTAACGGTGGAGCCTGCGGCCACGGTCATGTCGCCCAGGATCGTGCCGGAGCCCTTGACGGTCTGCCCCGTGGCCAGCGCGAACCCGCCGGTCCCGGTAACGCCAGTCACGTTCAAGACGCCGTTCTGTCCGACGGTGACCAGCGGCGATCCGGAGAGGTTGTTTGTGCCTGCGGTCGCAAGGGCCAAGGTTCCGCCGGCGACGGTTGTCGCCCCGACATAGGTGTTGTCACCACCGAGGGTCAGGGTCCCGCTTCCCTGCTTGGTCAACGCGAGGTTGCCGGTGATCTTGCCCTGGTAGGTTGAGTTGGCCGATTGGTTGATCGTCAGCGTGGCAAGCGCGGTCTGCGAGTTGGTAATCACCTCCTCGGCATAGTTTGTTCCCCCGTCGGCCAGTCTTCCGATTGTCTGGTCGTAACCGTTCAAATTCAGTGTGCCTCGACCCGCACTGGTGCCATCAGTAGTCCCCATGCGGACCGAGACATAAGCTGGCAGGGCGTCGGCTGCCCCAAAGCGCAAGTTGCCGCCCCAATCGATCCAAAGGTTGCCGAAATCGTTGCCCGCCACGTCGAGCAGCGTGCTGCTGTTGACGGACAGGGTGCCGGTGGTCCCCAGGTTGATCGGATTGGTGGTTACCGTCTGCGTTCCCTGGTCCAATCGCAGACTGGCACCACTACCAGTGACGCCGCCGGTGATCGTAATACTGCCGGTACTCCCGCCCACGGAGCTAATCCAGGCGCTTGACGAAACCGTAATCGGTCCGGTCCAGACGTTGGCGCCGCTATGGCTGCGCAGGGCGCCGCGTAGCTCGGTGGGATTACAGGGTTCGACGCCCCGGCCGCTGATCGTGAGCGGTTCGGCGGCGAACGTCAGGCCGCCCTCAAGTCGCAATTGGCTTCCAGAGGCAACGGTCGTCCCATCGGTGGCAGAACCTAGAGCGTTGGCGTTGGAGATGGTCAGAATGCTATTATCCTCGATGGTAGTTTCACCGCTATAGACATTCGCGCCGGAGAGCGTCAGGCGGCCGGCGCCGGTCTTCGTCAGCCCTCGGCTTCCGGCAATCGCGACATTGATCGTCGCCGCGCCGTTCCCGACGGTGATCGTGGGTGCGCCGCTATCGACATCCATGACGAGGGCGCCGGCCGTGTCGGCGTTGAGCGTCCAACTCTTGTACGTCTGCGGCGAGCCTTCGGCCGCCGTATCGCCGAAAAGCAAATGCCCAATGACCCGCTGGGTATCGACGGTCACCGTCGCATTGGCGGTGAGGTCCAGCGTGCTGAAGTCGGCCGTCGAATTGGCGCCGTTGGCGATAAGCCCGCCGCTCCAGTTGGCGTTCTGGAGCCAACTGCCACCGGCCGTGTTGGTCCAAGCGCCACCGGAAGGCCCCTCGACGAGGCGGATATAGTCAATGTCGAACGTCTTGCCGGATGTGGTGGCCGGATCGACGCGTAGGGCGTTGATCGTACCGGTCCAGGTATCTTCGTTGCGCATGTCAATCCAGTAGACGTGGTACTCGCCGTCGTCCGTGCCGGTAACACCCAGATTGAGACGCCGCTCGCCGGCGAAACCGCTTGCTCCCCAGAACATCTCAGCGCCGGTGCCCGTGTCGCGTTGCATGCGAATCTCGAGGTACTTGTACTTGTCGGCATTGATGGCCGCATCGTACCGATAGACCTGTGGATCGTTGTCGGCAGCCACACCGCTGAGCAGGCTTGCGGCCACGGTCGCGGAACTGGTATGTCCGGTACTCCATCCTTGCTGATCGGCTTGGTGATCGAATTCGCCGAGGCCGATCGTATCATACTGGTCAACGATGAAATAGTCGTAGTTGAAGCTGGCCTCGGTGGTGCTGGTTGCGGAAATGGGGTCGAACCGCACGCGGCTTACCGTGCTGGCCGGCGAGAGGGCGGGGAGCTTGAAGATACTTCGCCGTTCGATGTAACCGTCGGTGGCGCCGATGTTGCTGAACACCGAGCTGCGAGGCTCGCTCTCGCCAGCCGCCGGGCCACTGTAGAAGACTTGCAACGTCCCGTTGTAGTCGCTGTTCTCCCGCATGCGGAAGTAGCTATAGCGGGTCGCGTCGATCGACAGGGAGCCGGAGGGGATGCGGAAGTGGGGATCGCCCGTGCTGGCGGCAATGGTACCGTTGAGCGTTCCATCGCTCTCGGTGAAGGTGAACGCCCCGGTGGGAGACTCGCTGTTCGGCGTGAAGGCCCCGTCGTTGAAATCGTCAATGACCACCGTGCGGACGTCAGCCGGATCGATGGACAAGACAGGCGCGGCCGCCAGTTCGCTGACTATAACCACGACAGACACACACATCGCCAGGGCAAGCAATCGACCTGTCGGAGACATGGCTTCTTTCTCCCCATGGACACGGACCGAGCCAGACGCGGAACAAAAGGACCGGGGAATGGACCTTCCCACTTACTGAGGATAAGCGGAAACTACCAAAAAGTCAACAGGCCGCCCATTTGGATGGGGGGGGTGAGGCTTGCGTCCTCAGTTGTTTCGCATAAGTCCGAGTTGCCCAGAAGGCCACCGTGCGGGCTCGTCCCGCCGGAGCCATGGTCAGCCGGCCACAAGGAGGGCTCACCCGCAGTATTTCCGCCTGCGAAACGACGCCGCTGGAAGCGGCGTCGTTTCGCAGGCGGAAATGGGGAATTTGGGGACCGCGTGTAGCCAACCGACCACCGCTCCAGCCGGACAAGCCGGCCCGGTGGCGTTTGAGACTTGTGTACAAGAACGAGGACTTGCATCCCGGCGCGAGGCTACCGGCCCGGTTCCCCCGGCAATGGTCCAATTGGCCGAATACATCGCGCTCAGGCAAGTCGTCCGAAGCCGCTGTGTGCAACGGGTCCACGCAAGTGGCTTGCGACGTCGTCATTCTCGATCACGGACGACAGCCGTCCAAAGACGGCGTCCACGGCCGTTGCATAACGGTTGATCAACTCGTCGGTGTGCGCCAGGCAGGCGTAGACCGTCAGACCTGCCAGGAACCCATGATCCAGCATCCATTGCGTGAAAAGCGTTTTCAGAGCGGGTGCTTGCTCATGCTGAAAACCGAAGCTGGCAAGTGCGGGGAAGGCAGGTGGAATGTCTACGGGCAAGCCATGGCGACAGGCGGTGTCCTTCCAGATTGCCGTCACGCATTCGCCGACGTGGCGGCAGTGGTCCGGGACGCTGCTTGCGGCCATCTTGTCGAGGGTGGCAAGCGCGGCCGCCGGTCCGATGGCGTCGGTCCAGTAGGTACTGCTGATGAACGAGGCGTGCGCGCCTTGCATGGCCTCTCGCGTGCCAAGGATCGCCGCGATCGGATGTCCGTTGCCGAGCGATTTGGCGAAGACGGCCAGATCGGGCGCAACGCCGTATAGCAGATGCGCGCCGCCGAATGTGAGTCGCCATCCGGACGTTACTTCGTCGAAGACGAGCAGGCCGCCGGACTGGCGAGTTCGCTGCTGAACATGCTCCAGAAATCCCGGTTGCGGATTCACCCGTCGGCACGGCTCCATGACTACCGCGGCCAGCCGACTGCCGTGCTCGTCCACGATTCGATCGAAGGCGTCTTGATTGTTATAGGCGAACGGGTAACACGTGCCGCGCAACTCGCGCGGCACTCCCAGCGGTTGCAAGCCAGGCAGGAGATGGCCTCGCAGCGAGTCGTCTTCTCCAAGGTTGGCGGCCAAGTACCAGTCGTGCCAGCCATGGTAGCCGCAAACGGCTACGACCGAACGGTCGGTCGTCGCGCGGGCAATTCGCACGGCAACAGCCAGAGCTTCGCCGCCGGTGCGCGCGAACCGGACCTGCTGGGCCCAGGGGTGAATCTCGCAGAGCCGGTCGGCAAGCGCCACTTCCTCCGGCGCATTCAGGGTCGAGAACGCGCCCAAGTGCAGACGGCGTTGCACGGCGCGTGTCACACTCGGATCGCGGAATCCCAGAAGGCATGCCCCGATGCCATGTGTGGAGAAGTCGTGATACCTTCGACCGTCCAAATCCCAAACCTCACACCCTCGCGCTTCCCGGAAGTAGGCCGGCCACTGTCCCGGAGCGAACATCTCGGGCCGTTTACTCAGCAGTTGCGTCCCGCCTGGAATACACTCCCTCGCATGACGATATAACGACTGCGTCTGCTCAACGCCCTTCTTTTCCAGCCCCAGCACACGTTCGGCATTTCCTGAGAAGATGTCGGCCAAGTCGTCCGCGTCAAGACCCATGGTGTCGGCAGCCGTCATCAGCGCCCGCAGGCTTTCCAGGCCAAGTGGCAACAGACGGCAGGGCGAGATTGCTTGCGGGGCGACCATGTCGGGCGTAATCCATAGAAACCCGTCGCCGGCGGTCACGGCGCGGCCTCGGTGTTCGGAAATCGGGAAGTCGCTGCCCCACAGCAGGCGGCGCGGCCCGCACGCCTCCAGGATCGCCATGAATGGTTCGGGCTCGCATATGGCCGCGGTGTCGAACCAGAGGTTCTCGAGGTCGCGCAATTGATCGACGCCTGCACGAGCGTTTGCCGCATGAAACGCACGGCCCGCGTGTGCAAGAATTACGCGGGCGTCGGGGAATCTCTCGCAGTGTTGACGCAGGAACCGGATGTTTCCGGCGTCGGCCATCGCTTCTGATCGCACCAGATGCAGGGTAATGGCCAATCCGTGTTCATGGGCCATCGGCCAAACCCACTCCGGCACATATGCCTCTGGAAACGCGTTGACGGTGGGTTGTGTCGAAGCGTAAAGATGGTATGGCTTGAACCCGGCGAAAACGGGCGATGCCAGAAGCGGTTCGACCTGTTTCGGCGACATGCCGTGCGCGACGAGTGCCAGTGCTTTGGCGTTCTCCCTCGTGGCGGCCATCTTCAAGACCCAGGCGTTTACCGAGTCGATTTGATCATTTAGGGCGAAAGGCGCCGGGATGAACAGGGCGCCACGCAGGCGATCGGCGCCCACATGTCGGCCGACATGTTCGAACCATACGTCGGGCGTCGCCTCGCTGGGACCGGTGGCAAAGATACTCGCGGCCGGAGTATTGACCGTCGTTGTTTGGTAGAGGTGCGCATGGATATCGAATACGCTTGGCGGAAGCGACCGCATCAGCGAGCACGCCGTGCTCTCGTCCGACTTGTCAAACAGCCAATCGGTTGACATCACTTCGTTCTCCCGAGACACGTGGGACGTCCGTTCTGGACACCTGCGTTGTATTGTGATAAACTCGCTTCGCACTCGTGGGCGAACCTCATACAGGACACCGCAACCATGCACATTCTCGATTGGATTGTTCTGGGCGTCTATGCAATTGGAATGCTGGCCGTCGGATGGTATTACTCGCGGCGTACGGCAACTACGGCCGATTTTCTGCTGGGCGGACGCAACATGTCGCCGTGGATGGTTGGATTGTCGCTTTTCGCTACGCTGCTAAGCACGCTCACCTATCTTGCGATTCCAGGCGAAATGATCATGTATGGGCCCATGGTCTTGTCCCAACTTGTCGCAATTCCCTTTGTCGGGCTCGTAGTCGGCTGGCTGCTCATCCCACTCATTGTACGGCAGCCCGTGACAAGTGCGTACGAGATCCTTGAGATGCGCTTCGGTTTGGGCGTTCGCATGATGGGGTCGTGTTTCTTCGTGGCATTGCGGCTGTTCTGGATGTCGCTGGTGATCTTTGCGACCGCCAATGCTATCCTTGTGCCTGTGTTGGGACTGCGGCCTGAGATGGCCCCCTGGGTGTGCGCCGTATTGGGGCTGGTGACCATTGCGTATACGTCCATGGGGGGTTTGCGGGCCGTGGTACTGACGGATGTGGTTCAGGTGTTCATCTTGTTCGGCGGTGCGGCGTTGGTACTCATTCTGATCGCCAACGAAATGGGCGGTATCGGCGCGTGGTGGCCGCGCGAGTGGCCTTCGCACTGGCAGCGCCCCGTTGTCTGGATTGAGCCCGAGGTGCGTTTCACGTTCGTTGGCGGTTTTCTATCGTATTTTGCATGGAATGTCTGCACCGCCGGATCGGACCAGATGGCGGTACAGCGTTATCTGGCCACACGCGACGCCCGCGCGGCACGACGCATGTATAACATCTCACTCCTCTCGAACCTGATCCTGATGCCATTTCTCGCCATTGTCGGCTTGGCGCTGATGGCTTACTTCGTCGCACGGCCCGAATTGTTGCCCGAAGGCAGTACGGTCGTCGAGAAGAGCGACCAACTCCTCCCCGTGTTTATCGTCCGCGGGTTGCCGATGGGCGTCAGCGGACTGGTCATCGCCGCCTTGTTGGCGGCGGCCATGTCGAGTCTGTCGTCCGGCTTGAACTCGATTTGCTCCGTTGTCATTTCCGACTTTATCGACCGGTTTCGCAAGCACAGGGACACCGAAGCCGATCATGTCCGCCTGGCAAAAGGCATTTCCGTAGCGATCGGCCTGGTTGTCGTATTGCTCAGCTCGTTGTTCGGGTACCTCGAGGGCAATCTGCTGGAACTGTGTCACAAGGTCGCAAACCTGTTGACCGTACCGTTGTTCATGATGTTCTTCATGGCTTTGTTTATCCGATGGGCGACGGCGCCGGGCACCTACGCCGCAACGGGGGTGAGTCTGGCGGTTGTCACAACAATCGCATACCAGAAGGAGTTCAATTTGCAGTTCATGGAGAAACTGGGGCTCAGTTTTGTGTGGATGATGCCTGCCGCGTTCCTGTGCGGCGCCATTGCCGGTATGTTGGTTAGTCTGATTCCCGCACGCCGCCGGCCTATGCTTGTGTGATTCGAAAACGCAATGAAAGCGTGGATAATCCCGACGAATCCAGATGATTCACGCCTCTTCGGCCCCACCGGGCTTGTTCCAGCCGCCTTCATGGCGCCGCCGGTCCGGCGCGATTGTTCTCCGCCGATTGTAGCGGTGCGGCGCAAGCCGCCCGGTGTCTGATTGTAGGTGCGGCGCAAGCCCCGTGTCGGCTCGTGCGATTGCACGACACCGGAGGGCTTGCGCCCTGCCGCTTGCGTGCCGCCGCTCCACGGCCTACTTCGCCGTATAACCTCCATCGACGGGGATGTTTGCGCCGGTGACGTAGGCCGAGGCGTCGGAGGCGAGAAAGACGATAGTGCCCATCAGGTCGGTGTCGTTCGCCATACGACCAAGGCAAGTCCGTTCGCTGTAGTGACGCACGAACGGTTCGGGGTGACTGGCTGATTGCAGCCCGCCCGGATGCACGCAGTTCACCCGAATCCCACGTGGGCCGTAATAGCTGGCAAGGAATCGCGTCAGGTTGGCCATGCCACCCTTGTGGAAGAAGTAGTCGGGATACCAGCCGTGCATCTCCGTGCCCGTATAGTTCAATGGCTCCACGCCGACCAGGCCCATCATGGACCCGATATTGATGATTGATCCGCCGTCGGCCATCACCTCGCCGAATGAACGGGTTACGACAATCAAGCCGGTTCCGTTCACATGCATGCTCTCGTCGATGTCGGCGACGCTGCTGAAAACGCCATCGCGGGCCGGCCGGGCTACGGCATTGTTCACCAGGATATGAATTGCGCCAGATTGCTCGACAATTGCATCGCGGGCGGCCAAGACTGATGCTTCGTCGGCTTGATCGAGCTTCAGTGTCCGCACATCGTGCCCTTCATTACGATATTCAGCAGCCAACTGCTCCAGCGCCGGCAAGTTACGAGAAGCCGTATACGTTATTGCTCCTGCCTCGGCCAGTGCCCGAACGATCTGCCGGCCATACAGTCCGGCTCCGCCCGTGACCACGGCAACTTTGTCTTTCAGCGAAAACCGGTCGAGCGTTTTCATGCTTTCACTCCATGGTTGTTGACGCCAACACGACGGATCACGCTTCACTTTGGAGAATCATGTTTGCTGAAATCAGCCAGCACGGACCGGCAGTACTGGGAGAGCCCCACAACATCGGCGCCCATGGATAGAAACCGGTATCCCATGTCGATCAGACCGCCGAGTGTGTCGGGCGTAGCCACGGTGCCTGCGAACTTTCCATGCGCAATTGCAGCGGCGACAATCTGCTCGCGAGCCGCGGTGAGTTGCGGATGCTTCCAATCGCCCGGCGCCCCGATACCCTGGCTGAAATCGGCCGGTCCGAAGAACAGCATATCAATTCCCGGCAAGGCCGCAATCGCGTCCAGATCCGCCAGGGGCTCGGGATCCTCGATCTGCACCGCGACGAAACGCTGGTCGTTGGCCTGCTGCAAATAGGCTGCAAAGTCGATTGCACAATACGCGCCGTCTGCGTTGCCTCCATCGACCGGGCGCCGACCGACAGGGTGGAAACGGGTCATCCGTACGACTGCCTGCGCATCGGCCATACTCATCAAGTGCGGCACCATGATGCCGGCGGCATCCATTTCCAGAGGACGCACGTGGTCGCTGTAGCTTCCTCGGGCAACACGAACCATGACATCGACATTGCATGTCTTGCTTGCCCAAACGCATTGCTCGATGGTCGACCAGTCGGTTGGGACGTGTTCCATGTCGAGCCAAAGGCAATCGAATCCGGCCAGGGCCGCAATTTCGGCAACCCGCGCATCGGCAAGATTCAGTTTGAAGCAGTTCACTACCTCTCCCGCCCGCAGCTTCTGAAGCACGCGGCTCGGACGCATCGAAAGACTCATTCTGTCTCCAATTTGATTACCATGCGGTCCAGCCGCCATCGACCGCGATTGTTGTTCCACTGAGATACGAAGAAGCGTCGGAAGCCAGGAATGCGATCACACCGGCAATCTCTTCCGGCCTGCCGACCCGGCCCAACGGCACCCGCTCCGCCAGTCGCGCGACGAAATCCGGATGATCCTGCTGAATAGCCGTGTTGGGAAGCGGGCCCGGCGCAATCGCATTAACCCGGATGCCACTCGCTCCCCAGTATACGCTCAGGTACTTGGCCATTTGAATGACCGCCGCCTTGCCCACACCGTATTCCAGTGGGTTGGGCTTCATGGGAGCATGATAAACGCGAGGATCGGGCGCTACCAGCCCGTACATCGAGGCGAACAAGATGATGCTGCCCCCCGATGGCATGGCCCGGGCTGCCTCCCTGGCCAATAGGAACGTGCCGGTCAGGTTTACCCGGTTGGCCCGGTCGAACTCCTCTGCAGTGAGTTCATCGACGGTCTTGCCTGCGGCGGCAAAAGTTGCGTTGACCAGCACATCGAGTCGCCCGAATGTTTCGGTCGCGCTTGCGACCGCGGAGCGGATGGAAGCTTCGTCGCCGACATCCAGGTGAATCGCGGCAGCCTTTGCGCCATCGGATTGCAACTGAACCGCGAGGGCCTCGGCACGGTCGCTGGCAATATCTGCGACCATGACCGACGCACCCTGTCCGGCCAGCCCTTTGCACATTGCCTGCCCCAGATAGCCGGCGCCCCCGGCTACCAAGACGACCTTTCCGGTCAAATCGAAGAGCATTCGTCGCCAACCTCCTCCAGCAGGATTTCTCGGCCATCTTCTTCCCGACTGCACAGTCCGGCGATGACCAACTTCATCAGTTCCACAGTTTGATCGAAGGGGAACGGGCGCACCCCGGTGCGCAGATATTCGATAAACCCCTCCAATTGCGCCTTGAACGCGTAGAACGAATCGGTGAATCGGACTTGCACGCTGCCAGCCGTACCGCAGAGCTGCAGGAGGCCGAATGCGCCGTACATGTCGTCTACGGCGACGACAACGGCACTCGCGCCTCGGCAATGCGACAAATAGACGATATTGCGATCTTTTGTACCGCAATGCCGTACTGTTTGGAAGCCGGGGCCCAAGATTGGGTAAATAGCCTCCAGGGCGTGGATGCCGTACCGCTCCCAGCTTTTCGGCGTGGTGATGCTTGCGAAACGGAGCTCGCCAAGTTCACGCGTCGAAAGCCGGTACGGAAGGAACTCCTTGGCATAACGCATGCAGCTTGAACTCATCAGCGACTTGCCGGCCGCCTCCCATTCTTGGAACACACGCAGGTCGGCGGCGTTGTCCACCATCGGCTTGTCGACGAACACCGGCAGACCGGCCTCAATGAACGGGCGCGCGCGCTCGACGTGCTCCGCGCCGATGTCCGTTGCAATAATCACCGCATCGACGTGGCCGATGACTTCGGTCGGACGCTCGACGACGTTGGGGATCAGCGAGCACCTCGCGACGTGTTCGGATGTGAACCCGCCATCTCCCGTGCAGCACACGTGGGTTACCTTGGCGCCGGGAATGGTCAGCCCATCGGCCGGCTGCTTGTTCAGGTAGTCCGGGATGCCCGGGAATGGGCATTCGCGAGTCATCAACTCGCGGTCGTAGCCGTTGAAGATCGCGCTCCACGAATATGGATGCCCATTGCCCGAGGTACACCCGAGCATGGCCAGCCGGATGGGATCGGAAGCTATTGGCAAAGCCATTGGTTCTCCCACGATTGACAGTGCATGGTTTCATATCTTACTTCTAGCGGCACGGCGCGAGCCGTCCGGTATTACAGTCGGACACCGGGCGGCTCGCGCCGCTCCGGTACTACGGTCGGCAAACCGGGCGGCTCGCGCCGCTCCGCTAACAAAACGCCCCCAAAGCAATCGCCATTGGGCTTTGGCTGGCCGGGAAGCACCGCCTAAAGGCGGGACTCCAACTCGCAAGCAACGGGTTCTCAGTCTTCCAGCGACCACTTCGCCTGCCGCAGTACGGCCTTGGGCGCGCCCGCCATGGCCTCGTACCAGACGGTCACCAGCGAACCGTCGTCAAGCTGTACGGTGGACGGATAGCCGAGATCGCCGCCGGGGCCATCGCTAGAGATAGTAATCGGTTCGGACCAGGTTCTGCCATGATCTTCGCTGATTCTCGCCTGGTTGCCGAAGGGTTTTCGGCGGTATCCGTAGGTCATCAGCAGACGGTCGTCGCGGAGTCGCAGCAGGTGCGATGGCAGCCCCCATACACCTATCGCGTGCGGGACCGACCACGTCTTGCCGCCGTCGTCCGATTCGGACTGGAGCGTCTCTCCGGAGTCTGTCTTGTTGTGATTGCGAATCTGGGCAATGATCCGGCCGTCAGCGGCCTCAACGGCGTGAAGCTCGTGGTAGGCACTATGTTTATCGCCTTCGCGAGTCGGAATGCTGGCGAGCCAGTTCCAGGTAAGCCCATCGTCTTTCGACTCGCAGACTCCGACGCGCTGTTCGCCGTGCCACAGGTCCTTGCCGGCATAGAGCAGGCGGCCGTCCGAGAGCTGCGTCGGTCCGTGGGGACTGCTGACCAGACAGGGATAGCGTCCGGAGAAGGTCGCGCCGCCGTCGGTGGACCGGATCATCCACTCGCTCAAGGCCGCCTGGCGCTCCTCGGCATTCACTCGCCGGTGGGCCGCCTGCCAGCGAGCCAGCCGCTCGGGCGGCCAAGCTCCCGGCTGACCGGGTTCAATTTTCTCGGCGCGTTCAAGCTGCGGCACATAGGCCAGCGAGGTAAACGTGGTGACGAGAATCGAGCCCTTGGCCGTTTCCAGCACGCCGGCGTCGCGATCGTCAATAGGACCATCCATGACGATTTGCGGCCAGGTCCACGACTGGCCCCCGTCGTGCGATCGCATCAGTTCCACGCGGCCGAATGGGCATACGTGGCTTTCCCGTCCGCCGGAGTACACCAGCAGCAGGTCGCCGTTGCTTCGACGCGCGACCGTCGGCCAGCCGTGGTAAAGGTCCGACTTGTGGCTGATGATTTTAACGTCGTGAATCTTCGCGGCGGGCGCGCCGAAAGCCTTTTGGTGCAATCCCACCACCGAGCAGGCTACTGCGGCGCCGCCGGCGCGCAACATTTCTCGACGATTGATCTGGAACATGAATGTGGGTCCTTTCTGATGTCGGTACTGTAACGTTTCGATGTGTGCCGTCACGGCATCCTCTTCCACTCAATCTGCAGGTGTTGTGCCTATGGGTTTGGCCATTCGCCCTCCTCTCGCCATGAATCATCGCTTTGCGCGCCCCAAAGGTCGGTTTGAGGCAGCAGCAGTTCAGGCAGGTTGCCCGGGGCTATCGCGGCAGGCAAGGGGTAGTGCCGGGCCGGAACGCCCCGGGCGAGCATCCCGGGCGGTACGTCCCTATTGACCAGCGCGCCGGCCGCAACGAACGCGCCGCGGCCGATTCGCACGCCGGGGCAAATTGTTACGCCGCCGCCGATGGTGACGTGATCCTCGATCCGGGCGCCCGCGACCGGCGCCGCCCGGCGCATCGGATGCCGGTCGTTCAGGAAAACCGTCCCCGGCCCGATGAACACCATGTCGCCGATCTCGGTCGTGCTGGGGATGTAGACGTGCGCCATGATCTTCACCCCGCCGCCAATGCGAATGCGTCCCTCGAGCGTGCACTTGTGGTGGATCACCACGCGGTCGCCTGCGGTCACTTCCGCGCGAATGAGGACTTGGTGCCCGCACGAGAACCGCTTACCGATGGTCGTGTTGGCGTAGATAATCGTTCCCGAGCGAATCACGGCATGGTCGCCGATGCGCGTCGGACGTGAAGCGCCCGGGTAGCGGTATCCCAGGATGACGCCCGGGTCGATCTGCGCATGCTGGCCAAGTTCACAGTAGGCGTCAGGCATCATGCATCTTCCCCCGCAAATTGCTGAAACACCTTTGTAGCTCGCTCTGCCAGTACGTCGCCCGCCGGCTTCTTGTACTGGGGACGGAACTTCGTATAGCGGTAGAACGCGCTCATGTACTCGCGATCGCCCGTATTGGGGCCATCGGTCAGGTAGCCGTACCGGTTATTCGTATAGCCGCATGGAATGGCCAGCGGCAGCGGCGAGCGGGCGCGAATCTGTCGGCCGATGCCCTGGAACGGTTCGAACGGCATGCCGACAATACCCACGTCGCCGATGCGAATGACGTAAAGCTCCACGTCCAATGTCGTGGGTACGTCACCCGCCCTGCCCCGCTCGCGCAGGCCGAGGGCCCAGCGACTCCAGGGAAGAATGGCCTCAACCAGCTTGCCTCGGTAGGAAGGCGTCAGCTCCGTCGGGAAATTGAGCCCGACGCAGTGCAGCGTGTCCTTGTCGCCTGCCGCCCCACGCCGGATGAAGCCCTCCATCTCGGCAATTTCGGCCCGGAGCACTTCGGCCGGCGGGAGGTCGGCCAGCGGTACGCCGACCTTTTCCACGGAATAATCGAAACCATCGCGCTCGGATGGCTTGAGACTCTCAATCGCCTTGATGTAGCTCTCGGCCAGCATGCACCCGAAACGAATCGAATCGTCCACGCCGCCACGGAACATGCCCTTTGAGTTCACGTCGGCCGCGCAACCCTGCAGGAAGGCAACGGGCGCCCCGCCCGACGGATCGAGGTGCTTCGCCACCCGATCGCAAGCCACGCGAGGCCATTCGCCGAAGACGACCGGCCGCTCCGGGTGATAGCAGGTGACCGGATGGCCGGTGAACTGGGCCAGGGCCGCCACTGGCTTGCCTTGTTCGTTCTTGAAGACGACGATGGGCGCCTGCCGGTCGATGTCGCCGTTGAAATCGACGCCGACCAGGTCGCGGTCTTCTTCGCGCATCAGGTAGGTGGAGCCGTCCGCTCGCCGCCCCTTGCGGTTGTACGTCAAGCGTCCCTCGCTCCCTTCGGCCCACCACGTGGTTACCGGCTGGAGCCGTTGCTGCACGCATCGGGCCTGCTCGCGGCATTTCTGAAGCAGTTGCCGCCCGACGGGCGTCCAGTCAGGCTCTGACATGTCGGCCACCGGAAGGTACGTTTCCACCGTACTGGTCGTCAGGGCCATGTCGCTATGGTTGTGCGAGCTGAACAGAAGCACGTTTGGCGCCGGCAGTTCCAGTTCGGCGGCCACCGCCTTCCGCAAGGCGGCGCTCACGTCGGCCGAGAGCATCGGGTTGAAGTCGGCGGTGACCATGCACAGCCGTTTGACGCCGTCATCGAGTAAGGTAACGGCGCCTTTGAGCGGGCCGGCCACCTTGCGCACCGTGGCGTCGGTGAAGCGACCCGTGTAGGGAGTCGAGCCGCCCTCTTTCACGTGGACCGCAAACTCCAACGACGCAGCACGCAGCCGGGGCGACTTCTTTGCGGCATCGCCGGGCACGCGGTCCGCGAGTGCAAGATTCGCAATACACGCCCCGGCAGCCGCGGCCCCGGCCGATTGCATCGCCTCGCGCCGATTCGGTCGTTTTGTCATGGTGGATGTCCTCCTTCAGTTGAACTGAGCCTTGGCCTGGTAGATGCTTGACTTGCCCGCCTATTTCGTCGGCTCCCAAACGACTACCCCCATGTGGTACGGCCGTCCATAGTAGGCCGTGAGCACTTGCCCGTCGGGAAGCTGCACGCTGCTGGGGTAGCCGCCATCGCCCTGGAAGTCGGCCACGCGCGCCGGGTCGGTCCAGGTATGCCCCTCGTCGGCGCTCAGGCGTATGTCAATACCTTTCGGATCGAGCCGATTGCCATAAGTGAGCAAGAGCCGCTCGTCGGCAAGCCGCATGACGTGCCCGGGATGCTGCCCCGGGCCGGTGAGCTTCATCCGATGGGTCCAGCTTCTTGCGTCGTCGTCGGAAGCATAAAGGTCAAGGCCGTTGGAGCGGGTGGCGACCAGCCACTTGCCACCGCCCAGGTGGAATGGCGCCGGTTCGTTCAGGGTTGCATTGTCGGCAATCGCCCCCGGCTCGCCCCACGTTTCGCCGTCGTCCGTGCTGCGAAAGATGAATCCGGAACCCCGCGCGCCCGTGTACATGGCTACGCGCAACGCGCCGTCGTTGCCTTCCAGGATGTCGCCGAAGGGCACGCAAATGCCCTCGGGTGAAACGGCCCGGCTGGCCGCCTTGGGCCATTGGGCCGGAAACGCTTCTTTGTGGACCGACCACGTCCGGCCGCCGTCGGCTGAGCGGCAGACCCAGGGCGCGAGAATCCGCTCGCGGAACGGTTTGCCCAACTCGCCCGAAGTTTTAATGCCGGTCCAGCCTGATGCGATGACCAGCAGGTCGCCATCCTTCGCGAGTCCGGCGGCCACATTCATGCGGTTGGAGTGCTCGTTTTCATGTTTGGCCGGGGTGCCTCGCTTCTGCCACGTTTTCCCGCCGTCCGTGCTGGCCCAGCAATCCACGTCGCCGGCTGACAGCCCATGATTGGGCTGGTTGAAGATCGTGGCGATGATTGCTCCGTCGGGTAGTACGGTCAGGTTGGGCCACGCGCAGACGTTCTCGACGGCCACAATGGGCGTCGGCCGTCCTCCTCCGCTCGCCGTTGCATAGGTGTATTCCGTCTGCGCGTGGCAGAAGGCCGGCACACACAGTCCCAAAAACATCGCTGTTCGCAGCAAACTCATGGCAGGTCTCCGCTTGGGTGGAAGTGGGTAAGGTGGGATAGGTGCTTGTGGGATGGCATTCATTGCGGATTTCCATCCACGGAAGGCCACGCAATACAAGTCAGCTTTCTGTTTGCCGGTGTCAGTCCCAGGTCAGTGTTTCCAGTCCATCCTCCTTGAGGCGGAACCGACGAACGCGCACGGCGCTGCCACCGCCTTCTTCATAGTACACAACCAGTAGCGATCCATTCTTCAGTTCAACGGTGGCTGGGTACGCCCCTCCAACCGTGTCGATCTGGTATGGCCCCTGCCACGTCTTGGCCTCGTCGCGGCTGACGTGCATGGACGTGGCGGGAATTCGGTGGGTCAAGACAATCTCGCCGGTGCTCAGGCGATACAGGTGTGGCGAGTGGCCTTTGAAACCAATGTCCTTCACCGGGCTCCAGGTCAGGCCCATGTCGGGACTGGTCGCGTAGTGCATGTTGATTCGACTGCTGCGCAGGGCGGCAAACAGGGTGCCGTCCTTCAGAAGAATCACGTCCGTCTCGGCATCCAGCGGCAGGCCGGCGTCTTTGCCGATCGGAATCGGCTCGCTCCAGCTCTTCCCCTTATCGGCCGATCGGATCACGCCCCCACAGTCGTGCCCGTGGTACACGCCCAGCAGATAGGTTCCATCGGGCATCTCGCGAACCGGTGCGGAACAGACCCAACCGGATGGCGCCAACGTTCTTGCCTCTGTATTCCATGTTCTCCCGCCATCTTTCGAGCAAACGATCTGCACGCCTTGTGACTTGAAGCTGCGTCCACCAACCGGCGGACTTACCCGTTTGAGCGAGAAGAAACTACAGATAACCGTGCCGTCGCTCATCTGGGCGATATGCGGATCGCGGTTGTCGATGTCGTCGTCATATAGAATCTCAGGTGCGGTCCACGTGCGGCCCTCGTCGCTGGAGCGGACCATGCAGATGCGGCCGCCCTTGGGCCAATCGTCCTTGGGAAGCGAGACATGGCCATAGCCTGCATAGAAAACGGCCATGATGTCACCATCCGCCAGCCGGCAAGCGTCGGGAAAGGCCTGGTAAGGCCCGGCGGCCTCGCCACGCGAGATGATTCGATAGGGAACGTGCTTTTGTTCATCCACAAGGGCTTCCGGCTGATCCTGTACGACTCCTTCGATCTTCAGATGACGAAACGCCACCTGGCCCTGACTGGTCCCCAGGCCGACCCGGCCCGCGGTTAGTGTCGAATCGCTTGCGGAAAGTGCGGCTTCGCCGTCGATCGAGATCGTAACTCCGGCTCCTTGGCAAGCGACGGTTACCTGGCGCCACGTATCGTCATCGAGAGGGTACGAACGCCGCGCGATTTCGTTCCACGTATTCTCCGGCGTCGATCGAACGAGAATGACGCTGTTGTTTCTGGTGTCGAGGTGCAGCCAGTAGTAGGTCAGCGTGCCGGTTGCCCGGAAGCACGCTGCCGCCGCGCGCACGCCGGAGCCAGCAGGCTTCACGTTGAACTCGAAGCTGAACGTGAAATCGGAGAATGCCGGTTCCCGGAGAATCGCAACACTGCCGCGATCGGCGTCTTTCTGCTCCAGCAAACCGTCGCCCATGCTCCAATCGCCCCGCGCAAAACACCATGCCTCATGCTGCCCTGGCTGCAAAGCCGGCTCTACCGTTTCGACCTCGGCGGCCGGTACGAGATCCCAGGTAACGGCAATGGCCGCAAACAGGACCAGCCCATGCAAGCAAGGCGTCGTGGACCCCTTGCGTGCAGGTTGCCGTCGACTCATAAGTTGCCAAGTCATCGAAGAACTCCCTTCATGGTAAAACTGCATTGATTGGTTGAACTCATCGACCATTTGCCGCCCAGCCACGGTAACGCATGCTCGTTCAGGCAGCATCGTCTTCTCCGAGAAATCGCTCAAAGACTTCCGTCGCCTTGTCGGCCAGCACGTCGCCGGCCGGTTTCTGATAAGGTGGCCGGAACTCGCTGTACCGATAAAACGCGCTCATGTATTCGCGGTCGCCCGTGTTCGGGCCGTCGGTCAGGTAGCCGTAGCTCACGTTCGTATAGCCGCAAGGAATGGCCAAGGGCAGCGGCGAGCGGGCCCGAATCTGCCGGCCGATGCCCTGGAACGGCTCGAACGGCATTCCGACGATTCCCACGTCGCCAATGCGAATCACGTGGATTTCCGCTTTCTGGAATTTCGGCACGCTGTTGGCACGCCCGCTCTGGTGCAACTGGAGCGCCCACCGATTCCACGGCAGGATTCGCTCGACCAGCTTGCCGCGATAGGAAGGGGTCAGCTCCGTGGGGAAGTTCAGCCCGACGCAGTGGAGCGTATCCTCGTCGCCCGCCGCCGCGCGCCGGATGTAGTCTTCCATTTCGGCAATCTCGGCCCTGAGCGTCTCCACCGGCGGCAGCGGTGCGAGCGGCACTCCCACCTTTTCAAGCGAATACTGAAGTCCGTCTCGGCGCGAAGGTTTCAGTTGTTCGAGCGCCTTGATGTAGCTTTCACCCAGCATGCGCCCGTAACGCACCGCCCCCTTGACGCCGCCTCGGAACATCTCTTTCGAGTTCACGTCGGCCGCACATCCCTGCAAAAACCCGACCGGCAGGGAGCCGGAAGGCGCCAAATGCCTTGCCACGATGTCGCAGGCCACCTGGGGCCATTCGCCGAACACAACCGGTCTTTCCGGATGATAGCTGGTGACCGGATGGCCGGTGAACTGCGCCAAGACCACGACCGGCTTGCCCTGGACGTCTTTCAGCACGACGAGGGGCGCCTGGCGGTCGATATCACCGTTGAAATCGACGCCGACAAGCTCGCGATCCTCCTCGCGCATGAAATAGGTCGAACCGTCGGCCCGCCGGCCCTTGCGATTGTATGTGATCCGGCCCTCGGTGCCTTCGGCCCACCATACCGTGACGGGTTGGAGCATCTCGGGTAATCGCTTAGCATGCTCGCGGCACTTATCGAGTAGCTCCCGGCCGATGGGCAGCCACTCGGGCTTGGGGTACCCCTCCGGAGGTCGATCGGCCCACGCCGAGACGGCATTGCTTGCCACGGCCACCTCACTATGGTTGTGCGAGCTGAATAAGATCACGTTGGCGACGGGTAGCCCGAGGTCGGACGCGACCTCGCGGCGAATCGTCTCGCTGACGTTGGCACGCGTGTGCGAGTTAAAGTGGCTGGTGAGCAGGCAAACCCGCAGATCGCCCTCTTCGAGCAAAGTGACCGTCGTCTTCAGCGGCCCGGCCACTTTTCGCACGACGGCGCCGGTAAAACGGCCCGTCGCGCTAGTGGGCGTTTCTGCCTCGGCTGTCACCGCGAACTCCAGCGAGGCAGCGCGGAGGCGCGGGTGCTCGCTTCCAGCAACCGGCCTGCCTTGCGCGGCCGCTGTCAGGGGAAAGGTGTAGGCCGCGGAGGCCGCCCCAGCGGCTACCTGCAGCCAATCTCGCCGATTCGGTCGTTCTATCATAGACTGGAGTCTCTTTCTTGGCATGGGCCGATGACCTGTGCGTCACAGGTGCTGCTCACCTGCACGCGGGGAAGCTCAGCACTATTCCTCTTCCCAAATCAACCGGAAATAATACAAGTCGGCTTGTTCCGTGCCGTGCATCACCGCGCGTTCCGTAAAAACCACCAGGTATTCATTCTCGTTGATTGGCGCGATGGTCGGATAGCCGTACAGGTTCTGGTTCAAGGGACGGTCCTTGTCGAAGCCGGGCAGGGCCCAGGGACGCGGCAGTTCGTAACGCAGAGTCCAGTTTTCGGGTCGGTCCATCACCGCATCGGGTCGGGCGGTATAGACGTATAGGCTGTTGCGCTCGTGCGGCTTCGAATAGCGGTCGCTCGTCAAGGCGATGAGCAGATCGCGATTTGCGTCGTAAATCAATTGTGGGGCGCAACCCCAGTGCCGGTCGGGCGGCATATTCGTGGGCGCCGGCTCGCTCCAGGTGCGGCCGTCGTCGCCGCTTTCGATCTGCAACAGCGGATGACCGTGCCGCCGGTTATCGTCGCGGATGAGCGCGATGATGCGACGGTTCCCGCACCAGGCGCCGGCCGCCTCCGTGAGCTTGAAGTCGGTATTGTCGGTCATCCGGCGGACTTCCTCCCATTCGGTTCCGTCGCGGCTGAAGGTGATGTACCGGCGGCATCCCAGCATGGCGTACTTGGCCACATCGGGATCGTAGAACATGCCGCCGGTGCTCCAGACGCCGGCGATGCCCGTCGCGGCCGGGTCGCTCCACGCTTTCGATCGTTGCGGCTCCGACCAGGTTCGGCCGTTGTCGTCGCTGACCATGAAATAGCGAGCCTTGGTTTTTCCGGTGCGGACATCCAAACTGCGAAAGAACAGGACGATCCGTCCCTCGCGCGTGACGCCGCCGTGCAGGTTGCGGTCGTCGAACTGGTGGCTGTTGTAGATCGTTTCGACCGGGCCCCAGCAGTCCTTGCCAGGATCGTAGATGCTGCGGGCGATATAGCCGTTTGCGCCCACATGGTTGCCGCCAATGCCGGGATCGAGCCGGAAAATGAGCATGATCCGGCCGTCGTCCAAGGGGGCAAGAAAGCCTTCCGACATGTGGTCGTCGCCGAAGATGGCTTCCTTGATCTCCGTGTAGCGCAGCTTCGGGTGGTGCTCCGAGGCAGACGTTCCCGCAGCGCACGCCAGAACGGCGAGCGCCGCGCACCAAGCCGTTACGACGGCCGCGCGGACACGAGCGAGCCGCTGCGCGCCGGCCCGGTTGTCAAAACGTTCAAGCAGCCATCGAGTACCGTTCACGATACGCGCACCCTCTGTCGCCGGCTAGGCACGCACAGCAAGGCCAACCCGGCCATGCCCAGCAGTGCCAGGGTTCCTGGTTCCGGCACCAACGAAACATGGTTGTAGTGCCCCATTCCCTGCGCGCCCGAGCTATTGGACCCGAAATAAAAGTCCGTCCAGGTAGTGGCCGTGCCGGCGGTGGGGCTCAACCGGGCAACGCCATCGACGTACAACTGGGCCATCTCCGTGGCCCGATCATACTGGAGGGCGAACTCGTGATAGTCGGCGTTGCCGAGGCCGGTCAATGTGTATCGTCCCCCTGGTATATCAACCGCCATGTCGCCATCCACGAGGCCAAACTGCATGGACCAAGTCTTGCTGCCATCACGGAAGACGGTCCCTGCGCCGGGCGACGGCGCGTAGGCGTCGTCCGGAACGCGCATGATCGTCTTGAGTGTCCAATTGGTCGCCTTCAAATAGTCCACTTGAGCGGCTGTCGGAACCTGTCGGTACCTGTACAAGGTACTTCCCTCCGAACTCGTATCGTACACGTACCAGGCATCGACCCCGGTGCCATTATCGTCGTAGACGGGGCCCCACGACTGGGTGCTGCCCGGAGCGTCGATATGATGCACGCCCCAGCCTTCGTCATTCTGTGGATCGAGGGCCCCGTTGTGTACCTTGAGCGGAATGAAGGCTGCCCGAGCAGGGGCGCCGGCCGCGAACAGCAGCCCGACTCCAATCAGCAGAACAAGGGGGAACCAGATACTTCGGTTCTTTTTGCAGCGTGTCATGGGATTAGTCTCCTTGGGCTCATGGATCTCTTGTTGTGCCGTGAACGGTTACTCCCTTTCAGGCGTCGTGACTGGGGTCACCGTACGGACGCAGGATTCCGCCGTTTCCGCCGGAAGGTTGCTAGCACGACGGCGCCGCCGGCCAGCAGCATCAGCACACTGCCCGGCTCGGGGACCATAACCAAATTGTCAAAATACACGGCAGGCGTCGTGAGCGTGTTTCCCGAAGACACCCGGTTCTTACCGAACGAGAAGTAGTTGTTGCTGCCGGGCGCGGCCGAGGCGGTGACCGTGGCGACATTCACTCCGTTCAGCAAGACATTCAATTCGGTTCCATACAGTATGGCGTCGAGCGTGAACGGTTCGTCAAAATCAAGCGTCCCATTCCCATCGACGTCGAAGGGCATTCCTCCAAAGGTGGACGGTAAAGAACCCGCCGAGCCAACGTTCCAGCCTGTGTTTGTGTCGGTAAACGGATTCCAATTGTATAACTGGTTCCACGTTGAGCTGGCGCGTTCACGCAAACTCAGGTACCCATTCGGACCAAACTGCACGTGAATCTCGCCGTTGTCGTAGACGCTTGCACTGGTGCCGGGCATCCGGAGCCGCAAGCACGCGGCGTTCTTCAGGCTGCTGCCCGACCCGACGAGGTCGCCAAACCGAACGTCCATCGACACGTTCAGGTAGTCCGCGGGCATATTGTGATTCACGACGGCAAAGCCCGGATTGGAGTTAGTCGATAAATAGACACCCTCCCCAAAAACACGAAGGCGTCCATCGAGGATATCCGACGTGTCGGCCGAGGCACCGCCTACAGCGCGTTCCTGCCAGGGCGCGGTTACAGTTCCTCCGAGAGCGTTGTCGGTGGATCCAAGTGTCGGACTGTTCGGCCGGTCGAACGAGTCGGAAGTAATGACCCCAGCCGTTGTGGTACCAGCGCAACTGCCGAAGCTGATCGCGATGACGGTCAGAAAATGTCTGAGTCTCATGGGTTCTGTCCTCTTGGTCTGAGAAGTTTTTCGCAGGTGGCTTCAGGTTTGCAGGGGCTCGAAATGGTTCTCTATCTTTTGAATCCAGGCAAACCGGCCCGGTCACGCCGGAGCGTCCGTCGTTTCCTCCGAAGCACTCCCAACGCCGCGCCGCCGGCCAGCAGCATCAGCGCGCTGCCTGGCTCGGGCACGACGGCGAACTGGCTGTTGTGGTTCAGCACGGCCCAAGCCAGGTGGTTCGTGGTGTCGACGCCGTGGTAACCTAACGTGAAGTGGTCGCCCGCGTCGTACGCGGCGTCGAAAAACGCTGGCGTGCCGCCCGTATTGCCTGCAACGGCGTTAATCCACTCGTTGCCGTCGAGCCACGCCAGGTACGCGCTTGTGCCCCAATTGGCGTTGTATGACATTTGGAGCACGTAAGTGTCGTCGCCGGTGCCTTCCAGGCTGAGTACATCGCTAATCAGCTCGCTCTTCTCGCCGCCGGCTGCTTGCCGCCACGCCATTGCGATGGTGCGGTCGTCGCCGGCCGTGCCGCCGAGCAACTCGCAGGTGGTGGTGTGGTCGCCGCCGACGATGGTGGAGCCCATGCCGTAATCGGATCCATTAGCCACGGCCAACGCGATGCGCGGGTCGTTGACGCCGAAGGCCGTGCCGGCGCTGTGGAGGAAGACGTCAGGGGGGCCGGTGTTGGCCAGCGAGCCGGGAACACTCAGCAATCCCGCCTCAACAGTGGTCGTGCCGGTGTACGTGTTGGCACGGAGCAATTCCAGGGCTCCCTCGCCAGTCTTTACCAGAGCCAGATTATCGCCGCCGGTCCTTCCGATGACGCCGTCGTAGGTGTTCGTGCCGGAGGCGATATTGAGAGTCAAGGTGGACTGCGCGGCTGCATTGCTGTTGTAGACGTTCAGGTACGGACCCGTCGCGCCGGCGTACCGCACCAACCCGGTCAACTCTTGATGGAAGCCGTTGAGGTCCAGCAGCCCCGTGTACTGATTGGCGCCGCTCACGAAACCCAAGCTCAGGCTTGTTGTGGTCGGCAGGGCATTGTCGATGCCGAGCCGCACGATACCGTTGTTGCCAGTGTGATGGCCGTAGATGTGGGTTGTGCCGAGATATGTGTTCTCGGCATTCAAGGTCATTGTACTCGAGCCTTGCGAACTAAACCTCATGTTGGAGCCAGCGCTGCCGCCTTCGACCGCCCCGTTGAGCGTGATGCTGCCACTGGCGGCACCGATGCTTCCGGAACCGCAGTCGGCCACGTGGAAGGTTCGATTGATTGCCACGTTCCCTCCGGTGTACCAGATCGAGCCTTGGTTGCCGCCGGCGCTGCCGAGCACGATTGGCGTGTCGGCAGTGCCGCGCCCGAACGTGCTTGGCGAGCCAAAGTCGGCAAGAACGCCGGCGCGGATGTTCCCGGCACCGATCACGGTGGCGCCGGTGTACGTGTTGGCGCCGGACAACTGCAACTGCGCGGTCCCAATCTTGGTCAGGCCGAGATTGTCGCCGCCATCCCGTCCGATGACGCCGGCAAAGTTGCCGCCGGTCAGCGTCAGGGTGGACTCCGTGGAGGTGTCGCTGTTGAACACGTTGGTCTCCGCGGCGGCCAGGCCGGTCCGCACCAGGCCTGCCAGTTGCTGGTTGAATCCGTTCAGGTCGAGCAGGGCGGAGTTGTCGGAAGCATCGAGTCCCAAGGTCACCGTCGTTGAGGTGGGCAGTGCATTGTCGGCCCCGATTCGAAGCGTTCCGTTGTGGACCGCAGTGGCGCCGGTGTAGGTGTTCGCGCCGGACAACTCCAAGACGCCCTCGCCGGTCTTCACGAGGGCCAGGTTATTGCCTCCGCTTCTGCCGATGGAACCAACGTACGTATTCGTACCGGACGCAATGTCCAGGGTCAGAGTGGACTGCGAGGCACTGGTATTGAACACGCTAATGAGCGAATTCGACGCGGTCGAGGTGCTCGCCTTGACGAGCCCGGCAAGTTCCTGATCGTTTCCGTTAAGGTCAAGATATCCGGTGTGCGCAACGTTCCCCAGATGGACGGTCGTTGTGGTCGGCAAGGCATTGTCGTTACCAAGCCGCACAACCCCTTGGTTGCTGGTGGGATGGCCAGAGATGCGAGTCGCGCCCGAGTAGGTATTTTGGGCATTCACGGAGAACACGCCGGTGCCCTGCATGCCAAACAACATCATCGAGGTGTCGCTCCCTCCGCTGATGACCCCATTGAGGCTCACCTGGCCGCCCAGGGTGCCGATGGAGCCGGTACCGCCTTCGGCTAGGTGGAAGGTCCGGTTCGTGGAATGCGTGCCCGAATCGATCCAAATGGACCCGGTCGTGCCCGGGCTTCCAAGAAGGATCGGCGTTCCCTCGGTACCTTGGCCGAAGGAGCTATTCTGCCCGAAGTCTGCAAGAGAGGTCACGCGGAGGGTTCCATCAACCAATTGAACCTGCCCGGTGAACGACTGGTCGCCGTGTATCCGCTGATTCGAGGAGCCGGCCCTATCGAAGATCAGGCCGCCGGTTCCGGCTAGAACTCCGCTATTGATGGTGATCCAGTCGGAACCGCCACCGTCGATGACCATGCCGCCGCTCATGCTGATCTGGCCACCGCCGCTGGTGAACGTGATCCCACCTCGATTGACGTGGACGAAGCCGGGGCTGACGTCCTCGCCGACGGTCACCGTGAAGGCACCGCCGGTAACCGTCGAATGAAACACGGCATTGGCGCCGTCGTTCCACGCGACCGGATCGATTCCATTCGTGCCGCTGCTCCAAAGGCCGTTCGTGCCGTTCCACGTTGCGGAGCCGCCCTGTAGACCGGCATCCGAACTCAGGTCGTAGTAGACCGAAGCCGTCATGTACTTCTGCGTCAGGTAGGTCTGCACCGCGGTGCGGTCTACGGCGTCCAACGCAGTGTCGTAAACAATCACCTCGGCAATATGGCCGTTGAACGGGTAGTTGGGGCTGGGCGAATAGCCTCCAATGGTCAGTGGCAGAGTTCGCGTGTTGTGGGGGCCCGCCACCCTGGATACCGGATCATCATTGACATAGAAGGTGGTTGTGCTGTCGCTCACGTAGTTGAGGATGTACGGAGTGTGGGCCGAGAAAGTGGCTGGGTGCTCCATGCTGTTGTTCCCGCCGCCCCGCCACAGTGCACGGAAGTTTGTGCCTGGACGAGGGCTCTGCCCGATTCCCCACGCATCGTCCGTCTTGTAAGGGCCACCGTCCACCAATTGACCGACTACCCACTCATACCCCAAGGGCGACGGTGCCACCTTGGGCGCCGTCACCACAAACACGGTACGGGCATTTGCAGACGAGAACGCAGCGGTCTGCAATTGGTCGGTACTGCCGTTGAAGTCCACGGCCGGCATGTAGCCCAACGCGGCGACGGTCGAACGGTAGATGGGCTGCCGCGCCGCATCGGCCTGCGTGGCGTCCAGACCGGAGTCGCTCAAATCGGCCCAAATGCCGACGGCCGTACCGGTGGCCGGATTGCTCTCGAAACCGAGGCCGCCGAGGTCGGCGGCGTCGAACCATACTTGAAGTCCGGAGATGTCGGAAGGGACAAAGTCAGCCGCGCCCGCGCTGCTGCAAAAGGCGATGCCCAGAACGAACAGTCGTGAAATGCATGGGTTACGCATGGAAGACCTCCAATCGGAGAAGTGGGATGACGCCAACCCTGTCCCGGAAATGTCCCGAGACTTGTGCGGACCGTATCTGCTGAGCCACATGTTGTCTGATTAACACCACAGACCTCATTTACAGTGCGGTATCCACGTGTGGCTGCTCGCCCTGTTTGCCGGCGAAATTGAACGTATTGCCGCCCGACTGCACCACGACCGATAGTTGACTCTGCGTGTTCCAGGACGGTGGCAGGAGCGGGCGGTATTCCACCGGTGTGTGTTGGGCGTCAGGGGCGCCGGCCACCGGCTTTTCGGCGCCGGGATCGCCTGCTGTAATGCGCACCCGATATCGTCCGGGCACAAGGCCTGCGTCGCCACTTGCCTGATACGTTCCCTCGTGAATCGGGACGTTACGTGCAGGATGCGTTCCGTCAGCCGATTCGAAGGACACGATGCCGACTTGCACCGGATTTCCATCGAATGTTACCGTACCATCGATGTCGCCTCGCGGTTCGCCGCCCCCGCACCAGGCGAGCAAGCTGAGTATCGGGAAGTACAGCATTCGCGACCGGCGTGTTTTCAATAGATGTTGCATAGTGCAGTCTCCGGTTCGATCAGAACTCACCAAGAACTTCGCCGCCGCAGGTAGTGCCAAGGCCTTTCCAGATCGTCCATGCGACGTTGTCGCTTACGAACCGGCCAGACCCGTCCAACAAACACACGTTCACCCCGCCGGGATGCATGCTACGAGCCGCCATGGCGCTCGGCCCACCCGCGACTGTCGCCGAAACACATGGGGCCTTCGGCAGGGAGACACAGCAGCGATAACTGTCGGGAGTCACGTCCGGATCGGGTGTATTGGGGGGCAGCCACGTGGTAAACCAACAGAAGGCGGCATGGTAAACGGCTCCCCGAAGGTCCCGGTACTCATGCACGGAACCGTCACGGCCTCCCTTCAGGCATTCCGAAAACCCAAGCGTGTTGCTCGTCCCATCGGTCACCTGCGAAAGAGCAACGTACCGAAACTTGGGCGGATCATTGTACTGCTTCTCCCAGGTTGCGATGACAAACGGCTGTCCGCCGTTCTCGATGGTATTCGAGTCGAGCGTTCGTGATGGCAGAACGGTCAGATTCCATGAGCCGGTTCCTTGTACGCCAATTGCCCCGGCACAACACGCGTAGTTGCCTCGCCACATGCCCGAGTCAATCGAATCGGCCGCGTCCCCCGAATCGCTCGGACATACCAAAGTGCCGACAACCCGTTCGGCAATTTCTCGATTCTCGTCGACATAGTACAAGAGTCGCGCGTCCCAAAGGTCATAGAGGGCCGTCTGTTCCATGTAAGGGAGTATCCCATGGTACCACGTTTCACCATGAGGGTTCCGCCCGCCTGCTGGAAGACGTTTATTGGCATCCAGATAAACATGAACCGCCAGACCGATCTGCTTGAGATTGTTCGCGCACTGCATGCGGCGGGCCGCTTCCCGGGCACTTTGCACTGCAGGCAGCAATAGCGCAATCAGAATGCCAATAATGGCAATGACCACAAGTAACTCGACCAGAGTAAAGCCCAAAGCCTCTCTGCGAAGTATCGCTCTCGGATTGTCGGCAACCATGATCGGCTCCTTATTCCGGTTGGTTATTCCGCCATCTTGCGTCATCCACCAGGCTTCGCAACGCAGACTGTCAGATGTCGGGATTCACCTGCCAAACGAACATCGATGTTCAACTCCTGAAAAACCACCAGCACGCAACTATCTCTCGCCGTTACGGACTTCCGGCCGTCACTCAATCTCTTCCTTCTTGCACGTTTGCTTATCTTCGACCCGCCAATGGGTTGTGGCGATGTGCGTATTCACACCATTGGTTGTGTGATAGTAGATCGTCACCAGTTCTCCGCCGGGAAGTTGATGTGTCAACGGGTAGCCCAAATCACTGCCATAGCCGAAACCGTCGGCGCGTAGGATATACTCGTGTTCGATATCCCACGTTGCGCCATCGTCGGAACTGACGCTGGCGCGAATGCCCATCGGATCACGCCGATAGCCGTAGGAACATAGCAGTCGCCCATCGTGGAGCTTCAACAGATGGGCCGGATATCCCCAAATGGGTGTTTTTTCCGGCGGACTCCAGGTCGCACCGGCGTCCTCAGAAACGGAGCGGTAGAGATGACCTTCCGGAGTGGTGCGCATCATGGCCAAGAGCTTTCCTCCCCCGGTGACCACCAGCGCCGTCTCATCGAACCCGAGTTCAGGATCGGGCAAGCCAGCAGGATACATGGGTCGCACCTCCCATGTTTGGCCGTCATCGGTGGAGCGGAGCAAGAAGACTTCGGTTCGGAGCTTTTCCGACGGCCGTTCCGGATCGATGCGACGGCTGTACACGGCCACCAGCCGCAGTCCTTCAGGTGTCACTACGTTGCTTGCCTCGCTGTGGTACCCCATCAGGCCGGATACGTAATCTGGTACGTCGAGTTCATGCTGTTGCCAACTGCGGCCGTTATCGTCGGATGTGAGGAACTGTGCGCCACCAAGGTAGGCGACCGTCCCGGGGCGAACTGTCCTGACGGTTTTGTGCTGACTGTGCAAGTGCTCGGCCTCAGTTGCGTCGGTATAGACCCACCCCCGGGCACTGGCTCGCACCAATTGGCCACGTTCTGTCTTCCACCGAGCATCGATTACCGATCCTTTCGCTTCCGTCCAACTCCGGCCGCCATCGGACGAGGCCAACCTCAAACTGCCTCCCGTCGGATCGATGTGGCTGCGACGGGCCCGTGTGCCGAAACCGGTAACCAGCAGAAGGTCCGACACTACCGTCAGCGACGGAAAGCACGCATAGACTCCGTCCTGCTGGTAGACGATCCGATGAACTGCCCCGCGTATATTCGATCCGCCATTGGCCGCAAGGTCCGCATCCCCAATAACGACGGGCGTCAATCGGTGATCATGGATGTAAGGCCCGTCCGCCGGGCGATTGTGGGCGCAAGCAGATAGCAGATACCTGCCTTCGGGCCAATCTCGCGTGTCGATCGTTACGGCAAACGATCCCTCGGCCGGATCCTCATCGCGCGGCCCGTTGTCCTGCAGATTGGGCGAACCGGGCCCAAAGCCGCCTCCGGCCAGGTAATCGCACCCGTTGGAGGCGCGGAAGAAACCGGCGGGCGGGTCTTCTGCGCCACCTTGGGAAAGCCGCACGCAAAAACTCCCTAAATCCAAGCCCTCGCACTCTGCAGTCATGCGAATACGAACGCGTCGTTGGGCCGGACGTGTCACTTCAAACTGGCGGATCGTGATTGTTCCATGATCAGCCCAGGCCGGTTGTCCGAAAACCAATGGAAGCCATAGGACCAATTGCGCGATCATACGATGCTGCGTCTTCATAGGTCGCTCCTTTCCGCTAACGGCGACGTCGCTGAAATGTCCTCGGGCTACGGCAGTTCGAAATCCCGTAGCCGTTCACGGGTCGGCGGCGCAAGCCATTGTCTCCGCTGCATACGAGGGGGACAGTGCCCTGTGAACGGTTATCAATTTCCATGCCCCCCTGCACGTTGACGGCAGTGTTTCATGCTTCTCTCGAACAGGCGCAGTTACTCGTTGAATTGAATCGAATAAAGGTCGGCATGTTTCAGCACAATACGTAATCGAACGGGCCGGCCGGCCAGTGATCCAAGTTCACTCGCGGCCTTCCATTGCACGGTCCTGCCAATCGCATCGCCTTCGAGCGGCTCGCAATCGGCCAGCGTGAATCCGTCGATCGGCTTGCCTTCGCCGTTCTGGAGTTCGATTCTCACGCTGCCTCCTTCGGCTGTGGCGAAGTTCAGCAGAAGCTCCTTGCCGCTGAATGTGACCGGTTTCGTAATCAGTTCGCCGCCTTCCGCTCCTGCACGGACCGATACAAACCCATCCACCCGGTAGGTGAAACGGCGCATTCGGCTGTCGGG
The DNA here is from genome assembly GCA_040772845.1 of Thermoguttaceae bacterium. Lineage (GTDB taxonomy): Bacteria > Planctomycetota > Planctomycetia > Pirellulales > Thermoguttaceae > PWXP01. The sequence continues at coordinate 448,235 of JAXGXG010000002.1, forward strand.
GCCGGTGTAGTAGGCTTCCGAGGCATACATGGAAAGCTCGCGGTCAGCGCCGGGCAACTGGAGGATGCCCCATGCCATGTAGTTGCTGCGGTTGCCGTCGCGATCCTTCGGCGCGGTCACGGGGATGACCGGCTCGGTCCATCGGTGAAAGGTCCGTCCATCGCGGCTGCTCATCAACGTGGGTTCCACCTGTTGCGTCTTGGGCAGGAATCGGCTGGGGAATCCCAGGAGGATATGCGGCGCTCGCATGTAGGGCAGGATGGCGTTTGTGTACAAATGCTCTTTCGGCGCGTCGTGATATCCGAGCCATTCGGGCTCGGTCCAGTGCAGGAAATCCTCGGATGTGCAGGTCATGATATCGCGTACGCCGTCACGGAAACCGCGGTGGAATTCCACGTAACAGCCGCGCGCTGGGTCCCAAAACGCCAGGTTCTGGGAATCGAAGGCCCCTTTGGTAATGACCGGTGTTTCGGCCATTAGCAACCAGTGAATGCCGTCAGCCGATTGGAACGCCAGCAATCCGCCTTTACCACTGGCCAGGGCCTTGTAGCGAGCTTCAGGCGGGCACGCCGGATTGGCATCTTTGAACGGCGTGAAGTTGTGCCGTCCGTCGCCGTCCCAGACGATGTTATTCGCTTTCGATCCTTGGAACTCAAACAGCCCCAGTTGCGGCTTCGTCCAGTGGATTCCGTCCGTACTCTCGGCGTAGCACGTCACTTCCCGGTGTGCCGAGCGGCGTTTTGTCGTATCGTAGTGGGCGCCGCGATAGTAGGCGCGGTACAGATCGCCGTCCTGAAAAAACGTGAAATACGCGCATGTGTTCCCCTCCCATGACGCATCCGTTACCAGAACCACCTCCTTCGGCTCCGGCTCATGCAGATGAAGCTTCGCGTCCCCTTGTAGGCTGTCCACCAGATGTCCGTCAACGAACAGCTCCAGTCGCGCTCCAAGGTCGATCGGCTCTACGCCGAACGCAATGGCCCCGGTTATCCATGAAAGAGCAAACCCTACCAGATAGCGATACCTCATGATCCACCTTTGATGTTTGTGTTCCGTGCAGGTAAATCCTCTCAGTGCTTCCCTCGCTCGTCACTCCCACTTGTCTTCAGCTATTTCGGACATGCCAGGGTCTCCCCATCGGAAAGGCTAAGCTCCATGACGAACTCACTGTTGTCATCGAGCGGGCGCAGGCCTCGGCGCATCTCGCTAAGCAGCGAGACGGCCTGACGACCGGTCTCAAGCTCATCGACCACGACCGAGTTGAGTCGGCGGGTGAGTGCACCCTCGCGCCACGCGCCGCCGAATCCCAGCAGCGAAACGTCCTCCGGTACGCGCAGGCCCAATCGCGGCAGCAGCAGGAAGATCATCTCTGCCATCGAATCGAACGTGGCGTAAATGGCCGTCGGCCGCTCCGATCCGGAAAAGACCTTCTGCAGTGCCTCCCACACCGGTTCTTCCCGCAAAACGACCATCGACTCGACCGCATGAACCAGTTGTGCCGGCTTGTCGCAACCGCCGGCCCGCAATCCCTCGTTGAATCCTTCTGTCCGTATGGTCAGGCTGGGCGAAGGATTTGTGCTGAAAAGGGCAACACGCCGGTGCCCGCGTTCGGCCAGTATTTTCCCGGCCAGATATCCGGCATCGCGCAATGGCAATGCCAACAGTGGAGCGGTCACGCCTTCCACGCGCCGGTGGCAGAAGACCACGGGAATGCCGCGCCGTTGAAGCTCTCGGACCTGGTAGGCAGGTGTGGAAACGCCGGCGGTCGGCACCATGGCGACACCACCTACCTGCTTGTCCAGAAGCTGCAACACGATATTCCCCTGCCGGTCAACGTTGTCACCGGTGTTGCAGGTCATGGTCTGATGTTGAATCTCGCTTGCCGCGGCATCGAACCCGTGGAGCAAGGAAGGATAGAACCCGGTGCGCGTTTCGGGGGTGATCAGGGCGAAGATATCCAGTCCGCGGTTGAGTCTGCGGCGTACGTCCTCGTCTACGAAGGTGCCCTTACCCTGCACGCGGCGAATAAGCCCTTCTTTTTCCAGTGCGGCCATCGCTTGGCGTACGGTCGTACGGGCAACGCCCAGCGTCTTCACAAGCCTGTGTTCGGAAGGAATCATCTCACCCGGCTTCAGCCGGCCGGCCACCATCTCGTTGACGAGGTGGTCTTTCAACCGCTGGTGCTTCGCCTGCTTGCCGTCGTCGTGAGCAAGATCGAGCGAGAGGATTCGCTTTTCTGGCATTTCCCTGTGCCTGCATTGGTGGTATTGCAGCTTGTATGGACCAATACGATACCACAAGCTGAGGTCGCCGTAAAGCCCCTCCAGGCGATTTTTCCAGTTCTATTATGGGATAGAGTCGGAGTACCGGCTCAGCATGCCCCGAAAGAGTGGTCTTCTGATGGCGTATTGTGAGACGAAATGGTCCCTACCAAAGTCAGACGTCTTGGGGTACGCCGGTGAATATCGGAGTAACGAGGCAAAGACGCTTGCTGCGATCAAGATAGTCCAGAAACAGCGCCAAGGCCGAGGGGGGGTTGACAGGCACCGCGATGTGTGGCGGAATCTAGTATTGTCAAGGTGATCGCTTGAATCCGATTGCTCGTTCTCTGTCTTCTGACGAAAGGAATGCAAGATGGTTCGCGCAACCTTCATTTGGCTTCTGATGTTGGTGTTCGTTTCTCCTCCCGTGTTGGCGGATCGAGGCTGGATCCCCGTGACCCCGCCGCTACCGCCGCCGCCCGACCAACAGGACCCGGTTCCTTTGCCGGAGCCCGATCCCATGCCGCCCGGCCCACAGCCGCAGCCCGAGCCGCAACCGGACACCGACTGGACGCCGGGACCCTACCGGTCACTCAAGGTGGAAGAGCCCAGCCAGAAAGCCGTGATTGCCTGGAATGGACGTGAGGAAATCCTGGTCCTTTCAACCGACTTGAAGACTTCGCAAAAGGCGAAGCTTCTTGAAGTTCTCCCACTGCCGGGCGAACCGCAGGTGGAGAAAGGGGACACTGAGCTTTTCAACAAGGCCGTGAAGCTTCTGAAGAGTAAGAGCGAGCCCCTGCGCGAAAAACGATTGCTCGGCGCGAAGCCCCCGGGCGAAATCACACTGGAGAAGAAGATCGGCGCTCATCACATTTCTGTTGCCCACGTCCTCGATGAACAGGGGTTCATCCAGTGGGTCGAAGAGTATCTGAAGACCAAACTGGGCCCTGGGGCCAAGCCGCTCATTACCGAGACAACCAAGGAGGTCATTGGCGAATATCTTGACGAAGGCTTCAAGTACTTCTCGTTCGACATCATCGATGCCGATCCGGAACTGGCGACCAACGACGCCATCCAATATCGATTTCCGTCGCCGTATCTGTATTACGCGCTGCGCATCAGCCGCAGCGGCGGTTCTGGCCACACGAAGATCCAGTTGGCCGTCCTCAGCCCCGGCCTGCTGAACCAATACCGGGGCCTTCCCAGCGACGCGATTCAGTCGCGATACAAGCCGGCGACCGTCATGCCCGATGAACTTCTCGAACTCAACGGCGAAATCGCCGATCTGCTGGGCAACCAGCCAGCACAACTCCGCCTGTGGGAAATCGAGGGGCCGCTCGACGGATTTCGCGGCGACGTGCAGGTTTCCGACCGGCCGCTGCCGCCACCCGATGCCGGCGCGGATTCCGACAACCCGGACGCGCCACCGGCCCCCGACACAACTGATGTTCCGGCCCCGATCGAAGTGAACGGATGGGTTGTCTACAAAGACGCGACCAGCCAGACGGGGTATCGCGGCATTGACGGGGCGCCGCTCACCTGGAGGTCGAGAGGGGATGTCGCGCAACCGCCTTACGAAACCGTCAGCGGCAAGGCGGGAGCCTACCAACTGTCGCTGCCACCGGACGATTACCTGGTCGATCTTCAGCTTCCCGGCAAATGGGAGAAGATGGTCGATCAACCGGTTACCGTCGTTTCCGGTATGAAGCCCCAGTACTTCATCGTCAAGGAGCGGGTGCGCGAGAAGATCACCGTGCGAGGCAACGTTATTACGCCGTCGGAACTCGATCCGACGCGTTATGTCGGCGTTGCCGATGCTTGGGTCTACTGGAGCTACCGTGCCGAAACGGGGCAAAATGTGCAGCTTCCGCCGGTGCGCACCGACGGCGCCGGTTTTTTCTCCCTCGAACTGTACCCTAGCAGTCAGCCTTACCAGGTTGCCGCCCAGGCCGACGGATTCGAAGACAGCCGCCAACTCGATGTTACCGTGCGGGAAGGGATGCCGGACGTCGAGTTGGAACTCACGTGGGCGCCACCTCCGATTGACCCGAATCCAATGCCCGATCCGATGCCGGGCCCGATTCCCGGCCCCATCCCGGGCCCGATTCCCGGCCCGATTCCCCTTCCGGATGTCAGGTTGATGGTTGTTACCCTGGACGGAAAGCAGCCGGTTGCGAATGCGGAGGTCGAGTTGGTGCATCAGGACTTTGGGCCGGTGCCTGGCGGTTTTACAGATAAGGTGGGCGCATTTCGGATCGACCTGCCTCCGGGCCAAGTGAATATCCGGGTTACGAAACCCGGTTATCGGCGCGGTTTTGCGACAGCCGCGTTACGAGGGAACATGGTGGTCTCGGAAGTCGCCATGGAACGATTCGGCGCCCGGGTCACTTTCTCGGTCTCCCAGGGCGGGAAGCCGCTGTCCGACGCGAGGATTGCCATTACCGGTGGCGGCCGTCCCGTGCCGGTGGGCAAAGTTCAACCAGCCGGTCCCGGAACCTATTTCGTCGAGCTTCCACCGGGCAATTACACGGCCCGCGTTACCAAGGGGCGTTTGGGTAAGAGCCAGCCGTTTACCGTTCCTGAGGCCGGCCCAGTCATTGTCAATGTCCAATTTGGTGGCAGACCCGACGGCGGCTTGCCGGACAGCGGCAGACCGGACGGTGGTAGGCCGAATGGGGGCAGACCGGACGGTAGAAACCGGCGATAGCAGTCAGCAGGCCTTTGCAGGACACGCCAATGCTTGGTTCCGGTGTCGTGGAAATCGCGGTTTTCGCTAGTTTTGTGGCCGACGAACAGCCACTTCGATAACACGGGGCTGATCGCCGGCGAGCGATTGCTTGACCGCATCGCTCAGCGTGTCCGGTGCTTCTACCTGTTCGGCCTGAATGCCCAACGAGCGGGCGAGGGCGACGAAGTCGATATTCGGGCCGTCCAGATCAAGGCCTTCAAACCGATTGTCGAGTGACGCGGGCAATCGGAGCACCTGGGCGCAGTCCTTGAGGATTCGGTATTCCCGGTTATTGGTGATGACGAACGTCACCGGTATCCGATAACGGGCCGCGGTCCATAATCCCTGGATTCCGTACATGGCCGAACCGTCGCCGATAACCGCCAGCACGGGGCGGTCGGGCCAGGCGAGTTGGACGCCAATCGCACAGTTCAACCCCCAACCGAGCGCCCAGCCGCGCTGGGCGAAATAGCCGTCCGTATTCTTCAGCGCCGCGGTGCGTTCAAAATAGCTGCCCATGGTCGTCGTCGGAGACTCCTCGACCACCGCCGCGTTCGGCGGCAAGACTCGCGCGAGGCTTTCCATGGCACACAGAGGCGTGATTGGCCGTAGCTGTTGTTGAACCTTCGCCGAGTCACGCAGTGCTGTACGCTGTTGCTTGTGCTCGCGCTGAATACGCTCGCTTCGGATTCTTATCGCTTGCCGTTGTTGGCCGGTCATTGCGGTCGACAGTTCGGCGGCAAGCTCTTCAAGCGATGTCTTCGGATGTCCGACCAGGCCCACCTCGACCGGATAGTTCTTGCCGAGTTCCCAGGCGGTGTCGTCGATCTGTACGATGCGGGCATGTTCGGGTATCGGCCGATTGGGTTCATGAAAGATGTATTGCTGCAGCAGTTTCATGCCGGCGACCAGGAGCACGTCATACGGCTGAAGCCGATCTCGCACGTCGGGGGCCCAGAACGGAAGCGGAGCGGCGTAGAGCGGATGATCGGAGGGAAAACTGCATCGTCCGTGAGACGTGGTCGCCTCGTGGATAACCGGCGCCCCGAGCTGCTCCGCCACGGCAACCAACTCGGCGACGGCATCGGCTTCCTGAACACGATTTCCAACAAGAATCGCTGGGTTCTTTGCCGCTGCGAGAATCTGGGCTGCCCGGTGAAGCGGTTCTTTCGGCGGACGCACATGACTGTCGGGCATACGCGGTGGCGTCAGGTTCAAACCGGCGGCCGGTGCGGTTTGTACGTCGACAGGGAGCGACAGAAAGACGGGACCGGTCGGAGGGCTCATTGCTGCTTGCACAGCCCGACGCACCGCCGAAGGGATGTCTTCAACTCGCATAACCTCGGCTGCCCACTTCGTCCACGGGCGAACCGTTTCGACCATTTGTCCCCAAAGGATCGGTTCCTCGAATGCAAGGCGTCGATCCTGCTGGCCGGCTGTCAGCACCATCGGCGCGCCTTCGCGATAGGCGTTGTAGATCATCCCCATCGCATTGCCTAACCCGCAGCAGATATGCAGGTTCACGACGCCGACCGATCGCGATGCCTGGGCGTAACCGTCTGCAATGGCCACGGCAGGCACTTCCTGCAGGGCCAGGATGTACTGGAGGCGACGATCCTCCACCAGGGCGTCCGTGAGAGGGAGTTCGGTGGTGCCTGGATTGCCGAACAGGTACCGCACGCCCGAAGCGGCCAGCATGTCGAGAAGGGCGTGGATTCCGGTGGTTGCCATACGCGAGCCTCCAGGCTTCAGATCGACCGGGCAACGCAACGGGCACTACCCTTCCGGCAGATCCTCCTCCAGATCGGATAGCGAAACATGGGGAAGGGAGTTGCGTTCGTCAAGCCAACGCCCAAGATCCACCAAACGGCAACGTTCGGAGCAGAACGGTAGCGCCGAGGAATCCTGCTCCTCGAATCGCCGGCCGCAAGTAGGGCACTGTCGTTCTGGCATAACGGAATGGAAAGAGCTCAGCTTCCGGCAGGTGTTTTGGGCTCCGTCTTTTTGCCCTTGCCGGATGATTCTTTCGACTTGGACTTGCCGCTGCCGTTGTCGGCCGCGGCCGCCTTCTTGTACGATTCGCTGCGATAATCGGTCTTGTAGAAGCCTGATCCCTTGAACACGATGGCAGCGCCGGGACCGATCAGGCGTCGCAGCTTCAACCGCCCGCACTCCGGGCACTTCCGCTTTGGGCTGGCGGTGATGGACTGAAACAGTTCAAACTGATGCTCGCAAGCATCGCATACGTAATCGTAGGTAGGCATCGTGTTGTCCGATCTTGGAAATACAGCTAGCTATTCTCGTTGTCCTCGTCATTCGCGTCGTCTCCGTCATCCTTGTCGGTTTCGGAGGACGCCGCCACCGACACAATCACCTGGCTCGCACGGACCACCCGGTCGTGAAGACGGAAGCCCGTTTGCGTTTCGGCAACGACCGTTCCGGGTGGATGCTCGCTGCTGGGTTGTTGCGTAATGGCCTCGTGCAAATGGGGGTCGAAGGGGTGGTACAGGGCGTCGATCTTCTCGCAGTCGTGGCGGCGAAGGACATCTTCCAGTTGGGTGGCTACCATAGAAAAACCTTGCAGCAGGGCCTCGCCTCCCCCGGCCTGCTCGGCCGCTTCGATGGCGCGCCACACGTTATCCCAGACGGGTAGCATATCGCGAAGCAACGGCAGTGTGGCATAGCGTTGCTGCTGTTCCATTTCACGAGCGGCGCGGCGGCGATAGTTCTCTAACTCGGCCTGACAGCGAAGGGCGCGGTCCGTTGCCGATTCCAAATCGGCGCGGAGTTGAGCAACCACGTCCGCGCCGGCCGCCGAACAATCGGCTCCCACCGGCTCTTCGTCCGGCATGTCGACCGACGGGTCGGTTGCGGAATCGTCCACTGGGACCTCGCCGGGGCCGGCCTTCGAGGACGCCTTTTTCGGGTCTGCGTCGTTCGGAGTTCTTACGGGTATGTTTTTTCTGCTCACGGCTAACTGGGGCTGAACCTGAATTGGAACAATGCTTCGAAAACAGGCGGCACACGGGCCGCCGCCTAGTGAGGTTGGAAGTACTCCTTCACCTTCTCGAAAAACGATTTGCGCTGCGGCGATACCTGGACGTGCTCCAACTCGGCCAATTGCCGAAGCACGGCCTCGTGCTCTTCACTAACGACCTTCGGGACTTCCACCTGAAACTGCACCAGAAGATCGCCGCGTCCGTGATGGTGCGGGTCCGGCATGCCTTTACCTTTGAGAGTAAGGACCTCTCCCGACTGCGTTCCCGGAGCGACCTCGATCTCTTGCCGACCTTCCAGTGTCGGCACCTCGATCCGGGCGCCCAGCACGGCCTGCGAATAGCCGATCGGCACCTGGCAGATCAAGTGCTGCCCTTCACGGTGGAACAAGGGATGCTCCCGAACCCGGATCGACACATAAACATCGCCTGAAGGGCCGCCATTCGGACTCGGTTCTCCCTCCCCCGGTAGGCGGACCTGGTTCCGATCATCCACGCCGGCCGGGATATCGACCTTGCAGGTAACTTGCTTTGGTATGAAACCGCTGCCCCGGCATGATGGACAAGGACGTCGAATGACCTTGCCTGACCCGTTGCATGAAGGACAGGTCGACTGGATTGCGAGAATCCCTCGAGACTGGACGACTCGGCCTGTGCCGCCGCAATACCGGCAAGGCTCGGGCTGACTGCCCGGTGCGGCGCCGGAGCCGCTGCACGTATCGCAGCGCTGATGGCGCTGGAACTGGATGACTTTGGATGTGCCGTGGGCAGCCTCCAGGAGATCAAGCGTTACGCGGCAGCGGAGGTCGGCGCCTCGGCTGACACGTGAACGGCGTCGGCCGCCACCAAAGAAGTCGCCGAACATGTCCCCGAAGGCCTCGAAGATATCACTGACATCACGGAACTGATGTACACCGGCGCCTTCGAGGCCGGCGTGGCCGTACCGATCGTAGCGCGCCCGTTTCTCCGCGCTGCTTAGGACTTCAAAGGCCTCGGCCGCTTCCTTGAAGCGAGCGACGGCATCTTCGTCTCCGGGATTCCGGTCGGGATGGAACTTCAGCGCCAGCTTGCGATATGCGTCGGAGATATCACTCTCCGAGGCATTGCGAGCAACGCCCAATACTTCGTAATAGTCGCGTTTATCCGTCATTATCGGCATGGCCGCACGATTCGAGGGCGCGAAACGCCTACCCTCGACTCTAATCTAGCATACCGGGCATCCGTCGCACAGCATCACGAAAGGACACCCGCTCACGAGGCGCCCCGTGTGCCGCGGTTCGGGGCGTTCGGGGACTGATCCAGGTTTAACCGACCTAACCTCCATAGTGCAATCAAGCGGTTTCCCAGAGGAATCCGATGGTAGACGGGGGGTTGGGCTAGGATACTGCGGGCCGCGAATTCTGCCGCGGCCCAACCGTTGCACGCGATCGGATGTCTGCCCCCTTCATGGGCGAAGGGGGCAGTTCCGGTGAACAGTTGCTTTGTCGGTTTCTGTTAGCGGATGCTACCTTCCACCCGTTGCTTGTCCTTGTCCTCCTTCTTCAAGTCGGTAACCAAGGTTTCGGTCGTCAGCATAAGGGCGGCAATGCTCGACGCATTCTCCAAAGCGCTGCGTACGACCTTCACCGGGTCGATAATCCCGGCCTTGAACATGTCGACGTAATTTCCTGAGTTGGCATCGTAGCCGACGTTTGCGCCTTTTTCCGCCACTTCCTCGGCAATGACGGCGCCATCGACGCCGGAGTTACTGGCGATCTGGCGGATCGGTTCTGAAAGGACGCGAAGAACGATGTCTACGCCGATCTTTTCGTCACCCTTGGCGGAACTGCGCGCCTTCTGCACAGCCTCGCGGCACCGGAGCAGGGCTACGCCACCGCCAGGAACGATGCCTTCCTCGGCTGCGGCGCGCGTGGCGTGAAGCGCGTCTTCGACACGGGCCTTCTTCTGCTTCATCTCGGCTTCGGTGCTTGCACCTACCGAAACGACGGCCACTCCGCCAGCCAGCTTGGCCAGCCGTTCCTGGTACTTCTCGCGGTCATAATCGCTGTCCGTCGACTCGATTTGCCTTTTGAGCAGGTCGATCCGATTCTTCAGCTCGGCCTTCTTGCCCGCGCCCTCGACGATCGTCGTCGAGTCCTTGTCGACCGTCACCTTTTTGGCGCGACCGAGTTGGTTCAGTTCCAGGTTTTCGAGTTTCAGGCCAAGGTCTTCGCTGATGACGGTGCCGCCGGTCAAGATGGCGATGTCGGCCAGCATGGCCTTGCGGCGATCGCCGAAACCGGGGGCCTTCACGGCACATACATTCAGAACGCCGCGAAGCTTGTTGACCACCAAAGCCGCGAGGGCTTCGCCATCGACGTCTTCAGCAATGATCAACAGGGGCTTGCCCGACGCGCTGACTTTCTCCAGCAACGGAATCATCTCTCGAACGTTGCTGATCTTCTTTTCGTGAATCAGCAGGAGGACGTCCTCCATCAGGCAGTCCATTTCCGGAGTGCGGTTGATGAAGTAGGGCGACAGGTATCCCTTGTCGAATTGCATGCCCTCCACCACTTCATAGGTGGTTTCGGCCGTCTTGCCCTCTTCGACCGTGATGACGCCGTCGTTGCCGACCGCCTTCATGGCCTCGGCGAGAAGCTTGCCGATTTCCTGGTCGTTGTTGGCGCTGATGGCGCCAACGTTCGCAATCTCATCAGGGCTTGTGACGCGCTTGGCAATCGAGTACAGATGCTCAACGGCGGCATCGACACCCTTTTCGATCCCGCGGCGGATGGCGGCCGGGTTGCTGCCGGCGGTGATGTTGCGCAACCCTTCACGGAAGATGCCTCGCGCCAGGACGGTCGCCGTTGTGGTGCCATCGCCGGCAATGTCGGACGTCTTCGACGCAACCTCATTGACCAGCTTGGCGCCCATGTTCTCGAATCGATCTTCGAGTTCGACTTCCTTGCTGACGGTCACGCCATCCTTGGTAACCGTCGGGCCGCCGAACGACTTGTTCAGGATAACGTTCCGACCGGTTGGGCCCATGGTCACTGCGACCACGTCGGCCAACTTGTTGACTCCCCGAAGCATTCGGCTCCGAGCATGATCGTCGAACAGCAATTGCTTCGCCACGATATTGGTTCCTCTATACTAGGTTGTTGGCTTGCGTTGACCGACCGGGCCGGCGGCAGACGAAATGAGCCGGCGGCTCCGGTCCGGTGAGAGAGCGTCAACTGACGACCTTCGCCAAGACGTCACTTTCACGAAGGATTTTGACGTCGCGTCCATCGACCTCAATGTCGGTGCCGGCATACTTGCCGTAAATGACCTCATCGCCGACGGCTACGGAAAGTGAACCCCGTTCGCCGCTATCGAGCAATTTGCCTGGCCCGACGGCGAGCACTGTGCCCCGTTGCGGCTTCTCCTTGGCGGTGTCGGGCAGTACGATTCCGCCGGCGGTGACCTCTTCCGCCTCAACGGGTTCAACTACAACACGATCGTCCAACGGCCGCAGATTCATCTTCTTGCTCATACTGAAGCTCCTCGCAATGAGTAGTTGGTTATTTTTTCGTTGATGTCGGCAAATTACCGAACGGTTCAGGTTTCGTTTCACCAGTTGGGCATCAGAAGCCGCCCATGCCGCCCATGCCGCCCATGCCGCCCATGCCGCCCATGCCGCCCATACCGGGGTCCATGCCTTCGTGGCCGGGAGCCTTGGGCTCTTCTTCCTTCGGAATATCCGTAATCAGGCAGGAGGTGGTCAACAGCAGGCCAGCGACACTCGCGGCGTTTTGAAGTGCGGTTCGCACGACTTTGGCGGGATCGATGACACCGGCTTCGACCAGATCGCAATAGGTGTCGCGTTCCGCATCATACCCTTCGGCTTTGCCTTTCATACGACGGACACGGTTGACCACGACGGCGCCGTCCAATCCGGCATTCTCGGCAATGGCCTTCATAGGAGCGTCAAGCACCTGGCGAACGATAGTCGCACCAAGTGCTTCGTCGCCGTCAAGCTTGAGCTTGTCCAGGGCCTTGGCGCTGCGGAGCAGGGCGACACCACCGCCTGGAACGATGCCTTCAGCCAAAGCAGCCTGAGTGGCCGCCCGAGCATCCTCTAAGAGGGCCTTGCGTTCTTTCATTTCCGTTTCGGTAGCGGCCCCAACATTAATCTGGGCAACGCCGCCGGCAAGTTTCGCGAGTCGCTCTTGGAGTTTCTCGCGATCGTAGTCGCTCGTGGTTGTCTCGATTTCTTTGCGAATTTGCTCGGCTCGACCCTCAATCGCGGCCTTGTCGCCGCTACCGCTGACGATTGTCGTATCATCGGAGGTGATAATGACCTTTTTGACTGTGCCAAGATCGGAGAGCTTGACCGAATCGAGCTGGACGCCGAGGTCTTTGAAGATAGCTTGGGCGCCGGTGAGCGTTGCGATGTCGCCCAACATGGCTTTACGGCGGTCGCCGTAACCTGGGGCCTTCACGGCACAGCACTGGAGGATGCCTCGCATCTTGTTCACCACCAGTGTGGCGAGCGCTTCACCCTCGATGTCCTCGGCAATGATCAGCAGCGGCTTGCCCGCCTTGCTGATGGCCTCCAGAAGGGGCACCAGCGATTTGGCGCTGGAGATCTTCTCTTCGTGGATGAGAACAAGGCAGCGTTCGAGTTCACAGACCTGGTCTTCCTGGTTGGTAACGAAGTGCGGAGAAAGGAAGCCGCGATCGAACTGCATGCCTTCCACCACGTCAACGGTGGTCTCTGACTGCTTTCCTTCCTCAATCGTAATGACGCCGTCCTTACCGACCTTCAGAAATGCATCGGCCAGAACGTTGCCGATGGTTGGATCGTTATTGCCGGCAATCGTAGCGACCTGACTGATTTCCTTCCGGCTCTTGGCATCAACGGGAGAGGCCATTTTGCCGATTGCCTCGACCACAACGCCAGTGGCCTTGTTGATGCCGCGGCAGAGAGACATCGGGTCGGCTCCAGCCGCAATCATGCGAAGCCCGTCTTTGTAGATGGCCTCAGCAAGAACGGTTGCCGTTGTTGTGCCGTCGCCGGCGATGTCGTTCGTCTTCGACGCGGCTTCCTTGACCAACTGCGCGCCAAGGTTCTCGTACGGATCGTCCAGTTGGACGTCTTCGGCCACGGTCACTCCGTCTTTCGTGACTTTGGGTGCTCCCCACCCCTTGTCCAGAACCGCATTGCGACCCCGGGGCCCCAGGGTGCTGATCACTGCCCGTGCTAGCTTGCTTACCCCCGCGGCAATCTGCTGACGAGCATCGTCTTCAAAGACCATCTGTTTTGACACAGCGGATACCTCCTAATGTGAAATCGCTGGCGAATAACCGGCGTACCACGACCGCAATTGGCAGCCAAGGACGAATTTTCAGCCGTCATTATGCAACCTGCGTGCCACGAACGAATTGGCAATCGTAAGTGCTTGCCATGTAAGGCTTTGTGTGGATCTTTCGGTATTGCGACCGCCGCCTTGCAGAACGTTATTCGCGATGGGCATGCCAAATTGGCAGGAAACAGCCGTCTGCAAACTCAAGTGCCCCGGAAGACATCGCAGGTGCTGGTCGGTTACAATGCTATGAATGCAGCCTTTTCGGGTTGTCTGACGCCATCTAGCCGATCGGGGGGTGGTGCGGTTCAGTTGTCTGGTTCTTTCACTTGTAGGCGGCACCGTTCTCGGGGGAGTCTTCTATGGCAGTGCCCATGCAATGCACACACTGTGGGTATCGCTTCCATGTACCCGACGATTATGCGGGCAGACGCGGCCGGTGTCCAAAGTGCAGAGTAATGCTTTCGGTACCGCCCTTGCCGCCCAGCAATCAGGCGCCACCGCCCCCGGCAGCCAGGACGGCTGAGCTGCCGCGATCGGTCGCGCCGCCGCCAGGACTGGTTCCGTCTGTGATGACGCATACCACCCATGAAGCGGCGGATTCGACACTTGCCTATCCAAGGTCGCGGGGACTGTCGTCAAGGCATCGTTTGGCAGTTTCTGCATGGATGTGGGCCATCCTGCTGCCTTCTTTCGTCCTACTTGTGGTCATCACGGCCTGGGCGATTCTCGGCAACACCCCATCCTCGACAGTGTCTTCCGTACCTGCGGCAGCACCGCGTTTGCCTACCGTTGAACGACTGCCTGCGGCGCCCGATCGTAATTCTACACGCAGTCGCGAGGACGATCAGCCAATGCCGGTCCGCCCGGTCGATACGTCTGTTCCGGCCGTTTCATCGCCGATTGCTGAGGAACCCGGATTGGGCGACATGCGACGCGAGGTTGTTGCCGCGACGCTTGACGAAGTCAAGCGAGCCATTGTGAAGTTGGAGGTTCCGGTAGCCGGCGGGACGCGGATTGAGTCGGGGTGCGGGTTTTTTGTCGATGGGCGGGGATGGATCGCCACGAATGATCACGTTATCCGAAACATCACATCTTCGGCACGGGTTCACCTGGCAGATGGTATGGTCTGCGAGATTGACGGCATTATCGCACGAGTGCCTGACCGCGACCTGGCTCTGTTGAAGCTTCGTGAGCGGCCTTTTCAAGTGACGCTGCTCGATCTCCAGCGATTGGAGGGTGCGAAATTGGGTGAACAGGTGTATGCGTTCGGGCATCCCTACAACGCTGACTTTTCACTTTCCAAGGGCATTGTCAGCCGTGTGCTGACCACGGCAGAGCTGAATGAGGACGCAAGACAGTTGCTGCAATCGACCATTCGGACACCTGACAATGTCATCTGGATTCAGCACGACGCGAAGATTTCTCCGGGAAACAGCGGCGGGCCGTTGATTGACGAACAGGGGCACGTACTCGGGGTGAACTCGTTTGTCCACACAAAGGCCGAGTTCGGATATGCCAGCGACGTCCGATATTTGCGTGAATTGGTCCGAACGGCCGAGGACCAGGCGGCACCGTTGCCGCCGGCAGGTAATGTGGTCCAAGATCAGCCTTCGGGTGGGGTGATCCAGTCAAAATGGAACCCTAAGGATTTGCCGCAACTGCTGACTCGGGCAGAACGATTTCACTTCCAGCCTGATAGCCCAGATGTAACGATGATTTTCAAGGGGGGTCAGGCGTGATGACGCCGAGTTTTTCTTGGGCATTGGCTAGTTGTGAAGGGGACATGATTAACTCCTGATAACGAAGGGGGCTACGGGTTCCCTATACGGGTTCCTCTTCTCTGTTCGGGATTGAGCGGCAAGTCGAACGTTTTCGCCAGGTGCAAGGCCCCTTCATAGAGCGACAAGTGATGGATTTGACACCACAGGTCAAGTGCGTTCCCTGACGCGCCGCATGGCGGATGGAAGCACTGGTAAACGTTCCTGCCCAAATGTACCGAAAACGTACGTCCTCGATCTCGCTTGGTTCCGTGGACAGGGCATGGGCCTCTGCGTTGAGGGCCGCTACCTCGCAAGCGGTCGAAGTATCCCAAGTGGCGGAGAATTTGCTCAAGAGTGATTTGGCTGCGAAGGTAGGCGAAGTCGATCGAACCGTCAGAGAGGGTTTCGTCGACGGGGCGCTTTGCACCTTCGGAGGCCGCCGAGCACTTGACGGTTTCAGGTGCCCGGGTTATCGTGGAGTTGGCTGTGGTGACCGCTTTCCTTTTGGGGGACATCCCCGTTTTGCGGCCCGCAGCCGTTTCTTGTTTGGTCGTGGGTTCCTGGCGAGTTGGCGTTGTGGCCTCGGGCGTGTCGGTAGTCTGGGCTTTCGGCATGCCATGGTGAGGGTCGTACGGCCGACCGGTGACCCAAATGGCAAACACTTGGTGCAGCAGCTTTCGCATGCAGTGGCCCAGCGCCACATCCCCGCGCCGTCCCCGAGCTTTCAGTCGTGCGTACAAGGCTTTGACCTGGACATTTGAACTTGATCCGAGGGCAGCCAAGGCGGCCATCCACAGGTGCTTTCTGACCAAGTCGTTTCCCTTGCGCGACATACGCATTGTACCAGGTGGGATGGGCCTGCCGAACTTATCCACCCCCGACGTGTTTTCTTCCGGAAAGACCCCGAAGTAGCTCGTCAAGTGAGCGGCTGTCGGGAAGCGATCGATCAAACCGATCTTGGCTACCAGGATGGCGGCGGTGCGTCTTCCGATGCCGGGGATGGTAGCGATCTGTTTGATTCGCACGTCGGGCAAGGCGTCAAAAGCTTTGAGCAGGAGCTTTTCGGTGCGTTGTTCTGCCTCCAACGATTCGAGGAGACGACAGGCCGAACTGCGAACCAGTTCTTCGACGATCTCCCCATCCTCGGAAGCAACCGACCTCTTGGCCGCCTCTTGGAGTTCAGCCGCTTTCTTGGCGGGCAAGTACGGGATGGTCCTGATCGAACGGAGTTGTGCCTTGGCGATCCGCTTCGCCGTAGGATACTTCAGCAGCATCCGAAGAACCCAACGAGCTTGCAGATCATTCTGCAGGACCGCCAACTCAGGAAAGACGCGGCCGAGTAGATTGTGCAAGCGATTCACATGGCGAGTGGACAGCTTGACTTCGAACTCCAGCCGGCTGGCCACCTCTTGCAGGACTCGGATTTCGGGCGTCAATCCTACCGAAGGCTCAGGCCGTTCCACGATCGCGTAACGAGCGCAGGAGTGGCTCTCTGTGGGATCGGCTTTCCGCTTGGGAAAATGAACTTCCCGATAACGCTTGTTGCGTGTCGGCTCGCCAACCGAAATTGTCTTATCCCAAGGCAACCGGTGAAGAAAAGCCAGAAGGTTATTGGCATACTGGCCGGCAGCGTCCACGCGGATGTGAAAGTGGACGTTGGGATGTTTGTCGGCCAGGAGACGCAATCCCTTCTCCAATTGCTGATACCCGGCAGATGATTCATCAAAATTGAACGGCTTGGCGGCGTGGGCACGATCCTCGTTGAGGAACGTCACGTGATGCCCGTAGCGGGCGGTATCAAACCCCACGCCGATTGCCGTGATCGGAGCGTCTGTCGTTGTGGACATCATTGTGTTCCATGTTTCTCCTGGGGTTTCGTCATAAAGGTCCAAGCAGCCATGAGGGACCTCCGAGATCCTTCGACGCGATATCCTTGTGATTACTCGGTCAAGCCGTAACATGTAACAAAGCGTTGGTCAAAGGTCGGAGGGATCAATCTGGGCTTAACAGGTCAACGCCTCAGGGCAAAAGCCAGCATCTCCTCACGACTTCCACAACCAGATAGTCTGCCTTGACATCAAACGGTTGGGAATAGGGCCTCTCTAAGTATGATTTTCATCATACAAGAGCAATACGCGGTTCTGGCTCAATTGGCGGCGGGTGTGACATTGTCAAAGCATGTCGAGCAGCACCGCGGTGATATTCCGGAGGACGCAGCCGCTGCAGCCGGACGCATGGCTGATGCATTGGTCACCCGGTTATCTGCCATGGAGTTCCGGGTGGAGCAATATGAGGCCGTAAACCGTTTTGCTGAAGACACAAACGAAAAGCCTGGTGAAGGATTCTTTGCTTTTGCGGTGGTGGTGGGGCGTGGCCCTGGCTTTCTGATTCTGCAGGTGGGGGGCGGCAGGAAGCAGGTGCTTGTTCGTGTTGGGCCGGCGTTGGCAAACGCGGATCCGTTAAGTCGATGGCTGGTTCTTGGTGTGTACTCTGATCAGGTCATGCAGGTGCGAAGCAGTGCAGATGCTGAGCCCCAGGCAATGCGTCTTGTGATGATGTACTACATGCTGAAAACGTAAGCGGCTACGGTCGATGCCCCATTCGGTCGCTGTGATTTATTCTGGTTCTCGCAGATAAACCTGTCACCTCCAGGGTAGGGGCCACGAAATGGGATATGTGCATCTTGTCGGACGTTGGGTGTTTTGCTATACTCGCCGCGTGCCGTAATTGCGCCTTTGCACCGCAGGCACGCTACGCGGTTGCCGACAGCCCGACTGTTAGCATGACTGCATCCTACCATGCGACGGCAACACATGCCAAGCCACTGGATGGCGTCGCTGTAGCCGGGGGGGTATCGCAACCCTTGTTTGCATAAGGACTTGCGGCACGACAAAATCTTCGGCGGGACCCATTTTCGCCCGTTTTCGGCCTGTTCCGGCGCCTCTTCAGGCACTCTTTCCGAAAATCCAAGCGGGATCGTCGCGGGCGGCCCTGGCACGCGACATGCCGCGATGGAAGCGCTCAGCCGGAATTCTGGTGTTCACCTGCGCGGCGGATGCGCCGTATAACGTCAGCGTTGGCAGTGTTCCCCTGACGTACCGAACCGGCTTGGCATGGAGGTGGCCATGATCCGACTTGCATTCACCGAAGAACAAGTCGCGCAGCTTCGCTACGAGCGTTTTCATCACCCGCATCCGCGCGTGCAAACCAAAATGGAAGCCGTGCTTCTGAAGAGCGAGGGACTCCCGCACAAGGAAATATGCCGCATTGTGGGCATCACGGCGAACACGTTGCGTGCCTACCTCCGCGAGTTTCTCGCCGGGGGCGTCGAGGCATTGAAAGAGTTCCGCGTTAGCAGTTCGCACGGCGCATTGCACGATCACCGCACGACTCTGGAAGCCTACTTCCGAGAGCACCCGCCGGCAACCGTAAAGGAGGCCGCGGCGAGAATCGAAGAGTTCACGGGCATTCGTCGCAGCGAAACCCAGGTGAGGAAGTTCCTGAAATCGCTCGGCATGCGCCGGCTGAAAGTCGGCTACATACCGGCCAAAGCAGACCCGGAGGAACAGGAACGCTTTAAAAAAAGACGAACTGGAGCCCCGGCTGGACGAGGCGCGCGCGGGCGGTCGCACCGTGCTGTTTGTTGACGCGGCGCACTTTGTCTTAGCACCCTTCCTCGGTTATGTCTGGTGTATCGTCCGGCAGTTCGTGCGCGCCGCGGCGGGCCGACAGCGACTGAACGTGCTTGCCGCTCTCAATGCCATCACGCATGAACTGGTCACGGTCACGAACGACACCTATATCAACGCCCAGAGCGTTTGCGAATTGCTGCACAAGGTTGCGGCGTTGCAGTCGGGCGTGCCCGTGACCCTCGTGCTGGACAACGCCCGCTACCAGAAGTGCCGGCTCGTCCAGGAATTGGCTGACGAGTTGCACATCGAGTTGTTGTACCTCCCGACGTACTCGCCCAACCTGAACCTGATCGAGCGACTGTGGAAGTTCGTGAAGAAGAAGACGCTGAACGCAGAATACTACGAGAACTTCACTGCGTTCAAGGCAGCTATCACCACATGCATTGCAGACGCGCCCACGAAGCACAAGGCCGAACTCAATTCCCTGCTGACCCTCCGCTTCCAAACGTTCTCAAACGCGCAAGTTCAGGCCGCGTGAAGTATAGAATACCGAACACGGTCGCCGCAATGTCAGAAGTGACGCTCGGGCGTTCTTTACGGCTGGCCGTTGGATAGTCTGGAATGTCGATAGCGTGGGGCAAGAGTCCGCATGTCGTCGGTGGCGCATAAGACGCAACCTCGCCGACCAACCTGCTTGCCTGGAAGTGGGCTGCAGCGCTAACCAGGGTCCCAAACGGCAGTGAGGGTTTGCACCCCCTTCGCTTTCGTGCATGATTCCGGTAGCGAAGTGTCGTGAGTGATAAGGCGATGTTTTCCCAAGGATGATCGCGAGACGACGAAGTACCCCCCAAGTTTTCCCCAGTGGCACGGAGTCAGAGCCTGTCCAAGAACCGGGGCTGGCTCGCAACTGGTTTCAGGTTCCCGACTGATGCAGATATGAGCTACAGAGTGCCTGTTGTCATTTGAGACAGGCTCTCAGTTCGGTCCTTCCAAGTGTTTCGGGTTGCCGTTGAACTGGCCAGGGGTGACATCTGTGATGAGGCGGTCGTTTGAGTAGGCGGCCGATAGTTTTGCTAAATACCCTTCTGCGGTGGGGCAATAATGATAGATATTTGTGAGGCATATTACAGGTGGCTCGGCATACCTCCAAAAGATCATCCTCCGGATCATTATCGGCTTCTGGGTATCGAGCGGTACGAGTCAAACCCGGATGTTATTCGTGATGCCGCTGACCGCCAAATGGTTCATGTGCGCAACTACCAGTTGGGGAAGTACTCGAAGCTTTCGCAGCAGATGCTCAACGAACTCGCCGCGGCGCGGGTGTGTCTTCTGCAGCCCGAACGGAAGCTGGCTTACGACGAGAGCTTGCGACGCCGGGAAGGCACATCAACGGTCGCAACAGCCAGACCGGTTCTCGTTGCACAGGACCCCGACGTTGGTTATGCGGGTCAGGACGCTGCGCCGATAGCGGCGGTTGCTGGGGTAGAGGTTTCGCATTGGCGCAAAGACCATTCTGGATGGGGGGCTATGCTCATCGGTTTTGGCGGCGCTAGTGCGGTTGCGTTGGTGGCCGTCATGGTTTGGTGGGCGATAGCGGGAGCTAACCAGTCACAGGAATCTCCTATCGCCGCGCGGACTGCTGCAGGTACGGCAGATGCTGCGGCGCCCTCGGCGGACGAGTTGCCTCCTCCACCTCCGCCTGTTCAGCCGGTGGTGCAGCACACCAGCACGGATCTCCGGTGGTCGATGGCTGCTGAGGAGGTGGCCGCGTTGGGGCCTCTTCGTGTTCGCGTGCTTTCCGCGGCGGTGGAACGTCCCCATGTTGTGCGGCGAACCGGCCGAATCGCCTTGCCGAATGAGGAGTATCTTGTCGTTACTCTGGAACTGGAAAACACCGATGCCACCAGGAAGGTGGACTACGTTGGGTGGGGCGGAGGAATCTACGGGAACAGAGGCACCCTCCTGGTGGACGATTCTGGAGAACCTTATCCGGTGAAATTGTTTGCCGGTGGTGTGGTTGAGGGGCAGCAGCACAATATATCGCTGTACGCAGGCCAGCCCATCCGCGATGTCCTTGTGTTTCAGCGACCGCCGGATACTACAAAATACTTGCGATTGAGTTTGCCAGGAGAAGCGGTAGACATCGAAGGTGTTGTCCGGTTTGAAATTCCTGGTGACATGATTGCCAAGGCAACTGCGAAGGAGGAGCCGAGTACGGTTGTCGCCACGAGGCAGGCCATGCCGGCCAAGCCGCCGGTTGCTCCAGAGACGGCGGCCTTGGCGTCGGATGAACCGATGCCGCAGGAACCTGTCCAGGAGGACATTGCATCATCGAAGCCTGAAATCGTAGTGAAGCAACCCCCTCCCGCCTTGGCTGAGCAGCAGAAGATTCGCCGGACGTTGGAGGAGCTTTACGATGTATCGGCTGTACAGACGCCTGCCAAAAAAATGCAGCTAGCCGCGAGCTTGGTGAAGCTGGCGGACAAAACGGACGATACCGCGGAGTGTTTTGTTCTGTTGCGTCAGGCCTCGGAACTGGCGGCATCCGCAGGCGAGGTTTCACAGGTTTTGCAGCTCGTGGACCAGATGGCCGAGAAGTATGAAATCGACCGGCTCGCGGCACAGGCCTATTTGCTCAACGGCATGGTGGACGCCGTGGGCAATGAGGAACAGATTCAGGCATATCTGGTTGGTTCCGCAGCGGTGATCTACGACGCGGTTGACGCAGAGCGGTTCGATGTGGCCGATTCCCTTTCGACCGCGGTGTGCAGTGTTTGCCAGTGTCCTGTCGGGCGACCTTTCCGCGGCGAAGCACGGGAGCGGCGGCAGGAATTCGAAATGCTTCGTGAGCGCTGGGGCGGCGTGCAGGTGGCCCGTGAGACCTTGCGATTGAATCCGGAAGATGAAAAGGCCAACACGATTGTCGGAGAATGGTACTGTCTTGTTCGAGGCGAGTGGGATCAAGGGCTGCCCTATCTTGCGAAAGGAACGGATAGGGACTTGCGAACACTCGCTGCTCAAGAGACGCAAGAGGCGCCCCAAGAGGCGAAAGCTCAAGTCGCGATGGCCGATGCCTGGTGGGATTTTGCTGATGCGGCGGGGCAGAATCGGTCTTCGGAATGGAATGGGCGCGCTGCGTACTGGTACGAACGAGCTTATCCTGAACTGGACAGCCCTTTGGTGAAAGCCAAAGTGGAGAAGCGTTTGACCGAGATGGGAAAATCACTGCCCGGGAGCCCGGAAGAAGATGACCAGGAAGCGGGAGGCCTTTGGTACGACAACCCGAAACTTTCGTCCATGGGCAACCGCCAGTTGAGTGATCTATTCAATGAGAACGAAAGTGCCGATTCTGAAGAAGGCGTCCAACTTTCGTCAAGCGGCGGCGAACCATGCCCGACGTGCAAAGGCAAAGGCGTAGTCTTTCTGAAATGCCCCAACCGGCATTGTGCGCGAGGAACGGTTCGTGACTACCGCTACCAGGTGATGGGACTCAATCCGGTTTCGGGGCAGAAAATTGTGCAGCGGGTTCCCATTCGGGTTCCGTGTCCTGTTTGTGGAGGCGACTATATCAGAAAGGTTACGTGCCCCGATTGCCACGGGACCGGCGTGAAGCAAAGCGAGTCTGCGCAATAATACCCCTTGGCGCCGAGCCTGTTCGTTGCTCGTGATCGGCAGCTACCTGGCGGAAGGTTGGCTCAGTTCCATCGGGATGTCGTCAGGGTCCAGAAAATAGACATAGCGATTGCCGGCATTGGGCCCGCCTTCGACCGTCATTGCTTCCGAGAGAAACCGCGCGCCGAGTTGCGTGAGCCGTTCCATTTCAGCATCGATATCGTCAATCACAAAGCATAGGTGTGCACTGCCGACGTCGCATGGCCGCACCGCGCTGTTCCGCCCTTCCGGCGAAAGGTACTGGATCAGCTCCAGTCCCAGTCCATGTGCTCGCATGTGCACCAATCGCAAGTGTGCGCCCTGCAGGCGAATCACCTTCTCGGGGACAGGGCCGGAGATCGTCCGATCGCTCAGCACCTCGAAACCAAACCCGTCGCGATAGAACGGAATCGATCGTTCCATGTCGCTGACACAGAACGACACATGGTGAATTCCCAGAATCATCAATGCGCTCCCAGATAGGATGGAACCCGATTTGGATGGTATCGGGCTGATTGGGGCGTGTCAATGACGTGGCGCGACCGTGCTTCCCGCCAGGGCTGGCATCGCCGGCAGCCGTCATGTGCCGGGGGGTGAAGGGGGCTCTGATTGACAGGGGGCGGAAGATCAGCCAGAATGTCAAAGTAGAGGGGATTTGACGATTACAAAAACCCTGAAGTCCGATCATCGAGGTTCAGGCAAAGGAGAAGCACGCGTGAGACTACTCGCAATGGGTTTGGCAGGCTTTGGATTGGTGTTGGCCTTGATGCACGGGGAATACACCAGCATGGCAAGCGGGGCGGAAATTGGAGTGGTGAGCTCGCCGGATGGCCGGTTGCACGTGGCGCTTGAAAGTACGGCAGATGGGGAACTCATCTGGCGGCTCAATCGGGTTGGCGCGGACGGCCAACTCGGGGCGCTACTGCCCGCCGCGCGGCTGGCCATGCTGCCTGGGAAATGTTCGCTGGCGCCTGTCCGCAAGGGCGAAGATGCCTACACCGCGCTACATGGCAAACGCTCGCAGTGCGGCGGTTCCTATCATGAAACAACGATCACCTGCAGTGGCGATGCGGCACAGGAGAGTACTGCCTTGGAGATTTCACTGCGGGTTTATAATGACGGCGCTGCCGTGCGGTATTGCTGGGCGGAATTGCCCAACACGGTGGAGCCGGCTCCGCTGCAGTGGAGCATTCCCGCTGGGGCGAAGGTGTGGCAGGCTCCGTACGACGAGCCGTCCCAGTGGACGCCGGCCTACGAGCGCTATTACGAAGACGGCGTCGATGCTCGGCAGATGCAACCTAACGAGAATGGTTGGGCGTTTCCTGCTCTGTTGGAGTTGCCTGGCGACCAAGGTTGGATTCTGCTGACACAAGCCTGTGTGCCGCGAGACTACTGCGCGACCCGAATGGCCTTGGATCCCCGGCGTCGCGATGGTCGCACGACGTTTTCGGTTCGCTTTCCGGATCCTGGCGAGGGCAATGGCGTGGGCGCTGTCCGGCCGACCGGAACGGTCTCGCCTTGGTATGTTGTAGTTGCAGACGATCTGGCGACAATTGTACGTTCGACCTTGGTGACGGATTTGAATCCTGCGTGCAAGTTGCAGGATACTTCATGGGTCAAGCCTGGGCGCGCTGCGTGGAGTTGGTGGTCTGATAGCGACAGTCCACGCAGCTACGAGAAGCAAATTGCGTTTATCGATCTGGCTGCCGAAATGGGCTGGGAGTACTACCTGGTGGACGCCAACTGGGACCTGATGGATGGCGGCAACGTTCGGGAGATGGCCGAGTACGCCAGCAGGAAGGGCGTGGGGCTGATTCTCTGGTACAATTCGGGCGGCTCGCACAACATTGTCACCGAGAAGCCTCGCGGGTGCATGACTCAGCGGCCGATTCGCCGATTTGAAATGGAACTGCTGAAGAGTTGGGGAATCAAGGGGATCAAGGTCGATTTCTTTCAGAGCGACAAGCAGCACATGATGGACCTGTACCACGGCATCCTGGAAGACGCCGCGGATTTCCAGTTGATGGTCGATTTTCACGGGTGTACCCTGCCGTACGGATGGTCGCGCACATGGCCGCACCTGATGACCATGGAGGCCGTTCGCGGCGCCGAGTGCTACAAGTTCGACAAGCTCTATCCTGAGATGGCGCCGACACAGAATACGATCATTCCGTTTACGCGGAACGCTGTTGGCTCGATGGACTACACGCCGGTTGCGTTCAGTGATTCGACTTATCCGCATCAGACGACGAACTGCCATGAGTTGGCCCTGTCGGTCATTTTTGAATCGGGCTTTCAGCATATGGCGGACAAGGTCTCGGCGTATCGCGACCTGCCCGATGCACCGAAGGAGTTCCTGAAGAAGGTGCCGGCCGCATGGGACGACACGTTACTGTTGAACGGTCGGCCCGGGGATTTTGTGGTTCTGGCCCGTCGCAAGGGCGAGGTATGGTGCGTTGCCGGGATTAATGGGCGGAAGAACCCACTGGAGATCGCGATGGACTACGCGTCCTTGGGCTTGCCGCCGGATGGTCGGGCGACCTTCATTACCGACGGGGCCGATGCCCGCAGCTTCGCCAGCTCGAACGAAAGACCGGAACGTGTGAACCTGATGCCCTGTGGCGGCTTCGTCCTACGACTGGAGCCGTAAGCGGCGCGGGCGTCGGCATGGTCTGCTGGATGTCCTTCAGCGGACGGGCAGTTCGTAACACGCGGCTTCACGGTCGTTGCGGACCAGGAGGATCCGTCCGGCCAATGCGGGATGATTCCAGGTCCGGTGCTTCAGTGCCGGTAACCGGGCCAATTCGCGGTAGCTTTCCGGCGTAGCTTCGACCAGGAGTACATCGCCCGGCTCGGTTTGAACGACGAGCAAATCATCGGCCAGGATCAACTGCCCCCATCCGCAGCGCGCGCCGCGCCAGCGGCGGTGGCCCGTGGCCAGATCAAGGCAGACGAGTTTGTTCTCGTCGAGCCCATAGGCGAACCCTTGCCGCACAACAATGCTGGCAAATTTCGACCGCAATTGGCGGCTCCGCCATCGCGTGCGGACGACGCATCCGGTCGATTCCGGCACAATCTCGAGCAACGCGGCTCCTTGTCCGTAGCCTGAAGAAACCAGTACCGTGTCGAAGTCCGTAGCGTCCGTGACAGGCAAGGGTACGGGCTGGCAAACGTTGTTGTATTCGGGCGGCGTCACCCATGGGTAATCCCAGAGGACGGATCCGTCTGCTTGATCGTGTGCGTAGAGGCCGTCGGCGTTGAAGTTGAGAATAACTCTGCGGGAAGCCGGGTCGGGAGACGTTGCGGCCGGCGGCGTGGAGAATTGGGCCGGATGCGGAGAACTGTAGGCAGCTCTGCCCTGCCCTCCTCTCCACAGCCGTCGTCCAGTCCGGATGTCGTAGGCGACCAGCGCCGAACCATTGCCGCCGGGAGCCACAATGACCATGTTGTCCTCCACCAAGGGCGAACCGGCCATACCGAATGGCGCGTTGTCCTCACCGGCATCATCGAGGATATTTCTTTGCCACACCAGATGGCCCGTCGCACCATCCAGGCAATTGAGAATGCCGGTCGCTCCCAGTGCGTAGACGCGTCCCTTGTGGATGGTTGGCGTGGCTCGCGGACCGTCTCCGCCGGTTCCTTCCTGAAAACTCGTTCGATCGTCGTGCGCCCAGCATTGCCGGCCCGTGTACAGTTCATAGCAGGCGACCGTTTCCCGCGTGCCACGCTGCTCCTGCGTGACGCAATAACGGCCGACCACGGCGAATGATGACCAGCCGGCTCCGATCGTTCGTCGCCAGAGAAGACGGGGAGGGTGCCGCTGCCAATCACGGGACAGATGCACCCCCGCGGACACCCCCGAACGTTCCAAGCCGCGAAACGCTGGCCAATCGTGTCGAGTCGTTCTGTTCAAATCGACTAACATGGCTCCATCGTTGGTCGGGCTGCCAGCCATGTTCCACGAGTCTTGCCGACCGGGTGTCCAACGCCATACCAGGATCATGCGTCCATCGCCGGCGAAACCATCCAGGCGGACGGAAACAAGGGCGGCGACCTGAACCACCGCCAGGACAGCGAGCAATTGGGCACGAGCGATCAGGTTCAGCGGAGCAGCGGCGACAATCCATAGAGCGAGCAAGAACTCGGCAATTGCAGCAATGAGCAGCGCGTCGATTGCCGGTCGCGAGGAAATTTGGAGCCAGCCCATTTGTACCGCCGTGAAGCCGGCCGTCCCAACAAGAACGATCGCTATGGCTGGCCACCAGCCAAGGCGGGAATGCTGCCGATTATCCTGATTGATGTTGTCAAAACGCATGGGAAAGCAGACACGGCGCCATTTCCGGTCGTGTGCAGCGAAAGGCCGACAAGCAAGGCCGACCGAAGGAGCGGTTATTCCTGAAGACTTGTTCGGGGGGCGATACGGTGGTTATTCCCTGCTCATCCCGCAGCGGCCGACTGCCGGCGAAAGCCGTTTGCACCCGATTGTGCGGTTCGCCAAAGAGTGTAGACTGGACGGCGGTTGTTTGCGATGACTGTTGTAGTCGGCCCGCGTCCGACCGATGCCTGATCCCATCCTCGCGGTCGGTGGCGGTGGCCGATTGGCGGCGATCGACTTGAATCACTACTCGCCTGCAATTGGCGAAGAATCGTTCGGAATGAAAGGACATGCCGTCGTTGTCACATCAGCCGATCGGGCTTTACGTTCACGTGCCCTTCTGCGCAAGCAAATGTGCGTACTGTAGCTTTGTGTCGTACGCCGGTCGCGAGACGACTATCCCGCGTTATGTGGATGCGGTAGTCCAAGAGATAACGCGGCGCGGCACACTGGCCGGGCATCCGACGGCGGATACGATCTTTCTGGGCGGGGGTACGCCGTCGCTTCTGGATGAACGTCAGGTGACACGCATCTTGCAGGCCCTTTTCGACGCGTTTTCAATCGAAGAGGGGGCCGAAATCACCTGCGAATGCAACCCCGGAACCCTCACTCGCTCCTTGGTTGAGGCGCTTGCGAAAGCGGGGGTGAACCGCTTATCTGTGGGGGCGCAGTCGCGTCAATTGCGGCTGCTCCGGTTGATCGGAAGGATTCATTGTTGGGAGGATGTAATCGCTTCTGTAGCGGCCGCAAAGGAAGCGGGAATCCGTAATGTCAACCTGGACCTGATGCTGGGCTTGCCCACGCAGACCATCACGGATGTGCAGGAAACGCTGGCGGCGGCGCTTGCGCTCTCGCCAACACATCTTTCGTGCTACAGTCTGATGTTGGAGGAAGGGACTCCGATTCACCGCGATATTGCCGAGGGAACGTTGGCGCTTCCGGACGACGAAATCGAACGTACGATGTACGAGTCTACCCGGCAGATGCTCTCGGAGCATGGTTTCGAGCAATACGAAATCAGCAACTTTGCACGTAAAGGGTACGCGTGCCGACACAATATCGGATGTTGGACACGCGCGCCCTACCTCGGCTTCGGCTGTGCCGCGCATAGCTTCTTCGGCCAATATCGCACGTCGAATTCGCCCACGCTCGATGCCTACCTGGCTGGCGAAGAGCCACAGACCGAACGCATCCCTGCCGAGACGGCGAGGTTTGAGAGCATGATGCTGGGCCTGCGAATGACCTGCGGCGTCAGAGATGAGGATTTCACGTGTATGCACGGAATGAGTATCCGGGAGGCGTTTGGCGAGAAGCTGGCCAGGACTATCGCCGACGGACTGCTGGAGTGGCGCGACGGCGCCTTGAGGCTGACGCGTCGTGGCATGGACCTGGAAAACAGCGTGCTGGTGGAGCTGCTCTGACCGCAAGGCTTCAGTGTTCCCTTCATGGAAGCAAGGCCCCTGCCGGCATGGGGCGGAACTGACACAGGGAGATCGCGGTGCGTATAGGTCTGCCGGGTGGGTTGAACTGGCGGGCGTTTTGGGCGAAACTGGTGGGCTCTGGTATTCACGAAAAGAACGGAACGGAGTCATCGAATGGCTACGAAACTCTCGGTTGCCCAGGCCCGGCTGCCCAATGCGATTGGGCAGGAAATCCTCTTGCAGGGGTGGGTGCGCACCCGTCGCGACTCGAAGGCGGGGTTTAGCTTCATCGAGTTGAACGACGGATCGTGCTTTGGGAACATCCAAGTGGTTGCCCCAGGCGGGTTGGAGAACTACGATTCGGAAGTGAAGCACCTGTCGCCCGGATGCAGTGTGGCGATTGAAGGGCTTGTCAAGGAGTCGCCGGGCAAAGGGCAAGCGACGGAGATCGAGGCTCGGCGGGTTGCGCTGCTCGGGACGGCCGACGTCGAGACCTACCCGCTGCAGAAGAAACGCCATTCGTTCGAGTTCCTGCGGACGATTGCGCACCTCCGGCCGCGAACCAATACGTTCGGTGCGGTGGCCCGCGTGCGGAACTGCGTGTGCAACTCCATCCATCGGTTCTTTCAGGAAGAGGGATTTCTGTACGTCCATACGCCCATTGTGACGGCCAGCGACTGCGAGGGCGCCGGCGAGATGTTTCAGGTAACGACACTTGATATGAACAGTCCGCCACGCAAGGGGCCCGAGGTCGATTTCGCAATGGATTTCTTCGACCGACCCGCCTACCTGACCGTTTCGGGGCAATTGGAGGCCGAAACGTTCGCCTGTGCATTGGGCAAGGTGTATACGTTCGGTCCGACATTTCGCGCCGAGAATTCCAACACAAGCCGTCACCTGGCTGAATTCTGGATGGTCGAGCCGGAGATGGCCTTCTTCGAACTGGCCGATGACATGGACCTGGCTGAGGCATTCCTCAAACGCATTTTCGGCGACGTGCTGCAACAGTGTCCTGAGGACATGGAGTTCTTCAACCAGCGCATCGACAAAACAACTCTGGAAACGCTCCAGGCAATCGTCGAAAGCGAGTTCGTCCGCTTGCCCTATACCGAGGCGGTCGCCGTTCTGGAAAAATCGGGCGAGACATTCGAGTTTCCCGTCCAGTGGGGCATCGATCTGCAGAGCGAACATGAGCGCTATCTGACCGAGAAGAAGTTCAAAAGACCGGTGATCGTTTACGATTACCCCCGCAGAATCAAGCCGTTCTATATGCGGGTGAATGACGACGGCAAGACGGTACGCGCCATGGACGTGCTGGTGCCGAAGGTGGGCGAGATTATCGGCGGTAGCCAGCGGGAGGAACGGCTCGACGTGCTGAAAGAACGGATGGCGGAGCAGGACCTCAACGCTGACGACTATTGGTGGTATACCGACCTGCGCCGGTACGGCACCGTACCGCACGCCGGTTTCGGATTGGGGTTGGAGCGTTGCGTGCAGTTTGTTACGGGCATGGCCAATATCCGCGACGTCATTCCCTTCCCCCGTACTCCCGGTAGTGCGGACTTCTAACAAATACAATAGCGTACAGGCACACGAGAATATCGAGGAGTCGCGAGAATGAATGTCTTGGTTCCCGGCGGCGCTGGTTATATCGGCTCGCACGCGGTGAAACAACTGATCGAAACGGGCCACAAAGCGGTGGTCGTAGATAATCTCTTCCGGGGGCATGGCCAGGCGGTTCATCCCGGGGCGGTCTTTCACGAGGTCGACTTGGCGGATACGCCCGTTCTGACGGAGATCCTGCAAGATCATGCGATCGAGTGCGTGATGCACTTCGCGGCACTGGCCTACGTGGGGGAGTCGGTTACGGACCCGTTACGTTACTACGAGAACAACACGGCGGGCACGGTCAGTCTACTGCAGGCGATGGACCAGGCGGGCGTCCGGCGCATGGTGTTCAGTTCGACTTGTGCGACGTACGGTGAGCCGGAGCAAGTGCCGATTGTTGAGACGACACGCCAATCGCCAATCAATCCGTACGGTTGGTCGAAGTGGTGTGTTGAGCGGATTCTGAAAGATTATGCGGCGGCGAATAACGAGTTCTCCTTCGCGGCACTGCGGTATTTCAACGTGGCCGGGTGCGCGGCCGACGGTTCGTTGGGAGAGGACCACGAGCCGGAGACCCATCTGATTCCCCGAGTACTGCTTACCGCGCTGGGGCGATTCGAGAAGGTTACCGTGTTTGGTACCGACTACTCCACGCCCGACGGAACGTGCATTCGCGACTACATCCACGTCGACGATCTTTGTGCGGCGCACATCGTAGCCATGCAGGCGCTTCAGCCGGGCGACCAGCGGTTCTACAATCTGGGCATCGGCAAGGGCTATTCCGTCCAGGAAGTGATCGATGCAGCCGGACGGGTGACGGGAGAGACCATTCCGGTTGAATATGGCGCCCGCCGACCCGGTGATCCGGCGATACTATTCGCCAATGCCGAGAAAATCCAGCGAGAGCTTGGCTGGAAGGCTCAGCATATGGATATCGATGACATCGTGGCGACGGCGTGGAACTGGTTTCGCGACCATCCGGCCGGATACGAAACGTAGGCGGTCATTCCCATAATGATTTCGCCCGGCGCCGGATATTCCGGCTGTGCATTGGAGTGGCCGGCGCCTCGGCGGCGCCTTCGTCGGCAACCGCGCCGGTTACCTTTCGGTCGAACCGGCGTTGCACGTTGTCGGGCAGGAATCGCGTCAATTGTGCGTAGCCATGGGCGTCGCTGTGGCCAGGATGATAGTGGTACCGCAATGGACAGCAGACGTGCAGCCAGTTCTTGGCGCGGGTCAGCGCTACGTAGAACAGCCGCCGTTCCTCTTCGATTTCCGTGGGAGACTTCGTGGCCATATCGGAAGGGATATTGCCGTCCGACGCATGAATGATGAACACGGCGTCCCATTCGAGGCCTTTGGCCGAGTGGATGGTGCTGAGCACCAGGTAATCGTCGTCCAGGTGTGGCGGGCCGGCGAGGTCTTGGGTGGAACTGGGCGGATCGAGCGTGATCTCCTGGAGCATGCGTTGCCGGCTGCGATATTTCGCGGCCAGTTGTTCGAGTTGCTCCAGGTCACGCAAACGTGGTTGCGCCAAGTCGTACTTGATTTCGAGTAGCGGACGATAGAACTTCCGCACCATGCCCACCTGGGCCGGCAACTCGGCCTTTGTGGTGACGAGCGAGCGGAGCAGGTGAACGAGCTTCGGCCACGTCTCGGCCGCGGCGCGTGGCGGCTTCCAGCGGGTCCAGGCATGGAAATCGCCGTCCGTGTCGAGCAACATCTGCATCACCTGGCGGGCCTTCGCCGGTCCGATGCCGGGTATCAGCAGTAACACGCGCGTGCCGGCAACCAGATCTCGGGGGTTCTCGGCAAGCCTGAGGAAGGCCATCAGGTCCTTGATGTGGGCCGCTTCGACGAATTTCAGGCCGCCGTATTTGTGGAACGGAATTCCGCGATGGGTCAGCTCGGCTTCCAGCATCATGCTGTGATGCGACGCTCGAAAGAGAACCGCCTGCCGGCGAAGGTCGATTCCCGATTCGCGGTGGCCGAGAACGCGCCGGACGATCCATTCGGTCTGGTCGTCTTCGTCATCGCAAAGCACCAGTTCGGGGCGTTCTCCCTCGGTGCGTTGGGACCAGAGGTTCTTGGTATAGCGTTCCTTGGCCAACGCGATAACCCCATTGGTGGCTTCCAGTATCGCTTCGCTACTGCGGTAGTTCTGTTCGAGGGTAACGATCTTGGCGTTCGGATAGCTCTTGGGAAAGTCGAGAATGTTCCGTACGGTCGCTGCGCGGAAGGCGTAGATCGACTGGGCGTCGTCTCCGACCACGGTAAGCCCTTTCCCGTCCGGACAAAGACGATAGACGATCTCGGCCTGGAGCGTGTTCGTATCCTGGTACTCGTCGACAAGGACGCAATCGAACATGCCTCGGATTGTGTCACCGACCGTGGGGGCATCCAGCAAGGCGTGCCAGAACAGCAGCAGGTCGTCGTAATCGAGTACACCGCCTGACTCCTTCCGATCAACATAGGCGTCAAACAGACCTTTCAGTTCGCGGTCCCACTCTTCGCACCAAGGAAAGTGGTCGTGCAGCACACGTCCCAGCGGTTGACTCGCGTTGATGCAGCGGCTATAGATGGCCATGCATGTACCCTTGTGGGGGAACCGCTTGTCCACCTTTGCGAGCCCTAGTTCGGCCCGGATGACGTTCATCAGGTCTTCCGAATCGGACCGATCGTGGATCGAGAAGCCCACTGGCAAATCGATCGACTTGCCGAAACGTCGCAAGAGACGCGTGGCAATGGCATGGAACGTCCCGCCCCAAACACGCGACGCGCGAGCCGTCTGACGACCCACCTGCGATGACGGCTGTTCCGTTTCCAATTCGGCCAGATAGCGAAGTGTCCCCTCGACTCGGCGGAGCATTTCGGCGGCTGCACGCCGTGTGAAGGTCAGCAGCAGAATGCGTTCGGGCGGAATCCCTTGAGAAATGAGCCAAGCCACTCGCTGCACGAGGGTAGCTGTCTTGCCAGTTCCAGCTCCGGCGACAATCAACAGGGGATCCTGCCCGTGGGTAGCGGCGTTCCGCTGCTCCGGATTCAGCCGTGCGAGGACCTGATCGATGGCGGCTGACGAGGACATGTTGGGTCTCGCACTTCGTGGAGGTTGGCGGTACCGCCGAGGGTTGAAAGTCGAATCTGCAGCAATTTCCCGAACTTTCGACTCCGATGAAGCTTACCTGGCCCGATGCAGAGGGCTTTCGGGGCAAATGGGCTGATGCCGACCACCGCATGAAACCCTCCAATTGGACGGGAAATAACGGTTTCCATTGTCGCACGGAATGTCAGAAAAGCCAAGGGTGGCCCTAACTTGCGCCCAGTTTTCCGAACTTGTGCAGATTACCTGGAATTTTTCTGTGCATCTTGCCAGGCTATCGACAAGCGGGTCTTCGCTGGGTATGCTAGAGGGAGTACCATCCGGTGCGGCCGATTCCGCTACGGTTGCAACAGACACCCTACCGTTATCCCGCCTAAACTATCATGGTCCCACCCGTAACACGTATGATCCGCAAGCAGACTACCGAAAGCATTGGTTACAGTGTCGTTGACCTTGGCCAGGTACGACACGTGTTCGCCAGCGCCGTTCCTCGGGGAGGCGGCGATCTGGAGCAGCAAACCCACGATGCCTTGAAGACCATCGAAGCGGTGATCGACGAGGAAGGGACGCGCGGCTCGATTGTGAAGCAAGCCGTGTTTCTTCGTGACATCAAGCAGGTGGACGCTTGTCGCGCAATCATGAAGGAGTTCTACGGTTCCGAGCTTCCGGCAACGAGCTATATTCCGCAGGCGCCGTGCAACAATAAGCTTGTCTCTATTGAAGCGATGGGCGTTGGACGCGGATTCGACGAAGTCGAAATCCGCCGTTTGTCCGAGCGCATGGTGGTGACAAGACACGACGGCATTGAATGGGTGCATCTGACGAATCTGACGCCTCACCTGAATGACGGTCCATTGTACGACAGGTCGCTCGATGTCTTCCAGCAGATGGCAGCCGGGCTTGCTGAGTACGGCTACGATATCAATCAGGTCATCCGGACTTGGCTGTACCTTGGCGATATCGTCGGCCCAGAGGCCGATACCCAGCGGTATAAGGAACTGAATCGGGCGCGCACGGATTTCTTCAAAAACTGCCATTTCGGGGGCGATCTCCTGCCCGAGGGCTGGAAGCATCCGGTTTATCCGGCCAGTACGGGTATTGGTGCGGACGGCCGCGGCTTTATGGCGAGCTGTGCTGCATTGGTGACCGATCGGTCTGATGTGAAGTTGGTGCCGCTGGAGAACCCGGTGCAGGTTTCGGCCTTTGACTACGGGCAGTGTTATAGTCCGAAGAGCCCGAAGTTTGCTCGCGCCATGGTTGTTGCGGCAGGTGATGCGGCGACGACGTTTATTTCCGGCACGGCCAGCATCACCGATTCGGAAACTCAGCATCTGGGCGACGTGGTGAAGCAGACGGACCAGACGTTTGACAATATCGCGGCCTTGATTGGCGAAGATAATTTCGCACGACACGCGATGCCGGGGCTCGGCGCAACGTTGGACGATTTGGCTCTGGTGCGCGTCTATATCAAACATCAGGAAGACTACCCCAAGACTCGTGAGGTTTGCCGCCGACGGCTAGGCGGCACACCCACCATTTACGCGGTGGCCGACGTCTGCCGGCCCGACTTGCTGGTCGAAATTGAGGGTATCGCCTTCTCTCAGCGGCAGTGAAGTAGCCCTGAGCACATTGCCGTCGTCAACTGCAAGGGGTACAATTGCCTGACCGTCATGTGTGACGGCTGCGGCAGCCCCAATTCAGGTGGCTTCATGGGGACCGTAGGATTGTCCGTGCTTTGCCCGCAGGGAGTTTCTTGATTCTCCCCCTTTAGGCCGTGACAGAGAGTGCTGAGGCGTACGCTATGGTGTGGCAATATACCGAGAAGACCAGACAACTCTTTATGGATGCCGTTCATGGCCGCCCAGGTACCCATTTGGGCGAGATTGATGGTCCGGACGGATTTGGGGAGCATGGTTCTATCGCGTGCGGTGATGCCATGCGGTTTACTTTCAAGGTGCGACGGCACGCAAGCGATGCGACCAAGGATGTTATTACCGAAGCGCGGTATCTTACCTTTGGCTGCACCTCAGCCATCGCGGCATCGGAGGCGCTTTGTACGCTGATCGAACAGGGTGAATATACGCCTATCGACGCCCTGAAGGTGACGAATCAGGATATTGTCGAGTTCCTGGGCGGTCTTCCCGAACAGAAGATTCATTGTTCCGTCATGGGGGCGGAGGCCTTAGAGGCGGCCGTATTCAACTGGGCCCAGCTTCGCGGTGTCGATCTTCAAGCATTAGGAATCGATCTGCATTCCGACGAAAAGGACGAAGGCCGGATTGTCTGCAAATGCTTCTCTCTATCCGAGCCGTACATCAAGCGGAAGATCAGGGAACTCGGACTGCGAACCATTCCTGAGATCACCCATGCCATCAAGGCAGGCGGGGCGTGCATGTCATGCCATCATGTGCCGGGCGGCTTGCAGGATTTGCTCGACGAGGTTTGGAGTCAGGCGGGAGCAGGACCGGCCGGTTCAGGGCAGGTGGCTTTCGTCACGTCGATTGCTCCGCTGAATGGGATCGAGGCCAAGAGAGCGTCCGTGGACGCAGGTGGTGTGTCGCCGTACCAATTTGCCAAGAAGATCGAGAAGACGGTGAACGATTATGTTCGCCCCATGCTCCAGAAGGATGGCGGCGACATGACATTGGTCGATATCAAGGATCACCTGGTCTACTGTAGCTTGACCGGCGCATGCGACGGGTGCGCCAAAGCGAGCCAGACTCTGAAGATGACGGTTGAGCAGGTGTTGAAGGAGAGGGTGGACGAAAGCATTCGGGTCATCTCGGTGTGAACATGGCATCCATTATCTACACCGATAATAACGCAACGACGCCTATCGCCCCGGAAGTCTACGAGGCGATGACGCCCTATCTTGCCGGCGACTACTTCAACCCGAGTTCCATGTACGAACCGGCCCGGCATGTCTCGAGTGCCGTCGCCGCCGCCAGGATGAACGTGGCGCGAGCGTTCGGTGGTGTGGATCCGAAACAACTGCTGTTCACCAGTTGTGCAACGGAAAGCAACAATACGGCCATCTTCGGGGTGGTTCGCGCAAATCCGCGGCGTCGGCATATCATTACCACCCAGGTGGAGCACCCGGCGGTTCTGGAGGTGTGCAAGGACCTGGAACGGCAAGGTTACGAGGTGACTTGGCTTGGCGTAGATTCGCATGGAAACCTCGACGTTGCCGAGTTCATACGCGCACTTCGCCCGGATACGCTGCTGGTGAGCATCATGCATGCAAACAACGAGACGGGAGTCGTTTTTCCCGTGGAGCAGTTGGCTCGCCTTGCCAAGGAAACCGATCCGGCCATTGTCTTCCATACCGATGCCACCCAGTCCGTGGGCAAGATGCCGATCGATTTGGACGGGGCATACCGCCATGTCGATCTGTTGTCTTTTTCCGGTCATAAGTTGCATGCACCGAAGGGAATCGGAGCCCTGTATATCAAACGGGGAACCCCATGTCGTCCCTACCTGCTCGGCGGACACCAGGAGGAAGGCCGCCGGGGTGGCACGGAAAACGTGCCGTATATTGTGGGGTTGGCCAAGGCGATGGAATTGGCGGTCGACCATATGGAGGAAGAGACCGTGCGCGTACGGGCCATGCGCGACCGGTTGGAGTCGGAGTTGCTCATGCGGATTCCCTGGATGCAAATCAACGGAGCCGGTTCGCCACGGCTGCCGAACACGTCGAATATCTCTTGCCACTATATCGAGGGCGAAGGGATGCTGTTCCAGCTGAGTGATTTGGGAATCTGTGCATCAAGCGGTTCCGCGTGCACGAGCGGCTCACTTGAACCATCTCATGTGCTACGGGCGCTCGGCGTGCCGTTCACCGCCGTGCATGGTTCCGTCCGCTTCAGTCTCAGCCGCTACAATACGGATGACGAAATCGACCGCATTGTCGCCGTATTCCCGCAGGTGGTGGCGAACCTTCGGCGACTCTCGCCATACTGGGACTGTCAGAAGGACGAACCCCGTCCAGGCACATGGCTGGAGCAGTCGCCCTAACGAGCACTGTGGTCCGGCTGCTTTTCTTGGTGTTTTCTGGCGTTTCCATGCGGACGCCTTGTATGGGCGCTGCCGCAGGGGGGGGGTAGAAAAGCGTCTTCTGTTTTTCCATTCGCATTCTCAAGCTCTCAGAAACGGAAGAGCCCTCTTGTTTTGAAGGACAAACGAGTCTATACTGCTTTCTGTGTCAACGGTTGTCCAAGGGGGAGGCGAGTTGTCGCTCTGGCTGAGATGGATTTGGGAGTCCGTGATTCCGCCGAATTGCTTAAGGTCTCGGAGAAGACGATCTATCGTTGGGTCAAGCAAGGCAAATTGCCTGCGTACCGCGTTAACGGCCAGTATCGTTTCAATCGGGCGGAGGTGCTTGAATGGGCGACCTCGCAACGGGTGAATGTCTCTGCGGACATCTTTGCTGAACCGGACCATGACGGACAAATCGTGGGGCTCGAGGATGCTCTTCGGGCGGGGGGCGTGTACTATCGCCTTACAGGCGAGGACAAGCGTTCTGTACTGGAGTCATTGGTTGAGGTCATGCCCTTGGGCGAGCAGGTCGACCGGCAGTTCCTGCTAGAAGTGCTGTTAGCGAGGGAATCGCTCGGATCGACAGCATTGGGAGACGGTATCGCTGTGCCCCATGTGCGTAATCCCATCGTTATGCACATTGTGCGTCCCATGATGACACTCTGTTTCCTTGAACAGCCGATCGAGTTCGGTGCGCTCGATGGGCAACCTGTTCATACGTTATTCACAATCGTCAGTCCCACGGTTCGTGCCCATCTCCACCTGCTCGCTCGGCTCAGTTTCGCGCTGCGGCGTCCCGCCTTCATGGAAGTTGTTGGCAGGCAGGGGTCTCGTGAAGAGATCTTTGCCGCAATTCGAGCCATTGATGAGAGTATTCCCTTGTCGGCATAGCCCACCTGGAAGGTCATTGCATCATGGTTTGGTTGTTGGCCGGGGTCGTAATCTTGTTGGCCGGGGCGGGGGTATCTCTGGCGGCCGGCTGGAGTTCAAGGGCGGCAAGCGTAGCTGGCGCTGTGACTGCGACGATGGGAGGCGGGGCCGCTTTGGTCTCATCACTATCGGTGCTGATTTCGGGAAATACACAATCGTTCTGCTATGTGTGGTCGTGGCCCCTTGGGAAGGGCAATCTGGAACTCGACGCACTTTCGGCCGTTTTTGCTTCGGTGATTGCGATTGTAACGATACTGGCCGCCGTTTATGGAGTCGAGTACCTCCGCGAGCATGGCAGGAAGCACAATCTCGGGGTTTCCTGGTTCTTCTTCAACTTGCTGACGGCCAGCATGTTGGTGGTTGTGATAGCTCGCAACGGAGTGTTGTTCCTGGCGGCTTGGGAATTCATGTCGCTGTGTTCGTTCTTTCTTGTCATGCTGGACGACCAGCGCGAGGAGGTCCGGCGAGCAGGTTGGCTTTACCTGGTGGCAATGCATTTGGGAACGGCCTTCCTGTTGATGCTGTTCCTGCTTATGGGCAAGGGCGGTGATTCGCTGAATTTTGAGCAATTATCGATAGGGGGGACGGCTGGCGGAGTTCTCTTTGTGTTGGCTGTGATTGGCTTTGGCACAAAGGCCGGATTTGTTCCGATGCACGTCTGGTTGCCGGAAGCACATCCTGCCGCGCCGTCGCATGTGTCGGCCGTGATGAGTGGCGTTATGATCAAGACGGGCATCTACGGGTTGTTGCGCACGTTGACGTTGCTTGGAACGCCGGCGGCATGGTGGGGCTGGACATTGTTGGGCATCGGTGTCAGTTCGGGCGTCATAGGCGTGCTGTATGCCTTGTCGCAACATGACCTGAAACGCTTGTTGGCTTATCACAGCGTTGAGAACATAGGCATTATCATCATGGGGCTGGGGATTGGTCTCCTGGGAATTCACTACGGGCACCCGGGAATGACGGCATTGGGGCTGACGGGCTGTTTGCTTCATGTTATGAACCATGCGGTCTTCAAGAGCCTGCTGTTTCTTGGCGCCGGATCGGTTCTCCAAAGCACCGGGACGGGAGACATCGATTGTCTGGGGGGGCTGCTGAAGCGGATGCCGGTCACGGGCGCAACGTTCCTGGTCGGCGCGGCGGCCATCTGCGGATTGCCGCCCCTCAATGGTTTTGTGAGCGAGTTTCTCATCTACCTTGGGGCCGTAGCAGGGTTAAGCGGGCAGTTCTGCATTAGGCCTGCTTGGGCCCTGATGGGAGTATTTGCCATCGGTGGATTGGCGCTGATCGGGGGTCTTGCCGCCGCATGCTTCACCAAGGCGTTTGGCGTCGTGTTTCTTGGCGAACCGCGGCAAGAGAAAGCAAGCTGTGCTCGGGAAGTCCGTCGGGCAATGCGATGGCCGATGCTCGCGTTGGCGAGCCTGTGCCTCGTGATCGGCCTGACGGCGCCCGTGTGGCCTCTCGTGATGCGCCCGGCTGTCGTGTCGCTGGCGCCGGGAGACATGCAGAACGCTGTGGGGGCCTCGCTGTCGCATGCAACGAAGCCATTGGCCGGTATTGTGATGGGGACGTCCGTCCTGGTCAGTGTGCTGGTGTTGCTTCTGTACGTTCGGGCCAGACTATTGAGTGGCAGATGCGTGGAGCAGAGCGCCACGTGGGATTGCGGATACGCCGCACCTGCGCCGCGAATGCAGTACACAGGGTCTTCGTTTGCCCGCCCCCTGATGCTTTTGTTCAGCTTCTTCCTCCGCACGCGGGATACGATTCATGCGCCTTGCGGGCTGTTTCCGGAAAGGGCCTCGTTACATACCGATACTCCCGATCTGTTTCGCCGTTGGGTCTTCTCGCCATTGTTCGTGGCCGTTGCCCGATTGGCTATGCGATTACGATGGTTGCAAGAAGGACGCATCCAAATCTACGTGTTGTACATCGCTTTGACGATTCTTGTGCTTCTGATCTGGAAACTCGGTTAGGCAATGACGACGGTTGCATCACTACTTCATTTCGTCTGTGCGTTGTTCCTTGCTCCGCTGCTGCCAGGGATGATCAACCGTGTGAAGGCATGGTTTGCAGGTCGCCGGGGCCCGCCGCTGCTTCAGGCCTACTATGACCTTTGGAAGCTGCTGCACAAGGGGGCGGTCTACAGCCGAACAACGACATGGGTGTTTGTCGCCGGACCGCTCGTCGGAATGGCGTGTACTACGGCGATACTGCTGATCGTTCCTTTGGGAGGCGTTTGCGGTCTGCTTGCGTTTCCCGGCGACTTTCTGTTCGTGGCGTATATGCTCGGCTTGATGCGGTTCTTCACGATACTTGCAGCGTTGGACACAGGGTCGAGTTTCGAAGGCATGGGCGGCAGTCGGGATGCCTTCTACTCGGCGCTTGCCGAACCGGCTTTACTGATCGGGCTGGCGGCATTGGCGGCGCATTCCGAGTCCATGTCGTTGAGTACTGTGTATGAAGCCGTGACATGGGACGCCATGACATCGGGGGCCGGTCCGGCATTCTTGCTCGTGGCTTCGTCCCTGCTGATTGTGTTCCTGGCCGAGAACGCCCGTATTCCGGTCGATGATCCTAATACGCACCTGGAACTGACGATGATTCACGAGGTCATGGTGTTGGATCACAGCGGCCCCGATCTCGCAATGATCGAATACGGGGCCATGTTGAAACTCTGGATTTTCGGCGCGCTTCTCGTCGGCATTCTCGTGCCTGTACGGAGCGGTGCATGGAGCGTAGATCTGGCGATTGGCCTTGTTGGCATGGCGGTGCTGGCCGGGATCGTCGGGGTGGTCGAGTCAATCATCGCCCGGGTCCGCTTGGTGCGGATTCCCGGATTTCTCGTGGCAGCGTCCGTGCTGTCTATCCTTGCCCTGGTGCTGGTAATGAGGTGATCCATGAATGCCTGGCTCGATTCGATTCTGGTTCTGCTCATATTGACCAATCTGCACATGCTGGGCTCAAGCCGCATTTCTGCGTGCATTCATAGTGTTGCCGTTCAGGCGGTGTTGTTGGGAGCAATGTCGGTGTTGTCGCACGAGGGTGACGTGGGAATGCGTCTTCTGCTGCTGGCAGGCATGAGCACGGCGATCAAGGCGTTGATGCTTCCATGGTTGCTGCGGCACGCGGTACGAGAGGTGGGAGCACAGCGGGAGGTTGAGCCGATTGTGGGGTTCACCATGTCACTGCTGTTGGGCCTTGGACTCTTGGGGGTTGCTCTGCACGTGGCTGCCCGGTTGCCGTTGCCGGGCGGCGCCGGTACAAGCTTCCACGTGGCTACGGCTCTGTTCACTGTAATGGTAGGCCTTCTGTTGATTGTCACCCGGAAGAAGGCCGTCACGCAAACGCTCGGTTATCTGGCGATGGAGAACGGCATATACGCCTTCGGGTTAGCCTTCGCCGTCGAGGCGCCGTTGCTGGTAGAGATGGGAGTGTTGTTGGACGTGTTTGTCGCCGTCTTCGTGATGGGGATTGCAATTCATCATATTAACCGCGAGTTCGATCATATCGATACCGATCGACTCTCGGCGCTTCGGGATTAAACCTATGATTTGGGCGTTGTTGTTGGTTCCGGCCGTTGCCGGGTTGACAGCGTTGGCAATCCGGCCGAACCGCCCGCGGCGAGGCATGTTGCTGCTGGCGGCTCTGGTGCACACAGTGCTGGTGGGCGTTTGCTGGAGTCGACGGCCGACGCCGATTGTCAATGGATGGATGGCCATCGATCCGGCGGGGCTGTTGTTTCTGAGCATTACGAGTGTCTTGTTCGCTCTCGTTGCCGTTTACGTTGCGGGATACCTTGGGCGAAGAATCCAACCCTGCGACGTTTCCAGGAATAAGGAAGATCTGCCGTTCGTCAATTTTCCCGAAGCTGTTTTCACAGGCTGCCTTCTGTTCTTTCTTGCGACCATGACTCTGGTGACGGTCAGCCAGCACTTGGGGCTGATGTGGGTGGGAGTGGAAGCGACAACTTTGGCGAGCGCGCCGCTGATCTACTTTCACCGCCACCACCGTTCGCTTGAGGCAACGTGGAAGTACTTGCTGATTTGTTCAGTAGGCATTGCCTTAGCGTTACTGGGAAACTTCTTTGTGGCGGTGGCGGCGCGAGGGGCGGGTGGTTCGACGATCCAATTGACGATTGAGCAACTGACGACACACGCCGGAGGCTTAGACCCTCTTTGGCTAAAGGCGGCATTTCTGTTCTTTTTGGTCGGCTATGGAACGAAGATGGGAATTGCGCCGTTACATGCATGGTTGCCCGATGCCCACAGCGAGGCGCCCTCTGGCGTGTCTGCGTTGCTCTCCGGCGCACTGTTGAACTGCGCCTTCCTGGCAATTCTCCGAATCCATTCGCTTCTGGCGTCGGCTTCGTTTGCGGCCTTCAGCTCGGAATTGCTGGTGGTGTTCGGATTGATCTCCATGGCGGTTGCGGCCGTGTTTATCCTCGGTCAGACCGACTATAAGCGGATGCTTGCTTATTCAAGCGTCGAGCACATGGGCATCCTCTGCCTCGGGATCGGCATCGGAGGTGTGGCAACGTTTGGCGCACTGCTCCACACAGTCAACCATTCGCTAACCAAAGCCATGCTGTTTCTGGCGGCTGGGAATATCCTGGCCTTCTACCATACCAAGTCAATCTCTGGTGTTCAGGGCGTGCTGCGGAATCTCCCGATTACCGGAGTTCTATGGTTGACAGGTTTCCTGGCGATTGTCGGGTCGCCTCCTTTTGGCCCGTTTCTCAGCGAGTTGGCAATTCTCAAAGGTGTTATCGATGCAGGGCGTACGGCCGTAGCCGTCGTCTACCTCGCAGCGCTGGCAATTGTGTTCGTAGGTATGGCGACGATCTTCTTGCGCATGGCGTGCGGCCTTCCACAGGAGACACCGCTCGCCCCTGCGAACCCGTCATCGGTCGGCAACGACATCCACTTGCCAGCACCAAGGGAACCCTTGTGGTCGACCGCGCCCGTGATGGCGCTTGGGCTTGCCATGATCGTTCTGGGTGTCTACGTACCGCCGCCTCTTGTGGAACTACTTCGCCAAATCGTTGCCTCATTAGGAGTCCGATGATGTCCGCTGCTCGTGCATTGGTTGTCCACAACGGGCATCCGTTCGACCTGCTCGATTGTCCCGTCCTTCCGATCGCGGAGTTTCGGCAGGAGGTAGTTGATGGAATTGAGTCTGGCGGGCGCCTGTCGGCCTTCTTTAGCTACCCCCTGCGGCAAGGGGGCGCCAGGCTATTCGGCGTGACCTCACGGGCTGAGAGGAGCGACATCGCGGTTGTCTCCGCCAATGTGGGTAGCGAATATCCGGCAATGACGCCGGCCTGTCCGCAGGCGCATCTGTTCGAGCGCGAGATATTGGAGCAATGGAGCATTCGGCCACTGGGGCATCCGTTTCTGAAGCCGGTTCGTTGTCCTTCATCCGAGACTTGCGATGTAATTGATTTCTTTCGGATGGCCGGAAACGAAGTCCATGAAGTCGCCGTCGGTCCCGTTCATGCCGGCGTCATCGAGCCGGGGCATTTTCGATTTCAATGCCACGGTGAAACGGTCTATCATTTGGAAATCGTCCTAGGTTACCAGCATCGCGGGGTGGAACGCGCAATGGTTGGTGGACCGAACGCGCGAACTATCCATTATGCGGAAACGCTGGCGGGCGACAGCACCGCCGGGCATGCGACAGCCTACTGCCAGGCGGTCGAGGGGTTGACGGCCACTTACGTTCCGGCCCGAGGGCAGTTCCTTCGAGGCGTGGCCCTGGAATTGGAGCGCGTGGCGAACCATATTGGAGACCTTGGCGCAATGGCTGGCGACGTCGGGTTTCTTCCGACGATGTCCTTCTGCGGCAGAATTCGCGGTGAGGTACTCAATGTGACGGCCATGCTATGCGGCAACCGCTTCTGCCGGGGAATGATCCGTCCGGGTGGCGTTGCTTTTGATCTGGATCCGAAGATAGTAGAGCAGATACGCGTCAAACTGGACAAGATTGCATGCGACACGCGTAACGCGGTGGAATTGTTATGGGCAACGCCGTCGGTCATGGCTCGGTTCGATGGGATCGGAACGATTTCGGCGGAACAATGCCATCAGCTTGGCATGGTGGGTGTGGCGGCGCGGGCGTGCGGAACGGCTTGCGACGTTCGGAGTAGTTTTCCTTCTGGTATTTATCGCTTTGTGCATATACCCGTTTCCACATGGCATTCGGGCGATGTATTCGCCCGGGCGCATGTTCGTTGGCTGGAAGTGCAGCGATCACTGGCATTCATTC
Source organism: Thermoguttaceae bacterium (assembly GCA_040772845.1). GTDB lineage: Bacteria > Planctomycetota > Planctomycetia > Pirellulales > Thermoguttaceae > PWXP01. The sequence goes on from JAXGXG010000002.1 coordinate 492,326, forward strand.
GAGAGCAGCTCGGCGCCCTGCCTGGAGGCGATGTCAGCAAGACTACAGGCGCCATGAAGGCGAATCAGGGCATCGTCGCGCTTGTTGAGGGTTGGCGCGGCGAGATGTGTCATGTAGCAGTCACAGATGACGACGGCCGCTTTGCCGCATACAAAGTAGTCGATCCTTCGTTCCACAATTGGTTCGGACTGGCAACCGCGCTCCGGGGCCAAGAGATATCCGACTTCCCTTTGTGCAACAAGAGCTTCAACCTGTCCTATTGCGGTCACGATCTCTAACGGTGGATTTTCTCATGCTCGACGTGTTAGCAGCCCGATGGAAGCAAGGCCACCACACCATGCGGTATCCGGATGGCCCGCCTCCCGAACTGCCCGCCAGATTCGCCGGAAGACCGGTTCTGAATCCTGCCAGGTGCAGCGAAGCATGTTGCCGGTGTGTTGAAGTCTGCCCGACCGGAGCCATTGCGCGGGCCCAAGATGGGAGCGGGATCGAACTCGATATGGGGCGGTGTCTGTTTTGCAGGAATTGCGAGACTGCATGCGACACTGGGGCGATTGTCTTCTCACGCGATTACCGACTGGCGGCATCAGGACGCGAGAACCTCATTGTACGCGATGCCGGCGAACGGGCGATTGTCACCCTAGAGCGAGAGTCCCGAAGGCTTTTCGGGCGTTCGCTCAAGTTGCGGCAGGTAAGCGCCGGAGGCTGTAATGCTTGCGAGGCCGACACGAGCGTGCTGCAGACTTTGGCGTGGGATGTGGGGCGATTCGGCATTCAATTTGTCGCTTCTCCTCGCCATGCTGATGGACTGTTGATCACCGGGCCGGTCTCGAAACACATGCGTTTAGCGCTCGAGAAGACGTACAAAGCCGTCCCTTCGCCAAAACTTGTGATTGCCGTTGGGACATGCGCGGTTTCCGGAGGCCCATACATCAACCATCCCGAAGTGTGCAATGGGGCTGCAGCGATCCTGCCGGTCGATCTGTTCGTTCCCGGCTGCCCCCCTCATCCCCTTACGATTTTACATGCCCTTCTTGAGTTGCTCGGAAGGCTTCCTCTTGTTGCGCAGTAGGTTATCCGGCATTGCGGCTCTGTCTGGGTGTGTTCGATCTGCCTTCCGGCGAGATCAGGCCTCTTCGGTCACCGTCCATTTCAACATGGCCGCAATCTCGCGAAGCGGTTCGCGCAGATCGCCGTATACGGTGACGCGATGCCAGCCGAAACGGTCCCACTGCGTGTATAATTTCTCGAAGTCGCCTTCCGGCTCCACAGCCAATTTCGTCCGGCATGCCCGGTCCTCGCCGATATTGTCGACGCTTCTTCCGGCGTGCATCAGAAGCTCTTTACGGAATGCGCCCAGTTCGAGCGTGGTCGTCATGTGTCCGATCGGCAATAATGAGCGGATCGCGGCGCCTTGGCGATCTTCGCTGTGCGTGAGAATCTCAATGGGATTTTCCGGCCCCTGCGGACCGAACGCCCGGTTGGACGCGACACAGTGGGCGTAGATGATCTGACGCTTGGCGATATCCAGCACAGGGTCGGAAATGAAGCCGGTCCGGCCGCCTGTCAAATTCTTCAACGCGACCATGGTCGCGGTCGAAACGAGATCGTTCTCGCATGCACCAACGAGCCCCTGGTTGCACAGTTCATGGAAGCCCAGGCAAGGATACGCATGGATATGGCCGCCATAGAACCCGCCAAGGCAGTTGATCGTAATGGCATCGGCGCCGTGTCGAGTGAGAATTGCCTTCTGGCCGAGGTACATCGCGGCGGATGTTTCGAGTGTTTCCTGCGACACGTCTGCGATTCGCGACGCTCGCCTGGCCCACATATCGGCGATTTCCTTGGATTTGTCCTTATCCGCGGCCTTCCATGCGTCGTTGACCTCGGCGTAAGGAATCTCGACCACCTGGCATCCGAATTCTTCAATCACGGGCGCAGGGCCGCGCCAGCCTTTGCCGCCGACGGTGAGGATCTTGGACTTCGTCATCTTCTCTCGCCATTCGCTGGGCGAAAGGAATTCGACCCTGTCCGGTTTGCATGCGACGTCGGTCGGCGGTTGCGTCTTCGCAAGACGAACCTGCTCGACGGCGGCGCCAAATTGCTCTGGCTTATTAACGGTGAGGAAACAGCGAGTCGCTTCGATGACGTGTGCAAACTCCGACGAACCAATGAAGCCGAAATTGGGCGTTTCCTGACGGAGGAATCCGGCCGTGTAGACCAGGAACCCGCCGCTGCCGGCATACAGGAAATCTGCGTACAAGACCGGCTTGCCGGTTTCCACCATGGTTTGGACAACACGGTTCCAGCAGTTCATCTGCATGACAAGGTAGCCGTCGATGTCGGACTCTTTGTCCTTCTCGGCAATGGCCTTCGCTTCTTCAGGCCCGGTTGCCATGGTTGGGATAAACTCGATTTCGGGGCAACCGCTGGAAAGGGCGGCGGTCATTCGTTCCATGACCGGCGCAAAATTGAAGCCGATGTTTGGCCAATCCGGACGGGGTTGGACCTCGGCATGAAGCGAGAAGAGCAATCGAACTCGCTTCTGTTTTGGGCCGGCAGCCATTGCAGCACTGCCGGTGGAAAATGCCGCCATGGCGCCGGCTGAGGTAACGCATCCGGCCAGGAAACCACGCCGGTTCAACGCACAACACGCACATCCGGATCGTTCATTGCAACGAAACATGAGGTCTCCTTTCAATCATGGGTTGGACAAGTCGTACCTGAACATTCCCACCTCTGGGTGATTGTATTCCAGCACCAGCCGTGCGGGCAACGGGGGCAAGAAACGGCGCATCCGTTCGGTGAGTCGTCATTTCACCGCCGGGGTGAAGTGGAACGTGCGCCAATAGGCTTGATCCGTCGCGTATGGATCGATCGGAGTGTCTGCAGGTACTCCTTTGGGAAGGACACCGTACAATTGCATTTCCCGCACGTAGTAAGGATTGGGACGGAACCCGGGCATGTCGAATCGCTTTTCCTGCTGCATCTGACGCGAGGCATCTTCAATGCGAGCAAGCATAGTGCGGTAATCCGCATCGTTTTTGTCCTTGAAGACCGGTTGGCTGCATCGCTGAAGTCCCCCGGCCGATTTCGCCAAGGGCGCCTGCAGGAAGAGCGACTGCTCCGGATGGTCGAGATTGCACATCGCCTGGTACAAAGGTGCCTCGCCGAGTTGGAAATAGGCAAGGTGCCGAATCAGGATGATGTCATCGATGCGATCCAACAGCGGCTGTGGCGGCTCTTGGTCGCCGAATTGGAAATAGAACGCGTCCTTCTTCACGTTGCGATACGACTTCTTGGTTGCTTTGTGGCACTCCGCACAACGGTTGACGACGATCTCGTCGGGGAAATCCACCGGGAACATGCCGCTTCCGAGGCACGCATACGTTCCGCTGAATGTGGCGCCCGAGTCGATCCAGGTACGGATTGTGTAGCGATCCTGGTCGGACAGTTGGACTTTGTGGTGGGATGGGGCCAGGCAGGCCATCAGGCGACTTGCCGACGTGCCGATCGTGCGGGGCGGCTTGTTACCGTACTTGTTCCGCCCGTCAATCACCAGCGACTTGCTGAACATGGTCCAGTAGGCAGTCGAGTAGTAAGGCGTCCGATCTCCCGAAAGATTGATGTCACCTTCCTGCCGGTTGTGGTTATGGCACTCCACGCAGTGACGGTCGAGAATGGGTTGGATATCGCGGACGAAATCGAGTACGTCCGGGAGGTTTTCGTAGGGCGTGATTCGGCTGGGGGGCCGTTTCATCGCTTCCAGTAGGGTGATTTCTCGCAAAGGCGGGGCTTGAACCCGCGGTTCATGGCAGCCGACGCACGAGGTCGTCTCGCCTGGCTGGACGGTGACAAAGCTCTGCATTCGCTTGACCGACATGTCGTTTTCGTCCAGAGCAACGAAGAACACCGATCGCAGGGCCGGGACGTCGAAATAGGCCGATCCGTCCGGTTCAACCGGGACGGTTCCCAGAACGCGCTGCAACGTGAACGTACCGCCGATTGTCAATGGTTCGGACCCGCCGGAGAAATTGGCCGGTTTGGGGAGTTGTTCCAAAACGAGCAGCTTCTTGATCTCGCCCTGACGGATGCCTTCCATATTGCGCCCTGTATAGATGTCCGAGAGGACCAGGCGGCCTGTCGACTCTTCCGGGGCGGTGCGGTCTGGAACAACTGCTTCGCGCGGCTGGGGACGCAATGGCCTTGGTTCGTGGCACTGCCATCGGTTACCGGCCTGTTCGGGGGCGTAGATCAGTTCGGTACGTCCTTCACCGTTCAGGAAATGCAGCCCCTTCTGGTCAGCAACCAGAAACAGATCCTCCGAAACGGGGTAGGGATCCCGGTAGCTACCGGAACCGATGCGCCGCGTCATCTGCATATCGTCCGGACCTCGTTTCGGATCGACCACGGTGACGTATCCCATGTGTTCCGTACGGCCATGTCCCGGCGAAAACGAAGCCACGATCTTGCCGGTATCGGGGATCGGTTTGGCGTCAATCATGACGTATCCGGGATACTGGTTGCCGAAATACACCATCAGGCCGGTCCCATCCGGATTGACCGTCCAGAGGTGATGGTAAAGCAGTTGATTCCGATCGACGTATTCCCAACGCATATACAGCACGCGGCCATCGGGTAGCATCCAGGGCGTGTTTTCTTGCTCGGCGTTATTCGAAATCATGCGGATGTTGCTCCCATCCGCGTCGCAACGATAGAGGGTCGCCACCTGCGTCTTCCAGCACGGAACGTAGCGATGGCAACGGCTCGAACAGAAGATGATCGCGCCGTCGGGCGTATAGATGGGTTCGATATCGTTGTCCGGCCCATCGGTCAGTTGGCGGAGATTCGTGCCGTCAATGTTGATTTCGTACAGATGGTATGTAATCGTACCCCCGGGACGATAGGAGAAGAGAATTTTCTGGCCGTCGTAATGGACATGGGGATCGCGGATCCCGCCTTCCGGATCGTCTAGCAGGACGGTCAGTTGCTGCGTTCGCAGGTTGAAGCGGCAGAGGCGGCCGCCATCGCCGAACGCATACTTGAAATAGTCCAAGGACTTCGGTACGGAAGCCGGTGCATACATTCCCTGGTGGCCGTCGGAGTAGTGTCCGAAGTTTCCGTACCAATGGTCATTTCCCGGCACACGCTGGGCGAAGACGATTTCGTCGCAGTCGGCCATGGGGCCGGCAAGGGCCTGATCACGCAACTCAAAACGCGCCGGGCGCGGCGGGCCCGGCGCCTTTGCCAACAAGTTGTCTTTCGATGGCGCCGGCAGACCAAGTACGGCAAGGGGATCGCAGGCAGGCTGACCGGCGACCGCGCGGAGGATGACCCCGGATACGGCCTGTCCGTCCTCGACTCCCATGGCCGAGAGGTCGATACTCGTCGCGACGACGGCAAAACCGGCTTCTGCGCGGTTGTAGTCGCGCACCGCACCACTCAGGAAAGCCGCCGTATCATGCAGGTGAACCGTATGCGCATACAGGTCCATGCCAGGCAAATCAATGCTGGCGGCATGCGTGGCGCTAAGGTCGTAGCTGGTAATGGTCGTACCGTACCAACCGGGTTTTTCCTCGATCGGGGCGATATGAAAGCAATCGCCGTCGCCGCCGCCCTTGTGCATCTCGAAAAACACCAGGTCCGGCCCTTTACGGTTGACCACTGGCGCATCGAACCGGACGGCAATGCCGGGGCCGGAAAGCCCGCAGTTTGCCGATGCCGCCGCCCCGGGGTTCGGGACACCGGACGCCAACGAACGACGGAGCAGCGCGGCGCGGTCAACGTTGGAAAGGCTCGTCCTTCCTCGCAGTGCCAAGGACACACCCCCGCCACCCTTGTGATGGACAATCGTGCCTGCAATCAGACGCGATCCGTCATAGACTCTCGATACATCGCCGTCGGCGATCGTTACGCTCGTCACCAGCAGTTGTGCGTCGGCGGTGAAGTCATGGAGCCCGGCCGACGCGTTCGTGGTAATCGCAAACGACCAACAGGATACGAGGCAGAGCGAGATGGCAAATACATCGACGGTGGATATTCTCACACGCCTTCGATAATGGGGGTAAGCGGCCATCATCAGTATCGGGCTCCATATGAAGGGATGGTGCAGAAATCGGGGCTAGCTTTGTCGCCAGGTCAAGTCGAACGTTTCACCGTGATGAGGAACGTCGGGCGTCAGGCCGCGGACGGTCAGGGCAACGCCGTTCGGCCGTAAGAGCGCATCAATCCAACCGCGAAGACGATAGTCGCCGAACAGCCACGCGGTAGCAGGCAGATTGATCAGGTGCAAATCGTCCACCTTGCCCAATCGCCAGGTGTGACTATGTCCGAACACATAGGCCTTCACCTGCTTGCGCGGAAGAATCACTTCATACAGAGCCTCGGTGTCGTGGAGACCGCTCCCCTTGGCGCCTGGGTCGGGCGTATGATGCATGACGACCAGAGCCGGTTTGTCGGGGCGGGCATCGAGCGCCGTGGCGAGCCATTTCAACTGCGCCTCGCCGAGCAGCCCCGGCGTATGATTGGTGCGATCGAGCGAGTCGAGCAGGAACCAGTTGGCATGAGGCGTTTCGAGGATTGATACGTATTTGTTGGCAACGGCCGTTTCGCCTTTCGGCTTTGCATTGGCAAATGCCGCTAAGAAGTTCTCGCGATGGTCGTGGTTGCCCAACGCGAAGTGTACGGGAATGTCGTCGTGGGGGAGCGATTGGATCACGTCAGCCAATACGGCATAGTCGCCTGCGTGTCCTTCAAGTGCAGCGCAGTCTCCGGCAACGATCGCGCCTGCCGGATGCGGGGCAGTAGCGAGGATGGCCTTGACGGCCGTCTGGAGGTTGTCGGCCGGTTTCACGCCTCCTTTCAGGTCGTTTCGGTTTTCCCAGATATGGATGTCGGCCAGGAGCGCCCACCGGTTGGGATCGCCCGATGTTCCACGAGCCCATATTTGCTCGGGAAGCAGGAGTCCGGCCCCGGTCGCGAGTGTCGCAGCGAGGAAGTCGCGTCGAGAGACAGGCAGGTGGATGGGCATGTTGCGCTCCTAGGGGAGAGAGGCAAGCCGCGGCGACAAAAACGGCCGCGGTGTCTTTTCGGGGGGTCGCCCGCCTTCTGCTGCACGGACCCACGAAACCAAATGACGCTCTGCAGCAACAGGGCGGAACTCATGACTTCTTTTATAGCCGTTTACCGGGCAGAAGTCAATTTCACCACCGTGGGCCCTGGAAGAATGGATGCATCGCACTCCCCTCGATAGTCGGGCAAGGTTCTTTCGGCTTTCAACGCAGCTCTGCGCGACCTTGACCAAAGCGATCAGAACGACTAGACATGTACGCAAGCACAATGAGCAGCACACGAGCCGGCTCACACCGATTGGGATCTGAAAAGAGGATGGAATGATGCGAAGCTTCTTCTGTGTCGGTATTGTTCTGCTTCTGGCGACATTGATCGGATGCGGTAGCACCCCTTCGGTATCGGACGAAGAGGGCAAACCGGAACTGGTCATCCTGGTCGGTAATTCCTTCATTCCGCCTACCGAACAGCTCTTGGCGGAGTTCACGGCAAAAACAGGGATCAAAGCATCGTATACCACGGGCGGCAGCGAGGACCTGCTCCCTCATGTGAAGGCAAAGCAGCAGGGCGATATCTTCATTACTCACGATCCGTACCTCGACTACACGCGAGACGCAAGTGCCTACCAGGACCACGTTTCGGTTGGGTTCGTGGCGCCTGTACTCGCGGTGCAGAAAGGGAATCCGAAACAAATAGCAACGATCGATGATCTGGCTCGGCCGGGCTTGAAAGTGGCCTTGAGCAACCCCGAGTATTCCACCTGCGGCGAAATGGTCTTCGCGCTTCTGGACAAAAAGGGAATCCGCGAAAAGGTTCTGGAAAATGTGGAGAACCGGCTTACGAAGGGACATAGTAACCTCGGGACTCTGCTCAAGACCAAGGCTGTCGATGCCGTGATCATGTGGAATGGAGTGGCCAATACGTTCAAGGAGGACCTCGATCTGGTCAGAACGCCCTACGAATACGACGAGGAAGTGGGCGTTCGTGTGATCGGGCTGAATTACTCGAAGCATCCGGGGGCGGTGAAGCAGTTCCTCGATTTCGTGCGAGAGAAGGGGCAGTCGGTGTTTGCCGAACATGCGTATATCAAGTAAGATGAAGCATCCTACGTGGCAGTCATTGCCCCATAGTGGGAATTGCCGAAACCATTTCTCAGCGAGGGTTTCCAACCATGCCTCGAATATTGCGCCTTCTTGCAGTGTCCCTCTTGGCCGTCGCGGTCGGTTGTGGTGAGCAGCGGAGCGAAAGCGAACGGACGCCTGCAAAGAAGCCCGAATTGCTCATCTTCGTCGGAGCGGGACTTCGCCCGCCGACCGACGAGCTGGCAGACCTGTTCGCCAAAGAGCGTGGCGTGGATGTAACTCGTGATTATGCGGGCAGCGAGGTGCTGACCAGCAAGATCAGGCTTGGCCAGCGCGGCGATGTTTATATGCCAGGCGACAAGCACTATGTTGACCAGGCGGCAGAGCATGACATGATTCGCTTGCAAGCGCCGGTCTGTTACTTCGTTCCCACCATCTTTGTGCAGAAGGGGAATCCGAAGGGAATCGCCGGACTGGCAGACCTTGTGAAACCGGGCGTCCGAGTGGGATTGGGCGACGACCGGGCGTGTGCTATCGGGCGTAAGACTCGCGAGATTCTCGCAAAGAACAATATCGCTTGGAACGACATTGAGAAAAATCTCGAGTACCAGTCTCTGACCGTCAATGAACTGGGAATGCAAATCCAGGCCGGCAGCCTCGATGCCGTGATTGTCTGGGACGCCGTGGCTGCAATCTATGCCCAGCACGGCGAGCAAGTCCCCATTCCTCCGGAGGAGAATGTCATTTCGACGGTCGCCGCCGGCGTGCTCAGCTTCTCGGAGCATCCGGAACTGGCTGCGCAGTTCATTGAGTTGGCCCGATCGGAGCGTGGCCGAGAGATTTTCGCACGGCATGGCTATCGGGTCGATCCACCGCAATGACCACCGCAGCCTCCGAGAATCCGCCGAGAAACGAACGGCTTGTGAGCCGTGGGAACCTGTTGCGCCGGGCGGCCGGTTCTACACTCGCTCTCTTCCTTGCCGCCGCGGTATCGGCCGTGCTGGCCGATCTGGCGGAACAAACGGCCCTTACCCGCTGGCTTACCACGCTCATGTGGATTAGCTTGCCAGTCTATTTCGTCACGGCGGGCCTCTCGATCGAGACGGAAGGCCGAGGCCGAAGCGAGCGAGCCTTTATCGTGTTCTTCTTCGCATTCCTCTCGCTGTTCGTCACGCTGGCCTTCCTGCTGTTGATTGCCGATGCCCAATACATCGATTGGCCGGCCGTGGTTGAGGTGGCTCGTTCGCCATTCATTGGGCAGGCAATGCGGCTGAGTATTGTAACCAGTGTTGCAACAACTGTGCTCGCGCTGCTGTTCGCCATTCCCATGGGATACGTGTTGAGCCGCTACGAGTTTCCCGGCCGCATGTTGGCCGATACGGTGGTTGACATTCCCATTGTGTTTCCTCCGCTGGTGGCCGGCCTGACACTGCTGGTCTTCTTTTCGCAGACAGGCATTGGGCGATGGATTGAAGAAGACCTCGGTCTGGTATTCGTGTTTCAGAAGAAGGGCATTGTGCTCTGCCAGTTCGTCGTATCGGCCAGTTTCGCAATACGTTCGGTCAAAACGGCCTTCGACGAGGTCGACCGTCGATTGGAAAAGGTTGCACTCACGTTGGGCTATACACCGTGGCGGCGTTTCCTGCAAGTATCGCTTCCCCTGGCATCCCGTGGTGTCCTGGCCGGCACGATTGTCACGTGGGCGAGGGCGTTTGGTGTCTTCGGGCCGCTGATGATCTTCGTCGGTTCGTTTCGCGGCCGAACCGAGGTGCTTAGCACGACCATTTTCCTTGAACAGTCGGTGGGCAACCTGGAAGGCGCCCTCGCCGTTGCACTGCTGTTGACGTCCGTGGCGGCAGTCGCCCTATTGACGATCCGGCTGGTCGGCGGTCAGGCATTGGTGCGACTATGATCCGTTGTGAACACCTTACCTATTCCGTGGGCGAGTTCCGCTTGGAGGATGCCAACCTGGATGTGGGCGACGGGGAGTACTTTGTCCTGCTCGGACCGCCTGGCTCGGGTAAGAGCATGTTGCTGGAATGCCTGTGCGGGTTGAATCGCATCGAACGGGGGCAGGTGTGGCTCGATGGGTTTGAGATTACCGATTGGGAGCCGCGGCGGCGAGGCATCGGCTATGTTCCGCAAGATTACGCACTGTTTCCGCATCTTTCGGTGCGACGCAACATTGCCTCCGGCTTGGTCGCACACGGCGAGTCGCGAAGCACGATCCTCGAGCGTGTGAATACGATGGCCGAGATGCTCGGGATTGAGCATCTGCTGGATCGGAGTATCCTTGGCCTCAGCGGTGGCGAGCGGCAACGCGTGGCACTTGGACGCGCGCTGGCCATTCAACCGCGCGTGCTCCTGTTGGACGAGCCGGTCAGCGCCTTGGACGAAAGCACGCGTGAACACGTGTGTGCCGAACTGCGGCAGCTTCAACGACAGCTCAACATAACCACGATCCATGTCAGCCACAACTTGGAAGAAGCCTTTTCCTTGGGGGATCGTGGCGGAATCCTGCATAACGGACGCTTTCAGCAGATCGGGCCGCTCGATCAACTACTTCGCCGACCGGCGAGTGAGTTTGCTGCCCGATTCATGAGGTGCAAGAACATCCTGGTGGGGCAGTCAGTCGGTTGCGGTCCCAACAACACAACTCGAGTTCGTGTCGGAAACGTAGACATGCTTGCACCGGGCACACATAGCGGCCCGCTGCGGCTCGTGCTGCGTCCGGAGAACATCCGGCTTGTGCCTGCCGACGCGGCTCCCACAGACTGCTCGGTGACGACAATGCCGGTCGAGCTGGTTCGAGCCGTTGATCTGGGCGCGTACACGCGTGTTGACCTGAACGGCGCCGTCCCGCTGGTGGCCCACGTTCCGCGTTCCGATGTTGTATCACTGCGGAGCGGCTCTGTGACCGCTTTGGTGGCCGTCATTCCGCCAGAGGCTATCCACATCCTGCCGGTTAACCCGTGATGGACGAGTGCTGTAGCTTGCGATGCTTCGGGACGGCTGCGGTTTGCCTCACAACACGTACTTGGTCAACAGGTAGTACTCGCCAAAAAGGGAATATTCAGTACGACCAGAGCGGCAATCAACACTGGCTGGGCTCCTAGGGCTGGCGGCCAGAATGGTGCACGCATGTCGTGAAGCATCCTGTGTCGTGTTTCCGGTGGGGCACGCACCACCGCTACGAGATGTCACCGCCTTGCGACGGCAAGTTTACTTGTTGGGAACCGCACTGTCAACGGGCTGCACTGTCAATGGGCTTTCACCGGAGGTGTGTGGCGTTGTGTGAGGCAGACGAGTGTCTGCGGACGCAGGGAATCCGCGACGTGTGAGCAGTGCGACTGGGAAGTCGGCCAGGACCTGGTCAAGTGGCAGACTGGAGTCCTCGATCGTAATACATTTTCCTGTAAACATGTTCTGCAGGGGTCCGGGGAATGCCTCCGGCAGGACGACACGGGTATCCTCCCACACGGAACCGAACGGTCGCAAAATGGTCCCGTCTTCCTTCTCGGGCGTCAGTTGCGCCAGTAGGCGTGGCACAACGACGACAGCCGCCTCCCGAGCGTCCCCTGCCGAGTCGGGCCCGCGCCATGCAAACGCACAGACATGGCCCACTTTCGCCCCCTCCAAACGAAGCGGTTCATAGGTTCCCGTTTCAAAGAGCGCCGCATGGGCCCGGCGAAACTGCAACGCGCGCCATGTGACGAACAATTTCACTCGTGGATCGCGAGGCGATGCGCCGAGTTGCCGGGCCAACTCGCCCAAATCCGTGCCGCTCGCAAGAAGAGTCTCCATTTCCGTGAGCATTCGCCGATTACGTTCGAAGTCGACCGGACCACGATTATCCGGATCGACCAGATGAAATGTCCACACCTCCTGCCCCTGATAGACGTCGGGAACGCCAGGAGCCGTGAGTTTCAGGAGTGTCTGCGCCAACCCGGTATAGAGGCCCCAGTCAACGGTTTTCTCGTGGAACTCGCGTAGCGCATCGAGAAACCGATTGGCGGGCTCATTGCGCAAGACATCGCGGACGAAGTGGGCAACGGCGTTGTCGTACTCGGCGTTCGGCGAGAGCCAGCTTGTTCGCAACTTCGCCTCGTGCGTCGCCTTCGCCATATAGCCGACCATGCGATCGATGATCTCCTGATGCTCCGACGCGTCAGGCGGGACAAGCGGCCAGACACCGACAAGGGTCTGGTAGAACAGGTATTCATCGTTGCGGCTCGGCGCCGGCGCGCCATCGACCTCATGGCGAAACCGCCGGTTCAACCGGGCCCATCGGCTGGCGCACGCCCGCCATCGCGTCGGTATTTCCGAAAGTGTGCAAATGCGGGCCCGCACGTCTTCACTGCGTTTCGTGTCGTGCGTCGACGTGCAGGTCATCGACGTCGGGTGTGTTGCGAAGCGGGACTGGTTGCCCTCGTGAAACTCGTCAACCGCGACAGCGGCACGGGCCGGTTCGCCCCCCACCTCGTTGGCCGAAGCCAATGGGTAGTAGCGATAGAAAGCCGTGTCCTCCACCCCCTTCGCCATTACGGGGCTCGTAACCTGCTGGAACCGGCCGACGAAGAACTCGCGCTGTCGCCGGGTGGCATCGTCCAGCCGGGGCGGTTGTTCCAGCAGGAGCACGTCTCGTACGAAATCGTACTCGGCGGCGTCCAACGCCGGATGACGCCGCCTGGCGCGCAGAACGGCGCGAGCAATGACCTCCCGATCGCGGGCGCCGACCGTATCGCCGCCAACATACGTCCGGTACACGGGAAACGACGCCAGCACTTCGCGTAACACGCGCTGCAAGGAATTGAGCGTGTAGTCGCGATACAAACGATGCCGTTCCGAAATACGGTTCAATCGGTGCGCCAGCAGATGCAATTCGCTGGACATCGCCGCACGCAGAATCAAGAGCTTGCACTGGTAAGCCACACTCTGGAAATCGGTGGGCTCTGCGGTGAACCGGCGGTAGATCCGCAACAACTCGTCCAAACCGGCCGGGTCAACAAAGACGCCGCTGACCGAGTTCAAAAAATCGTAACCCGTCGTCCCCGCGATAGGCCATTCCACCGGCAACGGCTCTTCGGGGCCAAGTATCTTCTCGACCACCACATAGAGCGGCAACGATTGGCGCCAAGCGGAGTCATGGCCATCGCCGGTCATCCCGATTTCCGGCCATATCGCTTCCATAATCGCCGGCTCAAGCTCCTCCCAGGCGGGGGCATCGGACGGGTCTCCTTCTGCCGTACCCGACGACATGACGCACCGGCTTTCGAAACAACGTCTGGCGATCGCGCGGACGTATCCACGCTGCAATCGCCATAGGTATTCGAGCGGGTCGAACAATCCGTCTACATGGTCGATGCGCAGTCCCTGCACTTTGTCCCGGGCCAGCAGATCGAAGACAAGAGCATGGCTTTCCTCAAAGACGGCTTCGTCCTCCATGCATACGGCGGCCAGTTCGTTCACATCGAAGAAGCGGCGGTAGTTGATCTCATCGGACGCGGCCTTCCAGTGCGACAGACGGTACACCTGGGCGTTGAGCAAACGTTCCAGACGATCAAAGCTCGCAACAGCATCCGGCTCGCCGTTGATTCGTTGGATGTTACTGTTGAGAAACTCTGCAACCGGCTGCGACGTCTCCATCAATTGGGAGATTCGACCTTTGATCACCTCCTTCTCTCGCTGCCGTTCCCTGACGGCGCGTGTCGTCGAGTTGTTCCGATTCGGCAAATGTTCGACCGCCGTGATAATGCTCTCCAACTCGCGCAGAGCCTCCGAATCCTCCGGCATCGTCTCGCGAAAGTCGTCCAGGCCCAAGGTCAATATCTCACGATAGGTTGCCGGATCGATCGGCAGGGTGCGCCCGTAGTAATCGATCAGGAATGCCCCGTTGTGGCAACCGAGTTTCAGCTCTCCCGCTTCCAGCACTTCGCCGAATTGCCGTCCAAGCACGGGGAACAGGAGCTTTCCGTGAAGTTCTTCCTTGATCGGCATCCAGTCGATATCGAAGAAATCTGCATATGGGGAGCTAGGCCCATTCTCCAGAACATCGGTCCACCATGGATTCTCGCCAGGCGCCGCACTCATATGGTTTGGAACCACGTCGAGAATCTGTCCCATTCCGTGGCTCCGAAGCGAGGCAACGAACAAGTCGTAGTCCTCTTCCGAACCCAACCCGGCATCGAGCTTGTTGTAGTCGACAATCGCGTATCCGTGCTCGCTACCCGCCTTTGCCTGCACGTAGGGGGAAGCATACACGTGGCTGATGCCCAGTCGGCTCAGATACGGCGCCAGTTCAGCCGCGTCGCGGAACGTGCAGTGATCCTTGTGAAACTGAAGTCGGTAGGTGGCGCGAGGGTGCGGTTCTCGTTGCGCCAGCTTCTCTCGAACGGCATCGACTACGTCGGATTGGATCGATGGGAAACTGTTCATTGTCGCGATTCCTTCAGGCTCCACACAGTCAGTTCATACGGCAAGAGTCCCTCGAACGGCTTCTTCTCATCGCGGCTTCCCCCGTATCGGGACGCCTCGGTGCTCAGCAGGCAACTGCCGGACGATAACCGTTCTTCGGACGAGAAGAGTCCCGTTACAACGGCCTGCAACGTACGGGAGGAGAATTCCGGGAAGTCTGTCACGCTGCCGGACAACGGTAGGCGTTGGCTGGTGAGATTCGCGCAAATCACTACGCCCTGCATCCCGCCGCGCTCAGCCAGCAGGACGGCCGACGAACTGTCTGAATCGGAACTGTCTTGCCCAAACCTTAATATCTGTGTTTTTGTCTGTGTGCGATCGATCAGTCCTGGCCAGGTTCGCCTCGCAGCGAGCAGGTCGGAATAGAGTCGGCGTAAGTCAGCATGAAATGTCCCCTCGGGCCATTGCCACGACAGCCGTGCGGAATGGAAAGTCGCCGATGCTTGCGGATCCGGAATCTGGTCGCCCCATTCGAACTCCAGTTCTGCAAACTCCTCGCGACGACCGCGCCGCACCGCTTCGATCAATGCTGTGTCCTCAAACGAACAGAAGAACGGGAAAGGATGTTGCTCGCCATACTCTTCACCCATGAACAGCAAGGGAACGCATGGAGAAACCAAGAGGAGCCCGCAGGCGAGCCGTTGGGCGGGCTCCGATAGATAGCACGCGGACCGATCTCCCAAAGCCCGATTCCCCACTTGGTCGTGATTGTGTACACAAACGACAAACTGTGTCCGGTCCCGATCCCCAACTCGGCTGCCGTGTCGGCGCCGGCGGAACGGACTGTACTGGCCATCGTAGACGAACACTTGCTCCAGCGCCTTGGCCAGATGCTCCGGGCGTCCGAAGTCGCGGTAGTATCCCTCGCGATTGCCGGTCAGGATCACGCGGACGCTGTGGTGAAAATCGTCGCTCCATACGCCGTCCAACCCGTACCCGTTCCGCTCGGGCGGATCGATTAGCCGGACATCGTTCTGATTGGTCTCTGCGATGACGTGAACCGGTCGATTGTGCAGGCGGGCAATCTCTTGGACTCCGTCTTTCAGTTCGGCCAGGATATGCCGTGCACTGAAGTCGCAAATCGCATGGACGGCGTCGAGCCGCAAGCCATCGACGTGGAAATCTCGAGCCCACATGCGGGCATTCTCGACCACGAACCGGCGAACCGGATCCGATAGCGGGCCGTCGTAGTTGATGGCATCGCCCCAGGGAGTGTGATATCGTTCAGTGAAATAGGGGCCAAACTGCCCGACATAGCAGCCTTCGGGACCGAAATGGTTGTAGACTACGTCGAGGAAGATGGCCAGTCCCTCGGCATGAGCCGCATCGACCAGCCGCTGCAAGGCACGGGGCCCGCCATACGTATTCTGGACAGCATAGGGGAACACGCCGTCATAGCCCCAGTTCCGCCCGCCGGGAAACTGGGCGAGGGGCATGAGTTCGACGGCAGTCACCCCTAGCTCCCTCAACTGTCCGAGCCGCGGGATGACGGCAGCCAAGGTTCCTTCAGCAGAGAAGGCCCCCACGTGCAGCTCGTAGAGAACCAGATCGCTGGCGGCAATCCCGGCCCAGCCGGAGTCGGCCCACTGGAACTCGTCGGGAAAGAAGACTGCAGACGGGTCGTGAACGCCGTCGGGCTGCCAGCGTGACGCTGGATCCGGCAACTCGCATCCCTCGCCTAGCCGATATGCATAGCAGGTTCCCTCAGGAATTCCGTCGCTTCGAAACGTATAGTAGCCATACGGTTCCGCATGCATTGCATGCACCTCGCGGCAACCGTTGCGTTCGAGCACAATTTGGACCTGTTGAGGCGTCGGGGCCCACAGACGCCACTCAACCGAGCCGTCTGCTTGCCGAATCGCTCCTTGCGGCCGGTGCACCGGCTCGTCGAAGGACGTGTGTGAAGATCGCTCGTTTGGGGGCATGGATTGATCCTCCGTGAAAAACACGCAACGATTCGTCGGCATGCGGCGAACATGGTCGGTTTGTTCATCGCCCAACCATCAGTCCATTGTTCCGGAGCCGACCATTCAGGTCAATGCCCCCAATGGTTTGACATCACGCGACATCGCTTCAAAATGCCCTTCCGCTGAACCTCTTCCTCGCTCAGCACTCATTTCGCGATTATGACTGTCTTCGGGAGCAGACTGTCGATTACATGGCATTGCGTACCACCCCGCGACCGCCACAAGCCTACTCACGCCCTTGCGGAAATCGAGAGATTCCCCCGGATTTCGGCATTCTTGACGCCCTTGTTTTGCGATGGTATGCTGGAAACGTACGCCATTGTCGCGACGAAACGCACGCTGCGTTCAGAAAGCCACATTCCTTTCTTTCCTTCGGAGAACACTATGATTCGCACTTTTGTTTTTGGCGCCTGTGTCTTGTTCGCCGCCACGGCCTTGTGCGCCGATGCGCAATTTGCTCCTGCCGAGCCAAAGGACATGGTTCGCATTTTTAACGGCGCCGACCTGTCCGGTTGGGATGGCAATCCGAAACTGTGGTCGGTTCGGGATGGGGTGATTCGCGGCGAGACGACACCAGACAATCCGGCTCCCGGCAATACGTTCCTGGTCTGGAAAGACGGAACGACGGGTGATTTCGAACTTCGGCTTTCGTTCCGCCTCGACGCCGCGAACAACTCGGGCATTCAGTATCGCTCGAAGCACTTCACGGATAAGCCTCGTAATCCGTGGATCGTGCGAGGTTATCAGCACGAAATCCGTAACCAGGATCGCCTGCCAAACGTCGCAGGGTTCATCTACGACGAGGGTGGCAAGCGAGGTCGCATCTGCCTCGTTGGCGAGAAAGCTGTCTGGGAAAAGGAAGGCGGCAAGAAGGTCATCGATACGCTGATTGACGCCGAGGAGTTCCAGAAGCTGTTCAAGCTGAACGATTGGAACGATGTTGTCATCATTGCCAGGGGGAATCACATTCGCCATTACCTGAACAATCGCCTGATCCTCGATTTCACCGACGCCGATCCCGATCTGGCCCTGCTGGACGGCGTGCTGGCCCTTCAGCTTCACGCCGGCAAGCCGTTCTGGGTGGAGTTCAAGGACATCCGCATTAAGGACCTTGACTGAGTCCTGTTGCCTGCATCTGGAATCGTCGCCACGGGCGCGCTGTTGCAGAAACATGCGTGCTCGTGCTCGATTCACACATTGCGTGCGCAATACCATACCGTTTTTTCCATCGTTTTCACTCGCAGGAGGATTTCGTCATGCGTCCGATTTCCCGCCGATCTTTCCTCGCCGCGTCGGCTGCTGTGGCAGCCGGCAGTACCGTCATGCATCGTGTCCGAGCGGCCGAGACCATTCCCGGATTCGACCAGACGACAACCGATTATGACCGGACGAAAGAGTGGAAGCCCTTCAGCGACCGGAAGGTCCGGCTGGGAATCGTCGGCCACGGACTCTGCAAGTTCGGACTGGCGTTCAGTCTGCAGGACCATCCGAACGTGGAATTGGTTGCCGTCAGCGACCTTTTCCCGGACCGCTGCGCCGATATGGCCAAGAAGGCAAAATGCGAGAAAACCTACCCGTCGCTGGAAGAGATGGTCAAGGACGATTCGATCGAAGCCATCTACTGTGCGACCGACGCGCCGGCCCATGCCAAACATGCCGTCTTGTGCATGGAGCACGGCAAGCATGTCGCTACGGCCGTGCCTGCCTTTCGGGGCGATATCGAAGACGCCGAGAGGCTGCTGGAATGCTGCAAGAAGAACGAGGGACTGGTGTACGCGATGTTTGAAACGTCCGTCTTCCACGACGACCTGTACGCGATGGAGAAGCTGTACGCCGCCGACGTGTTTGGGCGCCTTGTCTATTCGGAAGGTGAGTACTGCCACCCGCGATCCCTCGGTAAACCTTCGCTCGGATCGTACAAAGACTGGCGAAAGAACGGTTGCCCCATGTGGTATCCGACGCACGCTACGGCCTATTACGTGGGGGTGACGCACAAGAGCCTCCTGGACGTCTCGTGTCAGGGAACACCGTATTTCGACAAGCAGCGGCAGGCGCCTAACGCGATTGGTAATGTCTTTTCATCGGAAGTCGGCCTGTTCCGAACTGCAGAAGGCGGCATCTCTCGCATGATCATCTGCCACTCGCAAGGCGAATACCTGGAAGCCGGACGTATCCGCGGCGAGTACGCCGGATTCAACAAGACTTTTACCGGCGACTCGACCGGCAAGTCGCGTTACGCCAAAGCGATCGAGGGCGGTTTGCAACTGAAGAAATACGCCTTGCCGCCAGGCGTTGAACCGGGCGGCCACGGCGGATCGCACGGCTATCTCGGCGACGATTTCATCGATTCCATCCTGCGCGGTCGAAAACCGGCCGTCGATGTCATCGATGCACTGAACATGACCGTTCCCGGTTACTACGCCCACCTGTCTTCCATGAAGGATGGCGAAACCGTAAAGATTCCCCAGTACACGCTATAGCCGCCGCAGCCGGTCCACCGTCTCCAGAACGCGACGGACCTCGGGCAGTTCGGTGAACACTTCCAGCGGATACTTCGCCTTGCGCCGCCAGTTGGGACGTTCGCGGAAGGTCCCGGGGCAATTCTGCGGTTCGGTCTCGCCCCATAGGTCTTCAAGGTTGACTTGCACGATGCTTGCCGGACTGCGGGCAAGGTAGGCCTGGCAGGCTTCGAGTACCTCGCTCGTGGTTGGGGCCTCCGAGTCGAGCAATCCTTCTGCGTTCAGGAAGGCCGTAAGCTGCCGGCGAAGTTCTTTGCGCCGGGCCTGCTCCCCGGCGGCTTCGTCTTTCGTGAACAAGCCCAGCTCGACGCGGTCCTCGATATCGAGTCCTTGCCAGTAGGCAGCGAACTGCGGCATGTCGTGCGTGTTGACGCTGGCGACCGCCGTGGGCTGCGGCGTGCGCAGTGTCGAGCCGCGTTCCGGGTTCGTCTCGTATTGAAGGACGTACATGTCATCCATCCCATGGCGCAAGAGTGCCTGATCGACCGCCGCGGGAACCGTACCGAGATTTTCGCCGACGATCCGCGCCCCAAACCGGTGTGATTCCAAGTTGAGGATCGCACACAATTCGTCAATGGGGTAGCGAACGTAGGCGCCTTCCGTCGCGGGGAACCCGTGCGGAATCCAGTAGAGGCGGTAGAGCCCCATGACGTGGTCGAACCGAAGCACGCGCGCGCGTCGCAGATGATTGCGAAGGGCGCGAATGAAGTACGCATATCCCTGCCGCCGTAACCGGTCGGGCCGCATGGGCGGGAAGCCCCAATCCTGCCCCTTGGTGAAAAACGAATCGGGCGGCGCGCCCCCCGACGCATCGCGCACAAACAGGTCGGGCTCCCGCCAAACATCGTATCCGGCGCCGGCGACACCCAAGGGGAAATCGAGATACCAGAGCAGGTTCAATCGCTGCGCACGCTGGGCCAGGGCTTCAAGCTGCATATCCACTTGCCACTGGGTGAACAGGTGATACCGGTATGCATCCTGGCGGTAGTCTGCCTGGGAAATCGCGCCGCTGCGAAGCGGTTCGGGCCAAAGCGGCCAGGGCCGGCCTTCCTGCTCGCCGGCAGCGCGAAACTGGGCGAACCGCTGCACGTCGGGATTCTCGCGGCAGTACTGTGCTAACGCCTCGCGTTGCGAACCGCCTGCGAAGAAGTCGCGCGCCAGCTTCTCCAGAATTCGCCGCTTGCGATCGACCGCAGTGGCATAGTTGAGCAGATGAGAATCCGTCCCGAAAGAAGTCGGCTGGGAATCGCTCAGTGCGGCAGCGACACCAGGCGCCTCGCCACCCGGCACCCGCTTCACATCCAGGTAGAACTCATTCCAGAACAACCGGCTTGCCGGGTTGTACGGACTCGGGTCGTCGGTCAACTCCCACAAGGTCGACAAGAGCGGCAATGTAGCAACCAGGTTTCCTCCGCAGGCGGAAGTCCACTCCATCAGTGCCTCCAGGTCGCCGAAATTGCCCGATTCAGCGCCAGTCTTCCTATGCAATGCATACAGCGGCATGAACACCCCCCAGAGCCGCCGCCCGTTTTCGGGATCGCTTTCGAACGCTCGCATTGGCGCCGCAATCACCAGACTCTCGGCCTCTTGCTCGTCCACAAACAACTTCAACCGGTGATATCCGTGTGGCAGCACGAGGTCCGTTCGCACCGTTCGCCGAACGTAATGCTCTCCTGCCACTTCGCCATGACGACAGACGGGCAATTCGTTGACTTGCCCCTCCAGCTTGATCGTGCCGCCGTCTTCCAGCGTGAACTCCACGCGGTAGTGTGTTGCGGGTAGCGCCTCGGAAAGACGGACATCGAATGATGCCAGACGAGCATCCCAGGCTACCATGACCGGCGCAACCATTTCACGCCACAACTGCTGACGACGATGAACGATCGCATCGGCCGCCTGATCGGCGCTCGCCAGAGGCGCGTCGAGCAACTCGAGCGTACGCAGAATGGTGTCGTTAGACGCATGTCGAGGGGTTCCCCACACATCGGCGTAGGTCGTATACACACCGTAAAGACGGGCAAGAGCTTGCAAGTTGTAGCGATCCATGGCATTCTCACTCCAGGGGCGGACCGGCAGCATCCAGGAATCGCTGCATCTGTCGCAGCGAAAGGAACGCTTCGTTCGGCTGATTTTCCAGATCGTGTTCAAGGATCGTTGCGCACCGTTCCGCAAAATAAAGACTCAGAAGCGCCTGGATCGCCTCCTTCGACTGGGGAATCACGGGTGAGTCGCCCATGAAAGCCAGGTAGGAACGAATGAACTCTGTCGCACTCCATGTTCGCCAGAAATCGACCCACCGCATCAGCCTCGCATGTTCGGGGGCATCAACTTCCGTAACGGCACAGTATTCACGAAGACCGCACAGCGCCGCGCGATCGAACGACCAGATCATGCCTGCCACGTCGCGAAGCGGCGAGGCCTTGGTGCGGCGTTGCGCAATCGAAAGGTCCGGATTCCCCTCGAAATCAATGATAATGAAGTCGTCGGCCTGGCAAAGCACGTCATCGAGCCCGTAATTCCCGTGGCAACGGATACGCATGGCCGTCAGGTTCTGCTGCAGGCTGTTGCGTAGTCCGGTCAGGCGGTCGCTGCCCAGGTCCAGCAATCGTTCGGCCGATTCGCGCAATTCCGGAGGCAGATCGGCAATACGGGTTCGCAACGTGCGAAGCGCGCGGCCCAACGCCGTTCGCGCCGACTGGTACAAAGCTCGCTGGTGGAAGGGCAATAGCGGTTCCGGCCGGAAGGCTGGATCGTCGGTTGCGGTCGCGAGTGCCCTGTGGAGTTCGGCCGTTCGACGCCCGAGAAGGCGAACCGACTCGAGGTAACCGCCGAGAAAGCGCTGCGCCAGCGCCGGTACCGGCTGGGTCGCCAGTTCCAGCAAGGTGCGCCCACCGGCGGCCTCGTCTTCAGGAAACGCTACGATCGGCTCCGCCGAAACGGCCTGCAAGAACGATTCCAACGTATCGAGTGCACTATCCCAAGCGGTGGAACGATGCTCAACAAATCCCTGCAGAATGCCGACAGTCATCATCGGACCCTCGGCGGTACGATACTCCACGGCTCCGGCAACCGGCGCGATGTGCGGGAACTCGACCTTCTGGGTGAGATACAACCCCATTTCGAGTTCGGGGTGCGTTCCCTCTTCCAGATGCCGGAATAGCTTCAGCAGGAAGCGGTCGCCGTAAGCAACGACGCTGTTGCTCTGCTGCTCCTGCCGCTGGCGCACCTGCAGTCCGCTTTCCTGATCGCCGCGTATCCGCCGGTAGGCCGCCGTGGGCCGCGTGATGAACGTCCCTTGCCGGCTATTGAGTCTGCGACGGGCGGCAATTGCTTCCAGGACCAGTTCGCAGAATGCCGGTTCGCCGAAGGCGTCGGCAAGAATGCCGGTTTCGCTGAGCCCGTCGTGCTCGACGCTCAATCGCGCGATGGTCCGTTCCGATGTGGCGGCGTCACTTTCGGCCGCCTGGCTCTCGGCCGTGAATCCGATCGGAATCAGGTACACGGCATCCTGGCCATCTTCGTATCGCACGCGCACCAACGCCAACTCGGTTTGCGTTCCCTCGCTTGCCCGCCCCAGCGACACGACGTCGTGGACCTTTGCGGATTGAATCGCGGCCGTCCGCCGGCGATGCCAGCGCCGGGAAACCAGGTAATCCGGAACCGCGTGTTCCAACGCCTGGGCTGCCGGCGACTGCAGCACGTTAGTCCACGAGTCCGAAGTCTCCAAGGTCGGCAGGTCGAATCGGGTTTCCAGCCGCTCCGCGCGACCGCCTTCCGACTCCAGCACGAACCAGTAGAATGCATAGGGTGTCAACGTCAGCAAGTAGGGCAATTCGCCGATTCGCGGAAAACGAATCGCACCGAACACTTCGACCGGCATCTTTTCGCGGTGGGCCGAAAGGTCCAACTCCACGTACTGGGCGAATCGTGAAAGGTTTGCAACGACCAGCACGTAGGATCCTTCATGGTGGCGCAGAAAGGCCAGAACCTTCGGATTATTCGGATGCAAAAACTCCAGCGTTCCCTCGGCCAACGGTGTCAGCTCGCGCCGCAATCGCAGGATGTTCTGCATCCACCCCAGCAGCGAGTGGGGGCTGTCCTGCTGGGTCTCTACGTTCACGGTTTCGTAGTGATAACGGTAATCGATAATAGGCGGCAGAAAAAGCTGCTGCGGATTGGCGTGCGAGAAACCGGCGTTTCGATCGGCGCTCCATTGCATGGGGGTGCGCACCCCGTTCCGGTCGCCCAGGTAGATGTTATCGCCCATGCCGATTTCATCGCCGTAGTAAATGATGGGCGTACCGGGCAGGGAAAGCAGCAGTCCGTTCAGCAATTCGATCTTGCGGCGGTCGTTGCCCAACAGCGGCGCCAGTCGGCGCCGAATACCTAGATTCAACCGCGCGCGCGGATCCCGAGCGTAGAACCGGTACATAATATCACGCTCATGCTCGGTCACCATTTCCAGCGTCAATTCGTCGTGGTTGCGCAGAAAGAGCATCCACTGGCAGTTTTCGGGAATTGCTGGCGTTTGCGCCAAGATGTCGATGATCGGGAAACGGTCTTCCAACTGCAATGCCAGGTACATGCGCGGCATCAACGGGAAGTGGAACGCCGTGTGGCATTCGTCCCCGTCGCCGAAGTAGGCCACGGCGTCCTCCGGCCACTGGTTGGCCTCGGCCAGAACCATCCGGCCCGTGAACTTCGCGTCGATGTGCGCCCGAAGCTGCTTCAGGTAGTCGTGCGTTTCTGGAAGATTCTCGCACGTGGTCCCTTCGCGTTCGAACAGGTAGGGAACCCCATCCAAACGCAGGCCGTCCACGCCAAGTCGAAGCCAGTGGTCCAGTACGCCGGCGATCTGCTTTCGGACTTCCGGGTGATCGTAATTCAAGTCGGGCTGATGATGGAAGAAGCGGTGCCAGTAGTAAGCCCGGGCGACCGGATCCCAAGACCAGTTCGACGGCTCGAAATCCTGGAAGATGATTCTTGCCTGCGCGAACTTGTCCGATGTATCGCTCCAGACGTAGAAGTTGCGTTCCCGGCTGCCGGGCTCCGCGCGGCGGGCCCGCTGGAACCACGGATGCTGATCCGACGTATGGTTCAGCACCAGTTCCGTAATCACACGCAGCCCTCGCCGATGGGCCTCGCGTAGAAACGCGCGGAAATCCTGCAGGGTGCCGTAGTTCGGGTGTACCGTGCGATAATCGGAAATATCATAACCATCGTCTTTTAGCGGTGACGGGTAAAACGGCAACAGCCACAAGGCCGTTACGCCCAGCCCCTGCAGATAGTCCAGCTTCTGGGTCAGGCCGTTGAAATCGCCGATGCCATCGCCGTTCGAGTCGTAGAACGCCCGAACGTGAAGCTGGTAGATAATGGCCGTCTTGTACCAGAGAGGGTTCGCCTCCATGACGTCGAAGCCTCCTTTGTTTGCGCGTTGTCCATACAGCCTTCACACCATCACTGCCCGAGGGGAGCCGCTTGCTCCTCTGCCGTTGCCTCGCCGATCATCCGGAACACGGCTGTGGAACGCCCCTGGAGTGAAAAAACGTCTGCTTGTGTATACAAAGACTTCTCCGAAGCTTTCCCCGCCGTATCGAACAGCAGTTCCCAGTTCTCCTCGTCCTGCTGTGGCGGGAAATGGAAATCCAGTGCATTTGCATCGGCATTCAGCAGGATGAGCAAGGTATCGCCCATCAGACGCACGCCCTGCTCGTCCACTTCGTCAATGGCGTCACCGGCGAGGCGCATCCCGATTGCGCGGACGAATCCCGCATTCCATCCGTCGTCGGTCATCTCCTGGCCCGAAGGGTCCAGCCAGAGGATGTCCTTCACCTCGGTGCCTCGCAGCGCACGACCCTGAAAGAACTTCGGCCGGTGGAGCACGGGCTGCTGTTGTTTCAATTGGATGAGCGAGCAGACGAAATCCAGGAACGTCTGCTTACGGTCGTCGAGATTCCAGTCCAGCCAGGAGAGTTCGTTATCCTGACAGTAGGCGTTGTTGTTTCCCTGCTGCGTTTGGCTTAGTTCGTCGCCGGCCCGGAGCATTGGCACGCCCTGCGATAGTATGAGCGTGGCGATGAAATTGCGTTTCTGCCGTTCCCGCAGGGCGATGATGTCAGAGTTATCGGTTGGCCCTTCCACGCCGCAGTTCCAGCTAAGGTTGTGCGATTCGCCGTCTCTGTTCTCTTCGCCATTCGCCTCGTTGTGCTTCTCGTTATAGCTGACCAGATCGTGCAGCGAGAAGCCGTCGTGGGCCGTCACGAAATTGACGCTTGCGTAAGGCCGGCGGTTACTCGGCTCGTAAAGATCGGAACTGCCGCACAGCCGGGTGGCGAACTCGGGGGCCGTACTGCCGTCACCTCGCCAGAATCGGCGGATCGTATCACGATACTTCCCGTTCCATTCATTCCAGCCAACCGGGAAGTTGCCCACCTGGTAGCCGCCCTCGCCCAGATCCCACGGCTCGGCAATCAGCTTCACCTGCGAAAGGACCGGGTCCTGGTGGATGATATCGAAAAAGGCGCCCAGCTTGTCCACCTCGTGAAGTTCCCGGGCCAGGGCGCTCGCCAGATCGAAACGGAATCCATCGATGTGCATTTCCTGCACCCAGTAGCGGAGGCTGTCCATGATCAACTGGAGCACGCGCGGATGCAACATGTTCAGCGTGTTGCCACAACCGGTATAGTCCATGTAGAAACGAGAGTCCTCGGCCACCAGCCGATAGTATGCGGCATTGTCGATACCGCGCAGCGAGAGGGTCGGGCCCAAATGGTTGCCCTCAGCCGTGTGATTGTAGACGACGTCGAGAATCACCTCGATCCCGGCCGAGTGCAGCGCGTGTACCATTTGCTTGAACTCGCGCACCGATTCTACACCCAATCCGCTGGATGCATAGCGCGCTTCAGGAGCAAAGAAGGCCAGCGTATTGTAACCCCAGTAGTTCTTTAGTCCCTTGTCCGCCAGGTGCCGGTCATCGATCCGATGGTGTACCGGCATCAGTTCAACGGCATTTACGCCCAGCTTCTGAAAATGATCGATCGCGGCGGGCGAGGCAAGACCGAGATAGCTGCCGCGCAGCTTCTGCGGTATGTCCGGATGCCGCTGGCTGAATCCTTTGACGTGGACCTCGTAGATCACCATTTTGTGGCGAGGAACGGCAGGCGGCTCATCGTCGCCCCAGGTGAACGCCGGGTCGATGACCTCGGCCAACGGTGCATAGGCGGCATTGTCGCGACGGTCTACCGAAAGATCGGCATCGGCATGCCCGACCTTGTAGCCGAACAGCCGGTCGTCCCACGTCAGATCGCGGCCGATTGCCTTGGCGTACGGATCGAGCAACACCTTCTTCGGGTTGAAGCGATGACCGGCGGCAGGCTCGTAGGCCCCATGCACGCGGTACCCATAAAGTTGCCCGGGCCGAACGTCCGGCAAGTAGCCGTGCCAAGCCATGTCGGTCTGCTCGGGAAGTTGGATCCGGTGCGACTCGCGTTTGGCCGCAGGCGATTCGAACAGACAAAGCTCGACCTTCGCCGCATGCTCCGAGAAAAGAGAGAAGTTCACTCCTCCACCATCCCAGGTGGCCCCGAGGGGATATGGGCGTCCGGGCCATACACGCATGAATCGATTCTCCGTTATTCGACAAATGGCTCTTCAGCCCCGTTGAGCGGTTCGAGGAACCGGACCTTCTCGGGCGGCAAGACCGCCAACAGGTCGGGCAGATCGTACGTCTTCAACACCCCATGAATCAGGTTGGCATACTGGTTCTTCGACAGCGGCGTATCGACCACGTTCGACCAGGAGACCACGCATTTCTGGAAGGTCATCGCCGCGAACAACCCCGGTTCGAGTACCGCTGCATGGAGTGCCGCCGGTCCGACGCGTCCGACCGACACAAGTTCGACGGGCCGTCCAGTTGCCTCGTTGTTGTATCGGGCGGCAAGCTGGGCGCACTGCACGACGTCTTCGGCACGCATCGCCAATAACGACCGCCCCAATAGATAGGCAATCGTCGCGTCACGCCATTCGGGCGGCAAATATGAACCGTACGAGTGCTTCCCCCCCGGGCGCGTCTCCCCGATACCACGCAGGTCGACCGCCAGGACAACCTTGCCCTGGAGAACGAGCCGCTCAGCTTCACCGCCCGGTTCCGCTACCGCCTGCTTGCCGTCTTCGTGCAGGTAGAGGCAGGCCGACGTCGCCGCAGATTTGGGTACGAAGGCCAGGGCTGGCAGCCAAATGCCCGGTTCCGGCCGGAGGATCAATTTGTCAATGCGATACTGTTCACGGTCGATTGCGCCGGTCTTTTCGCAGGCAAGTTCCGGCAATTCGGCACGCGGCCGAATGCCCGAGACTTGGCGAACCGCCGCCAGTGCCTCGTCAACCGGCGTGTCGCGCCAGAAAGCGGCTCGGCGGCTGGCCAGGGCCTTCTCTTTCTCCCGATTCAAATCGTAAACACTTCGAGCCCCCGGCAACAACATAATCTCGCCGCGCGGCGTGCAGTAGAGTTCTTCCTCCGTCGCCACGGGAGACTCCGTTTCGGTTACCGCGTCGTCCACATGCAGCAGCCAGCGGCGCATCCAACGCGCGGCCCCGACCCGCATCAGGGGCGGGAAGCCATGCTTTCCCGGTGCTTCCAACATGGCCGTACGTTCCGGATACTCCAAACGCCCGTAAATGCGCTTCGCCTGCCGGAAAGCGTCCCACGAGCCGTCGATGTCGAAGAAGTCGTCCGTGGCCGTCATCACGAGCGTCGGTCGGGGAGCCGTCAGAATGACGTAGTCCGGGTGATCCAACCCGAAAGCGATTTGCCCGAAGATGTTCTGCTCGGCATCCTGCGGGCCGATCGTCTCGAGCAGTCGTTTGAACGTGGTCAGGTAGCATCCCGGCGCCGCCGCGACGATGCGCCGGTCGAGCGCCATCAGGTAGCTCGTCATCGTGCCGCCGCCGGAGATGCCAGTGCATCCGATCCGTTTCGGGTCGATCTCGGGTCGCGATTGCAGGTAGTCGATGGCCCGGATCCCGTCCCAACTCCGATAGGTCGCCGTATTACGGCCCACGAGTGTCGCCCCGACGCCAGCCAGCGTGTGCCCTTGGGTCGAACTGGTAATCACCGGCTTGCCTTCGGCGTCCAGCAACTGATGCCGCTCGCCCTGGTCGAGTGGATCGTAGCAAAAGGCAGCCAGTCCATGTTTGGCAAGCACGATAGGCGCGCGCTGATACAGATCACGGGCCTTGCCGGTCGACGAATGGCCGCACGGCACGAGCACGGCCGGATACGGCGGCTGTGCATCGGGCAGGTAGAGGATGCCGGTGACGAAGTGTTTCGGCTGGCTTTCAAAAAGAATCTTCTCAATACGATATCCGTCGCGTTCCGCCTGGCCAACCACTTGGGCATTCAGCGGAGATCGCTCGGGAAAACCGCCGAGTGCATCGACGAAGAAACGGTACAGGTCCTCCTGGTACTGAGAAATCTGTTCGGGAGTCTCGATGGCTTCGTATTTTGCCCTGCGCGCTGCAAATGCCTTGTCGGCCAGGTCCATCAGGTAGGCGTGCAGCATCTGGTCCGCGTCAACGCCGTTGATCGTTGCCGGCAGGACGTCAAGCGGGCTGCGGTTGTCGTCTGCGGCAAGCAAAACACAAGCCAGAAGCATCCCGAACATGGTGTTTCTCCTTCTTTGCCAACGTGTTACCGGCGACGCTCTAAATGTTGCCGGATTTCCCGCCGGGCCTGGGTTCGTTTGAGTTCTTCGCGTTTATCGTGTTTCTGCCGGCCGCGGCAGATGCCCATCAAGACTTTGGCCTTTCCCTCCTTGAAATAGACCTTCAGCGGTACGAGCGTAAGGCCCTGCTCCATCGCATGGGCAGCAAACCGCCGGATCTCCCGCCGATGCAACAGCAGCTTGCGCGGCCGCTTCGGCACATGATTGAACCGGCTCGCCTCGAAGTATTCCGGAATGTCGCACCCGACCAGCCACACCTCGCCATCGCGCACGCGTCCGTACGCCTCATTCAACGAAACTTGGCCGGTGCGCATGCTCTTTACCTCGCTGCCAACCAGCACAATGCCGCATTCGAGCGTTTCGAGTACGGTATAGTCGTGCTTCGCTTTGCGGTTCTGGGCAACCACCCGCTCATTCGGGTCGCCCTTCTTGTTCGATCGTTTTTTGTCGTTCTTAGCCGTAACAGCACTCCTCACTGAGCAGTCGCCAACGGGGCGACGGTTTGCACATTCCCCCCAAAAAGTCCACCGCGTATCGAGCAAAGGGAGTTCGTTCCCACACATGTGGGTGTACCCGACTGCTACCACGACCTGCCACCACCCGCCCTACGTTCGAAACCGGTATTGGTGTAGGATCGTTGAAATTGTACCGCAATCCCCCCATGCCCTCAAGTCATGCCATGCCCCTCCCGAGTTCGTCCCAACCTGTTTCAACGTCGCTGCCCCGCTGGCTGAAACGCAAGGTTCCCAAAGGAAACGCCGAGCACTTCACCAGCAGGCTGATCGACGAACTTGGCTTGCAAACGGTATGCCATCATGCCCGATGCCCCAATCGCATGGAATGCTACGCGAGGAAGACGGCCACGTTTCTGATTCTCGGTGATACGTGCACTCGCGGTTGTGCGTTCTGTAGCATTCGGCACGGAAAACCTGCCCCGCCCGAGCCCGACGAACCGCGACGGGTCGCCGAAGCGGCGGCCCGGCTCGAACTCCGACATGTTGTGATTACCTGCGTCACACGCGACGACCTGCCGGACGGTGGCGCCGAACATTTCTGTCGCACCGTTACCGCAGTCCGTGAAGCGACCGAGGCGACCATTGAAGTGCTGCCGAGCGATTTCGGAGGAAATCAGGCGGCGGTCGATCAACTGCTCGACGCACGCCCCGACGTCTATAACCACAACACGGAAACCGTCCCTCGCCTGTACCGATCGGTGCGCGGGCCAAAGGCCGACTATCGTTGGACACTTCGTATGTTCCGCCACATCGCAGAGCAAGAAAGGGGGGTGCGTACAAAAACGGGCATGATGCTCGGACTGGGCGAAACCGACGCCGAGGTGGTGGACACATTGGCCGAATTGCGCGATGCAGGTGTGGAAATGCTCACGCTAGGGCAATATCTCCAGCCGGCTCCCGGCAAGATACCCGTAGCCCGCTACGTTGAGCCGGCCCAGTTCGATTACTTGGCCGTCCTTGCCCGCGCCATGGGTTACAAGCAAGTCGCCGCCGGTCCTTTCGTTCGGTCGAGTTATCACGCCCGCGAAATGGCCGAAGGAGTCGGCCCGGCATCTTCCACTTCTTGCCACTGACCCGTGACGAGTCTTTTGGGCGGCAGTTTTCATTTTTTCCACATCCATGCTGCACATCTGCTCGGGGGTGCGCGACAATCGAGTGAGAGTGGCGCCTTGAGGCGGTTTATCTTGGTCGGCCAAAACCGGGACTCCAGCGCCGACGGCCTGCGGCCTCACAACCAGCCATCGGCCCCCCTGGTTGGGAGGCTTGTGGTGCCGGCCTATGAGGCGAACTCGGGGGCGGTCCTGGAAAAGCACCCGTTATGCCGCAGAGTGGGGTCGTAGTGGTTGGACGCAAGCTGCCGGATGGGCGACCGCTGGCACGTCAGCAGAGCAAGCTCGTGCCCGGCGTGCCTCCAAGCCGATGCTTGACCGAAGAGGCTGGATCCTCTTTGCAGGGCACGGATGCGCCCAGAGTCCCCGAATATCGTGCAGGTTGGCCCGTTTGTCGTCCTTCGGGTGACCTCGCGCCGTAACGGTACGCTTTCCGATGCTCGAAGAACGTGATCTGAAACTTGATCTGGCAGCGCTGGCGCTTCTGGCACTGACCTTATTCCTGTCGGCTGCAGTCCTCAGCTATCACCCTGCCGATCCGCCGAGTCATGCCGTCTATCCGGCGCCAGCGGAGGTGCATAACCTTTGCGGGCGTTCGGGTGCATGGGCCGCGTGGCTGTTGTTTCAGGGGGTTGGGCTGGGAGTGTATTATCTGTTGGCCTCGCTGGCCGTTTTCGACGGCCTGCTGCTGGCGCGACGCAATATCAGCCAGCCGGTTCTCCGGACCATCGGGTGGACGGCTTCGTTGGTCGGTATTTCGGCGCTCAGCGGCATGGCCCTGTCGGGGCTATCGCTTGGACCGATGATCAACGCCGGCGGCTACCTGGGGGCCGCGGTGTGCGGCATGTTGCAGTCGCATGTCGCTTCCGTCGGCGCTTATATTATCGCAACGGCCCTGCTCATCGCAGGGATCCTTTTGACCACCGATTACACATTGGTGCGGATGCTTGTTTGGGCCGGCGCAAAACCGGCGGCCGGAATCGGCGCCGCTGCCGGTGTATTGCGAAGCCGCCTGGACACTGCATCCGGTTCGAAACGCAAGTCGCGGAAGGCCAAAACGGACGTCGATGACCTTTCGGAGGACGAGTTCTACGAAGAGGAAGAGGAGGAGGAAGAGGAGGAAGAAGATGCCGGTGCAAGCGACATCCGGATTGTCCGGCCGCGCACGGAGGACGCTGCAGACGGCACAGAAGACCAAGAGCCCCCCACGCCGGCCGAAGAGGGGAACGAGGCTGCCGCAGGCAAGGCAGGTGGACGCACGCGAGAAGCTCTGACATCGGTTCTTAACATCCGCAAACGCGGTAAGGCAGCCGAACGCGAGCAGATGATGGCTGATATTGCCGCCGCCGCCGAAGTGGACGAAGAGGCTGCGGAGTATGAGTTGCCTAGCCTGGAACTTCTGGAGCCCGGCGAGGAGTTCTCCTTCGACGAACACGAACGCGAGGTGCGGCGTCGCGCGAAACTGCTGGAGAAGACGTTTACCAGTTTCGGATTCAATGTGAAGGTTGTCGAGATCCAGACAGGCCCCGTTGTCGCGCAGTTCGAGGTGGAACTGGAGGCCGGGTTGCGATTGGCGAAGATCACATCGCTTTCCGACGATCTTGCCATCGCGCTCCGCGTGCCCAGCGTACGCATTGTCGCGCCCATTCCGGGCAAGAATACAGTGGGAATCGAGGTGCCCAATACCCATCGGCAAATGGTCCGCATGCGCGAAGTGATCGAGGAGGCAAACGGCCGGGCTGAAAAGATGCGCATTCCGATCTACTTGGGCAAAGACGTGTCCGGCAATCCTATGCTGGCCGATCTCAGCACTTTGCCGCACCTTTTGATCGCCGGACGCACGGGGACAGGCAAGAGCGTCTGTCTGAACTCGATTATCGTGTCCATGCTCATGACGCGGCGCCCCGACGAGGTGCGAATGCTCATGATCGACCCCAAAATGGTCGAGCTCAGCCCCTACAAGCAGTTGCCTCACCTCATGCACCCGGTGGTGACCGACATGCGAAAGGCCGAGGCGATCCTTGCGTGGGCCGTGGACAAGATGGAAGAGCGTTACCAATTGCTGGCCCGGGCAGGCGTGCGCCATATCGCCAGTTACAACCAGCTTGGCGAAGAAGAGCTGATGGACCGCATGCAGCCGGAAGACGAAGAGCGAGACTCCATTCCGACCCATCTACCCTACGTCGTGATCGTGGCGGACGAAATGGCCGATCTGATGATGACCGCCGCCAAGGAGGTTGAGGCCCACATTATCCGCCTTGCCCAGAAGAGCCGGGCTGTTGGCATCCATCTTGTGCTCGCCACGCAGAAGCCTACGGTCGATGTTATCACCGGCCTGATCAAATCGAACTTGCCTGCGAGAATCTCGTTCCAGGTCGCCAGCCGGACCGATAGCCGTGTGGTACTGGACGAAATGGGCGCTGACAAACTGCTGGGCAACGGCGACATGCTGTTTCTGTGGCCCGGTACGAGCACGTTGATTCGCGGCCAGGGAACCTACTTGAGCGACGACGAAATCTCGAAGGTGATCGGCGCCGTTGCGACGACCGAACCGCAATACGTCAAGGAACTAGTCCAGTTGAAGCCCGGCCAGCCTGACGATGCCGCCAAGCAGGGGCTTGCCAATAAAGACGAACTGTACGAAGCGGCGATCGATCTTGTGGTGCGCGAAGGCCGCGGGAGCGTGTCTCTGCTGCAGCGAGGCCTGGGGATCGGTTATGGACGCGCCGCGCGGTTGATCGACTACATGGCAGAAGACGGGATCGTGGGACCGTACAACGGCTCGCAGGCACGCGAGGTTACTATCAGCGTGGAAGACTGGCAGGGCATGAAGGCCGGCGGTGGTTCTCCAAGCGCCGCTACGGTAGCCCCTGCGCTGCCGCCGCCGGCTGTGTTGCCGGGGCCGGCCAGGCCGAAGAAGAATCGGAACAAGATTCGTCTCGCCCCGCCACGGCCCGACCCCGTCGATCTGGACGAAGAGGAACCGGAGGACGAAGAACTGATCGAAGAGGAAGAATACGAAGAGGACGACACAGACGACGCTGAAGAGTACGCCGAGGACGAAGCGTACGAAGACGAAGAGGAGTATGAAGAGGAATGCGACGACGAAGAAGGTGAGTATGAAGAGGAGGACGAGGAAGAAGACGAGTACGAAGAGGATGAAGACGAAGAGGATGAAGAATACGAAGACGAGTACGAGGAGTACGAGGAGAACGAGGAGAACGAGGAGGATCAAGAACACGGCTGGGCAGCCGAAAGTGCTTGATCCGCGGGAGGAATGGTTGTCCGATTAGTCCGGAGCATTCATCTCTATAGTCGGGACGGACCAAAGTCCATCCTACAGGACGTGACACTTGCTATCGCGTGTGGCGTTTGAGCGGAACACAACCTATTCTGACACACGCTCTTCTACCAGCAGACCGGCAAGGTTGCGGTCGTCGGGGCTTCGGAGAACCATGGTTCCGACAGGGCAGCCGATATCACGTGCGATTACCGGGCATTTTACGCGTAGCAGGAAGAAGATCGGTCGGGGCGACTCACGTAGCGTTTCGTAATTCCCCTGCCCCTTGGCCACGATCAGGTCGGCCTCTTCAAAGCACTGCCGGAAGGCGGGACTGCAATCCTCCAGAAGTGTTCCGGGGGCATCCGAGCCGTTATCGATGACGCGGACTAGGTCCGTGAGGCCGGCAACCTCGGCGTCGTGCCGGGTGGCGTCGTTGATGACCGGACCACCCCGTACGGCAACGGTAACCTTCTCGGCCGGAAGTTGTTCGATCACCAGCCGGTCGAAGACGATTTCACCTGCGTTATCGGTCAGATACAAGATGCTCTCTGCCTGGGCGATCGCGGTTGCGAAGTCGGCGGCGTTGCCTGCGAGCGGTTCCGACATCGCCTGCATGATGGACGCTTCAGCCTCGGCTTCGCCAAGCGCGCTGTTGACTGCGAGGTCCATGATATTGCCGGCGATGGCCAGGCGGACGGCATCCTTCCAGGGGTCTTGGGCATGTTTCAGGTGTTCACGGAAGTCGGGCAGAATGCTGAGCGCCAACTGGTTGAACTGATCCTTGCACGCGAGGTAAGGGTCGCTGTCGCCGCATAATTCGCGAATACGACGATGAACGCCTTGCGCCAGGACGGCCGGCGGGCGCTGGAGGTCCATACGGCTGGTCGCTTCGAGCGCCTCGCGGAGGATTTGCTCGTGAACGCGCTGATCGTCCGTCACAAGGCGAACTGCCCCCAGAGACTGACGAATCAAGCAAGGAATACAATCGAAGTAGGTTTTCATGAACGCGGCAGGAAATGGGTAGGAAGGAGGATGGCGCTTCTGTTCAATGGAACTCGAGTTGATCGCCCACATGGAAAGGAATGCATCGATCCGGCATCGCGTTCCAGAGTGCGTTGGTTGCATGATGTCCTGTACAATGGGCGGGCCCCAACTGGGCAATATCCATGGATTTCAATGCGTCGATCGTCTTCGTCAGGCGATCCGCCGACGCCGCCACCAGGTGCATGCCGCCAAAGACCGCACAGATGGGGCGGTTATCGGTTAGCTGCTGTATGTAACGAAGTGTGTTGATCACACCGGCATGGGCACACCCCAACAAGACGACCGTACCTTGGCTCGAGTCGAAAAATACGGATTGATCGTCGGTCAACGGATCGGGATGTTGGCACTGTGCATCAAGGAAGAATGGACCGCCGGTATCCTCGAAATCCGTCGTGCGCGGTACAGGGCCGGTTACCATGAGACGGTTTCCTACGGCAGTCGGTTCTTCGGTAGAGATCAGGCAATCGTCGCAACGATGGATCGCCAGTTCGGAAGTCTCCGGAATGCTGATACTCCGACTCGTTCCATCGCGATTCTTGGCATACTTCGGCTTCAGGGCATCCGGGTGCAAGTAGATGGCTTGCGGCCGATGGCCGCGCAATGCGTCGCTCAAACCTCCCGTATGATCGTAATGCCCATGGCTGAGAACAACGCTATCGACGCGGTTCAGATCGATTCCCAGGCGATAGGCATTGGATACGAGGACGCCCCCCTGCCCCGTGTCGAACAGAATCTGTTGCGATCCGTCGTCGATCCAATAGGCCAAGCCATGCTCAGCCAAAAGGCCTGCGCGTTCTGCCGTGTTCTCAACCAGCAAAGTAATACGGATTGTGTTCATGCTTTTCACTCATGCAGCATTCCGGGATACCCGGCAAAGACTCGCTGGCATGGAAAGAATGCCTCAACGGCTCCGTCATCCAATTGGTGAAATTGCAGACCAAGGCCGCGCCCATTCTCCCGGGCAGACGCGAAACATTCGGGATGACTTTCGCGACGCAGACCGCCGAGAGCCGATTCATCTTCCATTGCATCGACAGGCGGGGTTAGTGGTCGCACAGGTTGTCGCCAGAAACGATCGTGCCATCGAGAAACGCCTTCGCGATGCTTTCCGGCGTATCTGACGCGACGCCGTAAATGACCCGGATACCGTTGGCGGCAAAAATCTGTTGGGCCCGTTGTCCCATGCCGCCGGCGATAATGACTTCGGCGCCCTGGTCATGGAGCCACCGGGGTAAAAGGCCCGGCTCATGGGGTGGCGCGTCCAGAATGGTCGTCTCGCGCACTTCGCGTGTCGCTTCGTCCAGGTCCATCAGTGCAAATTGTTGGCAGTGGCCAAAGTGCATGGCCAACCGACCTTCGGCCAAGGGAATGGCAAGTTTCACAAAACGTCTCCTTGTCTGTTTGTTGGCTCGAATGAAAGATCAGGTGATTTCTTCGACGGGTGGCTGAGTGGCGGTAACCTGCTCAACCACTGCTGCGAACGCCTTTGCGGCGCTGCTCTCGGCGAATCGGTGTACGTAGGGGATGCCCTCGTCGCCGCATGTGACGATTTGCGGATCAATGGGAATCCGGCCCAGAAGCGGAATCCCCATCTCCTTGGCGAGCGTTTCGCCACCACCGGTCTTGAACAGATCGATCTGTTCGCCGCAGTGCGGGCATACGAGACCGCTCATGTTCTCGATCACGCCAACCACGGGCAGCGAGACCTTTTCGCAAAACGAGATGGAACGGCGAACGTCGGCAATGGCCAGGTCTTGCGGTGTCGTCACCAGGATCGCTCCCGCCGGCTGGCCGAACATCTGGGCAACGGAAAGGGGCTCGTCACCGGTTCCGGGTGGGGCATCGACCACAAGGTAATCCAGCGTTCCCCAGGCAACGTCTTTGAGAAATTGACGGATGACTCCGTATTTCATGGGGCCGCGCCAGATGACTGCATCGCGATCGCTGGGCAGGAAGAAGGCGATAGACATCACCTTCAAGTTGTCGCCAATTTCGATCGGGACAACCTCCCCTTCGTGACTCATGGCTCGCCCTTCGTTGAGTCCCATCAGCCTTGGGATACTCGGACCGTGGATGTCGACGTCGAGCAGACCGACACGTTTTCCCGCCAAGGACAACGAAATGGCCAGGTTGGCCGCAACCGTGCTCTTGCCTACCCCGCCTTTACCCGACATGACCAGCAACTTTCGGCCGATTCGGCACATGCGTTGCGCAAGTGCCTGGCGGTCGAGAAAATCTTGTTCCGATTCACCAGCTTGCTGCTGTTTGGAAGGGCAATCGGCGGCCGAACACTCGCCGCAACGACGACTTTCGGCTTGTTCATGACTCATACGTTTCACTCCTGTGCGGCGAGTTGCGTCAGGCCTCCGATCGCTGCCGGACTACTCTGGTCAAGGTGTTTCTTTGTTTCGGTCCAAAGACTGCGAATTGCCTGGGCGGCCGGTCCATCGGAGGCTTCAACGACCGTCTTTCGAGCGATTTGGGCTTTCGTAACTGCATGATCGTACGGTATTTGCCCGACCACTGCAATTCCCCGGCTGCTTGCCAAAGACTCCAGATTCTTCGTCGTCTGGCGATTCAGGTCGGCCTTGTTAACCGCCATGATTCCCGGAACCCCCAGTTGCGTGGTAAGCTGGGCCACTCGTAGGAAGTCGTGCTCGCCCGAGGCGGTCGGTTCGACAATGAACAAGGCCAGGCTTGCCCCGGTGAGCGACGCGATGACTGGGCATCCGATGCCGGGGGAACCGTCGCATAGTACCATGCCAAGGTTCTTCCGTGCGGCTACGTCCTGAGCCGCACGGCGCAATTGGCTGACCAACTTGCCGGAATTCTCGGCCGCAATACCTAACTGGGCGTGAACCATCGGGCCGTAGCGGGTCTCTGAGACGAACCACTGGCCACATACCTCAGGTTCGAATGCGATGGCCCCTTCTGCACAGAAATCAAAGCAGACGCCACATCCTTCGCAGGCAATCGGATCGATTCGGAAGGTCTTCGGTACACGGCCATTGCCTGGACCATCGAAGAAGACTGCGTCAAACCGGCATAGTTCTTCGCATTTTCCGCACGCGATGCAGTGCCCTGATCTGACGCGAGCCTTAGCGCCGGCTGTGAAGTCTTCGCGTTGCAGAATACGGGGTTGCAGCACGAGGTGCAAATCGGCGGCATCCACGTCGCAGTCGGCCAATACGGCGTCTTTTGCAAGCGAGGCGAACGAAGCAACAACCGAAGTCTTCCCCGTGCCCCCCTTCCCGCTAATGACGACCAGTTCCTTCATTGGGCAGTTCCAGATTGATGAATGGCGGCGGCTAGTTTCATGATTTGTTTCCGGAAGCTTGGTGCGGCGTCGACCGGCAGGTCTCCCCGCGAATAGGCTTCCGCTACGGCGCGATCATCGGAAATCTCGCCCAAAATGGCAACCCGCTGTCGCTTGCAGTAGTCCCAGACGTCCCGGTCTCCGGTATCGGCTCGATTGACCACAACCCCGAAGTTCAGCTTCAGGGCGCGGGCCATTTCCACGGCCAATTTCAGATCGTGCAATCCAAACGGGGTCGGCTCCGTGACCAGCAGCAGTAAATCGCAGCCGCGAACGCTCTCGATCACCGGGCACGACGTCCCCGGCGGACAATCGAAAATGGCAAAGTCGGCATCCGGAGCGGCTTCCTTCACAGCGTGGATCGCTGGCGGACTCATCGCCTCGCCCACATCGAGCACGCCCTCGACAAACTCGACCCACCCGCTTGTGCCGATCCGCAGCCGACCGATATCTTTCGGCTCCTCACGGATCGCCTCGGCCGGGCACACCAGCACGCATCCGCCACAAGCGTGGCAAAGTTCGGGGAAGACCAAGGTCTTCTCGCCGATGCAGGCGATAGAGCCGAAACGGCAGATTCGGCTGCAAAGGCCGCAATGCGTGCATCGCGCCGGATCGACGACCGGGACGAGTCTTTGAATCGGCTCGTCCCGGCGTATCTCGGGCTTGAGGAACAGATGGCCGTTGGGCTCTTCGACGTCGCAGTCCAGATAGGCAACGGTACGGCCATTCGTTGCCGCCACGTGGGCAAGACTGGTCGCAATGGTTGTCTTTCCTGTCCCCCCTTTACCGCTGGCGATCGCAATCCTCATTGAGGTGCTCCGCCTTCCAACTCGCTAATTCGCTGTTGGACACTTTGCAGCACGGAAGCCGCTTGTTGGGCCTGCTGCTTGAGTATCTCGAGTTCCTGCTCGCGGGTCGTTGCCTGGACGGGGCTTGGGGCGGCTCCCGCGCCAACGGCGCCGACACCTGCCCTTGCCCAGCCGGGCACTCCCGTGGCATAGAACACGTTGCGACGCCCCCAACCGCCGCCGCCTCGGCCCCAACCGCGCCCGAAGGAACCTCCAAACATACGGTTCGTAAAGCCGGGAACGGCGAAACCGGCACAGTATCCGGCGCCACGCCCTGTCATGGGACCCATTCCCATTGGTCCAGTGCGATCTCCACCTGGCATCGTTTGCCTCCTATACATGGAAAAAGTGATTGCAGATAACAGCGACTCGCGGTCGCGGGGAGACTGGTCCGTGTTCTCGGCTTTTGAAGTCATCGAAAGCCATCGTGACCTGATCGAAAACGGACCAGTCTCCGCACGACCGGCAACCTGTTCTTCTATTGCTCTGCGCGGATCCGATCGTTCAACCCTTACCTCACATCCAATGTCCTTGAATGTTGGCCTTCCCGGCAGCCTGCAATTTGCCCGATCGCCACTGATCAACGGCCTCGCGAATGGTGCCGGTAGCGCCTGTATACGTGGTTACGTTCCCTGCCTGCAACGTGGCAAATGCCTTTGGGCCGACATTCCCCGTAACCAGGACTTCGGCCCCCAGCTCGACGACCGTCTGGGCCGCTTGAATCCCGGCGCCTTGGACGGCGTTGAGGTTTTGTGTGTTGTCGTGCGCCGAGAAATCTCCCGTTTCGCTATCGATAAGCACGAAGCACTGGGCCCGTCCGAATCGTGGGTCAACGGGGCTTTCTAACGTTCGACCTGCACCGGTAACAACAACTTTCATGATCCATTCCTCAAATAGGACATTACTGGGGCCATCGCATCTGATTGGAGCTTGTGCCCTCTTGCCGCGACAGCTTCACTCAACGAGCCACCCGCCTGTGTCCGGCGATTGCTACAGGGCGGTGTCGCCGCGTCCGCAACGCCCACGGCGCCGGCGCCTTCGCCGACAGCAACCGGGCATGGCAAATTGCCCGTTTTCAATGGTTCTGTTCCGAACGGCCTCGACAACCTTTTCAATAGGGCCGCATATTAAAGGCACGACCCGGATTCCTGCGGCTTGAAGCAGCGCTTCGAGTGGACGTGAAATGGCTCCACAAACCAAAACATCCACACCGAGGTCGCTAAGGCGGTGGGCCCGTTCGTGAAACTCCAAGCTGCCGAACTCCTCCGTACGCCGACCAGACTCTACCGACTGATCGTCAAAATCAACCAGGATCACGCACGCAGCGACATCGAACACCGGCGAAACCCGGCCTAACCAGTCTGGAATTGCGACCTTCACGGGGGTTCACCTCTACCTTTCGGCGCCGTTGGGTTTCGATGTCGTTGTCGCCGTACCTTTCCGTGTGGTCAGGCTCTGCCACGCATTCCTGCTACGACACGCCCACTAATAGCATCCTGCGTGCCGAAATGGAGCCTTCTTTGGAAGGATTGCGCAACGTCTTTTACAATAAGGACTTATGTGGACTTGCCTTTGGGCGAATCGATGCCAAGGAAATGCATCTTGCAAGAATGTGACGTTGTGCATAAATGCAGGGTGCACTATTGCGGCCATGGCGACCAACCGTGTTCCCGACTTGGCCTGCGAATGCCTCCGGCTTCACACCGTCGTGCTGCAGAGTCCATACGCTTGCTTTATCCTGAAAGCGTTGCCTGGGCAATGGTGACCGCTTCGAGCTTGGCTTCGTCCGGTGCGATGCC
Source organism: Thermoguttaceae bacterium (assembly GCA_040772845.1). GTDB lineage: Bacteria > Planctomycetota > Planctomycetia > Pirellulales > Thermoguttaceae > PWXP01. Next base: position 533,069 of record JAXGXG010000002.1, read on the forward strand.
GAGTCCCGGCTCAGAACTGAGCGTGATACGCATGGTCCCATTTTCGTCGCGAGCAGGCACAAGCGGTTCGAGCAGGTCTCCGTCGAGATACTCGTCCAGTGGCAGCCAATCGGCCGGGTAGGTGCAGTTCGACTTGGATGCGAAAGCCAAGCATGCACGGGTACCCAGGCCGGTTTGGGGTAAGGCCCCGACCCAGCAGCCGACCGATTGTGCGGCAGCGGCGTCGTGGATGGCCATCGCCGGGGTGAATCCGCCGACCCGATCCGGTTTCACGTTGATATACCGGCAACTCTTCAGTTCGAGCGCCATTTCCGCCTGCTGTACGCACGTGATACTCTCATCCAGGCAGATGGGGGTGCGTACCGCTTCCTGGACCATTGCGTGGCCAACCAGATCGTCCGCGCCGAGCGGCTGCTCGATCATAGCCAGATCGAAATCGTCGAGCCGACAGAGCATATCCATGTGGCCCAGGTTCAGGTCGCCTTCCACGTCCACGTGAATGGGGAAGACCGGAAACTCTTTGCGCACCGCATCGACCATACGAACGTCCCAGCCGGGGCGGAACATGAGTTTGGCGCGGGAGAATCCGGCATCCATGGCTTGGCGAATCCGATCGAAGAACTCGTCAACCGACTCCATTTCATCGAATACCGGGCCGATTTCAACCGATTCGCGAGTGCCTCCCAGTGCTTTCCATAGCGGCTTCTCCTGCTGGCGGGCTCGCAGGTCCCACCAGGCCATGTCGAGAGCGCCTTTGGCAAAAGAGTTCCGCCGAAACGACTCGAGCCGCTTCTGCAAATGCTCACCGGAATCGACAGCCGTTCCGACAATGCTTGGCGCAAACCAGTCGCGTATCGCCGCGAATGCGCCAGCGGCGAATTCGCCACTGAACGTCGGCGCGGCGCCCGGCGAGGCCTCTCCCCAACCGAATGTCTCACCGCTGCGGAGGCGTACGAGCACGCTTTCCAATCGCGGCACGGTCGAACTCCGGACTCGCATGGGCTGCTTCAACGGAAACGAAACGTGGTAAATGTCGACGGCGTCAATCTTCATGGGTAGAAATCGCTCAGCTAGGTTCGGAGGCGGCCTCTGCCAACTCGATGGCTTTCAGAAGGCCGCGGGCCTTGTTCAGGGTCTCGTTCCATTCGGCATCCGGAATGCTATCGGCGACAATTCCGGCGCCTGCCTGCACGTATGCCTTGTCGTCTTGCACCACGATCGTCCTTAATGCAATGCATGTGTCCATATTTCCGGCAAAGTCGACGTATCCGACCGCGCCGGCATACGGGCCGCGCCGGTGCGGCTCGATCTCGTCAATGATTTGCATAGCGCGAACCTTCGGGGCGCCCGACACCGTGCCCGCCGGCAGGCACGCCTGCAGGGCATCGAAGGCCGTGTATTCCGGTCGCAATTGACCGCTGACGTTCGACGTGATGTGCATGACGTGGCTGTATCGCTCGATGGTCATGACGTCGCTCAGTTCCACACTGCGATACTGGGCCACGCGTCCGACGTCGTTCCGCCCCAGGTCGACGAGCATGGTGTGCTCTGCACGCTCTTTCGGATCGGCCAGCAACTCCTCGGCCAGATGCCGATCCTCTTCTTCCGTGCCGCCTCGCGGTCGGGTGCCGGCAAGCGGTCGCGTAATGATCTTTCCGTCCACTACGCGAACCATGACCTCCGGCGAGCTCCCGACCAGAGTGACGCTGGGCGTTCGCAGGTAGAACATGAACGGGCTCGGATTGATCACCCGCAGCATTCGGTAGATTTGGAAAGGGTGGCTGCGGATCGGCACCGTAAGTCGCTGGCTGAACACCACTTGGAAGATGTCGCCTGCACGGATGTAATCGACACATCTTTCGACCGCCTTCTTGAAGTCGGCTTGCGTGAAGTTCGACTGATAGGAGATGGTCGGCGGGCCACCGAAGCAGATATCGACCGGCTGAACGTCGCCACTCGGGGTAGAAAGCTGGTCGACCAGACGATCGACGCGCCGGCATGCGTCGTGATAAGCCTTCGTCGGATCTTTGTGCTTCGGGTCGATCCGAGCCATTGCAATCACGATAATCGACTTGCTGACGTTGTCGAAAACAACCATTTGGTCGTAGAAGGCGAACGCGAGGTCGGGTACCTGCCGATCATCGGGCGGAGCGTCCGGCAAATGCTCGAAATAGCGGACGGTATCGTAACCGGCGTAACCGACGGCTCCGCCGCAAAACGGAGGCAGTTCGGGCAGATGCACGGCCTTGACGGCTTCGATGCGCCGCCGCACTTCGTCCAGCGGATTGTCGCTGTGATGCTGTCGCGTTACGAGGGTCGGGGCCCCGGCCGCCGAGACGCCCGAATAGGCGTTCGTGGTTACCCGATGCTCGTACGCCTCGATTTCCAGAAATGGTTCCGTCGCCAGAAAGCTATACCGCCCGACCTTTTCGCCGCCAATGACGCTCTCGAAAAGACATGCGCAACGTCCCGCATCGATGCGATGGAATGCGCTGACTGGACTCAGGGCATCGCTGGTCAGCCGCCGATAGACGGGCACGAGTTCGGCGTCGCGCGCCAAGGCGCGGAACGAATCGAGGTCGGGGTAATGACGCCCCTTTGCGGTATCCATGTTTTCCCCATCCCAGAGGGCCCCCCCGCCGCTGTCCGGCAGAGGCGGCGACGGATGCATAGTTCCAAGTCCCACAGCCTATCAGGCATGGCGCCCGCTGGCAACCACCGGATCGCGGCGGATCGCGAGAAGCCACCCGGATGGTGGGGCTTCTCTGCCGCTAGTGCACTCGTGTGCCGAGATCCGTGGGGTGACGACTTCTTCGACCGACGATAGAATACACTAGCGTACTAAGTTTTTCTGTGATATCATAAGTGTTGTGGGAATTGGTCGCGATGGATCGGCGCCAATGAGCAGCCGTCGGTGGCTGTACTTGGGCTTGTCTGTCGGCAGGGCGATGCCCGCCCCGTGGTTTCCATACCTTGGGTGTCTCGATAGGCTCCTCCATTGGTGAGCATGCTCAAGCCCAAAGCTGACACGTTCGTCGATCTGCTCTACCGCAGCGGGCTGATTGAAAAGGATCAGCTTGACAGCGTGGTTGGCCAGTTGCGCGAGCAGGGCGACGGCAAGCTGCCCGAAAACGGGCAGGAGTTGGCCGAACGTTTTATGGCTCTCGGCCTCATCACGCGTTGGCAGGCAGAGAAACTCCTCGAAGGCCGGCACAAAGGTTTCTTCCTCAAACGGTACAAACTGCTCGACCATCTGGGAACCGGTGGTATGAGCAGTGTCTATCTGGCCGAGCATGTGCTCATGCAGCGGCGGGTTGCGATCAAGGTCTTGCCCCGCAATCGTGTGGAAGATACCTCCTATCTGGCCCGCTTCCACCGTGAAGCCCAGGCAGCGGCCGCCCTGGACCATCGGAATATCGTACGCGCCTACGATGTTGACAACGACGGCGATGTCCATTTTCTGGTCATGGAGTACGTCGAGGGGCGGGATCTTCAGGCGATTGTCCGTGATGAAGGCCCGCTCGGTTACAGCGACGCCGTCGACTATATCCGGCAAGGGGCCGAGGGACTGGCCCATGCACACGATGCCGGACTGATTCACCGCGACGTCAAGCCTGCCAATCTGCTCGTCGATCTGAAAAACGTGGTCAAGGTGCTCGATCTCGGATTGGCGCGATTCACCGACGAGGATCGCGCGTCGCTGACCGTTGCCTACGATGAGAACGTGCTGGGAACGGCCGACTATCTGGCGCCGGAGCAAGCATTGGATAGTCATGGCGTCGATTCCCGCGCCGACATCTACAGCTTGGGCTGTTCACTCTATTTTCTGCTGACCGGCCATCCGCCGTTTCCCGACGGCACGCTGCCGCAACGGCTCATGGCCCATCAGAAACAAGCGCCGCCGCCCATCCGTAACGAACGTAACGACGTCCCGCAGAATCTGGTCGATATCTGTGCGAAGATGATGGCCAAACGCCCGGGTCAGCGGTACGGCTCGATGCGGGAGGTGGCCGATGTCTTGGCCGCCTGGCTTGTTGCCCGTGGCCAGTCGGTGGAAGGCGGTGGTTCTTCGGGCGGCAGTTCCTCAGGCCGGCTGGTGGGCGCAGCGGCCAAGCATGCGGCGGCCGGCGACTCGAGCCGCACGCGACGCGGTCTGCCGCCCAAACGGACCGGCAAGAGCGGAGATTCCTCGCGAGGGCGACCCCCGCAACGACGCACGACAGCTTCCGCACAAGATACCGCCGACAACCTCGACCCGACGGCGGTGCGATCCCAGAAACCCCGACCCCGAGTCGGACCGGCGGCAAGCAGTTCCGACTTGAACCTGTTGGGCAAAATACCCGAGCCGAATAACGAGCCCAAGAAGCAGGCGTCGCCGGATATCGGACAGTTCGTCTTGCCGGTTGGTGAAGATCCGATGGTCGCCCGTATTCGCGCCCGTGCCTCTCTGACCCCGGAGCAGATCGAAGCGTACAAGGCGCGAAGAAATCAGCAGCCTGCATGGCTTTGGGTGAGCATTGGCGCCGGCCTGGTATTCGCCCTGATCCTGTTCGTTGTGCTGCTGATGAGCCTCTGAAGCCGGCGGTTCTGTCAATCCTGGCTCGATTCTGTTCGATCTTCGCGCCGAGCCATGCCGCCGGCAAGTTCCAAATCGTCCGCCGGCAAGACGACGTTCATGCTTCCGCTGCGGAACCCTTCCAAGTCGACGGAAATATAGCGGAACCCGGCCTGTTTGAAGCGCGCCACAAGACGCAACCGAAATGCCTCGTCCAGCAGTCTCGGCAAGTCGGCAACCGGCGCCTCGATCCTCGCCATGTCATCGTGATGATAGCGGACCCGGAGCTGCACAAAACCGGCATCGCTCAAGAACTGCTCGGCGATGTCCACCATGCGCAGCCTGTCGGCAGTGATTTCCTCGCCGTACGCAATGCGACTGCTCAGACAGGGGGTCGCCGGCTTGTTCCAGGTGGGCAAATTCCAGTGCCTGGCAAGGAGCCGGAGGTCGCCTTTGGTCAGCTCGCATTCGGCCAGCGGTCCCAGCATGTTCTGTTCGATAGCGGCCCGAATACCGGGGCGGTGATCGGCCAGATCGTCGAGGTTTCGACCGTCGAGGATCACCGCAAGCCCCAGCCGGTTTGCGACGGCCCGGATTGCCTGGGCATAGATCGTCTTGCAGAAGTAGCATCGGTCCGCGGCGTTGCGCCGGTAATCCGGATCGTCCAGCTCCCGTGTGTTGACCACTTCGTGCCGGATGCCGATCTGCTCGGCCAACCGGCGCGTGTTTTCGAGTTCGCCGGTGGCCATGCTGGCGCCGACGGCCGTCACCGCAACGGCCTTCTCGCCCAACGCCAGGAGGGCAGCCTTGGCCAAAACGCTGCTATCCAAACCCCCCGAAAAACCGATTGCGCAACTGCCGTAACTGCCGAGCAGTTCAAGCAGCCGATCTCGCTTCGCGCGAAGTACCCCAGAAAGTGCAGGAAGCGACTTCTCTTCGTTCATAGCACGCCTCCATGGCACGGGAAACCGCCAGAATGAAGGAGTCCGGTCGGCAATTCATTCGTGATTGTGCCAAAAAGCGATGACCTTCCGCCGCAATGCCGTGGCAGAAGAAATGAATGGGAGCCCGTTACGACCAAAGGGGGCGCCTCGAACCTGGGTTGTGTGATCCGCATTCTCCGCCGAAGGCAGCGAACACGGCTATACACGCGTCCAAGCCCTTTAATGACAGGCGCCCAACGGGCTGAATATCGGCTCCCCAAATTATCCGTCCACTCACGTACATGGCAGAAGGCCATCTGACTATTATCCTAACGCACTCTTCGCGTCGTGACAAGGCCAGTTGCTCCCTCGACGGCGGGGTGGTCGAGGCCACGCGTCCTGGAAGAAAAGGCCACCGGCCGGCTTGCCCGGCCTGGAGCCGTGGCCGTTGCGTGAAATGCAAGCCCGCTGCTGCACCCGCCGGGGTGGCCGAGGCCACGCCGCTGTCAGGTCTGTACGAAATCGGGGATGGCCTCCCGTGCCGTTGTGGTTCGTGTCTGGTGTAGATACGAGACGCAGGAGGCTTATCTCCCTTGCAGAGAGACCCTCAGCGAGCACCACGCCAGGGCCAGCGCGGCGGCGCCAGGAGAAACGTCAGCAGCACGGCCGCGCCGAACGATATGTATCCCAGCGTGAATACCCACGGCGGTAATTGGAAGAACAGTACGGAATGCACCATCCGGCCAACGAACGTGCCCGGCCGACCCGGCTCGCCCGCCGCAATCCGAAGTTGCGATTCCCACGTGGTCAGCGGGCATGTGACGCCAACAATGGCCTGCAAGGCGACGACCGCGATCATCAGCAGGTGGATTGTGCGGAACCAGAAGTTGCGAATCCAGTGCCAGCCCCGCCATACGCCCAGCAAGATGGCCGCCAATCCAAACACGACAATGGCCACATAGACGAGATGAACTGCAACAATCAGGTCGGCCAGGAAACGGTACATGCTAGGCGCCTCCTTCCGCGTGCCGATGGAAGGCTTGGCCGAACAGTCGCAGCAGGTCCGTGGCTACCAGCGAGACTTGCCCTACCTCCTTGGCCGCCAGATCACCTGCCACGCCATGCAGATGCACCCCCAGACGCGCGGCTTCGTACGACGTCAGGCCTTGGCACCAGAGGGCCGCAATCAAGCCGGTGAGTACGTCTCCCGTGCCGCCGGTGGCCATTCCAGGGTTGCCCGTCTGGTTGCACGCATACTGCGAACCATCGGTTACCACGGTCCGATGCCCTTTGAGAACGACCACAACACCACACTGAGCCGCCAGTTCCATCGCGGCCTGCTCACGCTGCTCGACGGGAACCCGCCGGCCGGTCCAACGCGCAAATTCCCCCGGATGTGGCGTGAGAATGCGCGGGCCGCCCGCGTGTCTTCGCACAGTCTCTTGATGGGCTATTGCGTTGAGGCCATCTGCATCGACGACCATGGGGCAGGTGATCTTCTGGTACAGAATCGCGATGAGCTGCTCCAACTCGCCCGAACGGCTCAGTCCCGGTCCCAAGGCAACCACGGTAGCGGCCTCGGCCTGGTCGAGAATCGGATCGGCAGCGGCCAGCGAAAGCCGCCCCTTCCGGTCGTTCGGCAAGGACACGGTTGTGTAGCACGGCTCGAAACTGGCGACAATATCCAGGCAAACGTCAGGAACGGCCACGCGCACCAGCCCTGCCCCGCCACGCAAGGCCGCCATGCCCGCCAACGCCGGCGCTCCGGTCATGCCCCGTGACCCGCCTACGACCAGTACCGTTCCGAACGTCCCTTTATGCGCATCGTCCGGGCGAGTTGCAAGCCGCGGAAGCGATCCCTGTGGCGATGTCGGCATGCCATAATCCTCCGAGACGCCTGCAGGCGCCAGCCTCTTGGGCGCCGCCGTCGGCGCGGTCATTGTCGTTGATCTTTGCCTCCTGCCAGGCGGGCCATCGAAGCCCTTCGCGCGATCAGTCCGGCAACGTATCCGGCCTTGAAACCGGCGTCGATATTCACCACGGTGACGTTGGAAGCGCAGCTATTGAGCATGCCTAACAGGGCCGCCAGGCCGCCAAAACTGGCGCCGTATCCCACGCTGGTCGGAACGGCAACCACCGGGCAGTCTACGTAGCCGCCCACCACGCTCGGCAGGGCGCCTTCCATGCCGGCAACCACCACGACGGCATCTGCTCCGGCAAGCTCGGCCAAATGGGCGCGCAGCCGGTGCGGCCCGGCCACGCCCACATCTTGCACCATGCGAACGTCGGCGCCTGTCCACAGCAGCGTTTCCCGGGCTTCTTCTGCAACCGGCAGATCGCTCGTTCCGGCGGTTACCAGCGTAACCCTGCCTCCAATCCGCGCGACTCCGTCCATCGGCACACGGAATGTCCGTGCAACTCGGTTGTACTGCCCCTGCGGGAATGCCGTGGTCAGATGCTTCGCCTGCTGCTCGGAAATACGCGTTGCGAAGACATCCGTGCCGCACTCCAGCAGCTTGTGGAAGATGCGTTCAATCGCTTCGATGGACTTCCCCTGGCCGAAGACGACCTCCGGAAAACCGCAACGGCGCGAACGATCCAGATCGACCTGGGCATCGCCCGTATCGCCAATACCCGAGGGTGCAAGCTTCTGCAGGAACGCCTCTGCCTGCAATTCGCCGGCGAGCAAGGCGCGTGCTAATTCGTGCAAGGTGTTCGTGTCCATGCAATCAGTATATCGGGCTCGATGCGGTTAGGGAACTGCCGTGGCTGGTATTTCGCAAGCGGCGCCGCTATATTCGGGTGTCAAGGCGGCCGTTCACGCACAATCCCAGCCCGTTCCGCGGAACGCCCCGTGTTCCAATCCGGGCGGGATGGGCAAGCAGGCATTGTCCCCACCATCGTTTCTGCATTCCTCGACCCCAGGAGCCGGCATAATGGACTCTCGGAATCGTTTGCTGACCACACTCGCCCATCGCGAACCGGATCGGGTTCCCTTCGATTTGGGTGGGACGCAGGTGTCGACCATCCACCTGGCGGCATACCGGAAGCTGTGCTCCCATCTTGGCATCAACTCTGAGCCGATCGAAATGGCCGACGTCATCCAGCAGGCGGTCCGTCCCGGAGAAACACTGCTCGGACTGCTCGAGGTCGACACGCGTGGGCTGTTCCCGCGTACCAGCCACAACTGGGGTTTCGAACAGTTGGAAGATGCCGGAAATGCCTGGCGGCACACCGACGAATGGGGGTTCACCCAGCAGATCAGCAAGGAGCACGGGCACTGGTGGTCGCAGGTGGGGTTTCCCCTGGATGGTGCGACGGTCGACGCGGCGACGCTGGCCAATTACACCTGGCCCAATGCGGCCGATCCTCGCCGGATCGAGGGTCTACGCGAACGCGCTGTCGCATTTCGCGCCGCCGGCAAGGTGGTTGTATGCAAGGGATTGTGTGCAGGCATGTTCGAAATGGCCCAGCGTTTGCGCGGCATGTCGAACTGCCTGTGCGACCTGCTGGCCGATCCCGATACGGCCAAGTATCTGCTCGATAACATCCTGCGGCTGAAGATCGAATTCTGGGACATGTTGCTTGACGAGTTGGGCGACCTGGTCGATATCGTGGCCGAATGCGACGATTACGGAACACAGCAGAGCCAACTCATTTCCGTGAATACCTACAACCAGTTGATCTCTCCGCGATTGCGGGAACTGGTCCGATTCGTGAAGAACAAACACGCCGAAAAACGTCCCGCAAACGAACCCGGCTATCTCTTCTTCCACAGTTGCGGCAACGTCAGGCCTTACCTGCCCGATTTCATCGACATGGGCATCGACATCCTGAACCCCGTCCACGTCACGGCAACTGGGATGGATCCGGCCGGACTGAAACGCGATTTCGGCCGCGACCTGACCTTCTGGGGTGGCGGCGTCGATACGCAGCACGTCCTGCCCAACGGCACCTCGCAGCAGGTGCGCGACGACGTCCGTCGCAACGTCGAAGCCCTCATGCCAGGCGGCGGCTTCGTATTCGCCACGGTCCACAACATCCAGGCCGAGGTTCCGCCCGAGAACATCATAGCCATGTGGGAGACCCTGCGCGATGTGGGGGCATACTCCTCGTGAACCTTATGGAGTACGGTGATTCATCACCCTTTTTCGTATCTTGAACCACGCTCAGCCCCAGGCGGTCTTCCGCATCGTGCTCGTACTCGTACTCGTCCTCGTAATCGAACGTCGGCATTCAGGCCGCACCCACGCGCTACCGCCTTATGGAGTACGGTGATTCATCACCGTTTTCTTCTCTTGAACCACGCTCGGCCCCAGGCGGTCTTCCGCATCGTGCTCGTGCTCAGCGCTAGCGGTACTCGTACTCGTAATCGAAGGTCCTGGCATTCAGGCCGCACCCACGCGTTTCCGCCCTATGGAGTACGGTGATTCATCACCGTTTTCTTCTCTTGAACCACGTCCGGCCCTGACCACGCCAGGCCCCTCCGACTCGCCCCGTTCGTACTTCCGCCGTCAGGCGGTCTTCCGTATCCCACTCGTGCTCGTGCTCAGCGATAGCGGTGCTCGTTGACAGTTGACAGTTGTTAGTAACGCGCTGACGCGGGGGTGAGGAGTTGAAAGCGGAAGGGCGCGAGCCCTCCGGTCCCGGCGAGCAAATCGACCGGACGGCTCCGTCGCTCGACTCTCCGAGTCGATTCCGTCCGAACCATTCACGACTCGGAGAGTCGTGCGACAATAGAAACGGAAGGGCGCGAGCCCTCCGGTCCCGGCGCGCAAACCAACCGGACGGCTTCGTCGCTCGACTCTCCGAGTCGATTCCGTCCGAACCATTCACGACTCGGAGAGTCGTGCGACGGCAAAAACGAACAGCCCCGGAATTGTCGCACACCCTTGGCCCTGTTCGACTGTTCGACAACAGGTGGCCGATTACCTTAAACCGTTGCTGCCATTGAGGTTACGCGCGATTTCCACGCGTGGCAAAACTCGGCGTCCGAGGCCCAAAAACGGGTTGTAACCTGTTGTGTGGCAAGGAGTTGGGTATTGTCGAACAGTGTTTTTCAGGCGGTGTTCGCAAATAGGTGAGCGAAAACGCCCACTGTTTCGCTAACCTGTTATTTCAAAAGGACTTACAGCAGAAAGGGCCGGCTTACGGAGGCCCATTGGGCGCAGTCCTTCCACCGTTCGACGCAGAACCATTTTCTGCGACGGGTGGTCTTATGCGACCCGAGGGTGCCTGCATCTCCGACGCTGGTCTTAGGCTGCCAAAAACTGCCCGAGGAATTACGTTGCCAATCGGTCCTATTCCGCCGGCTTTATGCGACGCAGTAGCAGACCGTACGGGGCCGATCCTGTGCCATTGCTGCGCAAGGACCCCTCACTCCGTACGGCGGAACCCTCGCGTTGGGGCCGCCGCTGTGAAGGACGCTCCGGCAAGAGGCTCTTCCGTTTCGAGGTGCAGGCCGCTCCAATGTAGTAGGCACACGCCGTTGTGCCGTCCACCGGACAAAGCAGTCTGCACCGGGAAAACGGAAGTGCCCCGGCAGGAACGCCCTCCGCACGCTGTTCCACACACGCCGCCTCACCTGCGTGCGGTTCTGCGGGCGAAAGTATCAGTCTCGCCATTCGCATACGCGCGTCAGGTGGCCGGGCTTACGACGCCGGTATACCACCCCTATTCAGGTCTTCTGTTCGGCCTTACGCTGCCCACAGGCCCCTGTCTATAGTGGCGTCAGAGTATGCCGTCACCTTACCATACTTCGTGGCCGATGTAAATACCGCGAAGGAGGTGTCAGGTGTCAGGTGTCAGGTGTCAGAGGGGAAGTTGCTAGTTGCTAGTGACGCGCTGGCGCGGAGGGGAAACGGAGTTCGGAGATCGCAGATCGGAGATCGGAGATCGGGACGCGCTGACGCGGGAGTTGGAAGCTGGGAGTTCGGAGATGGGAGCGGAAGGGCGCGAGCCCTCCGGTGAAGATCGGAGCTGGAAGCTCGGAGATCGGGACGCGCTGGTGCGGAGGGGGAGATGGGAGCGGAAGGGGGCGAGCCCTCCGGTGAAGATCGGGGTTGGAAGCTCGGAGATGGAAGCTCGGAGCTGGAAGTTCGGAGATGGGAGATCGGGACGCGCTGGCGCGGAGGGGGAAGCGTCGATTTGAGATTTCGGGCTTCTTTCGTCATTTGACTTTCGACATTCGTCATTGCACGGAACGTCTCCGTTTCCTCTGCGGCCTCCTGTTCGATTTTCACTCTCTTTTCGTGTGTTTCGTGTCTTTCGTGGTTCTTGTCTTGGGCGATACTGGGCAAGCCGGCTGAAGGCGGAACTACGAACGTCGGGGACGCAAGGTGTCGGAGATCGCAGATCGGAGTTGGGAGATCGGAACGCGCGAACTGGGGTGTTTGCGGGCGGCTGTAGACCAGAAAGCGGTAACAAGTTCCCGCACTCCATAGGCGGCTTCGCCGCGGCGAAGCAAGGACCAAAACGCCGGATTCCACTTGCTCGCGCTGCGTGCTTGTATGGGGGACGCGCCAGCGCGTACAAGCTCGAAGCGCAAGCGAGTGGGTCCGTTAAGGACCCAACCACGGATGGAACATGAACAGGCATGCGAGGGCGTTCTTGCTTGATGTCGTTTGCGGTCTCCTGCTGGTCTGCTGAATTGCGACACGATTGACTACAACGCGAAGACAAAGAAGAGAATGAACAGGAGGAAGCAGAGGACGCAGAGAAAGGAAAGTTGGCTGGCACGAACCTTCCACTCGTGCTCAGCTTTAGCGGTGCTCGTACTCGTAATCGAAGGTCTTGCGTGGCCGAAACTCCTTCCCTCCCCGCCCATCTTCGTCGCTCGACTCTCCGAGTCGATGTGTTGCCTCTTCGTCGCTCGACTCTCCGAGTCGTGAACGTTCCCGACGGAATCGACTCGGAGAGTTGAGCGACAATTCGCGGTCTCATGTTTGCCTTCCCTCTTGACCGCAACCCACAATCCGCATAGGATTCCTGCCATGGTCACCACCTACCAGTACCTCGACGGCACCGAACGGCCGATTACGGTCACACGCAATGGCGAAGTGACCTACGACGCCAACGGCAACGTGGTCGCGGTGCGGTCGCCACGTTACTTCGACTCGGGCGATACGCTGGGCTACCAGCAGGCGAGCGAAACGTTTACCTATACACGGCGGAATCTGAAGGCCACGCACACCGTGGCGGCCGGTGCGCAAGATTACGCAGACCCGGACGACGCAGGCTGGTCGGCCGCCAAGGTTCGCGTTACCGAAAGCTGGACCTACAACCTGGACCGTACGCTCGATACGCATACCGACTTCCGCGGCAACGGCTGGCAGTCGCTCTGGAGTTCCTGCTGCGCCGGCCGACTGGTCGCACAGAACGATCCGCTCGGGGCCGCCACGACCATGGCCCACGACGCACAGGGGAACGTCACCCGGTCGGAAAAGGTCCACGGCGTCACCGTGTTCAATCAGCAGACCACCCGGTTCGACGCCCGCAACCGGCCCATCGCCCGCACCGTGTGGCTCGTAGAGCAGCCGGGCATCGACCCGCAGAACCCGCCCATCGCCGGCGGCGGCCTGGCAGGCGATCCGGCCGCGCACGACGGGCAGGGCGATACGATCGGGCTCACCACTCGCTACCTCTACGATGAAGACCTGACCGACGGCACGGGCCTCGACGGCTCGGGCACGACGGTGCAAAAGCTCGACGGCTCGGGCAGCTACACGGTGGATATCGATAGCCTGCTGACCGAACTCGAAGCCGACCTCGGCGCCGGGTTCTTCGGCAATGGCGCGACCGGCTCGGCCACCGTCACCATCAACCCGGAGGATGAACTATCGGTCACCATCAGCGACGGCGCCGGGCGCACCGTCGCCTCGGGCATCATCGCCCAAAACGGCACGCCCATCACCTGGCAGACCGTCAGTCACGACACACTGGTCGCCATCACCGGCCTCGGCCAGGTGCTGGAAACCGTGCAGATCGACGCGCTCAACCACGCACAAAAGACCCGCACCGACGGTGCAGGCCGCACGCTCGAAACGGTCGACGCGCTGGGCAACGTCACCATGGCCACGTTCGACGCGGCCGGGAACCAGCTTTCCAGCCGCGATCCCAACAGCATCGGCTGGAACGCTACCTATGATGCCCGTAATCGGCAGATCAGCATGGCCGACACGCAAGAGCAGGCGGAGAGCAAGAACCGCCAAACGGTTTACGATGCACACGGCAACGTGGTCGGCACGACCGATGCGAAGGGCCAATCGGCCAGTTCGGCGTTCGACGCGCGGGATCGGCGTGTGAGCGAGACGGACCGTCTGGCAGGCGTGACCTCGTGGCGATTCGATGAAAACTCGAACCTGCGGCACCTGACCGACGCGGAGAACCAGTCGCCTTATAAACCCACCGCCTGGACGTACGATGCCCGGAACCTGAAGCTCACCGAGGCGCTGCCGGGGCACAACCCGGCAAGCCAGATCGGCGACGCCGATTTTGACAAGAAGCAGTTTTCCTACGACCTGGCCGGGCGCGTGGACGTGGCCACGGACCAGAAGGGGAACAACGTCACGCATCTCTATGACTTGGCCTCCCGGCTCTTGCAGCGTGATTACCGGGCCTATGGCCAGCAGGCCATCGCCGACAGCGACGTTTTTTCCTATGGTGACGCAGGCCGTATGGCCTCCGCCGAAAGTGGCCGGTACAATAACACGGTCGCCTTTGGGTACGATGCCGCCGGGCGTTTGACCAGCGAGTCACTCACTGTAACCTTCGGTCAGACCACGACTTACACCGTCCAGTCCCAATACGATGCGGCCAATCGCCGCACGGGCATTACGTACCCTGACGGCTCCGTGGTCGCGCGGCAGTATACGGCCCGTGACCAGCTAGCCCAGATCGACTACAATAGCGGTATGGTCGCTACCTTCGCCTATGATGCCGGTTCTCGCCGCACCAGCCGCACGCTGGGTGATACGCCCGGTACGCAGACGGCGTGGGTGTACGGACGGCAAGACAATCTGCCAACGGCCATCACCTCTGACATCGGAGGTGCGTCGTTCACCTACACGTACGATGCGAATAAGAACAAGCTGACCGAGGGTATCTCGGCGCCTACGGCCAACTACGGGTTCAACTCGACCACGTACGACTCGGCCGATCGGCTGACCGCATGGAATCGGACAGACGGCAACCTGGACCAGGCCTGGGGGCTCTCGCTCGTGGGTGACTGGGCGACCTTCACCGAAAACCTGGTGCAAGAGCTGCGTACTCATAGCAGTGTTCATGAGATCGCCACAATCGACGCCACTTCGGTCGTCCACGACGCCACCGGTAACCTCACCCGCAACGCCGGTGACACGCTTGACCGCTACGCCTGGGATTTCGATAACCGCCTTTTATCGGCAGACGTTGATCAGGACGGGACAGCGGAGTCTGGATATCAGTACGATGCCCTCGGCCGTCGCGTGAGTAAGACCATTCCGGATGGCGAGGGTTCGACGACGACGGTGTTCGTCGGTACGATTCAGGAACTTGAGTACTCGCCCCACGCCATGCAGGTCGTGGCTGAGTACGCGGCTGATGCTGTGCCCACTTCACCCGAACGCAAGTTCGTCTACGCCACCTACATTGACGAGCCGGTCATGATGCTCGATGAGACCGCGCTCGGTTCTACGGGATCTGGCAGTGAAGAACCCTACTACTACCACCAAAACACGCTTTACTCCGTCGCCGCCCTGACCGACGCCGCCGGCGCGGTCGTTGAGCGATACGCATACTCGGCTTATGGCAAGCCGGTCTACCTCGACGCCAACGCGAATCTCCTTGACCCGCAGGCGTCCACCATTGGCAATCCCTACCTCTTCACCGGCCGCCGCCTCGATGCCGAGACCGGCCTCTACTACTACCGCGCCCGGATGTACGATGCGAAATTGGGGCGGTTTGTGGGAAGAGACCCGATTGGGTATGAGGCGGGGCCTAACGTCTATGCTTACATCACAAACTCGCCATTGTCCCATGTCGATCCGATTGGTCACCAACGGGTGCTACCGCAAGAACACAAAGTCGAACCGCGACATTGTGAGATCGTGATCATTATGGGACATACCATCAACCTATTAGCCCCGGGGCGGCAGCCATTCGTGCAGATATGGATGGAGAAGTACGTTGATGCATACACTAAGTGGGAGGCCGCACCCAAGTGTGCGTCTCTTCATGCGTTTTCGTGTTTGTCAGAACACTTGGACGAGAAGTGGCTCCCTGGACCTCCGATTGATGTTCCCAGTGATGTAGAACTGCCCGGCTGGCCGACATTCGCGGGACTTGTGCCAAAGGCAACTGCCATAGCTCCGTTGGTACAGGGGCTTTCTGATATCCTCAAGCAAGCTAGATACCAAGGCTGGTGCGGTGAGCCGTGTTGCTGCGACTCGATCAGTATCAAGACGGTTTGTCAGCCGGACATTGCATATTGGGCCCAGACTTCTGGTGCAGCCCATGCCATCCCGTTTTCTGGCGGCAAGACGATAGCGGATATCTGTGGGGTCGACAAGGCACCCACACCGCGTCGCAATCGTGACGGCTCTTGGCCGAATAAGCCTCTCTACGTGGGCGGCATATCAATACCTTGCGACAAGATTCCACAACTTCCTCCTGGACATGGCGCTGGGCCCTGACTATGTGGCATCCCTTCCGAGCAACCGAAACAAGAGATCTCGCGATCCAGAGTCCAGACGAACCTAGGAAATGGCTGCGTCTCAGGACGGGGCGATTACGATATAGGCTACTCCTTTTGCTTGCTTTTGGGCTCTGCGCAGCTCTCTTTTGCGTTCTCGCGTACCGGGGCACCAAACTGTATGAGAGGCAGCATATTGCGCTAACACGACTTCAGGTCAAGCCGCACCAGAAGTCGCCCTTCGATTTCCCGCGACCGCCCCATATCGTCGATACACCACCCGAGCAGCGAGCTGTTTACGTTATCAAGACGCCAGCGATCGCAGAACCGATCCTCAAGTGGTTCGCTCCAGAGAAGTGCCTCTATGATATTGCCGAGTTGGGTGTCTGGGAACTTCACTACACTCAAGATATGGTCGAGTCGCTCGAACAATTGACGACGACGCGTAAACTCGGTATCTGTGCCGGTGACTTATCGAGCGATCAGATCGCATCGATCATTAGCGCAATGCCTTATCTGCGTTCTTTGGATATCGCTTCTACCGAAACAGACGATCCTGCATGGACATTTGCCCTGGAGAACCTCCGGAGATTGGAGACCCTAAACCTGGAGGGCCTTCGGAACATTCGCGCATTGAGTGCGCGGAAACTTCCGAAGTCCCTGGAGCATCTTGTCCTTGGAGGGACAGATATTGATGAGCTTCCTGTCGAGTTTGTTCGACAGTTAGACGGACTCAAATCTTTGGATCTTTCCTACACTGAGGTCACCGACGAGACAGTGCAGCGACTCAAGCATCTCAGGAACCTTGAGTGGCTAGATCTTTCGGAGATACGTGTCACCGATCAGGGAGTGTTGGCATTGGCTGGGGCGAGCCGGATAGAAAACCTGTTTCTGAACGGGACACGAGTCACGGATAGAGGGATGAAAGTTCTGCCGCAGTTGCCTGCACTACGGCGAGTGGACCTTGAGAGCACTCGTGTATCAGACGATGCTTTGGAGTACCTGAAGAGCTGCGAACACCTATCGGAGGTGTCTCTGCGATTCACAAACACTACTTCTGAAGGAATTGCGCACTTGAAGAAGGCGTTGCCTGACTGCGAGATTCATTGGGAAGGTGAAACGGACCAACCGCGGGGTCAGGCCGGTAGTAGGTATTAGGCTGGTAGGTGTGAGGCTTGCGTTGTTTCCCCTTCAGGGCTGGAACGCCACGTACGACGCACGCAATCGGGCGGTCAGCATGGCCGATACGCAGGAGCAGGCGGAAGGCAAGAACCGGCAGACCGTCTATGACGCACACGGCAACGTGGTGGGCACGGTCGACGCCAAGGGCCAATCGGCCAGTTCGGCGTTCGACGCGCGGGATCGGCGTGTGAGCGAGACGGACCGTCTGGCAGGCGTGACCACGTGGCGATTCGACGAGAACTCCAACCTGCGGCACCTGACCGACGCGGAGAACCAGTCGCCCTATAAACCCACCGCCTGGACGTACGACGCCCGGAACCTGAAGCTCTCTGAGGCCTTGCCGGGACATAATTCGACGAGCCAGATCGGCGACGCCGACTGTGACCTCAAGCAGTTTGCCTACGACCTGGCCGGCCGCGTGGCCGTGGCCACGGACCAGAAGGGGAACAACGTAACACATCTGTACGACCTGGCCTCCAGGCTCTTGCAGCGTGACTATCGCCTCTTCAACCAGACCGCTATCAGTGACAGCGACGTTTTTTCCTTTGGTGACGCCGGCCGTATGGCCTCGGCCCAGAGCGGGCGGTACAATAACACGGTTGCGTTCGACTACGACGCCGCCGGGCGATTGACCAGCGAATCGCTCACCGTAACCTTTGGCCAGACCACGACTTACACCGTTCAGTCGGCCTACGACTCGGCCAATCGCCGCACGGGCATGACCTATCCGGACGGCTCCGTCGTCGCGCGTAGCTTTACGGCCCGTGACCAGCTTGCCCAGATCGATTACAATAGCGCCATGGTCGCCACCTTTGCCTATGATAACGGTTCACGCCGCACCAGCCGCACGCTGGGGGATATGCCCGGCACGCAGACCACGTGGACCTACGGCCGGCAGGATAATCTGCCCACGGCCATCAACTCTGGCATCCCCGGCGCGTCGTTCAGCTATACGTATGACGCGAACAAGAACAAGCTGACCGAGGGTATTTCCTCGCCCATGGCCAACTTCGGGTTCAACTCGACCACCTACGATCAGGCCGACCGCCTGACCGCCTGGAATCGGACCGACGGCAACCTGGATCAAGCCTGGGGGCTTTCGCTTGTGGGCAACTGGGCGACGTTCACCGAGAATCAGGTGCAAGAGTTGCGTACTCATAGCAGTGTCCACGAGATCGCCACGATTGACGCTACTTCCCTCCTCCACGACGCCACGGGTAACCTCACCCGCAACGCCAGTGACACTCTCGACCGTTACACGTGGGATTTTGACAATCGGCTCGTAACGGCAGACGTCGATCAAGACGGAACAGCGGAGTGTGGGTATCAATATGACGCCCTCGGCCGGCGTGTGAGTAAAACCATACCGGATGGCGAGGGTTCCGTCACCACCGTCTTCATTGGCACCATTCAGGCATTGGCGCATTCACCCCACGCCATGCAAGTTCAGGCCGAGTACGCGGCCGATGCCGCGCCCGGTTCACCCGCGTGCAAGTTCGTCTACGCCGAGTACGTCGATGAACCGGTCATGATGGTGTCTTGTGAAACCCCAACAGAGGCTCAGTACTACTACCATCAGAATTCCCTGTACTCCGTCGCCGCCGTTACCGACGCAACCGGCGCGGTCGTCGAGCGATACGCATACTCGGCTTATGGCAAGCCGATCTTCCTCGACGCCGCCGCCACCCCGCTCGATCCACAGGCGTCGACCATTGATAATCCCTATCTCTTCACAGGCCGTCGCCTCGATCCTGAAACCGCTCTCTACTACTACCGCGCCCGACTGTACGATGCAGAGTTGGGGAGGTTTGTGGGGAGGGATCCGATCGGGTATGACGGAAGTGAGTGGAACCTGTACAGCTATGTTAATGGTAAGCCTTCAACCTTTACTGATCCGACGGGCACGGTTGAACAACTGGCGACTGCAGGCGGGGGCTGTACGTTGCTACTTTGCACAAAGGATGTAACTGGGCCACTTGGTGGCCACTCATTCCTGCTAGTCCCAAAACCAGGCGGTGGCTATTGGCACCATGCTTCATTCCAAAAGAAGCCAATCTCGGATCAATGCCAAGGAAAAACAATGTCGCAACCTGCAGCTGGCTTGTGGGGGCAGCTGGTCGCTGAAGATGGGACGTTTGACGAAAGCAACAGGGATTATCCTTCCGAACTGAAGCCAACCGTGATTCCAGGGGTTGACCTGCCTGGAGACACATTTGATCGACCGCCGATCACTCTGGACCCATGCTCTACGTTTGATCAATGGGCATCGAAGAGATGTACGGCAGTTCAGTCTTCGCTTCCCTCATGTGCGGCATTTGAGGAATGCGCTAAGAAAGCAAGTGCCCGGATCAACGCTGCTTGCATATCATATTCGCCTACACCTGTTACTAACCTCGGTGCACTCGAAGGCAACTGCAATGTCGCAACCCGATCCGTGTTCGCGGGTTGCGGCGTGACCGACTATCCTGCGGTACCCCCAGGGGCCGCGTTACCTGGCTGGAACTCCAAGGTTTGGCCATTACCTGGCGATCTTGATGGACCGGTGCCGTTGGGCTTGCAAGCCAATTAGCCACAAGACGGCGTTTTGCTGAGAGCCTTGGCAGCGCACCTGCATTACAGTGACGTTCCCTAGCATCGTCTGTTGACGGGAGCCATTTCGTGTCTCATTCCTTTAGGATTTCGCTGGTCGCCTGTACTTGCTGTTTCCTTAGTACCATATCGTGGGTAGCTGGGATCCCGTCAGCCATTGCGTGCGATCTGCATGGCGATGAGTTGCCACACGGTGCCGTTGCGCGATTGGGGACGACCAGGTTGCGGCAGCCCGATCAAATTGGAGCGATGTCGTTTTCCGAGAATGGCAAACTGCTTGCCACTGTAGGAAATGAACGAATCGTACACATTTGGGACGCCTGCACCGGGCAATCGCTACAGACTATTGCTTTTGACGCTGGAAGCCCACGCCAAGTGACCATAAGCCAAGATGGTTCTCGCGTTGCGCTGGCAACGATGGTCCCTGATGCAGTTCGAGTTTGGCAAGTTCGAGACGGTAAACGTCTTCTCCATCTGGAAGCGGTGGATACGGCTGAACCGTTTGCCATATCTGCGGACTGCCAAGCAGTGGCGTCCCTGTCTAAGCGAGAGAACCGCAAGGAGCGTAATGTGCTGCGACTGTACGATTCTGTAATGGGTAATGCAGTCCGTGAATGGGAGGTTGACGCTGGCTTATGCTCGATGGCCTTCTCGCAGGACGACCAATCGTTGGTGTTGCTACATCGTTCCGGACAGGAATGCTGGTTATGTTGGTGGGACACGACCAATGGCCACTTGCGCCGGCGGCTTGGGTGCCATAATGATAGCAGGTTTGTGCGGCTTGCGCAGCGAGATGCTGCGATTGTTCTTGGCCACGATGGCCAGACGGTCACGGCGTTCAGATATCCCGGCGATAAGGAGTTATTGCAGGTGCGCTGGTCGCAGAACGCTGCAATAGGGGATCAGTTTCTTTCGTCCGTTCAGATATCGAACGACGGGAGCCTTCTGTCGCTGCCTGTCGTCTCAACGAGCACGTCACCTGCGGAATCGCACTCGAGTCGAGCGCATCTACATCATGAGGTGTGGGACTTGAAGACAGGGAAACAGCTTCTCGCATTACCGGGCCGTCACCAATGGACCTCTTTGGCAGCCCTCTCGGGCAGTGGCCAATGGCTTGCAACAGGGGAATGCTATGGCATCGGGATCTGGAATCTCAAGACCGGAGAAGATGTTTCGGAAAACGCGTGGCCATGCCATTGGGGGGCGATCTCTTCGGTCCTTGTCGCGCAGTCAACTCGTGAGCGGGTGATTACGTGCGCTCTGGGCGACCGGGAAGCAATCCGCGTTTGGGATGCCAAGACATCGCAATGCACGGGAGCATTCGGCGACGGAACACTCAACATGGGACGAGCAGTCTTATCCCCAGATGGGAGCTGCGTGATTCATTCAGATCTGGTTCACGGCCTCAGTGCCTGGGACTGTGAAACCGGCAAGTGCCAGTGGCGGGATTCGTCGGTAGATGCGATGGCGCACGAGTTTGTTGCCTGTTTGGCCAAAGGCGAGTCCATCGTTCTCGGCGGCCCGGGGCGACGGATTCATATCTATGACGTCAAACAACAGCGATTAAAAACGACAATTCCCTTGCATGGAAGCATCGAGGGATCCCTGTCGGCCTTAGCGGTGTCACCGGGTGGCCAAACCGTGGCGGTGGCGGATGCCAGTACGACGGCAGCACAGGAAGCGGCCCCATCGAGAGTTTGGCTTCTAGATCTGTGTTCGGGCAAGCAGCGTGCCATGCCAGTGAATATGAACGCCGGAACAGTATCGACCTTGGCGTTCTCGCCTGATGGGAACCGTCTCGCAGTAGGCGACAACCGCGGTGTGTTGACGGTGTGGCATGTCGATGGCAGGTTTCTGGCTCGCGTCCTCTCGAGGGGTAGTGGCATTACTACGGCAACCTTTTCGCAAGACGGGTGTATTCTTGCATTCGGGGATGAAGACGGACTGATTCAACTATGGGATATTTCAGCGAATGAACTGAGACGCACTCTCTCCGGCCATTCTGCACGGATCACGGGGTTGGCGTATCTCACGACAGGTGGTTTGGTATCTGGGAGTTTGGATGGAAGTGTTCTGGTTTGGGGACAACTGGGGCAGTTAAACGGGACAGGTCCAATTTCCGATTAGGGCAGTTAAACGGGACAGGTCCAATTTCCGATTAGGTGGCCCTAACCTCTTGCACTACAAGTACTTGGGAACGAGACGGCCGAAGGCTGTGTTCGCCATTATCGCCCAAGACGGCACGCCCATCACTTGGCAGACCGTCAGCCACGATACGCTGGTCACTATCACCGGGCTCGGGCAGGTGCTGGAAACCACACAGATCGATGCACTCAACCACCCCCGGAAGACCCGCAGCAACGGAGCCGGCCGCACGCTCGAAACAGTCGACGCGCTGAGCAACGTAACCACGGCCACCTTCGACGCGGCCGGGAACCAGCTCTCGCTCCGCGATCCCAACAGCATTGGCTGGAACGCCACGTACGACGCCCGCAACCGGCAGATCACCGTGGCCGATACGCAAGAGCAGGCGGAAGGGAAGAACCGGCAGACGGTGTACGACGCACACGGCAACGTGGTCGGTACGACGGATGCCAAGGGCCAGTCGGCCAGTTCGGTCTTCGACGCGCGGGATCGGCGTGTGAGCGAGACGGATCGTCTGGCAGGCGTGACCTCGTGGCGATTCGATGAGAACTCCAACCTGCGGCACCTGGCCGACGCGGAGAACCAGTCGCCTTATCGGCCTACCGCATGGACGTACGATGCCCGGAACCTCAAGCTCACCGAGGCCCTGCCTGGCCACAACCCGACGAGCCAGATCGGCGACGCCGACTATGACAAGAAGCAGTTCACCTATGACTTGGCCGGGCGCGTGGAGGTAGCCACGGACCAGAAGGGCAATAACGTCACGCATCTGTACGACCTCGCCTCGCGGCTCGTTGAGCGTGACTACCGCCTTTTCAACCAGACTGCTATCAGTGATAGCGACGTTTTTTCCTATGGCGATGCGGGCCGTATGGCCTCGGCCGAGAGTGGGCGGTACAATAACACGGTCGCGTTCGGGTACGACGCCGCCGGGCGTTTGACCAGTGAGTCACTCACCGTAACCTTCGGCCAGACCACGACTTACACCGTCCAATCGGCCTACGACGCGGCCAATCGCCGCACGGGCATTACGTATCCGGACGGCTCGGTCGTCGCGCGGCAATACACGGCCCGTGACCAGCTTGCCCAGATCGATTACAATAGCAGTATGGTCGCCACGTTCGCCTACGATAACGCTCTTCGCCGCACCAGCCGCACGCTGGGCGATACGCCCGGCACGCAGACGGCGTGGGTGTATGGCCGGCAAGATAATGTGCCCACGGCCATCAGTTCGGACATTGCAGGTGCATCATTCACGTACACCTACGACGCGAACAAGAACAAGTTGACCGAGGGCATCTCGGCGCCCATGGCCAACTACGGGTTCAACTCCACCGCCTACGACCAAGCTGATCGGCTGACCGCCTGGAACCGCACGGATGGCAACCTCGACCAAGCGTGGAATCTTTCGCTTGTGGGTGACTGGGCCACCTTCACCGAAAACTTGGTGCAAGAGCTGCGCACCCATACGGCCGTCCACGAGATCGCCACGATCGACGCTACTTCCCTCCTCCACGACGCCACGGGCAACCTCACCCGCAACGCCAGTGACACGCTTGACCGCTACGCCTGGGATTTCGATAACCGCCTTTTATCGGCAGACGTTGATCAGGACGGGACAGCGGAGTCTGGATATCAGTACGATGCCCTCGGCCGTCGCGTGAGTAAGACCATTCCGGATGGCGAGGGTTCGACGACGACGGTGTTCGTCGGTACGATTCAGGAACTTGAGTACTCGCC
Source organism: Thermoguttaceae bacterium (assembly GCA_040772845.1). Lineage (GTDB taxonomy): Bacteria > Planctomycetota > Planctomycetia > Pirellulales > Thermoguttaceae > PWXP01. The sequence goes on from JAXGXG010000002.1 coordinate 556,872, forward strand.
CCACGCCATGCAGGTCGTGGCTGAGTACGCGGCTGATGCTGTGCCCACTTCACCCGAACGCAAGTTCGTCTACGCCACCTACATTGACGAGCCGGTCATGATGCTCGATGAGACCGCGCTCGGTTCTACGGGATCTGGCAGTGAAGAACCCTACTACTACCACCAAAACACGCTTTACTCCGTCGCCGCCCTGACCGACGCCGCCGGCGCGGTCGTTGAGCGATACGCATACTCGGCTTATGGCAAGCCGGTCTACCTCGACGCCAACGCGAATCTCCTTGACCCGCAGGCGTCCACCATTGGCAATCCCTACCTCTTCACCGGCCGCCGCCTCGATGCCGAGACCGGCCTCTACTACTACCGCGCCCGGATGTACGATGCGAAATTGGGGCGGTTTGTGAGCCGGGATCCGATTGGGTACCATGGCGGATTGAGTGTGTATTGCTACGTCTTGAGTAGTCCAACCGCTTCTTTAGATCCATTGGGGCTCGAGCCTGAGATTGTAGCTCGCGAGTGGCTCGACGACGAGTATATGACGATATTGAATGGAATGGCGCTTGTCAATCCTGACAGCGCGAAGCTCCCACCGGGGGTACTAGTGCGATTCAAGCAGGATCTTTCAACATGCTCAGTGGAGTTTCTCGATGTAATGCCGCACGGGACGACGTTCGAAGGGGTCGAAGTCTCTGCAAAGGCTCCGGTATCACTTGGCAAAATTGGAAAGAAGGAAATCAGCCTGGAAGGCGGAGCATCGTTGAGCTATGCATATCGGGGAACTGCCCTGGTAAGCGAAGAACATACGTGTACAACCGATGATGTCGAGTTCGAGGGCGCGCCGAAGGATTGGCCTAAGCTCTGCTGCAAGGACGGTGAGCTTCCAACTTTAGCGACAGGCAAGAAGATCACTGTGGAGATTTGGCGGACAATGACGGTGACCGTCAAAGCTGGTGGAACTTTGTTGATTGGTTACAAGGAAACGAAAAGCGTTGCTATATCCAGCAAGGTCGGAACCTTCGTGTTCAGAAGCGATTGTTCTTGTGCGTGCTTGGGCGACGGCTGGGGTCCTTTCTAGAACAATAGTGCTTAAGTTCCGTAGCACAATGAAGCTTGCCAGCTTGGAATGTTCTCTTCCCTGTACAATGGAGCCAATGATGTTCAATTATGTCATATATGGTTTCGTTCTCACGTCACCGCTTTGGTGTGCTGTTGGATGCTCTGGACAACGGTCGTCCGAGTCACCTACGATGTTGGTTCATCGCATTAACGATTTGGTCGCTAGTGATGCTTCAGAGGATTGTGTCCAATTGCTTGTGACATTACTGGCCGATGACAGACCAATACCGGATGACATTTTTATCGAGGAAGAGCAGCCAGCCGTTCGGGCTGCGCTGACTCAGTGTCGTGTAACGACAGGAGACAACAGTGTGTCGGCTGCTCGCGTTGGACGTTTCGCGAGGGCATTGCTTAAAGACTGGCCCGACATCACCGTCCCTGCTTTGGTGGAGCGACTTGATATGATAGCGGCATCGCGGTCGTCACATGGCGCAGAATGGGACATCGACGATCCGTCAGGAGTAGAGGTATTTTGGTGCTTTACAACTCTACTGGATATCTATATGGGGCCAGCAACACTCGCAGGCAAGACGCTCGATACGGAAGTCGCTATTGAGCAGACGAAGCTTGATCCCAGTGGCTCCGTAGAAACACGACGCCGTATCGTTGCTGGCCATCTCGCGTCTCAAGACTTCGCTGGCGAAACATGTCTTAGAACCAAGACGACACGAAGTGGGCGGTGCGTGGTTATTGAGCCTGACCTGATGCGCGAGCAAGGTCGAGCAATCGCAGAACTCGCAATGATGCGCCAGCGAAGGTCGAACGAGTTAAACGGGACAGAGGGGAAAACGGGTCAGTCGCCTTAAAAAAGAGAATAGGCAAGCCGCGGACCATAGGGAATGCGGCGGGCGTTCTGGAACGCCACCTACGACGCACGCAATCGGCAGATCACCATAGCCGATGCGCAGGAGCAGGCGGAAGGAAAGAACCACCAAACGGCGTACGATGCCAGCGGTAACATAGTCGGCACGGTCGATGCGAAGGGACAGTCGGCCAGTTTCGTCTTCGACGCGAGGAATCGACGTATTAGCCAGACCGACCGTCTGGCAGGCGTGACCACGTGGCGATTCGACGAAAACTCGAACCTGCGTCACATGGCTGACGCCGATAACCAGGCAACCTACGCGCCCACCTGCTGGACGTATGATGCGAGGAACCTGAAACTGACCGAGGCCCTGCCAAGCCACAACCCGACGAGCCAGATCGGCGACGCCGACTTTGACCTCAAACAGTTCACCTACGACCTGGCCGGGCGCGTGGACGTGGCCACGGACCAGAAGGGGAATAACGTCACGCACCTCTATGACCTGGCCTCCCGCCTCTTGCAGCGTGACTACCGCCTCTTCAACCAGACCGCCATCAGTGATAGCGACGTTTTTTCCTACGGCGACGCAGGCCGTATGGCCTCGGCCGAAAGTGGCCGGTACAATAACACGGTTGCCTTTGGCTATGACGCCGCCGGGCGTTTGACCAGCGAATCGCTCACCGTAACCTTCGGTCAGACCACGACTTACACCGTCCAGTCCCAATACGACGCGGCCAATCGCCGCACGGAGATTACCTACCCGGACGGGTCCGTGGTTGCGCGTAGCTATACGGACCGTGACCAGCTTGCCCAGATCGACTATAATAGCGCCATGGTCGCCACCTTCGCCTACGATCCCGGCCTCCGCCGCACCAGCCGCACGCTGGGCGATACGCCCGGCACGCAGACGGCGTGGGTGTATGGCCGGCAGGACAATCTGCCGACCGCCATCAACTCGGGCATTGCCGGCGCGTCGTTCAGCTACACGTATGACGCGAACAAGAACAAGCTGACCGAGGGCATCTCAGCCCCCATGGCCGATTATGGGTTCAGTTCCACCGCGTACGACCAAGCCGACCGGCTTACCGCCTGGAACCGGACGGACGGCAATCTGGACCAGGCGTGGAATCTTTCGCTTGTGGGCGACTGGGCGACATTCACCGAAAACCTGGTGCAGCAAACCCGCAGCCACACCGCCGTTCACGAGATCGCGACGATCGACGCCTCGCCAATCGCCCACGATCCCACGGGCAACCTCACCCGCAACGCGAGTGACACGCTCGACCGTTATACATGGGACTTTGATAATCGGCTGCTGGCCGCCGACGTCGATCAGGACGGGACAGCAGACTGCCTCTACCGGCACGATGCCCTCGGCCGGCGTGTGAGTAAGACCGTGCCGGAGGGTGAGGGTTCGGCGACGACGGTGTTTATGGGTACAGTCCAGGCGGTGATTCATTCGCCGCGCGCTATGCAGGTCGTGGCCGAGTACGCCGCTGACGCCGCGCCCGCTTCCCCCCTGCGCAAGTTCGTCTACGCCGAGTACATTGACGAGCCCGTCATGATGCTCAGCACCAGTGGCGCAACGACCACGCCCTACTACTATCATCAAAACTCGCTCTACTCTGTCGCGGCCCTGACCGAGGCATCCGGTGCCGTGGTCGAGCGATACGCATACTCCGCCTACGGCAAACCGCTTTTCCTCGACGCCAACGCCAACCTGCTCGATCCGCAAGCATCCACCATCGGCAACCCCTACCTCTTCACCGGCCGCCGACTGGACGAGGAGACCGGCCTCTACTACTACCGTGCTCGGATGTACGATGCGGAGTTGGGCCGATTTGTAAGTAGGGACCCAATTGGGTATAGGGCGGGTGACGTGAGTCTGTATCGGTATGCGGGCGGTAATTCTCTGTTGTGGTTGGACCCAGAAGGCTTCGCTGGCCGTCGTTTTTGGTGTCCACCTCGACATGTGGATGTGCATCCGCCATATATCGATGATAAGGGAAGGCCTGTACTTCCCCCATTTCCTGGGCGGGAGATGCCATTACCTGACATCAGCTGTGATTCAGATGTGCCACAACTTGTTCCGGGGCCCCAACCACGTCCGCGAGAACCGATGCAACCCGCTCCTGAATTCCCAACTCGGAAAAACCCATGCAAAGACAGGCCGTGTTGGACGGACTGTATGAAGGAGATGCACGAACAGTATTGGGAGGACACCTTGAACTGTTTGACAGCCGCCGGCGTCGGTGGCGCTGTCGCTGCGGAAGGCTGCCTCATCGGTTGCATCTGGAGTACTGCCGGATATCCTGCTTGTGTTTCGAGTTGTTTCGGTGCAGTCGGAATAGGAGTATCTGGCGCAGGAGCTCTTTGTATCGGATATTACCAATATGGGATGGTTGGTGCAAGCATCGGCTGTTCCGTTGGCTGCTGGTGGGATGATTGAAGACGTGCGAGGAGCCTGTTTGTCACGTTGCTGAAATCTGCTAACACCGGCTGTGTTTTAAACGGTTACAGAATAAGCTAACCAGGAACCATTATAGACCTCATGATTACAGGTGGGCTGCGCAGGTAACGCTGCAGTCATAATTACTTGCTATTGCGGCGGTTTCAAAAGCACTCCTATGCACTACGATGGCTTCATTATCCTCATGGTCGTCTTCTTTGGGTTGGTGCCAATCTGTCGGCACAAGCAATGGAATTGGAGGGTAGTCCATCGTAGTAGAGTTCTGAATACACTCTTTTGGTACGGATGGTTTGGCGCACTCATAGTCGGTGTGCTGAGGCTTATGGGCGTTTGATTAAGCGACTTTAAGGGAATCTTGCGGTCAGGCCGGTAGTAGGTATTAAGCTTGCAGAAACGGTCGATGCATTGGGCAACGTGACTGCGGCCATGTTCGACGCGGCAGGGAACCAGCTTTCTGCCGGCCTCTTTGCGTCCTGGCGGCTTCGCGGCTTTGCGTTGACGTCTGCTCCACCTGCAGCTCGTGGCGGCCGCTACGCTTAACGGGCTCTTGCCCTTCTGGGCGCAGACTACGCGTCTGGGTTGAGGCTGGGCGCAACGCGGCGGACGGCACGACGGAGCGTGCCTGCTACTTTGCAGTTTGCACTCAGAAGCGGAAGAACCGCTTAACGCAAAGACGCTGGCGCGCGAAGACGCGAAGAAGACCGGAGATTGGGGCCGCGGTGGTTGGATGAAAAGCCACGGATGTGTAAAGCGCGCAGACTACGCGTCTGGGTTGAGGCTGGGCGCGCTCGGCGGACGGCACGACGGAGCGTGCCTGCTACTTTGCAGTTTGCACCCTGAAGCGGAAGAAGCGCTTAACGCAAAGACGCCGCGCGAAGACGCGAAGAAAACCGGAGATTGGGGCCGCGGTGGTTGGATGAAAAGCCACAGATGAAACACGGATGGAACACGGATAGACGGGAGAGGTCACAGATGCTTAGGCGATGGCAAATCGGGACGCGCGATCCACTTGCTGGCGCTGCGTGCTTGTAGGGGGACGCGGCAAGCGCGTACAAGCTCGAGCGCAAGCGAGTGGGTCCGTTAAGGACCGGAAACGAGGCGCGCCCGAAACGCCGGATCCACTTGCTGGCGCTGCGTGCTTGTAGGGGGACGCGCGAGCGCGTACAAGCTCGAAGCGCAGCGAGTGGGTCCGTTAAGGACCGGAAACGAGGCGCCCGAAACGCCGGATCCACTTGCTGGCGCTGCGTGCTTGTATGGAGGATGCGGCAGCGCGTACAAGCTCGAAGCGCAGCGAGTGGGTCCGTTAAGGACCCAGCCACAGTTGAAACATGGGCAGGCAGCGCGGGTGTTCTTGCTCTATGTGCTTCGCGGGCTTCTGAGTTGAGTTACGATTGACACCAACACGAAGAAGGGAATGAACAGGAGGAAGCAGAGGGAACAGAGGGAAATACAAAGACGATTTCGAGCACGAGGACACAAGGAATCGGAGATCGCAGATCGGAGTTGGGAGATCGGGGACGCGCGAACTGGGTGTTTGCATGCGGTGTAGGCCAGAAAGCGGGAACAAGTTCCCGCACTCCATATGCGGCTTCGCCGGCCGGTTGCGGCGTCGGAGAGAGGTGTTCGAGGAATGGTTCGGCGTGGAGAGAGCGAACAAGGTACGTCGCGGGGAAGAGCACTGCCGAGACGGCAGTGGCACGGGAGAAAGCGGGAACAAGTTCCCGCACTCCATATGCGGCTTCGCCTGCCGGTTGCGGCGTGGGAGAGAGGTGTTCGCGGAAATACAAAGACGATTTCGAGCACGAGGACACAAGGAATCGGAGATCGCAGATCGGAGTTGGGAGATCGGGGACGCGCGAACTGGGTGTTTGCATGCGGTGTAGGCCAGAAAGCGGGAACAAGTTCCCGCACTCCATATGCGGCTTCGCCGGCCGGTTGCGGCGTCGGAGAGAGGTGTTCGAGGAATGGTTCGGCGTGGAGAGAGCGAACAAGGTACGTCGCGGGGAAGAGCACTGCCGAGACGGCAGTGGCACGGGAGAAAGCGGGAACAAGTTCCCGCACTCCATATGCGGCTTCGCCTGCCGGTTGCGGCGTGGGAGAGAGGTGTTCGCGGAATGGTTCGGCGTGGAGGGAACGAGCAAGGTACGACGCGGGGAAGAGCACTGCCGAGACGGCAGTGGCACGAGAGAGAGGTGTTCGAGGAATGGTACCCCCCATTGCGTATGTGATAATTTCAGGAAAAAAGCTTGCTGCGTATTGTGCGGTTCCTGTGGTTGCAATGCTCTGGCGCGTTGGTCATAATGCAGGCATGGGGCACGGCCCGGCGGAAGATCCGGGTCGGGGGCGGCTTTTCTAAGCAATGGTGACGCAGTGGTTGCACGTTCACGGATCAGAGACGGCTCCATGCGAGTACGGCCACCGGGCAATCGCTTCTGAGGGTTGCTTAGCAGGAACAGAGGAGGTCCAGTCATGCGGCGCCTCAAGTGGAGAGGTTCTGTGCTGCGCGGTCTTGACGCAGCGGTGGCTTTGGCTTTGGTGTGTACGGCCGTTATGGGAACAACGGCCGCTGCCCAGGAGGCCGAGATCCGGGCCCATCTTGCAGCCGGCGAGTTCGCGCCGGCTCTCGCGCTGGCCCGGCAGGCGCCCGACGTTCGGCAGCGGGATGCGCTGCTGGCCGATATTGCCGCGGTGCAGGCGGCTGCTGGGGCGCGCGGCGCCTCGCTGCAGACGGCTGCGGAAATCGGCGACGACCGGACTCGCACCGCGGCGCTCGGCCGGGTTGCCGGGCAACCTTGGGGCGGATTCGGTGGCGGGAACGAACCGGACTTCGAGTCGCTTATCGAACTGATCACAACGACCGTGAAGCCGCAAACCTGGGAGGACGTCGGCGGGCCCGGGTCGATTGCCTCGTTTCCGACGGGCGTTTATGTCGATCCGGCCGGCGTACTACAGCCACTGCTAGGGAAAGACACGAGCGGCCAGCTTGCGGCGTTGCGCCGTGCAAGTCTGCCGGGGGTGCGCCATGAAGATGCGCGGCGCAGCTCACGGCTGAGAAAGGTCTCGATCACCCGGCTGGAACGGGCGGCCCAGCTTCGACTTGCCGCCGGCAAACCGCTGACCGAAGCAATGCGCGTGCTCGCCGGACTTCAGCGGGTTCAATACGTGTTCGTCTATCCGGAGTCGGGCGACCTGGTGCTGGCCGGGCCGGCCGGCGATTGGCAGTGGGCGCCGGAAAACCGAATCGTCAGTACCGAAACCGGGCTGCCCGTCGTTCGGCTGGACGATCTCGTTGTGGTGTTAAGGCATGTAACGACCTCGGCCGACGCGAAGTTCGGCTGCATGATCACGCCCCGCCAGGAGGCTCTGGCGCGGACGCAGGAGTTCCTCAGGGAGTCGGCCAAACAGTCGATTCCCGTCGGTGGGCGGCCGCGGTGGTTGGAGCAACTGCGGGCGAGTGTCGGGTCGCAGGAGATCGAGGTGTACGGCCTCGATCCCCGTACCCGCGCCGCGCGCATTATGGTCGAAGCCGATTACCGTATGAAGCTCGTCGGCATGGGGCTGGAAGAAGGCGTGCCGGGGGTGCAGAGTTACCTGGACCTGATCGACGTACCGCCCGGGCAGGCGCCGCCGCCGATGGGCGTGCTCCGGTGGTGGTTCACGCTGAACTACGAGGCCGTCGTCGCCGACGACGAGCGCAACGCGTTCGAACTGCGAGGCCAGGCACTTCAGGTTCTGAGCGAAAACGAGAAGCTGGCGGCCGACGGGCAGCGAATCCATACCGGCCAGTCGGAACAGCTCAATCAGCAGTTCGCCCGAAGCTTCACCCAGAACTTCGATGCCCTGTGCAAGAAGTATCCAATCTATGCCGAACTGAGAAACGTTTGCGATCTGGCGCTCGCCTGCACCGTCATGCGCGAAGAAGGGTTGCCCGGACGCGTGGGATGGCACATGACGCACTTCGGCGATAAGGATGCCTTTGCGATCGAACTAGCGCCTGCTCCGCGCGAGGTCGATACGGTGATCAACCATCGCGTGATCAATCGCGTTCACGTGGTGGCAGGCGTGAGTGGCGGGGTTCGCGTGGATCCGCAGCCGCTGGTGGCCGGCACGGCGGTGCAGGCGGATGCGCACGGCACACTGAAGGAGCGTCGCGGGGCGGCGCCGGGGCAGATGCCGACCGACGTCTGGTGGTGGGACTGAAGATGGCAGAATTCCATTTCAACCCGAACTTGCCCGGTGGGCTGCGCACCGTCGCCGGCATTCTGTTGCTGGTTTGGTGCGGCGCCGTTGTTGCCGACGACCGTGCATTGGCGACGGTCGGGGGCGAGCCGATTCATGCGCGCGAGGTCGATGCGTTGGTCGATGCAGCCCAGCGGCGTCACGAGATCGATCCGGCTGCGATGGCTGCGTTCCGACGCCGTTTGCTCGATGAGCTGATTGCGCGCCGTCTTGTATTGGCGTATGCGGAGAAGAAGGGAACGGGGGCCGGCAAGCAGCAGATCGACGAAGCGGTCGGTGCGCTGCGTGCCCAACTTGAGCGTGCAGGCAAGACGCTCGAAACGTACCTTGCGGAGCGTGGACAGACTGAGGCCGAACTGCGCCGGGAGCTGGCCTGGTCGCTTACATGGCGAATGTATCTCCAGGAGTATCTGACCGACGCGCGTCTGGAGGCGTACTTCGAATCGCATCGGCGCCGGTTCGACGGCACCGAGATGGAGGTGAGCCAGATCCTCCTGCAGCCTGCCGAACAGACGGAGGAGGCCCATAACCAGACGATCGAACAGGCACGCGCGATTCGAGAGCAGATTCTTGGCGGCGCGACGACGTTTGCCGATGCGGCGCGCCGGCATTCGCAGGCGCCCAGTGCTCCGAGCGGCGGGCGGCTGGGACCGATCGGCCGGCTGGGGCCGATGGCCGAGGCCTTCACGACGGCTGCCTTCCAACTGAACGAGGGCGAGATCAGCCTTCCTGTTGTTACGGTGCACGGCGTCCATCTGATCCGCTGCGACACGATTCGCCCTGGCAAGCACACATGGCGCGACCAGCGCGAGGCGCTTTCCGCCGCCCTGGCGCGCGAACTGCTGGATAAGCTGGCTCGCTACGCACGACGGTTCACCGAGGTGCGCGTGGCGGGGGCGAATACCGAGTGATAGCGGGGCAGCGGCCCGGGGTTGCTGAAGGTGAAGCTCTCCTTGGGGAAACCCCGAAGGCTTCTACCGTGGGCATCCCTGGTGGCGCAGACCGGTGTGCGCATTGAACGCAGGCCCGCGACTGTAGGCCGGGGGAGTTTCACCGTTCGCGTTGCAGATTGGCGCTCACACGTCGATCGGCAGGCCGCACGCCTGCAAATGGCATTTGTGAACGATGTAATCGTGCTCGTACGTGTACGGGTTGACCATTTCGCCGTTCAGCACAGCGGCAAACTCGCGCCACTGGTCTTCGTAGCGGTTCTTCAGGGGCGGCATATCGACGTTCTGTATGCCTTTGTTGAATCCGCCGCGATCTTCCTCCAGGGCAAGCGTGAGGACTCCGCCAGACATGTTGCCTTGGGATTCGATCGGCTGAATGATGATGCTCCCTTTGTCGCCCATGACCTTGAGGCGGCGACGCTGGAAGCCCTTGGCCTCCGTAATGGATGTCCGCACCGTGGCCAGTCGATCGCGCGAGAACTCGAAAACGGCCAGGCAGTTGTCGAGAACGCCGTCGTCGCGGGTCTGGCGGAGGTAGGGGGTGATCTTGGCTGGTTCGCCCATGAGCGAGACCACGATATCGATCAGATGGCAGGCAAGGATGTACGCGATGCCGCCCTTGTACTCCTTGATGAGGTTCCGGTAGCCCTGGCCGTCGTATCGCCCCATGGCCGTGTCGAGGTCGAACACATTCCCGATCAACCCGTCTCGCACGGCCTTGATGCAGAACTGCACGGCCGGATTATTCCGGTACATGTATCCAACCTGGACGGTCAGGTCTTTGGCCTTGGCCTCGTCCAGCAACTGCTCAAGCTCCGGCAGCGATTCGCCGCAGGGCTTGTCCAGATGGATGTGCTTTCCGGCCCGAATGCACTGCAGGGCGGGAGGAATGCAAACGCGCTCTTCGGTTTCAATCGCCACGGCCTGGAGGCCCGGAACGGCCAGCAGCTCCTCGGTGGACATGACTTTCAGTCCCTTGAAGCAACTGCTCCTCAGGGCTCTCTCTCGCCATTTCGGGTCGTCTTCCACAAAGCCGACAACCTCGAAAAGGTCCGTCAGTTTACGCAGAGATCCTATTTTGTAGGCGTGCTGGTTGGCGGTGCCGATCTGCCCGATTTTGATGGGTTGCTTCTTGGCGGGGGCGTCATTTGCGGTAGCAGGCAGGGCGCCAGACAGGACGGTCGCCGTTGCCGCAAGGCCGGAAGCGCCGAGAAACGCACGTCGCGAAAAAGGCATCTCGTGGTTCATGTTGTGTATCTCCATGCTAGTGCTAACCCGAAAATCTTAGAGTCTATCCGAAAAAGGGGGCAGGCGCCCGGTATCTCGCGCCCGCGTCAAATACGAACCCCAACATGCAGGCGCCAGTCCCCGTTTTCGGCCAGCCTCTTATCGATGACATCGCGCGGGACTGCCTTCTGTGGCATAACCAATTCACGGAAGAAAGTTGCACGCAAACCGGAGGCAACCCGGCACGGATCTAGTGTACCCTGCCGCGGGAGGAATTGGAAGGCTCGGAACGCTGCATATAGGAACCCCAGCCTGCCCGGTTTTTTCCCGCGTTTTATGGGGAATCGCTAGCTACAAGCCGCTGGGTTTGACATCTCTTCTTTTTTGGGTGAGATACTTCACCTGGTGTGTCCGGTTTGGTAAAGTCAGGTACTCGTTTTCCTTCCAGTGAGCGTAATAACAGGGAGCGTCGGTCATGCTTGTCCGGTATCTGTTGAAAGGGATGACGTCGTACAAGGTTACTTTGTCCAGGCATCCATCGACCGTACGAGACACTAACGGATGTTCTGTTGAGGAGGGCGTGGCAAGCAAGCAAGAGTTCGACCGCCTGGTGCAGGAGAAAATGGAGGAAGGCTATGAAGAGACAAAGCAATCCTTGAGCCGGCGGGCGTTCTATCACGGCAGTCCGGGGGAAGGCAAATTTTGGATTATCGAGTTGGAGGACGACGCCGTGCATCTCCAGTACGGCAAGATCGCCAGTTGGAGATATTACGCCGGTCGTAATTCTGTGAAGGATTACGACACGGCAGAGGAGGCACTGCTGGACTACTTCAAGCAAATCGACAAGAAGCTTAAGGAAGGGTACGAAGAGTTTTATCCGCGGAAGACCCAATACTCTGAACCACCCGAAGAGTTGTTTACCAAACCGGCCGCCGGGAAGGCAAACGCGAAGAACACTGCCAAGGCTGCAGAGCCCGTGACAACAACCATGTTGAAGGGAGAAGCCGACCGCAGGGAGTTCGAGTTTCGAGACGGGAAGTCGGACAAGTTCTGGTTCATTGAGCTTGCAGGTGCTGCGCACACGGTCCAATTCGGGCGGATTGGCACCCAAGGACAAACCAAGACCAAGGAGTTCGAAAGCGACGAAGCGGCTCGCGAATCCTACGATAAGCTGATTTCCGAAAAGACGAAGAAGGGCTATGTGGAAGTTACTCGGACTACCACTGCAGCCGCGCCGCCAAAGCCTGCGAAGAAAGTAAAGGCCCCGGCAGAGGCAAAGGCGGCGCCTGCGCCACCGGAACCGGAAGTTGTGACGGAGGTGACGCATGACATCTTGCTCGACGTCGAGGACTGGTATCGAGCAACGTGGCGCGATTTGGCGCCTTTGCCGCGTTTGGAGCCGCGGCCGTTTGATCTCGACGCCAGCGCGAAGGCATTAGGGCGTCTTGCCACACGCAGGTACGGCTGGGAATGGGCGTGGGAAACGCTTGATCTGCCGGCGGCCATGGCGCCGGAAGAAGCGACGTTCTGGTACACGGCCATGTTGCGGCAATTGCAGCAGCCAGTTCCGGCCAGCACGAAAGTGCGACCAAAACAGTTGGCAAAACAGCTTGCCGAGGAAGGGGCGAAGCTGGAATTTGACCCTTCGTCGTTTGGTAAGTATGCTCGCGATTGTGTGGGCGGGCCGCCGCCGGAAATCGTCCGATGCCTGAGCAGTCTGCTCCTGCCGGAAGAACTGGTCGACTCGCTGGTCGAAGCCATTGAAGGACACCAGGGGGTCTACGATGGCAATCTGGCTGCGCCGTTGTTGGAGGGTCTCGCCAAGTACTGTCTGCCCTACTGGACTGAGGAAGAGCGTCGCCGGATCGGAGATCACATTCGAAAGACTGTGCAGCCGAAGCATGATACGTCACTCGCCGGCAGCCGACCTCGGCTGGAGTTTTTCGTTGCAGCCCTGGTCGGACTTCACGGCGAGCTCGATACGGTCGTTTCGGCATGGCCGGACGATGCCTTTGTGGGCAAATACTCCTACTGGGGACCGCAAAACCTGATCTTTGGTTTGGGTGACGCTCGTACGGTTGAGCACCACATTCGCCGGCTGAGACTGTCCCTTACGAATCCTTGTCAGATGCGGGCATGGTTAGCACACACGGAGTGCGCTGGCTTGGACCTGATAAGGGATGCCATCGTCAAGCAGACGAATAAAGAGGAAGCAGCGCAGGGGATTGAAGTGCTGGCCCTGGTTCGTGACCCGGCGACGGTCGGGCCAATGCTCGAGCTGAAGTTGAACTCGAAGGCAGCCCGCCAGGCGCGGGAGTGGCTCGATCGATACGTTGGCTGCGGGATTGCCGGCGCGGTGGAGGTGGCTGGCGGCTCCGGCAAGCTGGCTGAGGCGGCCGTGGATTACTTGCGGGACAACAAACTCCGCGGGCGCGCCGAATTGATTCAAGCGGCACTGGGCAAGGTCCCGGCCGAGGCGGCTGACAAGGTCCGCCGGGAGGTGCTCGAACGCGAGGAGAAAGTCTACACGCCGTTTGATGAGAAGGCAACGCCCCGGTGGCTGGCCGATGCCCTGACCGAGGCGGCGGCGTTGAAACTGGCCAAGTTGCCCCAGTGGGCCCAACTCGCTACCTTGCCCCCGGTCGTGGTCGGGGACCGTCGTCTGAGCGACAAACAAATGAACGTCCTGCTCAACACGCTGAAGCACGGCGATCTATCCAACCCGCACTCGCTGCTGACTGTGCTGCGGGAGAAGGCCGAACGTGGTTCACTTGCCGCACTGGCCTGGCATTTGTTTCAGCGTTGGCTGGAAGACGCGGGCCCTGCGAAAGAGAAGTGGGCCATGCTATCGCTGGGCTTCTTTGGCAACGACGAGACGGCCCTGAAGCTGACGCCCATGATCCGGGCCTGGCCGGGCGAAAGCCAGCATCCCCGCGCGGTGCTCGGGCTGGAGTGTCTGCGGGCTATCGGCACCGACACGGCGCTTATGCAACTGAACGGGGTGGCCCAGAAGGTGAAGTTCAAGGGCATCAAACAGAAGGCCATGGAGTACATGGAGGCCATCGCCCAGGACAAGGGGCTCACCCGCGCGGAACTCGAAGATCGTATTGTTCCCGACTGCGATCTGAACGAGCGGGGCACCCGGGAGTTCGACTTCGGCCCGCGAAAGTTCCACTTCGTGCTGGGGCCGGAAATGAAGCCCCTGGTGCGCGACGAGGACGGCAAGCTCCGCAACGACCTGCCCAAACCGGCCGGCAAGGACGATGCGAAGAAAGCGAACGCCGCCGTCGCTGACTGGAAGTTGCTCAAGAAACAGATTCGCGAGGTGGGCAAGATCCAGGCCCAGCGACTTGAACAGGCGATGGTCATCGGACGCACCTGGCCGGTCGATCAGTTCGAGACGCTGCTGGTTCGGCATCCGCTAATGACCAACCTCATTCGACTTCTCGTGTGGGGCGGGCTCGATGACAAGGGGGAATTGTTGGCCACGTTCCGCGTGACCGAGGAGCAGGAGTACGCCGATGATCGCGACGAACCCCTTACACTGGCAAAAGCCAAGGCATTGTGTATCGTCCATCCGCTGCACCTGAGCGAACAGCAGAAGGGCCGTTGGGGTGAGATATTCGGCGACTACGAGATCATTCCTCCCTTCCCGCAATTGGGCCGAGAGACGTACGCCCTGGAAAAGGACGAGCACAAGCAGCAGGAGATCACCCGGTTTGAAGAACTGGAGTTCCCCGCGATCTCGCTCGTCGGTACATTGGATCGCCAGGGCTGGACACGCGGGATGCCCCTGGATGGAGGGATGTTCGTTGAGCATACCAAGCCCTTCTACAGTGCCGACGTGACGGCCGTCATCCAGTATCCGGGAGTACCTGTCGGCTACATGGATGGCTGGGACGACCAGAAGATCGAAAGCTGTTTCTTCATTCCTGGCATTTATAGGCCGGAGTACTACGCGGAGCACAAGAATCGGGTTCAGCTCGGAAAGGTCGATCCTGTGGTCATTAGCGAAGTGCTGCGGGATTTGACAGTCCTCGCGTCGAAAGCGAAGTAGGTTTCTGACCAGAACAATGGAGGTCCACATGCCCGATCTGGCCGATGGTGAATCGATTGAAGTAAAGGGCTCGGCGGCGAAGCCCTACGTGATCAAGAACGTTGGGGGCGTCTACTCGTGTTCGTGTCCGGCATGGCGGAACCAGTCGGTTCCCATCGAACGCCGCACGTGCAAGCACATTCGCCGGTTGCGCGGCGAAGAGGCGGAACAAGCGCGCATTGGCGGAGACTTGCCTGCCAGACCGGTCAAGGATAAGAAGGAAACGGTCGGGCCTCCGCTTCTTCTGGCCCAGAACTGGGACAATGCCACGGACCTGAGCGACTGGTGGATGAGCGAGAAACTGGACGGGGTACGGGCGTACTGGGACGGCAGCCAGTTCCTTTCCCGCCAAGGCAACCGATATCACGCGCCAGACTGGTTCGTTGAAGGATTGCCCAAGATTCCATTGGACGGCGAGCTGTGGATCGACCGGCGCAAGTTCCAACGCACGGTGGGTATCGTTCGCCGGCAGGATAAGAGCGATCACTGGAAAGAGGTCCGCTTCCTCATCTTCGACGCGCCCAAGGCCGAGGGCGGCTTCGAAAGCCGACTCGAACTGCTTGGCGACTGTCTACGTAAGAAGCAGCCATATGCCGTGCTGCACGAACACCAGCGATGCAAAGGGGCGAGCCATTTGCGAGAGGAATTGGCGCGGGTCGAATCGATGGGCGGCGAGGGGCTCATGCTCCGCGAGCCCGGTTCTTCGTACGAGATCGGCCGCTCGTCGACGTTATTGAAAGTGAAAACGTTCCACGACGCCGAGGCGGTCGTCTTGGACCACCTGGCGGGCAAGGGCAAGTTCAAAGGGAAGCTGGGCGCGCTCCTTGTGCAGTTGCCCGACGGAACAGAGTTTTCGGTGGGCGCCGGTTTCTCCGACGCCGAGCGTGCCGCCCCGCCCCCGGTCGACAGCATTATCACGTTCCGCTACCAGGAGTTCTCCGACGCCGGCGTTCCACGATTCCCCTCCTTTGTATGCGTCAAGGAGCGGGCAACACCACCGGCAGGCGTCGATGCTCCCAAGACTGCGCGAAAGACGCGAAAGGCCGTGAAGGCCGGCGAGGCGTCCGGATCGACGAGCCCTGCTGCAGCCCGATACTTCGAGTTCGTCGAGGGGAAATCGAGCAAGTTCTGGCAGGTATCCGTCGATGGCTGTGAGGTCGCGGTCCGCTATGGTCGTATCGGCAGCAACGGAACGACCAAGATGAGGGAGTTCGCCAGCAGCGAAGCCGCCGAGGCCTACGCCCAGAAGCTCATTGGCGAGAAGACCGGCAAGGGGTATTCCGAGAAGAGTCTGTAAAGGACGGGCACGTTATGGCTAAGAAAGAAACCGTTTCCATCAAGTCGCCCTCTTCGAAAGCTGTCGCAGCCGATATTCAACGGCCCAGCGCCGAGGACCTGTACGCCGAGGAGCTGGCGCGCCTGGCCGAGGCCGATGCCGGTAGGCCCAAACCGCCGGGCTGGAAGCTCTCGCCGACGGCGGTGCTCCGGTTCGTATTGGGCGATGAACAGCTCGGTATCCAGGCCAAGTTTGTCGGCCGGCGAGAGTTCCTGGAACGTTGCGTCGTGGCGCTGGCCACAAACCGCGGCTTGATGCTCATTGGCGAACCTGGTACTGCGAAAAGCTATCTGAGCGAATTGCTGGCCGCGGCCGTAAGTGCCGATTCGACGCTCACTATCCAAGGCAGTGCGGGCACATCGGAAGATAACATCAAGTATTCCTGGAACTACGCGCTGTTGGTCAGTGAAGGGCCTAGCGAGCACTCACTCGTGCCTGCCCCGCTCTATCGTGGGATGAAGGAAGGCAAGATCGTTCGCTTCGAGGAAATCACGCGATGTCCCTTGGAAATTCAGGACACGTTGCTTTCGGTCCTCAGCGATCGCGTCATGGGCATTCCCGAGTTGGCCGGGCAGGCTGCACTGCTATACGCGCAAACGGGCTTCAACGTGATTGCCACTGCGAATACGCGGGACCGCGGGGTAAACGAGATGAGTGCCGCGCTGAAGCGCCGGTTCAACTTCGAGACGGTCCATCCGATTGCCGACCTGGCCCAGGAGCTTCAGCTTGTAGAGCGCGAGACCAGTCGCATGCTCGCGAAGGCCGACATTCCTATTGCACTCACGCCCGACGTGACAGAACTGCTCGTGACTACATTCCACGAACTCCGCGGAGGCAAGACGCAGGGCGGGAAGGCCCTGGAACAGCTCTCGACGTGCATGAGTACAGCGGAGGCGGTCTCGACCGGCTTCGCGGCCGGCATTCACGCTTACTACTACGACGATGGAACCGTGAAGCCCGAACACCTTGTGCAGCATCTCGTCGGGTCGGTGCTCAAGGACTCGCCCGACGACGTCAAAAAGGTGCGGCATTACTTCAACCACGCGGTTAAGGGCCGCCGTGGAGATGCCTGGAACCGGTACTACGAAGCAAGGAAACACCTCGAGTGAACCTGGAACAATTGATCAATCCGGCGGCACGCGCCGTATTCTTCCCGGTTCGACACCACAGCCCCTCATGCGCCCGGCTGTTGGCCGCGTGGATCGAGCAGGTGCGTCCCGCGGCGGTGCTTATTGAGGGGCCGTCGGATTACAACGACCGGATCGAGGAACTTATGCTTCCCCACCGGCTGCCCGTAGCCATTTACAGCTACGTCCGGCTGGCCGATGGGCAACGTCGCGGGGCGTTCTACCCCTTCTGTGTCCACTCGCCGGAGTGGCAGGCCCTGCAGACAGCCCATCGGCTGGAGATAGCCGTCGAGTTCATCGACCTGCCTTGGGCCGAGCTGGCCGCGGAGGACGCGACGGAACACCGCTACGCCGATGCACAGCTCGGCCGAGGCCGCTACATCGATACTTTGTGCCGGAAGTTGGGCGTTGAAGACTTCGACGCCTTGTGGGATACGCTCATCGAAATCGACGCAGACCTCTCGGCCGAGGAGTACCTGCGGCGGGCCCATCACTTCTGCTATCACGTGCGCGTGCTCGACGAAATGGTACCCCGTTCGGACCGGCGCCGCGAGGCGTACATGGCCGATAGAATCCGCCAGGCCATCGGCAGGCATGACGGGCCCGTGCTGGTGGTCACCGGCGGCTATCATAGTTATGCGCTTCATGCTCGCCTCACAGGTGAGGACTTCGTTGGCACGGATAATCCGGTGCAATGCGAGCCCTCGGAGCCCGATGGAGATCAGGAGCGCGGCATCGCGCTGACCCCGTACTCATTCGAGCGGCTCGACGCCCTTGCAGGCTACGAGGCAGGCATGCCGAATCCCGGGTTCTACGATCGCGTGTGGCGCGATCGGTGTGCCGGAGAACCGGTCGTGCTCCGCGAATTGTTGGCCAGTGTGATCAAGGTGCTGCGTAAGCGGGGCCAGCCGGTCAGTACGGCCGACTTGATTGCCGTGCGCAGTGCCGCCGAGGCCCTGGCGGCGATTCGCGGGCATCGCGAGGTCTGGCGCCGCGATTTGGTCGATGCCGTAACGGGAGCCTTGGTGAAGGAGGAACTGGAGTACGGCTTCGGCCACCCGTTCCTCGAAGCGGTCAACGAGGTGTTTCGTGGCGGGAAGCGGGGAAAGCTGGCCGACGGCACACCTGCTCCTCCGCTGGTACGCGACATCGACCGCGTGCTGAAATATCATGGCCTGACGCCGGAAATGCGCAGCGTTGTCGTACACCTCGACCTGGCCAAACCGGACGAGGCCGAGAAGAGCCGGGTTCTGCACCAGCTTCGGATCCTCCAGATTGCCGGTTTCCAGCGGACGGCCGGGACGGATCTGTCTGTGCGTGATGACCTGGTCGAGATTGTGGAGAGCTGGCGTGTGCAGTGGGCCCCGGAGTTCGATGCCGGCTCGATTGAAGCGGCCCGCTACGGACCCACACTGGTCGAAGCGGCCGCAGCACGGCTGGTTGAACTCAGCGAAGTTGCTGAGCGCGATGCGGAGAAGGCTGCCGGATTACTGCTGAGTGCAGCACTCGCCGGCATCGAGACGCTTGCTCGCGGGCTGCATGCACGGCTGGAGAAGCTCATTCGCCAGGACGGCAACTTCGCAAGCGTATCGGCTGCTTTGGGCCATCTGCTCTACCTCTACCGGTACGACGAGGTGCTCAACACCAGTGGCCGGGGCGACGTCGGCTCCCTGCTGGCGGAAACGTTCGAGCGAGGACTGTGGCTCTTGGAAAGCCTGGGCCAGGTTGGCGGCCAGGACAAACGACTCCTGGTGGGCGTGAGCACGCTGCTTGAGACCTTCCGACAATGCGAAGAGGTGCTTGAGATGGACCGCCAGACGGTAGTTGACGTGCTGGCTCGCGTCGAGTCGGACCCGATGCAAGCGCCTGCGGTTCGCGGCGCGGCCGTTGGGGCTTTGTGGCGGCTTGGCGAGGCCGATCCCAGCCAGGTTCTGGCCGACATGCGGCTGTTCGGAGATCCCGACAAACTGGGCGATTTCCTTTCCGGCCTCTTCTGTCTTGGCCGCGAGATTGTCCAGCGGCAGGAGGATCTGCTCCTGGCCATCGACGAGTTGGTTATTGGCTACGACGACCATGAGTACCTTGAGGCCCTGCCCGCCATGCGGTTGGCCTTCACCTACTTCACGCCCCGAGAGAAACACCACCTGGCGACCAGCCTTATGCAGGCGTTGGGGCTTGTCGGGCGGGAGGAAACGATCGCGCTTGAAGTCGACGTGGCTACAGCCGCTCAAGCCATGGCTTTTGAGGGCCGGTTGTTCGATGTGGCTCGCCGTTTCGGCATTCGGGGGAGCGAACCTTGAACGAACACACCCGGGCAATTCGATGGCGTTTGATCCTTGGCAACGGCGCCGACGCAGCCCTGGGGTGCTGCCTGTCGGGTTCCTGGGCACAGATTGACGAGACACTCGGGTTCCTTTACGACCGGGAGTATGGCCAGGGACGCAATGTGCGGCCGGGAGGACAGCAGGGAGGAAATCGCGATGGCCAGGCCCAGTCCGCCAAAAGGCAGGCCGGGTCGGGACCTTCGCAACTGACCGTGCCCGAATGGATCAATACGGTACACACGTTGTTTCCCCAGCGGACCATCGAGCGGCTCGAACGCGATGCCTTGGAGCGATACGAACTCGAGGAAATGGTAACCAACCCGGAGGTCTTGCAGCGGGCGCAGCCGAACATGGCGTTGCTCAAGGCCGTGTTGCACACGAAGCACCTGATGAACCGCAAGGTGCTTGCCATGGCCCAGACGCTCGTACGCAAGGTCGTCGAGCAGCTCATGGAGCGACTTGCCCGCCAGATGCACAACGTGTTTCTGGGCGCCGTAGATCGTCGAAGACGCTCGTTTATGAAGGTGGCCAAGAACTTCGACGCGAAAACCACGCTCCGTCGCAACCTGGCTCACTACGATCCCAAGACCAAACGCGTCTACGTCAAGACGCCGTACTTCTTCTCTCGCGTGCGCCGGCAGACGGACCGATGGCAGATCATCATTCTGGTCGACGAGTCCGGCAGCATGGCCGACAGCGTGATCCACTCGGCCGTGACGGCGGCCATTTTTCACGGTATCCGCGCCCTGCGGACGCACATGGTCTTGTTCGATACCGAGGTGGTCGACGTGACAGCCGATTGCCGCGATCCGGTCGAGACGATTATGAAGGTTCAATTGGGAGGCGGCACGGACATCGGTCACGCGTTGAGCTATGCGGCCGAGTTGGTCGACAATCCCCGTCGTACGATCGTCGTCTTGATCACCGACTTCTACGAGGGCGGGCCGCTGAAGCGTTTGCTGGCCGTCACCAGGCAACTTGTAGAGAGCGGCGTTACACTGCTGGGCCTGGCTGCGCTCGACGAGCGTGCCCAACCGAACTACGACCGGCAGACCGCCGAGCGGATGGTCGCTCTGGGGGCTCATGTCGGCGCCATGACGCCTGGCGAGTTGGCCGAGTGGGTCGCACAGAAGGTGAGCTAATGCCCCGCAACGATCTGCTAGCGCTGACTACCGACGACCTGGCGACACTCTCGAATCCGGGCAACGTGAAGCGGGCCGTGCGCGAAATCGAGGGTGGCCAACTGGACGTCGAATTGCAGGAAAACGAGGAGGGCGACGTTATTGCCCGATGGTCCGACGGTGTCGAGTGCCGTTTGCCTGCGGGCGCCGTGCCGGCCGATGCTCAGTGCACGTGCCCGGCCGCCACATTCTGCCGCCATCTCGTACGCACTGTACTGACCTACCAGCGACGGGCAGACCAACGGAAAACGCCTGCTGTTTCGCAGGGCCCGTGGGATCCTGGAGCGATTAGCGACGAGGCGCTCAACGCCGTCTATCGCAAGCAGGCACTTGTCAAGGCTCGTAGCCGGTTTCAGGAAGGCTTGCTCGTGGAACTCGTGCGCAGCGCGAAGCCGACGGCCCATTTTGACGACGAGGGATGCACCGTACGTTTCCTTGTTCCGGGAGAGCTTGGCTACACGCGTTGTGACTGCGACGAGCCGGCGCCCTGCCGGCACGTGGCCATGGCCGTCTGGGCCTTCCGTCAGCTCGGTACGGACTGCGATGCCGGGCTTGTTTCTACACACACGCAACGGCTGCCTGTTCCGCTGTCTGTGTTGGACGATGTGGAATCGTCGGTGCAACGACTGGCCGCCGATGGTCTGTCGAGTATATCAGCCGTGGGCCGTGACCAGTTTCGGAGACTGGAAGCCCGCTGCCGCGATGCTGGGCTCATCTGGATTGCTGATATCCTGGCCGATCTCGTGCTGGAATACGAGCGTTACGGCGCACACGACGCACGGTTTGCGCCCATGCACTTGGCCGAGTTGATTGGTGAGTTACTTGTCCGTAGCGATGCCGTACGTAGCGATACCGGCGAAGTCCCGCAGCTTGTGATTCGCGGAAACCGCCAGGATCGGTTAACCACGATGGGGCATGCACGCCTGGTTGGGCTTGGGTGCGGGGTACGGGGCTCGCGCCGTTCGGCAGAGCTGAACGCATACCTGCAGGATGTAGGGACTGGCAGTGTGGTGGTTGTGGGGCGTGATTTTCCCGACCCGGCTCCGGAGGAAGCAGTCGAGCCCAAGTCCTTCCGCCAACTGGCCCAAACGCACGTGGTCAAAGGCGCCTCCCTGGCCGCGCTCGGCGCGGGGCAGTTGCTCATTCGAGGCGGGAAACGCGCTGCCAATCGTCGCTTTCTACCTGGCCGTGCCCGGGCGACGGTACATCCGCAGGGGTTCGAGTGGGAGAGGCTCCGCGCGCCGGTACTGGCCGAGGATTTCCAGGAAATCCGCGCCCGCCTGGCTGCCGCACCTCCGGCCTCGCTACGGCCAAGGCGGCTTACCGAAGATTTTCACGTCTGCCGGATTGCCGGCGTGGAGTCGGTCCAGTTTGACCCCGTTCAGCAGGCCGTCGTCGCGACCTTGCACGACACTGCAGGTGGCATCGCGCTGCTATGGCATCCCTACTCGACCCGTGGCAAAGAGGGCAGCGAATCGTTGCTGGCGGCACTTCATTCTCGGGCGGAGCAAGTCGTATTCGCGGCCGGTCGCGTTTGCTTGCGTTTTTCGGACCTGGTGCTTCTTCCCACCTGCCTTGTATTGGACGAAGCAGGCGCGCGGACGGCTATCCAACCATGGATCGAGGCGTTCGCCGCCGGCACGAACGGCTCAGCCCACATGGAATTGGTGGCCCCAAGCGATGAACCGGCCGACCCTGTGGGTGATTATCCCGGACAACTACTCGAAGGGTTGGGGGAACTCTTGCTTTGCGGCTTGCGAGACATCGACGCTTCATGGATTCGGCAGTGGCGGGAGATGGCCCGATTGGGCCGGGCGGCCGGTCTGACGCGGCTTGCCGGACTGACCGATGCGCTGGCCGATCAGATGGAGGCAAAGCTCGGTACACCCCGATGGGACCCATCATCGGCCACTGACGCCCTGACGCGTCTCAGTGCACTCGCAAGACTTGCGGCCGACCTGGCATGAGCCGGGCCGTTCGGTTTGTTGGTGTTCCCGTTGCAGTCGCCAACGATATCAGGTTCCAGCGGGCTGAGCCACCCTTTCCACACGTGTTTTCATCGTAGCAGAGACAAGAGCCCCCCAAAGCCTCTCCAGGTCAATCAAAGTGAGTCTCTTTCGCGACGGACAACGTCAGGGGTGTGTTGCTAGGGAGCTGCGCGGCGGGTCGTCAGTAGGCACCACCCCGTTGTTCGCCATGTTTTGCGAGCGGCGGTGTTCTTGCGTGAGTCTCGTCAATGGTTGCAGATAGCATTTCTTCCAATACGGAAGTCCAAACGTCCGGACATGCCAACCAAAGAGTGGTCGTAGCCACTTGCGTTTGACCGTTACGATATATGTATACTCGATCTCGGTCCCGCTGCCGGAGTCGTGAAGCAACAGTTGTTCTTTGCCGGTGGTGTTAAATGTCTGATTGAATGTTGAGGCGCGATAGCCATGCCCAGGAAGAAGTCTGGCATCAATGGAGATCTTTACGCGAGGGAAGATGGCAGAATGAAAGCTCTTCGAGAATCGTCCTGGTCTCGTCGGGGGAGATCCTTCGTTGCCAAGCAAGCTCCAGCGCGCTGTTGATGACCGTCAGGTCCTGCGCTTCGCGCGAGTCCTCTTCCCTGATGATGTTGTGTTCCGACAGCCAGTACGCGACCTCGCACCAGTACCACAACGGGGCATCCGCCGTGATGTGGCAGGCCGGTGGCGGGAATCCGCCGGGTCCCCGAGCGCCCGTGATGTACTGGTGGACCAGTTGTCGGCTTCTGCCGATGCGACGGGCAATCTCGGCCTGCGTTATGAGGGTACACTGGTCCACCCGCAAAACCATCGCCCCAACGTCCGCCTCCCGGACATTCTTGATCGCGCTGAGGATCGCATCCTTCAACGACGCGGCCGTGCGACTGAACGTCAAGTAAACCCTACCGGCGCGCACGCTGATGGTCGCATCGTCGCAGCCGGCCGCGAACAGCGAATCTTCCACTTCGGTGGAAACCTGGCTGATTCCGTCCAGCAGGAGAGTGAAGTCGAACTCCACGTCGCATTCAATAGCCATGATTCTCGTGCTCCGGTGAATCTTCGTCTGCGTTGCCATGGGGGCACATATCAACTTCCCGGCGAATCTGCCGGGCATGATTCTCCGCGACCCTGGGTGTTGACCAAACGCTGATCCTACACCCGTCCCGCGTGCCCAAAGGGCAGTACAGTCGCCCCCATGCGTGCCCCTCAGAAATCTGGTTCATCCGGCTGATGCGTAGGTTGGGGGGTTGAAAAAGTGTGGACATGCTGGTTCCATCTGGAGTTTTTACCAACGACTTCAGACGGGAGAACTCAGCATGTCCACGACACTGTTGTACCATGGATTCGGGGTGCGTGAATACCGGTATGTAAGAACCCAATACATCAGAGGGGGCATTGTCTTCACCATAGAGCGGAAGCGCAATACCTGCCGTTGTGTGGCATGTGGTTCGCCAAACGTGTGGCGGCAGGGGGGCGTCGTGCGGCGGTTTCGGACGGTGCCCTTGGGGAGGAAGCGGGTTGACCTGGAAGCGAGGATTCCCCGGTTGGCCTGCCACGATTGCGGTGCGGTCCGCCAGGCGGCCATCGGCTTTGCCGAGCCGAAACGGACGTACACCAAGTCGTTTGCACGCTACGTATTGGAACTGTCGCAGCATATGACGATCAAGGATGTCGCTTGCCACCTGGGTGTGAGTTGGGATGTCGTCAAGGAAATCCAGAAGAAATACCTGAAACGACGTTTCGGCAAGCCGAGGCTGAAACACATCAAGCAGATCGCCATCGATGAGATTTCCACCGGGAAGGGCCACAAGTACGTGACTATCGTCATGGACCTCAAGAGCGGCGCGGTACTTCACGTAGGCGAGGGAAAAGGCGGGGACGCCCTGCTGCCTTTCTGGAAGCGGCTTCGTGCCAGTCGAGCCAAGATCGAGGCCGTGGCCACCGACATGTCGCCAGCGTATATCGATGCCGTGTCGACGCATCTTTCGCACGCTACGTTGGTATTCGATCGTTTTCACGTCATCAAGCTCTACAACGACAAGCTTTCCGACCTGCGCCGCGACTTGCACCGACAACTGGCCGACACGATGCACAAAGACGTCCTGAAGGGCATCCGCTGGCTGCTGTTGAAGCGGCCGGAGAACCTCGACCCTTCGCGTCGTGAGCCCGAGCGGCTTCGGGAAGCCCTGCGTCTGAACGAGCCCCTAGCCATCGCCTATCATCTCAAGGAGGAACTCAACGAGATATGGGAGCAGGATGACCGGGAAACGGCGCAATCCCTGCTGATGGACTGGATCGTGTATGCCGAATCGACCGGTATCCGCATGCTCCAGAAGTTCGCCAAAACGCTTCGGCTCCATGCGATAGGCATCCTTAACTGGTATGACTACCCGATCTCAACGGGACCGCTGGAAGGCACCAACAACAAAATCAAGACCATGAAACGTCAAGCTTATGGCTTCCGAGATCCTGAGTTCCTCAAACTCAAGATACTCGGCATCCATGAGACAACCTACGCATTAGTCGGATGAACCAGAAATCTCTACTCGCCAACCGAGCGATTCCGCGTAGCGGATCGACTTCTCGATATGCTTGTTCGGGTGGCGAGGTCGTGGCATCCAGTTAATCATACATCGGGTGTTTACACGTGTCAACACCACGCAATTCCGTGAATCACCACCATAATGGGTTGATTGTAGATGGCGTGGTGGATGGGGCGTGTTGAAGTTGACTGTTGACAGTGACGCGCTGTCACGGATAGTGTATCGCGCGAGCGCGCTTTTGTTGCGGTGTCTTCGAGTGCACGGAGATGGATTGGGCAGACTCGTAAGATCTCGAGAATCGCAGGCTTGATGCATCGGAACGTCCTGAGCACAGGCCTGGAATTACTGCCAAAGGACTTTCTGCCAATGAAGAAGTCGGCCCTTCCTAACACACGGTCCGCAGATTGCGTCGGCAAACCTTCGGAAGCAGTCGTCACCAGCAAACTCCCAAAATAGCCGAATCGGTTCCTGTTGCATCATCTGTTCTCGCGGAACGTCACTCCTGTTAGGCTGTTGCTTCCAGGAGTGCACAGACTTGTGGTTCTACACAAAATCACCTTTTGCCGTGGGCGTTTGCCCAGGGGGCATTGGTAGAATAGACGCGTAAGGCGAGCAGTGTCAAGTAGTCGCCGTGATCGTGGCGGGAGGGCATCGGAGGCCTGATTCTGATAGACATAACACCGAAACGCAAGGACACGCAATGTGCTCAATGCGCTTTGCATGTCCAGCCAACGACGGAGAATGTGAGGATAGGCAAAGCGACCCCCTCTTCGTACTCGTGCTCAGCCGTAGCGGTGTTCGTAATCGTAATCGAAGAACAGCGCCCAGGTAGGAAACCACTCGTAGCATTGCCCTCCGCCCGCTCTTGCACATCGGCCATCGTGATGACGTGGTTGCGTACGTTGTCGATGGTATGCCATCGCCAGAGTGTAAAGTGCACGCCTGCCTCCGATCTCCCACGTCCCTATCTTAGTCTATCGTGGGAAGGGAGCAATATAGCGGCTAGCCGTGCCGCCAATGTTACCTCCGTTCTTACCACACCGAAGGCATGCGCAAAAGGCACTTGCGGATGTTCATTGGCCGCCCGCTCCGGACTGTGGTTCGAAGGCATCGACGGACATGCCGAAGTGTTCCTTAAGGGCTTGAGGCAGTTCCTTGAAATCGATCGGAAGCACATACCCGCCATCGTCCTTCAGAACCGTTGGAGTACGGATTCCCAGCGATTGGCATCGAGCAAGATACTTCTTCAGCATCGGGAAAGTGAAGGCGGATTCCGACGGATATCGTTTGTTACGTCGGATTGGCAAATTGATGATTACGTCCTCGTTGGGAATGTTGGCGCCCACCCAGTCGAGAAGCTCGCATACGGGCAGATCATCACCTACGTTGTCAGGCACTGCGATGACGCGTAGCAGCAAGACGTGTGCCGACGGCATGTGAAACGCGAAAACATCGCCGGATTGCCATTCACACTTCCGAGGAAGCCGTTTTCGCGGACACACCGCTTTCGGTCTTGGATTGGGGCTGGCAAGGTGATGTCGAAGGCGGTCCAGCACCCGAGCGCGTTGCCGTTGGAGTTTGGGGACATCTGCCCAACGCTTCAAATCCGAGCCGCTGTCAATGACCTTCTGAGCTTTCTTGAGTATGCGCTTCTGAAGTAGCCCGTATTCCCATTGCACGTACGCCAACGCGAGCCAGAACACGCTCTCTTCGTCGGTGCCAATGACTTCCTCAAACTGGCTGATAAGCTCTTTGCTGGCAGTGGTACCGGATGTGCCACGTTGCAGCCGTTCGCGGAACAACTCGCGTACGTCAGCGGCCAAGTCATCGTCGAGAAGTCTGACGCCAGATGCGCCCATAATCGCACCGCATTGTGAGGAGCCTTGGGGCGAACTTATCATTCTGCCCCGATTACCCTTTCCCGGAAGGGCGATCCCACAAACCGTGATCCTAGTCCGTCCAAAGGGCTCGGGCAAGCAGTTGTGGCAGAATGCTCATGCCTTGGTAGCCGCGCGGCCAGCTCGTAGTTGACATAATACCGGTAATTCCGGCGTTATGTTCATCGGCGTATGTCCCAGACGGATGTTTTTCGTCGTGTGTCGCGGTAGCTCATGGACTATGGCTGCGGGCCGGGCGGGCTGGCCGGTGGCCCTTTCTGGCGACGGCTGTATTGGCGCCCAAGCCAGACGGACTATTCGGCCGGGCGCACAAGAAAAGCCTTTGTAAGTTCTGCACTTACAAAGGCTTGGGCAGTGGGCGATACGGGACTCGAACCTGTGACCCCTAGCTTGTCGAGCTAGTGCTCTAACCAACTGAGCTAATCGCCCGGGTGAGGGCCCAAAGAGGCTTGGGAATAGCCCTTTGGGGTGGTCGCTGTACGCACATGGGTACACCGGTTGCAACCACTCAAACAGTTTGCCACGCAATTCCGTGCCCGTCAAGGGGCCTTCTGAGAGAATCTGGGGGCGGCGAGACCCATGGGAGAAAAACGCCTGCTGCTTTGGGGGAATGGGCAAGATTCTTGCCTTGTGCGACGTGGAAAATGTGTACTGAAGACCACCGCCGCGGGCCGGGCGAGCGGGCCGGTGGTGCTCGGAAAATTGTGCACAACAACGAGGGCGGGCGGTTGGGAACTGGGGTGGGGGAGTTGCTCGGTGGGCGGTGGGGGGCCTATACTGTTGCGGAAGTTCAACCGGCAGGAACGACGCATGAAGCGGACACTGAATAAGGAAATTCTTGGCTGGGCGATGTTCGACTTCGCCAATCAGGCCTATACCCTGCTGATTATCACGGTGGTATTCGGCGACCTGTTCACCCGGGTGATTGTGGGCGATGCCGAGCAGAATTATCGACTCGGCAATTTGCTGTGGAGCGTTTCGCTGGCGGTGAGCTATCTGGCGGTTGTGATTGTGGGGCCGGTGTGCGGCGCGGTCATGGACTTCTCGGCCTCGCGAAAACGGTTCCTTTTCGCCAGCTATGTCGTGACGGTCGTGACGACGGCCATGCTCTATTTCGTCGCGCCGGGCTACGTCGTGCTGGGGATGGTGCTGATTGTCTTCTCGAACTTCGGCTATGCGATCGGCGAGTCGTTCATTGCGAGTTTCCTGCCCGATTTGGGGCCGCCGGAGGCGTTGGGACGGATCTCAGGCTTTGGCTGGGCGTTCGGCTACATCGGAGGCCTCGTGTCGACGGCATTCGCCCTGCTGTTCCTGGGCGAAGTGAGTGCGGAGAATTTCCAGAATGTGCGTTGGGTGGGGCCGTTCGCCGGCGGGTTCTTCCTGGTAACGGCCATTCCGACGTTCCTGTGGCTGAAAGAACGGGGGCGGCCGAGACGCCTGGCCCGGCCGACCCAATACGTGGCGCTCGGTGTCCGTCGCGTGCGCGATACGTTGGCGACGGTCGGCAACCACCGGGATCTGGCCTGGCTGCTGGGATCGGTATTCTTTGCGATGGCAGGCATCTACATCGTCGTTGCGTTCACGTTCATCTATGGGGCACAAGTGGTGCGCTGGGACGAGCGTATTCGCGTGGTCATGTTCGTTGTGGTGCAACTCACCGCGGCGGCCGGGGCGCTGGGCTTCGGCTATGTTCAGGATCGGATCGGTGCGAAACGAACGTATCAGGCAACGTTACTGATCTGGCTGTTGGCCATCCTGCTGATCTACGGGACGCCCAAGATTGCGGCCGTTCTGAGCGCCCAGTACGGGGTGACCGTGGAACCGCAGTACGTGTTCCTGGTTGTCGGGTGCCTGGCCGGTGTGTGTCTGGGCGGCACGCAGTCGGCGGGGCGTACGTTGGTGGGGCTGTTCGCGCCGAAGCTGAAGGCGGCCGAGTTCTTCGGCTTCTGGGGACTTTCGGCCAAGCTGGCTGCCATTACGGGCATTCTGGGGCTTGGCCTGCTGCAGGCGTGGGTGGGACTGCACACGGCCATTCTGCTTTGCATGGTTCTGTTCGGGCTTGCGCTGGTCGTGGCGTGTGCGGTCAACGAAGCACGAGGGCGTGCAGCGGCCGCCCCGCGTCAGAAACGGGTGACCGAGGCCTCTGACGCAGACTGTTCATCTACGTAGCGTCGAGGTCGCGCAAAAAACAGCGTGGTGCAAGTGGTTGTTGGCACTTGCACCACGCTCGATGAGCATCTTCCCGCAGGCAGTGTCTGCGGGGTTCTGGTTGTCTAATCTCAGACAACGCCCTGGTGGAGCATGGCGTCGGCGACCTTGACGAAGCCGGCGATGTTGGCGCCGCGAACGTAGTTGACGAAGTTGTCGGCAGTCCCGTATTGCACGCAGTTGGCGTGGATGGACTTCATGATCTGCTGCAACCGCTGATCGACTTCCTCACGCGGCCATCGCATGACGCCGGCGTTTTGCGTCATTTCCAAACCGGAAACAGCGACACCACCTGCATTGGCCGCCTTGCCGGGGCCGTACAGGATTTTTGCTTCGAGGAATACGTCAATGCCTTCCGGGCTGGTGGGCATGTTGGCGCCCTCGGAAACGCACATGCATCCATTGGCGACGAGCGTCTTGGCGTCGGTGACGTCGATTTCGTTCTGGGTGGCGCTGGGGAAGGCCAGATCGCACTTCATGTCCCAGGGGCGTTTGCCGGCGTGGTAGGTAGAGCCCTTGAACTGGTTGGCGTACTCGCTGATACGGCCGCGGCGGACGTTCTTCAGGTCCATGACCCAGGCCAGCTTTTCGGCATCGATGCCATTGGGATCGTGGATGGTTCCGGCGGAGTCGGACAGGGTAACGGCCTTGGCGCCGCTTTGGAGCAGCTTCTCGACAGTGTATTGAGCCACATTGCCTGAACCTGAGACGGTCGCTACTTTGCCTTCGAGCGATTCGCCGCGCGTGGCGAGCATCTCCTGGGCGAAATAGACGGCTCCGTAACCGGTGGCTTCGGGGCGAATGAGCGAACCGCCGTACGAGAGCCCTTTTCCGGTGAGCACGCCGCAGAAGCGGTTGGAGATCCGCTTGTACTGGCCGAAGAGGAAACCGATTTCACGACCGCCCACGCCGATGTCGCCGGCCGGGACGTCGGTATCGGGACCAATGTGCCGGTACAGTTCCGTCATGAACGACTGGCAGAATCGCATGACTTCGTTGTCGCTCTTGCCTTTGGGATCGAAGTCCGAGCCGCCCTTACCGCCACCCATCGCCAAGGTGGTCAGGCTGTTCTTGAATACCTGCTCGAAGGCAAGGAACTTCAGAACACCAAGGTTCACGGTGGGGTGGAATCGGAGGCCCCCCTTGTAGGGGCCGATTGCGCTGTTCATCTCGATCCGGAAACCGCGATTGATCTGGACTTCGCCGCTGTCGTCCACCCAGGGGACGCGGAACATGATGACACGTTCCGGCTCGATCAACCGCTGCAGAATTTTGGCATTGCGGTATGCAGGTGTCGCGTCGACGACGGGGAGGACGCATTCAATGACCTCGCGAACCGCCTGATGAAACTCCGGCTGGCCGGGATTTCGAGTCACGACATCATTCATGAACTCGTCGACGCGTCCTTTTACCGCGGCAGAGGTACCTGCGGCTGCACCACTTGTGCTATCTGGCATGAAACTTCCCTTGTCTAACAGAAAAAAGATGATTGCCGAAATCGGCGCGAATCTGCCTACTATCAGAAAACCTTAAATGGCCGCTCGATAGTATTATAATACAAAGTGATCGTGTCGAGCACAACTCCCTCTTCACGGAAAATGCGCGACGGCCAGATTCCCGCGGGGGGCGGTCGTGTATTTGCGGGGGGGGCTGGCGATCGGCGCGCGGTGCGGGCCTTGGATGCCAGTTGATCCGGGCTGGGAGACCGAGCGGTCAGCCCGGATTATTCACGGTAGGTAGGGTGAGTCAAACAAGCCGTTTTTTTGGTGGGTCATCGGTCGCTGATGCCGGCCTTGTTCTAGGCGGCGGGCCGTAAATCAGCTCGGTTGCGGCTTGTGCGGACCCACCAACGATCTACACGACCTCGACCCACCCTACGTAGATGAATAATCCGGTCGGTCCTCTTGCCAGACGGTTCCTTTCGGCCCCTGCCTGGCGGCGCCGATGACCCAGTTGTCGATTCCGGCTCGCTGGAGCTGGTGCCGGATACTCTCTGCATAGAAGGGGCTGACGACCAGCACCATGCCAATGCCCATATTGAAGACGCGTTCCATTTCCGAGGGCTCGACGTCGCCCAATCGTTGGAGCCAATCGAATACAGGCGGGACCGGCCAACTGTTGCGCTGAACGGCCACCTGGATGCCTTCAGGAACGATCCGGCCGAGGTTTTCGAGCAATCCTCCGCCGGTGATGTGGGCAATCCCGTGGACAACACTTTTCACGCGGTAGTGCGTCAGGACCTGGCGCACGGCGCGGCAGTAGATTCGCGTCGGCCGCAGCAATGCCTGCCCGGCGGTTTCGCCCAGTTCCTCCACCTGCGTTTGGACGTCAAGGCCGGCCAGATCGAAGACAATTTTCCGAGCGAGACTGTATCCGTTGGAATGCAGGCCGTTGGAGGCGAGCCCGATCAGGACGTCGTTCGGAGTGATGGCGGATCCGTCGATGACGCTTTTCTGCTCGACGACACCTACGCAGAAGCCGGCCAGGTCGTAGTCGCCGGGTGCGTAAAGGTCGGGAAGAATGGCCGTTTCGCCGCCGAGCAGTGCGCAATCGGCCTCCATGCAGCCGGCCGTGATGCCCGAGACCAACTGCTCCAGGACGGCCGGGTCATCTTTGGGCAAGGCCACATAGTCGAGGAAGAACAGCGGTTCGGCCCCGCAGCAGAGTGCATCGTTGACCGACATCGCCACCAAATCGATTCCGACCGTGTTGTATATCCCCATGGCGGCCGCAACCTTCAGTTTGGTACCCACGCCATCGGTGCAGGCAACGAGCATGGGATCCTGGTAGTTGCGGGCAAACAGGGGGCTATCGAAATCGAGGTGAAAGAGGCCAGCGAACCCATTCTCCCACCGTTTCACGCGGGGGGAGTGTGTTCTGCCAATCAGGCGGGGCAATCTCGCCATTGCGTCGGCATACTGCTCCAGGTCGACCCCAGCGTCTTTGTACGTGGCCTTTGCCATCAAACATAATCCCTACGGTTTGCCTAATTGATGGACCTGATCGGAAAGCGACGGGCGACGCCGCACGATCTCCATGGGACTCTCGTGCGGGCATTCCAAGCGATCGTTTTGCGACTGCCCTTTTTCCGCGAAGCAGTGCCTCTATTGTAAGTCCCCGGGCTTCGCCTGAAAACGGGGCCGGGACCTTGACTGGCAAAGTTTCTGGTGCGACACTGGGGCTAGGTCAGTACAGAAACCAGAGTTCACTGAGACACATTCGCCTTCCCGCCGGGCGAGAGGAGTCCTCTTGCCATTTGGTGTCCTTCCAATACCCCACCCCCAAAAAAAGGAGAGAACTGTGGTACAAAAGGGTCGACTTCTGTTCGGAGTGTTTGCACTGATTGCCTGTGTAGGTTTGCTGCTTGGTTCGTTGACGGGCTGCGTGCCTCCGGAACCCACACCAGAGCCGCAAACCGAGGCGGTTGAGCCAGAGGCGGCTGAAGAGCCTGCAGCTCCGGCCGAAGAGCCTGCAGCTCCGGCTGAAGAGCCTGCCGCTCCGGCTGAAGAGCCTGCTGCTCCGGCCGAAGAGCCTGCTGCTCCGGCCGAAGAGCCTGCCGCTCCGGCCGAAGAGCCTGCAGCCCCGGCCGAAGAGCCTGCAGCCCCGGCCGAAGAGCCTGCCGCCCCGGCTGAAGAGCCTGCCGCCCCGGCTGAAGAGCCTGCCGCCCCGGCTGAAGAGCCTGCTGCTCCGGCGGGAATGGCTGCCGGAGAGGAATTGCCGGTCGACGCACCGGTATCGGCGTATGCACCGGCCGAGGTGCTGGTTGGGCAAGTAGGCGAATACATGACGCGTATGGAAGAGGCGGTTGCAACTCCCGATGAATATAAGGACGGGGCGACTCGCATCGCGCGCGACTCGAATACGATGATCGTGATTGCGCTTGCCCTGGGTCTGCACGATCAGGACAGCAAGCTGAA
Organism: Thermoguttaceae bacterium; assembly: GCA_040772845.1. GTDB lineage: Bacteria > Planctomycetota > Planctomycetia > Pirellulales > Thermoguttaceae > PWXP01. The sequence continues at coordinate 590,312 of JAXGXG010000002.1, forward strand.
GGCCCATGCTCCGGCCATTCTGAAGGCGGCGCAGGCGGTTGCGGCCACCGAAGAGTACGAGGCGGCGAAGGAAGCGGTTGCCAAGCTGAAGGCGGCCGTGGCCGATGGTGGAGAGGGCCCCGAGTTGAAGTGGGAAAAGGTCGCCTCGCTCAAGGAACTGATGGAGCAGGTGCCGCTGATCCATGGGAGCATTCGTCGTCGGGTGAGCCGCCGTTTCGAGCGGAACCTGGACGGGATCGCCGGTGATGCCGCAACGGTAGCGGCCATTGCTCAAGGCACCATCCCGAATGCCGACGAGACTGTGGAGCCGACCAAGGCAGACGAATGGACGAAGTACAGCATTCAGATGCGCAATGCGGCGGCGCAGGTTCTGGCGGCAGCACAGGCGAAGGATGAAGCCGCTGCGAATGCGGCGTTCGAGAAGCTCGATGCGAGTTGCCACGCCTGCCATAAGGTGTTCGATCCGGAACAAGAGCTGTAAGGTGAAATGCGGCGTCCCCTCCCTGCGTTCATCGTGCCGACCGCGTTAGCCTGCGTTGCTGTTGCGGCACTGGTTGTGTGGGCGCATGTCGATCCGCCGCGGCGCGCGGTTTTGCGTGTGCCGGAAATGGATCGGCCGGCGGGCGGGGCCGACAGGCAGGCGCGAGCACCGCTTGTTGGAAAGCTGGAAGCATTTGAAGGGGCGCCGGCCGGTATCCCCGGCCGGTGGCCCTGGTTTCGCGGTCAGGAGCTTGATGGCATTGCGCACGAGTCGCCGCGACTGGCGCGCGCGTGGCGGGAGGGTGGTCCAACGCAGCTTTGGCGACTGCAGCTTGGCGAAGGGTACGCCGGCGCCGCCATTCGAGACGGCGCTGTCTACATTCTCGACTATCTCCGCGACGCGCAGGCCGATGCGCTTCGGTGTTTTTCGCTTGCCGACGGTGCGGAACTCTGGCGGTTCAGCTATTCGGTCCCGGTCAAGCGGAATCATGGCATGTCGCGTACCGTGCCGGCAGTAACCGAACGTTTCTGCGTTGCCGTGGGGCCGAAATGCCACGTGTCGAGCGTCGATTCGACAAGCGGCAAAGAGCACTGGCTGCTCGATATGGTCGAGCGGTTCGGCGTGACGGTTCCTCCCTGGTATAACGGGCAGTGCCCGCTGGTCGATGGCGATCGTGTGATCCTCGCCGCAGGGGGCAAGTCGCTTCTGATCGCATTGGACGGCATGACGGGCGAGGTGATTTGGGAGAGTCCGAATCCTCGCGGCTGGGTCATGACGCATACGTCGATTATGCCCATAGAGTTCGCCGGGCGGCGGATTTACGTCTATTGCGGCAAGGGCGGCGTTGCCGGCATCGACGCCAAGGACGGCAGCTACCTGTGGGATTCGACCGATTGGCGCATCAGCATCGCAACGTGCCCCTCGCCGGTGATCTTGCCGGAGGGCCGCATTTTCTTTTCCGGCGGATACAATGCCGGGGCCGTGATGATGCGGCTTGAAGAGGAGGCGGGGCAGATCGTTGCGAAGACGGAGTTTCGGCTGACAGCCCGGCAGTTCGGCTCTACCCATCACACGCCGATTTACCACGAGGGGTTCCTTTACGGCATTCGCGAAAGCGACAAGCAGTTCGTTTGCCTGGATCAGGAGGGAAAGGAAGTCTGGAAGAGCGGCTCGGCACATCGGTTCGGGCTGGGACCGTACCTGATGGCCGACGGGTTGTTCTTCATCCTCAGCGACGACGGTGAACTGACGTTGGCCGAGGCGACGCCGGAGGAGTATCGGCAGTTGGCGACGGCCCGAGTGATGGAGGGGCACGATGCGTGGGCGCCCATGGCGTTTGCGAGCGGTCGCCTGCTGCTTCGCGAAATGACCACCATGATATGCCTGGACGTTACCGAGGCTGGGGTGGAGCAGGCGCCTTCGCCGTGAGTTATGTGACACTGTACTGTGAACTTGACGGGATCATTTGTTCTGGAGAAGGTGGGCTGCCAACGGGCGCGCCCTCGCATTGATGCCGGAGTAACCCTTGGCGGCTCCGCCGCCCTGTGAGGAGACGATGAGCGGCAAATCGGCACGGCCATCGATATCGGCCATTCTGATCGTTGCGGTGCTGCTGCTTGCGAGCGTGGCGGCCGCGGTTGCGGTGTGGGCCATTCGTCCCTATGGCGAATCGGGGAGTGGTCTGCCCGATAGTTTTTCGTACCGTGTAGACGATTATGCGAGTGTCGCCCCAAGCCTGCTGCGGTGGCAAGAGGTTCTCGCCATTCCCGTGACCTTGGAACGCCCGCAGAACCTTGCCGTTGGACCAAACGACCGCGTGTACGTGGTGGGCGATCGCGCCTTGGTGTGGTTCAACTCGGACGGCAAGCCGGCGGGCCGGATTGAACTCGATGCGGAACCCAGGGCCGTGGCGGTGGCGGCGGACGGGCACGCAACACGTGGCCATGGGTACCTGGCCTTTGCGGATCATGTCGAGGTATATCGGCCGGACGGTTCCCGCGCCGCGGTGTGGCCCAAGTTCGGGGAGAACGCGCTGCTGAGCGCCATTGTGCTCGTCGAGAATGAGATCTTCCTGGCCGATGCTGGCCGCCGCGTTGTCCTGCGATGCGACCGGGAAGCGAATATCCTTGGCGAAATCGGGCGTCGCGATGACGCAAAGGGCATTGACGGGGTCGTTATCTACAGTCCGTATTTCGACCTGGCCGTTGGTGCGGACGGATTGCTCCGCATGGTCAACCCGGGCCGGCATCGCATAGAATACTACACAATGGATGGCCGGTTGGAACAGCCGTTGACCTGGGGGCGCGCCGGGGCAGGCATCGACGGTTTCTCCGGTTGTTGCAACCCGGTCAGTATCGCGGTCCTTTCGGACGGGCGAGTGGTAACGGCCGAAAAGGGCCTGCCCCGGGTGAAGGTTTACGATGGCGAGGGGCAACTTCTGAGCGTTGTTGCAGGCCCGCACGACCTGCTGCCGCCGGGCGCCGCGATTGACGAAACACGCGCCGGGTTGCGGTCGCGGCCTCCGATGGTGGCCGCCGATAGCAGGGATCGCGTTCTGATATTGGACTCGGCGGCCAAAGCCGTTCGCATATTCAAGGAGAAGCCGTAATGCTGAACTCGCCTGAACGAGAGACATCCAACCGTCGCGACTGGCTGCGGAGTGCCGCCCGCGCTTGCGTGCTCGGCGGAATGGCAATGGGCGCAGGCTGGCTTGCGGCTCGCGGAGACGGTAGCGGGGCACATGCATGTGGACGGGGCGCGACTTGCTCCGGCTGCCGCTGGCTGACCTGCTGCCCCCTGCCCCGCCGCTTGCAAGGCGGCATTAAGGAGCGTTCCGATGACTGATTCCACGAAGAAGGTGAATCGGCGCGCGTTCGTGGGCAATGCGGTGCGCGCTGCGGGCGCGATCGGATTGGGCGGCGGTGTGGTGGCTTTGACTGCCATGAAGGGCCAGGGCGAAGCGTGGGTATGGCAAATCGATCCGTATGCGTGCATTGCGTGCGGGAATTGCGCCACCTATTGCGTGCTCGACGACTCGGCCGTCAAATGTGTTCATGCCTATGCCATGTGCGGCTACTGCGAATTATGCACTGGTTTCTTTGAACCGGACCCCTTGGCGCTCAACACCGGCGCGGAGAATCAGCTCTGTCCGACGGGCGCGATCGAGCGGCAGTTCATCGAGGATCCTTATCACGAGTATCATATCGACGAGGCGCTTTGTATCGGCTGTGGGAAGTGCGTCAAGGGATGCAGCGCCTTCGGAAACGGCTCGCTGTACCTGCAGGTGATGCACGATCGTTGTCTGAACTGCAACGAGTGCGCCATTGCCGTCGCGTGCCCATCGCAAGCGTTTTGCCGCGTGTCGGCGAATCGGCCTTATCTGCCCAAGAACGTTCAGCCGGCCGCATCATGAGAATCAGCATGTCCAGGCGGTATTCTTCGAGCCGTACCGCATTTTGTTCTTTCGCCGTGATGTTGCAGGCTGGGATATTGCGGGTTGCGATGGTGGTGGCCGTCCTGCTGGCGGGCGGCACGGGCGCACCGGGCGTCGAGCGGTTTCCGCCGCCCGATTTCACGGACCATACGTTGCCCACCACGACCGTTCCCGATCCGCCTGCAACGTGGGTCGAGTATGCATTTTTTGGCGGTCTCGTTCTGGCGCTCGCGCTGGCGGCGTATCTGGCGTTGAAGAGCCGTTCGCGGCGCGGGTTACTCGGGCTGACCGTGCTGTCGCTGGCCGTGTTCGGTTTCTGGCGAGGCGGTTGTATCTGCCCGATCGGCGCCATTCAGAATGTCGCCATGGCGATGGGCGATCCGGCCTACCTTGTTCCGCTGGTGGTGATTGGCTTCTTCCTGCTGCCGTTGCTGTTTGCGCTATTTTTCGGCCGGGTGTTCTGTTCGGCCGTGTGTCCTTTAGGAGCCGTGCAAGAGCTTGTCGCGATCCGGCCGATCCAGGTGCCCCGGTGGATCGATGCGGCACTGGGAACGCTGGCCTACGTGTATCTGGGGTTGGCGGTCCTGCTGGCCGCCACGGGTACGGCATTCGTGATCTGCCGTTACGATCCGTTCGTGGCGTTCTTCCGGCTTAGCGGCGGGCTAGGCATGCTGATTGTGGGGGCATCTTTCCTGTTGATCGGCCTCTTCGTGGGAAGACCCTACTGCCGCTATCTATGCCCGTACGGCGTGTTGTTGCGATGGTGCTCGAAGCTGTCTCGCTGGCGCGTGCAGATTCCTGCGGAAACCTGCATCCAGTGCCGGCTTTGCGAAACGACGTGTCCGTACGGCGCCATCCGGAAGCCGACGGTTGCACAAACACCGGAACAGCGCCGTGCTGGACGGCGACGCCTTGGAGGCATGCTTCTGCTTGCGCCGGTGTTGATTGTCGCCGGCCTGTGGCTTGGCCGCGGGCTGGACTATCCGCTTGGCCGATTGCACCCGACGGTTCGGTTGGCGGAACGATTGCGGCAGGAGGAGCGTGGCGAAGTGGAAGGCACGGTCGATATGACGGATGCATTTCGCGGCACGGGACGGCCGCGCGGCGAACTCTATGCGGAAGCGCAGCAGATCGTCGGCCGCATGCGGCTGGGTGGCAGTCTATTCGGGGGCTGGGTAGGGCTGGTCATCGCGGGCCAACTGATTGCCAACTCGATCCGCCGGCAACGGATTGAATATCAGCCCGATCGCGGCGCGTGTGTCGCCTGCGGGCGCTGTTTCTGGTATTGCCCGAGCGGCCGGGTGGACCATCGAGCGGGCGAGGTGGGTTCATGACGGTTGAAGAGCTTATCGAGGCGCTCCGGCAGTTCGATCGGTCGGCGGAGGTCCGTCTCGGCGTGAGTTGGCCGGACCGCGTAACCGAGACCCATCGCAATGTCTGGGTGGGCGATTACGGCGCAGGGCCGCAGATCAACGCCGCCATGGACTTCCGTGGCGTCCATGTTCACGTAAGTTGTGCCTGGCAGCGTCCGGTCGGCAAGCGGCCGCCGCGCCGTCTGCATTTGGGCTACTACCAGTCGCCCGAGATCGCGGCCAAGGTTCACGACTTCTACGTGTTCCACAAGAAGCTGGACGAGCCGTTGAACTACCCGGACGTCGACTACACGCGTTGGATTCCTCCGCGCACCGTCGATCACGAGTACAACGAGCACATCGCCGCCATCCTCAAGGAGCAACTGCTCGGAGAGTAACGCTGAGAGACCAAAGGGGGCAATGCGGGAGTTGCCCTACCAGCTACCGAGACTATTCTGCCGCAGGGCGAAGCAGCCCTTCAGGCGTAAGGCTGAGCAGGGAGGGGATGCCGCGCAGGACGATGTGGCCGTCTTCGAGCACGCCGACGCTGGGACGAGTAATCTCGATGCGCCAGATTTCGCCCTGTTCGGTGGGCTCGCGCTCGGCGACGAACGACTCTGGGAACCCGATGTCGGCCTTCTGCCAACGAACTGCGCCCTTGGCATCGAACACCGTGGCGGAAAGCCGCTCGCCGTCGCCGGCCCCCTGAAAACGCATGCCGAACTGCTCGGCTTCGCCCGGCACCCAGAAGTAGAAGTCGCCGGTCGTCCCCAACAGGTGGATCTGACCTTCCTTGCCTGCAATGCACAGCGGATGCGTTGCGGATGCAACCTGCACGGTGTGCCAATCTGGATCGCAGTGCAGGGCGAACGTACCGGTGGCATCGGCGGTGAACGTGTACTCGGCCTCGTCGTCGAGAGGGACGGTAACTTCCGGAAACTGCTTCCCTGTTGGACTGACGGCGTGAACCGACATGCCATCTCCGCGCTTCGGGCCAACCGCTCGATGCCGCAGCCGGAGAATCACCACGTCCCCTTTCGCAGCGTGCGCCAGGTAGATCGCACGGCCGCGCAGGCGATGGTGCGGCAACTTCGTCGGCGTCGTCGCCGGCTGCGATGCAACGGCAGGTTCCAATCGAAGACCGTCCAATTCGACCGCAGGGCATTCCAACACTTCGTCGAAGGGGACCCACTGATCCAGGACGTCGCGGGTCAGCTCATGCTCGACGGTGTTTCCATCGCGCTGGATGATAACGTTCCCCTTGATGTCCAGCAGGTTGACGCCGATCACGTCTGCGAAGCGCATAAGCGGACGATCGACACGTTCGCGAACCGTCAGGTTGACGAACTCGACGCCGCCGGTCGGCTGCAGATCGCCGCGGCGGGTGCTGAAGCTGATGGGTGAGGAAACGGCCGGCTTCTCGGAAGGATCGGCCAGGGTGCAGTCGATAAACCGCAGGCGGAGGCCGGTGGGCGGCTTCGAGCCGATTCGAATGCCGGCGCGCCCTTCGTCTTCAAACCGGCAGTTGACGAACTCGACACTCCCTTGCACCGGCCCCTCCGGACCGCAACTTGTGACGACACTTGCCGAACCGCTATTCGTACCCCGGGTTGTGCAGTTTTCGATGCGGATGGACACCGGCTCCGAAGTACCGTCGAGCGGGCGAAGATAGAGGTGAATGCCCAACCCTTTGTTGTCCTCGATCAGGCAGTTCCGCATGACGCAGTTCACCAATCGCTCCGCGGGACGATTCGGCTCGAAGTCGATGCCGGCTTGCGGCGCCGTACCGCCGGTGTTCTTCAATACGCAGTCTTCAATCAGCAGGTCTTCTGCCGTAATGACACTGATTCCCTGCCGGTAGTTGCGATCGCAAATGACGTCGCGGATGGTAACGTTCCGGTTGGTTGCGCCATCGCGACCCGTTCCCAGGTAGATGCCGTCGCCGCCCGATTCTGCCAGGGTAAGTCCAAGGACCGTAACATTGGTGCAGCCGTGGAAGTTCAATACGTGGCGCCACTCGGCCTTTTCGTAATCGGCACTGTCGTAATCGGCCCGGTGCATACGGAGCGTTGCCCCCGGACCGACCAGCTTGATGTTGCTCTTGTTCCAGGCGCTCAGGAGGGCGTCGGCCTTTCCGCGGAAGGCGCCCTTCTTCGCCTCGACGACAACGCCGGGCTCGAAGAACAATTCCTGGTTGTCGGCCAGGTTGATCTTATCGACGATCCAGGGGCCGGACATCTTTTCGACAATCACCTTTTCGGCGCCCGAGTCGATGGCCGCCTGCAATGCGGCAGTCGCTTCTTTGGCGTCATAGCCCCACCAGGCGGCGTGGGCCACCTTACACTTCCCTTGAAGGACGTCGCGTATCGCATCCTCGTTCCTCGGGCCGTCCGCCAGGGCGAAGGTTGCAAGAGACGGCACAACGGCAAGGCTCACGAAGAAGGAAAGACACCGGGTTCGGTAGTTCATGGCAGGCTCCTGGAATCGGCGGGACGGGCGGTTGGACCGGCAGCGGTCCAATCCATCCAGTTTAGTCCCTCGGGTCGGCGGAAACAACACTCGCGACCAATCCGCGACCTTGACACGCCATCCGGCATCCCCTATTCTGGTGTGTGCTGTAACGCGGTAGCAACATGTTTGTAGTATGCGTGGAGATGGGCCATGTCTACCTTTCAAGACGGTTGTCCTGACTATTGGCAGACTCGGTGAGCTCCTTGCTTATGCCTGAGGAACAACCCCCTTGCTCATGCCTGAGAAAGAACTCCCATGCTCTCCAAGATGTTAATGGCACTAATTCTTCCATTGTTTACCTTGTCGGCTACACTGGCAGAGGAACCCGACATTCTCGTTGCCGACTTCGAATGGGAGACCTGGGCAGGAAGCGGCTGGACGGTGACCGGAGAGGCGTTTGGTCCCGGACCGGCAGCCGGCACGTTGCCCAATCAGATGGCGGTCAGCGGATTCGAAGGTCAGCGACTGGTCAATACCTACCACAAACGGGACGGTAGCACCGGTATGGCTACCTCGCCTCCATTCACCATCCAGCGGAGGTATCTCAATTTCCTTATCGGCGGCGGTGGCTACGAGGGCAGAACCTGCATGAACTTGCTGGTCGACGGCAAGGTCGTGCGAACGGCAACCGGGCCGAATACCAGGCCCGGCGGCAGCGAAGCGCTCGATTGGCGCGTGTGGAACGTGAGTGATCTGGCCGATAAGGAAGCCGTGGTTCAAATTGTCGATCGGGCGAACGGCGGCTGGGGGCACATCAACGTCGATCATATTGTCCTGAGCAATCGCAAGGCCGAACTGGTCACCCTTGACCGCGACATGCTCATCGACCGGCCGTATCTTCATTTGCCGGTGAAAGACGGGGCACCGAAGCGGCTTATGCGGCTGCTGGTCGACGGCAAGCTGCTACGGCAGTTCGAGATTGAACTGGCCGACGCCACACCCGACTTCTGGACCTACACCGAAGTCGACGCCTACCAGGGCAAGACGCTCCGTCTCGAAGTCGACCGCATGCGGCCCGATTCCACGGCCCTGAATGCGGTGCGGCTGGCCGATACCTGGCCCGATCCCGACGGGATATACCGCGAACGTCTCCGCCCCCAGTTCCACTTCTCACCGGCACGCGGTTGGACGAACGATCCGAATGGGATGGTCTACTACGACGGCGAGTATCATCTGTTCTTCCAGCACAATCCGTATGGCGTCCGTTGGGGCAACATGACCTGGGGCCACGCGGTCAGCACCGACATGCTGCACTGGCGACAGCTTCCCGGCGCTATTCATCCGGACGACATGGGGACCATTTTCTCCGGCTGCGGTGTCATCGACCAGAACAACACGACGGGCTGGCTGGCGGAGAAGCAGAAGCCCATGGTTGCCATCTACACGTCGGCCGGCGGCACGAGCGCCTTGTCTCGCGGCGAGCCGTTCACACAATCCATCGCGTATTCGACCGACCGCGGCCGCACGTTCGCCAAGTACAACGACAACCCGGCGCTCGGGCACGTTGTGGGCGGAAATCGCGACCCAAAGGTCATCTGGCATGGGCCTACGCAACAGTGGGTGATGATTCTGTACCTTGAACGCCCGCGATTCGGGCTTTTCGGCTCGCCAAACCTGAAGCAGTGGAAAAAGCTGAGCGAGTTGACCATTCCCAACGGGCACGAGTGTCCCGACCTGTTCGAGTTGCCGATCGAGGGTCACTCGGGCAAGACCCGCTGGGTCGTTTGGGAAGCCGCCGGGCGGCACCTGATCGGCGCGTTCGACGGCCACACGTTCACGCCGGAGAGTCCGCTGCTGGATGGTTGTTACGGTGCGAACGACTACGCGGCTCAAACGTTCAGCAACATCCCGGCGGAAGATGGCCGCCGTATCCAGATATCCTGGATGCGAGGCGGGCGGTATCCGGACATGCCGTTCAACCAGCAGATGACCGTCCCGCGAGTCCTTGCCTTGCGCGAAACACCGGCCGGAGTGCGACTTTTCATCGAGCCGGTCGAAGAACTCAAATCGCTCCGAGGGCAGCAGCACAGTTGGACCGATGTGACACTGGGCAGTTCGCCCGTGCCACTCCAAGGGCCGGAAGGCGCGCTTTACGATATCGAGGCCGTATTGGAACCGGGCACGGCCGAAGCGGTTGGAATTGAAATACGTGGACACCGTATCGAGTACTCCGTCGCGGAACACGAGTTGACGGCAATGGGCAAGCAGGCGCCGCTTGTTGCGGAAGATGGCAAGATATCGCTCCGCATCCTGGTCGATCGGACGTCGATCGAGGTGTTCGCCAACGGCGGGCAAGTGCAGATGGCCAGTTGTTTCCTGCCGGAGGAAGACAAGCAGGAGTTGGCCGTTTATGCCACCGGCGGCCCGGCCAAGGTCCCGGCCGTTCGCGTTTGGGAACTGCAGTCGGTTTGGGACCGCTAGATAATCCCCGGGAAAGCTCGCCGCAATCGCGCCGAGAGTACCCCACGCCGGACCTGGCATCACACATAGGATTTGACCATGCGAAACGCACGACTCTTCAGTTGGGCGATTACGGCCGCCCTGGCCGGTTTCCTGTTCGGTTTCGACACCGTGGTCATTTCGGGCGCCGAGCAGACAATCCAAAGCCTGTGGAGCCTGAATGCAACGTTACATGGAATCGCCATCAGCATGGCGCTCTGGGGAACGGTCGTCGGCGCCCTGATCGGCGGTTGGCCAACCGAGCGATTCGGGCGGAAGCCCACGCTTACATGGATTGGCATTCTGTACTTCGTCTCGGCCGTGGGATCGGCGTTTGCACCCGAGGTGTACTCGTTCATGGTCGCCCGACTGGTCGGCGGATTGGGCGTGGGCATTTCGACCGTTGCCGCCCCGCTGTACATTGCCGAGATCTCGCCGCCTGCCTATCGCGGCCGGCTGGCCGGAATGTTCCAGTTCAACATCGTCTTCGGTATTCTGATCGCATTTCTCTCCAACGCATTGCTGGGAGACGTAGGCGAACATGCCTGGCGATGGATGCTGGGCGTCGAGGCCGTGCCGGCGTTGATCTACACGCTGCTGTGTTTCGGATTGCCGGAAAGCCCGCGCTGGCTCATCGCCCACGCCGGCCGCCCCGCCGACGGCTTGGAGGTATTCCAGGCGATCAACCCCGACACGCCGGAATCGGAATTGGAGAAACTGGTCGGAGAGGTGCAGGATTCGGTGAAGGCCCTGGATCGGCCCCAGAAGTTCTTCACGCTACGATTGTTCAAGCCGATTTCGCTGGCCTTCCTCATTGCTTTTTTCAATCAGCTTTCGGGAGTGAACGCCATCCTGTACTTCGCGCCACGCATTTTTGCGATGACGGGGCTCGAATCACGGGCGGCGCTGCTGCAGTCGGTGGGTATTGGCGTAACGAACCTGATCTTCACCTTCGTGGGCCTATGGCTGATTGACCGGTTGGGGCGTCGCACGCTGCTGTACATCGGTTCGGTCGGCTATATTGCGTCGCTCGCCCTATGCGCCTGGGCTTTCCATACGGAAACCTACGGCATCGTGCCGGGGTGTATTTTCGCATTCATCGCCTCGCACGCAGTAGGTCAGGGAGCCGTGATCTGGGTCTTTATCAGCGAAATCTTCCCGAATCGGAACCGCTCGGCCGGCCAGGCGTTGGGCAGTTTCACGCACTGGATGTTCGCCGCGATCATTACGCTCGTCTTCCCCATCGTGGCAGAGCGGTTCGCCCCTTCGCTCATCTTCACCTTCTTCAGTTTCATGATGTGCCTGCAACTGCTCTGGGTTGCCCTTGCCGTCCCCGAAACCAAAGGCATCCCCTTGGAGGAAATGCAGCGAAGGCTGGGGATTCGATAGGTGTTTGTGGATCCGTGCCTATTGCGTACTGGACACACCCACGAAGGGGCACTATAATAGCTATGCGCAGTTGGTAGAAATGTTCTCAGACCAGGAATCGACTGATGCTTGACTCTGCAATCCAGACAGATCTACTGAAGGAGGTCGAGCAGTTGCCTCCCCCCCTTCAAAGACAGGTAGTCGATTTCGCACGCAAGTTGGCACAATCAATGCCTCATGGAACGCCAGGAAAAGTACTGCTCGACTTTGCCGGCACACTCAACGCCGAAGAAGCGACAGCAATGATCAACACCATCGACATGGATTGCGAACGGATCGATCCAAATGCCTGGTGAGCTCCTTCCTTGAGGTGTCACGGTGATTTCCGATTCCCGCAGATGCATTGGGCTGAACATGGGAATCCAGGAGTAGATGCCGGCGCGATTCGGCGTGCGGCCGGTGAGCAACCCGGTGCGGGCCGGCGAGCAGTTGGCGGCTGGCGAATGGCAATCGGTCAGTCGTAGCCCTTGCTCGGCCAGCCGATCGAGATGGGGCGTATGAAGGTGCGGGTGTCCATAGCATGCAAGGTCGCCGCACCCCAGATCGTCTGCCAGCACGATCACAAAGTTCGGGCGGGAATCGGCCATGGCTGTCGCCGCACAAAGCAAGACCAGGGCAGCTCCCCACAGAACACGGCCTACTCCCCACGTCACCGGTACTCTGACCGCTTGGGAACACCGAACTCACATGGCAGTCTCCTTGAACTGAGTATCGCTTCGACGAAACGGCGCACGTACCCCCCACTCGCACGTTACCGTATCACATCTCGTAACCGTTCACGGGTCTCAGAGCCATTCTGAGTGGATTCCCCGCGAAGCGGCATGAGTGTAAATTCTCGTTGAAGTTGATTGGGTTGTCAAGTAGCGGCCCCGAACGGGGCTTAATCGTTTGGGGTATTCTCGCGGCGGCAGACCCCGAGCCGCAGAGGCGTGCTGGTTTTCTCGCGATACGGCCCGTATTGATCTTGCTCTTGCTCGTCGATGCCGGTATCGTCTCGCACCATGAAATTGCGGCCCACGACCGAATGTCCGAACTGCAAGAAGCTCGCTGGGCGAGTTGGCGAGTTGGAAGAGCAAGTAGCCGCCGCGCTTGAGCGAATTGCCGAACTCGAACAGCAGTTGGCCGCGGCACGCAAGAACTCCTCGACTTCCTCGAAGCCACCGTCGAGCGACATCGTTAAGCCGAAAAAGCCGCGTGGCAAGGGCGGCAAGAAGCGGAAACGTGGCGGTCAGCCGGGGCACGTGCGACACGAGCGGCCCGAGTTTCCACCGGAGATGGTCAACGAGTTCTTCTGCCACACACTCGGTGCGTGTCCGGAGTGCGGCGGCGAATTGCGATTCTCGCGCCAGGCCGATCCACGTGTCGTGCAGCAGGCTGAGATGATCGAGACCCCGCTTTGGATCACCGAGCACAAGATGCTGGCGTACTGGTGCCCGCATTGCCGTAAGGTGCATTACGCCCCCATGCCCGAGATGGTCGCGAAGACCGGGCTGTTCGGCCCTCGACTGACGACCCTGGTGGCCTTCATGAAGGGCGTCTGCCACGCCTCGTTTAGCACGATCCGCAAGTTCCTCCGCGACGTGGCCGGGATCAAGGTCTCGCCGGCTATCTGGCCAAACTCATCGCCAAGGTGACCGAGTGGTTGACGCCCGCCTACGAGGAACTGCTCGCGCGCTAGCCAGCGAAGCGTTCCTGAACGTCGACGAGACCGGCCACAAGGAAAACGCCAAGAAGTTCTGGACGTGGTGCTTTCGTGCCGAACTGTTCACGTTGTTCCGCATCAAGCCGTCGCGTGGTTCGGAGGTGCTCATCGAGACGCTGGGCGAGGAGTTCAACGGTGTGCTGGGCTGCGACTACTTCGGCGCCTATCGCAAGTACATGCGTCAGTTCGACGTGCTGGTGCAGTTCTGCCTGGCCCACCTGATCCGCGACGTGAAGTTCCTCACCACGCTTTCTGACAAGAAGCAGAAGGCCTACGGCGAGCGAGTCCGCGAAGCCCTGCGGGACCTTTTCGCGGTGATCCATCGCCGCGAGAAGCTCAGCGAGTCGGGCTTTGCGAGGAAGCTTCAAGCGGCCCCCGCCGAGGTTATCCGCGTGGCGACCACACGGGTGCCGCCAGGCAAGTACGCCCAGAACTTGGCCGCGCGGTTCCACAAGCACGGCGAGGCCTACTTTCAGTTCATCACCACCCCGGGCATCGAGCCGACGAACAACCTGGCCGAACAAGCGATCCGCTTCGTGGTGATCGACCGCCGCATCACCCAAGGAACGCGCAGCGAAACCGGCCGCCGCTGGTGCGAGCGGATCTGGACGACCGTCGCCACCTGCGCGCAGGGCCGCTCGGTGTTCGCGTTCCTATTGGAATCGGTCGAAGCTCATCTTCACGGTGTTCCCCGCCCTCGCTGCTGCCGTCAGGAAGCTGACGGCGTTCTTCTCTCAATGTCCCCTTGTCTCGCCCTGCGGCTCCGCGCTCATCCTCCGGCAGCCCCGTGAACGGTTACCACATCTCGATGCCGGGAGCAATTGCTGGGTGCGCGGGTGCAGGAACGGACTTGCATTTCACGCGAGGGCCACCGGCGGGCTTGCCTGGGCTGTCAAAAGGTTGGGGTTGCGTAAGGTTTGTTCCCGTTCCGGGGTCCGATAGGTCTTCTAGTCGCGTGAGCGTGAGTGTCGGGTTGAATTGTGTCTTTGATCCAAACTTGAGCGTGCCCGATGTAGCAGGGAGGCAAACCGGGCCGGGCCTAGCGTGTTCCGGCACCGCCTTCGGCGCGTTTTCGCCGTAGGCGATCAGCACCGTATGGTCAATCCCCCGACCCAGGGCCGCACCACATTTCCCAACACATTCCCGCGATGTTTTTGCCGCCTGCGGCGGCAAAAACATCGCGGGTCTTCCGACCGGTTTGTTCCGCCGCCGCAGGCGGCGGAACAAACCGGCAAACGGGGATGTGGGGTGGTGCGTACGGTTTCCAGGGGTAACGAAACCCCTGGCTACGGTGCGAATCGCCTCCGGCGAATAGGCGCGGATCAGTGGCCGGTGGTGCGCGGCGTGTGGGACTCGGAATCGTACCGTAACAAGCGACTTCTGGATTGGGGCGGGCGGAAGGAACAAAATCGCACTATCCAAACACCGTGTCAACCCCAACTTCTTAACAGCCCAGGCTTGCCCCGCCCGCAGCCGTGGTCATCCAGCTAGCCGTGGGCCACGAGCTATCTTCTCGCCTCGCACGGCGCCGTGCGGGGCGAGAATGGATTGGGGGCGTTGCCAGTAGCCAACTGACCACGGCTGCGGGCCGGGCAAGCCTTTTTGTCCGTTCCTGCACCCTGGGTGCGCATGGGGGCGGCAACGGCTTTGACACCACCCGCCGTCCTGTGCTACATTGGGCAATGGCCTGGGGGTCACTGTCACGCCCAGCACCTGCTGCCCCAGTGCAGCCAGAACCCAAGAGGAGACCCGTGGTATGGAAACCATGTTCCTGTCTTTTCTCTCCTGCATCGCACGGATCGCTCGTCCACAGATGACGGTCGCAGGCTTGGCTTGGTTCGCAATCGTCACATCGGCAGTCACTGCTGGCGAGCCCGAGCCGCCGGAACCGCTGCTCGCGCAGCTCGTGTTTCGCATCCAGGATCCTGGTCCGGATTCGCCTGTAGTGAAGGAGTTCCGTTACCGGTTCACCATTTACAGTGCCGCCGCAGACGACGCGGTTGAGCGAGACTCGGTCCTCTGCCAAACAGAAGAAGGCCTGCTTCGCATTCCAGAACCTTTCCCGCCATACGGTCGCCTTCACGTCTGGATCGAGGCCAACGATCCCGAACGAGGCTATCGCCACAGGTTCGAGTCCTTCTCCTACCGGATCAACCCTGACGCCGCTACCGAAACGCCGGCCATCCAACTGGAACAGGGCATTGTCCTTTCAGGAACGGTCGTCGATGCCAAGACAGGCAAACCGCTTGCCGGGGCCGAGGTGGCGCCTTTGAAAAGGGGTCATCACGACTCATGGGCCGACTGGGATGAATCGACCCGAACGGACCACGCCGGGCGATTTCGGATCGGCACTTGCGAAGCGCAGGGTATTGCTGTCCGGCATGCCGGTTATCGGGATGCCGACTTGGATCACAGACCTTGGGGATTCAATGCCGGAACCAACAACCTTGAGATGCCGCAATATGAGGCCGAAGACAACGCCGCACGATCCCGCAAGTTTCCTGAACTCCATTCGGACGGCTTCCGACTTCAGTTGCATCCTTTGATGACACTATATGGTCGCGTGGTCGACCCTGACGGCGCCCCCATCGCCGACGTATGGGTCAACCAAGACAGGTCCGATTCACAAGGACGATTCCAGGTCGGGGTAACCGCTGAAGAATGGCGAGAACGCGGAAAACGCGATGTCTGGCTATACGCGGACGGTTTCCAGTCGATACACGTCCCGCTTACGCAATTCTCCTTCGACCGGGAAACGGTTGTCTCCTTAAAAAAAGAGACCTTCATCGAAGGGCAGGTACTCGACGAGCACGACACGCCGGTAGAGGACTGTACAATCGAGATCAAGTCGCAAACGCTCTCGACTGACGTGCTCCCCATGATTTCTGACTTCGCCGTGGCACGCGGCCCTCTCAAACAAGGAAAGTGGCAGTATCCCGCCGAGGAGAATGCCGATGTCTACACTCTGCGAGTGTCGGTGGCCGGGGTAGTGCGAAGCATGAGCGAGCATACCAGGGCGGAAGCCCTCAACGTCCCGATCATTACCCGCCTAGGCAAGGGCCGGAAGATTCGCGGCCAGCTTGTGGCTAACGTCCCGCTCAACGACACAAACACGCCGGTTGTCTCTCTTCTGACTGTGGATAACGACAACCTCCAGCAGCACGCCGTGATACAACCCAATGGCGACTTTCTGTTCTCCTGCCTGAGCGACGGCAAGTATATGCTGCAAGTCCGCCCAGCGATGCCCGCGTTATCGCGATCGGACGACGGGATGAGTGGTGTCGACATCTACTTCTTCCCTGGCTTCGATCCCCCCTGCAAACCGTTGACGATCCCAATCACGATCAAGGGTGAAGACGTTACGTTAGAACCAATCGATCTTCATGCATCCGGGCTACTTCCGGGAAAGGTGAAAGGCATTGTCTATCATCCGAACGCTACCGGCACACCCTATGCAAACGCTTTCGGATACCTCTGTCCGAGCAGCCGCGCCTACGATACGGTTCGTAGCGAGTACTACTTCCTGCGTGTCATGACCGACGCCGACGGCCGTTTTCAGATCGATCGTTGCCCGCCGGGCAACTATACGCTTCGTTTTCGCGGCCCTCCGTCCAGTCCCCACGACGCAACAGTCTGGGTGCACGTGCAGTCGGAGCAAACGAACGACCTGCAACTCTTTGGTCCGGACCAGACGGGCCAATTGCCAATTCGTTTTGTCTGTGGTGACGGCTCCCATACCGATGTCTGCGCAGCGGTCGGACTCGATCCGAAAGTCATCGCGAAGTATTACGATCCGAAGACACACGATCTGCCTTTCATTGAGGATGACCGTGACCGCGCCCGGGCGACCCCATCGGAGATTCAGTGCTGTCTCGCGCCAATGGACGAACACCTCACCCACGGGCCAGTTCCTGGCAAAGGCTTTCCGCTAACCCCCGATGCGTTCAGTGGCGATCGTTCGTCGCATGTTGTTATCGCGAACCTCTCACCGGGACGATGGCGGCTTACCCTCAAGACAGTCTATTCTTCTGCGAGGGGATGCTACAATGCGGCATTGCCTATCCATGACTTCACATTTTCAAAAGACATGGCCCCGCTTCAGATCCAACTTCCGCCTGCAGCGTTAGCGGGGACAATTAAGGACTACACGATGCCCGCCCCATCGATGTTCTCTTACTCACTGGTCAAGGCCATCCCGAAACGATCAGACCTTCCAACACGGACATGCCGGTATGCTGGCGTCTTCCGTTTTGTCGCCCTCGCACCCGGCACATACTCGGTACGCTTCGAGACCCCCGGGCATGAAGTGCGGCAAATCGATAACGTGATTGTTCGTGAAGGCGAAACCACTTGGCTCGAAGACGTCGTGCTCCAAGAGACGCCGCCACAACCGGCTGCCCCTTCGTCGGCGATCTCACCGCCAATCATGTCGCAGTGACTCACCCATGAGTCCTGCAAGACATCAGTCATCGCCACGGAGCCGTGAGTGTTTGGATGAGTCACAATAGTGGAACGCGACTCCCAAAGGTGGACAAGGGCCGTTGCTTGTAGGAGCGGCTGGTAGCGTAAGTTCCTCTGGATGCAGAAGCTACACCACCCCCAACACTTTGACACCACGCGCCGTCCTGTGCTACATTGACCGACAGTTAGAGGGTGTATTGCTGTTAGCAGCCGCTGCGGTCCCGGGACCGCCTGCTAAGATGGGAACCAATACCATAGAGGAGATTGCCCAATGGGATTCCCTGATAAGTCTGCGTCGCGTCGTAAGTTCCTGAAGGCGGCAGGTGGGGCGTTGGGTCTTGCAGGCATTACGCCTGCAATGGCCGACCAGCAGCAATCGCCGGACGGTCCCTACATTCACGTGCCCCAGCAAAAGGTTCCCGTCCTGGCACGGGCCGACGTGGTTGTGTGCGGTGGGGGCACCGCTGGTGTTGCCGCCGCCTGCTGCGCTGCGCGGCATGGGGCCGAGGTCGTGCTGCTGGAGCGGTGGCCCAGCGTCGGCGGCATGGCCACGAACGCCCTTGTCAACATTTGGCATACCAGCGACCGCACGAAGCAGGTTATTTTCGGCTTCATCCAGGAAGCGGTCGACCGTGGCAAGACGTTCGTGCATCGCATGGGCGATTTCCCCAAGCGGCCGGAGACCCACTGGTTCGATCCCGAAGGGATGCGCGTGGTTCTCCACGATCTGCTCGACTGCTACCGAGTGCGCACCTTCTGCAACCTGCAGGCGGTCGAATCGATCGTCGAGGATGGTCGCATCCGCGGCGTTTTGGTCGATACCAAGACGGGCCGGAAGGCGGTCCTCGGGCGGATTGTGATCGACGCCACCGGCGACGGCGACGTGGCCGCCAATGCAGGCATTCCTCACGAGTTCGGCCGAAGCGAAGACGGACTGGTGCAGGGGATGACCATGATGTTCTGTCTCTGTAATGTCGATACGGCCAAGGTACGCGCCGGTCGGGACAAGGCGGCGGCAGTGCACGAAGCCATGCGTTCGCTGCGCGACGCAGGTAAGTTCCCGCCCTTCAACGAGAGTGCCGCGCTGTACTATCTTCGGACCGGCAAGAACCATTCGCCATACAACATGGCGCCCGTGGCCGGCAATCCCTTGGACGAGGCCGAACTGACGCGTCTGTCTGCCGAGGCCCGGCGGCAGGTGTATCGGTATATCGACTTCTGGAAGCAGGAGATGCCTGGCTTTGAGGAAGCCGAAGTGGAGCAGATGGGGTTTGGCCTCGGTGTTCGAGAATCGCGTCGTATTCAGGGCCTGAAGACTCTGGACGGAAAGATGGTCGTGCAGGCGGTCAAGCAGCCCGACGCCCTGGGGCACGGGTTCTGGATGATCGACATCCACGATCCCAAGGGCTCGGGATACACCACCTGGAGTGCCCAGGAAGCTGCGACTATGCCACCCGTTGGCGACAGTTACCACATACCACTCGGAATGTGTCTGAACCGGCACATTCCAAACCTGGCGGTTGTCGGCCGGTGCGCATCGAGCACGCACGAAGCCCACGCGTCGGTGCGTCTCCAGTCACACTGCATGGTGATGGGACAGGGCGTGGGAACCGCCGCCGCCCTCGCACTGCAGAAGGACACGGATATGGCGCAACTCGATCTGCCCCACTTGCAGTCGGTCTTACGCAAGGACGGAGTGTATTTGACTGACGTTCCGGCTGCATCGGCAGGATAACCCCTGTTCGACCCAGGCGTGCCTTGCGGCACGGGAATTCGGGCCGGTACCCCATAACGAACAACCCACTCGCACCTTTCCCAAAGGAACCTCTGCCATGAAACCCCTGTGTTCCGTGCTCGGCGTGCTGTCCTCGGTTCTGTGGGCCTCCTCGCTCAGCGCCCAGCCGCCTTTGAAGGCTGTGGTGGAAATCGAGGAAACCGTCTATACCTACGAGGACTCGCAGAACGGCTCGTTCCCGCTGTGGACGTACGGATCGACCGTTCTCACCCGGCGAGGAGACACCCTACTGCTCAGTGCAACGGAAACGGTGCCAGATGCGAAGCCGTTGAACTGCGTGCGTTGGGCGTTGATGACACGCAAGGCCGATGGGTGGCGCGTTCTGCAGCGTGAGGAGCACAACCTCACGCGCGAGCCGTCGCCGATCGTCCTTTCCGGTTCCGAATTGCTCATGTCGGTCAACCCAACGCTTGTGCCGGACAGGTTCGCCGGGCCCGCACAGCCTGGCCTGCTGGCGTTTCGCCTCGGCGATTTGACTGCGGCGCCACGCTCGCTCGAACTGCCGTGGAGTACGGAACCGCTTTTCTCGGAACATTCCTACCGCGGCATCGGCTGCGACCCGGAAAACGGCAATGTTCTGCTGATGAACGTCGAAGCCTATCGCGGTCAGCATTGGGTCTATCGCGACGGCACTGGCGATTGGCTGAACTCGGGCCTGGTCGAGTTTCCGAGTATCGACAGCTACAAGGGCCCCATACCCATCCGGTTCCTGTATCCAGGGGTGGCCTTGCGCAACGGGGCGGCCCACGTGATTACCAAGGGCGGGGTCGAAGACTTCGTCGAAGAGCGGGTCGAGTACCGCAAGTCGAAGAACTCGAAAGTGTGGGGCCGCTACCATCTTGGCTACTCGTGGAGTCCCGATATCGCCCACCAGCCGCTTTCGCCCTGGATCTATGCGGTCGACCTGAGCGAATCGGCGGGTGAAGTGTGGAACTGCGACCTGTGGATTGCACCGAACGCTGACTGCTACATCCTCTGGTGGGAAAAGAATATCGATACGCGTCTTCGGCCGAAATACTTCAGCGACGTGAAGTTGAAGACGTCGCTCCGGCTTGGCGTTATGCGTGCCGGCAAGATGATCTCGCGAGTCACCCTGCTCGAACACATCGAAGGCACAAAAGCGCATGTGCCGCAATGGGGCCATTTCCACGCAACCGGCGACGGGCGTCTGTTCGTCTTCACCACCGAACGCGCCCCCGATGGCCGTCTGGTCAACCGGCTTATCGAAATTGGCGACGAAGCCACGCCTGCCACGCCCATCGATATTCCACTCGAACATCCGTTTACGATGCTCAGCATGACGGCAGCCGCCTACGGAGGCACGCTTCCCTCCCACACACTGGAGGTCGTGGGGCGCGGCGACCGACTGCCGGGGACCACAATCCGTTATGCACGCATTCAACTCGTACCGGCCGATCCGCCGGCCGACCAGTGAACCTCCCACATCACCGCACGAAGGAGTCTGCTATGAAAGTCGCCTATGATCGAGTTGTCCCGGCCGTTGCCCGTATTCTCTTGCCCGCGTGTGCCGCAATCCTTGCGATGGGATTTCTGGCGGCCCCCGTCTCGGTGAAAGCCGCCGAGCTCTGGATCGGGGCCGCTACGGCCAATATCACGCCCGACCGACCTCTTCCGCTCACAGGCGGCACCACCGTCCGCATCGGGAGAGAAGTCCATAGCCCACTGGTCGCCAACGTACTGGCCCTCGAGTCGCGCAACGGCAAGGAGTCGCTGGATCAGGCCATCCTGGTCGCTTGTGATCTGTGCGTCATCCGGCCGGGCATTCAGGACGGACTCCGAAAACACCTGGCGAACCGGCTGCCCGGCTTCGATCTGAACAAACTCTTTCTGGCCGCAACTCACACGCACGCTGCCCCCGTCCTCCTTCAAGAGCGATACGACGAAGCCGACTACGCCGATGCCATGCAGCCCAAGGAGTACCTTCCCTGGCTTAACGAACAACTGGCGCAAGCGATTGAAAAGGCATGGAACGGCCGGAAGGCGGGGGCGGTCGCCTGGGGACTTGGCCACGCGGTTGCAGGCCATAACCGGCGCGTGGTGTATGCCGACGGTACGGCCCGCATGCATGGCAACACGCGAGATCCCCAGTTCCGCGGCATCGAAGGTTACGAGGACCACGGTGTTCACGTCCTTTGCTTCTACAATGCCCAGAAGGAACTCATCGCCACGGCCATCACCCTGGCCACCACGGCCCAGGCTCAGGGCGGTAGCCAGGTGAGCGCCGACTTCTGGCACGACGTACGCGATGCCATTCACAAGCAATACGGCGACAACGTGTGCGTGCTGGGATTCTGTGCGCCTGCCGGCGACCAGACGCCGCGCCCGCAGGTGAACAAGCAGGCGGAGAAGCGCATGATGGAACTCCGCGGGCTTAGTGCGAGCCAGGAGATCGGCCGCCGGGTAGCGGCCGCGTTTGTTGACGTGGCGGAGGTCATTCGCAAGGACATTCGCACCGACGTTCCGTTCGCCCACCGGGTTGAGCAGGTCGAGCTGCCGGCCCGGATCGTCACCGATGCCGAATATGCCGTGGCCAAGAAGGTGTGCGCCGACATCGATGCGAAGACCCAGCGAGCCAAGTCGGACAGTTGGACCCGAGGACTCTACGGTTTGATTGCCGAGCGCTACGAGGCCCAGCAGAAGGGCGAGGCGAAGACCTACGCCGTCGAACTGCACGCGATGCGGTTGGGTGACGTCGCCATCGCGACCAATCCGTTCGAGTTGTTCGTCGACTACGGCGTGCAGATTCAAGCGAGAAGTCCGGCCGTCGAGACGTTTCTGATCCAGTTGGCCGCGACCGGCGCACAGCACGGCTACTACGTGGCAACGCCGCGCGCACTGGCCGGGGGCGAACTCAATGAAAAACCGTTCACCAACTACAGCGCCACCGTCATGACGGGCCTTGTCGGCCCCAAGGGCGCCCAGGCATTGGTCGATCGCACGGTCGAAGCCTTTGATGAGCTATGGAAATAGAAGCTGCGAGCAAGTGGATCGAGTGTTTCGGGCGCCGCGTTTCGGGATGTTGACGGACCCACTCGCTTGCGCTTCGAGCTTCTGCGCGCTGGCGCGTCGCCCCGGACAAGCACGCAGCGCGAGCAAGTGGATCGAGCGTTTCGGACGCCGCGTCTTGGGATGTTGACGGACCCACTCGCTTGCGCTTCGAGCTTGTACGCGCTGGCGCGTCCGCGATACAAGCACGCAGCGCGAGCAAGTGGATCGAGCGTTTCCGGCACCGCGTTGTGGGACCTGAACGGACCCACTCGCTTGCGCTTCGAGCTTGTACGCGCTCGCGCGTCCGCGATACAAGCACGCAGCGCGAGCAAGTGGATCGAGCGTTTCCGGCGCCGCGTTGTGGGACCTGAACGGACCCACTCGCTTGCGCTTCGAGCTTGTACGCGCTCGCGCGTCGCCCCGGACAGGCACGCAGCGCGAGCAAGTGGATCGAGTGTTTCCGGCACCGCGTTGTGGGACCTGAACGGACCCACTCGCTTGCGCTTCGAGCTTGTATGCGCTCGCGCGTCCGCGATACAAGCACGCAGCGCCAGCAAGTGGATCGAGCGTTTCGGACGCCGCGTTGTGGGACCTGAACGGACCCACTCGCTTGCGCTTCGAGCTTGTACGCGCTCGCGCGTCGCCCCGGACAAGCACGCAGCGCGAGCAAGTGAATCGAGCGTCTATGAAGCAGGCTCCAGCTTGGCTTCGGGCGTTTGCTTCGCCTCGTCTGCCGGTTCCTTCGCGTCAGCCGCCGGTTCGGCCGCAGGCGCAGCGGCCGCTTCGGCCTTCCCGAGCAGGTCGATCGTTTCGCGAATGAAAGGCGCCTGCAATGTAATGGCCAGAGCCATGGGCATGTGCGACACGTATTCCTGGAACGACATGGATGCGCGATCCGTCTGTCGTTGCATTCCAACAACAATGCCGACAACTACGGCTCGGTCGCCATCGACGAGCACGACCGGCGCGCCGCTGTCGCCGCCGAACGTAGCCGCGTTCACCATGATTTTCGGCGTCTTTTGGACCGGTACGAGCGGATGGGTCGCGATGATTCCCTTGCGGAGCACGGACCAGCCGACCTCGTTCCCTTCCAGCGTGGCGGGATAACCGGGAACGAATACCTCGCTGGCAACCTTCAGTTTCCCCTCTTCGACAAAGGACATTGCGGCAAGTTGCTCGTAGCGTAACGGCTCGATCGCCGTTGCTTCGGGCAGATCGATCGGGAGAGCCGCGATATCGAGATCGGGGTGGCACACGAACAGGCATTGTTTCCCGTCGCGAACGGGGATGGTTACTTCCTGCCGGCAGTACGTGGAGTCGTCGTTCTTCGCGCGAAGCACGAGCGTAGCTTTGGCATCCGGCGTGTCCTTCAGGGCATGGCCTGCCGTGACAAGAATCGCGCGTTTACCCCCTTGCGCTTCGCCCGACTTGGGCCAGACCAGGAAGGCAGTCGACGACTTGCCGTTGTTTGAAAGACGGAACGTTGCCGCCAGAACCTGCTCGATAGGGCCCTGGGCAATCGCTGCCGTATGCCATCCGGCCGTAACCACCATCCCAATCAGAACAGAAACCATCCACGTGCGCGTCATAGCAGTCTCAACAAACCAGGAACAAAGGCCTTCCCCTTTTCCGCCCCCTCCAAGCGATATAGCAGGGCAAGCCTGCGACCAGTACCAGAAGGGGAGGGAGCGAATAACTCTCCCTGATTGTATCATGCGTGCCCCCCGGTCAGCAATGTGCAATCACACATTGCAGTTCCACGAACATCTCACCTGAGTCCATATGACGCCATCGATTGACACGCCCTCCATTTTGCGTGACAATCACCGGGTTGGGACCAACAGCACCATGAACGATCCGCCAGACGCCGGCAGCCGGCTCGTACCTGCATGTTCTTTTGGGAGGGTTCAATATGTCTTCTATCCGGAACCCCCGGAGTTATGCCTTGCAGTCACTTTGGCGGCAACGTGTTGTCTGGCTGCCTCTACTCGTGGCCGGAACGTCGATTCTGGCCGGGTGTGGGGGCAAGAACCCCCGGGACCGGCAGCCCGTTTCTGGATCGGTCACTCTCAACGGCGGCCGCTTGGAACATGGCGTGATCGAGTTCCACTCGCAACAGGAGCGGGGCGTGGCCAGCGGAGCACTCATCGAGAACGGCGAGTACTTCCTGCCGGAAGCCAAAGGCCTACCCGAAGGAAGCTATATCGTGCGTATCTATTCGGGCAAGGAGAACCCTCCCGACATGCGCGCACCCGATGGAGGCGAACTACCGGCCCCGGCCGCAGAGCTTCCAGGCGTCGAACTGATCCCTCCAAACTTCAATGTCTTCAGCGATATCATCCGCAAGGTCGTGGCAGACGAAGAAAACCGATTCGACTTCGAGATCACGACTTCACGAAGATGACCTTCCAGAAAGAGGGCTAAACGATGCGATTCGGCCGAAGGGGTTTTACGCTAATCGAACTGCTCGTGGTGATTGCCATCATCGGCATCTTGGTGGGGCTGTTGCTCCCGGCCGTACAGGCAGCGCGCGAGGCTGCTCGCCGGATGACCTGTGCCAACAACCTGAAGCAGATCGGGCTGGCCATCCACAATTACGAGAACTCGTTACGTAGCTTCCCGGTTGGTTCGTTTGGCTGCTGCTGGGGCTCGTGGATGGTCGCTATCCTGCCCTATATCGAGATGAAGCCACTGTACGATCAGTATGACCATAACGGCAAGTGGGACAATCCTGACGGATCGTACCGTTATTCAGGTTCGAAGAATACCCCGGTCACCAAAACGCGTATCGCCACGTACACGTGCCCGAGCGACACTCCTGCCGAGGAAGACAACTGGAGCGGCATCACGTCGCATAACTACGGGGTGAACTACGGGAATACGGGCTTCATCAACCGGACGACGGTTGGTCCGGACGAGCAACAGGATATGAACGGCGTGAAATTCCTCGGCGCCCCATTCACGATTGCCGACAACGTCGGCGGGCGGACGCAGGCGTTCAAGCTCAACTCCATTTCTGATGGGACCAGCAAGACACTGATGGTAAGCGAGTTGATCCAGGGGCACGAACACGACTTACGTGGATTCGCCTGGTGGGGATTCGGCTCGGGTTTCATGACCTACCTGAGCCCCAACTCCCACCAACCCGACGTCATGCAATCGTCCAGCTACTGCAACAACACGGCCGCGTTGAACCCGCCCTGTGTCGGCCCCCACACGACCAGCCTCCCCATGACATGGGCATCGCGCAGCCGTCACCCTGGGGGTGTGCAGTCGGTCCTGTGCGATGCATCCGTCCAGTTCATCACCGACGAAATCGACATCGACATCTGGCGCGCCCTCAGCACATCCAAGGGCAAAGAAAACGTACCGGACGATTACGGCTACGATTGACCCCGCCTTCTGGCGGAATCATAATGATAGCATTCGATTTCAGGTGTCACACATCGCCCAGGACATAGGCAAAGACCCTGCCGAGGGGTCGCCTTCCGTCCGAAGGAGTCCATCATGAGCATGTCGCGAACGATGACCAAAATTCCAGTCGTTGCCCTCATCTGTTACGGTTTTGTCGCCGATTACGGTACGGGAAGCAACGGTGCGATCTCGCGGAGCGCAGCGGCGACCTACTACTATACGGGCAATCACTCGGAGAACAATTACTGGGAATACGCGGACAACTGGGATCCTGAGGAAGAACCCGGCTCGGTAGCATCTGACGGCGACATTGTCATCTTTGACGAGAGCCGATCCTTACGTAACAAAACGAATATCTGGAACAACGACCGCTTCGTACAAGACGTGCAGTTCAATACGACCGGAACGTGGGAACTGTACCACAATCACTTCACGCTGCACCTGCATAACCCCGAATCACGCATTCCTTCGCGTTTCACACAGAACAATTCCGGCGCGATTACCATCAATTGCGATACGCGTCTCGACACCGATACCGTGTTCGGCGGAACAGGGACCGGTACCGTCACCATCAACGGCCGGGGCGTGGAAACCGACGCAACCCACGGATTGCGCCAAGGGTTGTACGGCCCCGGCAGCCTGACTAAGGAAGGCAGTTACACGCTCGCCCTCGAGAATTACGCCAGCTATCGGGGCGCGACGGTAATCAACGAGGGAACCCTGCTGTTCAACGCCGAGTCGGCACAAGCCAACCCCGCATTCGCTTCGGAGGATCCGTCAACGTGGACCTGGGTGCCTGTGACCATGGGCCAGGTTACCGTCAATTCGGGCGCGACGTTGGGCGGCAGCGGCATCCTTCGGGCCCCCGTCACGGTCAAGTCGGGCGCGAACTTTGCCCCAGGAGCCGGAGCCGCCGGCATCTTCACAATCGACAACGACCTGACACTGAATGCCGGCTCCAATACGCGCATCGAACTGGGCGGCCTTACGCCGGGCAGCGGCAGCGGACATCACGATCAGGCAATCGTCACCGGCCAACTCAGCTTGGGTGGTACGTTGAATATCTCGCTGTTCGGTGGTTATATGCCCACCGTCGGCGCTAGTTACACGATATTCCAATACGGTTCGCTCGACGCAAGCGCCAACGCATTCGACACAATTGCACCCGCAATTGTGGCCGACTATGGCAGTGGCGCCAACGATGTCGTTACGATCACAGTGACGGAATTAGCGCACTACTACACCCGTGGCCACGCCACGGACGATTGGTGGGGACGGGCGGAGAATTGGGGTTTTGGCATGGTTCCCGGTTCGAATGCAACCGCAGGTGATGTCGTCGTCTTCGCGCTTACAGATCAGGCCAGCTACTCGGTCAATACGCATTCCGGCAACCCGTACATCGTGAAGGAAATGCGGTTCGAGGGCACGAGCGACTGGACTTTCTACAATGCACATCGGGATATCGGCCTGAACAATCCGGAGAGTGGCGGCACCGCCCTGTTCACTCACAATGGTTCCGGCTCAGTCACGTTGAACTGCGACCTGATCATGCAGGACGACACTGTTTTTGGCGGTATCGGCAGCGGGACTATCACCATCAACGGCTCGCCATTCCATTCCGATTACGGGCCGGCCGTGGGAGTTGCCGAATCCGGTGGGCTCACCAAAAACGGCGATTACACGTTGGTTGTGAACACAGTCGCCAACTATGCAGGCGAAACCGTCATCAATGCGGGCGCTCTGTTGTTCAACGGCGAATCGGCTGCAGTCAACTCCGGCTGGATCGAGGGGCAGCCGGACACTTACTACAATCCTGTCACGATGGCAGCCGTCACCGTGAACAATGGTGGTACGCTAGGCGGTACGGGCATTCTCCGAGCACCCGTGACTGTGCATTCCGGTGGCATGTTGTCGCCCGGCGCCAGTGCAGGCGTCTTCACGGTCGACAGTCTTACACTCGATGCCGGTTCGACGACCCTCATGGAACTGGGTGGCCTGACGGCCGGCAACGGCGCCGGGTACCACGATCAGGTCCTCGTTACCGATCTGTTGAGCCTGGGCGGAACCCTGGAACTGGCCCTGTTGGGCGGCTTCGAGCCCGAGATTGGCGACAGTTTCGTGCTGTTTGAGTACGGAAGCCTGGGTGCTACGCACAACGCCTTCGACACGCTTTCCATTCCATTCGACGGCGAGTTCACGATCAGCTATGGAACCGGCACGAACAGCCAGGTTGTTCTGCGAGCCGTTCCTGAGCCGGGTGCGTTGGTCCTCCTGCTGCTTGGTCTTGCCGCCCTCCTTCTGCGCCGCAATCGAAGTTAACCCACCTTGCCGGAGAATGAACGATGCGATTGGTGAAGTGTTCCTGCCTGTTTGTGTTCCTGCTCAGTGTCGCGTCGGGTGCGATTCACGCTCAAACCACCGAACCTTCGACACCTGTCCCGGCAGCATCGCTGCGACTCGTCCTGCCACCTGTTTTGTATGCAGCCCCCGGTGTCGAGTGCAATATCTACTTTGACAACGTCGTTCTTACGCCGAATATCGAGGATTATCTTTTCGATATCGATTGCGCCAAAGGCGCCCAGCAGGCAGAGCGCTACACCTGGATCCCGTCGGAGGAAGACACGGGCCGCCATGCGCTCACGCTGAAGGTCTACAACTCGGACTATCAGATGGTCGCCGAGGGGACAACGGAACTGCGCGTCGTTTCAGCCAAGGCGGCCGCCGATCGGAAGCTGTCGTATCTGATCATTGGCGACAGTCTTACCGCGGCATCCGTCTATCCGGCGGAACTCAACCATCTCTTCGCGCAGGAAGGCAACCCGCAGGTGACGCTGATCGGCACGACGGATCGCGGCGAGGGAGTACGGCACGAAGGTTACGGCGGCTGGGCCGCAGTGACGTTTGCCTCCAGGTGGGCCGCCGTTCTCGATCCCGACAATTCGCGGCGGCAGCGCAGCCCGTTCCTTTTTCTAACCGACGACAAACCAAAGCTGGACTTCGCCCGCTATTGCCAGGAAAACAACGAGGGCAAGGCGCCCGACTATATCACGATCGCACTCGGCTGCAACGACAACTTCGGCGCCACCGAAGAGACGATCGAAGAGAGCATTGACCGTTTCCTGGTAAACATGGACATCCTGATTGCCGAGTTCCGCCGAGTGGGGCCCGAGACCAAGATCGGCGTCGTCATGCTGGTCCCGCCCTCGGCCTCGCAGGATGCCTTCGGCGCGAACTACCGCTGCGGCCAGACTCGCTATCAGTATCGACGCAACCAGCACCGGGTTGTGGAACGGTTGATCGAAGCCTACAGCAACCGTGCAGCCGAGAACGTCTTTCTGATTCCCGCCCACGTGAATCTGGACTGCGTGCACAACTACCCGACGGTAACCGTCCCGGCAAACGGCCGTACCGAAACCGAGGTGACCCGCGCAAACAACGGCGTGCATCCCGCTGCGGCCGGGTATCGTCAGATGGCCGATTCGATCTACTGCTGGATCATCGGCTCGCTGACCGACCAGAAGTAGTCAATGGCCTGGCTCACGCTCAAGGCTGGCTGGCTGCCTCGCGCCGAGCGCCCTTCTTTTCAATCACTACTGCATTGGCCGGGCATACCTGGCGGCAGGTGTTGCAACGCGTACATAAGGTCTGATCGATTTCGTGGGTCTGATACGGTGTGAACGCGATGGCGTCCACCGGGCAATGCTGGGCGCATAGCGTGCAGCCGATGCAATCGTCGGTGATGTGATACTCAATCAGCGCCGTACACTTGCCGGCCGGGCAGTATCCTTCGAGATGGGCTTCGTATTCCTCGCGGAAGTACCGTAGGGTCGAAAGGACCGGGTTGGGCGCGGTACGGCCCAGGCCGCACAGGCTGCCGGCCTGAACCGAATGGGCAAGCCGTTCCAACTCGTCCACGTCCTTCGCCTTCCCTTCGCCTGCACAGATGCGTTCCAGCAATTCCAACATGCGCCGCGTGCCGATTCGACAGAAGGTGCACTTACCGCACGACTGCTCCTGCGTGAACTGCAGGAAGTAGCGTGCGATATCGACCATGCAATCCGTATCGTCCAGCACCACCAGCCCGCCCGATCCCATGATTGCGCCGGCCGCGGTCAGCGCTTCGAAATCGACCGGCGTATCGGCCAGTCTCGCCGGCACGCATCCGCCGGAGGGCCCGCCGATCTGGACGGCCTTCAGTGTCCGGCCGTCGGCTACCCCTCCGCCGACCTCGTCGACAATCTGCCGGAGGGTCACGCCCATGGGTACTTCGATGAGCCCGCCTCGCCGCACCTTTCCGGCCAGCGCGAAGACTTTCGTGCCACGGCTTTTCTCGGTTCCCAGCTTCGCAAACGCCTTGGGACCGTTGCGCAGAATCCACGACAGTGTGGCGTACGTTTCGACGTTATTGACCAGCGTAGGCCGTCCCCAAAGCCCCTTTTGGGCCGGGAACGGAGGCCGAAGACGCGGCATGCCGCGGCGCCCTTCGATCGATGCAATCAGCCCGGTCTCTTCGCCGCAGACGAACGCGCCGGCGCCTTCCTTAATGGCCATGTCCACATCGCCCAGCAGGCTGCGCTCGCGGCACACGGCCAGCGCATCGCGAACCCGTCGCACGGCCAGAGGATACTCGGCGCGAATATAGAAGAACGCCTGCTTCGCGCCCACGGCGTGCGCGGCAATCAGCATTCCTTCAATCACGCGATAGGGGAACGACTCCAGGATCATACGATCCATGAACGCGCCGGGGTCGCCTTCGTCGCCGTTGCAGACGATATACTTCACCTCGCCAACCGCCTCGCGCACGCGCTGCCACTTGATACCGGTTGAAAAACCGGCCCCGCCGCGCCCTCGCAGGCCACTTTCGGTCACCTGGCGAATGACCTCTTCCGGGGCGAGCTTCCGGGCAATGCCGAGCGCGTCGAAACCATGATGCCGGAGATACTCATCCAGGTCAGTCGGATCGACTTGGCCGCAATACTCGGTGGCCAGATGTCGCTGGGGACCGAGGAACGCGCATACCGGCGGATCGCGCACGTCAATCGCGCGGTCGCGTTCGGGCGCCCCGGTTTCGTCGCTAGCCATGCGATCCAGCCAGCGGTTGAGACGCCGGCCGGCGCGTCGCAGCAGGCCGCGTGGCTTGAAATAGTCGAGTACGATATCGGGTACGTCGTCCGGAGTAACGTGGGCGAACAGGCGATTCTCTCCGCGCGCCGAGACCAGTTCGACCAGCGGCGTCTGATGGCACATTCCGACGCATCCTACCCGTTTCACGACGGCCGGCGCCCCTGTCTCGGCGAGCGTTCGCTCAATGGCATCGCGGACGTCGGCACTCCCCTGCGCCTGGCAGCAGGAGCCGAGTCCTACGCGCACTTCGCCCAGTTCGCCGTCCGGGGTGACGACGCGAACTGCCGGCTTGCCATCCCCTTCGCGGGCCCGTCGCAGGAAATCTTCAACGACTTCGCCCACCTGGTTTCCGGTCAGACGCCCGTACGTTACGCCGTCAATCTGCACTACGGGTGCGAGTGTGCAGCACCCCAGGCAGGCCACCTTCTCGATGGTGAACCGTCGCTGCGGATCGGTATCGTCGCCTTTGGGGATGCCCAGATGCCGCTCGAAAGCCTCTTGGATTCGCCCGGCGCCTTTGACGTGGCAGGCCGTGCCATGGCATACGCATATCGCGTGTTCGCCCATCGGACGGTGCCGGAACTGCGTGTAGAACGTCGATACGCCTGTAATCGATGCCGGCGTGATCTGGCTCAGTTCACACACGCGGCGAAGGGCTTCCGGCGGCAGCCAGCGGTAGTGCTCTTGGATGGCCTGCAGAATGGGAATGGTGGCCGCGCGATCGCGCCCAAGGCGAGCAACCGTCTCATCGACAAATGCGAGGTCGAGCATGGCGCCGTTATTTCCCTTCGATGCAGAACAGATGCGTCTCGCCCCGAATATAGATGCGGCCGTCCTGGAACGCCGGACTGGTAACGCACGGCTCGCCCAGACTCCCTTCACTTACCTTCTCACAACTCTCACGCGTGGGTTTGCCGATCCAGCTTCCGCCTTCCTTGTCGAACAGGTACACCAGGTCCCCGACAAGGCTTGGGGAGGTGGTGAAGTAGGGGTCGAACTCGACTTCCCACAGCCTATTGCCCGTCTTCGCATCCAGTCCGGTGAAGTAACTCGTATTCGGCAGCAGCATGACGATCTCGTCGGTAGCCAACGGGCTGCACGTATCGGGCCGGCCATCTTCGGTCGCCCAAACGATGTGCGTTTCGGTTACGTCGCCCGTACCGTCAGGCCGAATGGCAAACCACTCGCAGTATTCGTTGCCAATCTGGACGAGCCCGCCGGCCAGGACCGGAGATGGACCGCAATCGCCCTTCAGGCATTTCGCGCGCCAGAGTTCGCTGCCGTCGGCCGGATTGTAGGCAATCACCCACGGGTCGGCCGCCGTGATAAGCTGCCATCGCCCCTCATGCTCGACCACAATGGGCGACGTCCACGAGTTGGGAACGGCCCGCTTTACCTGCCAGGTAATGGCTCCACTGGCGGCGTTCATGGCATAGAGACGGGATTTCTCGTCGGCCCCTTCAGCCCCCTGGTCGATTTGCACGAAGACAAGCCCCTCGTGCATTGCCAGCGAGGCCGCGTGTCCATAACCATTTTCGGGAATACCGAAACTGTGCGACCATGCCAGCTTGCCGTTATAGTCGAACGCCGCAAGGTCGCCGTTCGCGAAAATGGCGAATACAAGCCGGCCATCGGTCACCGCCGTCGGCGCAGCGTAGCCTGTATCTTCCATGAGCTTCGGCGGCTTGGCCGTACTCTGCGGCGTGCCGGGCGCTTCCGCCTGCCATAGAAGGTCGCCCGAATCGGTGTCGAAGCAGAAAACCTTCCGCTGCTGCTCGTCGGCGCCGGTCAGGAAGACGTGCTTCTGCCAGACGATGGGAGAACTATTGCCCGGCAAAGGGACTTCCGTCTTCCAGCGGATGTTCTTGCCGGTCGCGGCATCCCACTCTTTCGGAACGTTCGTATAGGCCGAAATGCCGTTTCCGTAGGGGCCGCGGAATCGGGGCCATGCCGCTTCGATCGCCTCGCGCGCGGGCGGAGGATAGGCCGCAATGCCTTGCGCCGCGTCGGTAACGGCGGTCGCCGGACCGGGCCCACCCGCCGTCTCGTTCCAATCGTCCAAGGGATTTCGGTAGGCCAGGCTCAATGCGACCGTTGCAACGGCCAGGACGACTCCCATCGTGGCGACTCCCCAACGGGCCAGCCGGCTGAGCGGCGTTTCCGAATCGCCGGGCGGTGCAAACCCTTCGGGACTGGGTAGTGACCGGTTCAGAACGGCCGCGCGGGTTGCGGCGATGAGCGTCACCGCCACGCCTGCCAACAGCAGCACGCCGCCAACCGCCGCGAACGCCTTGTGCCGAAAGAAATCGTCGCGCAACGCCTGATCAAGCTGGCGGAACTGCTGCTTCAGTTCGTCGCTGCCCGGATCCTCGCGCAGGGCGACCTTCATGGCCTTGAACGCGACCGTCTCTGCCGGATCTTCCGCCCTGCGACGACTGTAATCGTAGAGCAGCAAGGCGCATACGATTGCCGAAAAGACGCCGCCGATCAGTCCAATGCGAACCATGAGGCGGTATTCCGACACTCGTCGGCGATCGGCAGGACTGGCAGCGGGCATCGAAAGTCGGTCCGAATGCATCGTGGCTTCTGGGGGGGTACCGAGGATGTCTGCGAAGAACTGCATTGTATCCCAGAAGGCCGCAGGCGACCAGCAGTGGCACTTCCGGGGGGACTGAAAGCAGACGCCAACCAATTGCCAGAAAGTCTTGCCGTACACCAAAATACCAACATGCTTGAATCGCCTGCTGGCAGGTAGTAAACTTGGGAACCAGTCGATCCCCGCGTGCAGCAGGGGGGCCCTGCCGCTTGGTGAATGGCTGCAATCGCTACAATCCGGTCATTGCTTCAAAGGATTAAGGTACCACCATGTTGACAACGAACCAGCTTTGGCAGATGCTTCCCGTCGCGATTTTCACCTGCTTGGGAGCGTTCGGCTCTGCGGTCATGGCCGAGGAACCTGCCGCGTGGCGGGTCTATATCGGCACGTATTCTGAAGGTGAGAACGGCGGGATTTTCCAGGCGATCCTCAATCCGGCCGACGGTACCTTGAGCGAACCCAAGCTGGCCGCCCAGGCGGTCAAGCCCTCGTTTGTGGCCATTCACCCCAGCCAGAAGTTCCTCTACGCGATCGGCCAGGCTGGTATTGTTGACGGCAAGCCGGTTCGCGGTGCGGTGGCGTATAGCATCGATGCCAAGACAGGCATGTTGACGCGGTTGAACGCCCAGTCGTCGGAAGGCGCCGGACCGTGCCACCTGACGGTCGACAAGGCCGGCCGCAACGTGCTTATGGCCAACTACAGCGGCGGCAGCGTCTCGGTTCTTCCCATCCGGCCGGACGGATTGCTGGAACCTGCCTCGGCTTTCATCCAGCACGAAGGACACAGCGTGGACCCGCGACGCCAGGCAGGTCCGCACGCCCACTCGATCAACCTGGATGCGGCCAACCGGTTCGCCTTCGTGGCCGACTTGGGCCTGGATCAGATGCTGGTCTACGAGTTTTCGTCGGACGACGGATCGCTCGCACCGAATACTCCCCCGTTCACCAAGGTTGCCCCCGGGGCCGGCCCGCGTCATTTCGCCTTCCATCCGACCGAACGGTTTGCCTATGTGATCAATGAACTCGACTGTACCATTACGGTGTTTGCCTACGACGCGAAGCAAGGCCGGTTGACCGTGCTGGAAAGCGTCCCCACCCTCCCGGCCGGGTTCACCGAAAAGAACACAACCGCCGAGGTGGTCGTCCATCCGTCGGGCAAGTTCGTCTACGGCTCGAACCGCGGGCACGACAGCATCGCCGCCTTCCGGATCGACCAGCAGACCGGCCGTCTCACACCACTGGGACACACGTCCACCGGCGGCAACACGCCACGCAACTTCGCCATAGACCCGCTCGGCCGCTTCATCCTGGCCGAAAACCAGGACTCCGATTCCATCATCGTGCTGCGCATCGATCCGGAGACCGGCGCGTTGGAGCCGACCGGTTCACGCGTTACCGTCCCTTCGCCGGTCTGCGTTCGCATGATGCCGCTGGAGAAGTGAATCACACATGGTTTGCAGGAAGAATTGAATCTGAACAGAAGTCAGCCGAGATAACAGACTTCTCCCGTTCTGCTCGTACTCGTACCTAGCCGTAGCGGTGCTCGTACTCGTAATCGAGGCGCCGCCGTATCAGCATAACCTTGAGGTCGTCCGGTCAGACAAACTGCAACCCACCTTCCCGCGTGAGCGCGTCTCTAGCAACTAGCAACTAGCAACCAGCAACTATCAACTCGCCCCCCCCTATGCCAACCCTCAGTCGCTCCTGCCAGTCCCTGGTTATCATCCTGTCTCTCGCCTTCCTCGTTTCTGGGCAGGCTTTCGCTGAAGAACCAGCCAGCCACACAGCGAGATCCTGGCTACAGACCAGCATGATACCGGCCGCAGAAGCGAACCAGGGCGCAGCGGCGTGGGGCGAGTATGTCTACGCGATTACGAACCGCGTGGTCGCGAAATACGACCGGCAGACAGGCAAACGCGTGGCTGCAAGTTCCGGCGACGCGCACCATCTCAACAGCGGGTTCTTCTGGAAAGGGAAGCTCTATTGCGCCCATTCGAACTTCTCGAACAAACCCGACCGAAGCGATATCAAGGTGCTCGATCCCGAGTCCATGCAGTTGACCACCTACAAGGATTTCGGCCAGTCGGACGGCAGTCTCACCTGGGCGGTCCGCCACGACGGCAAGTGGTGGTGCAACTTTGCCTTCTACGGCAAGGACAATCCGCAGACTTACGTGGCGTGCTTCGATGACCGGTGGAAGGAACAGGGCCGCTGGCATTATCCACCGGAAGTGATCGAGCGACTAGGACGCAGCAGTATTTCCGGCGGAATCTGGTGGAACGACTGCCTGCTGGTAAGCGGCCACGACGCACGTGAACTCTATCGCCTCCGATTACCCGCCGACGGCGACGTACTCGAACACCTGGAAACCATGCCTGCCGCTTTCCCCGGGCAGGCGTTCGCAGTCGATCCGGCAACCGGCGGGATTGTGGGCATCGACCGGTCGCACCGCCAGATTGTCTTCGCCAGGTTGTCCGACCCGTTGAAGCCGGCGCGCTGCAATCCGTGAAAGTGTGGGCCAGGGAATTGCGGATCGAGGGAAAAGAGAAATATGTCCATGCCGGAACGGAAACGGACGCTGGCGGCACATCGTAAAACGGCTACTTCCTGGGCAGCGTTTCAACGAACTCAACCGCCCGTTCGACCCAGCCACGCAACTGCCCATCCGTGTCGACGCCTTCCGCTTCGATCACCACCCAACCCTTCATCGCGTGCCCCGTCACGTCAAACTCGCCTACGTCCGGCTCCATCAAGGCCGCCGCAGCCTGCTCGGGGCCAAGCCGGGCAATCATGGAGGTCTTCCACACGCCGACGCACATATTGCCGTGCAGCATGAAGGCGATGCCGCCGAACATCTTCCTTTCGGTAATGCCATACCGACCTACAAGCACGTCGCGGATGCGGCTGGCAAGGGATTCGCTGTAGGACATGGTCAGTCTCGCTTGGGGCGGTTGGCGCTCAACGCGGTCCTCAACACACAATCCTCCCCGACCGGTTTTCCCCTACGATAGCGCCCGAGCAACTCCTGGGAGCGTTGGGCCAGCATCCGGCGGACCTCCCGCCGCTTGCCTTTGACTCGGGGAATCTTCATGGTGTCGTAGGCCGTGGTCTGGTGCCGCAGCCAGGCAATGACGGCGGCTTCGGCACGCTGTTCGATAGGGATGCGTTTCGTCCTTGCGACCGTGCCGCTGCCAACCGGCGTGGCATGATCCACAACCGCACGGGCCAGCCTGTCGGCCATATCGGCATGGCTGGGATGGAAGGCCAGGAACTTCAGCACCGCCCCGTAGAAGTCCTTGACGTATTCGGACTGGGTTTTGTCCCGTCGTCGGGCATCGGCGTTTCTGCGTTTGGCATAGGCGTCGGTGGATCGTTCGGCTTCGAGTTCGGCACGGACCTTCTCAATGGTCGCTGCGGGCGCCCATACGCCTCTGGAGAATGTCTTCCTCCCTTTCTTCTCCTGGACAAGCCAGTGAGGACCAGCGCCTTTCACGCGTCGTGTGAGAGCCGCATCGCCCGGCGGAAGCAGCGCCCAGCCTTCGGGTGTCGCCAGCACTGCCCCATCAGCAGATCGGACGGTGCTCGGCGTAGGGCCGGGGGTGAAGGTGGGGGTGGTCATTGGGGGCGGATTGCTTGCAGCGTTTCGAATCAGGCCAACACGAACCAAGGGTCGTCCCGAATTGCCTCCATGCACTCACCCACAGTCAGAGCGTCCAATACGCCAACCCACTCCCTGCCGGTGTAGCGCATGGCGTAGAGGGCAAACGTGCCGTCGCCGAGAGGTTCCATTCGGGCGAACTTCGTCTCGAACGTGGGCGACAGGGCATTCGGTCCCGGGCAGGCAAAAGTCGCAGTGAAGTAGAAATGGTTTCGGAACCACTTGGCTGTGATGTCAGTAATATAGTTCAATTGTTCATCGCTTCGGGGCGGCTTGACGTACCGGGGCTTCAGCACGTTGGCGATCAAATCGTTCGCTTTGGTCTCCACCTCGGCCTTCAGCGAGGCGGTCACAGGTCCCCTTTTCCGTGCAGGGCGTATATTCCACGGCTCTCTTGGTCTCGCCATCTTCGTTCCTCCTAATGCGTCTCCTCCA
Source organism: Thermoguttaceae bacterium (assembly GCA_040772845.1). Classification (GTDB taxonomy): domain Bacteria; phylum Planctomycetota; class Planctomycetia; order Pirellulales; family Thermoguttaceae; genus PWXP01. The sequence continues at coordinate 628,150 of JAXGXG010000002.1, forward strand.
CCACCTTCAGCATCTTATCCAAAGCATCCGGTTCTGCCAACCGATGCTCCGTCCCCACCGCGACTAGCGCCGATACCGGCAAGCCACTGTTCGCCACCAGTTCTTCGGAATCGACAAATGGGACGGTTTCGTCGGACCTGGAATGCAGAATCAGCGTGTTCGGCTTCACCGTGGTCGCCGTTCCCCACGTCTTCCATGCTGGGCAAAGGAGGACGAGCGGCGTGTCCTTGGAGTTGATGTTCATCGCCACGGCACCGCCACGGGAACTGCCGACCACCACATCGGGCTGATGCCGGTTGTAGACGGACTGGGCAATACTGACGGCCAGGTCGAAATCGTCGTCGGGCAGTTGCGGATTGAAAACGGTGTGCCCATGGACCTTCAGGTACGTCGGCTTCAAGCCGCCTGGGGTCGATTGCCAGCCGTGGAGAAAGAGGATGTTCATGGGAGTTGATTATAATGCCTTTTCCATTTCCAGGTACACGCCCCCAACGGTTGGAGTCCCGCTTTCAGGCGTTTGTTTCCTTTCCGGAGTCGTTAATCCCTGCGTATTTCTGTCAGCTCGAAGTGAATTCAACAGGCTCTTCCGTCTCTAGGTGCAGGCCGCTCCAATGTCGTAGGCACACGCCGTTGTGCCGTCCACCGCGGGCAAAGCAGTCTGCACCTAGAAACGGAAGAACCATTCAACATGGGCCCTGCAAATGCATGGCCAGCCCCTTGCCACTCTCCTGACAGGGGGTATGATGAGGGCTTGTAATTGCGCTGGTTGCAGGCAACCCATGGCAGGGCCGCTTGGCCGGACGCTGGTCCGCTCCGAGGAAACGTTCGTGACGGGTTACCGGACTACCCGCCATGGCGCCGGACGATGAAGTGACGATCGTTGACGGAGGCGAAGCGATTGCCACGTTGAAGCGTGAGCAACGGAAGACATGGCCTTGCCAGCCTGGCACGGCCAAAGATACCCGTCATTGGATGGCCCCCGACTTCGACGCGCCCCTTGACGATTTCCGGGAGTACATGGAATGAACCTGTTACTCGGCACGCACACGTTTCTCTGGTTTTGGTAGGACGCCCCGCAGTTGTCCGATGCGGCAAAGGCCATCATCATGGCGCCAACGAATTTTCAAGAAATCAATGCAGGTTGGACACGTTCTGGGAGACCACCCTGCTAAGATGGCGGCAGCGTGGTGGCCGAGTTCCGGTTGTCCGGCACCGCTGTGACCGAGGCTCTCCGAGACTCGGAGTTCGGCATCTCGGAGAGAGGCGGCTACGGAGAATCCGGTTTCGGCGCTCGCCTTACATGCTGCTACGATGCTCCCGAACCGCCGAGTACAAGGTTTGCCCTGGCGGCACAACCGGAAGCCGATTGTATGCCGCTGTCGCCAACCCCCTGGCGAGGGCTCGCCGGATGGTTGAACACACGCCCTGCAAGGGGTAAACTAACGGTTTTCAGGTGCACGTTCCCGAGACTTCCATGAAACTCGTCCAAATTTCTGTCAGTTCGGTCCCGAAAGGACTTGCGTCCGAACGGCGCGAGCTGAAGGACTACACCCAAAGCGTCCCCTTCCTGGGGCGGCTCTTCGATCAGGTGGATCGGGCAACGGACCTCTTGCTTTCCGTGATCAACCGCAGTGTTGGCGTGCGCACCGAAATCGCGCGGGCACCGGTGGCCTACGAAATCCCGCCGGACGTGGTCCGCGAGGCCGTCGTCAACGCCGTGGCCCACCGCGACTACGCCTTGGCGGGCGCGGTACAGGTCTCCGTCTTCGCCGACCGCGTGGAGGTGTGGAATCCCGGCGTGTTGTCGCCGCCGCTGACGCTTGAGCGGTTGCGCGAGCCCCACGGCTCCGTGCCTCGCAACGCCCGGATTTGCGAGGCGCTATTTCTTGCCCGCTATATCGAGAAGTCCGGTACGGGCACGTTGATGATGATCCACGAGAGTGTCGAGCACTCTTTGCCGGAACCCGAGTTCGCGCAGCGTGCGGGCGGGTTTTCGGTCACCGTCTGGCGTGATTGGCTCACGGAGCGCGTCGTTGCTACCCTGGGCCTCAATCAGCGCCAGCGTCGGGCCCTGACGCATCTGAAAGCCGCGCGCCGAATCACCAATCAAGACTACCAGGAAATCACCGGAGCGATCACGAAAACGGCAACCCGCGACTTGGCCGACATGGTCGCAGAGGGCGTTGTTGCACGCATTGGCAAGACCGGGCGTGGCGCGTACTACGTACTCGCGCGAAAAGGGGATACAAACGGGACAAACGGGACATTAGCCGCCCCCCCGCCCTCGCCTGAGAAACGGGACATGAACAGGACAAAGGAGACATCTACGGGTTCCAGGAGACCGCGGCCCAAAGGGCGCACGGACGGCTCAAAGAGCTCACCAGCCTGCCACAGGGGGAGTCCGAGAAGATGACCACCGCCGCCAAACTCCTCGCCGCCCTGGCTTTGCCTGCCGATAGCGCCGTGAACCGGCGCGTGCCGAAGAAGATGCTGGTGGAGAACGGCGCGCCGACCGCCGCCGACAAGCGGCGCATCAACGAGGGCATCGAGGAACTGTTCTGGGTCGCCACGCTGAAGCCGACCACCATCGGCGCGCCCGAGTACCGCGATGCCGTGCGCGAGTACCTGGAAATTGCCGTGCTGCGGCTTTCGTTGCGAGCCCGAGCGAAGGCCGCGCGGCTGGTGGGACTGCTGTACCGGGCCGTGCCCTACCCCCGTGCTGCTGGCAGCCGAACTTCAGCGTCACCTGGCTGTCCTGCGGACCAAGGCGAAGAAGGAGAAGCAGATCAATCGTCGGGTGGAGTTGAACCTTGAAATCAAGCGGCTGGAAACGGAGCTGGCCGACCTCGTGGCACAACTTTAGATGTCGGACCAGACTATGAGCACAACACTCACTCACAACTACTTCGACGGACTGGTTAGTGAACTCCGCAAGCTGCCTGTGGAAACGGGCTGGGTGGAGTTCAAAGAGAACTACTCCAACCCCGAGGAGATCGGCGAGTATCTTTCCGCCCTAAGTAACACTGCCGCACTTCAGGGGAAGGCCAATGGCTATTTGGTCTGGGGCATCCAGAACACAACGCATGCCGTGGTCGGCACTACCTTTAAGCCCGCGCAAACGAAGAAAGGGAACGAAGATATCGAAAGCTGGCTTACCCGTCTTCTGAATCCCCGCCTTCATTTCCACTTCCATGAACTTCAGCACGAGGGAAAGCCGGTGGTCGTGCTGGAAATCCCGCGAGCATCGGGCCGCCCCGTACAGTTCCAGGGCACCGAGTTCATTCGCGTCGGCTCCTATCAAAAGAAGCTCAAGGACCACCCGCAGATCGAAAAGGACCTCTGGCGGGTGTTCGACACGACGCCGTTTGAAGAGATGATCGCGATGGAGCGGGTCGATGTGGACAATGTGCTTACTCTGCTCGATTATCCCAGTTACTTCGACCTTCTCGACCAGCCGCTACCCTCGGATCGCAATGGGATCTTGGGTCGGTTGCAGGACGACCGCATGATCGTTTCTGACCAAGCTGGAGGTTGGGATATCACCAATCTCGGGGCGATTCTCTTTGCCAAGAACCTCGAAACTTTCAGGGGGCTCAGCCGAAAAGCAGTGCGGGTCATCGTCTACGAGGGCAAAGGACGGCTGGTAACCATCCGAGAGCAGCTCGGTCACAAAGGCTACGCCTCGGGCTTCGAGGGACTGATTGAGTTCGTCAATGCCCTCCTGCCAGCCAACGAGGTTATCGGCCAGGCGCTCCGCAAGAAGGTCCCGATGTATCCCGAACCGGCCATCCGCGAGCTGGTCCCCAACGCGATCATCCATCAGGACTTTTCGATTACCGGAAGCGGCCCGATGATCGAGATATTCTCCGACCGCATGGAGATCACCAATCCCGGACTGCCGTTGGTCAAGACCGAACGGTTTCTCGACACGCCGCCGCGGTCGCGCAATGAAGTGCTTGCGTCGTTCATGCGCCGCATTGGAGTGTGCGAGGAACGTGGCAGCGGGGTCGACAAGGTGGTTTTCCAGACCGAGTTCTACCAATTACCCGCCCCCATTTTCGAGACGGTGGAGGGCTCTACCCGTGCCATCCTTTTTGCCCACAAGGCAATCAGGGACATGGATCGCGCAGATCGTTCGCGGGCATGCTACCTCCATGCCTGCCTGCGCCATGTTCAGCGCGATCCGATGACGAATGCCTCCCTTCGCAAGCGTTTCGGCATCGCCGAGAGGAACAGCGCCACCGTGTCCCGAATCATTCGCGAGGCCATTGAGGACAGACTGGTCCGACCTTATGATCCGAACCAGGGAAAGAAATACGCAAAATACCTCCCCTTTTGGGCCTAGGGCCACCCAGCTCTTATTTGACCATTATTTGACTGCCTGGCGTCTCGCGGCACGGCACTGGTGCGCGATGCCAACCCAAGTCCTTGCTGTGAAACGACTTGCGGTGACAAGCCCCACAACGCTTTATTTGATGGCTATTTGATGGAAGGATACCCGCCGATGAAACGACTAACGACATCCGACCCCGAAACAAGGTCGGCTAACGTGGTCGCCGTTCCCCACGTCTTCCAGGCCGGGCAGAGCAGGACGAGGGGCGTCTCTTGGGAATTGATGTTCATCGCCACCGCCCCGCCGCGGGAACTGCCCACCACGACATCGGGCTGATGCCGGTTGTAGACGGACTGGGCAATACTGACGGCCAGGTCGAAATCGTCGTCGGGCAACTGGGGATTGAAAACGGTGTGCCCATGGACCTTCAGGTACGTCGGCTTCAAGCCGCCTGGGGTTGAGTGCCAGCCGTGGAGAAAGAGGATGTTCATGGGAGTTGATTATAGCCCGTACTGACCGACGTTGGCACCGCCACCCAACAATCTACTCGCGTTCATGTACCGCATTGCCGAGAAGACGCGCAGCCTGCTGCTGGCCACGGCCACGCCGGTGCAGCTTCGGCCCATCGAGGCCTGGGACCTACTCGACGTGCTCGGCCGCGGCGACGAAAGCGTGCTGGGCAATACGTGGAGCCGCTGGCGCAACACACCGCACTGCCTCGATATGATTATGGAGCTGGTGGACCTGCCGGAGAACGTCACGGAGCAGTGGGAATGGGTGCGCAACCCGTTGCCACCGAAGGCGGAGCACTGGGATTTCGAGGTCCTGCGACGCCGGCTCGACCTGTCGGACGTGCAATCGGTGGTGCCGGGCAACGACCTGGACCGGCTGCGCCCGCCGGACCGGGCTCGGCTGTCGGAGCTTTTCCCGCGTTTCGTCCGCGAGCATCATCCGTTCATCCGCCGCATTGTTCGCCGCACCCGCGGGCAGCTTGAAAGCCAAATTGATCCGGAAACGAACGAGCCGCTGCTGCAGAAGATTGGCGTGCGGCTGCTGGGCGAAGCCGAGCGAGAAGCCGTTCGCCTGCCGCCGTACCTGCAGGAGGCTTACGAGCTGGCCGAGGAGTTCTGCGCGACGCTCGGCCGGCGCATGAAGGCGGCCGGCTTTCTGAAGACGCTGCTGCTTCGCCGGGTGGGCAGCTCGATCCATGCCGGCCTGAAGACGGCGGAAAAGATGCTCGCCGACTGGGACGACCTCGAAGAGGACATTGACGAGGAAGACGAAGCGCCCGACGAGGCGGCCGCACCGGCCGGTTCGGAGTTCTCGCGATCGTTGACTGCGGAAGAACGCGGCCTGCTGACGCGGTTTGTCGAGGCGTTGCGGGCGAATCAGGAACGCGACCCGAAATACGCGGTCGTCCGCCAGTGCCTGCTGGATCGGGGCTGGCTCCGGCTGGGTTGCATCGTGTTCAGCCAGTATCGCGATTCGATTCAGTGGTTGGCCGGTGTTCGACTGGATCGGCCGGCGGGCGACCTGAAACGCGTGCTGGGGCAAGTCGCTGGCCGACGTGATCGGCAAGCTCGGCATCGTCGAGGAAGAGGCCGACGAGTCGGGTACTGGTTGGAACTGCTCAGCGAAGCGGGCATAATAACCCTCAGACATAATCGCCATGGCACATTGCGTCAAGGACGAGATCATCCAGGAAGACCCCGCCCTGCTGATGTACTACGACAACGCCTTATGCGAACAGAGGGGTAAGACGCATGGGGGAAGGGAAGAAGGATGCCTGAATCGTCACTGCACAGTTCCCCGCCGTGTCACTACTTCGTGGACGAAGCGGGGGACGGTGTGCTGTTCGCCGTCGTGCGCCATAAGCAGACAATCGTCGAGAAGGTTTTGGAGCACAACAAGACGCATCCTCGCTACCGCTATCATCCTAACCAACTATACGACCGCTGTGTCAGCCGGTTGTTTCGCGACCGGCTGCACAAAGAGGCGAGCTACGTCATTCAGTTCTCGCGGCGCGGAAACCGGACTCGCACCGGCGCTGCGAACCGCCATCGAGCAGGCCCGGAATAACCTGCGCCGCAAGTGGGGCATTACTGCAACCGCTCCGATCGAGATCATTGCGGCAACACCAAACCAGGCTGGCGGCCTTCAGGCGGTTGACTACTTCCTCTGGGCGCTTCAACGGTTGTACGAGAGGGGCGAAGATCGCTATTGGGAGTACGTTGCCCCAAAGGCAAGTCTGGTGCATGACGTGGACGACACCCGGGAGAACGGGTAGGGGGCGTACTACACCAAGAAGAACCCGTTGACGTCGGAAAAGCGAAAAAGAACAGAGCTGGGAATATGAGGACCCGCATGCGCAGGTCACACGGCATGAAGCCGGATTTCGTTCCCAACTCCACGAAAATTATACAACACCGGTCCAAATGAGTCAATCCGTCGAATCTGAGAAGAACTGCCACTCCCACTGCCCCACCAGGGGGATCTACTCGCTTGAAGGAGTGCGTTTACGTTCCAGCCGAACCGCAACCAAATCGTGCGGAATAGCGCCGCACTATTCCCAAACGAAGGAAGTTGGAGTCCCGGCTTCAGCCGGATAGGAAAACCGCGTGAACGCGGAACTCCAACATGTTTCAAAGCCCGGTGATGCCGCCGGACCTGAAGCAGACGGCCATGGCCGCCTGGCAGCGCGCCCGCGATCACGTTTACCAGTCGTGGACCCGGGAAACCGACCCGGCCAACCTTCAGCCGCGAGTCTCGCGCTTCAACCGGCGCCTGGCGGAGCTTCTCGGGGGACACCCGCCGCGGGCGAGGCTTCGCCTGCACCTTGAAGGACTGAAAGAACGCTTTCCCCACCTACTCGGCGGCTGTGAGGTCAAAGAGTCGATCAAAACGGATTACGCCTTTCGCATCTTCGTGGACAAGCCGATCTGGGCGCAGGTGGTGGCCGGGTTGACGGAGGATCTGGACTACGACAACTTCAAGTCCGAAGTGGCTCGGTTCCAAGGGCGGGATGGTGCCGATTACGAACACTCGCTTCACGAGGTCTGGTCGGTGATAGTGCGGGAAGTTGTTTCGGGCATCGACGCGGCGTGCCTACCTGCCGTTGTTGAGGCGATCCAGTCCGGCAGGGGGCGGCTAGTCACTGAAGGGAGGCAACCAACTTACCAACCGCTCCCCGATCCACTCACATTGAGAGGGCTGCAAGAGTGGTTCTGCCAGATGACGGCGGATGATGCCTATAATTGCCTTGACGACGTTCTCGGAGATTGCATTCGGTTCTACCCTGCCCTCTGGAGCTTTATCAACAAGACGGGCGAGTTTGCCATACGTCCACAATTTCACCACTTGGCATGGGATGGCGGGTTTCACGACTCAGCGGCAGCAATACAGGACGTGGCTGACAGAACGTTCCCTGTATTGAAGCGTGGGTACGAGTGCGATACCTGGGAACAGGACGAGTGAAGCAACGGAGTCCCACCCATGGAACCAACCCCCAGTGGAGACTGAACCAATTGTTCAATACAATAATCGTAACCGTTCACGGGTCTCAGAGCCATTCTGAGTGGATTCCCCGCGAAGCGGCATGAGTGTAAATTCTCGTTGAAGTTGATTGGGTTGTCAAGTAGCGGCCCCGAACGGGGCTTAATCGTTTGGGGTATTCTCGCGGCGGCAGACCCCGAGCCGCAGAGGCGTGCTGGTTTTCTCGCGATACGGCCCGTATTGATCTTGCTCTTGCTCGTCGATGCCGGTATCGTCTCGCACCATGAAATTGCGGCCCACGACCGAATGTCCGAACTGCAAGAAGCTCGCTGGGCGAGTTGGCGAGTTGGAAGAGCAAGTAGCCGCCGCGCTTGAGCGAATTGCCGAACTCGAACAGCAGTTGGCCGCGGCACGCAAGAACTCCTCGACTTCCTCGAAGCCACCGTCGAGCGACATCGTTAAGCCGAAAAAGCCGCGTGGCAAGGGCGGCAAGAAGCGGAAACGTGGCGGTCAGCCGGGGCACGTGCGACACGAGCGGCCCGAGTTTCCACCGGAGATGGTCAACGAGTTCTTCTGCCACACACTCGGTGCGTGTCCGGAGTGCGGCGGCGAATTGCGATTCTCGCGCCAGGCCGATCCACGTGTCGTGCAGCAGGCTGAGATGATCGAGACCCCGCTTTGGATCACCGAGCACAAGATGCTGGCGTACTGGTGCCCGCATTGCCGTAAGGTGCATTACGCCCCCATGCCCGAGATGGTCGCGAAGACCGGGCTGTTCGGCCCTCGACTGACGACCCTGGTGGCCTTCATGAAGGGCGTCTGCCACGCCTCGTTTAGCACGATCCGCAAGTTCCTCCGCGACGTGGCCGGGATCAAGGTCTCGCGCGGCTATCTGGCCAAACTCATCGCCAAGGTGACCGAGTGGTTGACGCCCGCCTACGAGGAACTGCTCGCGCGCCTAGCCAGCGAAGCGTTCCTGAACGTCGACGAGACCGGCCACAAGGAAAACGCCAAGAAGTTCTGGACGTGGTGCTTTCGTGCCGAACTGTTCACGTTGTTCCGCATCAAGCCGTCGCGTGGTTCGGAGGTGCTCATCGAGACGCTGGGCGAGGAGTTCAACGGTGTGCTGGGCTGCGACTACTTCGGCGCCTATCGCAAGTACATGCGTCAGTTCGACGTGCTGGTGCAGTTCTGCCTGGCCCACCTGATCCGCGACGTGAAGTTCCTCACCACGCTTTCTGACAAGAAGCAGAAGGCCTACGGCGAGCGAGTCCGCGAAGCCCTGCGGGACCTTTTCGCGGTGATCCATCGCCGCGAGAAGCTCAGCGAGTCGGGCTTTGCGAGGAAGCTTCAAGCGGCCCGCGCCGAGGTTATCCGCGTGGCGACCACACGGGTGCCGCCAGGCAAGTACGCCCAGAACTTGGCCGCGCGGTTCCACAAGCACGGCGAGGCCTACTTTCAGTTCATCACCACCCCGGGCATCGAGCCGACGAACAACCTGGCCGAACAAGCGATCCGCTTCGTGGTGATCGACCGCCGCATCACCCAAGGAACGCGCAGCGAAACCGGCCGCCGCTGGTGCGAGCGGATCTGGACGACCGTCGCCACCTGCGCGCAGCAGGGCCGCTCGGTGTTCGCGTTCCTATTGGAATCGGTCGAAGCTCATCTTCACGGTGTTCCCCCGCCCTCGCTGCTGCCGTCAGGAAGCTGACGGCGTTCTTCTCTCAATGTCCCCTTGTCTCGCCCTGCGGCTCCGCGCTCATCCTCCGGCAGCCCCGTGAACGGTTACCAATAATCAAACAAGGACGCCCCCAAAACGCCTTCTTCACAGAAGAACGCAACACAGAGCATCCTGGGGCGCTCTCAGGGGCATTTCTTGGGGCTGCCTCGCGGCCCGATGGACCACGGGCTGCAGAAAGGGTAACCAATAGGTTTGCTCCCATTTGGGCGATCCTCAGAAACTCGACACCAAACGCCAAATCGATCCAGCATGACTACACCGCACAACACCAACGGCGATTCCGTCGAACAGAATACCCATTTTCCGCTCCTCACCGCTCCCGTTCGTTCCGAGGACGGTGAGGAGCCACATCCGCTTGTCCGTCAATGGCGGATATTGAAGTTGCTGACCTACTCGCCAAAGGGGTACACCGTTAAGGAACTGGTATCCCTTTCGGGCATGAGCGACAAGACCGTCAGGCGTGATCTGATCTTTCTCCAGCGAGTCGGCTTCGACATGGCTGAGACCGTGGGGGAGTATGGTCGAAAGCGATGGCGTATTCGGCGGATGCCCGAGTCCATGGCGGTTCGGGGTGGGGTGCGAGAGAAGTATGCCTTGATTTACGACACCCTGGGCGACCTGCACGATGCCGCCCGCATCATCGGCGATACAGGTTTGGCCCAGGCGCTAAAGCAACTCCAGGAGTGGGTCGAAGGGAAGTGCGGGAGCAGGAAGGCGAGGTAGCCAAGTCAACGACGGCTGGATAGATTAACGGATGGCGCCAACAAACACGACGAGCCACACGCTCGTGCATCGACCACTGCTCTTTCGGAGGACCAAATGACCAACCCAAACGTCGAGGGCAACCCCCTCCAACATGACATCGACGCACTCATCGAGTTCGTCCACCGTGGCTGTGCCCACATGCTTGATCGGAATAGAGTCCTCAGGGTGATCTCAACCGCCTTGGAGCCGAACTCGTCGATGAACTACGAGTATCGCTTTGCATGGAGCAGTGAGTGCGACCTGAATGCCCTGGACATTGACTGGAAACGACTGAAGAAGCGCATTCTCCGACGTGCCGTCACCGACCCAGAGCGTTGCGAGAGCATCCTGGCGGGAGCAGAGATGACTTCCAACGAGAAGGAAGCGTACCGCCTGGAACTGGCTCGCAAGGAACATGGCTACAAGACGGGCGAAGAGCGGCTGGAATCGAACGACGACTGCAAATGGGTAGACCTGTCTTACGTGAAGGACAGCCAGGGGCGGCGGATTTACTTTATGGAAATGGGCGATGCGATTGTAGGCGAAAATGACGAGGAAGATGACGACGATGCCTTTCTCGACATGGTAATCGACAGGCTGGATGACATCTGGCATTGGAAACGGCAGCCGTTGGACCTGTTCGGTCCCTTTCGTTCGGTTGAGGAGGCGGAAGAGTGGATGTCGCAGAAAGGGGCTTTTGAAGAGGTGGACTGACCACGGCCATGGACTTCTACACCTACACCACCAATCAGGACGCTTGTAGCAAGGCTGGCGTGATCCAGGACGCCGAGACCTTCTACCGACTGGCGTTGGCCGAAGCCTATGCTGTCCGTTCTGCCCAGTTCTACTACCAACTGAGGAACGAACGGGACTGGGAGCAGGCACGCCGCCCCTACTACAATGTTTGGCCGTCCATCGTGCCGATGCTGATACGGCTGAACCTCGACCTCGACTCATCGCTGGTCAACCTCCCGATGCCCGCCCTGTGCATCCGGCTGCCGAAGTACAATAACCCGCTGACCTTCGAGTGGAAAGGCGAGACGCTTCCTATCCGGTGCATGTTGCTGGGCGACATGGACGACGGCGACGGCATTTCGGTGCTGATCGACTTGGACGAGAAGGAAGACGGCATAGCTTTCTCAGCCCCAGTTTACACCTACCAGAACTTCCGCCGTGAGAAAGGGCTCACCGTCGAGGCGTCGCTTCGGGAAGCCGGGCACGACGACTCGGCGGGCACCGGCATCCAGATTCCTATTTCCCTGGTAAACGACTGCGTTCGCCTCTGCTGTTCCCTATGCCTGCTGGAAAACGACCCTTCGGTGATCGAGCCGGATGTGCTGTCGAAGGATCGAGCCAGGTTTGAGCAAAGCGGGGACGACAAGTACATTGACAAAGCCCATCGTCGTGGTAAAGTGGGGTGGAATGTCGGGCGGCAGATCGAAGTCGCTCCGCACTACCGGCGACCGCACATGATGCTGGCTTGGACAGGGGCGGGACGGGCTGTGCCGAAGGTTGTGCCAAGACGAGGCAGCGTCGTCCACAGGGAAAAGGTGGAAAAGGTTCCGAGTGGGTTTGGGGGGTGAGAATGAAACGATCCGTGGATTTCGCCGCTATAGATGTCCCCCGGAATATCCAGCGGTACTTGAATGGTGAAGGCAGAGAACCGGAGATTGCTTGAAACTATCGTCGGGCTAGATTCCAGACTGTGGCTTGTCGATGTAGACACGTACTCCAAAGGCGGCATTGATTTGCTTTTGGCTGCTGGGGAAGCCATCCGAAAGGCACCGGAACCAAGCAAGGCGACGGATACTCTTGTAACAAAAATCATGCTGGGTATATATGGAAATGTCCCCGCCTTCGACACATTTTTCCGAAACGGTCTAGGACTAGGGTGCTTCAATGCGAAGAACCTGAAGCGGGTGGCGGAATTCTATGGCGAGCACAAGGACATGATCGACCACTATGCGAACTCGATCCACACGCTCGATTTCCACACCGGCGAGGAGTCGCATCGGCACTACACGAAAGCCAAAATACTTGACATGGTGGGCGTCATCGAAGGCCGTCGATGACGTGCCTTGTCACCCGTGGGATCATCCTGAAAACCAGAATGGTGGACAAGCCATCGTGAAAGACAGGTAGGCAGCGTGGACAAGGATATAAGCACACCTGATATTGACCCCAACGACCTCGACTACGGCATCGCAGATGCCGTAGTCCTGCTCAACCAGGGAGGTTTCCGAACCTTCACGTCATGCCACGGTGGGCGGGGCCACGCATTCCGGCAGGAAACCATCGGTCTCGAAATCGAAGGAAGCTATTCCACATTCCAGAAAAGGCTCGTTCGCTTCCTCCGCTCGCACGGCATGGAGAACTTCACGATCAACTTGGTAACGCACTTCCCCAGCGGCAACAGGCATATCTACCTGTCAGGCGTTGACCTATTGTCGGGAGAGAAGAAAGAGAAGGTCATGGCCACGATTAGGCGGAAGGAGCGGAGGTTGTGGCGGCGCATGGAGGAATTGGGGGCTGGGGTGGGGGAGCAGTGAACCTTGCTGCAATTGTCAGATGAGGTAGGGTGTCATCGGCAAACGGAGAAGCCATAATGAATCGCTCTGTTGGTGTCACGGTGTTGTTCTTCGTCTCCTGGTCGGTCCTGTGCGTGTCTCATGTCGATGCCCGAGTCGCAACTGCTCGAAAGACCTTCCGTCACGACTACAGTCTGGGCAAGATTCGTATCTTCTATGACACGGAAGGCTCCAATGCCATTGACAAAGCTGACGCTGACGACAATGATTTGCCAGACCAGGTTGAAGACATTGCCAAGCAGACTTGGGCCGCCTACACTCTATTTGTAGAAACGCTTGGCTTTCCCGATCCATTCAAGAGCGAACGCTTCAGCAAAGCTGCTTTCCTTGATATTCATCTAGTGAACAAGAGCACCCTCGGCAGCAATGGAGTGGCGTATGATGAATTGCAGAGGTTTCGCCGTCCAACCGATCTGAAAGGCACCGAGACCATCTGCTTCAACGTCGCCACATCGGTCAAGGCCCCCAACAACCTGACCCCGGCACATGAGATGTTTCACTTGGTTCAGTATGGTGTCACTTACTTCAAGAACGCCTGGTACACCGAAGGTATGGCCCGATGGTCCGAACGGGCCTTGGGACTTAAAGGCGTAGGGGAGGTTCGAGATCAAGGGCCGTGGCCGCTGCCAAGAGAAAAACGGAATGCTCTCTTCGACATGTCCTATGAAGCGTCGGTTGAGTTTTGGAATCCACTGGCGACTATGGACGATAGCAAAGGCGCAATACCCGAAAACCGTGTGAGTCGAGAATTGAGAGAGTTGACCTATTCCAACGGCGAGAAGGTGTTGAAAGACTTTCGTCTACATGGCTGGGAACTTATGCGAGAGGTGCTTGTGGAATTGGGGAAGGCGGACCATGTTGCGTTTCGAGAACTGGGCTACACACGGTGGTCCGAAGATAACCAGAAGGCAAAGAGGAACTCCCCGTTCATCTATCAGGCTGTTATGGATGTGCTTCGCAGAAGGGGCCATAAGCTGCAATGATGTGGCTGCTGCTTCACCAGGATACTTCAGCGGAACCTCTTCTACACGGGCGTCACGAGGGGCAAGAAGTTAGCGATCTTCGTCGGCACTAGAAAGGCATTGACAATGACACGGCGACAGGATACAAGTCGGCAGAGCGGAATGCTGCGACAGCGGTTTGAGGAGGCGTGAAGTCTCCTTTCTGGATACGAGACCCATTACACGAAGGAGAGTTCAATGTTCGACCTGATCTACTTCCTATTGATCGGCGTGGCGGCGGGATGGTTGGCAGGCAAGTTCATGAAGGGCCACAGCTTCGGCCTTGTGGGCAACCTGATTGTCGGCGTCATCGGGGCCGTCCTTGGTGGATTCCTTTTTCGGCTCGTTGGACTTGCAGCCACCGGCTTGATCGGAAGCCTGATATGTGCGACGGTGGGAGCAGTCGTGTTGTTGTTCCTGTTGCAGAAGTTCGGCAAACGGGTTTGAGGGCGGAACTGAAAAATGACCCTGATCTAGAACCCGACTTCTCCCGCCTGCGGCGAGGGAAGTGCCACAGGACACAAAATGGACACTGCAACGCTTTCGACCCTCGCCTTTTGCCTGATCTGCCACGTCGGCATCGCTGCCGAACCGGTCAAACTCCCCCACGACACCTACTCGGGCTACTTCGTGTCGAACAAGTTCGAGCCCAAGGCCGCCCAGTCCTTCGTGGTCATCAGCGACCAGGAGCAGTTCGACAAGGTATTCGCCGCAGCCTTCGTCATGAACGACAAATCGCCTCGGCTCCCAGAAGACGCCTTCAAGACCCTAACTGGAGTTTTGCAAACATCAAATTGGGCTTGTAAAAATAGGGGTTTTGGCGCAAAAATGGGGTAGTTTGAGGTGGCCATGGCAATCACGGAGGGTGCGACAATGCCAGGGATCACCTCGTTTCCACGTGTGGTGCAGAGTGCGGTGGAAGAGTTCGGCGACCTGTTTGTCTGCGAACCGGAGCGGCGCCACTTTGCCGAATACCTCACTGGGTTGATGGTGGCCGCGCGAAAGACCGTGCGGGGAATCAACTACGAGTTCGCTATGACGACGGATCAGTCGTGCCTGAACCGCTTCATCACCGAGGTGAAGTGGGACGAGGCTGAGTTGAACGAGCGTCGGCTGAGGTGGTTGCAGAAGGACTCGAGCACCCGCTACGGCGATCGGGGGGTGATTGCGATCGACAACGTGTTGATCGACCACGATGGCAAACTGATCAAGGACGTCGGCTGGTTCTGGGACCATGCCGAAGGACGGAACAAGATTGCCCACGACTATCTGATTGCCAACTACGTATGCACCAGTGACAAGCACTACCCCCTGGAGTTCCGGCGTTTCAGGAAACGCGAGCAGTGCGACGCAACGGGCGAGGAGTTCTTCAACCACACCAAGCTGTTCTGCCAGTTGGTGGATTGGGTTTGTGAGCATGAGATTCCGGGCGACTTCACCTTTGATAGCTACTTCACGAACGCCGAGATCCTCAATCACATTCATGGCAAGAAGGACCGGTTTGGCCGTCCTCGCGGCTACGTGGGCGACCTGAAGTTTAATCGGAAGATTTGTTGGAAGGGCGGCGAATTGAGGGCGGAGGAAATGGCCGGGCAGATCGATCCGGACAGCCGGAAGCCCTTCAAGCGTGGCCGAAAGCAGCAATGGTATTTCACGACGAGCATTCGCATCCCCAATGTCGAGCACAAGGTGCGGATCGTGATCATTTGGGACAAGAAGCGCGACCGTGAGCCGCGCAAGATTTTGATAACCAACCGCGTAGCCTGGGAAGTGATTCGGATTCTGCAGGTCTATCGCTATCGATGGACAGGCACGGAGACCTTTCATCGGGACGGGAAGCAAGAGCTTGGCATGGGAGATTGTCAGCTGCGCGACGGCCAGGGCCAAACCCGGCACATGTACCTGGTCATGCTGGCGTACACTCTGCTCATGGCCCAACTCAAGCAGGCCCGCGCGAAGGAATGGGCCTCCTGCAAGCTGACGACCATCGGCGAAGCCTGTCGCGCAGTATTGCGAGAGACGCTGCGATCCACCCTGGACTGGGCTATTGAGCAGGTTACCGATTATGGACGCAGCCGCGACCATGTGATGGCTCACTTGCGGTTGGAGTGAGTTTGCAAAACTTCAGACCCTAATGGTCATCGCCACGATCAAGCGAGACAATGCATTCTGGGAGTTCAAGGTCGAGGGGGTGACGGTGGATGAGGGCGTGGTGCGGTTGCGGTACAAGGCCACGTCAAAGAAGACATCCGAGACGATGTTTGCCTGCCCGCTGATTGTGTCCATCCCCAGGGGTAAGTACAAAGCGGTGGAGTTTGTGGAGGGTAATGAGAGGGTGAGGACGGTTGGACTCAGTGGGGATCGGACGGGACGGTAACAAGAGCCACCAGCCTCAGCGACGTTTGAGAAACGAAACATGGAACCGAACTAGTCACAAAAGGGAGCCACACTGAGCGACAAGTCCGCCCGGCAGGCATTTGGCCTGACGCAACAGGAGATCTATGAGGCCATGCGGGCGGGCAAGTTACAGTTCCAGCAAAACAGCATGCACGGCAATCCGTGGTTTCGGTTGCTGCGGCACGAAGTTGAAGCCCTGGTCAAGGAAAATAGCGGCAAAGATGGGCTGCACCGAAAGAAACTTGAGAAGGAATTGGCCGAATCTCCGCAGGTTTGTGGTAGATTACGATCTGAAAGTGTCCGAAGGAAGGGTCGCACTCAATGTCGTCTCCGAATCCATGTCGGAGTAATGAAGCACACGTACCAAGGAATAGCACATGGGATGGGGACAACGATGGCCTGAGCGGGAGCCTCGCCCGAAGGCACGCCGTTTGACAGAAACTGAAAAACGAGAAATCCTGCGGACCCTGGAAAAGGAGATCTTGGCATCGCCCGTGCTGTCGGCTTTTGGTATCAAGATCCGAGCGGCCCGAGGGCGTTTCTACATTGAGCGTGAGCGGCGGGATGACGGGTCAGAGCCCTACACGGAGGTCTGGGGCAGGATCACGCCGTTGGCTGGCGCCAAGGAGGAGTTGCTGCTGGAAGTGCCACATCGGCGTGGAAGTTGGTCTGAGGTTGCCAGAGGGCAGGCCGTCAAGTTCGGCAAGATAATTGCCGGGGACACCAAGGGAAGATTCCACGGCCTCGGCTCCCTGGACGCCAGCCTTCGTCGCTTGGGCAAGGGCCAGGAGAGGCTGCCGATGGAACTGGATGAAGATCGCAAATTCGTCTATGTGGACACGGGCGAGGGATGCAGTGTGCAGGAGGCATTGTTCCATTTCTTCGGCCTGCCAATCGAGGTGGTTGCCGAGCCTTCGGGCTGGTACTCGTATCAGCGCAGGCCGAGAATCGTCGAGGTGAGCGAAGATCGAACGAGGGTCTTGGTGCGGTTCATGGCAACGAGCATGTCGGGCGAAAGCTTCGGCGGCACCTGCCTGTATCTGCAACGGGACGGACGGTGGGGGGCCTACACGATCAAGCCCAGCGAAAGCCGGACCATTGACCAGGCCGAGGCTTGGTTGGTGAAAAGGAAGTGGAGGGCGTGGTGACGTGGTGGATGAGACATGAGAAGCTGGTGCTGCTGACGAACGGTGTGACATTCTCAAGGATCGCCGCCATGGGCTGCGCTGGTGGCGGAACTTGGCGGATGACGACACTTGCAGCGAACGATTGAAGACAACAGGCAAGACAGCCGAGGCTATTCTGATGTTGACCATCGCAGGCTGGAACAAGTCGATGTTTCCGCCCGACAAGCAACCGCTGATCGAGAAAGACCTGATCGATGCCTTCGTGCCGAAGGACGGCAGCGCCGAGGCAGTGGGTGTGGCGGTCGAGGTGATGGACTTGATTGCGGAGCGACGGCAAGAGCTTTTCCCCGACCTTCGCAAGATCGTCGTGGACTATCACGTAGAAATCGGCGGTGGCCGTCTGACGCTCCAGGTGTCGTCGGCACCGATTCGTGATGTAGGTAAATCACAAACCAAGTGACCGCAATCAAGGATGAAATGATATGGGTCATTACGCAAAGAAGCTCCACCGCAAACTGGCATTGCACGCAGACGGCTTGCCAACCGAGGAGCCCAAACGCCGTCCTGGCGAGTTGTTGCCGGGGGGCGTCAAGGACATACCCACGCTTATCAAGGAAGGAATCGACCCCATCCATGCCGTCTACGTCTTTATGCAGAACCTCACTGCACATTTTGGGCAACTTGTCTCGGGCCTGCCGGAAATGGAAGACTGGGCTGAGGCTGTGGGAAAGGCTGAGGAGGAATACATGCCCGCTGGCCCGCCCATGAGTCCGCTTACGAGTAGCTACTTCTGGATATGGGCACTTTATGACCTGAGGATCGGCAAGAGCACAGACACGCTGGCCCGCTGCCAGATCGCCGCCAACGACGTGATTTTGATGAATCCCCACCAGTTGGAGGCTGCCAAGAAGATGGATGTCTCTCGGATGGGAATCTACGAGAATCTCGGCACCGAGGGGCCGTACGTACGGCTGCGGGAGTTGATTACAAACGACAGGCTAACGTGCCACTGTCCGACCGGCTATCGTGGGAGCGATGGTGAACTGTGGTACGTCCGATTGCTGCCGCCCTTAGAGCCAGAACTCGCCACATTTTGGGTCGCTATGACCACGCCGTACATTCTCGTTGAGGCGAACAAGAAGGATTGGACCGTGTTTTTGAAGCGAACGATGCTCCAATTCAGTGGTCGCAACCAACGTACCCGACTCCACCATCTGATGAAGTACGGCCCGGAGCCCAACTACTGGAACGAGTTCGTACTCAAGGCTTGCCATCACCACCAACACGACGCCATATTCCTGGCGGGGCTGCCCGACGTAAAGGACAGCCTGCCGCATGCATAGGAGGTGCTGCATGTCTGACGATTATGAGCTATCAGTTTGCCGAGCTTGAATTCGGCAAAGTGATGAAGGAAGTGTCGGTCGAACATCTTCATTTCAGCCAACACCGCCAAATGTTCGAGATCGGGTGAAAAGAAGACGGGCAAGCCCTGGAATTGAGGGTCCACATCATGCCGGTCGAAGTGGAGTGTGAGTAGGGACCATCTTTAGCGGAGCAAGCCAATGGCGAAATCGAAACCGAAGAATTGGGCCCTGGGCCTCTGGTCCATCGACTCGATGAGCATGTGGGACAAGGACTATATTGATGAGGAAGTCCCCGGCTACTTCGAGTTCGGGCCCGATGACCTGGGGTCGTTCCAGTTCGGTTACGTCCAAGGCGACGTGGACTACCGGGTGACCGAACGGGGCGACAAGCCCGCCGTCGAGTTCTCCTTCGAGGGCCAAGCCCAAAGGGCGTGCCGTTACCGGGCTTCTGTCCGACCTGACTCCACGTCTTCCCCCGACGCAAAGAACCAGACCCTGCGCCTTCCCCTGGCCGAGATGCAAGAAAGGGCGCCAAGTGCGCCGGAGCTACCGCTCAGAGCGGGGGCTGTCATGGAACGCAACTCATTTCGTCACGTCATCGAGGCCGCCAAACGGGCCATTGAACGGCGGGCTGAGTTGACGAAGGAACTGGCCAGATGATAACATCTGCAATAAAGGATCGATCACGATGAACCTGACACCCGACGAAACCAAACTGTTCTACAACCTGTATGCGGCCCTGTTGTCGTTCACGAACCGGAAGCTGGAGGTGTCGCCGGTCCATTTCTCGGGATCCGTCGAATACTTCTCGACGCCACCCGAGGCCAGGGTTGCCATTCGGGACGCCCTCTTCGACCATCGAGAACTGATCGATGAGTTCGTCGCAGAGAATCCGGCGAAGCTCAAGGCCGATGAATTGGAGATCATCGCCACCTGGAAGGACGCCGTCGTCGGCAAGTTCTACATCTTCCGCTATCTGAAGAATTACACGGCTTTCCTGACCAGCGGCGGCTCGCCAAACAAAGCCTACGGCGTTCTGGGGCTGGCTGACCCGCTGGAGGAAGTCGTCGGCCCTTACCTTCCGAGGCTAGTAACGACCGTCCTGCTGCCTTTCCAGGGCAAGATCGTCTACGACGGCCTCGTATCCGGGTACAACATCACCTTCGGCGGCGGCATGAAGAGGATGCTCAACAACGAGTACAAGCAGGCAAAGGCTGCGTTCGGCATCATCACATCGCTCGGCGAAGAAGCCGTGCCCGAGCCCACGCGAGAGAAAGTCAAGAAACAGCCAAAGAAGAAAACAGCAGCCGTTGGCGTGCAGTCGGCATCCGCCCAGGCCATGGCGATTGCCGAGGAGCTGAACGGAATGACGGACGCCTTCTGCCGGGAGTTCCTCAACGAGGAGTATGCCGAACTGTGCCGTAAGCTGGCGCTCGCCCTGGCAAGGAAGCGACCTTCGCCGCTCCTTCAAGGAAAACTCGCCACCTGGGCCTGCGGGATCGTACGAACCATCGGCTGGGTGAACTTCCTGGACGACCCGAAGCAGAGCCCCCACATGAAACTGCCGGTTATCGACCGGGCGTTCGGCGTGGCGGAGAGCACCGGGCAGGGCAAGTCCAAGGCCATCCGTACGATGTTCAAGATTCGGGACCTCGATCCCCGTTGGACGCTGCCCAGCCAGATGGACGACAATCCGAGGGTGTGGATGCTGGAGGTCAACGGGTTCATTATGGACGTGCGGTACGCGCCGAGGGAGGTTCAGGAGATGGCCTTCGCAAAGGGGCTCATCCCCTACATCCCTGCAGACCGGGACGAGGCGGACGCGAACGGCTGAGCAACAGGAGTGTGCTTCATGCCGGGCAAGGACGGAGAAACATGACGTGGGGCGTATTACGCAAGTCATGAGCGACGGCTTCGCATTTCTACCGGCTTGCGAAGCTCGAACCGGGGGACGCTGAGCCGAGACTTCTACCACGTTTTCTCTTGCGTGTCCGGCAAGTATCGCACGTCCGGGCGCGAGAGCTGCCGGGGCCCGTGCGTGTGGGGGGTGTTTGCTTGCCCACGGCGTGTCTTCTTGCAAAGACTGGGCAAGCGAACTGGCTGTAGGGAATATAACGGTCGTAGCGGATTCGTCGGGCGGGAGCGCGGGATGGTGTCGGGTGGCGAATGCGCCGTGAGAAGCTAGGCTTGTTAGGAAGTGCTTTCCGGTGTCTCTGATCCCCTTGCGTGACTGAAATAATGCCTGATTCTGCTAGCGACAATCTGCTGTCTCAACTGTCCGGCCATGGAGATACGTCACACGGTTCGAACCCCTGGGAATCCCTTGCCGCGACCGAGCCCGAGGAACAGGACTCGGAGAAGGACGAGAAGCTGGATGCCTTGCTCAATCGGATTCACAAGCTGTCCGGTTCCGCAGATGATACCGCTCCGGGCGAAGCGTCTGATGGCAAGCTGCGCGGGGAGTCTGCGGATTCCAATGCCTTCGTCCCGACCGAGCCGAGTTCCGTTAGTGCCGCCGGGCTTACCGAAAGCGAGGTCGAGGCGCTCATTTTGAAATATCTGCTCGCGCGCGGCGATGGCTCCGGCCGCGATATTGCCGATCAGGTGAAGCTGCCGTTCGTGCTAATTGACGAAGTGTTGCGGCGGATGAAGAACGAGCAGCTTGTGGGGCATCGCGGCTCGGCGCCCATGAACGACTACCAGTATCAGCTCAGCGATATGGGCCGCGAGCGTGGCAGGCGTTACTCCCAGCATTGCACCTACTTCGGATCGGCGCCGGTATCGCTGCAAGAGTATATCGATGCTGTAGAAGCGCAGTCGCTAACGGGCCAGCACCCAACGGCGGACGACTTGCACCGGGCGTTCGAAGACCTGTTGCTGAACAAGAAGATTCTCGATCGGCTGGGCCCGGCCATCAACAGCGGGCGGGGGCTGTTCCTTTTCGGTCCGCCAGGCAATGGAAAGACCAGCATTGCAGAACGCGTTACCGCTGCCTTTGGTGAGCTGATTTGGATTCCCCGCGCCATTGGCATCGACGGCGAGATCATTCGTCTGTTCGATCCTGTCAACCATATCGAGGTCCCCGTCGAATCGGACGGCGGGCTCTGGGACAAACGGAAGATCGACCGTCGCTGGGTACGGATCAAACGCCCCACGATCGTGGCCGGCGGCGAATTGACCATGTCGCAACTCGAGGTGACCATCAACACGTCTACGGGAATCAGCGAGGCGCCACTGCAACTGAAGAGCAACTGCGGCACGTTGGTGATCGACGACTTCGGCCGCCAGCGAATGAGCATTGACGAACTGCTGAACCGGTGGATTGTACCGCTGGAAATGCGATACGACTTCCTGAACTTGCCAAACGGAAAGAAAATTCGCGTCCCGTTTGATCAGCTTGTGGTGTTCTCAACCAACCTGGAGCCTCGCGACCTGGTCGATGAGGCGTTTCTGCGGCGTATTCCGTACAAGATCGAGGCGATCGACCCGACCGAGCAGGAGTTCCGAGATCTATTCAAACTGATGGCCGGCAAGCTCGAAATCGCTTACGATGACGCGGCGGTTGATTACCTGATCAACACCCACTACAAGAAGAACAACCGGCCCCTGCGATTCTGCCATCCGCGCGATCTTCTGCTGCAGATCCGGAACTACTGCAGCTATTGCGGCGAAGCGGCCGTCATGACGCCCGAGTATCTCGACCGGGCTGTCGAGAATTATTTCGCCGTGATGTAAGCCGCACCGGCAATCTGCGGCAGGCAGAGCGAGCAACGAGAAGGCTCTGCCGTTTCCAGGATTCGCAGGCGAGCTGTTCGTACTCCCGGCCTTCGCAGACAAGGCGAACGACCGTCTGGCGGCGGCACGGCGCACTAGGGATACACGCAGAAACGGAAGCGTCGCAAAAAACCCCGGCGCGCGGTCGCCGCGCGCCGGGGCCTCATGCAGGGTTTGGGTCTTCGGCCAGGACAATTACCAGGCTGAGGCAATTGCGTCGAGTTGACGAACGAAACTCTGATCCGCGTGGCTCAGGCGGTCCCAATTCACACGGAAGTAACGGCCGTCGGTTGCCTGGAGGCGGACAACGCCATTGTCCATGCTCACGAACTTGCCCTCAAAGGAGTACTTGCCCGTGCTGTCTACCCACTGACGAACGCCCTGTGCGTTGTTCTGAGAGAACGGATCGTCATCGATCGGCGCAGCCGGAGCGGCAGGAGCAGCGGGCTCAGCCGGAGCCATGGGCTCTTCAGCGGGAGCAGCGGGCTCTTCAGCGGGAGCGGCAGGCTCGGCAGGAGCAGCGGGCTCAGCCGGAGCAGCGGGCTCTTCGGCAGGAGCAGCAGGCTCAGCCGGAGCCATGGGCTCTTCAGTCGGAGCGGCAGGCTCAGCCGGAGCAGCGGGCTCTTCAGCGGGAGCGGCAGGCTCGGCAGGAGCGGCAGGCTCAGCCGGAGCCATGGGCTCTTCAGCGGGAGCAGCGGGCTCTTCAGCGGGAGCGGCAGGCTCGGCAGGAGCAGCGGGCTCAGCCGGAGCCATGGGCTCTTCAGCGGGAGCGGCGGGCTCTTCAGCGGGAGCGGCAGGCTCGGCAGGAGCAGCGGGCTCAGCCGGTGCTGCGGGCTCTTCGGCGGGAGCGGCAGGCTCAGCCGGAGCAGCGGGCTCTTCAGCGGGAGCGGCAGGCTCAGCCGGAGCCATGGGCTCTTCAGCAGGAGCGGCAGGCTCGGCGGGAGCAGCGGGCTCTTCAGCCGGAGCGGCAGGCTCGGCGGGAGCGGCGGGCTCTTCAGCCGGAGCGGCAGGCTCGGCGGGAGCGGCAGGCTCTTCAGCGGGAGCCTCGGCAGGCATTTCAGCCGGAGCGGCAGGCTCAGCCGGTGCTTCTGGCTCTGCTGGTGCCGCGGGCTCTGCTGGTGCCGCGGGCTCTGCCGGTGCTGCGGGCTCTGCTGGTGCTGCGGGCTCGGGGGCTTCGGGGCTCGTGTCGGCCGGTTGAGCAGCCTCGGGGGCCTTCGGAGCTTCTTCAGCCGCAGGGGCTTCGGGCGCTTCGGGCGCTTCAAGGGCCGCCGGTGCTTCTTCTGCGGAGACTACCGGGGCGGCATCGTCGGCCGGGACACACGCTGCCGGTGCACAGGCCGTCTGGCAGCATGGTTGGCAACAGAGCCGACAAGGCGCACAACAAGAAATCCGTGGCCGACAACGGATGCGGCAGAAGAGCCGATCCATGAAGCGGCCTGCCGACGCGGTGTCGGCCATCAATACCATTGCGCCGACAAAGGTCAGCAATAGAACTCCCAAACGTCGATTCATCGTACAACTCCTCCTGTACCCAGCGAGAAAGGAAAACACCAAAGCCCCGCCATACACCGGTTTGGTTGGTGTGCCGGCCATGTCTGGTCGGGATCACAGCCGGCTCTTAGCGCGGCGCGAACTCACTACACGCGGCTGGACGCAGAAAGCCAAAATCGCCTTCTGCGTCGATCGTTGTTGGCAATTTTGCGTCGATCGCTCCGCCTGTGCAAACGCCCAGGCTTACTGTTATGGCCATCGGAAACTCTAGGCTAATCGGTCGGGAGGGGGTTTGCAACAGTTTTCCGCCGAAGTTCTGATGCGGGTTGGTTTGATCCGCTCTGCGGTGGCGCTCTGGCGGTCATGGATGGACATTGGCTTGCGTCAGGTTGCCGTGTTTCTGCCTGCGGGGGCGTGCTTACCTCATCGCAGGGGTTCCTGCGGATGTCCCACTGTTGCTGCCTCTACAATTCGGGCATACTGGCTTGCGTGCTTCGTAAACAAGGAACCGGTGGAAGCACGGGATACGGGGAGATTCGCTCGGCGCCGGGGGCGGGGCGGAAGAAACGAAGGAGACGATCAATCATGCGAACGCGTTCCACGACCATTCTCACGGTGCGGCATAGGGGTGTTGTCGCCATGGGGGGGGATGGCCAGGTCACCATCGGCAGCTCCATTATGAAAGCGGACGCCCTGAAGATCCGAGCCTTGCTGGATGGCAAGGTGCTGACGGGGTTTGCCGGTGCGGCGGCCGATGCCTTTGCCTTGATGGAACGATTCGAGGCCAAATTGAAGGACTACCCGTCCAATGTGCCACGCGCGGCGACGGAACTGGCCAAGGAATGGCGGACAGACAGGGCCCTGCGCCGGCTCGAGGCCATGATTGCCGTGGTCGATGCGAAGCATACCCTCCTGCTCAGCGGCAACGGAGACGTCATTCAGCCGACCGATGGTATGTTGGGGATTGGGTCGGGGGGGAACTACGCGGTTGCCGCCGCGCGGGCGCTGGTGAAACATGCCGATCTTGGCGCGGCCGAGATCGTCCGTACCGCATTGGAGATTGCGGCGGAAATTGACGTGTACACGAATACGAACATCAAGGTGGAGGAGTTGTCTTGCGAGAGTTGACACCCAGGCAGATCGTCGAGCAGTTGGATCGCCACATCGTGGGGCAGGATGACGCCAAGCGCGCCGTGGCCATTGCCATTCGCAATCGTTGGCGACGCCAGCAGCTTGACCCGGAGATGCGGCAAGAGGTTGCCCCCAAGAACATCCTGATGATCGGTCCGACCGGGGTTGGAAAGACCGAAATCGCTCGCCGCCTGGCCAAGCTTACCGGCGCGCCTTTTATCAAGGTGGAGGCAACCAAATATACCGAGGTCGGGTATTACGGCCGCGACGTCGAAAGCATGATCCGCGAACTGGTCGAAAATGCAATCGGCCTTGTCCACGAGCAGGAGCGAGCAGGGGTGGAAGAAGAGGCCCGGCGCCGCGTGGAAGACCGGCTTGTCGATCTTCTGGCGCCTGCCCCGGCCTCGTTCGACGCTTCGCCGGACAGCCCCGACTCGCCCGAACGCTACGAACGCACGCGCGAGAAGATTCGCGCCATGCTTGCGTCCGGCGAAATGGAGAATCGCCGCGTGGAAATCGCCATCGAACAGAAGGCGACGCCCATGATGTTCACCGGCGTCGGACTCGAACAGATGGACGTCGACCTGCAGGGGATGTTTGAACGCATTCTGCCGAAATCCAGCAGCCGCCGCGAACTGACCGTTGCCGAAGCCCGAAACGTCCTCTTCGAGCAGCAGTGCGATGCGCTGATCAATCAGGAGAAAGTGCAGACGCAGGCGATTGAACTGGCGGAGAATCTTGGCATCATCTTTGTGGACGAGATGGACAAGGTTGTGGCGAGTGAACATGCGCATGGGGCGGATGTTTCGCGGCAGGGCGTGCAGCGCGATCTGCTTCCGATTGTCGAAGGCACCACAGTGCAAACGCGTTACGGTTACGTGCGCACCGATCATATTCTGTTCATTGCGGCGGGTGCATTCCACCGGGCGAAGCCCAGCGACCTGATGCCGGAGCTTCAGGGGCGTTTTCCCATTCGCGTGGAGCTTCAGGGGCTGACGAAGAACGATTTTATGCGGATCCTGACGGAGCCTCGCGGCGCGCTCACCAAGCAATACGAGGCGCTGCTGGATACCGAGGGCGTGCAACTTGCCTTCACCAAGGATGGTGTGGAGGCGCTGGCCGGCTATGCGTTTGAAGTGAATCAGACCACGCAGAACATCGGGGCTCGCCGCCTGTATACCATTCTGGAACGCGTGCTTGAGGAACTCAGCTTCGAAGCGCCGGACATGAAGACCGGGCGGGTGGAAATCAATGCCGCCTATGTCAAGCAGCGGCTCGAGAAGGTCAGCCAGGACGAGGACCTGAGCAAGTTCATTCTCTGAGCGGTTCTCTTACGCGGCTGCGCCGACTTTCCGGAGCACGCCGTCCTGGCGGGACGCCGGTCATGCCGTCGGTGCGACCGTCTGTGTTACCCGCCCAGAACGAGCATCAGAACCGTCGATAGCAGGCCGGTGGCCAGCCAGAGGCCAACGGCCACGAGAACGAGAATCCCCGCCAGTCGCCAGAACGATCGTTGCGCAACGAGCGCTTGCTCCAATTCGGCGGCGCCACCTGTGGCAATATACGCGCCGATACGCTGGGCGTATGCGAACAGCAGGAAGGCGCCCCAGCCCAGCAGCCCGTTGGTAACCAGCAGGATCAACGCGGGCAAGAGGACAAGAATCTGGCCTGAAAAGGCGGCGAGAGCGAACATCACCAGCCCTCCCAGGGCGCCGAAACCGGCCAAGACGAAACCGACAATCGCCATCAGCAGGACCCACGGGCGCGTTTCGGCAAGCGTGCGCTCGATCCCGCCAGAAGGCGCCGCCGGGCGACCGGCCAGCTTCGTGTCGGACGCCCCGGACGGCGTAGGGGCAATATCCTTCCCGGAATCTGCGATGCCGGCCAATGGGGCATCTTCGGTCGACGCTTCTTCCGATAGCTCCGGAAATACTTCGTCGGCCCATTGCCACTGATCCCAGCCGTCGCAAAGAAGTTGGCAGGTGGCGTCAATGCGTCCTTCGGCCAACCACTCGTTCAATTCCTCCCGGTCGACGGGGCCATACTGTTCCCCGTCGTCCGTTTGCATGTACCATTGGCCGTCTTCTGCCGATAAGTTCAGGTCGGATTGAGAACCTGCTTCGGCCGGCGCCGAGGAGGGTTCCGATTGCGAACGCTGCTGGACGGCGGACGATTCAGAAGCCTGCGGTTCGGCTGTCTTGGCGATATCGGAGGACGACGCCTTTTCGCCAGCATCGCTCTTGTCCGGCTGGTCTTCCGCGGACTCGGCAGACTGAACAACGATCGGATTCTGGCAGTTCGGGCACTTGATACGACGTCCGGCAAACTTGTCGGCCACGCGAAACTTCTTCTTGCATTCGTTGCACTGAATGTCGATCGGCACGGCAAATCTCCCCGGTGTACTAATGTTGACTAGCTGGCCACTTTGACTATATATCTTACTTTAGTTCGTAGCGGCGCCCAGTGAAAGACCCATTTGCACGCAACCTGCCGATCCGGCTGTAAATGCGGTCCCCGGACACACAAAACACCTTTGCCGAGAGACACGGATTCGGGCTGATGCCGGGCTGTCGGCGGAGTGGTCGCGGGAGTGGTTCGCGGGCGTTCATTGTCCGGCCGCCGTTCCTTTCGATACGGGTTGCGGGCGCGGTCAGGCGTGGGCGTTGCCTTGGCATGCTCAGAAATGGTAGGCAGGGGCAACTCTTTCGTATGGTTGGCGGGAATGGCTCTCGTGGGGGGGCGGTAGGTGTTCGCAAGGTGCACGCGAGGCCATTCGCCATTGAGGTAGTTGTCAGGCAACATCGATTCGGAGTCTATCCTGCTTCGCAGCGCAATAGGAAGAAGTAAACCGCCAGTACGGCCGCCAGTCCAACCATGAGCCATCGCACTTCGCGGCGGCGACCGCTAACGATCTTCACGACAGGGTAAGCGAGGAAGCCCAGGGCCAATCCGTCGCCAATGGAATAGGTGAACGGAATCCCGATGAGAATGAGAAACGAAGGCAGCGCCTCGGTGAAATCGGACCACTCGATATTCGCCACGTTACGCATCATCATGCCTCCGACCAGCACAAGGGCCGGCGCCGTGATGGCCGGATAGTCGCCTACCATGCGAGCGAGCGGGGCGAAGAAAACGGCTCCGAGGAACAGAAGGGCCGTAGTGCAGGCGGTCAGTCCGGTTCGTCCGCCTTGTTCCACGCCGGCCGTGCTCTCGATGAAGCTGGTGACGGTGCTGGTGCCCAATGCGGCGCCGACGACCGTTCCGACCGCATCCGACATGAACGCCTGGCGCGCACGGGGTAGATGGTTATCCTTCACCAGTCCGGCCTGTGTGCTCACGCCGACAAGGGTCCCCATGGTGTCGAACACGTCCATGAAAAGAAAGATCACGATGAACGGGAGCATGGTCAACGACAGCGCGCCGCGTACATCCATCTGCATAATGGTGGGCGCGAGGGAGGGCGGCCGTTCCACGATACTCCGGGCTACCGCGAAGTGTCGGACCAGGTCGGAATTGGCGACAATCTCCGACTGCGTCCATGTTTGGGGGAGCCAGGGAAGGGACCATTGCAGCGCGGTTGCCAGCAGGGTTGCCGCGACGATTCCCCAGATAATCGCCCCCCGTATGCCCCGTGCAAACAGACCTGCCGTAACGACGAGTCCGAAAGCAAATACCAGGATATCGGGTGAAGTGAAATGCGGATTGAGTTTGACGCACGTACCGGAACTGGGCACAACCAGACCGGCGTTCTGGAGCCCGATAAACGCAACGAAGAGCCCGATTCCGACCGCAATGGCGTTCCTCATGCTGGGGCTGATGGCGCCCAGCATGACCTCGCGTACTCCCAACACGGCCAACAGCAGGAAGAGAACGCCTGCAACAAAAACCACGCCCAATGCGATTTGCCAGGGTTGCGCGCCGCCGGTGGCGACTGTGGCGGCGGCAGGCAGGACAGAAAAGACGAAGAAGAAATTCTCGCCCATACCAGGGGCCTGGGCGATGGGGTAGTTAGCGTAGAGTCCCATAATGAACGTTGCCAGTGCGGCGGCCAAGCAGGTGGCGGTCATGACGGCCCCCCAGTCCATGCCCGTTTCCATACCGAACAACTGGCCAGAAAGAATGGCCGGCTGCAAGAAGATGATGTAGGCCATCGTGAGAAACGTCGTGAGTCCGGCCAGCAGCTCGGTGCGTACGTTGGTGCCGTTTTCCTTCAACTTGAAGAGGCGTTGGAGCATTTGGGCGACCCCCTCGTTGTGGGTGGTTTGCATGCTTGATGGCAGGAACTGGCATCCCCTGGCATCCCGGAAGCGACGCCTTGGTAGTGTAGCTGGGCGGCATCATCGCCGGAAGCGGGAGGCTTGGCAAGGCCTCGCTCGGTAGGCGATTCGGGCGAGGGATCCCTTGCGGGAAAATGCAGCCCGGTCTTCCGGGGCGGAAAGCTGTATGGTAAACTAACTGCTGTTGCCGGGCTGAACTGTCGGTGTCGCGGTTGGCGTCGTTGCCGAGCGTTGGCGCGGGCGGGTGTCAGAAAAGGCGTCAAGCCTTTGCGGCTGTGGAGCCGAAGAGTGCGGTAAACGCTTCACCCGAAGGATGTTGGAGAGGTGGCAGAGTGGTCGAATGCGCCGGTTTGCTAAACCGGTGAGGGCTTATAAGGTCCTCCAGGGGTTCGAATCCCCTCCTCTCCGTTTTCTTCTGCGGTTGCCTGATTGGCGACGCAGTGGTCCGATGGCAATTGCCTTCTTCGAGCTTGCCCGTGTGGGGTGGGCGTCCTGCATCTCGTGTCTGCATCCAGTAGGAACCCTAGTGCAGGAGCCGGTTTCCGTTTTTTGCCGGCTAATGCTGTTGCCATATTTCGGTCTTCCAGAGGGAAGGATGCCCAGTTGAAAGTGGCAATGGGATGGGGTACGATTGGAGGACTTTGCCCGGAAGCACAAAAAATGCGGGAAGTCACAGGTATTGACGCGATCGTGCCGATGACTTAGAGTGACGTTTTTCAGGCGCCGTAGCCAAGTGGCTAAGGCAGCGGATTGCAAATCCGCCATCGTCGGTTCGAATCCGACCGGCGCCTCCTTCCCCCTTCTTTCTTCTGGCAGATCGCGCGGCGTAGCGAAGCCGTGCGGGGCGCTTTTCGGCCAGTGCAAGGGCTACTTAGGTAGTTTGCTCGACGGGCGGCCCAGTGCGAATCGTGATCGCACTGAGGTTGGGCAGTCTCTGGACTTGGGAACCGAGTTTGCTGGTTTTCCACACTTCTATGCGTTCAGCCGTGTTCGTTGTGTTACTCCGCCCGCATTGCATGTTCGGCTCACCCGTTTCTAGCCCGGACTATGCACGGTAGGCAGGGTGAGCGTTCTGCCCGTTCGATTGTTGGCGGGCGGAAGCCAATCCGGTCCCAATGCGCATTCGGCGGCAACGAATCGCTCGCCGGGACATCATCGTAGGCCCCAGCAATCCGGGGGGGCTTTTCAGTGAATCTGGATGTTTGCGAAATAGTGTGGGAGTGTGAGAACGAAATAAGATTAGCGGTGTGATCGGTGTGCCACCTGACGGTGAAGAGAGATTTCCACGCTGAGGGGGGCGGCGACTTGCCGAAATACGGCTTTTACGATAGAATAGGAACATTGTGGATTGGCTCTTCGGTTTCCAGGTGTGAATGGCAGTTTGTTGTGGTTTCCGCTTTAGCCGGAAAAGGAAAAACCGCCTGAAGGCGGCCCTCTAGCCATTGACCCTCTGCGCCCGGAAACAGAACAGCGTGTGGACGTTAGTTTTTCCGAAATTGCCCGATACCGGACGGGGTTGTGAGTATGGCGTCAGTGCAGGATGACTCCTGGTTCTACTTGGTCAACGATCAGCCGGTGGGACCGGTGACGGGTGATCAATTGCGCGCGGCTGTGTCGGCCGGAGTCGTGGGCCGGGAAACCATGGTGCATCATGCAAGTTGGCCTGCATGGTGCCAGGCGGGGCAGGTGGCGGGCCTGTTTGCGGCCGCGGCTCCGGCTGTTGCTGCCGTGGCTTCTGGCGCCCGGGCTGCCGTTCCCGTCGCTTCGTCGGTGACGCCCATCGCCCAGCCTGCGGAAGAGGTTGTCATCTCGCCGCCCTCGGTTTTGGTGGGGCCCGCGGCTGGGCTGAATGTTCAATCCGGGGCGGCTTCGCAGAAGAAGTCGCCGGGCTCGCATTATCGGCGGAAGAAGAGTTCTTCGGCAGGTGTGGCGCTTCTATGCTTGGGAGTTTTGGTTGCCTGCGGCCTAACGGGTGCGGTGGTGTGGGTTGTTCAGGCGAACCAGGCGGCGCTTGCCAATCGGCCGGCGGTCGAGGAGCCGGACATCACCGAGGGGGACGCGGAGTGGGCTCGCTCGCGGAGGCCTCGCAGGGCTAGCAGCCGGGATTGGGAGACGGACAACACGCCGCTCGATGTGCCCGACTGGAATCCGAACCCACAAGGCAATTCGGAGTTCAATCCGACATTCGAGAAGGAATCGCCGGTCGAGCCTCGAGGGCGCCTGGATGAATTGGTATTTGCCAAGTGGAAGGCACTGGGCATCGAACCGGCGAACTTGTGTTCCGATGCCGTCTTCCTTCGCCGCGTGTATCTCGATCTGATTGGGACATTGCCCACCGCGGAAGAGGCGAGGACCTTTCTGAAGGACGAATCGCCGGACAAACGGGCCAAGCTCATCGATGCCCTTCTGGAACGGCCGGAGTACGCGGACTACTGGACGCTGCGATGGTGCGATATCTTTCGGGTGAAGGCCGAGTTTCCGATCAACCTCTGGCCGAACGCCGCCCAGGCCTATCATCGTTGGATTCATCACGCCATTGCGACCAACATGCCGTACGACCAATTCGTACGCGAACTGCTGACCACCAGCGGCAGCAACTTCCGGGCGGGGCAGGTAAACTTCTACCGCGCCATGCAGAGCAAAGAGCCGCAGGCGATTGCGAAATCGGTTGCGTTGGCGTTCATGGGATCGCGGGTCGAAAAGTGGCCGCAGGAGCGTCTGGACGGCATGGCGGCCTTCTTCGCGCACGTTGGCTTCAAGGGGACTCGCGAATGGAAGGAAGAGATCATTTTCTTCGATCCCCACAAGACCGCGGGTTCTTCGTTGAAGCCCGTATTTCCTGACGGAACTGCGGTGGAGATTGCCTGGGGTGAAGACCCGCGATGCGTATTCGCCGACTGGCTGATCACTCCGGAGAATCCCTGGTTCACGCGCCAGATCGCCAATCGTATCTGGTACTGGATATTCGGCCGCGGCATCGTGCATGAAGCGGATGATATTCGCCCGGACAATCCGCCGGCGAATCCCGAATTGCTGAACTGGCTTGCAGAGGAGTTGGTCAAGTCGAATTACGACATGAAGCAACTGTGCCGGCTGATTCTCAATTCGACCACGTATCAGCTTTCTCCGATTCCGAAGAGCGATCATCCGCAGGCGACGGCCCATTTCGCTTCGTACCCGGTTCGGCGTCTCGAGGCCGAGCTGATTATCGATGCCTTGAACCAGGTAACCGGCACGGTAGAGAATTACTCGAGTATCATTCCGGAGCCGTACACGTTCATTCCGGAAACGCGTCGCGCGATTGCCTTGCCGGACGGCAGTATCAGCAGCAGTTTTCTGGAGCTGTTCGGCAAGCCGCCTCGCGATACGGGGCTGCAGTCGGAGCGCAACAACAACATTACGGCGGGGCAACGATTGCACCTGCTCAATTCCAGCCATATTCGCAACAAGATCACCAAGGGGGAAGGGATCAAGGAGTTGATGGCCGAAGGGAACTCCAGGGAGAACCTGTACCTGGCGATCCTCTCGCGTTTTCCCGACAGCAGCGACGGGGGCGGGAGCGGCTCGGAGTTGGCTTGGATGTTGGTCAATACAACGGAGTTTCTGTTTCGGCACTAGTGCCGTCCTATCGTTTCGGGCGGGCGCCTCATGGGACCGTTCGCGAGTGAATCATTTTGAGGTAAACCGATGAGCAGGAAACACGAGGTGTATGTTCCGCTTTCCGACATGAATGTCTCGTTGAACTGCGGCCGGATGTCGCGCCGATCGGTTCTGGGTTGCGGGGCTCTGGGATTGGGCGGCCTTTTGCTGGGCAACCGATTCTGTTCGGCCGCGGCGTCCGAAGCCACGAAGTCGCCCGGAGAAGCTTCGACTTCCAACGCGCCGGCGGGAAAGGCCAAGGCGGTGATCCAGCTTTGGCTGTCCGGCGGGCCGCCTCATACCGATACGTTCGACCCCAAGCCGGAAGCAGGTAGCGAGTATACGGGCCCGATTACGGGTTTTCTGGAGACGAACGTCAAGGGGATTCGCATCGGACCGACGCTGCCGAAGCTGGCCAAGTTGGCCGACAAGTATTCGATCATCCGGAGCATGACGCACGGCGTGAACGGGCACGAAACGGCTTCGTACATGGTGCAGACCGGGCGGATGCCAGGCCGGTTGGTCTACCCGGCGGTCGGCGCGGTTGTCACCGCGTTTAAGGGATTCGAGGAAGGGTCGGAGAGCCTGATTCCCCCGTATATCGTTCTGACCCAGCCGCAGGGCCGGTTCTCCGAGGCCGGGTTCATGGGCATCAAGTACCGACCGTTTGCCACCGGGGGCAATCCGAACTCCGGCCGGTTTGCCGTGGAAGGGATTGTGGCGCCCGGTATTTCCGACTCGCAACAGGAATATCGCCGTGACATGCTGACGCAAAATGATGCGTTGGCAAACGCCCTGGCGGAACACCCGGAGATTGCCGCCGCGAACAAGGCGAAAGATGAAGCCTACGAGCTGATTATCGGCGATGCCGGTAAGGTTTTCGATCTGTCGGAAGAGAAGGACGAGTTACGCGAAAGTTACGGCCGGAACACGTTCGGGCAGTCGTGTCTGGCGGCGCGCCGACTGGTCGAACAGGGGGTGAAATACGTCACGATCAATCAGTTCGTGTGGGATACCCACAAGGAACACTTTAAGGCGATGCCTACCCTCTTGCCGAATCTGGACGACGGGCTGGGAACGCTGCTTTCGGATCTTTCCGACCGCGGCATGCTGGACAGCACGCTCGTTTGGGTCTGTGGCGAGTTCGGCCGGACGCCGAAGATCGACTGGTCGTCGCCATGGAACGGCGGGCGGCACCATTTCGGCGCGGTCTTCTCCGTCCTGGTTGCAGGCGGCGGTTTCCAGGGCGGGCAGGTGGTCGGTTCTTCCGACTCGAAGGGAGAGCGCGTCAAGGATCGGCCTGTCTATCCGGGCGACCTGATCGGCAGCATTTACGAGTTGCTTGGCATCGACCCTGACGCCAACCTGCCGCATCCGATGAACGAAATTGTCAAGGCGACGCCGTCGCCCGAGGAAGGGCTGAAACTGGCCGGACGCCTGAAGGAAATCATGTAACGCAGTCTCTGCGGGATGAACTTATGAGTAGGAACCGATGCTGCTGCGCCCTGACGGGCATTGTTCTTCTCGCCGTCGCGTCCGAGGCGTGGGCGCAGGCGGGCAAGAATCCGAATGCTGCGTACGTCTATCCGGCAGGCGGCTGTCGCGGGACCACATTCGATGTGGTTGTGGGCGGGCAGCATATGGCGCCCAAGGACGCTCGGAAGGGATTGGACTACGAGGTCGTCATCGAGGGCGAACGGGCCAAGGAAGCGGCCAGCGTCTTCATTTCAGGCGGCGGGATCAAGGCCGAGGTCATCAGTTGGTACCGGCCAATGACGCAGGGCGAGTCGGTCCGTATCGGCATCCAGACCATGGCCAAGATCGAGGAGGTGCAAGAGAAGGAAGGCCGAAAGATCACCGCCGAGGAGGCGCACAAGCTGCTGGGCATCACGGAAGAACACCTGGAGGAGCAGGAGAAGTATCGGAAGCGCGACGCCGATTTCAGGAGGCAGCCCAACCCGCAGGTTGAGGAGGAGCTTACCGTCCGGATCGAACTGGCGCCGGATGCCGAATTTGGCGCGCGTGAACTCCGCGTGTTGACGCCGACCGGCATGTCGAATCCGCGCTGGTTCTATGTAGGGCAGTGGCCGGAGGTGCGAGAGCAGGAGCCCAACAATCTCAAGGCGCACGAGTCGGTTCACGCGCCGTTGCCGTCGGTTCTCAACGGACAGATCTTTCCGGGGGACGTGGACCGCTTCGCGTTCGAGGCGAAGAAGGGCGTCAAGCTGGTCGCCCACTGTGCCGCGCGGGAGGTCATTCCTTATATTGCAGATGGCGTGCCCGGCTGGTTTCAGGCCGTATTGCGCCTTTACGACGCGGCCGGAAACGAGGTCGCGTTTGCCGACTCGCTCGGTTTTCGGCATGATCCGGTGCTGTACTACGAGGTTCCGGAGGACGGCGTTTATGAGATCGAGGTACGGGATTCGATTTATCGGGGACGCGAGGATTTCGTTTACCGGATTTCCATCGGCGAGATTCCGTATATCACGGGCCTGTTTCCTTTAGGAGGCCGTGTCGGCGAATCGTGCACGGTGAACTTGACGGGCTGGAATCTGCCGGTCGATTCCGTGCGTTTCGAGCCGTCGTTCGACCGTGGCCGCGTCCTGCATCCTGTGGTGGTCGAGAAGGACAATATCTTCTCGAATCAGGTCGGTTTCATCATGGACAACCTTTCGGAGTTGTTGGAACGGGAGCCGAACGACGATCCGAAAGAGTCGCAAAGCGTTGGCACCTCCGTGGTGGTCAACGGATGCATTGACCGTCCCGGAGACGTTGACTATTTCACGATCGACGGTTCCGGCGCGATCGTGGTGGAGGTGTTCGCTCGCCGCTTGTATTCGCCGCTGGACTCCGAGGTTCGGCTGGTGGCGCCGAATGGGCGAGTGGTCCATTACAATGATGACTATGAAGACCGGAGCTGGCCGCTGATTACGCATCATGCAGACTCGCGCCTCCACGCCACCACGGCTGGCGCGCGCTATGTTGCAATTACCGATACGCAGGGGCGGGGTGGGCCGGACTACGCCTATCGACTCTACATCCGCCCGCCGCGTCCTGACTTCGACCTCCGAGTTACACCTTCCAGCGTTACCGCTCAAGCCGGGACCTGCGTGCCGATCAAGGTGCACGCTATCCGGAAGGACGGGTTCGACAAGGATATTGCTATCGAGCTGGAGAATGCCCCGAAAGGGTTCAGCCTGAGCGGCGCCTGGGTGCCTGCCGGGCAGAACGAATGCCGCATGACGCTTACCGTGCCGCCGGAACCGACTCCGGAGCCCATCGTTCTCCAGCTCTACGGTTTTGCCGCGGGACGCGGCCGGAAGGGCATGGTTCGGCCGGTTGTGCCGGCGGAAGAGATGATGCAGGCGTTCATCTGGTACCATTTGGTGCCGACGAAAGACTGGACCGTATTGGTCAAGGGGAAGCCGCCGGGCGCTCCGCCCTGCACATTCGTGGATCAGGCGGTACAATTATCACTGCGAGGCCCTGCGCCGTTCCGCGTGAAGGTGAACGATGCGAAGACGGCGTCGGAGTTGCGATTTGAGTTGAGCGAGCCGCCGAAGGGTATTTCGCTGGAAGAACCGGTTGTGATGCCGGGCGGAGTGGTCGTGCCGATCAAGTGCGATCCCGAGACCGTGGAAGCCGGTTTGAAGGGAAACCTGATCTTCGTCGTGTCTCGAGAATACGTTGTCCCACCCAAGGAAAAAGAAGACAAGCCGACCACGAGAAGCTACGTGATCGGCATGTTCCCCGCCGTTCCCTTTGAGGTTTCTGCACGCCGATAGGCGTGTGCCATCCTAGGAGAGTCTCTCCGAAAAAGGGGGATTGGCTCCCGTCTATTGTGGTTCCTGTTTGATCCAGGCGCGAGATCGGGGGCGACTGTCCCACTTTTCGGAGAGACTCTGAGAACTTGCCGTACCGCAAACGCCCGAGAAGGCGTTGCTGCTCGCGTGTCGTGACGGCCGAAAAGTCGTTGCTCTCGGTTGCTGCTTTGGTTGATGCATCATTTTGAAGAGGGGAAAGCCGCCATGTTTTCGACTGCGATGAAACGCGTTGTGTTATGGAGTCTGCTTCTTGCCGGAGCGGCGTGGGTGATGCCGGTATTCGGCGCCGATTATTATCAGGTGCGCGGCGGCATTCCTAACAGCCAGTATTTCTTCAAGGTGAACCGTGTCGGAAATCAGTACCTGTTCTTCATCGGAGACTCGGTCCTGGCCGGAACTGGGCTGAAGGACGCAAATCTGCGGTATTCCCGGCAGATGGTTCAGGGGTTCGCCAAGTACTTTCCGGAAGCCTCGATCCATGAAACCCGGCATATGCAGCCCGGTGGAAGCTGGTTCGGCCTGTTCCGATGCAGCCGGGGCCAAGCCGTGTTCGGCGAGGTGATCTGCAGCGGGCACCTGGCAATCCTTGATTTCGCAGCAGGTGACCGGCATGCAGATATCGACGAGGTGAAGCTTGCCCTGGAAGGGCTCGTACGGCAGATCATTCACTATCGCGCCACGCACAGCAGGATTCTCGTCTATACTTTGACGCCTGAAATGCTTGAGGCCTATCGGGCCGGCAAGACGCCCGAGTACATTCAGGTAAGCGAGCAGATTGCCGACCACTACGGCATTGCGAGTCTCAATCTGGCCAAATATGCGGCGGACAAGATCCTTGCCGGGCAGATTACGTTCGAGGAGTTCTCGGCCGATGGAATCAACCCGACGGATGCCGGGGCCAGGATCTATGCCGAAGCCGTCGCCGCTTTTGTCGACGATTTGATGACGGCATTTCCAGTTCCGCAGCAGCCTCGCCGGGTTACGCTTCCCGATCCGTTGTTCCCGGAAACGGATGACAACGGGCGGATCGTGGCCTACGAAGATCCGCAGGTGAAGCAGGCGGGGAACTGGAAGCCGGGACAGCCGAGTCCGATTCAGCCGTTCCGTCATCTTTTGGTATCGGACAGCATGGGCGCAACGCTCCGGCTGAAGTTCAAAGGGTCGGAGATCGGATTGCTCGACGTCGTAGACGGGGACACCGCAACGTACGAATACTCGGTCGACGGTTCGGCGGTGCAGCAACTTGCGCCACCTGCAAATTGCAGCGGTCCTGCCATGCGCCCCATTGCGTTGTGCAAGGGTATGGATCGGGACGCCGAGCATGAACTTATCCTGAAGGTTGTATCCCCTGGGATTGTCCGGATTGGAGGATTCCTGCTTAACGGCAGCGTAGAGAATGCCTTCGCCGGAATGAGTACATTAGAACGCATCGATGCGATCTATGCAGCAATGGACCCGATTGTCTACTCGCCGCCGGCCGGACGGTTTCAACACATTCCTGCAACGATGGACAAATTGCGCAATGGCGGAACCCTGCGCATGGTCCTTCTGGGCGATAGCATCATGGGCAATACATCGGCATCGTCGTTCGAGTTGCTATTGATGCGTGACAATCCGAAATGCCAGATCGTGAAGATTGCGTCGTTGCGCAGTTCAACCGGTTGCACCTACTACCAGGAAGAGAACCGAGTGCAAGACTACGTTTTACGGCATAATCCCGATATCGTGCTGATTGGCGGGATTTCTAACCGTGGTGATGCCGAGGCGGTTCGATCGGTGGTCAGGCAAGTTCGAGAAAAGATGCCGAATATGGAGTTTCTGCTGCTAACGCCGGTTTTCGGTTCGATGCACGATGAGCATGTTCGCACCTTCACACGTGAGATCGATACGACCACGAGCAATTTCCGATACAGCTTACAGAAGGTTGCCATGGAAGAGCGATGCGCGTTTTTCGACATGACAGGTCCATGGTGGACGTACGTCCAGGATAGCGGGAAGACGTACGGTTGGTTCCGAGGCGACGCGGTGCATGCAAACGCCCGCGGCTGCCAGATCATCGGCCGACTGCTGCAGCGATGGTTTGCCGAGTAGGGAGCAAGCCTCTCGCGGTTTGCGGAGCGACGCGGAGAGGCAAGCCGGTTGCCACTTCGCGGTCGCCAGAGGCGGGAATGGGTCCGGTTGTTCCGGAATTCCCGGGTGGCCGGTGGTGCTTTCGCCTGTCGTTCGGTGCAACGTGGCTCGATGCGGTCGCACCGCTTTCCAGCTCGGCAAAGGCTTTGTTTGAGGTTGGTTGTGTGATAGGACAGATATTGGCCACCCTGCGTGGGGGTGCCTCGCGTGTGCATCAGCTTGACCTGTTTGGCTGTGACAACAATAATGTATAGGATAGATAGGAAAGCTATTTTGGCTGCTGCGGGAGTTTCGGAGATCGGGCTAGCGATGCTGAGTGGATGAGGGACCACCTGCATTCAAGCAATTCCATGATGGTTTGATCGTAGATTGAGGATTCTGTTTGATGGCCGTGTTTTTTTGGGCTTGCGCTGTATGTATTTCCTTGACGCTGCTTCTGGCTTTCGTGGGATGGGCGATCTATGCCCCGATCGTTGCGCGGGCATTCGCCGAAATGCCTTGGTTTCCGACTCGGCGCACGGCAATTACAGCGGACGACTATCCGGAAGGCATCTTTGACGCGGAGAAGGTCAGCTTCGACACGGCCGATGGCCTGCGTCTGGCTGGAAGCTACCTGCCGGCGACAGCGGCGCGGCGTAGAGGGATTGTGATCTTCTGTCACGAGTTGCGAGGGGATCAGACGACGGCACTGGCGTTTACCAGCGGGCTTCGGGATGCCGGGTTTGACGTTCTGGCGTTCGACTTCCGCAATCATGGCGAAAGCGCTCCCAACGGGATGCATAGACTGCTTCCCTGGGCTACGGTTGGCGAGGCCGCAGATATTCAGGCGGCGATCGATTTCTGTTGCCGTCGTGAAGGCGGAGGAGCGGGTCCGATCATGCTTTTCGGTCTGAGCCGGGGGGCATCGGCGGCGTTGTGCGTTGCGGCGAGCGATCGCCGCGTGAGGGCAGCCGTACTGGACAGTCTGTGTCCGACGGAGCCGGTGCAGCTTTTTTTGATTCGGCGATTCATGCACTTGCATGTGCGCGCCTTGCCCCAGCTTGCAAGGCTTCCGGACTGGATGTTCACAATGCTGGCTTTCTGGGCGAATCAGATCATTCAGCGAAAACATGGCTGCCGGCTGCTTCACTGCGATCGTGCTGCCCGGCGACTACGTACGCCGGTGCTTCTGATCCATGGTGGCCGAGATGGCTTTGCTCCGTTGGAGGTGATCTGTGGTTTTCGAAAGCGGATGCGATCGCGTCCTCGGCTTTGGGTCGTGCCGGAAGCTCGCCATAACGAAACGGTGTTTGAAGCCGGCGGGGAGTATCGCGACCGGGTTGTACGGTTTCTGGCTCGCCATGCCGATGCGTCGCCCGATGGCCACCGGTTGCCGGCGAAACCGTTGGCCACGAGTCTTTTGCCGGCCGACAATAACCTATGTGATGCCGAGCCCGTTGCCGTGTAAGGGCCTCGGCGGAAGGGCAGTTTGCTGTCACCGCGAGTACGGGACGCAGATGCGTTGCGATCCCGCCGAACCCATCCCGAGCGAAAATGTTCCCGCTTCCCTTGACTGTTTTCGAGCGGTACATGCTTGACGATAATCGTCCGGGGTATCCGATGACGTGCGTTGCAGAAATGCAGCTTGCAGGCAAGATCAACCGGGATGCGTTTTCGGCGGTCTTTCGGGATCAGGTGTTTCGCCACCCGCTGTTGTTTGCGGTTGTAAAGCGGCCGCGTCGCGGGATGCCCTGCTGGATTTCTGCAGGTGAACGGCCGGCGGCTGTGGAGTGGGGCGGGTTGAGCGATACCGTGCCCGTTACGGCGACGGATCCGATCGACCTTGAATCGGAACCGGGAATGCGGCTCTGGGTGCGGCGTGATTCCGAGCGGGCCGTCGTTACCATGGTATTTCATCATGCCTGTTGTGATGGGATCGGCGCCGCCCGTTTCTTCGAGGATCTGCTGTGCGCGTACCACGCGAAATTGGCCGGTGGGCGTTGTCATGTATGTAACGTTTCCCGACTGATGATGCGTGGCGCTATTCCACGACTGGGCCGATTGCGCGAACGGCTGGGCAATGAACTCCGCACGTTCGTGCGGGAGGGATATCAATGGTTCGCTCATCCGGTTACCCCACTGGGTGTGCCTCAAGAGCGGTCGATCGCCGCCGGGCGCGATCTGCTTGGTGAGATGTTGACGCACACGTTTGACGCGACGGCGTTGGGGGCGATTCTGGAGGCGGCCCGAAAGGACGGCGCCACGTTGAACGATTTTCTTCTGGCGTCGTTGTTCTGTGCAATCAGAAAGTGGAATGAACGCCATGCTCCAGACCCCGCCACGCCATGGCTGCGAATTGCCGTACCGCAGAATCTGCGTGTGGCGGCAGATCGATGGATGCCGGCCGCGAACAAGGTAACCATGTGCTTCCTCACGCGTGCGGTGGAGGCGTGTCGGGAATCGGACGAACTGCTTGCCG
This sequence comes from Thermoguttaceae bacterium, assembly GCA_040772845.1. Lineage (GTDB taxonomy): Bacteria > Planctomycetota > Planctomycetia > Pirellulales > Thermoguttaceae > PWXP01. The sequence goes on from JAXGXG010000002.1 coordinate 669,661, forward strand.
GCATTCGTTCGGAAATGGCCAACGCGCGGCAATGGCTGCGCGGCAAGAGTCTGCTTCGCGCCATACATTTCGGACAATCACTGCCGGTGTTCCGGGGGGCGTTCCTTGAGTCGGGTGCTTGTCTTGCCACCGCGGTGCTCTCGAATGTCGGTGATTTCAATCGGTGGTTCTGCAGGTCATTGCCGCAGGACGGCTCATGTGTTCGCGCCGGCGGGCTGCGATTGGAGAGTATTGTCTGCGTTCCGCCCGTTCGTCCGAACACGCATGTTGTCTTCTGTGCGGCAACCTATGGCGGCCTGTTGCGAATTACGATGCGGTCGGATCCGCACTGCATTCCACGAACGCATGCGAAGCAGCTTCTCACGCTCTACGCCGCCGAAATCGAGAATCGGATGCGGTAGGGAACGGTTTGCAGCGATTCCGTTTCCGTATCCGAGGGCATTCTCGGTTCGTAGTCCCGCCTTTGAGCAGTCGTTCTGCAGCTAGCGCCGAGAAACGGGAGAAACGCGATGATTGACGCCGGCCGAGGCGGGTGGTATTATTGACGTCGGATGGGATTGATGCGCTCCGCGCGAATCCGGAGATCCGGAGCAGGATCGTCCCGTTTTAGCTCGACAATCCAGTCCAAGAAAAGGAGTATCCCACCGATGAAGCGACGAGCCTTTCTTGCTGCACTTCCCGCCGGCCTGTCGGCCGCCGCCGTCTGTCGTTATGCTTGCGGTTGCGCCGAGGAGGCGCCGAAGCGGCGTTATCAGCCGGGCCCCATCACGCCCCGTGAGCCCATCACGCTGTTCAACGGCAAAGACCTTTCCGGGTTCTACTCCTGGAACAAGGAAACGCTTTACGAGGATCCGCTGCGGACCTTCCGCGTAACGGACGGCATGTTGCACGTTACCGGCGAGGGGCCGTTCGGTGGGCTTATGACGGATCGCGAGTATCGCGACTACCACCTGAAGTTCGAGTACAAGTGGGGCGAGAAAACCTGGGGTAAACGCGCCGATAAGACCAGGGATTCCGGCGTCCTACTGCACTGCCAGGGGCCCGACGGCAACTGGGGGCCTTGGGTGACGTCCCTTGAATATCAGGTGATCGAAGGCGGGACTGGCGATATCATCCTCCTTTCCAATGGCAAGAACTACGACGGCAGCGATATCGTGGTCTCGGTCGATGCCAAGGTGGTCGACGGCGCCAAGCGCCAGACAATCTGGAGCAAAGACGGCGAACGCCGGACGATCACTCGCGGCAGGATCAACTGGTTCGGACGCGATCCCGAATGGAAGGACGAGATTGGCTTCCGCGGCCGGAATGACGTGGAAAGCCCATACGGCCAGTGGACCCGTTGCGAGGCCGTGGTCGACGGCTCGCATCTACGCTATTTTGTCAACGGCGTCCTGGTCAACGAGATACTCAGTGGCACGCTGGACCACGGCCGCCTGCTATTCCAGACCGAGGGCGCCGAGGTATTCTATCGGAACATCGAACTCCATCCGCTGCCGCGCAACTCCGGCGCGTAGCGAACGGCTACGCCCCGCCATTGGTGAAAGCGAATAGACGGTCGCTTCAGTAGCTGACATCGTCAGCGTTTTCGACCCGGTAGGCAGGCTTCCGCCCACTGACGGTCCGCACATCCTGAAAGGACACCTTGGTGCAGTCTTTTACGGAGATCGCGGCACGGTCGGCCAGGCGGATGTCCCTGAAGTGGATATTCGCCGTATTCGTCGCATGGTCTTCAAACCCTTCGATTCGGATCGCCGGTTTGCCGACCACCGCGTTTTCCATGTCCAGGTGTGCGAATTCCATGTCGCCGATGAAGGGCGTTTCTCGCGCGGCTTCGTAGCCCGTGTTGTACGAAACCTTCGTAACAATCTTGATTTGGCTCAGTTTGCAATTCACCACACGGATATCCCGGACATAACCGCCTCTCTCCTTGGGGGCTTTGATCTGGAGTCCGTTGAGGTCCTCTCTGGCGATCTCGCAGTCTCGCACCGTTACATTTCTGACCCCGCCTGACATCTCGGTGCCGATCGACATGCCGTGCCCTCGGAACTTGCAGTAGGCGACCAACACGTTTTCCGTCGGCCTTCCAATCCGATTGCCTTCCGGGTTCTTGCCCGATTTGATGGCGATACAATCATCGCTCGTTGTGATGGTGCAGTCGAAGATATAAAGGTTTGCCGACGAATCCGGGTCGATTCCGTCACCGTTGCGAATACCCTCGCTCAGAATCGTAAGTCCGTGGCAGGTGATGTTTCGGCAATAGATGCAGTGGACCGTCCACGAAGGCGAGTTTACGATATTCAGACCCTGGATGTTGACGTCCGTGCAGTTCATCAGGCAGATCAGCCTCGCCCTGGAGTAATACCCTTCGGCTTCCAGCATGGCCGTCCCAAGCGACGCTCCACCGCCGGCGATCGTCCCCTCGCCTCGTATCGTCAGGTTGGCGACGTTGCTGGGCCCATCGTGGTCCAGCGTCCCTGCATTGATCAGACTGGCAAACGTCTTCATCTCCCAACCTGAATAACGATTCAGGACGAACGGGCGGTAATCGTCAACATCGGCGCTCCCTTGCAACGCGCCATTCCTGGCAATCAGCAGTGTCATGTCGCTCTTCAGAAACAACGCGCCGCTGACGAACGTTCCGGCAGGGATATAGACGGTTCCTCCGGCCGGGCAAGCGTCGATCGCCTTCTGGATGGCCTTGGTGTTCTTCGTCACACCGTCGCCGACCGCGCCGTAATCGACGACGTTGACCATTTTGCCCTTTTTCTTCGTCGAATGGCGGATATTCTCTCCCCGGGCCGATTGATTCCCATCGACGTCCTTCGCCTGAACAGAAAACGAGTAACTCGTTTCTGCAGCCAGACCGGTGACGGTATAGAAGGTCTTTGCCGTCGTTCCCACCTGTGTCCCATCCTGGTAGACCAGATAGGTGAGCCCTCGGACGTCGTCAGAAGGCGGATCCCAGAACAGGGTAATCGAGGTCGCCGTTTCCGATTCCGGCGGAACGAGAAGGTTTTGGGGCGGGGCGAGTTCGTCGCTCCGCTCTGTCGATCGGCGGTGCGATGTCTCTGCCGCTTGCGACACCGCAGGCGTTGTGCTCCACGTCGATGCGGCCATACTTCCCAACCACATTACCGTGAGAAAGAAACGCATCGTCGCAACGCTCCTTGGGGGCACATGGGAGGGGCAATACCTGCTGCGCAGCACGCAACCGCCGGTCGCATCGCACAGCCTTTCAACGGTCCGCGAAGTGGAAGGCAATCTTACCAGAGCAGGCATCGCATGGCAAGAAAGTCACGCCCGCGAACGGGAAAGGGGATGCAGCAGCGGGCTTACACGGCTGGAAGAAGGCCACCGGCGGACTTGCCCTGGGCTGGAGCCGTGGTCAGTTGGCTACTGGCAATGCCAGTAGTTCCAAATTTTAGCTGAAAGCGTCCGGTGTGTCAGAAGGTGTTGCGTGGCCGGAGGTTACGTCGAGGATGCATTGTGTGATTCCCATGATCACTTCGGCCACCCGCTGCAGGTTCAGCAGCATATCGCGGAATGGAAGACGCTCCAGATGTAACGCGAGTCGTCGTCCGTGGCGTTCCGAGAGGGTGGTCAAATGAAACCAGACCCAGACGTTGCGGAGGATCATCGCCAAGCCGAAGAAGAGCAGCCGCAACAGTGGATTGCGAGTGCAGGTGCGGATGCGTGCCTCGTTCATCTGGCGATAGCTGGTTTCGATACCGAACCGTTTGCGATACGTTTCGTACACCCATTGCGGGCTGGCAGGCCGGAATCCCCAAAACGCATACACGAACGCCCGTCGGCCGTGGCGTTTCCACTTGCCGGCAAGATTGCCGCACTTGACACAAATCCTGACGGTCGCGGTCTTGCCGTACTTGGTTGCCTTGGACGCTTTCAGGGTGTGTGTGGCCCAACCGCTCTTCTTCCATTGGGCGAAGGCCCGCGTACCCGTCGCGGCTTGGCCCGCCTTCGGCTTGCGGCCGCGTTTGACAACCGGCATCAGAAAAGCGCAGCGGGCTGCCTGCAAATAACGGATGACTGCAACCGAGTAAAACCCGCGATCCAGCAGCAAAAGCCGGCATTTTACGCCCTGGGCGCGTGCTTGACGCAGCAGGCGACGGACGACCTCTTCCATCGATTCGCCGCGCTGTACCGGCGTCAAGGCGATCGTGAAACGATGCCCGTTGCGAACCACGTAGCAGGTGGCGTATGCATGAAAGTGACTCGTGCCACTCTTCGGTTGGCTGCGATAGATTTCGTCGAGGTGCCGATGTGGCTCGCCATGGTACGGGATCAACGTCAGGTCGATCGCCAGCGTCTGTTTGCGCCGTCGCACGGCCTTGGGAAGGCCGTCCACCAGCGCCTTGTTCAACCGCTTCTCCAGTTCGTGATACTCCGGCAACGTCGCCACCAGCACGTTGAATACGGTCTGCTGTGTTGGCGCGCCCGCCAGATTCCGGCAAGCAGCGGAAATGAAGCCAATACGGGAAGCTGCGTAAAAGAGGACATTCAGCAAGACCGACGCCCGGCATTTGTACCCATGGTCCTGCAACTGGAGATGCTGCTGGACAATGGCTCCGGCGCGGTTGTGGACTTCGCGGCATGAGATCGTACAATGGTTCTTCCGTGAACGCATGGGTTACCTCCTGGTCTGGACTTGGGTATGTGTGATCCCCTAAGTCCTTTACCAAAAAGCCCTTGCGTTCACCTATATCAAGTTACGAAATTTGGAACTACTGAATGCCCCTAATCCATTCTCGCCCCGCACGGGGCCGCCGCCAGAGGCGGCGGCCCCGTGCGGGGCGAGATCATGGCTCGTGGCCCACGGTTAGCTGGATGACCACGGCTCCAGCCCAAGGGCAAGTCCGCTTCTGCACCCGGGGAAAGGTGACTTGACAACTAGACAATGCCTGGCATATCACTCCGGCTATCAGCAGCCGAGTGCTCGCCTCTCCCCATTCCTGGCCGTGCAGCTCGTCCCCGGGCGAACTGTCTGCAACTTCGACGGCATCCCCACTAACGGAATCACCGAAATGCTTGACGTACGCACGGCGGATTAGTACACTGAATGTTGAGTGGCAGGCGGGGTGTTCCCGCCGTTTCGGGGTGACGTACCAAGCGATCACCAGCCAGGGGGTGCATTGTGTGAAATACGTGGCTTGTTGTTGGATGTGTTGTATTCGTTGGCTTCTTCCTTCTGGCCACCAGAGCCTCTGCCCAGACGACGCTCGAGTGGCGTTCCGATGCCGCCAGCGGTAGCTGGAACGACGCTGCGAACTGGTCGGACGGCGCGCAGGCGCCCCCGGGCTCGGACGTGCTGGTCTTTGACAACAACGCCCAGATCGCCATGACCAATGACGCATCGAATACGACGCGCCATCGCATCGTGTTCGAAAGCGGCGCCTCCTCAACGCATACCGTCAGCGGAAGCACGGCCAACCTTTTCGTGGCCGTGGACGAACAGTCGCCAATGATCCAGAACAAATCGTCCGTGGTGCAAACCCTTGCGTTTCCCATTGAAGTGGGCGACGACGGGCTGATTGTCGATACCGTCAACGGCGTGCTGAACGTCACCGGGACCATCTCCGGTTCCGGTACGATTACCAAGATTGGCGGCGGGGCCGGCGGGATATCGGGCCAGCCGCAAAACGTCGTCGTCACAGCCAATAACACGGGCTTCACCGGAAAGTGGGTGGTCACCGGCGGGAACCTTTCGATCAACGGCGATGGCGCACTCGGCGCCGTGCCGGGATCCGCCGTGTCCGACGCCATCACGCTCAACGGCGGTTCGCTCACCAATATGAGCAGGCCCTCAGGAGGCGGTTTCGGGGCGGGGCACGGTTTTACGCTCAATGAAAACCGCGGCATCACGCTCGGCGCGAACGGCGGTAATATTCGCATCGGTTATACCCAGACGCTGACCATCGAGGGCGCCATTACGGGAACCGGTCGGTTGAGTCTCAGCGATAACGGAATCCTCGTGCTGAACAACGCGAACAATACCTACCAAGGCGGCACGCGTCTTACCGGTACGACCAGCCTGCAGATTACCGACGATGCCTGTCTCGGCGCACTGCCAGGTGTCTTCACGGCTAACAGTATTGCGCTTTCCGGCGAGGTTACGCTAAGCAACCACAGTTCCGCGGATGTCGTGATCAATGCGAACCGAGGCATCACGATCGGCAGCGGCAGCCGGCTCAGTTCGCAGGGGGCAGGCCGGTCGTTGACGGTTGACAGCATCATTTCAGGCTCGGGCGGCTTGACCATTGCCAGCGGCAGCGGCGCCGTAGTTCTGACCGCAGCCAACACGTACAGTGGCGGAACAACTATTGCCTCGGGAGCGCGCCTGTCGCTCGGCAACGGAGGCGCTGCGGGCAGTGTCACCGGGAATATCGCCAATGAAGGAATCCTCACAATGAACCGTTCGGACGAGTGGTCGTTCGGCGGCGTCATCAGCGGTTCTGGCTCGCTCGTCAAGACCGGCTCCGGCGTGCTCCAACTCACGGGGGCAAACACCTACACCGGCAAAACAAGTGTCAACGAAGGCGTCCTGCGTATCGCCAACGATGCGGCCCTGGGCGCGGCGCCGGCTGCCTATGTTGCCGATCATCTGGTGCTCGACGGTGGCAGGTTGATGAACCTGGATTCCGACCTGGCCATCGCCGCAACCCGTGGCGTCTCGCTGGGGGCCGCCGGAGGGCAATTGCAGGCCAGCTGGAGCAAGTCGCTTACGATTGAAAGCATCATTTCCGGTGCGGGCGGGCTGACCGTCGTCGACGACAGTGGCACGGTCGTTCTTTCCGGCGCGAACACCTATGGCGGCGCCACATCGGTCAACGCGGCGCTCAAACTCGAGGGCGGCGACAATCGACTGCCCGTGGGCGCCAGCATCGCATTGGCCGACGCCGCTCGGGCCGCTCTCGATCTGGGCGGCGCCAACCAGACCGTACGATGGCTGACCGGCGGCGGCAGCAACGGCGGGAGCATCATCAACAGCGGCACAACCACCAGTACCCTTACGCTCAACCTGGGCAGTTCCGGCGTGCGGACCCTCAGCGGTACGATCGACGGCGATATCCAGGTGGTCGTTGCCAATTCGTCCGGCAAGAATTCAGACGTCCAGGTCTTCTCCAATACCAACAGCTACACGGGCGGCACGGTTGTCGATAACGGACATCTGCGTGTGGCCAGCGACAGCTACCTCGGCGCCGTACCGGACACATTCGATGCCGACAACATTGTGCTGAAGAATGGTGGCGTTTTGCAGAACAATGACGGCTATCTCGTTCTGGATGCCAACCGGGGCATCCTTCTGGAAGAGGGCGACGGCGTCTTCTACACTGGCTGGAACCTTGACATTACGGCCAACGGCGTGATCTCCGGACCGGGGCGGCTGGTCAAAGCCGACAATGGCAGACTGATTCTCACAGCAGCCAATAAGTTTACCGGGGATACTGCCCTGCGGTACTATGCCTCCGGTCCGAGGACGATTGTCCTGCAGAACGAGGCCGCCCTCCAGTACAGCACGTTCGACGCCACGATTATCGGCGGGACATCCGGTTGTGCGCTGGACCTGGACGACCGTGATATCATTCTTGGCGGTCTGAAGGGCGCGGGAGCCGGGATCAACAACTTCACCGGTCAGTTGTCCGTTGGCAACAACAATCAGGACACCGAGTTCTCCGGCACACTCACCGGCGCCGGATCGCTTGTGAAGATCGGGACCGGAACGCTCAGCTTGGCCGGCGACAACAGCTACACCGGAACCACAACCGTTGACGCCGGCGCTCTGGTGGTCAACGGGGCGCTGTCCGGGACTTCAGCCGTCCGGGTGAACTCCGGTGGTGTGCTTGGCGGTACGGGCGTGGTCAACGCGACGGTTGGTGGCGCCGGTCTGGTCGCGCCGGGCGCCAGCCCGGGCATTCTGACCGTAACGCAGGTCGATCCGACCGAATCGCTGGGCTTTGCCTTCGAGTTCACCGGAGTGGGGAACCCGGTTTGGTCTGCCGCCGAGGCAAGCATCAACGACGTGCTGCGGATTACCGACGCCGCGACTCCATTCGCCGCTGCCCTCACGACGGACAACATCGTGAACGTGTACCTCGACGTCGCGGACGTGACCGCAGGTGACTCCTTCCTCGGTGGTTTCTATACCGATGCCACAGAGGACTTCATCGATTCGATCGATGATGAGGTCGCAACGTACAACTACTATATTCGCGGCGACGGGAATGGCAACGCGGTCACGTACAACGGCAAGTCCTATTATTCGTTGGACGATTGGAAATCGTGGGTCTGGATGGAGTTATCGACGCCAACGGTCGCGCTGGCCGACTTTGCAACGGGCAACGTCCTCAACGGCCGGGCGAGTCAGTTCTCCGTCGTTCCGGAACCGGGTGCTTGCCTGCCGGCCCTTCTGGCGATGACAATTCTGCTGGCTTGGCGGCGAAGGTAAGTCAGGCCCGAGGCGGCGCGTGTGCCCGGAGCGGTTCGAGTCAGGGAGTTGCTTTCACAGCCGCCCGTTGTTCGTCACGGGCGCGACGATCAATCGACTGCCTCGCAGCGCGAATCTCGTCGCCGAGCATGTGCATGGCCGCCCGGTTGTTCCGGAACCTGGCAAAATACTGCACGCTCTTCTGCGTGCCGATTTCGCCGAGCAGTTGAATCACCTGCCGCGTTGCAAGGGAGAAGTCCGTTGGAGCCCGTTTGAGGACGGCGTTCTCGGCGCGCGGCCCGAACTTGACCAGGCTGCCGGCGATGTCGCGGTCCATAAATCCCTTGGCGATCAGTCGTTCTGCAAGGGGCTCGATGGCGCGGTCGTCGTTCAGTTTGCCAAGGGCAACGATAACCTCTTTCCGAACAAGAATCCCCGGGTCGTCCAGCAGCTTGATCAGCAACGGCACGCTGAAGGTCGAACCCCAGACCACGAGGCCCTCAATTGCACTTCGCCGGTCGGACTGGCTCGCATCGCTGCTGAACGCAATGTCCCGCATCGCGCGGGCAATCTGGCCTCGCAGTTCCTGGTCGGTCAGTTCGTCCGGATTCAACCTGATCAAGCGTTCGAGGGACTGGCGGCGTTCGGGCGTGTTCGAAGCCAGCGCGGCGACGTTCTCCTTGATGTAGTCGGGGTGCGACGGATTGCCCCGGATTGCATCCAGTTCCCGTCTCCGCGCAACGTCGGACAACATCCGGTCAACATCAGGTGGCGTTCCGGCTCCGCCCTCGGAAGCCGCTCCAAAACCACCGCTCGGGAAAGAGGAATGGGGCGGATGGAGCAAGTCGGACGCCGTCAATGCAAGGTTGCAGTCAACGCCGGTGTCGGCGAGAATCCTGGCGGCAATTGTCCGGGTTGCAGGCGCGAGGATGCTGAAATGGTCCCTCCCTGACACTTCACAGAAATGTACCTTGCTGTTGGTCGTAGCCTTCTGCATCGCTCGCAGGCATTCCGCATTGCCTTCTCGCGATCCCTCGATTACGAATGTGGGCGATCGGATGCCGTGAAGCCATAGAATGGGGGCTCGCAATTCCATCTCCTGCTGCGAAGTGAAATCGAACGGCATGAACTCTTCACCGTACTTGACAATCTCGTCAACCGGACCGAACGAGAAGACGGCGCGAAATCGTTCGGAACATGCGGCAACCAAAAGGACCAGGGTGCCGCCCGTGCTGTGGCCGCCCAGGTAGATACGATTCGGATCAACGTAACTCTGATCGGCAAGATAGTCCGCCGCGGTCAGGATGTCGTCGACCTCGCCGAAGAAGCCCTCCCGCTGGCCGGGATTCTCGTTGCCGCCCCGCAGACTCGGGAACATCATCACAATGCCAGCTTTTCGGAACGCGCAGGCAGTCTGGTCGTTGTCCGCCGGTGCATCTGACCAGACATCGCCAATGGTGTTGCAGTCGCCGCCACAAATCCACACGATTGCCGGATGCCTTTTGCCGTCCTGGGGATCGGGCGTAAGATACGCAGGCAGCGAGCCGACCGGACTCTCGTAACGCACGATGCGAAACGTCTCCTGCGGCGGCTTGTCCATGATCGCCGTCTCGAACGTGCTCGGCCGAAGCTTGGTGACGAATCCGCGCCGGGCCTCGCTGAGCGTTCTTACCGGGTCTGCTTCGGCGCGGACGGTTGCAGGTTGGGGCGGCGCGACGTAACCGGGCCGCTCGAACGTCAGAAGCGCCCGGTCAAGCCTCTCGATCTGGCGATCTGTGTCGGACCCGCCGGCCACAGCAATCAGCACAACAATATTCTGGTCATCTGCCAGAAGATAGAAGAGGGCTTGCAGGTCCGTACCTTCTTTCGACAGGACTCCGCGAACCCGGCACCGCGCTGCGTCGATGCCGTTGACGGACAATCGCTCGATGCTACCTCTCGCGAACGAGCTGCATAGCTGTTGGGTGTGATTGGCGGCCCTTTCGATCCCGGTTTCCCAGTCTACTTGCATTGGGGTCATGCCTTCGGGCAGCGGACCAATGGTAACGCAGATCAAGGGTGGCGTCTTCCCGCTACGTGGCCGCTGCCACGCGTGATTCGTTGCCCCTGGAATTGCCTGCGGAGTCTGTACGAACTCAAACCCGGCCGGCAGCTTGAACTGGTACACCCCTACCTGTTTGTCCGTCCCCTCCGACGTGAGCCAGTCGCGCGACCCGCCATTGCATCCCGCCAGAGCGCCGATTCCCAATCCGACGGCCAGAAGAGCCCAGAAAGCCAACGCCCTGCTTTGCATCGCCCGGTTCCTCGTAGAGTAAGTTCACCAGCAAACGACTACCCAAGGGCTGCTTCATCTGCGCCACCCTGCGGTGGGCGACCGCCAGCCGACTCGACTACTGACCGCTCCTGGCAGAGCCGAAAGCCTGCCAAGACTACCGGCGCGGGCGCGGTTCGATCATTTGCAGTCTAACCAAGCGAGAAACCTGGCGAAAGCCCCTCCTGTCGAGCGGGTGTCGCAGGAAAGGAGGGAAGGCTTCGGATCAGGCCGGCAACAGGGACTATGCCGTCGTTGCCAGGCGACAATGTAGCGCGTTCAGTCGCATGATGACCGGCGCGCCTTCAGGACGTGGAGAAGAGAACCGTTGTTTCGCGTTGGGGTTTGTGTTTCTCCGGCCCGGCGGAATCGAGGTGCGGGCGGACGCACGGCGCGTGGGTATGCGGTGCGGTAACCGGGGATTGCGTTTGGCGGGTGTGTGTGCCACAATCTGGGTGTTCATGCGTGATTCATGCTGGGGCCTTCTGGTCTCGTTCCTGGTTCGATACGGAATTGACGATGCTCGCGAAGCTGAAGACGTTCTCGCTGCAGGGAATCGATGCGGTGCCGGTCGAGGTGGAGGTGGACGTATCGCCTTCAGGGCTGCCGAAGACGGTGCTTGTCGGCCTGCCGGAGGCGGCGGTGAAGGAGAGTACGCATCGGGTGGAGCGGGCGATTGTCAATTCGGGCTTCCAGCTTCCGCAGAACCGCGTGGTGATCAACCTGGCCCCGGCCGATCTGCCGAAAGATGCCGCATCGTTCGACCTGCCCATTGCGCTGGGCGTTCTGGCGGCGAGCGGGCAGATTGCGACCGATCGGTTCGACGGGCACGTGGTCATCGGCGAACTTGCTCTGGATGGCAGCACCCGGCCGGCCAAGGGGGCTTTGTCGATGGCCATCGCGGCTACGGAGCAGAATCGCGCGGCCGGCCTGTTGGTGCCGTCGGAAAGCGCATGTGAAGCGGCGGTTGTAGAGAACACGAGCGTGTATGCCGTCAGCAGTCTGGCGCAGGCGGTGGCGTTTCTTGCAGGCGATATCGATCTGGAGCCGACGCCGTCGCGCGTGGATGAACTGTTCCGCGAGCTGGGACAGTACGAGGTCGACTTCTCGGACGTTCGCGGGCAGGAGACGACCAAGCGCGCCATGTGTGTCGCCGCGGCCGGCGGGCATAATCTGCTGATGGTCGGGCCGCCAGGCAGCGGCAAGACGATGCTGGCCAAGCGGGTGCCGACGATTCTGCCGGATCTGACGCCCAGCGAGTCGATTGAGACGACGCGCATCTACAGCGCGGTGGGCCGGCTTGGGGCAGGGCAGCCGCTGCTGGCGGTCCGCCCGTTCCGCTCGCCGCATCACACCATCTCGAACGCCGGCCTGGTCGGCGGCGGTTCCGTACCGACGCCCGGCGAGATTAGTTTGGCGCACAACGGCGTTCTTTTCCTTGATGAGTTACCCGAGTTCAGTCGGACCACGCTGGAAGTGTTGCGTCAGCCGTTGGAGGATGGGACGGTGACCATCTCGAGGGCGCTGAGCAGTACGACGTTTCCGGCGAACTTCATGCTCATTGCGGCGATGAATCCCTGCCCCTGCGGGTATCGCGGCGATTCGCGGCGGAAATGCCATTGCACGCCGCCACAGGTCACGCGGTATATGAGCCGGATCAGCGGTCCGCTTCTGGACCGGATCGATATTCATATCGAGGCGCCGGCCGTGGCCTTTCAGGAGCTATCGTCCACTGCGCCGGGGACATCGAGTGCAGAGATGCGCGAAGGGGTTGCCGCGGCGCGACGGTTTCAGGCCGACCGGTTCCAGGGGAGCAAGACTCGGCATAACGCCGATATGCCGCACCGGCAGGTGCGGCAGTTCTGCCGTATGGATCGGGACGGCATGAACCTGCTGAAAGGGGCAATGGCCGAATTGGGCCTGTCGGCCCGGGCCCACGACAAGATTCTTCGCGTTGCCCGGACCATTGCCGATCTGGACCAGAGTCCCGACATCCGGCCGGAACACCTGAACGAAGCGATCAACTACCGTATTCTGGACCGGCAGCTTTGGACGTGAGTTATAGCTGGTCAGTCATGAGACCGGCTGGGGCAAGCTCAGCGGGGAAAGGGTGTGCGTGGCGAGGGTGTTTGGTAGCTGGTCAGTCATAATCCCGCCGGGGCGAACCCGACGGTGATAAGTTTCATGCCGAGCAATTGCTCAAGCCAAGCGTGCCAGAATATCTTACCGCATCTGTTTTACCCGGGGTTGTTGCTTCCGTGTTGGTGGGTGGGCTAGAATGGTAGCCGTCTGCCGGGCACCGTTGCAAAGGCGAAGTTGCTCTGAGACGACAAACCTGGAAGTATTTGCTGTACCGTTGTGGTGATTTCCAACCGTTGCCGTGGGCGACTGTTTATCCTACCTACCGGAGGCACTGTCATGACGTTTCCCGCTTCGCGTCGGCACTTTTTGAAGACGGCTTCGACTGGGGCCGCCCTGGCCTTTACCGCGACCAGCTATGCCAAGATCGTGGGCGCCAACGAGCGAATCTCGCTGGGACTGATCGGCTGCGGCGGACGCGGGTACAACGCGCACATGAAGGGCGTTCATCCTTTCGACAAGCAACAGAATGTCGAGTTCACCGCCGTGAGCGACCCTTGGCGACAGCGGCGGGAACGGGCCGCCGCCCGGGCCGAAGAGTGGTACGGCCGTCCGGCACGGCAGTTCGTTTCGTATCGCGATATTGTGGCCCTGGACGATATCGATGCCGTCATGATCGCTTCGCCCGACCATCTGCACTGCCTGCACCTGGAAGCGGCCATCCGGGCCAAGAAAGATGCGTACGTCGAAAAGCCGCTGGCCATGGACGTGCCGACCTTGAACCGGGTTTTCGACCTGGTGAAGGCGAGCCCGCAGGTGGTTCAGATGGGCACGCAGGTGCGCAGCTACACATCGAGTGCCGGCTGTAAGAAGCTGTTCCAGTCGGGTGCGATCGGCAAGGTGTCTCGCATCGAGCAGTGTCGCAACGGTAGCAAGCCGTACTGGTACTCGTGGATGCAGCGGTCGGAGGAACTGACGGCCGAAGACATCGACTGGAAGGAATTCCTGGGCGACCGCCCCATGCGCGACTTCGATCCCAAGTTGTTGACCGGCTGGTATGGGTTCCGCGAGTTTACCGATGGGCCGATCGCCAACCTGGGCTGCCATTTCATCGACCTGTTCAATTATATCGTGGGGACAACGGTTCCGGTGAGCTGTGTCGCACAAGGCGGCACGTTCACATGGACCGGCGAAGGCTTCACCTGCCCGGACCATTGCGAGGCGACGTGGATTTATCCGGAAGGGTTCCTGGTGCACTACTCGACGAACTTCGGCAACTCGAGTGGCAGCGTGCACAAGATATACGGCGACCTGGGTACGATGGACCTGACCAACTGGCGGGCGCCCACCTACTCGGCCACCGGGGCGATCAAGCCAAGCGAGTTGCCCAAGGAGGATACGCTGATCGATCCGGTCGAGATTCCCGACCACTTCGAGGACTGGCTACAGTGCCTGCGGACGCGCCGGACGACCAACGCACCGATCGAGGCCGGGTACAACCACTCGGTGCCGGTGATCATGGGCACGCTGGCCATGGACACGGGCAAACGGCAGATCTTCGACCCCGAGAAACGCGAGATTTGCGAAGGGTAGCCCCCCTGCCCATCTCAATCTACGCCGATGAGCACAACGCGGTCGACGAAGATGGCGTCGAGTTCGGGATTGTGTGCGTGGGCGAACCAGAAATAGGCGCCGGGCACGAAATCGATTTCGCCCAGGTCGATCCATCGGAACTTCCGGTCGAACGAGCCGTCTTCGGTTGTGAAGTCCTTCGGCTGGAGCGTCATGGATCTGAGCGACTTCTTGCCGCGGCTATCGTACACGCCCCACGAGCCCAGTCTGCCTTCCTTCTGAGCGCCTTCGCAACGGAGCGAAGCGAGAATGCGGTACTTGCCGCGCACGGGCGGGGTGAAATTGGTATTCCAATCGACCTTGGTTCCCATGCGGACGCTCTTGCCGTTCCATCCCTCTGAGTCTTCGACCACCGTGGCCGCATCGTGAACGTTGTTGAACGACAGGGCGTCGAAAACGACCCAGGCATCCTCCGGAACGTCTTTACAGACGTCCGGGGGATTCTTCTGCGCGACAAAGCCGGCCTTGAGCCCCTCAAGATAGAGGTCCAGCTTGCCCTCCTGCGAGATCCTTGCCGCACGCGTCCCGAATCGCTTGCAACGCGCCGCGAAGTCGTCGGTTGCCTGTAGGGGATCCTTGGGCCCGAGGAACGGCAGCTTCTTCTCGCGCGCCTCGCAGCGAAGCGGGTAGTAGCGGCTCAGCCAGACGTGGTCGATTCCCATTTTCGATTTTTGCAGGCGGCGAAGCTGGTCGGACTCGGGGCCGTAGGTTTCGGTGGCCGTCGCCACAGCCTTGTCCATCAGTTCGGTCGCCCGGTTGAGCGTTGCCAGGTCGAGCCATTTGGCCGAGTTCATACCGAAGCAGCCGAGGTAGATCTCCTCCTGTTCCGCCTTGGCGATCAGCAGATCCCAGTACTGGTGGAGCATCGGGGCGACGGCCTCGCCGTAGTAGCCGCGAAGGAACTCGTCGATGAGCTGGTCGGCGTCCAGATGCGGTTCCCACATCGCACGTAGCAGCAGCCAGTTCTTCAACTCGCAGAAGTCGTCGCCTTCTCCTTCCTCGAACAGGCCGACGGCGCCGTGATCGACGAAGTAGCGTACGTTCGGCACGAGGACTCGCAGGTTGGGATGCGGCCCCAGGTAGTCGTTGTAGTTGGTCGTGTAGTCCCAGACGAACAGGTGTTTGGCCCGTTTGCTCCAGCCTTCCATGTCGGCGGCGAACTTCTGGTTCTGCGGGCCGCTGAGCGGCTGGATGTAGGAGCACTCGATCGTGCAGAGGCGAATCAGGACATTGTCGCGAGGCTTGATGGTTTTGGGCGGCTTGCGGGTGTACTGGTAAGCCAGCGACTCGACCAGAACCTCCGGGAACTCCTTCTCGACGGCCTCGGCCACCTTGTTGAGCATGAACACGAGTGTGCCGGCGTGGCTTTCTTCCGCGTCGTCGATCGCCTTACACTTCTCGCACGTGCAGAAGCCATACCAGTCGTTCTGCGAGACGTCGATCATCTTCGCTCCGGGGTTCTTCCTCAAGGTTTCCAGGACGTTCTTGGTCAGCTCCTGGATCATCGCCTCGTTGGTCAGGCAAAGCTGGGCGCGCTCGTGCTTTCGCTTGCCATCGATTTCCGAATACCAATCCGGATGGTCGGCGAAGTATTTATCGGGCGGCAGGTACTTGTAGAAGGAATGGACGAAGTTGATGATCCGGACCCCACCGCCGTATTCCGGAGTGAGGAAGCCGTTCCCCTTCATGCGCGCCGAGAAGACACACGGCTGGGCCACCCGATGGTACATCTCGCGAGAGATCAACTGCGGCGCGTACGATACGTGCAGATCGTCTGCAACGGCAAGGGTCGGTTTCTTCGGGATGAACGTATCGTCGGGCGCCCACCAACGCACCCCGACAATGTCCTGCAGGAAGGAGTAGACGGCATACAGGCACCCTCGCTTCTGGTGGCCTGCAAGGATCAGGTTGCCGCCGTCGGCGTGAATGAGGATCTCGTCGAACTTGTAGTCCTTTTTAGGAGCACGGGCCGTATTGCCGATGAAGATGAACGACCGGCCGTCCGCGGGAACGTCCTTTTCGGCGATCGTCGGGAACTCGGCGCCGGTAACCAGTTTCAGGTGGTCCGACAGCTCGCGTGCGGCGGTTGTCTCGACAATCGTTGGTTCATCCGGGAGGACGATCTTCCAACCGGTCGTACCGTTTGTCGCCAATTCGGCTGGGTACGCATAGTTTGCAATAGAAAGCAGGCCAACACACAGCAGTGCGATGCGATTCATGGTTTGGACTCCTTGGGGTAGCGGCAAACGTCGCGCGTTGGAGACGCGAGTTCAACGGTAGTCTTCTATTTCCACAGTTCGTCGATGATGGCAACCGTTTCGTCGACCAGCATCTGCCCGCCTTCCGGGCCGATGACATTACTTTGCGGGACGGCTGAGTAATGACCACCGGCCAGGGCCCGTTCCGTCGGAAGATAGCTTCCGAATCCTGACATCTGTGCGATGAACGTCTGCGTTGCCTTCGAACGAGCTTTGATGCGAATGCCGTATTCGCAGAACAATTCGAACGGATTCGAGCAGACGACCAGGTCGCCCAACCGGACGACGTGGATCGTCACGGGATGGGTTGTGTTCGGGTCTTTCTGCAATTGTTCATAGCGTCGAACGACTCCGTAATGCCAGCCTTTGGCCATGAAGGCAACTCGCGGGGCACAGGCGGGGTCCTTTTCGAGCTGTGCCATGACGTTGTTGTAGGCTGCCAACGCCTCCTGATACTGGGCATCGGAGATCTTCGCGAGGGGCAGTTGCAAGGTAACGGTCCGATGCTTCAGTATGGGGTCGGCGAACGTCTGTTTCTGGACGGCGTCGAGAGTCTGGCTGACCGACAGGTCGATGCGGCGGGCAATTTCCTCCATTGCATTGATGCCTCGCAAGGCCTGCATCCGGGCATTCGCGGCCTTGTGCAGCAGCGGGCGGGGTGACATGTCGCCGGCCGCGGCGCTCCAGCCCAGAACAACCAGGCCTTCGCCGTAGCGGGCCTTCAGGCAATTGCGAACCGGCAGCCAGTAGTCGGCATTGATGGACGACTGCCCTTCGACCACCTGCGACGGGCACGTCACGTTGACAATAACGGCCTTCAACTTATCGTCCTGGTCGTAGAAGAAGATCGAACCGACGTCATCGTCGTCCATGCCTTCGAGGTGGACGAAATCGGGCTGGTTGGTATTGCCGTACATACGAGCAGAACCGTTTGCGTAAACGACGCGCCGGCTGAAACCGATACTGTTCCGATCCAGACCGTACGTCATTTTGGCCGGCGCGACGTTCTTCCACGCGGCAACGATGCCGTCGCTGATCCGGTCGGCCAGGAAATCGATGGTCTCTTCGACGGTCATGGTCTGATCGTTGACGGGAATCCCCGGAGTACCTGGGCGCAGGACAGGCGCGGTATGGGTGTGGGTAGCGGTCAGCATAATCCGAGTGACGTCGATCGAAGGGTCTTTCTTCGCCACGGCGTCGCATATCGCCTTGACGAATGGGTCCGGCAGTTGGAGGAGGTCCAAAGAGACGAAGGTGGTCGTCTCATCCCCTGAGCGCAGGGCGACGACGTTGGCCGTCAGCGGCGTATCGGGCTCTGTGGAAAGCCGCAGTCCAAACTGCCCCCAGAGGGCAACGGCCTTTTCAGGCGTAATATCGACTGACGCCGCGCCCACCTGCAACTCCGCCCCGTGAAGTGGGAGGCATGGCAGCAGGCACGTCGACAGGAGGATTGCGAGAGGAAACCATCGAACACAGGGGAGGGACATTTTCATGGGAAGGCTCCTTCGTCAGAAAGGACAGTATCTGTGGTGGAACGCATTCGGAATGACGGTCGTGGTGGCGCGATGGGGCTTGCCTGCCCTGGAGACTGACCGTTCAAGACGGTATTCTCCTGGAGGCTATTGCAGCAGCCACTGGGCGGCGGCCTGCCGGGGGGCAGTGTCTACAGTAAAGGGAGTGAGTGCATCGGGTTGGGAAGCGGCGCGATACGCGGCCGTTACCAGTTCCGGCCCGTCACCTTCTCCGGCCAGCCAGAGCGGGCGGGGGGCGTTCAGAACCAGTAGGCCGGGAACGTCGAGGTACTTCGCACCGCCGGGAAGGAACATCGGGTGGCGGTAATCGAGCAGTTTGCCGAACCGAAAACCCTGGGTGTCGATTGCCATGCGGTCAATCGCCTTTCCGGCCAGTGCGCCGGCGGCGGCTGCGATCGGGCCGGCCGTATCCCAACCGGCCACCGAAACGTGCTTCACAGTGGGAAACGGGTTCCCTTCCGCCTGCCACAATGCCTTGACCAGGGTCAATACGTCATGCGTACGATGGGCGAAAAGGGAATGATTGTAGCCGTGGGTGTACCCGGCGAACTCGCGAGGATTGTCGACCACGCGCGTCTGTGTTACCGGTTCACCACCCTGCAATAGCAGGTCGGCGGCCAGCACGGCCGTGCCCTTTTCGAGGAGGCTTTGGACGGCCGGGCATAGGCCGCCATCGTCACGGCGGACGGCCGACGTCCCACGTCCGTCCAGCCAAACGACCACTTGCCCGTTCCACTGCTTCGGCGACAGGCAGACGACCTTCACTTCCTCGCCGTAGGTCGTGTTTGCAACGATGCCAGCCTTTTCGACGAAGGTGTCTCGTTCCTGGCCCTCCGCGAGTTGCCAGTTTACGTCGCCGGCGCTGGCGTAGGTGCGGCCGATCAGGGTTTCAACCGCCGGGCGGAGCAGCTTCTCCATGCCATCGGGCGTGGCCGCGGCAGCGCGGACCTGCCGGTCGGCGTCGGCGGTGAACCAGGCGAGCAGGCGTCGCTCGAAGTCGGGGTCGGCGGCCTTCGGGGCAGGGTGCTCATCATTCCAGACGCTGAGCTGTTCGGGCGGAAGCGTTTCAAATTCCGTCTCGATTACCGGCGACTGGAAACCGAGCTTGAAGTGTTGATTCAGGAACGTGTAGAAGGCAGAACGCGTGACGGCATTGTAGTTGTGGGGGAAATGCTCGCCGCGTTTGAGGAAGACGAGTTTTTCCTTGCCATACATCGCGTAGAGCTTCTGAAGCTCGGGGAACCCCTTTGTGGCCATCTCCTTGGTCCAGTCGTCGGCGGAGTTCATGCCTTGCGGCTTGGGGGCGAACAGCGCAGCGAACTCGACATTTCCTGTACCGATACGCAGCAGGCTGGCATTCTCGCACGTGCAACCGCCCTGCATGGCCGTGCTGACCATGACGACCGGAAACGAAAGTTGGATGCGGTCGTCGATGGCGGACACGATCATCGTTTGTGTCCCGCCGCCGCTTGCCCCCGTTACGGCAATGCGTTCAGGATCGATTTCCGGCAGGCTGAGCAGAAAGTCGAGGCCTCGCACGGAGTTGAGCGTTTGCAGTCCCATGATATTCTGGCAATGTGCTTCAGCTTGCGGACTGTAGAGGCCCCAGTTTTCGGTCGTGTTCATTTCGGGCCGCTGTGTTTTGAACCCGTGGACCAGTTCGCGCGAGAGCTGAACGGAATCGGAGTCGCCCAGCATATCCCATTGCCACACGACGCAACCCATCAGGGCTAGCTGGCGGCATTGTGCCTGGAAATTACTGCGGCCGGCAAGCACGAAGCGTTCGGCGCCGTCGGCAATGTCCTTGCGTAGTCGCTTTTCGTCCTTTACAGAAAGACGGGCGTCTTTCCAGTGGCCGTGCGCGAACATGACGCCGGGCGCCTTCCCCTGGATGTTCTTGGGCCGATACAGGTTGCCCGTTACAAACAGGCCAGGTGCGCTCTCGAAATAGACCTTCTCGATTGTGTAGTCTCCCCGATCGATCTTGCCGTGAATGACCGGGTTGAGTGGCGTCTTGGCAGGCATGGGCCACAGACCGGTGGCCACCAGGATGCGGCGCCGAACATCTTCTCGCCGCTGTTGCCACACGTCGAGCGATTCCGGCGGATCGAAGGGGAAATAACCGTTCAGGTCCTTCAGCGGTTGAAGGCGGACGTCTTCGGCCGAAACTGCGAGTGCGAAGCCGGCCAGCATGGCAAGGGCGATCAGACCGCGGGCCGTTGTCGTTGTGAAGTGATACATGGCGTAGTTTCCAGGTAGGATTGTGAAAGAAATACGTGCGGGGCTACTTCTTCAACTCGGCCGCCATTTCCAGCAGTGCGTCGAGCATCTTCACCGATGCCTGCGGTTCCAACCGGTTCGTGCCGAGCCACGTTTCGTAGCCGCCCAGCGGGAAATGGCGAGGCGTGGGCAGGTACCCCAGGTAGCCGTGCGACAGCGATACGAGAAATGCCGGCTGCAAGGGGCATCGCTCTTTGAACTCCAGGCCGATCTCGCAGAAGACTTCCGTGGGCATCGTTCCGATACCGACGGACCCAATGCGAAACACCTGCAATGGAACCGGGAGCGTGTCGGGCGACTCGGCCAGCCGCGTTGCACGGCCGGCGTAGATTCTCGGCAGGTCAGTTTTGGCGGAATCTTCAGGTTCGGGCTTGGCAAGGGTTTCTTTGGCCCAGGCAAGCTCTTCCTCGGTAAGTCTCCTGCGGGCGAGCGTCAACTCGCAATAGCGCGCGTCGAGCGTGATGTCGCCATGGTATTCGGCCTTGGCCAAGGCGGCATGGACCTTGGCGGCGACGTCGTGGGCTACGAATCGCATTTGTTCGTAACGCGGCTTTCCGGGACGCGGTTTGCGGAAGTCGATGTTGTTGATGTCGCCGCTGGTGCCGTTGGCCATCATGGGCACAAAGGGCGGATCTTGATGTTCGGCGCCGAGCAGTCGCGTCAGTTCGGTGCAGTACATGGCGTAGTAGTCGGCCGAGATGTCGCCTCGGTTGACCCCGCCGACGTAATGCAGCGAGTAGGCCGAAAAGAGGGCGATTGGTCGGCCTTCCAGGTCGCGGAACGCCAGAACCGAGACAGTCGGATCTGTCGGGCCTGCCGGTTCCACGAGGTTGGGGCTGCCCGAGGGCGGGTTCATCTTCACCTGGTCGATCTTCCCGAAGGGGTTCGGCGGCGCGGCGCCGGGTTTCATGAACCAGCGGCGGTTGTTGACATGCTCTGGGGCCTCGGCGGTTACAAAGGCCATTTCGGCCGGCCGAAGCCTGCTGTTGGCCGTTTGCACACCATCGGCAATCCGCCGCGCAACAAACGTGTGGTATTCGTCCAGAGGCGCACCGCCCAGGGCACTGCACGCCGAGTGCGTATGGACGGCGCAAATCAACACCTGTTCGGGTGGCAAGCCTGTCTGCTCTTCGATCAGCTTGCGTGCGGCGATACTGACATCGTAGCTGACCCCCAGAAGGTCGCAGACGACCATCGCCAGTTTGGTCTTGCCGTCGTCCAGCACGAGGCAGCGGGCGTGCAGGTCGTCGTGGATGCTGGTGGCGGGAAAATGCTTGAAGCCGCCGATAACCGCACCACCGAGAAACGGCGTGATGTTACTCGTTGCCGCTCCTGCGCGAAAAACCGGTTGTTCCGGCTCTGCCGCCAGGAGTTGTATGCTCACCAAACAGCCAACCATCCACAACACGCACCGTTTCATGACAACTCCTCCAAGGGAAAAAGGCAGCGGATTCTATAGCACAGCCTAGCGGTTCCAGGGGCGCGGGTCAAGCGCTGGGGGAAATGGGTGCGGGAGGGGCTCGCTGTGTGCCACGCCGGTTGTTTGGCTACGACTGGTACGCACCCTCCCCGGGCCTGTGAGCCCGACCCTCCCGCTGCGCGGGAGGGTGAAGAGGCGCAGCAACGACTTGTGTAAACAACGAGGGCTGCGCCTTGGGCTTGCGAGTCGGTTGGCTTCGGGGACGCTTCCATCCGGCGCGCCGGTCGAGTACGATGAGCGATGATGACCGGCCGCGCTTACCTTCCTTTGGTCGGCTGTCGTACTCTGGGACGATCCGATCTTGCCATAGAAAGGAGAGCATCCTATGACCCTCGGGGCAGGTATCGCAACGAAACAGACCCGCCGACGATTTCTTCGACAAGCAGCGGCGACAGCGGCGATTCCCCTGGTTGCCGGTCACAGCGCGTTGGGCAATTGCAGCGGCGCAAAGGGAAACCTGGTATTCGTCGTTGGAACGCATCATTACCATCCAGAGGCGAGTATGCCGCTGCTGGCCAAGGAGTGCCAGCGGCTTGGCTTCCGCACAACGGTGATTATGCCGCCGGGCGATCCGGAGCAGAATCACAACGGTGTCGGGTTGCCGGGACTGGAGGCGTTGGAGCAGGCCGATGCCGCCGTCTTCTTCCTGCGATTCCTTACGCTCGGCGACGAACAATTCGGCCACCTGGAGCGCTATCTGAAGTCGGGCAAACCGGTAGTCGGGCTGCGCACCAGTACGCACGCGTTCCGTTATCCGGAAGATCATCCGCGCGCCGCCTGGAATGATACGTTTGGCCGCAACGTGATCGGTACCCATTGGCTCATGCACATGCGTTCGGAAACGCAGTGCCACCGTTTGGAGCAGGCGGCGGAACATCCTGTCCTGACCGGCATCGGTGAAGAGCCTTTCCCTTCACCGGGACAGCTCTATATCACCGATCTGGCGCCAGGCTGTACGCCGTTGGTGGTCGGGACGGGCGACATGCCTCGCGAGCGAGTCTTCAGCGACCGATTCGGAACGCGCGTGGTGACGAAGACCGAGACTGATATCGTCGCCTGGACTTGGGAAAACCATTACGGGGCCCGCGTATTTGCGTCGACGTTGGGGCATCCGCGCGATTTTGCCGTTCCGCAGATCATGCGGATCGTCGTCAACGGGATTCACTGGGCCGCCGGCTGCCCGGTTCCCGACGCCGCTACGGAGATCAAAACGTTCGACCTGCCTCTGGACCCTTGACGGGTAGAGTGATTGTCCCACCTGGAGCCGTTCGGCAGGAAGGTTTCGCCAGCGACGAATGGATCGCAAGGTGAGGCTTGGACCGGAAGAACACATAACGGTTTGCAGCGAAGGAGAGTCATCATGTTTCGATTCCTGCCCATGGGGTGTGTGCTACTTATGCTGTCTGTAGCGACAGTGTTCGGTGCGGATACATCGGAAGTTGTGCTACAGGCTGGCGATTTGCAGGCGAGACTATCGACCGCCGATGGGCAAGTGCAGTCGGTATCGGTCCGAGGTAACGAGCTACTGGCCGGGCCAGGTAGTCTTTCGGTGCAGGTTGACAAGGAGGAGCCGGCGCCGATGAGCCCGAAGTGGGAGCGGTTCTCGGTCAAAGAGGAAGGAGAAGCATGGGTTGTCACCGGACGCGAGCCGGAATCGGGGATCGAGGTGAAGGCCGTATGGCGTGGCGGCCGGGATATTGAATGTCGCGTGACACTTGTCCAGCCGGGACCTGAACGCTTGGAAGCCGCGGTGGAACTGTCGCTCCCCTGCCCTGCCCAATCGCTCGTGTGGATGGCGCCGTCCGGTAGCGAACCGTCGACGGTCGACTTCTCGCAACGGAAGGGAATGGGCTTTCGTGGCGACGTGGGTGGCCTGGTCATGCCGGCCGTGTTTCTCTATCAGCCGGAGAAAGACTGGGGGTTGACCATGCTGGCCGATTTCGCGCTGCCCACCCGCGGGTTCGAGGTCTGGGCAGATACGGACCCGGCACGGATTGTCGCAAGACGTGTTCACCTGCGGCTGGAACCGGGAAAGCCGGTGGACGTGGCGTTGATTCTTGTCGGTCATGCAGGTGATTGGCGGCCCGGGTTGGGGCACGTGGTGGAAAGGTATCCCGAGTATTTCCGGGTGGCCGATTCACGGATTCCCGAATTGCACGGGCCGTTTGTATGCAGTGGTGGCGCTCCGGACGATACGACGCTGGACCGCTGGAAGGCGCAGCACGTGCAGACGGTCGAGGTCCACGGGACGCTGCCGTTTTACGGGCAGCACCTGCCGTTGGGCGAGTCGTGGCCGATTTTCGCAGACGATCAGTGGCATCGGCTGAAGGAGCAGCCGGATCCGGCGAAGCCGTCGGACGATGCCTCGTGGAAGGAGATTCATGACTACGTGTGCAGCAAGACGTCGCGACGTATTTCGGTCGCACAGATCAACGACTACATCCGCCGGCTGCACGAACATGGGATGTTCGCCCTGATGTACTTCAACCCAACCGAGTCGTGGAAACCGTGGATCAGCGAGAACTATCCCGATGCGCTCGCGACAAATGCCAACGGCGAGCCCTATCGAGCCTGGTATGAGAGCCTGATGGTGTGCCCGGAGCCCGATAGCCGCTGGGGCCGGCATCTGTTGGACGAGTTCCAGAAGATGATGGACCTGTATCCCGAGGCCGACGGTTTCTTCATGGACCAGTCGTGCTACGATCATCTCGACTATGCGCACGATGACGGATGGACGATCCATAACGGGCGCACGGCGTACCGTATGGGTTGGGCCATCGGGCGACTCAACCTGGAGTGTCGCAAGTTGGCCAAGGCGCGCGGCAAGTTCATTTGGTGGAACGGCCCGTACAATACGGACATCGCATATTTCGCCGAAGGCATGATGGCCGAGGCCGGGCGCGAGGCCCAGGTGCGTTCGATCCATTGGCTTACGGCCGGTGGGCGTGCTTGTTGCACCCTTTCTCGCAGCGGTGAGGAAGTGTTCCAGAATTGTGCGGCGTACGGGCTTTATCCTACGGCCATGTCGGGCGACACGCTTTGCCGACTTGCTGAACGGTATTGGCCGTTGTTCGCCTTGTGGCGGGATAAGCAGTGGGTGTTCTATCCCAGGGCGTTAGAACTACCTGCCGGGACGAAAGGAAACGTCTACCGTTTGCCGGACGGGAATGTGCTGGCCGTGATGGTCACGGGCGGGCGTTCGATGGACGAGCCTGCCGCGGATCTCGACGCGCCCATGACCATCCGCCTGCCCGATGCCGGCGCGGTTCGAGCTGTCTACTTCCTGTCGCCCGATCTTCTGGGACTTCGGCGGCTGGCCTTCGATCGCGACGGGGATGGGCTGAAGGTGGTCGTACCGTGGCATCGCAGTACGTCGGCCGTATTGCTGGCCACCGGTGGCGTCCACTATGCGTTGGATGCTCCCCTTGCCGCGGCTACCGGAAGGAAGAATGAAGCGGAACTGATCGTGGATAACTGGACCGAGGAGCCGGTCGAAGGGCGATGGAATACCGGCGACGATTCCGATGCGAAGTTTCGCGTCGAGCCCGGCCATTCGGCGCGACGGCCCGTTACGTTGGTTGGCGGCGATACCAAGCAGATACGTTCGTGCCTCGATGCTCCCATCGATCTGGACGGTGTGCGTTTGGACGGGCATTTCGAATCGTACACGATCGATCCGCTAGACGTGAGCTTGTACCTTTCGGAGGCCACAGCCTGCCAGGATCAACCGCTTGCAGGCCGGGTGCGTATCTTCAATGCAGGTGAGGCACGCGAGGTTACCGTGGAACTTTCTGGTGATGGCCTGAAGGTAGAACCTGCCCGGAAGAGCCTTTCGATGGACGCACAGGCCGGCGCTGTTGTCGAGTTTTGCGTTGTGCCGCTTCGGCCAGGGGCGACGACCCTTCACGCGACGGCCACGGCCGGCCCCGATCGTGGCGGGTGCCGTGTTGCTGTGGAGGTCGATGCGACGCGAGCCACAGAGGCCATGCTGCGGCAGGTGCGGTCGGGGAAGCTGGTGTTCGACGTGTTCGGCTCGGACGGCGGTAAGTACGAGAACAAGCCGATCTTGTTCAACGGCGTCCTCATTGGCCGGTTGCCGCAACAGGGGGACCGTTGGGCGACGTTCGAGGCGCCGTTGACACCCGAGGCCGTGAAGACGATCCGATTCGACAACGAGATTCGCATCGAGAATCAGGTGGGCGACGCGTTTAAGGTCCGCAACTTCCGCCTTCACCTTCAGGCGGATGTCGGAATCGTGTCCAAGACGAACGCGGAAGCCTATACGAGTTGCGGATGGGAGCATGCCGAGGGGCGTGTGTTCCCGCTTCGTCAGCCCTTGACAGGCGTTGGTGTTCAGATTGAGAAGGAGCCTGCTGCTGGCAAGTAGATGGCCGATGTGGTATCGTGGCAGCGATGGGGCGACGGTGATCGTCGGTCGAACAAGTGACGTCAACCTTCAGAGGAGGCAATCATGTTTCGGTTTGTGAGTTTGATTCTGGCGGCAATGGCGCTTCTGGTGGTCCCGGCCGTTGGGCAATCGCCCGGCAAGGACAGGGCGCCTGACAAAGACAAATCGCCCGATACTGCAAAGAAGACCTTCCAGGCGGGCCTTGCGACCAGCAATATCACGCCCTGGTTGGGCGGCGGCCTGGTCGGGAACTTCGGAACGCCTCCGCCGGCCGAGTTTGTCCACGATGAACTGCATGCGCGATGCTTCGTTCTGGACGATGGCAGTACGCGGATCGTGCTGGTCGTGTGCGACAGTATCTACATCAGCCGGGAAGTGCTCGACGAAGCCAAACGGCAGGTGACCGAAGCGACGGGGATCCCGGCGGACCGAATCCTGATTTGCGGTACACATACGCATTCGTCGGTCAGCGCCCGCTGGAAGAACCCTCTGAAGCCGGAAGACGAGTTTACCGAATATCAGCAGTTCATCGCCCACCGGATTGCCGACGGCGTCCGCTGTGCAATCCACAACCTGCAGCCGGCGCGAATCGCCTGGGGAACGGCCGATGTGCCCGGCCAGGTGTTCTGCCGCCGGTGGCTCTTGCAGCCGGGGACCGAGCTGTTCAATCCGTTTGGCGAGGCGGACAAGGCGAAGATGAATCCGGGCAATCGGCCCGATCTGCTCAAGCCGGCCGGCCCGGTCGATCCACAGATTGCGTTCTTTGCCATCGAAACGCCGGACGGGCAGCCGATGGGACTTCTGGCCAACTACTCGTTGCACTATGTGGGCGGGGTGCCCCGGCATCATATCTCGGCCGACTATTTCGCCGTGTTCGCCGACCGGATTCAGCAGTTGCTTAACGCCGATCGGCTGAAACCGCCATACGTCGGCGCGATGAGCAACGGCACGAGCGGCAATATCAACAACAACGATTACTCCAAGCCTCGCGAGCGGCGGAAGCCGTACGAGCAGATCGAGCGGGTTGCCGAAGACTGTGCCCAGGCCGTGTTTCAGGAGTACAAGAAACTAACCTGGCACGATTGGGTGCCGCTTGCGATGCGCCAGCGTGAGTTGGAACTGGCCGTTCGCAAGCCCACGCCGGCCCAGCTTGAACATGCCAGGAAGGTCCTCGCCGAACCCGATCGGCCCGACAAGTTCCCGCACGAACGATCCTATGCTGGGCGAGCGATTCAGCTACTCGAATCGCCTGACACCGTCAGCGTCATGCTGCAGGCGATACGGATTGGCGATTTGGGAATTTCCGCCATTCCGTTTGAAGTGTTCTCGGAAACGGGGCTTGAACTGAAGGCCCGCAATCCGTTCCGCCCCAGTTTCACGATAGAACTGGCCAACGGCGGCTACGGCTATTTGCCGACGCCCGAACAACACGAGCTGGGCGGTTACGAAACCTGGCTGGGGACCAGTAAGGTGGAAGTCCGGGCCTCGGTGAAGATTACCGATGCTCTGTTGGAGATGTTTGCCGAGATGAAATGATCTTTGCGAGGCGTGGCGCGAGCAGGTCGGCAATGAGGCGATGGCCCCGGGCGTCCGGGTGCAGGCCGTCGAGGAAGTAGGTTAGGCGCCTGTCGTCCTGCTGGAATGCATCGTAAACGTCGACCAGTTCAACCTGCTTCTCGGCAGCGACGTCGCGCATGGTCTGCGCGTAGTCTTTCACCAGGAAATTGATGCCGTTCTGTTGGTAGGGCTCCAGGTCGGCGCCCCAGTACTTGTCGGTCATCGGGGGGCAGGTCATCAGGACGACCGTGATCTTTGCGGCCTGAAGACGGTCTACGACTGTCTCCAGTGCCGTCTTGAACGCGTCGCGGCTGACCCGCGGCGTGGCGGCGAACCCGTTCGTCTCGGGACGGTAGAAGCCGGCTTCGTTCCCGCCGAACATCACGGTGACAAGGTCCGGCTTGCGGTTGAGCACGTCCTTTTCCAGCCGTTGGGTCGCCAGGGTGACAATGTCGCCATTGATGCCGGCATTGACGACTTCCACGGGCTTGGCGAGTTTCCTGGTCAATTCC
This sequence comes from Thermoguttaceae bacterium, assembly GCA_040772845.1. GTDB lineage: Bacteria > Planctomycetota > Planctomycetia > Pirellulales > Thermoguttaceae > PWXP01. Next base: position 698,153 of record JAXGXG010000002.1, read on the forward strand.
TTTTGGGCAATGTCTCGAAACGTTTCGGGCTCTTTCACACCGGCCCCGTTGGTAATCGAATCGCCGAACATCACAATACGCAGCCGATCGGGCATCGCGCCATTCCTGCTGATGGGGGACGGTTGATGGTTGTCATTCGTTTGTTGGGCGTTTGCCTTGCGAACGATCGGCAGCAAACAGCAGGCGGTTGCAGCGATGCAGCCCAGGCGGAAGAGTCTCGCCGAACGGTTCTTGCTTCGGTGCGTTGCAGGCGGTCGCGTGTGGTTGGCCTGGTTCATCACAGGGTTCTCCGGTGTCTGCGCGTCATTCGGCGAACTCGGCAATCACCGGGGCATGATCGGACGGCTTGGCGCCTTTGCGCTGCTGGCGGTCGATCTCGGCGGCCGAGCAGCGGCGGGCCAGTGGCTGGGTGGCGAAGATGTAGTCGATCCGAAGGCCGTCGTTCCTGGGAAAGCCGAGGTTTCGATAGTCCCACCAGGAATACGAACCGCCCTGGTCATGCTGTTGACGGAAGACGTCGATCAGCCCCCAACCGAGCAGTTCCTCCAGGGCGGAACGACTGGTCGGATGGTACAGGACCGACGGTTCCCACGCGGCCGGATTGGCCACGTCCCGCTCATCGCGCGCGACGTTGAAGTCGCCGCAGACCACCAGCGGCGTCTCGGGTGTGAAGTGCCGGTTGAGAAACGCCTGCAAACGCCGCAGCCAATCGAGCTTGTACTCGTAATGCTCAGAGCCGACGACGCGGCCGTTCGGCACATAGGCGCTGATCACGTGGACTTCGCCGACCTGGGCCGCCAGGAAACGGGCCTCGGGGTCTTCGGCGTCATCACCCATGCCCTGGATGACGTTTGCAGGTTCCGTCCGACTCAAGATGGCGACGCCGTTGTACGTCGGCTGGCCGTAGACGGCCGCGTGATAGCCGGCCGCCTGAATCGCCTCGTAAGGGAACGCCTCTTCCCGCGACTTCAGCTCCTGCAGACATACAACATCCGGCTGCACCTTCTCCAGCCAGGCGGTGACCCTTTCCAGGCGGGCACGAACCGAGTTCACATTCCAGGTGGCGATCTTCATCGTTCCCGATTGGAGGCATGACTTCGAGAGTGACTCTGCAGGTGGATCCTGGAACTCTGAACCGATTTCGATCTGACGCCGATCAAGCCGAGTGGACGAGTGACTCGCGAACAATCTCGGGGACTTCGATGGGAACAAAGCGGTCGCGCGAGTAAAGGTAGTCTTCGCCGCTCTCGTCGACCACGCGGATGTCTCCCTCGCTCTCGGCTTCGGTATCCGGAAGCATTCTGTAGATCTTGTGCAGTTCCAAGGAGGCCGGGTAGCCGGTATTGTCCACACAAACAACAAAATGCAGTGAGTTAGCTGTGGAGGCGGCCATGATCAGTCCACGTGACCTTGCCAAGCTCAAGAAGGTCTGCCACTGCGAATATTATGTGGCTGAATGCGCAAGCTGTCAAGTGTGTCGGGCACAACGATCACAGCAGAGGCCGTTCGGGAAAAGGCCGCCTTCACGAGTCAGTCAATTGCAGGCTGCTCGGTGATCTTTTCGGCGCGATACTGCTCGTAGACGGTCTGGAAGATGCGATTTCCGTAGGGGTTTGCGGGGTCTTCTCCCCACATCCGTGCGAAATTCTGCTGGGTCGGAACCTGCGAAGCGTTGTACGGCCGGAAGTAATAGTATCCGTGCATCGGTGGGAAATAGGCATAGTGCTGTGGCATCCTGCAACCGACACAACGGGCGCAACCACAACAGGGATCGCAGCAAGGGTCGCAACAGCAGTTGGATTGAGTCGTTCCGCCGAAACTCTCTGGGACGGCGTTGGCGGCGTTGGTGGTGTTCGCGGAGCCGACGGCCGTGGCGGTGAAGGGGGCGTCGGGCGCGTAGGCCTGATCGGGTGCGGCCTCTTCAATGAACGCGTCGCCTTGGTCTGCGGTCGCAGATTGGCGGGCCGGTGTCGGCTCGGGTGCCACGAATTGGACCTTTCGGACTTGGCCTTCCCACCCAGGCTGGCCTGCATTCAGCGGTGAAGTCGCAACCTGCAGGAGCATCGCTCCGGCGACAATAGCGAGAGTTCGTCTCATTCTGGGTTCCCCCCCCTTTTCGGCTGAACGTGTCATTCAGACGGTTATGAAGTGTGCTCGTGTTCCCACCGGATGGTCTTCTGATGCCAAGCAGCGTAGCGGAAAAACCGCGTACGAAGAAGGTATCGGTATTTCGGAACCTGCGGATTCAGCCGGAAACTCGCGCCGTACAGATTCTATACCTTGCGGCAACCCCTCGTTGTTGATACGCCAGCCTTGGTTGCCACCGTGCCGACCTGCCCGGCACGCAGCGGTGGTCTGTTGGCTAGCCCCCAGCGGCTTGTGAATCACCCGGTCTGGGCCAAGACGGCGGCAGAAGACCCCGCGGCAAGGGGGTGCGTTAGGCTTGGTGGACGCAGGCCCCGGCGCTATTAGCCGTAAGTTCCGATACTACTGGTACTTTTGTGAGAATTGGTTGAACCGATAGAAACCGCAAAGTCGATAAGAGCAACCAGGGGCTGCTGGGGGGCTGCGGTATTTCTGGACCGCCTATCAACCGGCACGCCGTGACAGAGACGGCCAAGAGGGGTCCGGTTTCTCGGTCGCTCACTTCAATGGCAGCGAGCTAATGAGGTTTTGTGCAATGTTCTACCTGAAACGGCTCAAGGCAGGCGTCGGCAAGACGCGGCGCCAGGCACAAAGGGGCTGTCGCATAGCGTGTGTATTGGCTGGGGCGGTTGCGTCGTTGCTGGTAGCGGCGTCGTCCGCGATGGCCCAGGCGCCTCCGCCTGCCCCGTTGCCACAGGGTCCGGCGGCCCAGCGGGCCCCGATGAGCGTGTGGGATGCTCAGGAGGATGCCCTGATTGCCGGCATGGTCGATACGGGCAAGGTCATGCAGATCGACCCCCGATTTTCCAAGCTGATCAAGACCAAGCGGCCGGTGAGCCGGGTTTCGGTCACGAATCCTGAAGTCCTGGAGATTATCCAGTTTGGGCCGACGGAGTTCGAGTTGATCGGTGGCCGGACCGGGACGACAACCCTTACCTTCTGGATTGACTGCAACGAAGAGAACTGCGAGATCCTGCGGTATCTTGTCCAGGTTTCGCCGGACGAGGCGGTTGAAGAGCGACGCGAGGTCGAGTACGCGGTTCTGGAACGCAAAATCAACGAGTTGTTCCCGAACAGTCGGGTCCAGCTCATACCGATTGCCGACAAGCTGGTTGTGCGGGGGCAGGCTCGCGATGCCGAGGAAGCGACGCGCATTCTCTCGATTGTCCGCGGCGAGTCGGGTGATGAGGGTCCGCAGGCGAGGGCAAGTGTGAACCAGGGGGCAGCGTCGTCACCGTTCCCCGGCGCAAGCGATCTGCCGCCGTCCAATGTGATCAATATGCTTCAAGTGGCGGGCGAAATGCAGGTGCTGCTGAAGGTGCGGGTGGCCGAGTTGAGTCGAACCGCCCTGCGCAAGATGGGCTCGGAGTTCAACGTTGACGCAGGTGATTTCACCTTCGATTCGTTGCTTGGCCTGACCGGCAGTGTGAAGGCCGTGCTCGATTCGAGTGACGTCCGCTTCGTCCTTGAGGCCCTGAGCACGAACAGCTACTCGAAGATTCTGGCCGAGCCGAACCTGGTTACGCTGAGCGGGCAGCCGGCCTACTTCCTGGCAGGCGGCGAGTTCGCGGTGCCGGTGGTGGTTGGGGTTGAAGGCGCGGCGGCTGCTACGACCAATTTCCGATCTTTCGGTACGCAACTGGCGTTCACGCCTACCGTTCTGGACAAGGATCGTATCCGGCTGCATGTTACGCCGTCGATCAGCAATATCAACAGCGATAACGAGGTCGATGGCATTCCTGGGCTCGATACCCGAGCCGTTACGACGACGGTCGATCTGCGTGAGGGGCAGTGGCTGGCGATTGCCGGTTTGCTTCAGGACCAGCAGGCGGGCAGCAAGTCGCGGGTTCCGTTCCTGGGCGATGTCCCCGGGCTGGATAGCGTGTTCAGCAAGAAGGACGTGCGGCGCGAGGAAACGGAACTGATTATCCTTGTGAGCCCCGAACTGGTTCATCCGCTGGAGGCGGAAGAGGCGCCGCAGATTCTTCCGGGCATGGAAGTCACAGAACCGGGCAACTGGGCCTTCTTCGCAAGCGGCAGTATCGAAGGCCGGCCCAACTGCGAGCACCGCAGCACGGTCTGGCCGAATGTCCAACGCGAGATCATCCGGTCGCATCTGAACGGCAAGCGGCAGGTTGGCTACCAGGAAAGCGAAGGCTATTACATTCAGGGCGAGCACGGGTTTTCGCACTAGGGCCGCCCAATCCACTCCACGGCGGCATCGGACGGCCGGTGGCCGCCGCACAACACCAGGCAACCGCCACCTTTCCCGTAGGTGGAACTAAAGGAGATCCGAGTCATGAAGGGGGATAACCATCGGCTGCGTTTGTTGCTGGTCAGTGCCAGTCTGCTGTTGCTGGCGGCAACCGGCTGTCAAGGCTGGGGCACCTGGTTCCGGGACCCCGCCCCGGCCCCGCTGGGCGCCCTGAGCGATCCGATCTGGCGCAATCAGGAGGCCAATGCGGAACGGTCCGACTTTGTCATCTATCAACATGAATTCCAGGGCAATACCGAGTGGCTGAACACGGGCGGCGAGGACCATGTGAAGCAAATCGCCTATCGGCTTCTCAATGGGCAGGATGCCCAGGTGCTGGTTGAACGGAGCATGTCTTCGCCTCGCGAGGACACCGAGTTCAAGTATCCCGTCCACCCGAATCCCGAACTGGACATGCAGCGGCGCGACATCGTTGTCCGCTCGCTCGCAGCGATGGGCGTGGCAGACGCGGACCAGCGCGTGGTGGTTTCTCCGGCCCTGACGCCCGGCTTCACTGCGGACGAGGCCGAGTCGGCCTACCGGACGGGTGTCGGCGCGGCCAGCTTCGGTGTGCCTCGAGACGGTTTTGGCGGCTTCATTACCGGGGGCGGTAGATTCTAGTCGGAATGACATGACGCCGGGCGGTCGGATTCTCGTCCGACGCCCGGCGTGGTCGCGATCGTTGCGGCGTGATCTGAAGATGTTACGGAGCAGATGCGTTCGGTCAATCCGGGAACCTCAAGAAAGACACCTATCCTATCATGAGAGCTTCTTCTTTTGCACTTCTGGCATTCCTCGGTTTGGGATCGACTCTTGTCGGATGCTCGGGGTTCCAGCCGTTCTGGCAACCGAGTTCCCAAGAGACGGCGGCCGCGAAACGCTCGGTCGAGGGGCCGATCGCCCTGGCGCGTCTTGCCGAGCAGCGAGGGAAGACGCTCGAAGCCGAACGTCTTTACAGGTCGATTCTGGAGAAGAGCCCCGACAATCCGGTGATCTATCATCGACTGGCAATCATTCAGTCGCAGAAGGGACGGTTTGAAGAAGCCAATGCCTACTTCGACCAGGCACTGCGACTGAAGTCGGATGATCCGACGCTCATCTGCGACGCCGGATACTGCCAGTACCTGCAGCAGCGAGGCGATATGGCCGAATCGCTGTTTCGGCGGGCCCTGGACATGGATCCGCACCACGAGGCATCGATGAATAATCTGGCCCTGGTGCTGGGCGAGCGAGGCGATGACCGGGGGGCCTTTGCGCTGTTCCGCCGTGCTGGAAGCGAGGCCAAGGCACACGTCAACATGGGATTCGTCTATACGCGGCGCGGCGAACTGGCGAAGGCGAAGGACGCTTACAACCGCGCCCTGAGCCTGGACCCGAACATGATCACCGCAGCGGAAGCGATGGTTCAACTGACCCAGTTTGAAAAGCAGGCCAAGCGGGCGGTGGCCTACTCCAGTCGGCCGAACGCAAATCGTGTTGAATATCGCGAGGTCGCTGAAGAGGTCGCTTACGCTCCACAGGGGCATGTAGCCTTGCCTCCGCGGCCTCGTGCAATGCCTCCGGTTAGCGAACCTGGTTTCGATGCCGATGCGGCCCCGATTCCATCGGACGTTGCTCAACAGGACGTTGCTCAATTGTACCGCGACGGCGCGGATTGGGCGGAGTACAATACGGCAATCGAGCTGGCAACGGAGGCGGTCGAGATTCAAACGACCCCAGCGGTTGAGCCCGTCGCCACGTGGACCGGATACAATAGGCCGTCGCCTGAGCCTGAAGTCGCCGAGATGCCCCAGACGACGCGGTTGCCGGAGACTGCCGTTCCGGCGGAGTCGTGGGAGGGTTCAATCGCCCCGCTTCCGCCGCCCATGCCGGGCGGTTTCTCGGCTCCCATGCCGGAAGCGATGCCGGAGACCCGAGACGGCTCGGCTTCGGCCCCGTTGCCGCCTTCCATGCCTTCCTGGAACGCCGGTTCGGACGAAACGCTCATGGAAGTGCCGCAAACGAATACGTTCGGCTGGCACGTGGAGCAGGAACGCTAGCCCGGATTATTCATCCACGTAGCGTGGGTCAAGGTCGCGTAGATCGTTGGTGGGTTCGCACAAGCCGCAACCGAGCTGATTTACCGCCTGCCGCCTGGAACAAGGACGGCATCAGCGACCGATGACCCACCAAGGAAGCGGCTTGTTTGACCCGCCCTACCTATCGTGAATAATCGGGGCTAGGTTTGCGGCATCGGTCGCCGCTGGTCAGTCAGGGGCCCCTTGCTCGTTGCCGCCAGCCACCGGATGGAATGCCGAGGGCATGGCCGAGGCCTCTTGAAGCGACGCCGCCGGAGAGAGCAAACCGCCCGGGCGGTTCTCTTCCATGACAAAGCCGCGAAGTTCGATAGCCGCCGGCGAAAGCAGGAGCAGGTACACCGGAGGCGCCAGGCATAGAACCAGCGGGAACAGCATGTGGATCGACGTGCGATTCCCCTTCTCTTCGGCAAGCTGCCGGCGCTGCCGGCGCACGTCCATGGCGAACTGATGGAATGCCGGCGCTACTGCCCCGCCATGATGCTCTGTCTGGCCGATCACCGACGCCAGGGACTGGACTTCCTGCGTATCGACCCGCTCGGCAAATCCGTGGACGGCTCGACTCAACGTGCCGGAATCGGCCTGGCGACCCACAATGCGCAATTCGCAGGCGAGGTCCGGATAGCTCTGCGCCAGTTCGCTTCCGACACGGGAAAGCGCCTGCGTGAAGGTCAACCCGCCGGTCATGCACATGCTGATCATGTCCAGCGCGTCCGGAAGCGAATACTCGATGCGTTGCACGCGCGCCTTGGCCCTTGAGCCGACCACCAGCCGCGGAACGGCGTACAGAAGGATCATGCCGAGCACGCCTGCAATGAGCAACTGGAGATTCGGCGGCGCGCCCGGTTCCGCTTGGACCACCAGCATCGTACCAACCAGGAAGATCCAGCCGAACACCAGGATATTGCGCAACGCCAGATATTCATTTGCCGCATCGCGATGGTAGTATCCAGCCCGGCACAGGTCCAACGAAAGGCGCTTTCGCGTCTTGGCTCCCACCGGAAGCAACGCGGCCAGCGGACGCGTGAGGGGGCCGAAGATCATCGGCCGGGTCTGCCCTGCGGCAAACACGTCTGCCTCGCGCGATGCGCCCCTGCGGGTCATCAGCATGGCTGCGCCGAAGAACAACAGCGACACGGCCAGAAATACGTAGAGCGGAATCAACATGACAGCAACTCCGATTGCAGTAGTTTAGCTTGTTGTTCGTACTGGAGCATCCCGGCAGATATCATTTCTCGACCCATCGCACCATCTCGCCATTCGCCAGTCCACATTCGCCAGTCCACATTCGCCAGTCCACATTCGTCATTCGTCATTCGACATTCGACATTTCTAATACATGGGTTTCAGCAGCCGGGCCGTCCAGATGAGCCCAACCAGTTCCATGACGGCGGCGGTCAACAGCAGGGTCTGTCCCAGCGGGGTGTCGATCATGGCCTGGGCGTAGTGGTTATGGAACAGGAACATGTAAACGAACAGGATGGGGCCCAGCGCCGCGACAAAGAAGGCCGACGTCCGACCGGCGCTGGTCGATGCCCGCAATTGTCGCCGATAGCTGGCCCGCTCGCGGATTGATAACGCCAGCCGCTCGAGCACTTCCGCAACGTTTCCACCCGTCTCGCGATGCACGCTCAACAGGGCAGCGAAAATCTTCACATCCACCAGGCGAACCCGGCCGGCAAGAGATCGAACGGCCGCCGGAATCCCAAGCCCCATGGCAAGCTGACGCGAACAGTAGGCGAACTCGGCCGCCAGCGGTTTCGGGCCTTCCGTTCCGGCTTGTGCAATCGCCTCGTCCAGGCTGTTGCCTGCTCGAACGCTGCGGGCAAGGAACTCCAATGCCGCCGGAAACTGCTTCTGCAGCAGTGCGATGTGCCGAACGCGCCGTACGGACAGGATGACCAGTACGAGCGTGGCGCCACCCAATCCGCTGGTGCATGCGATAATGGGGTGATCGGTCCAAAGGAAGGCGGCGCCGCCGGCCAACAGCGCCCCCAAGGCGACCAGCAAGGCGCCACTGACGGGTGTCAGGCCCCAGCCGGTCTCTTGCACCATGCGGGCGAACCAGCGGTCGAATCGGGTGGCGATGCCCCCGGTGTCGGTTTCCAGGTCCAGCCGTTCCAGGCGCCGCAGGCGAACCGGGCGACTGGCTGCGTTGCGCCCGCCTGCAACTGCCGCAACCAAATCGCGAGCAAACATTCCCACGGCCACGATTCCCATCGATAGTCCGAGGAAGAGCATCAAAGCGATGATTTGATTGTCCACGTTCCCATCTCCTGCAAAGTTGATGTATTCGGCGTGTTGTCCGGTTGCTCGTGCTGGCTGCTCGCTGCATCGTGCATCCGCGCTGCCCATGGCTGAGGCGGAATTCCACCGCCTCAGCACATGGGAGCGGAAAACCAGACTCACACAGCGACGCACCTGGCGTCGAAGATATTCTCCTGGAGCATAATGCCGGCCGCCTCGATTTGCGCCATGCATCGCGGCCGGTAGCCGGTTGCATAGAACTCGCCGATTGCGCCGCCCTCGGCGTCTACGCCGGTCTGGCGGAAGCCGAAAATGTCTTCAATTCGGTAGCTGCCTTCGGTATATTCGATAATTTCCGAGATCCTGGTAATCCGTCGCATGCCGCCCTTCAAACGCGACAGGTGCACCACCAGGCGGATTCCCGAGGCGATGTACTGCCGCATGACGGCAACGGGTAAATCGAAGCCGGTCATGGCAATCATCATTTCCAGCCGCGAGAGCGCATCGCGCGTGTCGTTGGCGTGTACCGTCGTCATCGACCCCTCGTGACCCGTGTTCATCGCCTGTAGCATGTCAAGGGCCTCCGGGCCGCGGACCTCGCCCAGGATGATCCGGTCGGGCCTCATGCGGAGACTGTTGCGAACCAGGTCGCGCTGGGTCGTCTCGCCGCTTCCCTCGACGTTCGCTTCGCGCGTTTCCAGCCGGATGACGTGGGGGTGCGAAAGGATCAACTCGGCCGAATCCTCGATCGTGATCAACCGTTCGTCTTCCGGAATGAACTCCGACATGGCGTCCAGCAGGGTCGTCTTTCCGGCGCCGGCTCCGCCGGAAATCAGGCAACTGATCCGCGCTTGCACAGCGGCTGCCAGGAATTCGAGCATCTCGGACAGGGCCGACCCGTTGTTCTCCAGTTCCTCGGCGGAAAGCGGTTTTGTACCGAAACGCCGAATCGACAGTTTCGGGCCGCCCAGCGCCAACGGCGGAATGACCGCGTTCACCCGAGAACCGTCCGGCAGCCGGGCGTCGACCATCGGGCTGACCTCGTCCACCCGGCGTCCTACCCGCGAGACGATCCGCTGAATGATCCGCATGAGGTGCTGCTGATCGGCGAAGACGATATCGGTTCGTTCCAGCCGACCACGCCGTTCGACGAAGACCTCGTGCGGGCCGTTCACCAGAATGTCGCTGACGGTCGCGTCCTTCATCAGCTTTTCGAGCGGGCCGAGGCCGAAGATCTCGTCCATCAACTCGTCCAGCATCTTCCGGTGGCCTGCCTCGTCGAGCTGCTTCCGCAACCCCGTGCAGATTTCGTCCGCCAGGCGACGGATTTCCGTACCGAGCAGCCGTTCGTCGATCTGCTCGACCACGGAAAGGTCCAGCGTCTCGACCAGCTCTTCGTGAATGGCCGTCTTCAGCCGCTGGAACTCCAGGTCGGAGGGATCCAGTGCGGCTTCTTCGGCAGGCCGTCGTTTCAGGAATTGTGCAATCATTATTTGACCCAACATCTAGGGTGCGTTGGTCCGGTGAAAAACCTTGTCGATCTCCACCCGGTCTCTCGCTCCATTACGTTTTACGTTTCTTCGGTAGCAAGGCTCATTCTTTGACCTGCATTACCCGCGGTTCCGTTGCGTTCCGATTGCTCCTTGGCGGCAGGCGCGTCCTGGGCCCGCCTTGTGTCATCGCTCAATGGCGATTCTTATTACGGCAGGTTACGCAGCCTCCGTCGCCTGCGGCGCCGGCGGGGGCGCCTGCTGACGTGGCTTGCTGTGTCGCATTGGCGGCCGCGATGGCAGCCGCATGCTCGTTGCCGGCGCGAACGTAGGACACCGGACGAAGGGTATTCGACCGGGTGTTCGTATCGCTGGAAACCGGAAGCGTGTCAAAGCTCTCGCTGACCGCGACAAGCCCTTGTTCGCCGAATACCGACGTGGTCAACTGGCCGCGACGATACACGTGTGTCATCACCGGCGGCTTGGGCGACGGCAGGTTGAGCAAGGTCTCCATGGTCTGTGGCGTCGGGGCAGTGACCAGACGATCGTCTTCGGGACCGCGAAGCACCAGGGAAAGCGACCCGCGCCCCTCGATCACCTTCAACGCACTCGCCTGCTGGGGCGTGCAGGCCAAGGTAACCATGGACGATCGGCCGCTACGGTTCGCGGTTGCCTCTACCCGGCCGCCGGGGAAGATCTGCTCGCCGATGGCCAGAATCTCGACGTGTTCCAGCAGGGTCACCGTTGTCTCCGGGACACCGCGGCCGGCAAACGTACGGAACATCACGTCCACCACGGCGCCGGGCGAAAGCAGCGTCATCTCCGCCTGCGAGTTGTCCAGCGGCACCGAGACGGCGCGGTAGCCTGGCTCCAGCCGTTCCGCCACACTGGGACCGGTCCCCACCGGATAAAGGTCGTCGGGAGAGAATGAGACGCCTTTGGTAACCGGGCTACGCAAAATGCGGCCGGTCAACTGCGATGGTTTGCTCATGAACTCGCGGGGCAGGCCCATTTCGCGAATCTGTTTCCACGTGAGCTGCCGGACCGTCAAGTCGCCGACCGAAATGGTTCGGCCGGCCGGCAGGTCTACAGCCGCCATGGGAACGGTAACCTGTTGGACTTCCGGCGGCGCCGGGGGCGCGACCGGCCTGACTGCCAGGTGTTGTTTCGCGGCGTACGCGCCGACCAGGCCGAACAGCGCCGCGAATACTCCCAAGACTAGAGTGCCTGAACTGATCTTCATGGTTTTTCTCGCTCCTCGACTGAAGGTTGGAGGGCCCGCTCCGTTTTCCGAACCCACTCGCTCCAATTCCCCTCAGTCACTTAAAAGGTTTCTGGTTTTCCGAATCACGCTGGTTTTGTACTTCACTGCTGTGTGAGAACTGCTTACCATGGCAACTTCTGTGCCATCCACGCCAAGGCCAGGACGGCCCACGTGCCGAAGGCAACGGGTACCGCATACGGCATCAGGCGTCGCTTGGTCCGGGCTGCTACCCGAGCCTCTTCGATGTCGACTGGCTGCTTGTGTTTGCCCGAACGACGCGGGTCGGTCGGCCGCATGTAACGCCGGTGGACGTAGCCGTAGCCACGGCCGATCATGCCGGCCATGAGAATGACTGCGGTGGCCGCCACGGTCAGCAATGTGCTGGTGAAGAACACCGCCACGGTCAGGCTCGATCCCAACCACGCCCCGAGAGCGCCCATCAGCTTCACGTCGCCGCCTCCGCCCCCGCCAATCAGCCAAAGGACCAGCAGGATGCCGAAGCCCGTGCAGAAGCCCAGCAGGGCGAACCCCAGCCCCGTAAAACCGTTCATCACGGTATGGGCAATAAGGCCCGCCGCGAAAGCCGGGACCGTCAGCCAGTTGGGCAGCCTGCGAGTTCGCAGGTCGCTCACCGCGGCCACGGCCACAAAGGCCCCCACGATCGAGACGAAAAGCATATGGGAAAGACTCATTGCACATCTCTCAGGGCATGGTTTGGATTCGAGTCGAATACAATACGTTTGGTTTTCCGAAAGTTTCTGTCTTCGCAACAGGGCGATTCCGCCCGCGAGGTCGGCAAGTCAACAAGGCGTTCACCTGCCGGTGCCTCGCGGGCAAATCGCAAACGTGCGACCTGCCTAGTCCGGCAAGTCTTCCCCTTCATCGATAGGGGCTCGTTGGACGTTCATGCCAAAAGGCGCTTGCCCTTGAGGGTCATGTCCCAAGGGATGCCCGCAGGCATCGAACTCGTCCTGGAACTCCGATCCGGCCGTTCCGGAAGTGCAACCAGTCACACCGCTAAAGCTGTACGAATGATTGATGTTCCCGATGGCCGTGGCAATATCGCCCAACTCCTGGACAACAGCATCGCGGACTGTTACCAGTCCCACGATCATCCCGATCACCAGAATGGTGGCAATCAGGACCAGCTCGGTCGAGACGACGAAGCCTCGTTCGTCCTTCCAAGCTTTGCGCAGCATTCGCATTACGACTCCTTCACAAATTGTGGTGGAAGTACAAGCGGAAACATGACTGGTTTTCCGTTGGGAAACTCGGTGGTTTTCCATTGCTCGTGCTGCTTTCCGCTAAAGGTTGCGATTCCGCCCGCGAGGTCGGCAAGTCAAAACATCGACCTGCCGGGGCCTCGCGGGCAAATCGCGAGAAGGAACTCTACTAGGTACCGGTCGTGGTATCCAGCGTCCCGCCTTCGTCGATCGGGAGTGCCGTGATGTCGAGCGGTGGCGGTTCATCCCCTGTTACGTCTGCAACTGCCGAACAGGCGTCGGTCAGGTCAGCGAAGTTCGACCCAGCCGAGCCGGAATTGCAACCAGTGACGCCACTATAGCTGAACGACTGGTTGATGCTTCCGATGGCGAGGGCAACGTCGCCCAACTCCTGGACGACTGCGTCGCGGACTGTGGCCAGTCCCACGACCATCCCGATCACCAGAATGGTGGCGACCAGGACCAGCTCGGTCGAGACGACAAAGCCGGCTTCGTCCTTCCAAATTTGGCGCAGCAATTTCATTAGCTACTCCTTCTCAAAACGTGGTTGAAGTGAAAACAGAAACGTCGGTGGAATCCCGTCCCTCGGGTTGCGAACCGCAGGTCGTCTCGATTGGGTCCCGCCCTTGGCCTTCAGGCAGCACCGCCTCGATTGGACCCCGCCCATGGCCGTCGGGCCGAGATCGAATCGGTCTGATCCCTGCTCGTGGCCTTAGAGCCGGGACCAAAGCGTGAAGTCCTAAGATCTCCACGGCACCGACGGTGTCGCACATCCCGTGCCAAGCAGAAGGACTTGGGTGAAGATTCGGGCGAGGCGGCTCTAGTGAAGAGAATCCAGCCGTGGTTTGCGAAGAAACGGTTGCCTTGCCTCCAGATTGTGTCCTACCCAACCGTTTCGGCTGCTAACGTTTGGTAGCGCTTCCGATACCGAGGGGAAACGCGAGACCCGATAGCCCTCTTCCGTTGCTGGGCCTGAAGTTGGAGTCCCGGCTTCAGCCGGAAAGGGACACCGCAAAAAAGCATTGAAACCGGCGTTGGTGAGGACAGTGGAGTCGCCACCGGCCGGGCGGGCCGGCCGGTGGCCCGTTCTTGCAGCGTCTTGTATCAGCGTCTAAGCCGGACAGTCTCTTCAGCCGGAAAGAGAAGACCGCTAGAAGAGGCCGTCCGGCTTAGCGGCAGCGAGTGCTTGCCGTTTTCAAGGACGATGGGTTCGAAGGGAGTTGCCTACCGAACCGGCCCGTAGAATTTACTTGCCCCCCCAAGGGGCGGTCTGTGCTGGCATGCACCGTCGCATGCGTGCAGATAATTCGGCTATTCCGCTTCTGGGTGCAGACTGCGGCAAAGTAGCAGGCACGCTCCGTCGTGCCGTCCGGCGAAGTGGCAACCAGCCTCACTCCAGACGCGTAGTCTGCACCCAGAAGCGGAAGAGCCGATACTTTCGGGCCAAACGACCGAATTGGTGGCATTGCAGGTTGCTTGTCTGGGGTGCAGGTGACCGGCGACAAGACAGCGGCATTCGTTGCCCCCCGCTCTAGAGGCGGTAGCCCAAACGGACCGATTTCTCGGAAAAAGCGGATCGTGCCTGTTGCAGAAACCGTTGCACCCGACTAGAATCAGAATGGTTGTGTAGACAGCTACAGTATCCAGAAGCCCTCAGTGGAATTGCATCATAAGGACGGTGTTCTCATGGGATTCAATCAATCTCGGCTCCGCGGTGTTGTTGCCGTGCGAATTGCATGTGCGGTGCTGTTGGTTTTCGCCACCGGTATCGCCCGCGCTGAGTTCGTAACTGTTGGTGATTCCGGGAATGCTGGGGAATACCAACCACAACTCGGATGGTTCGGCGATGTCAGTTACACTTACGACATTGGCGAGTATGAGGTAACGGCTGGTGAGTATGCCCAGTTCCTCAACGCGGTCGCGAAGAGCGATCCCTATGGTCTGTACAATGGGGACATGAATTCCACTACCTATGGCTGCAAGATTGCGCGGTCGGGTTCCCCGGAAAGTTACGACTATTCTGCGACGAACGCCGCCTTGCCTGTGAACTTCGTGTCGTGGTACGACGCAGCAAGATACTGCAATTGGCTCACCTCCGGCAATTCTGAGAGCGGTGCGTATCAGTTCGACGGAAGCGGCAATTTCATCGGCACTAGCCGCGCTGCTGGCGCGGCGGTTTGTACTGAGGGGATTGTTTATACGCTTCCTACCGAGGACGAATGGTACAAGGCCGCATATTACGACCCTACGCGAAGTGATGACGACGAGTACTGGTGGTATCCTACCAAAAGCGACAGTGGTGATCCGCCCACACGCGACTGGTCCGAGGGAACGAACACAGGCAACAATGCCAATCATATCGAAGGTGAGCCATACGGCAACTATGGTCTCTGGGATGTCGGTACGTGCGATGAGTCCGAGAGTTACTACGGAACCTTCGATCAAGGTGGGAACGTAAGTGAGTGGACGGAAACGCCCGGTGCCGAGGGATACGTTTTCCGTGGTGGATCGTGGAATACCGGTGTGTCCGAATTGACGGCCGAGAACCGCAACTACTATCCCTCAGATACCGAGAGCAGAGAACTTGGTTTCCGCGTCGTTGCAGTTTCTGCTGCCATTATTCCCGAACCGAGCACCGTAATGCTGCTGTTGGTCGCCGCGATGGCCGGGCTGCTCCGCAGAAGGCGCTAGTACGGGGTGTGTCGGTAACGTTCTGAGCATCGCCAATCTCGGCCTGCTTATTCTGGGTGCAGGCTGCCGTAGTTGACGTGCCGCCTTTGGGCGGTTCGGGCTTTCCGGATGAAGCCGGGACTCCAACGGGTTGCCATTCGCACCGAGAAGGGAAAGAGTCGTGCATTCCAAAGTAGCAGGCACGCTCCGTCGTGCCGTCCGCTCTCTCCGTCCCCATCTCTCTGACCGCCAGCTTCGTTACACGTCATGGGCTGCCCGGCCGAAGACGATAACGGTGACACGTTCCCGCTTTCTGATCGGCGGCGGGCGTGCCGCTGCGTCCATCTTGTGGTTTCAGCCCGAGAGGGGCGGAAGCCACTACGCGACCGCTGCCGGCGCGACGAACCGGCCGGTGGCGATTCCGGTGTCTTCACCAAGGCCGTTTCAATGCTTTTCCTGGTATGCTAAGCTGCTCAAACTGAAAACGCCACCACCGACCCTGCGTTGGTGGAGCGGTGTTTGACAACTACAAAGAGGCTTTCTTCCCAAGGTTCGGTCTGGGTCGCGCCCGCGGGCGGCACCACGGCGACCCAGACCGAAGGAGCCCTGTGAGGCCGCTTGTAGTTGCCAAACATCGCTCCACCGGGATAAACCCGGGCGGTGGCGTTTTCAGTTTGAGTAAACTGGCCGGGAGTCAGTCAGCTTTCGTGGCCAATCTTGCCCGCCGGCGCGACCGAGCACAACCTGTCAGCAGCGGAAGGCCGATGGCAAGGAGAACCCACACCGACGGCTCCGGGACGATGCCGACGTCGGCCGCCGTCGTACCGAGCCGGAACTCATCGAAGGCGACCGACTGGGCAACGCCATTGATCCGGTTCAGGTTCTGGTCGATCCGAAGTCGGCTGAAGTCGACCAAATCGGAGAGCGTGTCGGAGGCGTTCAGCACGATTCCGTCGATGGTAGCGCCGGCGCCGAGGCCGTATTCGCCTGCCGTGACGTCGGGATCGAGCCAGAAGGTGATGTTCTCGGAGCCGGCCCCGTAGACGCCGTTGAAGTGCTCGAGCTTCGCGACGATCAGGTGCGTCTGGTCTTCGACCAGTGCGACCGACTCCGATCCGGAGTTAGAGTCGGGCGCGGCGACGGTGAGGGTCGGAGTGTTGTCGAGCGTGAAGGTAAGGCCACCGGCGCGGCCGAAGGTGAGTGTAACGATATACGGGTCTGCCTCGGGATTGGCAGTGGTATCGGCGGCCAGATTCGGCTCGATGAGGAAACTGATCCATCGCGTGACGTCGCCCTCGGCAATCGTCGCGCTGGTGTTCGAATTGCGATAATAGTAGCTGTTGTAGTTGTCATTCGAATCATAATAGCGTGCCGAGACGATGGAGCCGTCGAGCGTGGGCAAGCTGGAATAGCTTAGTCCCGTAGTGACCGCCTTTGTGTAGCGATACGCATGGTCGCTGCCAACCCAAGCGGTAGCCGCAGCGAAGCCCGTCATCGCGGGCGACTGCCCCTTGAGAGCACCTGCCGGAGTGCCGGCCATACTGTCGTACTGGCCGGACGCCGGCGAACCTGCGACAGTCTTGAAACCGTCGTAGGCGATCAGGCCGGCCAGGACCGGCGAAGCTGTGACCGACAGCAGAAGCGCCGCGGCCAGCGAAATAACAGAGGCATTCGGAGATTGGGGCATGGCACGGATTACCTCAGTTCAAGAGAAAGAACGAATTCCTGCCGCGTGTATGCACACATGCTGAGATTCCCGATCGAGGGGGGGCTGGAGCCGGCCGACCTCAACATGTTTTCTCAGTGTATCACCGCCGTTCAGAAATGTCCAGCGACTGAGTAGATGGGCAGACGGACTGAAGGCCATCCTGCAAGCGCCGGGGCGGATGGCAGAACTGTTGCCGTGGTGGACTGGGCGGCTAGTCTTCAGAGACGGGCGGTACTTGGACACTGATGCCGCCCGGCTCTTCATCCTCCGGGTCGCCTTCGGGCAGTCTGGGGCCGGGGTCGTTGTAACCGATGGAGTCGGCCTCCCAGGAGTACTTCACCTCCCACGACTGATCGAGCTGGTCCAAACCGACGGAAAGATCGCCGTACTCTTGCACCATCTGATTGCGGAGTGTAACCAGGCCGACGACCGCTCCCATCGCCACGATGGTATACAGCAGCAGGGCGGAGACCGCAGAAGCGCCGGCCCGCCGTCTCTTGGAGCGTTGTTTCCAAATGCCGTTCATTGTTTTGCCTTCCTGCACGCCGGCCAGGCCCGTGGCGGTGTGTTACATAGACCCTTCGTTGGCAGGACTGACCGCGACGTTGATGCCGGCCGGCGCCTGCCCCGGCAGGTCCTCGACCTCGCAGTAGTCGGTTTCGTCGGTGTAGTCGCTACCGTCGACGGTTGCATAGGAGGCGTCGGGATCGGTGCTCGTGGGGTCGCCGACGACGTTGCCCGTGTAGCTATAGCCCTGGCTGAGGCGTCCCAGCGCGGTGGCCAGGTCGCCGAACTCCTGAACCACCTGGTTGCGAACCGTCGCCAATCCGACAACCGTCCCGAGGGCACAGATCGTAACGATGAGAATCAGATCGGTCGTGGCGACGAAGCCCCGCTGATCGTGCCATAATCGTTTCAATAGCATCGTTTCTAAATCCTTATGGATTGTGTTGTCGGTTCGGACCGCAAATCAGGTTGGGGCAGTGGCCCATTCCCGCGCATTAGTCCCGAGAACTCCGGCGGTGGTCCCTGGATGTGCATTTTCCGGACCAAACCACCTGCCAGACACCGGAATTCTCCTGGCCATGCCCAAGTCTTGCTGAACAGGCCCGTTGGGACGAGCAACCGGCCGTTTTCCAGGCTTTTTTGACCGGTCTGGCAGCAGAACCCGCAGCCTGCTACCCTCCCGCCCCCCGTAGCAGCGTAAACCCCCGCTAGCGCGCCTGATAACCGTTGGAAGCTGGGAAACGTGGAAGCTGGGAGCTGGGAGTTGGAAGCTGGGAGCTGGGAGTTGGAAGCTGGAAGATCGGAGCTGGGAGTTGGGGGACTCGCTGACGCGGTCGGTATGCCCTGCTGGTTGGGATTGTTGTTCGCGCGAGCGCGTCCCCAGCTTCCAACTCCCAGCTCCCAGCTTCCAACTCCCAGCTACTGCGCCATTCGGCGGGCGAGGAAGAGGTGCTCGTTCTCGTAAACGGGGGTCCACTTGCTGGAGAATCTGGCGGCCTGAACAAGGGCCGCATGCTCCCGCGGACTGAGCACAAGGGTGTCGATACCGTAGCGGTCCACCACCTTTTCCCAGCCGTCAGCCGCCAGGGTTACACAGCCGAAGTCTGTCCAGACCTGCTGCGGGGCCCAGCGGCCATTCGAGGTCATCATGGCCGTAACGGCGTTGCCTCCCAATCCGACCAGCAGGTCCGACCAGCGGGGCAATGCATAGATGCAGGCGTCAGGGTCATGCTCGCGGAGCCATTCGGCTGCATAGGCGACATCGTAGGAACCGACCAACTGGCCCAGCGGCCGGGCCTTCCCGCCGAACAGAGTCTGCGTGCCCGGCGCGAAGCAAAACGCGCAGTACACCGCCAGACCACACAGCAGGGTGCAGAGGAAGCTGTGCGGGGTCAGCAGGCGTGTGCCTTGGGGCGAAGCGGGATCGGCGCCATCGCCTGCGGAAGGGGGCAGCCCCATTTCCGCCATGGATCGCCGAATCGAGATAGTCCTCCGCCGTCTCTGCTGCGGAGGTAGGACCAGTTTGCCAACGGAGGTTACCCCCCACCAGCGACCATGGCCAACGATGTAGGCCAAGTGTGGCATGGCCACGAATACGTAGACCAGCGCGTACCAGCTTTGGACCTCCGGCTGGATGAGCACGGCAATCCCGAAGCCCAGCGGCAGCAGCACGTCGGTCACGCTCACCTGCTGCCAGTCGGCCAGTAGAAGGACGCCCAGTAGCCCGACCGAGGCAAAGAAGGCAATACCGCGCAGACCGTTTGGATCGATCAGTCGCCATACCGATTCGGCCGCGCCCGGTTCGCTCCAGAACGCCGCCAAGCCTTCGGGAATCAGCCTGGGGCCATGCGGGTTCAACAGCGACGCAACCAGGGCCGTCACGGCCAGCACGACATAGGCCCGGAACAGGCCGTCATTGAGCGCGGACCAGAGGTTTCTCGCCTGCCATACGACTTCGCTGCCCCGCGCCGCCGCACAGCAGAAGAGGATGGCGACCCCGATCACATAGGAACCGTGCAAATTCGCCCAGAGTGCGAACAACACCGCGGTGCCGAACCATGCGGCGGCGGCAAGAACGCCCCACCGGGCGCCGCCAGGCACCGTTCGTGCCGGATCCTGCACACAACTGCTCAGAAAGGGCACCGTGTGCCGCAAAAAGTTGACCGTCGTTTTTGTCTTCTGCACATGCGGGTGCGTATGCCAGAACTTCGGCACCATGACCAGCAGCCAGAGCAGCAGGACGAAGCAGAGCTTTCCGAATGCGTCGGCCCCGACAAACAGCCCGGTTCCGGCGCCAAGGACCACGGCAAGCACCACCCCGGCCAGCATCAGGTCGATCCTGCCCGTCTGGCGATACACAATCCTGGCCAACACGGCCAGACCGGCCAAGCCTACCACGGTCAGCAGGTTTGCAACCCCCTGTGGACCGCCCTGCCGATCGGCCAGCGCCAGCGCAACCTGCGAAAGCCAGTTGGTGTGAAACAGGTGTGCATCCTGGATGAGCGGCTGCGTCGGATCGTCCAGGGGGAGCGAGCCGTGTGCAAGAATCCATCGGCCGACGCTCACATTTCGCCAGACGGTCCAGTCAACGATCGGGAGCGAACTGATGAGAACAAAGGCGCCGCAGAAGAACAGGCACACGAGAAGGTGCCGCGGCTTGAGTGCCCATCGTTCGTCGAGCATCGGCGTCAATTCGGCCGTCGGCTCGTTCTTCGGGTTGTTTTCCGTGATCGCGGCCACGCGGAACTCATGCGGTAGGGACCAAACACTCGGATGGCGGTCCGAGACTCTGAATTTCACACCGTGACGTTCCGGAGGTCAAGGGGCGCTCGTATCCTGCACAAGCTCCTCGGTCACCAGGGAGCTTGCCCGGAACGTGTGTCCGGCGAAGCTGAGTCCCCAGGGCGCCAAGACATCGTGGAACCGGGTAGCAGTTAGATCGACACATGCGGTGACCCGAATTTCGCCTAACCCCGGCGGAATTGCAGGAACAGGGCAAGGAAGGGAGTCGTCCCCGTATTCGAGAGGGGGTGAGACGGAATCGCCGTCCAGAACGACTTTCGTGCCCGACCCGGTGGCATTGCTGATGGTAATACCGTGGACGTCCACGACTTTCTGCACGGTTTCGACCACGGTGGCCAAATCTGCCCCCTTGCCGGCCTCGCGGACCGCAACGGTGGTCGCATGGTTCACGGCCGCCCGGTAGAGCACCAGTATCCCGAACTGGACAGAAACCACAAGGACAATGAGCAGAATCGGGAGTACCAGGATGAGTTCCAACGTGGAAACGCCCCGACGATCCGCCTTTCGGCGCGCCCAGCGTCGCCTCCCCGAGGCGGCTCGCCATGGAAGCTCTCGTTTGGGTGCCAACGCGTCCACGAACCTGACTCCTTTGTGTTACCGCAGCAAAGAGATCGCAATCCGATCGGCCGCAACAGACCTTGGCCTATGGTCCGCGCCCGATCCGATCAAACGGGCTATCGGCAGATCCGACGGCCGCAGAAGCCGCCCGAAGACGGCTAGGGGGTCACGATCTCGCCGATCGCCTCGGCCAGGTCGGTCAATTCGGCAATCAGGGCTTCCTTCAGCGTCGCCAGCCCGACGATGACGCCGATCCCGACGATCGTACAGAGCAAGAGGTACTCGATGAAGACGCTCCCGCGGGTATCGCGTCGCAGCCGCCACAGGTTTCGCAAGAATCGGATCATGTCAGGTGTTCTCCAGCCAAAGCATGCATTCTGGGCCTCGTGGGCCGAGGGTACCGCGGCGTGGAGTTGAGCAAATGGCGTGCCGCCAAGCTCGTCGAGGCCGATCGTCCCGCCCGTACAGGACTTCTTCGCGGAGCAACAGAAGCCCCCTTCGAGGGCTTCGACCTCGTTGTTGTGCAGAAGTCCGGGGTTGCGCAATGGGTTACGGTCCGAAGGGTGGTCTGCGCACCGGAGGGGCCAAAAGGCTTCAGCCACTCGCTTGCGCTGGTGCAGCGCTAACTTCCGTCAACAGGGACCGTTCGCGAATGGTAACAGCGAAACCCCTCCAATGGTGATATTGCCGGGATCGACCCGCTTGATGCGCCGCGATTGGCGGTGTGTGCCGCCTTCCTCGTCCCTTGGCACAAGATATGCTACCAAGGGGCTTGGCCTGAGCCGCGGCGCGCCTGCTGTTTGCTTCGTGCCGATCCAGCCCCAACAAGGAAACCGACGTGACGCACACAAGACGCCCAACCCGAAACCGTTGCCGGTCGGCGGCGCGTCGTCAGGGGTCGGTCACGCTCGAGATGATCATCACGCTGCCCGTATGGCTCATTGTCATGGGGGCGGTGGTTCAATTTGGCCTTCTGATCGGCAATCGTCAGCAGGTGGCGCTGGCCGCGCGTGTCGGCGCCGAGGAGGCGTCGCGGACGGCCGATCTGGACGTGACGTCCGACAATGGGCCCGTTCCGAGCAATATCGTAACCAAGGTGGAACAGCAACTCCAAAGCTCCGGAATCTCGCAGTGCAAAGTCACGGTGGAGCATAACCTGGCGGGCGACCCGCCCATCACGCTCTCCTCCGGTACGTGCAACTGCCCCACCTTTGGGAACTCGGCCACCTGGCCGCCGGCTTCGGGCAGCTACGTGCGGGTGACCGTTTATGTACCGGCGACAGAGCTGACCCCGAACATCTTGAAGTTTTTCGGATTCGACATTTCCGAACGGTATATTCGGAACGCGACCACGTTCCGGCACGAGTTGTAGTGGTCCTGGCGCAATCACCAACGATGACAGCAAGACCCATGGTCCTCAGATCCGACGTCCGACGAAGCGGCCTGCGAGCACCTCGCGGGGTGGTTGCGCTGTGGACGCTGCTGATGATCCCGGTCCTGTTGGTCTTGTTCGCGGTGATTGTCGAGGGGGTTCATCTTTGGCTTGCCCGTGTGGAGCTGGAAAACGCGATGGAAGCAGGCGCGTTGGCGGCCGTGAAGGAATGGGCCGAAACGCCCAGCGGCGCTGCGGCAGGCTGGACCGGCAACGCCCGGTTGGTCGGCCAACAGTACGCCGCGGCGAATACGATCAACCAGACGCCGGTCAGTATCGGTACAAACCCCGGCGCATTCGACCTTGCGGACAATCCGAACGAAAACGGATCCTGTGACGGCAATCTCGTTTTCGGCGCCGTGATTGAGAACGATCCCGACTGCGTCGTGGCGACCGACCAGGCGCCTTCGTGCGCCGGCGGTGCAGGCCGTGTCCTGGTGGAGGTCACCTCCGATAACCTGACTTCGGGCGATAATGGTTGGGGGATATCTTTCCCGGCGATGGCAGGTGAGGATTACGAGGACATGCTGATCGAGCGGATCGAGATTGACGTCGATCCGAACGGTACGGGGAATCTCCGCTTCGATTTTACGGGCGGGGGGCCGGTTCTTTCCGACAATCTTTCGCAGCCGATGGTTAGCGGTTATGCCCTGGACAGTGCGAACCAGAGCGTGTATTCCGAGCAACCGGACAATTTCGGATTCGTCGGCTGGGACTACCAGACGAGCCCCAGTAATCCGACCATCCCCAGCGGGGTCACGCTCCAGTGGCCTACTCCGACAGCCAGTAACCCTGCGCAGATTCGCTTCTCCCCCACGGGTGGAAGCACTACCGTGCTGACCATCACGTTCCACGAGTACGACGACGGCACTATCTACGATTCCGGCTTCGGTCCCGGCGACCGCTTCCGATTCGGGGCCGTTGTGCGGCGGGGGACCTCTGGGGTCAACGGAGACGACATCGGAGAAGAAGGCGCCAAAATTACCGTCTGGTTCAAAGATGTCCCCGAACCGGTTACGAGCTACTTCTCCGACACGGGATATTCGATGAATCAGTGTGCCGATCCGAACGATCCGGGCGTGTGGGAGCAGGACGATCTGGGGCACTGGCACGTGTTGGTGCATCCGATTCGCAAGGTCACACCGGGCGTCATTCCCCTGATCGCGCGGGACCTGCCCTGTCCGCTGACCAGCGCGGCGAGCAACGATCACCAGTCGATCGTATTGGCCTTGGGGCAAGGCGCCGGCGTGGGGAATTATGTCGTGCGGGCGCAAGTGAGTCACGAGGTTCCGAGCCTGATTGCAGGCTTTCTGGGGATCGACTTCGGCGGGCCGTTCACGGTCCAGGCCTCGGCAACGGCCATGTACGATTGCGAGCTGTTGCGACCGCGGTTGATTCGTGTCGAGCCCGGGAAGTTCTACTGCCCGACGGGGCCGTCCCCCTGACGGGCACAGAAGTGCCCCCGTCTTGGGCCGCGACAAGACGATTGAAATAACAGACCCAATCACCGAAAATACCAGGACTGAAACCTAGTCCGCTTGGGAGCGTCGCCATGAAACGCCAATGGACCCGCTATATTCTCGTTGCCTTTTTCGCATGCTTGCTGGGCGCGTTGGCCCACGCCAGTATTTCACGCGCCGTTCAGGGCAACAACGCCAATCGGAATGTCGCCGGCAAGGAGCAACCGGCCCAACAGGACGACGGCAACAAACCCGAGCACAACTTGCTGCGGCAGCTTTGGGAACTGATCGATCAGGCGGACGATCTTTCCGACGAAGAGAAGTCGGAGGCCTTCGAGATCCTGGAAGAAGCGGACCCGATTCTTCGCCGCATCAAGAAGGAAAACGAGCGGGCTGTCGAAATCCTCAGGAATCCGCCCCGCCGGGTGATGCCCAAGCGTCCGGCGAAGCAAGATACCGAAGCCCCGGCCCCGGCTAAGGACAAGCCGGCCGTCGACCAGCCGGCGCCGGACAAGCCAGCCTGAGGTTCTGGCCGGCGAAGATGGACGGACTGAAGTCCGTCCTACGGGCACCCGTGTCGTGATGGGAGAATACGGCCGGACGAATCGACTGGTCGCCCTTCCACGCAATGTCCGGCAATTGCTCTACTCTGAGCGAGAGATGACGCGAAGTGATTTGGAGAACCTTGAAGACTGCTAGCTCCGTCGGTCGATCATGCCGTACTTGCGCATTTTCTTGTAGAGACCTACGCGGCTGAGTCCGAGCGTCTTGGCGGTTGCCGTGCGGTTGTTGTTGTGCTTGCGTAAGGCCTCTTCCAGCATGGCCTTCTCGCTGGCGGCTACGCGATCGGTCAGTGAGGCGGAAGCGTCCACTGCCGACGCCTTCACGCCGTCGTTGTCGAGATGCGCCGCATCGCGACGCCGGATGGCCGCCGTCAGGTGCGGCGCCAAGTCCCTTGGCGTCAGTTCCCCGGTCCGGCAGAACAACACGGCGCGACGTACGTAATTCTTCAGCTCGCGGATGTTGCCCGGCCAGTCGTAGCCTTTCAGGCAGGCAAGGAAGTCCGGGTGGACGCGACGGATGCGGACGCCGTGAAGCTCGCACAGCTCTTCAACGAATCCGAGAGCCATGGGGACGATATCTTTGGGCCGTTCGCGTAACGGTGGCAGGTGGAACTCCATGACGTTCAGGCGGTAGTAGAGGTCCGCGCGAAACTCGTTCCGCTCCATCAGCCCCTTCAGGTCAACGTTCGAGGCGACAATCAGGCGCGCCTCGAACAGCCGGGTCTCGTTGGAGCCGACCGGCTCGAACTCGCCCGTTTCAATGACCCGGAGCAGCTTCACCTGCTGGGCCGGATTGAGCACGTCGATTTCATCGAGCAGCAAGGTGCCCTTCCTGGCGGCCTCGAACTTCCCGATTTTCGAGCGATCGGCGCTGGTAAAGGCGCCTTTGACATGGCCGAACAACTCCGTCTCGATCAGGTCGGGCGGAATGGCGCCGCAAGGGACGGTCAGGAGATGGTCCTCATTGCGAGGCGACAGTTCGTGAATGAGCTTGGCCAGCGTGGTCTTTCCCGTGCCGGTTTCGCCCACCAGCAGGAGTGTCACGTCGTGCGGCGCCATCATGACGACGTCGTCGAGCATCTCGGCCATAGCCGGAGAATACGTGCGGCATGCGACCGTGTTGCCTCGCACGACCTTGGGCACGCGCAGGCCATCGCTGGAGTCGAACAAGGCATGGCCCAGGTCCACTTCCATCAACTTTGCCAGTTGGGCCCGATCGAGCGGCAATTGCAGGTGGCCGCTTACGATCAGGTCGGCGACGGCGGCCCAGTCGCATACATAACCCGACTCGGAAATGGCAACGACGGGCACACGGCCCTCGGTCCAGACGTTCAATTGCTCGAGGAAGCTGGACGGATCTTCCCGCATCGATGCCTTGCGCAAATCGACGAACACGGCTTCCGGCAGTTCCTGCCCCAGCAGGCCGGTCGCTTCCGAGAACGAGTTGGCGTGTTCGGTCCGGCAACGGTATTCGTTCTGGAGGATCTGTTGGAGATCGTCTGCCAGTGAGACATCACGGCTGACAATCCATGCGTTTGCTGTGGGGCCCGTCCGGGGAAGAGTCGCGGGAAGAATATCCATAGTTGCTACAAACTCTGAAGGTGATTCTTCATCGGAGGAGAAGCGTTACCTAGGTCCAGCTCCAGCAATGCGTGCTTGCGGAAGTGTTGGGCCGCGGTCTCTCCTGTCCGGCGAGTCGCTCTGTGTCGGACTCGTCGAACCGATGCGCCGTTGGTTCCATCCTGGCCCCCCAGTGAACGGATACCTCCTATCATACGAAACAATGCGAAAAACTTCAACATGCGGAAACAAAGATGTCTGGGCAGCGTAGGGAGATAAATCCGATTGCAGAAGTATGTGCTGCCATGGCCCTCTCGGTTGCACGAGCGCGAGCCTGGAACGGGTGCACGTCGTTCCGTTGCCCAAACGCAACCGGGATGTTGCCGTCAGACCACATAGAAAATCTCGGGAATTGCTCAGTGTTGCCGTACGGAAGCGATTCGCAGCGCGATTCCGACGAAAAGCGCTAACAATCGGATACAGTCGGGCGCGCAGAGAACCGTTGGGGCCCCTTTAGTGCAAATGCGATGCCGCGCCGTCAATTCGTGAGCCCTTGCCCTAATCCGGATTATTCACGATAGGTAGGGTGGGTCAAACAGGCCGCTTCCTTGATGGGGCATCGGTCGCCGGTGTCGGCGTTTTTCCAAGCGGCGGGTTGGAAATCAGCTTGATGGCGGCTTGTGCGGACCCACCAATGATTTACGCAACCTTGACCCTACGTAGATGGATAATCCAGGCTAAGACAGGGGGTGGCCCGCCATTACGGAAGGGCCACCGGCGGGCTTGCCCCGCCTGGAGCCGTGGTCATCCAGCTAACCGTGGGCCACAAGCCATGTTCTCGCCCCGCACGTTGCCGCCGCCGGAGGCGGCGGCAACGTGCGGGGCGAGAATGGATTGGGGGCGTGGCCAGTAGTCAACTGACCACGGCTCCAGGCGGGGCAAGCCTGGGCTGTCAAAAAGTTGGGGTTGCGGCGATTTGGGGTTGCGCAAGGTTTGTTCCCGTTCCGGGGTCCGATAGGTCTTCTAGCCGCGTGAGCGTAAGTGTCGGGTTGGATTGTGTCTTTGATCCGAAAAACGTGCCCGATGTAGCAGGGCGGCAAGAGAGGCTGGGGGTGGCGCGTTCAGGCACCGCCCCCGCGCGTCTTCGCCGTAGGCGATCAGCACCGTAGCCTGGGGTTTCTTTACCCCAGGTCCCATGGCCACGCCAAATTCCATTCCGCGATGTCTTTGCCGCCGCAGGCGGCAAAGACATCGCGGGTGTTCCGACCGTTTTGGCCGTTTGCCGGTTTGTTCCGCCGCCGCAGGCGGCGGAACAAACCGGGAATAAACGGGGATGTGAGGTGGTGCGTATGGTTTCCAGGGGTAAAGAAACCCCTGGCTACGGTGCGAATCGCCTACGGCGAATAGGCGAGGATCAGTGGCCGCTGGTGCGCGGCGTGTGGGAGTCGAAATCGTACCGTAACAAGCGACTTCTGGATTGGCGGCGGGCGGAAGGAATAAAACCGCACTATCCAAACACCGTGTCAACCCCAACTTCTTGACAAGGGCAAGCCCGCCGGTGGCCTTTTTCCAGCCGTGTAAGTCCACTGCTGCACCCGGGAATTACGAGCTGTCGCCAATAGGGGCCAAACGCCAGGGGGGGAAGCGGTCCTGCTGCCCCTTCACCACCGCAGGTCCATGGTGGCTTGCAGGCCGTGGAAGAGAACGCTGGTGACGCCCTGTCCGCCCAGCGAGGAGACGCCTGACGCAACCCCGTCGAGCCAGGTGAGCTGGTACCCCAGGCCAAGGACGAAATGCTGCGTCATGGCGAAACGTCCCATCAGCCCGAACTCCCCCAGGAAGGATGTCCGTGTGACGCTTCGTTCCGTCGAGGAGAAACCGGCGATCGTGCCTGTCGCATTTCGCCCGAACGACATGTCGTTGGTAAACACGCACGCCTTGATCATGCCGTCCAGATAGAGCCGGCTCGACGGCTGCCATAGCGGCCCTTCGATCCCGACCTGCGCTCCGTATAGTTCGTTTTTCCCCCACGCGTCTGCCTGGGCGTAGTCCGTGCCGGTCGAACGACCGTCCCAGAGAGTCGTGCTGTAGTCGTCCAGCCCGACCCATCGGAACCCGGCGAGCCAGTTGAGCTTCCCCAGAAAGGGGTAGCTCGTGTTCACTTCGATACTGTCGAGCCGGGATGTGTAACCGAGATCAACCCGATCGAAGACCGTGGCGCCGGCGTTGAAGACCCCGGTGGTAATAGCGCCCGGATCCTCCAGAGAGGCCCCAGCGGCCCAATCGTAGATGCCGAAGTAGACGATTTCCGCTCGGATCCGCTTGAACACGTAGGTAGAGACCGAAACGTAGGGGCCCCATTCCAGCTCGAAACCTGGGTCGGACGCATTCAAGCTTGTTCCCGTTCCTCCGCCGTTGGCGAGTGCCACCGATGGGCTGCTGGAACGTCCCATGGCGAGCACACCGGCTTCGATCGACCAGCGGGGATCGAAGACGGCTTCGGGTTCCTTGGGCATTCCGAGCCCCAGGTCTTTGATCGAGAGGCTTTTGGGGGCCGCTGCATGAACCGGGGCTACGAATTCGGCGCATGCCAACAGTACGAGAACGGCTGGAAGAGCGATTCGTTTCATCGGCATGGCCAACGGGAGTTGGGACGGAACAGGACGGTGGCATAGGCCAAGCGGCGCCGACGGCATCCACGGCGCGCAAAGCAGGACATATAGCCTGCATAATCGGTAATCGGCGAAAAACCGGAACAGCTTCACTTTCTCTTCATGCCCCCCGCGAGTGAGGGTCGCTGTGCGGCCGGCTCTTGCATTGGGGGATAGCCGGAAGGATAATCGGCGAATCCGATCCTCGGAGACCACAGGCCCGACGCATCCTTGCCGCAGATGGCCAGGTTTTCGCCCTCGTTTGCCAGTCCTATTTCCCATTGGGAGGAGTCGCCATGAATGAAGCCGCCAAATCGAATCGATCCCGTCGCGATTTTCTGAAACAAACGGGACGGGTTGCCGTTGCCACCTCCGTCGCCGACATGACCGTTCCGCATGTCCACGCGGCTGAAGACAACACTTTGCAGGTGGCTTTGGTAGGGTGTGGCGGCCGAGGGACGGGCGCCGCGGCCGATGCCCTGTCGGTCAAGCGAGGGCCGGTTAAGGTCGTGGCCCTGGCAGATGTCTTCGAGAACCGCCTGAACGGAAGCTTCGGCAACCTGAAGAAGCAGTTCGGCGACCAGGTGGATGTCCCCGACGACCGGAAGTTCGTCGGATTCGACGCCTACAAACATGCCATGGATTGCCTGAAGCCGGGCGACATCGCGGTTTTCGCCTCGCCGCTTGCGTTCCGTTGGGCTCACTTCGCGTATGCGATCGACAAGGGCCTGAACGTCTTCATGGAGAAGCCGCTTACGGCCGACGGGCCGACTTCGCGCCGGATGCTCGAACTGGGCAAGAAGGCGGCCGAGAAGAACCTGAAGGTTGGCGTCGGGCTTATGTCGCGACATGCACGGAATCTCCAGCAGCTCAACCAGCGTGTGCGCGATGGGGAACTGGGCGATCTGATTACCATGCGGGGATATCGGATGCACGGCCCGATCGGGTCGGCCTTTACCGAGAAGTGGCCCGGCGACCCGAGCGAGCTTCTGTGGCAGCTCCGACGCTTCCATGCGTTCATTTGGGCAAGCGGCGGATGCTTCAACGACTTCTACATTCACATTATCGATCACTGCTGCTGGATGAAGGATGCCTGGCCCATCAAGGCGCAGTCGCTGGGCGGGCGTCATTACCGCGGTAGCTGTGTGGACCAGAATTTCGATTCCTACGCCGTGGAATACACCTATGCCGACGGCGCGAAGCTCTTCATGCAAGGCCGATGCATGCCCGGCGCCTATGCCAACTTCTCCAGCGCGTTGCACGGCAGCAAGGGGTGCGCGGTCGCCTCGCGCTCGGGCGACTGCGGGGCGCCCTCCAGCACGTACGCAGGCCAAAACGTGGACGATGCCAAAAAGCTATGGCAGTCGGAAATCCCCGCAGGCGAGGCCAATCCCTACCAGAATGAATGGAACGACCTGGTCGGCGCGATTCGAGAGGACAAACCGTACAGCGAGGTGGAATACGGGGTAATGGCCAGTCTGGTTGCTTCGCTGGGACGCAAGGCGGCCCATACGGGCAAGGAGATCACGCTGGACGAGATGCTCAACAGCAAGGACGAATACGCCCCGGGGCTGGACACGTGGACCATGGATTCGCCTGCCCCGGTGCAAATGGATGCCGAGGGCAAGTACCCCGTTCCCATGCCGGGCATTATTACCGACCGAGAATATTGAGCAGCCACAAAAGCGGCAGGGCGCAAGCCCTCCGGTGTCGTGTAATGGCGCGAGCCGTCACCGGGCGGCTTGCGCCGCACCGCTACGATCTGCGCTGACTCGTTACGAACTCGTTACACAACGGGCGACGGCAAGTGGTTAGAATTCACGGTATATTGGCAATGGGAACGCTATGTGCCCCAGCAATGGAACGGGGGCGGGAGAATCGCGAGCTTTCCGGGCTCCAAGGATACGCGAGGTAACCGGCGCCCAGCTTCAAAGGACAGCAATAACCATGGCGCGCCGGATTCTTGCCATTGAAGACGATGCCCCGATCCGCCGGGGTATTGTCGATGCCTTGCGGTTCTGCGGCTATCAGGTTTTGGAGGCCGGGGATGGCGCTACCGGGCTGGAAGCTGCATTGCGCGCCGAGTACGATCTTCTGCTGCTGGACCTCGTATTGCCCGGCTGCGACGGCCTGCATATCCTTGGCGAGGTCCGCCGACTTCGCCCGACGGTCCCGGTGCTCATCTTGACGGCGCGTGGCGAAGAAGCCGATCGGGTGCGCGGGCTGCGTGACGGGGCCGACGACTACGTGGTGAAGCCGTTCAGCGTCAAGGAGCTGCTGGCCCGGGTCGAAGCGATTCTCCGGCGAACGCCCCAGCGGGCCCGCATCCTTAGCGAGATTCCCATTCCCGGAGGGCATATTTCGCTGGACCGCTGCGAGGTTTGCTTTGAAGACGGCGGCAGTGACGATCTGTCTGAGCGTGAGGTGGAGTTGCTCCGCTATCTGGCAGGTAATCCGTCACGCGTGATTTCCCGCGACGAACTGCTCGAAAACGTCTGGCGGCTGAGTCCGGACGGGCTGACGACCCGCACCATCGACATGCACATCGCCCGACTTCGCGAGAAGCTCCGCGACGCGGGGCGACATCCGGTAGTCATCCAGACGGTCCGCGGGCGAGGCTACAAGTGGGCGGCAGACGACCTGCGGCAACAGGGCGAGGCTTGATCGCATGTTTCATCCCCGTTCCATCTGGCTGGCGTTCGCCGTGTGCCTGGCAGTTGTATTGGGCGCCATGGGCTGGGTGAGCCGTACGGTCTTGCGGCTGGAGCGGGAGCGGAACCGGGCCCGGCAGCAGGCGGTGCTGGAGGACAATATCCGGCTTGCGCTGTGGCGAATCGATTCGGCCATCGCCCCCATGCTGGCCGAGGAGAGTGCCCGCCCGTACTTCGTGTATCAGGCATTTTACAAGCCGGCCGAAACTTCGATGTCGCCTGCGCTGCCGGGGCGGTTTCTGGCGCCCTCTCCCCTGCTGCAACAGCGGCCACCCCATGCCCTGCTTTACTTCCAATTGGATGCCCAGGGGCGTCTCACCTCGCCGCAGGCACCGGAGGCGAAGTGGCGTGAACTGGCGATTCCCGAGTTCATCAGCGAAACGGCTGTCACGCAGGCAGAGCAGCGCCTGAACGCACTCGGACGCGAGGTTGACTTCAGTGTCCTGGCGCCGATGCTGCCCGAACCATCGAGCGAGCCGGCCCAGTGGGTTGCCGCGCCGCTGATCCCGGACATGGAGCAGCATCAAGCCTTGCAGCAACGCCGCGCCGATCTGAATCGCCAAGGGCGCGCCGCCGTCGAGTTCGACCAACGGTCGCAGGCGGTCTCGAATGTCAATGCGATTGCGCAGCAAGAGCAGCAGCAACTTGCGATTGCCATGCCCGAATCGGCCGCCAGCGACCTTGGCGGCGCGCCCATGACGCCCCTGTGGCGCGATGGGCAAATGCTCTTGGCCCGCCGGATGCACGTGAACGGTTCTCAGGTCGTTCAGGGATGTCTGCTGGATTGGCCGGCCATCCGTCGCTCGCTACTGGAAAGTGTGGCCGATCTGTTGCCCGGCGCGAATCTCGTGCCGGCCGTCCCGGACAGCAGCAACGGGCAGGCACGGCGTCTGGCTGCGCTGCCAGCGCAGATCGTACCAGGGCCTATCCCCCATGAGACGGCCCACGCGACGTCGGCGCTGCAGATTTCCCTGCTGGCGGCATGGGGATGCGCCCTGCTGGCGGCCGTGTCGGTGGCGGGGCTGCTCTGGGGAGTCGTGAAACTGAGCGAGCGCCGCGCCGCCTTTGTCTCGGCGGTCACCCATGAACTGCGCACTCCGCTGACGACATTTCAGATGTATGCCGAGATGCTGTCCGACGGCATGGTGACCGAGCCGGCTCAGCAGAAGGAGTATCTGGCAACGCTTCGCCGCGAGTCCGCCAGGCTGATCCATCTGGTGGAGAACGTACTCAGCTATGCACGGCTGGAACGGGGCCGGGGCAGGCGGAGAACGCAGCGCCTGCGAGTCGGCCAGTTGCTCGAGCGTGCTGGGGCGCGATTGGGCGATCGCGCCCGGCAGGCCAATATGGAATTGCAGATCAGTGCTCCCGACTCCATTGCGTCCGAGGTGGTGTGTACCGATCCCGGCGCGGTCGAGCAGATTCTCTTCAACCTGGTGGACAACGCATGCAAGTACGCGGCGGCAGCCACCGACCGGCGCATTCACCTCGATCTGCGTCTTCAGACTGACTGGTTCGAGTTGGAAGTGCGTGATCATGGCCCTGGTGTGGGGGGCGCGGTCGCCAGGCGGCTGTTCCGCCCGTTCACCAAGTCGGCGCACGAGGCAGCCGAATCGGCTCCCGGCGTGGGCCTGGGCCTTGCGCTGAGCCGGCGTCTGGCCCGGCAGTTGGGGGGCGAACTGCGTTTGGATGCGAGCATGCGTGACGGCGCGGCTTTCGTCCTCCGGTTGCGAAAGGCGTGATTGCCGGCATAATCGTTATAACCGCTACAATCGGCACCCCCCTGGGCATTCTCGCTTGGCCGGGCGAGCAATTGCCGACAATTCGGGTTGCGCGGGATGGAAACGTGACCTATTTTTCCTAATAGGCAGAGTTCTTTTCCCAGGTACTTTTCGCGTTTGACTCGGCGACAGAAGGGCGGTTCAGGGTTCTTCGCAGAATGACCGACCGCGGCAGTCGCAGACCCGCTCGCCAGGAACGTCAAGGATGGCAACAATCCTGTGAGCCCGTTCCGAGGATGCTCACCTTGCCAGGTCGGAAGAACAGGCCGGTACGTCGGGAGAATAGGCGGGGTACCGCAGTTGTCGAGATGGCGCTCATCTCGCCGGTCCTGTTTCTCTTCATCTTCGGCCTCCTGGAATTGGGGCGGATCTACTGGGTGCAGCGTTCGCTGCGCAATGCTTGCCAGGAGGCGGTTCGATATGGAACGATCCGTGGCGTCGAGGTGGAAGACGTCGTCGCACGCGTTCAGGAGCGGATCGCCACGTCCATCGATCCAAGCGTATGCCAGATTATTGTTCGCGATGCATCCATCTATGACACAAGCGGTCCCTATCCTCATCAGGAGCACGTGGACGACGGCTTTGTGTCGCTACCGGAATTCAATGCGGAGAATCCGCTTTCAGAGCAAGATCCCGGCAGCATGATTGTCGTCCGCGCAGAGGTCGCGTACGAAGACATTACCTATTTACCGCTGGGAACCATGTCGCGACTGATGGGGCTCGTTGCCAATGCCCCGCCGGAATCGCTTTTCGAAGGACTGACGTTCAGTTGTTACACATTTGCACGGCACGAGTAGGACAACCACGAGAAGGTCAACCATGTATCGAACCACACCGATCCGATCCAGACGGGCAGGGTTGAAAAGCCGTAAGGGCGCCGCTACGGTGGAATTCGCCATCATCGCCCCTATTCTCGTCGTGTTTTTGCTGGGCATGATCGAGGTGTCGCGGTACTGCGAGATGTCGACAACCCTCCAGACCTCCCTCCGGCAGGCCGCTCGCCTGGCAGGAATGGAACGGGACGGGATTCTCGGTTCCGGGCAGACAACCAACGAGAAAATCACCCAGGACATCCAGAACTTCCTGAGTGCCTGCGGACTGCCCGGAGAAACCACGGTCGTCAGTATTACGGATTCCTTGACGGGGGATGCGGTGGATCTCGACGCCCCGGAAGCGGAATTTGAACTGTTCACTTTGACTGCAACCATCCCCTTTGACGGACAATGGGTTTACGGCGTCCCGCGGGGGATGACTCGGAGTTACGTGTTCCGCAATGCGCGGGGCGCGACCATATGCCAGTAACTTAAGAGCACCAGATTGGAGAAGGCCACCATGGGCAGCATCCAGAGCCGACAACCCGAACTTCAACGGACGACGCCAAAGGCGCGCCGCCGACGGGGATCCGTCCTCGTCTTATTCCTGTTACTCCTTCCGGTCATCGTGGCGTTTACCGCACTGGCAATCGACACCGGAATGATTGTGGACCAGCGGACCAAGATGCAGAACGCGGTCGATGCCGCTGCACTCGCCGCCGCCGGGCAGATCGTCGCCGTCGTCGATGCGGCAGGTGAGGAAGCGACCGGCGAAGTGGACATCAACTCCCTGGCCGTGGAAAGCGCCCGGGCGATGGCGGCCGAAGTGGCCGCACGCAACGGCGTTTACGTGGACCCGAACTTGGACGTCCGGTTCGGAAAAAGTGTCTACAATGAGGGCACGTCCGACTGGGTGGTCGAATGGGACGTCGCTCCCTTCAACGTTGTGCAGGTGGTTGCGAGGCGCGACTCGACGAATCCGGCGCCGGCCACGGCAGAGGAACCTGACGGGCGACCGCTCAATCTTCCGTTCGCGGCCGCGATCGGCCAGGGGCAACAGGAGATTCGGGTTTCCGCGGCGGCCTTTATCGAATCGCGCGATATCGTGGTGGTCATGGACTTCTCCGGTTCGATGAACTACGACAGCCGGTACATGTTCTCGCCCATCTACCGCCTTGGCAAGGTGGCGATCGATGAGAACAAGTGGGACATCTACGACGCCTTGGGGCGACCGGCCGAGGCCATTTTGCCATGGGAGCCCGAGTACGTCACCGTGCAGGGGCAGCCGGCCAGCCCCAGTGATGCCCAAATCACCGTTACCTTGGAATGCTGGGGGAGCGGTTATGAGAAGGTGTCCATTACGTCGACTAAGGACTTGTCCAACGTCGTGATCTACTTCAACGACGGCAGGTGGTACAAGTTCGAGAGCAACAACGACAGCCGGGTTCTCGCCGGCGGGATTGGCCAAACGACCGGCGCGTTCAGAAGCCCCTGGTCGGGGCAGATTCAACGGGTATACGTCAAGGCCGGCAACAACGAATGCGGCGAAGGCCCCGGTTGGGGAGAACGTTTCAACCTGGATAATACCAGCATCGTGTCTCACCTTGGCCTGGGCAGCCTTCCCTATCCTGCCGGTTGGAGCGGGTCGTGGACTTCCTTTGTCAGTGATACGCGAAGCAACAGCGAACTGACCAGGTCCTCCTACGGACTGAACTACCGCTGCAAGTTTGGCGGCAAGACGTTTGTTGAGTACATCCTGAAGAACAAGCGCTCGCACGCGGAAACCCCCGACCTGTACAAGACGCCGCACTATCCGTTCCACGCGGTGAAGAACGGCTGCACGTTGCTGCTGGACTTCCTTGCCGGTTTGGACTTCGGCGATGCGGTCGGTCTGGTCTCTTACGACGGCGGCAGTTCCGGCTGCCGACCGGCGGCGGAAGGCCATCGGGTGGAGGCAATCCTTGCTTCCACCGACGCTGAAGACGGTGTGGGGGTCGACCTTTCTGCGGAACCCATCTCGAAGAGTTACGCGGAACTGGACAAGATCCAGCGTCACAAGCAGGCCTCCCACTACATGGCGTTCACGAATATCGCCGGCGGAATCGTGGAGGCCAAGACGTTGCTGGATAACCATGCACGCCACGGCTCGCGCAAGACGATTCTTCTGATGACCGACGGTGTGGCGAACTGCTATCCCACGGGCATCTCGGCGCCGGAAGGTTTTTCGTGGGAGGCCTACACGGCCAACTACGACGGGCAGGGCGGCGTATACAGCACGTCGGATTCTGCGAAGGCGGCAGCCTTCTACGCTCTGGTCGCCGCCGTGAAGGACGGTTGTACGATCCACACCATGAGTGTGGGCACCGATGCCGACCGCGACCTGATGAAGGCCATGGCCTTTGCCGGCGGCGGCATCCACATCGATGTGCCAGGCGGCTCCACCATCGCCGAGATGGAGGGGCAGCTCCTGGCGGCCTTCAGCAAGATCGCCGCCAAGGTGCCTCCGCCACGGCTCATCGCCCCGAGTGAGTAGTACCGCGCGCTGACAGAGTTCAAGCCAGGACTGTCAGCGAGTAACCGCGCAAACCGCCCGCAGGAGCATGCCTTCTGCGGGCGGTTCTGCTTATGGGGGCCTTGGCTGCACACCGAAGCGACAACGCATTTGACGACCGCCGCCTCTTCTGCTACAACGGGGCGCGTTCGCGTCGATTATTTGCCGTGTCGTGAGAACGGACCGATCCATAGTCCCCGGTCAATAAGGATAAGAGTGATGAAAGAGAACGACGGCAGTTTCGGAGCCGACGTACGTTTCCTGGCCGATCATACCGAAGTCCACGTGCTCAGTCGCGGCGACGCCAAGGTTGCCCTTGCACCTGCCTACCAGGGACGTGTGATGACCAGTACGACCGGCGGTATGGACGGCCCGAGTTTCGGCTGGCTGAACTACAAGGTCATTGAAGGCGGCGTCCTTCCACCGGAAGCACGTCAGGGGAAACTCGAGGAACACATCTTCGTCTTCGGCGGGGAAGAACGATTCTGGATGGGCCCCGAAGGCGGCCAGTTTTCCATCTTCTTCGCGCCCGGCGCCAAGTTCGACTTCGACCACTGGCGCACGCCTGCGTTCATCGATACCGAGCCCTTCGAAAGCGCCGCCAAGGGAGAACACTCGGCGCGGTTTACCCGGCGCGTCGACGTCTGCAACTACAGCGGTGCCGAGTTCACCTTCGACATCGAGCGGACAGTCACGCTGCTCGACCGCAAGGCCGTGGAGACGACGGTTCAAGGAACGCTGCCCGCAACCGTCCGCCAGGTGGCCTACGAAACCGACAATCGCGTAATAAACCGCGGCAACACACAGTGGACTCAGGAAGGCGGCCTGCTGTCGATCTGGCTTCTGGGAATGTACAAGCCGGGCCCACGCACCACGATCGTGGTTCCCTTCCGAAAGGGGCCGGAATCCGAGTTGGGGCCCAAGGTCAACGATGCCTATTTCGGCAAAGTCCCGCCGGAATACCTGGTTGTCAGGGAGGACGTCGCGTTTCTCAAGGGCGATGGCGCGCTTCGGAGCAAGATCGGTATCAGCCCGTTACGCAGCCTTGGAGTTGCCGGTAGCTACGATGCCGATCTGGGCGCCCTCACCCTTGTCACCTGCAACATTCCGGCCAGGCACGACCGGTACGTCAATTCGATGTGGGAGTTGCAGGAGGACCCGTTTGCGGGCGACGCCATCAATGCGTACAACGACGGTTCGCCTGCCCCCGGCCAGCCGCCACTGGGCCCCTTCTATGAGCTGGAAACGTCATCTCCCGTGGCCGAGTTGGCCCCCGGAGCAACCCTGCAGCACGTCCAGCGCACCGTCCATCTGCAAGGGGCCGTCAGCGATCTCGACGCCATCGCCCGCAGTACGCTGGGCGTCGGCCTTGCCGAGATCACGGATGTCTTTGGACACTGATCTGTCGGGTCAGGAACGAGGCATACGCAGCTTCCAGGTTTGGCGCAACCGAGCTGATTTACAGCCTGCCGCCTGGAACAAGGACGGCATCAGCGACCGATGGCCCACCAAGGAAGCGGCTTGTTTGACCCTACCTATCGTGAATAATCCGGGCTATTGTGCTTCCTGGTACACTTCATCCAGTAACCGGACGGCAGTGGTCACCAGCATTTCGCCTGCCCCTTCGGCATAGCGCGTGCTTACAACCTCGTACTGCCCCTCCGAAAAGGCCGACCGGTGGGGAATGTACGACGATCGGCCGTTGGACAGCTCGACGACGTTCGTCTGCTTGAATGGCGAGGCGGCCTTGATGCTGCGGCCCAGTTCAACGAACACCTCGCCCGGCAAGGCAACCCATGCAATGTCGCGACCAAGCGAAAACACCTGCACATCGACGTCGAACGGTTTCCCGCCGCGCGCCTCGACGTCCAGAATGCGGTACGCTTTGACCTGCTCCAGGAAGGGCGTGTTGGCGCCCTGGCGGGCATCGATTTCGCGCGCCTTCTGAAGCTCTTCGGCCGTATATTCCGCCGCGGGCAGAAGAACGACCTCGCGCCGCACGCCCAGGCGGACGTCTTCGACCGGTTGCAGGTTGGCATAGGCCTTCAATACGTCGGCGGCGAGGATCGTTCCCAACCGTTTGGCTGCGGCAGGGCTGCTCTGCGGTGCGGCCCATTGGACGTCGATGTGGTTGATGTTGCCGCAGGCCCCGTTGCCGAACATGGTCACCATGTCGGGGCCTTTGTATTCGGCCAGGAGGCGGTAGAGCGTTGCGGGGAAATCGGCCGATATCTTCGTTCCGCCCGTCGTATCGAGGTGCAGGGCGAAGTTCACGAACGTCAGAAGCGGTTGTTTGCCCGTCTTGACGAACGGCCGGCTGCCGTCGGCCGCCATCTGCTCGACCGGCGCGGCAGGCCCCTGCCCCGCCGTTTCGGCATAAACGACGTTCACTTGGGGATCGATCGTGCCGATCGGCCGGACGATGTTCGGGTTCTTCACCCCGGGATTCCATCCGACCGTTCCGTCCTTCATCCAGAATCGGCGAATGAACGACAGTTTTGTTTCGTCCCCGATGGCGTAAGACACGCTGGCAGGTGCACGCCGCTTGTCGGCTGCGGCCACGGCTTCGGCAATCCACTCGGGCAGTTGCTTTGCATAGTCTTTGCTCAGTTGGCTGCCGCCCGTTGCGGCCTCATCTCGCGAGGAACCGCCCAGCACGACCGGCGCCGTATGGGTATGCGTGACCGAAATCATCACCCGGTCGGCAGGAATACCGGTTTTCTGTTCGACAATCCGCCGTGCTTCGAGGGCGATCGAACGGGGAAGCCCGATCAGATCGCACACGACCATGGCCGCCTTGGTCTTGCCGTCGTCGAAGACTGCAGCCTTGGCGTAGATGTCGTCCAAGACGCCCTCGCTATCGCGTCGGCTGTAGTAACCGGCCATCGGGATACCCGTGGGCGGCGTGATCTTGACCGCGGCCGTCCCAAGCCGCAGTTCTGAACCTGCCGTCTGTTCGGGCGTTGCCGCCACGCACGCCAACAGTGCAACGCCGGCTAGGAACGACATCACGAATTGGGAAGCGAAGGTTTTCATGACTGGCTCATCCTTTCAAGTGGAAAAAACGCACGATATCAGAACATGGAACGAATACGCTCCGGGGTCAACTCATCCAATTGCACGACCACCAGATCGGCTTCGCGAAGATCGTCGGGCGTCCGGCCCGTGCTGGCCAGGCCGAT
Source organism: Thermoguttaceae bacterium (assembly GCA_040772845.1). Taxonomy (GTDB): domain Bacteria; phylum Planctomycetota; class Planctomycetia; order Pirellulales; family Thermoguttaceae; genus PWXP01. The sequence goes on from JAXGXG010000002.1 coordinate 737,799, forward strand.
CGATTTCATCCCTGCGGCGCGTGCAGCGGCAACGCCGGCAGGCGCGTCCTCGACCACGGCGCAACGACGCGGGGCAATGCCAAGCCGCTGCCCTGCAAGCAGGAACACCTGCGGATCCGGCTTGCCTCGCGTCACGTCGCTGCCGGTCACCGTTGCCTGGAAACGGTCTCGCACGCCAAGCCGATCGAGCACCATATGGACGTTTTCCGGCGGGCCCGAGGAGCCAACCGCCAGCGCGAAGCCGTCGTCGGCCAGGTCGTCAATCAGCTTGCCCGCGCCTGGCATGGCCGGGAACTCGTCCTCGATCAACGTCCGAAAGGCGGCTTCCTTTTCTGCGTCCATCTCAGCAATGCGGCGATCGGAAAGCCCCTCACCCCAGAAATGCGCAATGATCTCGCGACTTGTCCGTCCGAAGGCGCCGGCGAACTGCTCCTCGGTGAAGGTGAACCCCTCCTTTTCGGCCATTGCGACCCAGCTCCGATAGTGTGCCCGGTACGTATCGACCAGGACCCCATCCATATCAAAAATCGCGGCAAGCTGCGTCATCCGATCTTCCTTGGCAGAAGGAAAGCGTTTTTAAGAGGGTTTCCAGAGCATCAATATGCGCCGTGCGGCAGTGGTTGTCAACTTCATGCAGGCGAAGACGAACGAATATGCGGATTCTGCGGGAGGCGCGGTCCCGCCGCATCCGCCGTGGCTTACGGGAGCTTTCCATGGTCTTGTGTAGCCATTACGGCAAACCTAAGCTTGACGAGGAAACGGCCTCCATCGGGGCAATAAGGACCGACGTTCATGAACTGGCTCACCGCGCGAATCCGACGCTTTCTTAAGGCGGAAGAAGGTCCCACGACCGTCGAGTACGCCATGATGGTTATGCTGATCTTCCTGGCCTGCATCTCGGTGGTTGTCACCGTAGGCCAGTCAACCGCCGAGAGCTTTCAGCATTCGGGCAACGAAATCACCGAAAGCATGCAAAGCGAATAGCGGTGGGCCTTCTTCGCATCGTCGAACTTCGTATGGGCCTTTTCACGCGGATTTTCGGCCGTGGCGACAGTACGGCCCGAAAACCACAAGCCCAAAGACGATCCAGAAGATCATCAGGCTGGCCGTCACAGCCAGCACGAATCCGGGGCCGAACTGGGCAATGAGCGGAAGCGACGCGGCCGTAAAAAGTCCTCCGCCGACAATCGGTTCGAATACAAGCTGTTTGTAGCCGAAGCTCTCGAGCGCTCCCGATTTATTCTGCGGATCCGCCATGCGCATCAGCAGCAGACCGGTCGCCGTAACGCCGGTGGACTGGCCGAAATCGCCGATTCCGCGTTCGAACCATCCGAAGGGAATTATGCGAGGCGCCAGGAGCATGAGCACTCCCACGTTCCAGACGATTCCGGCGGCCGAAAGAATGAAAAACGGGCCGGCATGGGCCCCCAAAGCCGTCAGCGAAAGCGTTCCCAGTGCCGAAACGATGGTCAGGTCGAGTGCAGCCCCGGCAATCCGGTTCATCAGACGACGACTGATGTGGCGATCCAATCCTGTCTTGCCCGCGACAATCTGGACGATCACGCCACCAACCATCGCCAAAGGAAAGAGCGGAACGTAGGGAATGAGAGTGAACCCGCCATCGCCGCCCCACGTGTGCAGTTCCAGGACCAACAACGCCTGCTTAATCAGCCAGCCGACGGTAATAGCCAGAGCCACGATCCCCAAGTGAACCGACAGGGGATCGGTTGGCTTGGTTTCCTGCTCTTTCTCCCACTGGAGTTCCTTGAGTTCTTCCAGCGTATCGCCGTCGGCGTCGTAGGCGGTGGACAGGTCGGAGATTTTGATCGGCGAGAATGGAAGCGCCGGCTCCTGCGAACGATCCTGTTCGATCGCCTCGTTCGGAGAGGGTTGGTTCGGTCTCGCCGTTTTGGATGTCGCCAGGGCAATGAACCCGCGCCTCGCCGCCCAGTTGATCAGGATTGTGCCAAGGACGATTCCGGAAACCAGGCCGACCGTGGCCATACCCAGCGCCAGGTCGGCGCCTTCCTGGAAACCCAGCTCCTCGAACGTATCTGCCATACCTGCGGCGGTGCCGTGCCCCCCCTCGAAGCTCATCTCGATCAAGGCCCCGGCCAAAGGGCTGATACCGAAGACAGGGGTAAGCAGCCACATGCACAGCGAGATACCGATGACGTACTGGCCCCATGCCAAGGTCTGGCCGAAGGCAATTTGCGGTCCGGCTCGCAGCCAGATGTCGCGGACGCCCGGGATGACTTTTCCGAGAAACAAGGCGGCAAAGACCACACTAATCAGCAGCCCGGGCAATCCCCGCCAGACTGCGACAATGGCCTCGGGGAAAACGCCCGAAGCCAAAACGTGGTTGGCGCCCCAGTACCACCGGACCAGCAGCCCGAGCCCTTGCGGCCCCAGGGCCAGGACGACAAACCCGGCAATGATGGAACTGGGCAGAAACAAGGATTCGAGCAAAGGGATTCGGGCCTTCAACAGCTTTCCGACAAGCAATGCCAGTCCGATCAAGATAAACGCCCAGAAAGCATCAAGGTGCGACATACTCAACTCCCGGTGTCGGCGCCGGCGGCGTGTCTACGTGTGCAGTGGGGAGAATGACCTACGCCGCCGCCCCGTGAACGGCTACGTCTTCGTGCAGGTTTGGCCCCATGATGAGCAATGCCCTCTCTGTTGACAAGGGGACGCGCGCAAGTCAGAATCGAGATAAGGTCTTCCGGGTCGCCCCTCTTTCCGGCACTAGCTGGAACATTGGTCAACCAGTCGCTTCTGCTTCTGTGAGCCGGGAAAGCCGCTTCGTGTCCACGATGTCCTATCGAGAACTCCCACCATGGCTTGGCCATTGGCCTCCCATTTTAGTGTGATGTTGCAGAATCCCCGGCTCGCGTTCCGCGATCCGGTGCTGCAGCAATGCGCAGTCCAGAAGAACGCGCAGGGGCAACCCCGACCTTGGGCCGGGGCCTTTGCTGTGGTGTACAAGGCGACCGATATCTACGGGCAAAATCCCTTTGCGGTACGCATTTTTACGACCGAATCGCCGGAACGCCGCGAACGTTACGATCATATTTCGGCTTACCTGAAGGCCCGCCGGCTGAGCTGCATGTGCGACTTCGAGTATCGCGATTCCGCCATCCGGTCTGCGAGTGACGGGAAGTGGTATCCGGTGATCCTCATGGAGTGGGTCCAGGGTGAGACCTTGTTCCGATGGGTGCAGGACCGCTGCCGTGAGGGTGACTCCGCCGCCCTGGCCCGAGTCGCTGAAATGTGGCTTGCCCTGGCCAAGGAACTGAGCGATGCCTCGGTCGCGCACGGCGATTTGCAGCATGCCAACGTCATGGTTGACGAGCAGGGGCAACTCAAACTGGTCGATTACGATTGCCTGTGCGTGCCGGCCCTGGTGGGACGCCGGAATCTGGAGGTGGGCGTTGAACCGTACCAGCATCCCGCCAGAAACGAAGGCACACTGCTATCGCTCGATTTGGATCATTTCTCGGAATTGGTGATCTACACCGCTCTGCGTGCGCTGGCGGCAGACCCCAGCCTGTGGCAGAAACACGTGGAGGCAACCGGCTACGACAAGCTGTTGTTCCGGACCGAAGATACGCACAATCCTGCGTCATCGGCCCTCTATCACGACCTTCAGAACCTGCGAGACGCAGAGGTTCGCCAACTGGCCGATCGGCTGTGCGACCTGGTGCACATGCGGATGGATCAGGTTCCGCCGTTAAGCCATTTGGCGGGTTCCTACGCGAAGGTGGAACAACTGCTCAACGGCGGCTATTGGGATGCCGCCGTTGAGCTGCTGAACCGCCGCGGCCATTTCCGCGACGCTCCGGAACAGCTTAAGCCGTTGATTCACCGGGCGTATGAGCACGTATGTCGCCAGCAGGCGTGGAAGGCGTTTCAGCGCATTCCGTACGAGACGACCGAGCAGTGCGACCGCCAACTCGTCGACGCTTGGAACGAGCAGCTTTTCGCCGGATTTGCCGCGGCGGAGCAAGAGCGTGTTCGGGTTGCCGAGGCGCGCCGCCGCGTGACGGCTGTCGATCGAGTATGTCATTTAGCGCAACAGGCCGGTGGGGAAGTCACTCTGGCCGCCGAGCAGGCCCTGGTCGAGGCGGCGTCACGACTTCCGCAAGGATACCAGTACAGTCTTGCGCCGCGGGTCGACCTGGCGCGGCGCCGCACGGCGGCTGCACAGCGGTTGGCGCAATCGCTGGAGAACCCGCGGTCCGAGGCCGGCATTCTTGCCGCCGGTCGCTCGCTGCTGGAATTGGGGGCCGTCCAGATGCTTTCTGAGCAGCAGCGGAATCGTATTGCCTTGGCCAAGCAACGGGCGCCCGTTCTCCGGGAGCTTGCCCAGTTGTCGTCGGATATGCCTCCGGATCAACGCGATCTCCAGTTGTTGGATCTCTGGCGGCGCGGGACGCTCGACCATTGCCCTGAAGCCGAGCCTTGGCGAGGGCAGTTGAAGGCCGCCAGACGGCGGGCGGAATTGCTCCGGGAAATCGCCAGTGCAGCCGAACGCGGCGATCGCGAGACGATTGCCCAGGCCGTTGCCGATCCCGTCTTGGCCGAATGCGCCTTACCGGATGCTTGGCGCAGGCAGATCGACGCCGCACAGCAGCGCATCGGGCGGTTGACCAACCTCGAGACGGCTTTGCGAGAGGACCAGCCCAAGGCGTTTGTCGAGCATTTCGATGCCGCGTTGATCCGCCGTTTGCCGGATCTGTTCGGGCCCTACAGCCAACGTATCCGCGAATGGACCGTTCGAGAGGTCTTGCCGCCGAAACGAATGGGGCTCAAACGGGTGGTCGGCTGGGGAGGCGTTCAGGTCGAAGACGAAACGGCCCAGGTATTCCTGCTCCGCTGGCACTGGCCCGATGAACGATTCATGGACCGCTGCCTTTTAACACTCAGCCTTGAAGAGCCTGCTGCCGGAGACGATCCCGACACGATGGCGACGTTTGAAACGGCCATTGTCGAACGCAATCAATATGTGGCCGACGGCGACCACGTGCGGCTGTACATCCAGCCGGAATGGATGGGCGCCCATGTGGCCGTGTGGGCGCTGGTCGATCTGGGATTTGAAGTTCTTCAAGGGCCCCCCGTTCCGGTCGGGCGAATTCGCGTCCCTTCCAAGTGGAGCCTGGCAAGCTGGTCGGTCTTCGCCGGTCGAGGCACAGAGACGCCGGGGAACAAAGAACGGAATGGACCGGTCCAGGGTGATTCCCGGAATTCCGATTGAGTGCATTGTCAGAACGGATCAATTCCTACCCATTCAAAGAGGGAGCAGGGCATGGCGAGGGCGCCTTTTACTCAAGAGATCAGCCGTCAGAACAAGGCGTGTTTCTTGTTCCTCCTGGACCAGTCGTTCTCGATGGAGGAACCTTTGGGAAACTCGCAACGCCGCAAGTGCGACGAGTTGGCCACCGCCATCAATGGCTGGCTCGAGAATATGGCCATTCGCGCCAGCGGCGATGAAGGCATCAAGGACTGGATGGACGTCGGCGTGTTCGGCTATCGGACGGACCAGCAGGCCAATCCGATCATCCAGTCGGCGCTCTCGGGGCAACTTGCAGGCAGACCGATCGTCTCGATTCCCGAAATCGGCGCCCAACCGGCGAGAATCGATACGCAGCCGCGGTACATTCCCGATGACCAGACGGGCCAAATGCTGGAAATCCCGTGTGAGGCGCCGATTTGGGTCGATCCGATTGCCGAAGGCGGGACGCCCATGTGCCATATGCTGTACCATACGCACCAGTTGCTGAGCCAATGGATTCAGGAGCATCCGCGGAGTTTTCCCCCGATTGTCATCCACATTTCCGACGGGGAATCGCAAGATGGCGATCCGATCCCCTATGCCGAGGCCGTTCGCAATCTGGCGACGGAAGACGGCAACGTGCTGCTGTTGAACTGCCACCTGTCCATGACGGCGGCCGAACCGTTCATGTTCCCCGCCAATGATGATTACTTGCCCGACGAGCTCGCTCGCATCTTGTTCCACATGTCAAGCGTCCTGCCCGATCCGTTTGTCCGGCAGGGGCGCGCCGAGGGCTTCGATCTCCAGCCTGGAGCGCGTGGCATGGCGTTCAACGCCGATATGGTCTGCCTCATTCAATTCCTGAACATGGGCACGCAAGCGGCGCCGGGACTGCGGTAATTGCGGCTTATGCCGAAAACTCCGGTTGGCGCAGCGCGGTTTTCGCCCTATGATTGATCGTAGGATGTACGTTCAGGCGTGGGTCCGAGGTTGTCGATGTACGAGTGTCATGTTCAGGCAGGAGGAAATGAGCCGTGTCTCGAGTTCGCCGCGAGTCCCGCTCACGAGGCCGATCGTCCGGAGTAGACGTCAGTCCCCGTTTCTTCTGGGAAGATTATTCTGACGATGAACTGCTCGGTTTGCGGATTTGCGATTTGGGGCTCAAATCGGTCGGTCCGGTGTTGGAACGCCGCATCGAGCGGCTGCATGGAGAGTTGGAGGCGCGCGAGATTCCGTTCCGTCCGCACTGCTGGCTTTCCGACGAGTGGTTTTCGCAGGACGGAATACCGGGGATTGCGATCCCCTTCTACCTGGCGCATCCTCGGCTTCAACGGCTGGAACGCAAGCAGATGCTGGAGGTCGAGGGGGGAACTCAAGAATGGTGCCTGCGGATCCTCCGCCATGAAGCCGGCCACGCCCTCGACACGGCATACCGCCTTCACTTCCGGCGTCGCTGGCGCGAGATGTTCGGCCCATATTCGCAGACCTACCCGGACTATTACCAGCCGAAGCCGTACAGCAAGAGTTACGTCTTGCACCTCGATTCCTGGTATGCGCAGAGCCATCCGGCAGAGGACTTCGCCGAGACGTTTGCCGTTTGGATCCGTCCCCGTTCGCGATGGCGGAGCCAATATCGCGGCTGGCCCGCTCTGAAGAAGCTCCGATACGTCGATGAGCTCATGGAAGAGATCAAGAATCGGCGGCCGCCGGTCCGCTCGCGACGGCGGATTGCCCCACTTCGCGAAATCCGGAAGACTCTGGCGGAACATTATACCGAGAAGAGGGCCCGGTATGGAATCGACTACCCCGATTTCTACGACCGTGACCTGCGTAAACTGTTTGCCGATCCACGCCAGACGACCGATAATAACTATCGAAGCGCCGCGGGATTTCTGCGCCGCATTCGTCCCGAATTGCGAAGGGTTGTCTCCCTTTGGACCGGCGAATACCAATATACCATCGACCAGGTGCTCGGTGAAATGATTGAACGATGCCGGGATCTGGACTTGCAGTTGGACAAGCCGTTCGACCAGGCGAAACGCGACGCCCTGGTCATGCTGACCATGCAAACGATGAACTACCTGCATAGTGGCCGCCACCGGGTGGCCCTGTAACCTAACATGCATCGGCGCGGCGCGCCGCAGACGGCCTGCCTCGCCCCGGAACGACGGGCTTTGTCACGTCCATGAAGAAACGCCGCATTGCTGTCCTGATGCACGAGGACCTGATCCCGCCAGAGACACTCGCCGGCTATACCGAGAAGGAGATCGCTCGGTGGAAATCGGAGTTTGACGTCGTTGCCACACTGCGCGAGATGGGACACGATGCCCAGCCGCTCGGCGTTCGCGACGATCTTTCGGCCATTCGCCGCATGATCCTCGATTTCAAACCCCATATCCACTTCAACCTGCTCGAAGAGTTTCATGGCGTCGCCGTCTACGATCAGTATGTTGTCGCGTATCTGGAACTCATGCGTCAATCGTACACCGGCTGTAATCCAAGGGGGCTGATGCTGGCGCACGACAAGGCCCTGTGCAAGCAGATCCTTCTGTACCACCGCATTCCAACCCCTCGATTCGCCGTTTTTCCCCGCCGGCAGGTGGTGAAGCGTCCGAAATACCTCAGGTTTCCCTTGCTGGTGAAATCCGCCGTGGAAGAGGCATCGACGGGCATTTCGCAGGCATCGATCGTCACCAATGACGAGAAGTTCCTGGATCGAGTGAACTTCATCCACGAACAGGTTCAATCCGACGCCATTGTCGAGCACTATATCGACGGCCGCGAGTTGTACGTTGGAATCATCGGGAACCGGCGGCTTCAGACGTTTCCCGTCTGGGAAATGCTGTTTACCAAGATGCCGGATCACGTGCAACGTATCGCGACGGCGCGAGTGAAGTTCAATCCCGATTATCAGAAGAAGTACGGCATCCGCACCCAGGCCGCCAAGGACCTCCCGCCCGGTGCGGAAGAGCGAATCCTTCATCTTTGCAAGCGAGTCTATCGCGTGCTCTCGCTCAGCGGCTATGCGAGGCTCGATCTGCGAATGCGCAAGGATGGACGCGTTTACGTGCTCGAAGCCAATCCGAATCCCAATCTGGAGTATGGCGAAGATTTTGCCGAATCGGCCGAAGCCGCAGACGTCTCGTACGAGACTCTGTTGCACCGGATTCTCGGACTGGGCTTCTCGTACCGAGCGGCCTGGCGGGGATGAGTCCCGAACGTCCACCCATCGCGGTTGCCGTCTGCGTGCCGTGCCTTACTCGCTGTGCGGAGAGAAAAGCGCCTTGGCGAATCGGCACTTCGGGCAAGACCAGTCTTCGGGAAGATCGGCAAAGGGCGTCCCGGGAGGAATACCGCCATCCGGGTCTCCCTTGGCCGGATCGTATACCCAGCCGCAGAAGGTACAGACGTACTTCTGGTTCCTGCCTGCGTCTTCGCCATCGGCCGCATTCTCCGCGGTCAGTGCATCGCGGCAGAACTGCACGCATCGCTTCACCTCTCGGATAGCGTCGGAGCCGTGGGGGATGGGATAATCCAGGCGAATATTGGCCGGAAATGTCATCCTGTGCTTCTTCATCGAGCGAAGCACTGCGACAAGATCTGCGTCTCCTTCGCCGAAAGGTACATTCGAGCCGTTCTTGGTGCAATCCTTCAGTTGCACACTGAAGATCCGATTGCGATGCTTCTCAATCTGGGGGAACGCAGGTTCGCCGGTATTCGCAACGTACTGACCGATATCAAGGCTGATGCCAAGGTATTCTCCGTGTGTGAGAACGGAGCCATCGTACGTTGTGGGCGTAATCCGGCGAGGATTGCAGAAACCGACCACCATTTCGTGCTTGTCGGCGATTGGACCGAGACGTATCGCCGCTGCTTCGGCCAGGTCTCGCGTAATGCCCACCGCGCCAAGTGCCTTCGCCGCCTGGAAATAGAACTCGATCTGCGCATCGGTCATGCCTGAATTGCCGATATCGCCGAACCGGACGGCATGGATCGTCACCCCGGCATCGTTGTACATCTTGCGTAGTGTTTTGAAACCGTCCCGCAAGGCCTCGCAATGCCCCGCCCTGGACGCTCCACCACGGCCATTCGTCGCGGCCCGGGCAAACCGTTCTGCAGCATGGCCCCCCAACTCGACGCTGCTAATGCCGCATTGCGTTACGTACCGAAGCAGGTCCTCGGCCCTGTTGGGCAGCAGGCGGAAACTGCACGTGGTCGCGCCGATGGAAACACCGCCGAACGTGGAGTCCGGCCGCGAAGGCGCTGCCGCCGACACGCGGCCCGGTGCGATCGAAGCCGCTGCCAGACCTGCCGCGCCACCGAGAAAGGTCCTTCTGGATACCATGGCCTTGGCGTCTTGCATCGTCTTCTTTGCAACTTAGGGATCCATGGCTTTCCGATTCTGGCGGCCGGGTGCCCTTATTCTTCTTCCGGCGCGTCGGCTGCAATCTCTTCGGCCGTTAAGGGGCGCACCCGAATGCTCCGGACGGCCCCGGCCGTCTGCCATGTCGAGACGCCTAGGGGACGGCTAAGATCGACTTCCATCCGCAGGTCGAACTTGTGCCCCTTCCGCGGCTGCTCGATCATCTTCTCGCCATCGATCCACACGGTGATCTGGTGATCCGAAACGCGAATCCGGATCGGGTACCACGTGTTGTCCTTGAATTCCATGAACTTCGTGGTGAAATTGTCGCCTGCATCGTAGTAATCGACGTTCGACAGGCCCACAACCGTTCCACCCCAACCGCCGACAACCAGGGAGCAGTACTCCTCGCCAACCGGGAACGTTGTGGTGCAGAAGAAGTCGGATCCGGCAAGCCGCTGGCCTTCCAACTGCAGCTCGTAATTATTTCGCGGCGGATCGCCGGCATAGGTAATACCCGTCATATCCGCGCCCGTCTCCAGGACGATCATCCCATCGCGTACTTCGACTTCGCCCTCGCCGCCAAACTGCGTGATCTTCCAACCGGCAAGCGACTTCCCGTCGAAAAGCACCTTCCAGGGGTCGGCTTCCGCTTGCGTTGCAGCCGATGCAGGCTTCGCTGTTGAGCATTGGCGCCGGACCACGTAGCGATGAGAGCAACGTCGCAATCGCGGCCGGAAACATCGCGGGCGACAGCGACGCACGCTCGTGCGGCAGCGATGCACGCGCGGTTGGCCGCATGGTGCGCAACAGGGCGCCGCCTCGGCTTGCTCGGCAACCGGCCCACAAGCCGATGGCATGGCCGCCTCTGCCGGTGCAGGTTTTGCGACGGGCGGCGGCGCATCGCTGGGGCTGGGCGTCGGGACTGCCGCATCGGCGGCAGGCGCCTCGGCTTGCTGGGCGGCCCATAAAGAGTCTCCCCCCACGAGGGTTATCAGCAGGCCGGACGACACAAAGGCGCCGCAAACCGAAACGAGGAGAACGAGTTGTGTTCGAGCATTCCGGCGGTACATGGTGATTCCTCCTTCGGGTTTCTCCTGCTTTGCCACAGGCGGGTATACTGTTCACTGTCACGGCAATAATTGCCTATCTCACCTATTGTGCGTCACAGCGAACAAGAAGTCCAGCGGGAGGGAATCTGGGGTAGACGCTTACTGATCTCCACCCATAACCATCCGTCCCAGTCCGCCCAGCACGGAACCCTCGCCCTTGCTGCCGCCTTGTGACGGAGCGGCCGCAAGGACGCGTCCGGCAAGTCGGGAGAACGGAAGCGACTGCATCCAGACATGGCCCGGCCCGGTCAGCGTCGCAAAGAACAGCCCTTCGCCGCCGAACAGTGTGTTCTTGATGCCGCCTACGAACTCGATGTCGTAGTTGACACTCGGCATCAAGGCCACCAGGCAACCGGTATCGAGTCGGATCACCTCGCCTGCCTGCAATTCTCGCCGTGCAAGCGTTCCCCCGGCATGGACCAGTGTTATTCCATCGCCAGTCAACCGCTGCATAATGAAACCTTCGCCGCCGAACAGTCCGACGCCAATTCTCTTCTGGAAGGCAATGCCGATTTGCACCCCTTTGGCCGCGCACAGAAACGCGTCTTTCTGGCAGATGAGTTCGCCACCGAGTTCGTCCAGGTGCATCGGAACGATCTTGCCGGGATAGGGCGAGGCGAACGCGATTTTCTCGCGGCCGGCGCCGGCGTTGGAAAACGTGGTGAGGAACAGCGACTCCCCGGTCAGCGCGCGTTTCCCGGCCGATACGACTTTGCCCAGGAATCCTTGCTCTTGGCTGGACGGTTCGCCGAAGACGGTTTCCATCTTGATGCCGGAGGTCATGTACATCATGCTCCCGGCCTCGGCAATCACGGTCTCGCCGGGATCGAGTGTGACTTCGGCATACTGCATCTCCTCGCCGAACAGTTCGTAGTCGATCTCATCGGCCTGGCGTCCGGAGGGAAGTGGGGGCGGCCCCCCGCCGGCTGCAGGCTCCACCGAGCCGACAATGGCGGCTACATGCCGGGCTTCGATCCACTCTGGGGCGCCCGGACCATAGACCAGCGTGTCCAGTCCCGCAACCGTGTCGAGCCGTCGAATGAGTTGGTCAAGCGTCATCGGCCCAACCGACTTCGATCCCTGTGCCAAATACCAGCCATTGGACTCGCCCATGAGTTCTCCTTGATGAATTGTGGTTTCTCTGGTTCGCGACAACAACCGCGCTGCCAGGGGGAGATTGAAGGAATCTCTGAATCCGGCAAGAGAAAACGGGCATCGCTTGTGGCGACGCCAAAGCAAACGTTACCGGTATTTGTACCCCAACCAGCGCATTGCTACAATGGGGTTCCAGGCAAGGGTGCCCGCGCTACCGGAAACCATGCCGAGGACTGTGGGGATTGCACAATGTCGGACTTTTCCAAGCTGCGCATGCTCGGCGCCTGTTTCGCCGCTTGGGGCGTTGTGGCTTCCTGTTCGGATCATACGCTGGAGGTCCTGCAACCCTGAAAGGCATGGCGCAACAGATGATTCCAGCACGGAGGAACCGGTGTCGCGTTCGGATGTCTCTTACTGAATGAGAGTGGAGGTTCATTTGCGGAATGTGTTTCGTTACCCCCACACGGTCCTTCCGAGTGAAACGGACGTGTTGGGGCATGCCAACAACGTGGTTTACGTGGAATGGATGCAGCAGGCGGCGTTGGCCCATTCAGCCGCCCTCGGCTGGCCATGGCAACGCTACAAGGATTGCGGATGCGGTTGGGTGGCGCGCCAGCATCGAATCGACTATCGGCAGCCCGCCATGCCGGGCGACGAGATCGTGGTCGAAACATGGGTGGCCACCATGCAAAGGGTCACATCGGTGCGGCAGTATCGGATTGTCCGGCCGGCCGACGGCAAGCTCCTCGCCCATGCCGAAACGAAGTGGGCCTTCATCAATTTCATCACAGGCCAGCCGGTGCGCATTCCCCCCGATATATCCCAGGCGTTCCCCGTCGCAAGCCAACAGGTTCCCGAATAACACCACGCAGCCCGGACGTTGTCTGTTGTTTGGGCAGTATAAGGGGGATGGAATTCGGTTCCCTCAGTGGGGGGGCAGTGTTCCGCTTGCAAGTCTCGCGGGACTATGGTACCCTCGAAGGTGCTGGTTGAGTAGCCCAGCAGATTGACGGTCACGGTAAACCTTTTCCGCCCTTGGTTTCAGGAGAGTCGCAATGTTTGGGCCCCGTACGTGGTTCGGGACGGTTGTGGTATTGTCGATGGCGATGGCGGTGACGCTCCCCGCTCGGGCCGATCTCATGGCGTCCTACGGTCACGAGAACGCCGCTGATCGTTTGCAGGACGATACAGGGAATGGCAATACGCTGACAAACGTCAATGCCGTCGGGTTTGTCGCTGCTCCGATCGATTCCGACTTCTTCTATTTCGAGGTGGGTGATACGGTCGCTCAGTTTTCCGGTTCGGAGTATCTTCAGGTACCGGATGGCGTCTATGCCGACGGCAGCTTCACGTTTACTGGTCTGGTCAATACGGCACAGAGCGGCGCTTTTCAGACGATTCTCAGTTCAAGCCGTTTTCGACTCCAACGAGCCGCTTATTCCAGTTGGAATGACGGCGAGCCCGTGCTTAATATGAGCGTAGTCACGGGCGGGGATAACAATGACTGGGTTGCGTGCGATTTCGAGGTAGGCGAATGGTATTTTGTCGCGCTGCGTTACGATCAATCGACGAACGAACTGAAGTCATTCATCCAAGGCGCTTCAGGCGTCTGGTCGCCGACAACCAACGATGTGACAGCACCAACCGGTTTCAACGACCTGACCAATATCACGTTGGGCCGCAACGTTTCAAGTGTCGGCGGGCCGGATAACTGGAACGGCATGATCGACAGCGCTCGCTTCTATAGCACGGCGTTGAGCAACGCCGAATTGAAGAGTGTCTTCTTCGAGTTCTCCGTACCTGAGCCGTCGAGTATCGGCCTGTTGGCCGTGTGCCTGTGCAGCCTGCTGTTGCGGCGACGACGATAGCCCGGATTATTCATCTACGTGGGGTGGGGCAAGGTCGCGTAGATCGTTGGTGGGTCCGCACAAGCCGCAACCGAGCTGATTTACAGCCCGCCCCCTGGAAGAAGGCGGGCATCAGCGACCGATGACCCAGCAGAAGAAGCGGCTTGTTTGACCCACCCTACCTATCGTGAATAATCCGGGTTAGTTGCCAGGCCCCAATGTGTTCACTCCACATAGGCCTTTAGCTGGACGAAGTTGATCGCAAGCGTCTCGCCCGGCTCGGCCTTTTCATCGCTGAAGGCGATCACCTGCGTCTCATTCCTCGCCCGAAATACGATGCGGTGGAGATTGACTTTGCCGAGATAGCCGGGATCGTGCCGGTGGTGGTTCTTGCGGCGGTCGATGTGCACGAAGCTCCTTTCCGGAAGGACCTCGACGCCTGCCAGCAGTACGTCGATCCCGTATTGCCGCGGATCGTGCTTCTTTTCAACCACGTCGTCATAGTCGGCCGTGACGAATTGCAGGCAATACGTCTTGCCAGGCTCCAAGCCTTTCGCGGTTTGAGAAATGCGGTTGGGCCGATCGTTCTGCCGCGTCATCAGACAGACGGTATCCCCTGCCCTGCCCGCTCCCCATCGAGCCTGGACGTTCTTGCCATAACCGTCGATCGTCGCGGGGCGTATGGCCCCTTCCGCAGCCGGCGCCACATCCCAGCCGTCCATGCCGTCGAGAAAGTCGCCATTGGCAAGGAACCCCGGATTGTACTTCAAGCCATAACGGCTCGACAGCATGTCCTTGTTCCCTTCCACCGCATAGTGGCGCATCAGTTTGAATGACCAACGCACCAGTTCTTCGTCGCCGTAGTACGTGCCCCAGTAACCCGTCGTCGCCAGCCCGGCAAACTCGGGATGATTGGCAATCAGGTTCACCTGCATATCGAGAAAATACTTGAAGTCAACACCCGGGTCGTGCTCCAGCGAGATGATGGGAATCTGGTTGAAGTTTCCGAAGATAATGCCGGTTCCTGAAGCCGCATTGGGCAAGAAGGCGTTGAAACGGCGCATGGCCTCGGTCACGTGATCGTCCAGATACGCGGCTGCGGCCGATTCGTCCGACTGAGGATGGCAATACGCTTCGAACAACAATCGGCCGCGACCTTTCGAGGCATTGATGCAGGCGGACATGAAGTCGGTGTGCACGGAAGCGATACTCGGTTTGCCGACAATCCACGTATAAACCAGTCGGTTGTGCGGGTTGTTTAGGCCCCAAAGGGCCTTGGTGTAGGCGGCAATCGAGGCCCGACCGAAGAAAAGCTCGTCGCTGGTGAAACCGTCGTATTGCGGTTCGGTCATCCCCGCATGTTGTTCCATGCGTTTGCGCACCGTTTCCGGATCGTCCACCGGCGCCACATTGAAGTTGGCCAGCCACTTGAGCCCACGTGCCTTGGCCTCGGGCAAGGCTTCACCGGGCAGCCGCCCGCCGTTGAGCGTGGTCACCGCATAAAGGATATGTTTCTTCATGAACTCCCAGCCGTAATCTCCATTTTCCGGCACGTGAGAATTGGCACAGGGCGGATAATCGAAGATCTCCGGAATCGCGTGTACCCGCAACTGCGATGTTCCCTTGTTCCCGCGAATCGTGATCCGGTGTTCCCCAATCGGTAGTTCGCGAAATGCCTCCAACCGATCGGTTGTCGCGGTAATGACAGGTTCAGAGCCGTCGATACGCACCGCCAGATCGGTCCCCGGTGATTCGGTGGCGAGTGCCACGAAGACCCAACCGTTGCGCGGACTGACAAATGAGAACTCTTGTGGTTCAGCGGCCTCTTCGACGGACCGGTTTAGGAGTTCGGCCACCAGATTGTTCAACGGGCGGATATTGGTGCGATCGACGACAGGAATATCAATGACACTGATCGGATACCTTGCCTGGACATATACCTCGCCGCTCTCGCGATGGCGGACCACTGCTTCCAACGTATGATCGCCACGCGTCACCCCGGAAAGTGCGACAACCATCTTGCCATCCTCAGCAATCGCTTGCAGAACGGCATCATCCTCGTCTACACGCACCGTGGACTGGTACATGTCGCGGCAGTCCGGCAGCGAACCGAAGAGTTTCAACGTCAATTCAGGCTTGTCGGAAGGGATCTGATTCAGTCGCGGTTGAAGGGGAACAAGCCTTGGCCCCATTACAGACAGCCAGGGCGAACTGGAACCGTTTTGGCCGCGTTCCGTCAGCGGCTCCAACTTGACATCGGCGAAATCGATCGCGCCTGCCGGATCGATGGCGTACATGGCTACCCCATATTGGTTGCCTGTGGAAGGGAAGAGGGTGAACGTCTTCTCCATAAGCGTCCACTCAGAATCGACCGGAAAGTCCCGAACGCCATCGGCTTTGAACCAGCCGTTGTTGTGGACAATCAAGCCGGCTGAACGACTTGCAAAGCCCTTGGTGCGGACGTAAGCGCTGATCTTGTAGGTTTCGCCAGGCACCAGAATCAGGTCGTACTGCCGGACGCTCACCGTACCGGTCCCGTCGCCTTCGCCGCGCAATCCTACCCACGCACCGGCGCCCTCCGGGCCGCCCGTGCGTTGGTACACCACCTTGTCTGCATTCGATCGGCTCCAGAACTCCGGGAATGCGACCTGTTCCGCGTCGAAGCGGCCGTCAAACAACAGGTTTCGGCCGTCACCCTCCGCCGCGACGGCGTGCGAGAATACCCCAGCGATGAGCATGACCAGGACACAGCGATTCATAGGAGTTCCTCCATTGTGTTTGCAGTACGGGCTATTCTGGCGGATGCGAGGGCTACTTGCAACCTGGCTGCCGAAAAGCAATACTGGTACTTGCCCCGACTCCCCCGCCATGCATCCATTATAGGGGTTCACCCTTCCTGCCTGAATAGGAGCGTCTGTTATGACTCGGCCTCTTGCACTTGGGATCAGCCTCGTTAGCCTGCTCGTCTCTTGTATGTCTCTGGCCCTGGCCGATGAGCCGCCAGCACCTGTGGCAGGCGTCAATATCGCACGCGGGGCAAAGGTAGTCTTGCAGCCTGCCCCGAATTACAGGCATTGCACCGATCCGGATGATGCCATTCAGTTGACCGACGGCCGGACGACCAAGGATTACTTCTGGACCCAGAAGGGTACCGTCGGCTGGAGTAGCGTCAGCTACGCCGTCATCACGGTCGATTTGGGCCAGATCGAGCCGATCTCGGGGGTTGCGTTCACCACCGCGGCAGGAGTGGCCAATGTGACGTGGCCCTGCGCCGTCCAGGTTCTGACAAGCGACGACGGTAAGGTCTTCTACAATGCCGGCGATCTGGTCGCACTGGATCGTAACGCGCACGGGCCCTTGCCCGAAGGTTATGCCATCCGGCGGTTGGTAACCGGCCAGTTGAGCACCCACGGTCGCTATGTGCGATTCGTAGCGATTCCCCCGGCAGGCGGTCCCTACCTGTTCGTCGATGAGGTCGAGGTATTTCGAGGGCCAGAGACCCTCCTGTCGCAGTCGCCGCAAGGCAAGCCCATCGAAAACGTTGCCAACCTGTTCGTTCAGTGGCGAAGCCGCTCGGCGCTGGCGCATCGCTTTCAGTCTGATGCCGATGCGCTGGAAGCGCAGTTACGCGGCGCGGCACTGGCGTCTGAAACACGACGCACGGAACTACTCGAGCGGCTGGACCAAGTGCGCAAGGCTTGGGATCCGGCAGCGGTTGCGGTCGACCAATCGTTCCGGGCCGTTCTCCCCTTGAACGACCTGCACGCCGAGCTGTTCCGGATTCAGGCCGCGCTTTGGAAGGCCATGGGCCAGGCATCCCTGGTCGCCCAGGCAATCTGCCCCTGGGATCCGCTCGATCCTGTCGCGCCTCCGGCCGGTTCCGGCGGTCCTGTCGAGGTCCATACGATGCGAGGCGAGTATCGCGCAGGGGCGATCAACCTTTACAACAGCGCCGACGCACCGATGCAGGTACAGCTCCAGATCGAAGGGCTTCCCCAGCCGCCGGTCCCTGCCTATGTGACCGTCTACGAAGTGGACTGGACCGATACGAGTCGCGGCGTCCCTGTCGCTTCTGCGCTCATGGAGGTTCCATATAATGAGGCCGGTTGGACCATCCATGTGCCGTCCGGGCTCGTGCGCCAGGTGTGGCTGAGCTTTCACGTCCCTCGCGGCGAAGATGCTGTTACAGCGGGAGTCCACAAGGGGCAGATTCTGCTCAAGAGCGAAGCGGCGCAAGCCGTTGCCGTACCGATTCAACTGCACGTGTACCCGCTGGATTTCCCCGAGAAACCGACGCTTCAACTGGGCGGCTGGAGCTACACCAACGGTCGCGGCGCCTGCGGCGTGACGGCAGAGAATCGCGGCGCATTCCTGAAGCATCTTCAGCAGCGATACGTGAACGCGCCGTGGGCGACCAACTCGGTGCTCATGAACTACGCGTTCGACAAGGACGATTCGAGCCGAATCGAACTGGATACCGAACAGCTCGACGCCTGGCTTGCCGACTGGCCTGACGCACGCTGCTACATGGTATTTCTGGCGGTCGGCAATTACTCTGGCGCTTCAACGTCCGGGTTTGCAGGCGCAGCGCTCG
Organism: Thermoguttaceae bacterium; assembly: GCA_040772845.1. Taxonomy (GTDB): domain Bacteria; phylum Planctomycetota; class Planctomycetia; order Pirellulales; family Thermoguttaceae; genus PWXP01. Next base: position 756,085 of record JAXGXG010000002.1, read on the forward strand.
GTACACCCGAGTTCGACCGCCGCGTTGCAACGTGGATTTCCGCCTGGGTGCGTCATCTCGGTACCAAAGGGATCGAACCGGAACGGTTGTCATTGCTCATCCACGACGAACCGCACGAGGGAAGCGACGTAACGGCCCTGCTGGCCTGGTCGAAAGCCATTCGCGCGGCGGAACCGCAAGTCCGCCTGTGGCTGGATCCGACCTACCGTACTCCCGGCCAGGCGCCGCAAGAGGTGTATGAATACTCGGACGTCTTGTGCCCGAATCGGCCTATGTGGCTGAGTCAAGGCAAACCGTTTGCCGAGTTCTTCCAGAAACAGCGGCGGCAAGGCAAGGAGTTGCATTTCTACTCATGCAGCGGTCCCGCCCGGCTGCTTGATCCCTATGCTTACTACCGGCTTCAGGCGTGGCAGTGCTGGGACGCCGGCGCAACCGGCTCGTTCTTCTGGGCGTTCGGCGACAACAGCGGGGCCTCTTCCTGGAACGAATACCTCGCGCGCTCCGGCCCCTACACCCCGCTATTCCTCGACAGCACACGCGTCGCGCCGGCCAAGCAAATGGAAGCTATTCGCGAGAGCGTGCAGGATTACGAAACCCTGCTCTTGCTCCGACGGGCCATCACGCGCGCCGAACAGTCCGGGCGTCAAGGGCCGGCGGTCGGCGCAGCCAAAGGCGTACTTGAATCCGCAACCGCAGCCGTTCTCGATGCCGAAGGCGCCTCCGACCTCAACTGGCGCGATGCAAAAGACCGCTCCCTCGCCGACCGCGTCCGCGCACGCGTTCTCGAGGCGATCACGTCTCTCTGACCATACAGCAATCCTTCCCGCAAAAGGACGTCGCACGCAGCGTGCCACTGCTGTCTCGGCAGTGCTCTTTCTTACGACGCACCTTGCTCGTTCCCTTTACGCTGAACCATTCTGCGAACACCTCCCCGTGCCACTGCCGTCTCGGCAGTGCTCCTTCTCACGACGCACCTTGCTCGTTCCCTTTACGCCAAACCATTCGGCGAACACCTCCCCGTGCCACTGCCGTCTCGGCAGTGCTCTTTCTCACGCCGTACCTTGCTCGTTCCCTTTACCCTGAACCATTCCGCGAACACCTCTCTCCGACGCCGCCGCATCACGTGCCCTTGCGTGTCTCCATTCCGTCAGTCCCGAAGGGACGTTCCTAAACCAGCCCGGGGTGGAGCCGATGCGAGCGGTGCGAGCAAGGCGTAACCCCGGGTTCGCACAATAGAAATCCCCCCAAGCCCAACGGGCTGGCCCTAGACGCTCCTCGCATCCTAACCACCCCAGTTCACGCGTCCCCGATCTCCCAACTCCGATCTCCGATCTTCGATACATATGTCCTCGTGCTCGAAATCGTCTTTGTATTTCCCTCTGCTTCCTCCTGTTCATTCTCTTCTTTCTCTTCGTGTTCGCGTCACTCGTGACTCACTTCAGAAGAGGAACAGGAGGCCGCAAAGCACATTAGAGCAAGAACACCCTCGCCCGTCTGCCGGCCTTTCATCCGTGGCGGGATTCTTAACGGACCCACTCGCTTGCGCTTCGAGCTTGTACGCGCTCGCGCGTCCCCCCTACAAGCACGCAGCGCGAGCAAGTGGATCCGGCGTTTCGGGCGCCTCGTTTCCGGTCCTTAACAGACCCACTCGCTTGCGCTTCGAGCTCGTGCGCGTTGGCGCGTCCCCCATACAAGCACGCAGCGCCAGCAAGTGGATCCGGCGTTTCGGTCCTGGCTTTCCCGCGGCGAAGCCGCCTATGGAGTGCGGGAACTTGTTGCCGCTTTCTGGCCTACAGCCGCCCGCAAGCACCCCGTTCGCGCGTCCCCGATCTCCCAACTCCGATCTGCGATCTCCGACACCTTGTGTCGCTACGGTACAATCCGGATGTCAGGTTCGGCGGCGATGGCTTCTTCCAGATACGGCAAGTAGGACGACGCCACGTCGCCCAGCCGCCTCGCCGTACCATGCTGCCGAAACCGCGCGAATCGCGCCCGGACGACGCCCCCCGGGCCCTGCTCGCCCTCACCGTCCGCCAACCAATCCCTTGCAGGCTGCATATCCGGCATCCACGGCAGCAAGGGCGGTTCGTCGTACGAGCATTGAACATCCGGCTGCCCGTTGAGAATCCTCGCCAGCGAGGCCAGCCCGCAACGGCCGGCGCCGATACCGAGAATGATGGACTGCTTCATCGTAAACTCGCGTTGATCTCATATCTCACACATTGGGCCACCTGGCCCAAAAGTCTCCCCGGCCTGCGTGTGCCCCTGTCAACGTTTCACCCGCCGTGTTGCCACCGCCGGCGCATGACTCGGCGTCGGTATGGGGCGCTACCCCTTTACCGTACGGCTCTTTCATCCGCTACTCCCCGCCGGTTTTCACCGGCGCTTTCTCTGACCCCAAGGACCACCCATCTCAATATTGGACCTGTCCCGTTAAATTGCCCATTCGCTACCTTTCTCCGGCTTTCGCCGACGCACCCTGCCTCCAGTGATGTCCCCTTTTCCTGCCTCGGGGTGAGCAATCACCCGGGGCCACCCGGCCTGACGTCCCGACGCTTACTGCCCCCGCCAGAACTCCACATCCGACCACAGTCGCATCAATACTATCGCGACAATAAGAGCAACCGTTACTCTTGGGGTGGCAATTGCCTTCCAGCCATAGTAGAACACCCCTGAAACCAAAGGCGAGAGGATGACCATGAGGCAGAAGAACTTTATCGCGAGCAAGACCAATAAATCCTGCTGCCTGAACGCAAACATCAGATCTGCTTCCGTTGGGAATACCTCGACAGCTATGGCTAAGACGAGGCTCGCCCGGGCGGGCCATTGGCTGTATTTCCGATCAGCGGGAAGCATTGAATACCCCATGTGCAAATCACTTGTGCCAGTTCAGCGATCGTCAGTTTGTGTCCGCAATGACCCGGATGTCATCAACATGTTGGTCGAGAATCCGGCGTGTGCGGTGGCAATGTCCGCCTGATGGCAACGGTGTTCGATCCCATCCCACACAGCGACACCGCAAGTCACACCACTTCGACATTGGCGACATCAGAAGAAGAAACCATGAATCCGTCTAGCGCATCCACTCTGGCCTCGGATCCCAAATCTTCTTCGGAGGCGGCTCAACCCACGGCTCGCGAGGGCTATCAGTAAGTTCCCCATACGGATATCTAATACGGTCAGGCGGCTTGACTGGATTGCCCTCTCCGCCATATCGGATCCAATACATTGCATCAAACCAACAGTTGTTGAGGAGCGGAGTGTATACCCCTGGCCACCATTGCCCCCCCTCAATTCGAATCAAATGTTCGTAAGCACCAAGCAGTGCTGTGTCCTGTTCGGCATTTGACGACCACGAGCTATAAATTGTGGCCCCAGTTGGAAAGCCCCGTACAATCTCATGGCCACATATGCTGAAATGGAGTTGTGCATAACCGGTTACATACTGGCCGCTATGATCCCACACTTCGACCAATATGAACAAATGCCCATAGTGGAACATTAGCCAACGGTTCCATCCCGTCGGATCCACCGCATTCACCGGCCCATTGCCGACATATGCAGACAGATTGCCGTCCCTCCCTTCAAACCCAATCGGGTCTTCACTCATCCAGCGGCCGGTCTTCGCGTCGTACCAGCGGTAGAGGTTGTTCTGCAGACCGGTGGTCTGATCCAGGGGACGGGCGGTGAAGGCGAAGAGGGTGTCGTGGGCGGTGCTGGTTTGAGACTGGAGGTTGCCGTAGGCGTCGAAGGTGCGATGGTTGGCTACCGTGGTGGTGTCGGTGGCCGGGTCGTAGACGGCCAGGTCGCGGATGGTGCCCTGGTGGTCGGCGAGGGGCCAGAGGATGGTGCCGGGGGTGTCAGGAGTGGTGACCTGTTCGTCGGCCATGAGCTGGTCCACGGCGGCTGGGTTCCAAAGATATCGGTGCGAAAGGTGGCCGATCGTGAGCGGCTCGGCCGGGTCGCCGGTAGTGGCGTCGGCGCGGTCGAACTGCATGACGATCTGATTGCCATCGTACGCGAAGCGGGTGCGGGTGTCAATCTGGCCGTCACCGTCCAGGTCTACGTCGCGGCCAATCCAGCGGTTTTCCACGTCGTACAGGTAATCAATCGCGCGGGTGGCCGGGTTGCCGTACGTGGCGTAGTCGGTGACGCGCGTGAGCCGGTTGCGATGGTCCCAGGCGTAGGTGGTCGCGTCCGTATCGCCAGCGTCGAGAAGGCCGTTGGCGTTCACATCGATGAACCGGGCCGTACGGTTGCCTTCCGGGTCATACAGATAGGAATAGATGCCGTCGAACAGGAGTTGGTTGTTGGGGCCGGTTAGGTAGGCCGCGCCGTTGGCCGTGACGCGGTTGCCGGCGGCATCGTAGGAATACGCCTCGGCCGCTTGGCCCGTGGTGTAGGTGGCGGCGAGGAGTTGCCCGGCGGAATCATATTGATAGCTGACCGTGCCGTCGAGCGAGGTGATTTCCGTAATCAGGCTCGCAGGCGTGCCGGTCCCTTCCCACAACGCATCGACGATTGCCCCAGTATCCTGCCCCGGCATGAGCCCGCCGGAAGGAAGCCAGTGGAGGGAAGTTTGAGGGGTGATGTCTGATGGTTGATCGGAAGACGATGGGACGGAACCGGCCGCGGTATCGTACGTCCAGGCGTAGGAGGCGAGGGTGGTTTCGCCTTGCGAGTAGACGAGGGCCGTGAGTCGCGAAGCGGAATCATACGAATACTGGGCGAGGACGGCCAGGTTGCCATCGGTGTAGCGGGTGACGGTGGTGAGCAGGCCCTGGTCGTTGTAGGTGAGGCTGATCTCTTTCGCGGCCACGGCGCTACCGCCTGCCGCGCCGTACTGGGCGATGGCCACCAGCCGGCCCTCGGAATCGTACGCGTACTCATCCACATAGTCGGCCACACCGTCGATCGTGGCGGTCGTAACTGGTAGCATCAAAGAAGGGCACAGCTAAATGACCGAGCGCGATCATGCTCGAACCGGGAACGAAATGCCGCAGTCTCCCCAGTTTGCCGCGACGCGGCATCGCGCATAATCGCGCTCGGTCATTTAGTCGATGTACTGCCACTTGTGTTCTTCAAAGGTGTAAACGTTCCGGCCGTAAGGTGGCGCAACATACCAAACAAGCAAAGGGTGCCCCTCCATGTACTGGTAAGTAAACTCGTTATAATAGATGCTGTACCTTGCACGTGGCACGAATGGTATGTACATAGGCACGAGTTCATGAAGACTCTTCGGGAATGCACTATTGGCAGCGTGAAACTCTTCACAAGCAGTGATGATTTCCTGAACATTTGCGGCCCCAATGCGATATTGGACAGCATAATTGGCCAAAACGAGAATCAACGTTATCGGCGGAACTGCGATCCTGAAGCAAGCGAGTCGCCAACCGGGACGTTGAATTGCATTCTTCAAGATGCTGAACATGAACCAAATCGGACAGATGAGGCATGACCAGCCAATGGCTCCGAACATGATTGCATCCATGAATAACAAAGCAATCGCGGTGACAATAGTCCATCTCATACCAAAACGTGACCACGCATTATGTGCATTGGACATCGACGTTACATTCCCTTCTTGCGTCTGACCTAGCAGTCCGTGTGAATGCGTTTTGCATTCCAAGGTGCTCCGTGAAGGTTTAGGTCAAGGATCGATCCATTCCAGGAAAGACTTCCATTCCGGAGAGCCCATAATGAACTCGGTAGGGTACCAGAACGCTGCCCGTGCACCCCTAAATGCCCAATAGATTTGGGCCGTTGTTACGGGGGACGGTTGTGTCCGCTACGTAATTCTTGCCGATTTCTTGGGTTTTAGTGGTAGGGTAATGAACCTCCATTTCGTGGATAAATAGCCGTGCTCGACGAGAGCGCGGCGGATAACGCGACGATGCTGGGCGGCCGTGTCGGCCGCGGTCAACGGTAGTTGGGATGTCGATTCTATGTCTTGGTGTATTTGAGCCGCCAGATTCTCGGCTGTCAAGCGGAAGCCGTCGCGCTCCGACTCGCTGATCGGCGCGCGCGATTCCCACTGTTCAAGCGGCGTCGGGCGGCCGTAGCCGTCCGGGTAGTGGAAGGCGTTGCTCTGCCGACGCGCCGCCTCCACGTCATCCGAGGTCCAGAAGCCTGCATGGCCGGCCAGGGCGGCCTGGTGATGCGTGCGGGTGGCCAGGGCGCCGTTGCCGGCCTCGCAACTGCCGTTGTAGCGCGGGGTGCGCGCCGGCGAGAGAAGCGGGATCACCCGCCAGTCGGCCAGCAGGCTGACCACCTCGCCCTTGAACGCTGAGCCGTTGTCGCTCTTGAGCACCAACGGCGCGCCGAACTCGACGAACAGCGACCGAAGCGCGCCGCGGGTGGTCGCCGCCGTTTCGTCCGGAACGGGCAGCCAGTCGAGCGTCATGCCGCTGGCCAGGTCACGTACGGCGAGCACGGCCGGGTAGATGCCGTCAACCGGCGTGGGCGGCTTCACGTGGTCCATCGCCCACACGCGGCCCGGCGCATGCCAGGTGAGCTGCTCCAGCGCCACGCGGTTGTGACGCCGGTACACGTCCCAATACGCCTGCCGCAGATCGACGAGTTGGCACGGCGGCACGGTGGGGAAGACGGTGCGCAGGGCGGGGATGCCGATGCCCGGCCCCAGGTCGCGAATCGCCTCCAACACGCCGCGGCGGGTCTCCGGCGGCGACTCGCCGCACGGCCGGCCCCGCGGCTGGCAGGCGAGCGTCCCGCACCGTTCCCGTTGGAACCAGTCGGCAAGCGTGCGCGGACGCAGTTCCAGCCGACGCGCCGCTTCACGGCATGCGATGCCGTCCCGTTTCAAGGCGGCGGCATACGCCGCCGCGGCGCGGCGGGCATGGTACTCCCGCTCGCGGCGGGAACGCTGCCGCGCGGCCCCTTCGTCGCGGCGGGAGCGCGAGGCGATCACCGCGATGTTCGGCAGCTTCTCGCGTTGCCCGTTGCGCTCCACGTCGATCACCTCAACCACGTCAACCACGTTACCCACGTCCGCCACCTCAACCACGTCCGCCACCTCTACCACGTCAACCACCTCGATCGGTTGGGCTACCTCGCCCGTTTCGCCCGGCGCACACGCTGCCGGGCCGTCTTCTTGCGACGCGGCTTCCCGTGCGTCGTTTTTTCCCCCGGCGACTCTTCGGTCGCCGCCAGCGCCTGGGCGATCTCCAGCCGGGTCTTCAGCGCCTGCTCCTGCAACTGCTTTTCAAGAAGCTCGCGCTCCAACTCGGCGATCCGCTGCTGTTCGGCCGACTCCGGACGCGGCGGCCGGCCGATGGGCCGCGGCTCCAGGCGGGCAAGTCCCGCCTGGAGCGCCTCGGCCCGCAACCGGTAGAACATCGCGTCTTCGATCCCCAGCCGGTCGCACGCCTCGCGAATCGTGATTTTGCCCGCAACCGTCTGGAGGATCACCTCGAACCGCCGCTTCGCGCGTTGCGATCCGTCCAGATGATGGACCAACCGCGGGCCCACCGGTTTCCGACCTGCCATGGCTCTTGCCCTCCTTAGCCTGCTTCGGGATGCGTTTGGCGGCCGCCTTCGACGGCCGGCGCGGCGGGGATCGGCGAAGCGCGTCCCGCCGGCGCGGTCGCCCCGTCGCCCGCCGACGTATGTTGTACGCCGGCGCCTTCGGGCGAGGCAAGACGAGTTCGCAGCGTCTCGGCCGCCTTCAGGGCCCGCACGGTCGGCCGACGCTTCTTGCGCCCCTTGCCGTCGCGCTTCGACCCAGGCTTGCCCTTTCCGGACTCGGGCGGCGGAGGGGCCGCGCTGCGCAAGCCGACGCTTCGCTGCGCGACGCGTACCAGGGCTTGCTGCCGGGCGCACTCGCGCTCGGCCTGCCCGAGCTGCTTTTCGAGCACCGCTAAGGCTGAGCACGAGTACGAAGACGGAAGTCGAAGTGCGGGATGGCTGGGACGGATGCGATTGGCGCAGGAAAAAGGCGCCCTGCGGCAAATGCTGCAGGGCGCCGGGAGCGGTTCTACAACTCGAATCAGGCAGGCATTACATGCCGGCGAGGCGCTCGATGAGGTCGACGCTACGGCAGCTATAGCCCCATTCGTTGTCGTACCAGCTTACGATCTTCAACATGGTGTCGTTGAGGACCATGGTCTGTCCGGCGGCGAAGATGGAGCTGTGCGAGTTGCCGATGACGTCGCTGGAGACGATCGGGTCCTCGGTGTACTCGAGAATACCCTTCAACGGGCCCTCGGCGGCTTCCTTCATGGCGGCGTTGACGGCGTCAGCCGTGACTGGCTTGCCAGTCTCGACGACCAGGTCAACCACGCTGGCATCGGCGGTCGGCACGCGCATGGCGATACCGGTAAGCTTGCCCTGCAGTTCCGGAATGACCAGGCCGACGGCCTTGGCGGCGCCGGTGCTGGTGGGGATGATGTTCAGCGCGGCGGCTCGCATACGGTAGGGGTCGGAGTGCGGCAGATCGAGCACGCGCTGGTCGTTGGTGTACGAGTGGATGGTGGTCATCAGACCGCGGAGGATACCCCAACGTTCGTGAAGGACCTTGGCCACGGGCGCCAAGCAGTTGGTCGTGCAGCTTGCGTTCGAAATGCACTTGTGCTCGGGCTTGAGGTCCTTGTCGTTGATGCCAAGCACGCAGGTAAGGTCGGGCGCGTCCTTGGCCGGGGCGCTGATGACGACCTTCTTGGCGCCAGCCTCGAGGTGGGAGGCGTAACCGGGCTTGCCGTCGCCGCCTCGCTTTGTGAAGACGCCGGTGCTCTCCAGAACGACGTCGACCTTCAGGTCGCCCCAGGGAAGCTCGGCAGGGTTCTTGACCGCCGTGGCGGGAATTTTCTTGCCATCGACGATAAGATTGTTGTCGTCGTAGTCGACCGTACCGGCATAGGTGCGGTGAATGCTGTCGTACTTCAGCAGGAGGGCAAGGGTCTTGTTGTCCGTGATGTCGTTGATGCCGACGATCTCGAACTTGTCCTTCTGGGCCATGAGGCGACGGCACACCAAACGACCAATCCGTCCGAACCCGTTAATTCCCACGCGAATTGCCACAGTGAATCTCCTTGTAAGAAAGCTTGCCCCCAGCGCCTGGGGGGTATCTCGATATTCCCGCTCCACCGCGGGCCTGTTCGTCCAGTGGAGAGCGCAACATTATACCCGTACGTATCGGCAGGAAAAGGGGCGCTCTCAAATCGGAACGGTTTGCGCCTCTTGTTCGGATTGCCTGCATAGACTACACGTTCGGCAAGATTTCGCAAGGCAGGGCAGCTACAATCGGGGGTAACGAATTGCCTTTGATCTTGGAAAATCCCATATTACTGGGTGAGGTTCTTGCCGACGGCAGGACCGCTCCGGATCGAACCGACCTTGTGAGACATGGAATAATGAATCGCCGTATCGTTCTTGTGCTCGGGGCAATAGCACTTGTAGGGGGGGCGCTCTTTGCGACCCGCTGGTGGACAGCCAAGGCGCCGCGAGTGTCCGGTTTCATCGAAGCCTACGAAATCCGGCTGGGTTCGCGCGTGGGCGGACGCGTGGTGAAAGTCCATGGCGACGAAGGGGATCGTGTAACGGCCGGGGACGTCCTGGTGGAACTCGATCCGTTCGATCTGCTGGCCAGGCAGGCCGAGGTACGGGCCCAGTTGGCCGCCAGCGAGGCCGAGTACGAACGGCTGCAACACGGATTTCGCCCGGAAGAGATTGTGCAGGCGCAACAGCGTTATGAAGAACTGGCGGCGAGGCATAAGGAACTGGTGGACGGTCCTCGGAAGCAAGAGATCGAGGTTGCTCGGCAGCGTCTGGCGGCAGCGCAGGCCCAGGCCACACTTGCCAAGCAGCAGCACGACCGAAGGGAACAACTGTTCAAGACGAAAGCGATCCCGCGCGACGAAATGGACCAGGCAATTGCCGAATTGAGCGTTGCGCAGCGGACCGCGGCGGTACGGCAGGAGGAGTTGAACCTGCTTCTGGAAGGGACCCGGCCGGAAACGATTGCCGCGGCCCGAGCCCAGATGGAGGCCGCCAAGGCGGCCTGGGAGCTTCACAAGAGCGGGTATCGCAAGGAGGACATCGCCCAAGCGAAGGCCCAGGTCGATGCGGCGCGGGCGGCACTGGACGTGATTGACAGCCAGTTGAAGGAACTGAGCATTCGGGCCCCGATCGATGGCGTGATCGAAACCATGGACCTTCGGCCGGGCGATCTGGTTGGGGCCGGCGTTCCGGTCATGTCGATGTTCGACACATCGGAACTGTGGGTGCGTTCCTACCTGCCGGCCGACCTTCACCTGAAAATCGGCCAGCAATTGCCGGTTACGGTCGATGGCTTTCCCGGGCGGCATTTCCGGGGCGAGGTGACCTACATTGCCCGCGAGGCGGAATTCACTCCGATGAACGTACAGACGCCGGAGGAGCGTGCGAAGCAGGTGTTTCGCTTCAAGGTAACATTGCGCGAGGGCTTTGAAGAACTCCGGCCCGGCATGCTGGCCGATGTCTGGCTGCCGGAACCCCAGAAACGCACGGATGAGCCGGGGGCTTCGCATGAGTGATCTGGCGATTCAGTGTGCCGGACTCTCTCGGCGCTTCGGCAACCTGGTCGCCGTCGAAGACGTTTCGTTCCAGGTGCAGCGGGGATCGATTTTCGGACTGCTTGGCCCGAATGGCAGCGGGAAGTCGACGATTATCCGCATGTTGTGCGGCGTGCTGGAGCCAAGCGGCGGCGATGCCTCGGTTCTGGGATTCAACGTGCGCACCGATCCGGAGGAGATCAAGCGGCGTATCGGTTACATGTCGCAGAAGTTCAGTCTCTATGCCGACCTGTCGGTGCGCGAGAACCTGGATTTCTACGGCGGCGTTTACGGATTGGACAATTCTCGCCTGGCGGAACGGCGAGATGCCGTTCTGGGCCTGACCAATCTGGAAAACCGAATGGACCAGCTTGCCGGGACACTTTCGGGTGGATGGAAACAGCGGCTTGCGCTGGCGTGTTCGCTGATCCACGAGCCGCAGGTGGTATTCCTGGACGAGCCTACAGCGGGAATCGATCCGGTGGCGCGCCGGCAGCTTTGGGATTTGCTGTTCGAGCTTTCGGGGCGGGGCGTGACGTTTTTCGTGACGACCCATTACATGGACGAGGCCGAGCGGTGCAGTCAGGTCGGTTACATCTACCAGTCGCGGCTGCTGGTGGTCGGAGATACGGATGCGTTGAAGGGACTGCCGGAGGTTACGCCGAACGGGATGCGACGCTGGGAGCTGGTCGTTCCTCAGCCGGCCCAGCAGTTGCTCGAGATGCGGCAGACCGATGGCGTGGAAGACGCGACGCTTTTTGGCGAGACCATCCACGCCCTGGTAGACAACCGCCTGAGCCACGACGATCTGTTGCGACAGATCGACGTACCGGCGGAAGATGCCGAGATTCGAGAGATCCCACCGACGCTGGAAGACGTATTCGTCATGCTGACCGGTCAGGCGGAACGGCGGCGCAATGCCGGCGAACCGGTGGGGGCTACGCGGCGATTGGGTGAACAACAGGAACCGTCTGCAGAAGGTGGCCGATCGGAACCTGCCGAAGAGCCGCCGGCGGAACCGGCCCCGCGACACGGCCGGGGCGCGGAAGGTTTCTGGGCAATTGCCGTCAAGGAGTTTGCGCACATTCGCCGCCAGCCGGCCACGCTGTTCTTCCTTCTTGTCGTGCCTGTGATGCAGACGATCATTTTCGGGTTTGCCATCGATGTACAGATCGAGCATATCCCCACGGTTGTCTTCGACATGGATGGACGTCGCCATGCTCGCGATCTGATCGAACGGTTCGAGAACACGCGTAAGTTTACGATTGTCGAGTACGCTTCTGACCAAGACGAGTTCCGCCGCGCCATGACTTCCGGCCGGGCCAAAGTGGGGATTCGCATTCCGCCGAAATACAGCGACGCCTTGGTCCGGGGGCGCCAGGCCCAGGTACAGGTGTTGGTGGATGGCAGCGATTCGCAAGTGGCGACCACGGCCCAAAACGCGGCCCAGTTGCTTGGCGTGAATCTGTCGTTTCAACTTGCCCGCAGCAAGGCGGAAGGGTTGACCGTGGCCCCCTCGCGCGACGACGCCGGCCACCTTGCCATGCCTGTAGAGATTCGGCCTCGTCTGCTTTACAACCCGGCGCTGGAAAGCGCACGCTTTTTCGTACCGGGACTGGTGGGCATCATCTTGCAGCTTGTGGCCATGTTTCTCACCTCGTTTGCCATCGTACGGGAACGGGAATTGGGAACGCTCGAACAACTATTCGTTACGCCTGTCGGCCGGATTGGGCTGATGCTCGGCAAACTGGCGCCGTATGCCGTGCTTGGTTTCCTTGAGACACTGGTTGTGCTGTCGGTGATGGTCTATCTGTTCGAGGTGCCGATCCATGGGAGTATCTCGCTTCTGCTTGGGCTGTGCGGGCTGTTTCTGGTATGTGCCCTTGGGCTTGGCCTGCTGATTTCGACACTGGCGAAGACGCAGGTGGCGGCCCTCATGTTGGCCTTCATCGTCATGCTGCCGTCCGTTCTCCTTTCGGGGTTCATGTTCCCGCGCAGCGAAATGCCGACCATTATCTATGTATTCACGTTCGCGATACCAGTCACCTATTTCATTGAGATTCTGCGAGGCATTGTGCTGCGTGGCGCCGATGCGTTGGATCTCGCCGTACCCATTGCGGGGCTGACAATCTGCACCCTGGCCATTCTCAGCCTGTCGATTGCACGATTCCGAAAGCAGTTGGGATGATCGCGACGCCTTTCCTGGCGGTTGCCAATTCGGTATACTTGTGTATAGGAATTCAGTTATGCTGCCGATCACCGGTTCCCCACGCACGAAGGATGTTTGTTTATGATTTCGCACCACCGCGTCTGCGTCCTCGTCCTGTTCATGCTCCTGGGGCGTCAGCAGATGCTTCCGGTCTCGGTTGAGGCGGCACAGGCGGGGGCTGTTCAGGGGTATGCCGAATTCGAGACGCTTCGGATTCAGCTTGAGAAGATCGCTCGGTCACCGCTGGCAACACTATCGACGCTGGCTCGCACGCGGGAAGGACGCGAGGTGTTCCTGCTCACCATTGGCGACGGCAAGATCGACAATCGGCCGGGAATCCTGGTCCTTGGCGGCGTCGATGCAACGCAGCTTGTCGGCAGCGAGTTGGCCGTACGCATGGCAAGGCAACTTGTGGAACGGGCAGGCGAAGACAAGGCAACGGCTCGGCTTCTGGAGCAGGTGACGTTCTACATCATCCCGCGCACATCGCCCGACGCATGCGAGCTGTTCTTCGATAAACCAAGCAACGAACGAACCACCAACACCCGCCCAATCGACGACGACAACGATGGCCGCATCGATGAAGACGGGCCGGACGATCTGAACGGCGACGGCTGGATCACGGCGATGCGAGTCGAGGAACCGGGCGGGCCGTACATAACACACCCGGACGATGCGCGTGTCATGATCCTTGCCGATCCGAAGAAGGGCGAGCGAGGGCGGTGGTCGTTGTATGTCGAAGGCGTCGACAACGACGGAGATGGCAGGCTGAACGAGGATCCTGCGGGCGGCGTGGCATTCGATCGGAACTTCAGCTTCAATTACGCGTATTTCGAGGCGGGGGCTGGGCCGTATCAGGTAAGCGAGCCGGAGACACAGGCGGTGGCCGAGTTCGCGTTTGCACACCGCAACATCGCCATCGTTGTAACGCTTACCGGGCAAGATAACCTCTTCCACCTTCCGAAAAGTGAGCCGTCGGAGAAGCAGGGGGATATCAAAACCAAATTGCTCGAAGCCGACAGCCCGTATCTCGAACGTATGGCTGAAGTCTACCGGGAGTTGCGAGGAAAAGGCGACGTTCCGAGTTCACCGAACGGTGAAGGCGCCGTCAGCGACTGGGCCTATTTTCATTACGGCCGTTGGTGCCTGGCCGCACGCCCATGGTGGATCCCCGAGCCACAAGCAGAAGAGCCTGAAGGCGATGCCGCTAAGGAGGAGACGTCTGAAGAGACCGATCCGGACGACAGTTCGAGCGACACATCTTCGGACAAGACGACTGCCAAGAAGCCGGGGGAGGACAAGGCCGATGATGACAAGCGAGGTCAGGACGACCTCCGCGCATTGGCCTGGTTCAAAGAGGAGGAGATCGACGGTTTCGTGCCCTGGCAACGGATCGAGCATCCCGAGTTTCCTGACCGGCGAGTGGAAGTGGGTGGGTTCAAAGCCTATCTTCGCACCTGCCCGCCGCTGGGATCCCTTGCCGGACTCGATGGCAAGTACGTCGACTTCCTCTGCCGCGTGGCCAAGATGATGCCCAAGCTGAAGATCGCCGACGTGAAGGCCGAATCGCTTGGCGGCGATGTATGGCGGATCGAGGCGACGGTCACGAATGAAGGCGAATTGCCCACGTTGCCTGCCATGGGGGAGATCAGCCGGCACACGCAGCCGGTGCAAGTTGCTTTGGAGATGCCGAAGAGCGCAACGCTGGTCACTGGCTATGCACGGCGGCAATTGCCTACACTGCCCGGCAGCGGTGGGCATGCGAAGGAAACATGGCTGGTGCGTATGCCGGCCAGCGCAGTGAACAAACTTCGCGTGCGCGCGTGGGCGCCGGCGGTTGGCGGTGTGAAGAAGGCCGTCCGACCAGGGGGGGCGTAGGTGCGGGAGACAGTGCCACGGTATAATGGAACACAAAGCGTGTTGCCGGAGAAACGCTTGAGCCTGTTCATTTTTTGAGGAGTCCATCATGCCATCGCCATTTCCAGGAATGGATCCCTACCTGGAGGGGGGGGCGTGGCCCAGTTTTCATGTCCTCCTAATCGCAGAGATCCTCGGCACTTTGTTGCCGCGCATTCGGCCGAAGTACATTGTCGAGGCCGAACGTCGCGTCTACCTGGAGACCGATCCCTACGACCCGGAGCGCTTCATTCGGCCTGACGTGGCCATTGAGACAGAACCTTATGCGCCGTCTGCCCGTGCTGCGCAGACCGATGCTGCCCGCGTTGCCGAACCGGTGACTCTCACGTTGCCCATGCCTGCAGAGCACCGAGAAGCGTATCTGACGATTCGACTTGCAAAGCCTCGCAGGGTTGTCACCGTGATTGAGGTGCGGTCGCCCACGAACAAGAGCCTGCGCACGACTGGCCGCGAGGTCTATCTTGCCAAGCGAGACGGCGTTCTCGAATGCAAGACGCACCTGGTCGAACTCGATCTGCTGCGAGGCGGTGAGCGATTGCCGGCGGTCCAGCCGTTGCCTGCGGCCGACTACTACGCATTTGTGTCGCGAGGAAATCGTCGCCCGCAAGTGGACGTGTACCCCTGGGGGCTTCGCCAGCCCATGCCGGCCATTCCCATCCCTTTAGAGCCGGAAGACCCGGACGTCGTTCTCGATTTGCAGGCGGTGTTCAACGCCGTGTACGACCGGGCGGGGTATGATTATTCGCTCGACTATGAGGGGCCGGTTGAACCACCGCTAGCAGACTCCGACGCCCAGTGGTCGAAAGGACTGCTCGCAAAGTGAAGTGGCGTGAGCCAATTTTCAAAGGATGCATTGGAGCATTATGAACAAGCACCTTTATTGTAGTTTTGCCGTGCTGCTGTTGACTTGCGCTACGGCGTATGCTGGCGGAGACGAGCGGTTCCCTTACCAGCCGGTTGGCGCGCCGGCGGATCCGAAGGTTTCGGTCCACTGGAATCGTTATCACGACTACGCCGAGACCGCGGAGCTTCTCGGGGCCATTGTCGCCGAACACAAGAACTTGGCCCGGCTCGAAAGCCTTGGAGAATCGCATGGCGGGCGGGACATCTGGCTGCTGACCCTTTGCAATCCGGAAACGGGGAATCCGGAAAGCAAGCCGGCCTTCTGGATCGACGGCGGCATTCACGGCAACGAGATCCAGGGGGTGGAGGTTGCTCTGTACACAGCGTGGTACTTGCTGGAGATGTACGGACGGAACGATTTTGTAACCCGTCTGCTGGATGAGCGAACGTTCTATATCGCGCCTATGCTCAGCCCCGACGCTCGCGACGGGCACATGCATGGTCCGGCCAGCACACACTCGCCGCGATCAGGGATTCGGCCGGTGGACGACGACGGCGATGGACTCGTTGATGAGGACCCCTTCAACGACTTGGACGGCGACGGCCACATCACGCAAATGCGCATTGGCGACCCGAATGGCCGTTACATTTCGCATCCGAAGTATCCGAATGTCATGATTCGCGCCGAGCCGGACGAACCGGGTAAGTACCGGATGCTGGGAACCGAGGGGTTCGACGACGACGGCGACGGCCGCATCAACGAGGATGGGCCGGGCCGTTACGATCCGAATCGCGACTGGCCATGGCAATGGCAACCTGCCTATATTCAGACCGGGGCAGGCCCTTACCCGCTTTGGCTTGGGCCGAATCGCGCAGCGGCGGATTTCATGCTGGGGCATCCGAATATCGCAGCGGCGCAGTCGTACCACAATGCGGCCGGAATGATTTTGCGCGGGCCGAGCCAGAAGTCGCAGAAATGGGACCGGGCCGATATTGCCGTATTCGATGCCTTGGCGAAACGCGGGGAGGAGATGCTGCCGGGGTACAAGTATGTGATCATGGCCGACGACCTGTACGCGGGTTACGGAGTTGAAGTGGATTGGTTGTATTCCATGCGCGGTTTGTTCGCATTTACCAACGAACTGTTCTCGCCGGAGAGTTTCTTCCACAAGAGCAGTCCTGGTCAGTTCTTTGCCAGTGAAGAAACCCGTGCGAAGTTCGACCACTTGCTGCTGTTTGGCGAAGGGACCGTACCGTGGCATGAAGTCGACCATCCCCAATATGGCGCCATTGAAGTCGGTGGCATGAAGAAGAACTGGGGCCGCCAGCCGCCTTCGTTCATGCTGGAAGAGGAATGCCATCGCAATATGGCGTTCAGCCTCTATCATGCCGACCAGATGCCGCTGGTGCGCATCGATCGGGCGGAGGTTAAGCCGCTCGACCAAGGGATATGGCAGGTCACGGCTGTGTTGGCGAATTCGAGGCTCATGCCTACCCGTAACGCCATTGATCGCGAGCGGGGGATCACCTGCCCCGATCTGGCCGAAATTGAAGGCAAGAACCTCTCGGTACTCGCTGGTCTCTGGAGCGACGACCTGTTCTTTCTCGATGCCGAGGAGCAGGCCAAGGAGCCCGAACGGCTGAAGATTGCGGCCATACCCGGCATGGGAGCCGTCTATGTTCGCTGGATCGTGAAGGGTTCAGGCCCCTGCACGATACGGGTTCGATCGCAACGGGGTGGTATGGTCGATACCACCCTGGATTGCGGGAAGCCCTGAAGCCTGCCATAATGATCACTCTCCCTGAAGACGCCAGTACCTATGAGGAGGCATCCGATGTCAGCACTTGATAGTATTCTTGTTTCACGACGCAGCTTTCTTGGCCGTACGGCCGTTGCAGGCGGTGCGCTGGCGGCATCGGTTGCCTTGCCTCGTGGCCTTGCCGCGGCCGAGACGCCGAAGCTCGAGCCGGGAAGTGTCATCCTGTTCCAGGGCGATTCGATCACCGACGCCGGTCGCAATCGGCAGGCGACGGGTCCGAACGACCGGTCGGGGTTGGGGCACGGCTATCCTCTGCTGCTTGCAGCAGAACTCCTGGCGGATCATCCGGAGAGCCGGTTGAACATCTACAGTCGGGGAATCAGCGGCAACAAGGTCCCGGACCTGGCTGCCCGTTGGCAGGACGATGCCATAGCGATGAAGCCAGCGTTGCTCAGTATTCTGATTGGCGTGAACGACATCTGGCACAAGCTTGCAGGCCGGTACGATGGTTCGGTAGCGGACTACGAGACTGGCTATCGCGCGCTGCTGAAGGAGACTCTCGAGAAGTTGCCGGGGGTATGCCTGGTCGTGTGTGAGCCGTTCGTATTGCGATGTGGCGCGGTCAATGAGCTGTGGTTCCCCGAGTTCGACTCGCGTCGCGCCGTAGCGAAGAAGCTGGCAAACGAATTGGGGCTTGTGTTTGTGCCGTTCCAGACGGCCTTTGATGAGGGAGTGAAGAAGGCGCCGCCTGCCTATTGGGCCGGCGACGGCGTTCATCCCACCATGGCCGGTCACGCCCTGATGGCGAGAGTCTGGCGTGAAACGGTCGGTATCTGAATTGCGTGCCGCCGTCGTTGTGGTAGCGAAGTCGATTCGTAATTGAAGACGAATACCATTCATCAGGAGACATCCCCATGCTTGAAGACAGCTCTGCATCAAGGCGTGATTTTCTGAGAACTTCGTCGGGCGCCTTGGCGGGCTTGGGCGTGCTGGGTGCTCTGGGGGCCGGTCGGGCCAGTGGCAGCCAAGCCGCGAGTGCCGCGGCGAAGGAGCCATTCACCTTGGCGACCATGCCCAGAATCGATGTGCACGGCCACATTCTGGCGAACCAGGATGCCCTCGATGGCTATATGGCGCTAAGGAGGTCGATGAAGGAGCAACTTGACGTCGAGATGGCCATGTGGGTAAGTGTAGGGAGCCGAGCCCAGGACCTTGCGGCCCTTCTGCAGATCCCCGAACTGACTGCCCGGTACGAAGGCCGGTTCCGGTTCTGCATTTACGATTACATAATCGAGGACGGGCTTCGCTTCTCGCCCGAGGAACTTGTCGAGTGGCAGGATCGCGGCGCTGCGGGATTCAAGTTCTATCCCGGTTGGGGAAAGGGCGTGCAGATCGACCATCCGGCCAATACGCCGGTGTTTCATAAGATGGAGCAGATCGGCATGGTTGCCGCGTCTCCGCATGTATCGAATCCCTGCGGCACTTTCGGTCGCCGTTCGCAATGGTTCGACGAGCCGGTTGAGTTCTGGCGTCAGCAGCGGGCATGGGAGACCGTGCTACGGCGGCATCCGCAATTGGTGGTAGTCAATGCCCACATGCTATGGCTGTGTTATTCCGATGAGCAATTGGACGTTTTGCGGTACATGCTCTCGACGTATCCGAATTTGCACATCGACACGGCGACAACGCCCACATTCTGGCACGCGTTGGGACGTGAGAACCTGCGCGACTTTATGATCGAATATGCGGATCGGGTCCTGTTCGGGACCGACGTGGGCAGCAGTTGGTTTGTTCCCGTCCTGGACAAGCAGTTTCCGAAGCCGTGCGACAAGACGCCGCAGTATAAGCGGTACTTTGCCATGCTGGAGACGGACCAGGAGTTGCCCAGCGGGATTGACGATGAACATACGTTCCAGGGTTTGGCCTTGCCGCAGGACGTTCTGGAGAAGATTTACTTCCGCAATGCGATGCGAATCTATCCGAACGTACGCAAGGCATTGGCCGCCCTGGGTTATCTTGAAGACAAGGCGTGAAGAGGATCGGCAATGGGGCGGCGCCCGGACGTGCGCCATTTCTCGCCAGCAGATGAGCCTGGCCCAACCTTGCCGATGAATACCGCCGGATTGTGAAGTCCATGAATCGTCCCAAGGATGCACCGCAACGCGAAACGGCGATTCTCGATTCGGTCAATGAAGGCGTCTTCACGGTCGACTTGGACTGGCGAATTACGGCATTCAACAAGGCTGCCGAGCGTATCACGGGGGTAGACCGCAAGTTGGCCATCGGCAGTCCGTGTTGTGAAGTCTTTCGTGCGAATCTCTGCGAGACCAATTGCCCTCTGCGCCGCACGATGACCACCGGCCGGCCGATCGTCAATACGACGGGGCATATCATCAACCAGGATGGCGACCGCGTCCCGATTCGCATCTCCACGGCCCTCCTGATGGACGAGCAGGGGGCCGTGATAGGTGGAGTGGAGACCTTCCAGGATCTTACCCAGGTCGAACAGCTCCGGAAGCAACTGCAAGCACGCTATACGTTTGAAGACATCATCGGGCGTAGTCCCGCCATGATGCGGTTGTTCGATCTCGTACCGCAGATCGCCGCCAGCAGCAGCACGGTGCTTATCGAAGGTCCCAGCGGGACCGGAAAGGAACTGTTCGCCCGCGCCATCCATAACCTCTCACCGCGAAAGCGGAAACGTTTTGTCGCCGTCAACTGTGGCGCCCTGCCCGATACGCTGCTGGAAAGCGAGTTGTTCGGGCATAAGGCAGGCGCTTTTACCGATGCCAAACGGGACAAGCCTGGCCGATTCGCCCTGGCCGAAGGCGGTACGATCTTTCTGGACGAAATCGGAGATGTTTCGCCTGCAATGCAGGTACGGCTGCTCCGTGTGCTGCAGGAACGCGTGATGGAGCCGCTTGGCGGTGTGGAAAGCGTTCCGGTTGACGTGCGGGTCGTTGCTGCGACGAATAAGGATCTCGGGGCCCTGGTCAAGGCGGGGAAGTTCCGCGACGACCTGTATTACCGCATTCGCGTCGTCCATCTGAAACTGCCCGGGCTGCGAGAACGCCGCGAAGACATCCCCCTGCTGGTCGATCATCTGATTGGCAAGTTCAACCATTTGCAGGGAAAGGACATCGTCGGCGTTTCCGATGAGGTGATGGCGCGATTGATGGAGCACGACTATCCGGGAAACGTCCGTGAACTCGAGAACATCATCGAGCAGGCGTTCGTGCTATGCCGGGGCGGCGTGATTGAACTGAATCATCTTCCGCCGGAATTGCGGCCTGCAAGTGCAGGCCACGACCAGTCGCAGCCGATGAGTCTTGCGGCGATGGAACGATTCCTCATTACAGAAACGCTTCGACGACGCAAAGGCAACCGGAAGGAGAGCGCACACGATCTCGGCATCGATATCAGCACGCTGTATCGAAAGGTCAAGGCATTGGGGATCGACGCGCCGGACGTGGACGGCCGCGGACGGCGCGGGTAACCGGCCATCGCTTGTTACTGCTCGGCAAGCCATGCCTTCGCTTCGTCGTCGGTGGGCACATGGCGAGCGTCTTCCGTAAGGCAGATCAGGTCCAGTCGCGGGTTGAACTCGGCAGTTCCCGGCCCCTCGCGGGCGTAAATGCGAAAGGTGAACGGGCCGGCGGCAAGTCGCCTGACAACCGGATTGCCAGGCGGGGCCGAAGTCGAACCGCCGCCGGCGCCGGTCCAATGCCAACGATCGCTACCGACTCCGCAATTGCCCAGAACCTGCCCGTCGCCAGGCGTCAAGGACACCTCATCGCCGGGAACGACAAATCCGAACGATTGGTCTCCGCCGCGAGGATAGCGGACGCGCGCCCAGACGGCCCACGCACCATCATGCGGGATGTCCAACGTATACTCGGCATACCAGTTCTGAATTGCCTTTACACTGGGCCGGCCGGTCACGACAAGCACGTCGCCCAGAGCGCCCGATTCCCGAATGCCAAGATCGGAACCGAACGACATGTTGCCGACCAGTTGTTCCGCATCCGTCGCTCGAAGCCATATCTGAGCCGGCTCGCGCAGACGCAATTCGGCCTGCTGAAGAGCCTCAACCAGTTGTTCCGGCGTAAGTGCAGGCGAAAGCACGGTTGTGCGTGCGAAGTTCACAGGGATTAGCGCCCGCTCCCCATCGGCATGGCCAGGCAATGCATTACCCATGAAGTCCACAATCCGTAGTGACTTGCAGGGGATATCCACTGCCAACTGCCCGTCCTGCCCCGTATGCCAGATCGTGGCGACGCTGCCCTTTCCCCACGCGCCGACCAGCGCCCGCAACTCGCGTGTCCCGGCCGGAGATTCGACGCGTGACATTTCCACCCAAGTATCGCTCCCATCGACTCGGACGCGGGCGAAGTCCTTGCCAGGTTCCTGCAAACGCGCGAGCGTCTCCGCCGGCGCCTTGCGTCCGATGCGCATGGATTCGTACTCGCGGACAATTTTCAGGATTTCAGGAGTCAGAACGTGCGCCTCCAACTGCGAGAATCCGGTTTGAAGCGAGATGGGCGCATCGTAGCCCAGCGATTTGCACATGAGATATTCGAGTTCGTCGAGTTGAAGCCCGTCGTACTTCACCCGGATGTTCAGCTCGGTGGGTGAGACCAACTCGCCGGACATGATGGTATTGTCGCAACTGGGCAGTTCCACCGGGCCTTCATGGCAGCCCAACTGGCGATACTGTCGGGCATCCGATTCGCTGAGTGCGACGGTATAGGTGCGTGTGCCCTGCGGCCAGATGCCGAACCAGCCTAGTTCGCCCGGCATCATGTCCTGCCGCACCGACAGCATATAGCGCACCGACCGGTCGATATGCTCCTGCACCGTGGGCCATGTCGTTGGCGGCTTGCCTCCGATAATCGCACCGCCAAGCGTATTGAGATAATGGTCTACGGTCGAACTGCGGGCGAACGAGTGCCACACCAGGTGATTCATTGCGGTTCCCATATGAAGGAGCGGACGCCTGGTGAACCGCTTCATCGCCTGCTCTTGGAAATTGGCGACGTAATGGCTGTGCCGCCGCCTATCGACGTCTTCCCCGCCGTCGAAATAGACCATATCGAAGCCGCAATCGTTGAAGATTCCGGCAAGCCGCTCGGCGACCTCGTCGATCAGGTCGGTCTCCTGGTCGATAATGTACCCGTTAATGCAGCCGTCCACGGCGACATGGTACGCCTCGGCTTCGGCCTTATGAGCGGCAGCGGCAGTTCCCCATGCCCCACGGCGGCAGCCTTCAAATGTGTTCCAGACACCTTCCGGCCCGATCCGCTCGTATTGAATGATCTCGTCCCCGATGGTAACCTCGCGGTGCTTTGCGAGACCGCCCTCCCAATAGCGGTTGGCGACCGCCGAACTGCCGGGCCAGAACTGCAGGTTACCGGCCACGCGGATGTCGGTCTGTTCCGGGGTGATGGAGTCTTGAAGTTTCGCGATGAGCAGGCCGTCTGTCGGACGCCAGGAGGCCGATACGCCGCGGAGGAACCGCTTGTCGGGTACCGGAGTTACGTAGGGATCGCGTTTCGATATCTTCGAGGCGAACGTGTGCATGCCTACAAGAATGCCATGCTCATGGAGTTTGGTGACGACCGATTTCAGGCCCTCCTGCCCATTTGGATACCTCGCCTGATTGAACAGATAATGGCCCGGGCTTGTGCACCATGCCCCGGACGAGATCATCACCTGCCGAATACCGGACCTCTTGCAATAGTCGATGACTTGGTCGACATCGGCCTCACCGAAGGACAGGAACCAATACGAGCCGCGAACCAGGTCGGTATCTTTGACCGGTATGCCGTCCTGATTCTCATTTGTCAGTAGTCCGAAGGCATGAGACGCCTCCCGAGCCACGGCCTTCAGGTCCGATGTCGGGCAGATGAGGATTACTACGGCGGCGCCTTCGAGTTTTGGCCCTGGGGCGTCCTGCGTCGTTGCTGCGAGCGTGGCATGGCGGCCCGACCGGGCGCTACAGTTAGCCTGACGCGTCGCGGCCATCATGCAGACTGCGGTTTGCTCGTCCCAGGCAGCGTTCAATCGCCGGCCAACGTTTTCGGTAATGGCAACGGGTAGCTGGAGCAGTGTCATGCTCTCCGGACGTGTGCCGGCAATGGAGGTGAGCCGAAACAGAATCCAGTTCTCCTCCGATTCGATCGCGTAGGTCAAGACGGTATCCGTATTGGCGAAAGACACGGTCAGCACATTGCTGTCGAGAGTTGCCTTGGCGGCAATCCATCGCTGGCCTGTGTGCCGTATCTCCGCAATCGGCAACGACTCGCTTGCCGGCGCGAGTTCTCGCCCCGTTGCCTTGTCCAGCACCGATTGCCATTGAGCGTTCTCGGTAATGGCCAGCGTTGCCCGAGCGTTTTCGATGCTGATGTCGCCATACACCTGCGAAACAGCGAGCGCGGAACAGAAAGCAGCGAGCCAACCGAACGTTGTCTTTGCGTTGCGGGGCATCATGCGTAGTACCTCCTGGTCGGTGGGTAAGAAGCGGAAGCATACGGGCAGGAAGCGGACGCGGCCGGCGCCATCTTCGGCGGTACGCCCGTTAGGAAGAGTCTATCACGCCGTGGTCGGGTATGCAATTGCTCTGGCGTTTGACCCTTGCCATGATCTGGTGTATACACACGGTTGCGGGGAAGGCCTGTCTTCCTATGCGGATTTCGCATCGAATTGCACGCGCTCAGATCTTCCGTACTTCAAACGAAATGGGGCTGACAGCATGAAATGCACAAGGATTGTCGGAATCGTCATGATTGGTATGGTAGCTGCCAGCGTCGTTCAAGCGGATGAACCGTTACGACTGGTGGACCGCGGACAGCCGCACGCCGTGGTCATGTTGCCCGAGACAACGGATGACCAGACGGAAGCCGCCGCCGCCCTGTTTGTGGAATACATCGAACGGGCAAGTGGAGCGAAGCTTCCCATGCAATCGGAAGGGCAGGAGACCAACCCCGCGACAAAGGTCGTCGTGCACGTAGGCTCCGACCGATTTGTGCAGTCACTCGATTTGGGAATCGACAAGCTCGATGCCGACGGCTTCGTGCTTCGTGCCGATGCAAATGGCCACGTGGTCATTGCAGGTCCAACTGCTTGGGGGACAGAGTACGGGGTGTACGAGTTCCTGGAACGGTACGTGGGCGTCCGCTGGCTCATGCCGGGCCCCAACGGCGACGACGTACCCGCACAGAAGACTATCGCAATGCCGATTGGCGAAGTGCGCGAGGAACCGGCATTCTTCTCGCGGCAGATGAGCGGGTTCCGAGGTGGCGAACAAGCTACCTGGACGCGGCGAATGCGCATGCACAGTCGTGTCGCATTCCACCACAACCTGCAGCGTCTCTTTCAACCCGAAACGTATACGAAGACCCACCCGCATTTCTTCCCGTTGCGAAATGGCGAGCGATATCTACCACCTGACAACAATACCCACGGTTGGCAGCCGTGCTTCACGGCAGAAGGCATTGAAGACGAAGCCGTCAAGAATATCGTCCGATATTTCGACGAGCATCCGGACGCGACATCGTATTCCCTTGGCGTGGTCGACTCCAGCGGCCACTGCGAGTGCGACTCATGCCAGGCGCTCGACACGGGAGAGCTGAACTTCCTCGGCCGGCGCGACGTGTCCGACCGGTACTACGGCTGGTGTAACCGCGTGGTGGAACGTGTTCTGGAAAAGCATCCGGGGAAGGTCTTCGGCTGCCTTGCCTACAGCGAGGTTGCCCAGCCGCCGTCGAAAGTAAAGGTTCACGCGAGCATCGTTCCGTTCATGACGTATGATCGCATGAAGTGGATCGAACCAACGTTGCGAGCGGAAGGCGAGCAGATGACACGTAACTGGCATGCCACCAGTCCGGTGGTCGGCTGGTACGATTATATTTATGGGGCTGCTTATTGCGTGCCAAGAGTGTGGTTCCATCATATGGGCGACTACTATCGATTTGGGCACGCCAACGGGGTTCGCGCCATGTATGCCGAGGCATATCCGAACTTCGGCGAAGGTCCGAAGTTGTATGTGGCCTTGAAGCTTATGTGGGATCCGGAGCAGGATGTCGACTCTCTGCTGCGCGAGTGGTATGTTCGCGCGGTGGGGCCGGATGCGGCCGATGATTTGGCCGCCTACTATGCCCACTGGGAGGATTTCTGGACCCGGCGGATTCTCGAGTCGAAATGGTTCAGTCTACGAGGGCAGTATCTTGCGTTCTATTCACCCAAATACCTGGCCGACGTCACCGATGAAGACGTGAGCAAGAGCCGCCAATGGTTGGAAAACGTCGTCGCAAAGGCGCAGACCGACCAACAGCGCGCCCGCGCCGAGTTGCTCATGCTGGCCTGGAAGTACTACGAAGCGTCGGCGGTCGCCTACTCGGCCGACCGGCTGTCGCGGGAACTCGCGATCGAAAACGAGGCCGACGCCGTTGCTGCACTTGCGCGTGCCGAGCAGTGCCTTGTGGCCGCTCAGCAGCGCAGGACGTTGCTGATGGAGGAGTTCCCGAAACATCCATCGCTGCTGCACGGGATTACCTTTGATCGAAGGCCGCAGTTGCGAGGTGACGGGTGGGGAACGTCGCTCGTCTGGCGAGTGTTCGATTGGGTCAACCGCAGCGAGGCCGTGCGCAACGCCGTTTCACACATGGCCGAATCGCCGGACAACTCGGTTGCACACCACGCGAAGGCCCTCTTGCGACTGGCAGATACGGATCTGGCGCCTGTTTCAGCCAACCCGTCGTTCGAGTCGGAAGATGGGCGAATGCCTGCCGAATGGTCGGTGTGGCTGAAGTATGGCGCCGGTACAAAGGATATAGCGGCGGAGGCGGCGCGAACGGGCCGTCAGGGACTCGTCTTCCGCGGCGTTCGGCGGGGCGGGCCGTTGCAGACCCTCGCTTTCGAGCCAGGTGAGTACGCGGCGGTTGCCTATATACGGACTCCGGCGGCGGTGGCCGACGGCGCTACGGCGACACTCAGCGTGACGCCCCTTGATGAAAAGGGGAATAACCTGCCGGGCCTTTCAACCATCGTTCCCCTGGCTGAAGGCGATTGGACTCCCTTGGCCGTCGCGGGGCCTATTCCAAAGGAAATCAACGGCCGATCGGTCGCCAAGGTTCGGCTGATCGTTGTCCTCGACGGCTTGGCGGCAGACGATGTCGTCCACCTCGACGACGTGAAAATGGTACGGATCGGCGATTTGGCAAAGTAAACCACAGGAACACGGATCGAAGTCTCGGCGCCGGCGCCCTGGTAGAAGGAAATCGGGTTACCGGCGCGATCAT
This sequence comes from Thermoguttaceae bacterium, assembly GCA_040772845.1. Taxonomy (GTDB): domain Bacteria; phylum Planctomycetota; class Planctomycetia; order Pirellulales; family Thermoguttaceae; genus PWXP01. The sequence continues at coordinate 782,660 of JAXGXG010000002.1, forward strand.
CGAGAATGTCGCGGGTCGGCACGTATTGCGGGCGAAGGTCATGATTGATGCGACCGGGCACGCCGACATTGCCGTTGCGGCTGGGGCTGACTTCCGGAACGGGCGCCCCTGGGACGGCTTTCTTCACCGAATCGAGCACGGGCCGCTCCGTGATCCTGCCCATATCGCTGATATCTCCCAGTCGTACGTCCGCTATCCGGCCCGTTCTGTCATGATGGCTGTTCGTGAGAGCCGGCGTGTGGTGGGTGACTACACTTTGACCTTTGACGATGCCCTTGCCGAGCGACTGTTTCCCGATGCGGTTTGTCGCTTTCGTTCCAACTACGACACACACTGGCCGCCGAACGCGGGACAGAGCGACCGTGCTCAGGATTGGATCGGGATGTTGGGTCTGTGGCGCAGGTCCGTATTTGGCAGTATTCCGTACCGATGCCTTCTGCCTCGAGGACTTGACGGTATTCTCGTAACGGCGAAATCGTATTCCGTCGACCACGACGCGCTTATCATCGCCCGTATGCAGCCCGATCTGGAGCACTTGGGCGAGGCTGCGGGTATCGCTGCGGCCCTGGCCGTGCGTATGGGCGTTGTGCCGCGCGACGTACCTATCAAACGGCTGCAAGAGGAACTGGTCCGATCGGGAGTGCTGCGTACTGAAGATGTACCGCACGTAAACGTTGCCGATGCTCCGCCCATTGAGGAGTTGTTTCGCCAAGACTTCTGGAGCGAGGAGCGGGCGGACAGCGATCCTTACTGGGCGGCTCGACATGTGCGTGCTCCGGAGCAGGCCGCCGAGTGTTTGGGAACCGAGCAGTCGCTGGATGCCATGGTTGAGCTGTACCTGGCTGGCGCCCCCGCGTTGCCGGTACTGCGGCCCATATTGGAATCGCCCAACCGAGCAGCACGTGAAGAGGCAGCCTTGCTGCTCGGAATGCTGGACGATCGGACGGCCGTGCCGATGCTGATCGAGTTTCTTAAAGAACGGAATCCCCGTACGTTCCGCTTCGCCCTGCCGAAGGCCAGCAGCCGCCCGTCGCTGCCGTTGTATTGGTCGGCAGTGATCCTTCTGGGGCGATTCCAGGAAGAGCAGGCGGTACCTCTCATGCTGCCGCTAATTGCCGACCTGGACGAATGTCCCCCGGCGTTGGCATCGTTTACGATTGTCGCCCTTGGACGCATCGGCGACTCCACGGCAGTCCATGCAATACGCCCGTACCTGCGCGTGGCTGAATCCACCGCCGTTGCAGATGAGAGCGAACACTTCGAGCGGCAATGGGCGATTCGCACGGCCGCCGCGCGGACATTGGCGGCACTGGGCGACCGGTCAGGCGTACCTGTGCTGATTGAAATGCTCGACGCCGACCAGGCCCTTCTGCGCAACTACGTCCACCGACTCCTGAAGGAGATTACCGGCCAGGAGATCGAGCCTGACCGCCAGGCATGGGATGTCTGGTGGCGCAAGCGGTCGGAAGATGGGACGATGTCACGATAGCCCTGATTACCACCCGAAAGACACATTGTAACCGTTCACAGGGGACGGTCCCAGTTTTCGCGGCACATCGGACATTCTGCCCCACCGGCTACTGCGACAAGCCGCGAAAATGAGACTGTCCCCCTCGTATGCAGTGCGAAAATGGCTTGCGCTGCCGACCCGTGACCGGCTATGACCAATTACACGTCCCCCTGGGAGAAGCCGGGGGGCGGTAGCGGCCCAGCGGAACGCGCCGGGCGCCCCGCCGGCAATTTGGCTGCGAGCCAGCGGCTATTCGGCTGTGCGGGCGAACTTCTGCAGGCGTTTGCCCATGATGTCGCCGGCATAGATGTTGCCCTTGGAGTCGAGGGCTATGCAGTGGAGCCAGTTGCAGTCGCCAGGTTGCTCTTCGCCGTCGTTGCCTTTCGGGACGGTCCATACCTGCTGGACGCGGCCGTCGGTGGAAAAACGCATGAAGACCTGATCTTTCGGCGGCGGAAACTTCCCGTCTTTTCTCCACAGTTGGGGCGAGGCGCCGCATGCCCACAATTCGTCCTTGGCCGAAATCCACAGGCCCCATGGCATCATGATATTGGACCATTGCTCCAGGAATTTGCCCGATTGATCAAACAGCTCGATTCGCCCGCTATTGCGGTCGGCCACGAACAGTGTGCCACGGCTGTCCACGACGATCATGTGAGGCAGGATGAACTGGCCGGGCCCACTGCCGAACTCGCCCCAGGCCTTGACGAACTTGCCCTCGGCGTCGAAATGGGCGACCCGCCGGTTGCCGTAACCATCGCTGACGAAGATATCGCCGGACGGCGTAATGGCCATGTCGGTCGGGCGGTAGAAATGCGCGCCGTCGTCGCCCGACTCGCCAGGAGTGCCCAGTGTCATTAGCAGTTTGCCCTCCGGCGTGAACTTCCGGATGACGTGCAAAACGAAGTCGGAGACCCAGACGTTCCCTTGGCTGTCGAACCGTAGCGTATGGGGCCCCTTCAGGTGCTCCTCTCCCCAGGCGCGGACCAGCTTCCCGTCCGGCGAGTAAACTTGTACCGGGACCGTGGTGCGTTCGACACACCAGACTTGGTCCTGCTTGTCCACCTCGACGCCGGCCACGGCGGCGATCGGACCGAGATTCTCCGGCCGCTGCCGCCAACCGGGTTCGACTTCGTACGTGATGACGGTAGGCTCCAGGGGATAGGAGGGGAAGTCGTCGCCCATGGTCTTGGGACTCCAAACAGATGTCGTTGTGGCAAGCACCATGCAAAAGGCGAGGCTTGCCATGGTACGGAAACGGATCGCTTGCAGACAGATCATCGTGGGACTCCTCGGTTGTTCAGGTGGTCGCCATGCCGCCGAACCCTTGCCGGCAGGCTGGACGCGGTTGGATGTGTCTTGGATGCATGGCTCGCACCGAAGACGTAAGGACGACAGACGCCGAACGCAAAACAATCGCCATCGTTTGCTCTATTCTTGTGCGTTTTCTGTAACTTTGCCTCTCAGGCGTCAGGGACACCTGAGGTACCTGGCATGAAATGGCGGTCAGCCCCAGAGCGACCACGGGGCGCGCATCGGACGGCGGAGCATGGCCGCCGCCTCGTCGTCGCCAAGGATCTGCTGCTGTTCGGGATCCCAGCGAATCTTCCGTTTCAACAGCATGGCAATGTTCCCCAGGTGGCAGAAGTTCGCCGTTGCGTGTCCCACCTCGACGCTCGCGATCGGATCCTTGCGAGATTTGACACAGTCAAGGAAGTCTCGGGAATGATCGGGAATATGGAACTTGCTGGAATCGCTGGTTCGCTGGGGATTCGACTGTGGAAGCCGGATATCGTTGGGACCGAACCGGACGTCTTTCAGCGAATCGCGTGAGACGTGTACGCCCTTGTAATCCACCTGGGCCCAGCCTTCGCTGCCGACAAACCTTGCGCCGAACCCCGGCGCCACGGTCTCGCAAACGACTTCTACCCCGTTGGCATAGCGCGCTTTGAATGCCACCTTGGTTGCCGTGCTGAAGAAATAGTCCTTGGGCGGCCATTCCGAGCCATTGTCTTCGAACTCCACGGGGCAGGAGAGGCTATTGCCGGTTCCACACTGCGCCAAGTCGTTCGAATGGGCGCCGAAATTCGTTGTCTGGCCGCCCGAATAATCCAGCAGGAATCGGAATCGGTAGAGGCACCGGTCGATGTGGTAGGGGGCCCACGGCGCCGGCCCGAGCCATGTTTCGTAATCGAAACCGTCCGGAACCGGCATCGGTTTCCAATCGGGGCCGGGATCCGTTGCATTTTGCGGGGTGATGAACGTATGAATCGTCCGTAGCTCGCCCAGCTTTCCGTTCAGGGCCAGTTCGCACACGTAGCGCGCGTTCGGGCTGGAACGATAATGGCTGCCTGTTTGAAAAACGCGGTTGTACTTGCGCACCGCCTTGACCATTTCCTTCCCCTGATCGATGGTCAAGGATAGGGGTTTCTCGCAGTAGATGTCTTTGCCTGCCTCGCATGCAGCAATCGCCATCAGTGCATGCCAGTGGTCGGGAACGATGATCACAACGGCGTCGATATCGTCGCGGGCGAGAAGCTCGCGGAAGTCTTTGTACGCATCGCAGCCCTTGTAGCCGCCCGCCCCCTTCTTCTCGGCGTAGAACTTGTTGACGTTCTCCTGCTGGACAGTCCGGCCGAGGAAGTCGGTTGGATTGCGATATCCGAGACTGGCCGTGTTCACGTCGCACACGGCGAGTACCTGCGCGTCGTCGTGACCGAGGAATGCCGGCAAATCGATCCGGCTCTGATTTCCGCAACCGATCACGCCCACCGTAATCCGGTTGCTGGGAGCAAATGCGCCGAAAACCGACGAGGGCGCCACGTACGGCACGCCTGCCGCGGCCGCACCTGCGGCGACAGACTTCAGAAAACGGCGGCGAGAACAGCGGTGACGGCGGGACTGGATCATCGTGCAACTCCCACGGAAAGATGGTTAGAGGTCGGTTTCAGCGCAAGCGGTCGTACACCCCGGCACGGAGCATCTCCATACCAGGTTACGAGTGTACAGGAATACTGCGGGTTGTCAAGTCAGCAAAGGATGTGACCGGTTTTTCCAGGGGAACCTAGAAATGCCTGGCACTGCCCATTTCGCTGCCCGTTTGACCTCGGTGTCAGGATCGACCACAATGGTCGGTGATCATCAGCGGGGTTTTCCCATGGGTTGTTAAGGAGACACACTCATGATGCGAGTCGTTTTCCGCAGTATGCTTCTCGTTCTGTTTCTCGTCTCGGGGGCAGTGTTGGCCGCGGAAGTCCCGCGGCCGAATCTTGTATGGATCATGGCGGACGACCTTGGTTACGGTGACCTCGGCTGTTACGGGCAGAAGGTGATTGATACACCTTGTCTCGACAAGATGGCACGCGAAGGCATGCGGTTCACCCAGTTCTATGCCGGCGCCACGGTGTGCGCGCCCTCGCGTTCCGTCCTGATGACAGGCCAGCACCATGGCCACACGCGGGTACGAGGAAACGCAGGTCGCAGAAACCCTATGGCGCAGGCATTGTGGCCGGACGACGTGACGGTGGCAGACACACTGCAAGCCGCGGGTTACGCCACGGCACTGATCGGGAAATGGGGATTGGGCGAAGTTGGCGAGGCCGAGACCGGCTTACCCCGCAAGCAGGGGTTCGACCTGTTCTTCGGCTATCTGAACCAGGGCCATGCCCACAACCATTTCACCGACTTCCTGTGGCGGAACGAAGAGCGGATCGCTCTGCCGAACAAGGTGGCGCCTATGGGAGACAGTGGGGCCGGCTATGCCACCGAGGCCGTTCTATATGCCGACGATCTGTTCGCCGACGAAGCACTGAAGTTCGTTGCGAACCATCAGGACCGGCCTTTCTTCCTGTACTGGAGTCCTGTGATACCGCATGCCAATAACGAGCAAACCCGTGCGTTGAAAGACGGCGCCGAGGCGCCCGATTATGGTCCGTACGCATTGAAGGACTGGCCCACTCCCGACAAGGGGCAGGCGGCCATGATCACACGGCTCGATAGTTACGTCGGGCGAATGATGGAGCAATTGAAGCTCCTCGGATTGGCCGAGAACACGCTGGTCATCTTCACAAGCGATAACGGACCGCACAACGAGAGCAATCACGACATCACCCGTTTCGAACCTGCAGGGCCGCTGCGCGGCATCAAACGCAGCCTGACCGATGGCGGCATTCGTGTGCCGGCGATTGCCTGGTGGCCCGGCAAGGTTGCCGCAGGTGTGGAAACCGGCCACGTGGCGTACTTTGGCGATTGGTTTGCTACGGCCGCCGAGCTGGCCGGGGCCGAATTGCCGGCGGAGCGTGATTCGATCAGCTTCGCGCCCACGCTTTTCGGCCGGCCTGACGATCAGAAGCAGCACGAGTTCATCTACTGGGAGTTCCATGAACGCGGCTTCAGTCAGGCTGCGCTGTATCGCGGCCGTTGGAAGGGGATTCGCGAGCGTAGTATCGAAGCTCCCCTTCAGCTTTACGATCTGGAGAACGACCTGGGCGAAGAGACGGACGTGGCGGCGGACCATCCGGAGATTGCTGCCCGGATCGATGCCTACCTGCATACTGCACGCAGCGAGTCGGCCGACTGGCCCATCAGCGAACCGCCGGCGAAGGGCCGACGGTAAGCCTGCAAAGTTTTGCCTCCGGTCGCCGGATCGCGTAAACTGGAGACTGTTTGAACCTCCTCAGGAGTTGCTGCAATGTTCCGATTTGTAGCTTTCGGCCTGTTACTCTTGACGTCAGGCGTGGCTCATTCGGCCGTCGCTGTAGAGCAAGCGAAGCCGAACGTCTTGTTCATTGCCGTTGACGACTTGAACGACTGGGTTGGCGCATTCGGGGGACATCCCCTGGCCAAGACACCGAATATGGATCGTCTGGCAGCCCGCGGAACAGTTATGCTGAACGCGCACTGCCAGGCTCCGTTGTGTAACCCATCTCGGACCAGCCTGATGCTTAGCCTGCGTCCGACAACGACGGGGGTTTACGGCCTGGCGCCCTGGTTTCGGCAAATCGACACATGGAAAGACCGCGTTGCCATGCCGCAGCATTTCAAAGCACACGGGTACCGTACGTACTCGACCGGGAAGATCTATCACGGCGCTGCCGGTGGGCCGAAGCACCGGAAGCAGGAGTTCGACGTATGGGGCCCTCCGAGTGGCATCGGCGCCAGACCGGAGAAGAAACTGATCCCTCCGACGCCCATGGGCAATCACCCACTGATGGATTGGGGCGTCTTCCCGCATGAAGATGAGGACAAGCAAGATTACCGTGTGGCGAGTTGGGCGGTGGAACAGCTTGAGACGATGCCCAAAGACCAGCCGTTCTTCCTGGCCGTGGGGTTCTTTCTGCCCCATGTGCCGTGCTACGCGACGCAGAAATGGTTCGACCTGTATCCCGACGATGACACCGTCCTGCCGCCGGTCCAACAGAACGACCGGGGCGATACGCCGCGTTTCTCGTGGTACTTGCATTGGAACTTGCCGGAGCCACGGCTGCAGTGGGTCAAGGAGAACAACCAATGGCGCAACCTTGCGCGATCCTACCTGGCTTGTACGAGTTTCATCGACTCGCAGGTTGGACGCTTGCTGACGGCCCTGGAGGAAAACGGATTGGCTGAGAATACGGTCGTGGTGCTCTGGGGCGATCACGGTTACCACCTGGGAGAAAAGGCCATTACCGGCAAGAACACGTTGTGGGAACGATCGACGCGGATGCCGTTGATCTTTGCCGGGCCGGGCGTGCGCGCCGGTGGAAGGTGCACGCAGCCTGCCGAACTGTTGGACATCTGCCCGACACTGGTCGAATTGTGCGGTTTGCCTTCTCGCGACGACCTGGAAGGGATCAGTCTTGTGCCGCAGTTGAAGGCCCCTGCCACACCGCGAGAGCGGCCGGCCATCACGTCGCACAACCAAGGCAATCACGCCGTACGGAGCGAGCGATACCGCTCTATCCACTATGCCGACGGTTCGGAGGAATTGTATGACATGGTGGCGGACCCCAACGAGTGGACCAACCTGGTGAACAATCCGCAGTTCGCGCCGGTCCTTGCCGAACATCGGCGCTGGTTGCCGAAGGTTGATGTACCGCCGGCTCCAGGCAGCGCCCATCGCGTACTGACGTACGACGAGGACAGCGATACGGCCGTGTGGGAAGGAACCCCTGTTCGTCGTACCGATCCGATTCCTGAATAGTCCTTGCAGGCGTTTGTGAAAGATTGCCGAACGAGACTTTCGATTGTCTCCCTGAAACACCGATTGGAGCCAGACTGATGTACCTACGCACATCGCTTTTCGCCTTGTTTGCAAGCCTGCTGCTGGGTGGCGCCGGCGCCGTTTCGGCAGCGGAGGCCGATCGTCCGAATATCCTGCTGGTGTTTCTCGACGACATGTCGTACGAAGGACTGGGTGCGGCAGGCCTTACCGACATCGAGACGCCCAATCTCGACCGGTTGGCCGCACTCGGGGCCCACCTGACCTGTGCGAGCAATATGGGATCGTGGAGTGGCGCGGTGTGTGTCGCCAGTCGAACGATGCTGGTTACCGGGCGCAGCGTGTGGCGCGCGCATGCCGTGTATGATCATACCGACGACGAGCGCAAGGCCGGGCGCCTTTGGCCGCAGCTTATGCATCAGGCCGGGTACCAGACGTTCTTCACCGGCAAGTGGCACGTTCGAGCCGATGCCATGAAGGTATTCGATGTTGCTCGTAACATCCGCGGCGGAATGCCCAAGCAAACGAAGGCCGAGGTGGTTCGGCTCTATCACGTTGCGGACGATCCGAAAGAACTCCACGACCTCGCCGCCGATCCCGCACAGGCGCAACGCGTCAAAGGACTCTTTGCCAGACTGCTTGCCCTGCAGGAGGCGCTAGACGACACGCTCGATCTGCGGGCAGCTTTTCCAGTGCTGAATCGCGATGCTGGAACCTGATTGCCAAACACCTCCTGCGGCATTGCCTTGGTTGACTTGGCGGTGTCGGTCTGGTAGCATGAAGAACAAGATGCGCGTTTCACGTCCCGCTTCTCGAAACTGTGAGGATCTTGCAATGCGATTGTTCTTCGTACTCCTGGTCTTGTCTGCGGAAAGCCTCGTAACCGATTCGGTTAAGGGCGATGCTTCCGGGCCCTATCCGCGATTGGTTACTGCGGAGACGCTGGCAAATCCTCAGCGGTTGGCGGCTCTCCAGTCGCCTGGGAAAATCCTGCTGAACGACGGCTTCGAATCGCCCGAGTCGCTGAAGAACTACTTCGAGATCCGCGGGTTGAAGGAAGGCCGTGCGCGGCTGACCGAAGATCCCAAGCTGGCCCATTCGGGGCGCGGCGCGATCGAGCTGACGGCCGTTGCACGCAATGGCCGCGAGTCGGGCGCCGGGGCAACCGGCTGGCTCGGTGCGGAAGGGTTCGACCGGGTATCGTTGCGCTGTTACATCCGATTTGCTGCCGACTATGACCAGGGGAACCTGAATCACGTGGGCGGCGGTTTGGCAGCCGTTGCCGGTTCGAATCGCTGGGAAGGCATGGGGTCGGCCGGAATCCGGCCGCGAGGCGACGACCGGTTCACCTGCCGCTTCGAACCGTGGCGCGATTGGGGCCGACTGTCGCCGCCCGGCTACATGTTCCTCTACACCTACTGGATGGACATGCGACGCGACCCGGACGGGCATTACTGGGGAAACATGCTCGGCCCCGAACCTGCCGACCGGATCGTCTTGCAGCGCGGTCGATGGTATTGCCTGGAACATATGATTCAGGCAAATGATCCGGGGCAGGCGAACGGCGAACTGGCCGCCTGGATTGACGGCAAGCTGTATATCCACTACACGGGCATGCGGTGGCGTTCCGACGCAAAGGTCAAGATCAAGCGATTCGGTATCGACCTGTATGTGCACCGCGCGGAACGCGACAACACGGTCTGGTACGACGATCTCATATTGTCGACCGGTTATGTTGGGCTGAAGGAAAGGGCGGCTGATTCATCGCAACAACGGAGGACGCGTTTTCCATGAGGCATGCGGCGGCCATCCTAATAGGGTTCATTACGATACTTGTCACACGTCATACAGCGGCCGAGGAAGAGCTTCCGCTGGAGTTCTATTCGCTCCTGCCGTTACACGAGTCGTTGCCCGAGCCGAAGTTGGGTGAATGGCTCCACCATCATGAAGAGCCGGGGCAAACCTACCGGCAGTATCTCGCCTGCAACCCCGTCCGGGCGGACCGGCCGCGGCGGATCATCTACCTACAGCTTCTCGGCGAATTCGACGAAAAGCAGCAGGAGATTCTCGATCTGACGGCCGACTATATGCGGGCCTATTTCCAGTTGCCCGTGCGGGTGCGAGGCGAGTTCACGCTCGATATGATTCCCCCCGAAGCGAAACGCAAGCATCCGATCTGGAGGAATGAGCAACTCCTGACGACGTACATTCTGGAACACGTTCTGCACGAACGTTTGCCACGTGACGCCTGCGCCTATCTCGCGCTGACGGCAACGGACCTCTGGCCGGGCGGCAATGCGAATTATCTGTTCGGCCATGCGACGTACCGTGACCGGGTTGGCGTTTACTCGATCTATCGTCACAGAGCCCCTGCGAAGGAGTTCGATCCTTGCCTGCGGCGCACCTGCCGTGTTGCGACGCACGAGACGTGTCACATGTTCTCAATGTTGCACTGTACCGAGCACCTGTGCAACATGTGTGGGGCCAATCATTTGAAGGAAGCCGATCGCCAGCCGATGTGGCTGTGTCCACACTGTCTGGCGAAGTTGTGCCACGCTACCGGGGCGGATCCGCAACGGCGTTGTCGGGCCCTGATCGCGTTCTTCAAGAAGGTCCGCTTCGAGGAAGAAGCGGCCTTCATGCAGCAGTCGCTCGAAACGCTTCGGAAGGCGAAGTAACCTGCCGGCTGCGAATCGCAACCTGCTCGGTTGAGCTTGGTCGTCAACAGGGCGCATCGGGCCGGCTGTTTTCCAAGCGTTCGCACAGGCGGCTTTGGACCTCGCGATTGATCTTTCCCGCAAGGAACCAGGGCGGACGTACGACGTTTCAAAAACCGGTTCTTGACTTCGCACGCGTTTGTCTCGAAGATGTAGCGTATTGATAACTTGAGGATTCAGGCTGGACGGAACGGTGGTTTGGCGAGTTGGGCGTTTCTTGCGCCGGCCGACACCGCCGGCCATGTCTCGCATCTTTGGATGGAATTGTGGAGACGACAAGCGATGCGATTGAACAAGCATGATCTGTGCGGTTTTGGCCCCGGACGTCTGTACGTGGCCGTATTCATCCTGTGGGCGGCGCGGGGGGCCTTCGGCGGCGACATGTTCTTCCACGACGGTCGCACCGAATGGACAATCCATCTTTCCCCACAAGCCGGGCCGACGGAGACGTTTGCCGCCGAGGAACTGGCCATTGCCCTGAAGAAAATCTCCGGCGCCGATTTCGAGGTGCTGTCGTCGCCCCAGGCGCCCGAACGCCGAGCAATCATCATTGGGGACCTTGAAAATCCAGAAGTCGAAGATCGGGCCGCAGTCCTCAAACTCAGCTCGGGCAAGGTCGAACAAGTCGCTGTGCATACATTGGACGGCCGGCTCTACCTGGCGGGAAATCAACCGCGCGGGGCATTGTACGCTGTGTACCGCTTTCTGCAACATGAACTCGGAGTGCGGTGGTTGTGGCCCGGCCCGGAGGGCGAGTTCATGCCTGCCCGGAAAAGCTGGACCCTGCCGGACCTGAAATACACCTACCAGCCTGCCTTCGCCTACCGCGGCTTCCACCTGTGCGGCGACTGGCGCGACGTGGATATCTTCCGCGAGTGGATGGCCCGCAATTTCATAAATATCCACCGGCACGCTGCCTCCGCCAAGGAGAAACGCAGAGGATTCTATTCCATGTGGTCGTCCCATAATGTCGCACTGCCGGCGGTTCTTTTCGATCAACACCCGGAATACTTCGCCGAAATCGGCGGCAAGCGGTACAAAAACAACATCTGCTTCAACCACCCGGAAGTCGATCAGCTCGTCGCCACTGAAATAGCCGAATATGTGCGGAAGCGGCCTTTCCTGGATATCCTTAGCCTTTTCCCTCGCGACAATCAGGACTATTGCCGCTGTGAACGATGTGCAAAACTCGATGTGTCTACGGCCTGGTTCCGATTCTACAACCGGTTGACCGACAACCTGAAAAAGGAATTCCCCGATCTGAGGTTCGCCACGATCGCCTACCAGGGTTACCGGAATGTACCTCAGTGCCCGATCCGCAACAGCGAATTCATTGAATACGCCAGCTACAGCCGCTGCAACATCCATCCCTACGGACATCCCGACTGCGAACGCAACGAAGACACGATGCGCGCCATGCTCGCATGGCAGGCGACAGGCCTTCCGATGGGCCACTACGCCTACGAGTATGACGTCTATTCCAAGAACGCCCGCTTCATCCCATTCTTCAGCGTGATCGAGAACGCGGTCCGGACTAGCAGACGTCTGAACCATGTGGCCGTGATTCCCGAGGTTTCACTCTCACCCCGACATGGACCGCAAGTCTACGCACATCACGTTCAGAACCGCCTATCAATCTACCTTTATGCCCGCCTGCTATGGGAGCCGGACCGAACAATGCCCGAGGTGCTTAACGAGTGGCGCCAAACCGTCTTCGGCGAAGCAGCCGCGCCAATGCTGGACTACTATCTGGCCATGGACCACGCGTGGACGGCCATGCCAATCCACGCCACGATCCTCGGCAATGCACTGACTGCGGCCCCGCATCTGATGACCGATGACCTCCGGTCCGAGGCGGTTGCCGCCTTGCGCAATGCCGAACAGCGATTGACGCAGATCGAAGACCCGACTGCCCGAGAGCGCGCCGCAACGGCTCTCCAACATGAGCGAGCGCTGTTCCATCAGTGGCTGGACCTGTACCGCATGAACATCGACGCTCCACGTGTCAGTCTGCCGCTGCTGGCACAGGCGTCCGACTTCTCGCAGTCCGCTTCCCCGCCTCTCGATTTTCCCGCGGCGGCCACCGGCGCCCCGGATTTCTCCACTTGCGTACGTCTGGCATGGACCGAAGAGGCCCTATTGGTCAAGTGGCTTTGCCGGGACAAGAAGATCGAGAATCGCAAGGTCATGGCGGGAAAGCGGGATGACAAGGTCGCCGACGACGACAGCGTAGAGGTCATAATGACTTCCGGTCCGACTGGCGAAACGTGGCATCTCGCCGTCAACCCGCAAGGGATTCTGCAGGACTATCGCGAAAGCAGCACCGGCGTTCGCGAAGACCGCTGGGATCCCGAATGGCAGGCGACAACCGAAACAACGGCAAACGCCTGGAAGGCGCAGATGACGATTCCCTTCGCCTCGCTCGGGGAAGCGCCTAACCCCAACGAAAGCTGGCAGGCCCGCTTCGTGCGACATAACGGAGGGCGACACGACTTCGCGACCGCCGTTTTCCCCCAGCGCGAGGCCGCCCTGCTGCTGTTCAGTTCTGCCCCTCACACGGGCCGATCGCTGCTATGGTGGTCTGGGGCACCCGACCGGGAAAGCAGCGGAAATGTCGCGCTGCTGCAAACATTCACCGAGAGCGGGTGGCAAATCCGACTGATCGACGATGCCGAAAAACTGGACGCCTTCGATGATCGGTGTGACGCCTACTGGTTTCGCCATCCCCATGGGCCGAACAAGCCTTCGCCGGATTACTGGCAGAGACATCTGGCTCCCGCGGTCCGAGACGGCGCACTGGCCGTCTTCGTCTCCTACTGGGGCATTCCGCTCGATGAATACTTCCAGGACCCTTCCCTGAAGGTAAAAACCGTTTCATGCGGCAAGATCCCGCTGGCCGAACGCACCACGGCGTTTATTGCCCCAGGCGACTGGAGCCGCAAACCCAACGACCTGCTCCGCGGCCTCAAATCTCACATCACCCCAGCCTACGGCTTCCTGCCAGCCGAGCCCAAAGCCTGGACGGTATTGGCGACTGCCGCAAACGGTAGCGGCGCGCCATATCCTTACTTGCTGGCCAGACGCTATGGCAAGGGGATGATCGTCCTCGGTGGCGACGACATCCGTCTCTCGCCTGCACGAATGCTGGAAAACTTCATCCAGCACCATGAACAAACACAATCCCCACAGAATTCGCCCTGATTTTTAATTCCTGCCAGGCGACTTCGATGGCGAAGCTCTTTGCGAGTACTTCGAGCCGGTTTTCGAATTACTGTTTCCGGTCTTCGTCGTCCTCGCCCAGCAACGGGCCCCACGGACGGTTCCGGAAACAATGTGATATCGAGAAGTTACGTTGGTATCGGCCCATTGCGAACGCGCCACAGTCATAACAACATCTGCTTTGCGGTAAGCTTTCCGCCAGCCCCCCCAGGGCGATTGCTGCCGGCGAAGGGACGCCTTGTGTCAAGTGGCGTATTGCATGTGCTGTTAGCGCATTGCATGTCTTTGTGAATTCATGTCCTTGTGAATTCGTGCCCCGAGCACAAGGGGCCAGCGAGATGCGGCATTCACACCGCCGCCGTTTCCGTAAAACGGCGCGATACCGCGACCGACCCCCCCACCTAACGCAAGTCCTCCAACCTAGCGCGAGCCCCCCGCGTGAGCCAGCACGGGAGTGTTTTGATACGCCACGGTCAAATTCCTTGATTTTGTCCTCCCTTTTTTATCAACGTTCCGCTTAATTATTGGTTTTTCAAGATTTGGCCTTCTAACGTTCGGAGCAGGAGGCGTCGTTGTTTTTCGAGCGACTTTGCCGCATGATGATGTGGCGATGTCGTGCGGCGACTTGGCTTGGTGGAGGAGAAGCAAACCGGAACGGAAAGAGATCTTCACGGCTGAAAACTTGAGGATGGCTCGCGTGGGTATCGAGGGTCGGGATTAGCGTCGGGCCATCCCGTACGATACGAATCCCTGCATGGCGATGACCGTGAATGCGACGCTCATGCGACTTCGGACAACGAAACCATCGCTCCAGATCCAGGTTGTCGCGAGGATACGAGGCCAATGTGGCGCGTACGAACAGACCAGGACGAAACGACGCCATCACTTTCGCAAAATGCGCATAGACCCCATCATCCTCACGACATTGAAACTCCTCGAGCTTCGCCGTAAATCGGGATTTGCGTTTTGCCAACGGCAAGCCATCTTCACTGGTCAGCAACGTCATCACCTGACGCACCTGTCGGGTGTACCGCCGCACGCGAGTGAAGGCTTTTCGCTGATCCGCCACCCCACGGTCAATGAATCCCCTCAATCGGGCCAGCAGATCGATCGCTGGACCAACTTTCCCGGACGACGCGACGCGCCCAAGCGACTTCTGCACGTCGCCCAGCGCTTCGAGCATTCGCAGGCCAGCCGGATGAGCAGGACCGCCGTGATTGTCGTTCAGGATGCCACGCACCGCACTGCAATAGTCGAGCACCACGTCGCCGCTTGCCCCGGCCAGAGACAACCTCCGCTTCCGACCGGCCGACGATGGTCGCGCGGCCGCTTCCCGCGCCTCGAGGATTTCACGCTCCAAGGCCCTCAAACCCCGGATTTTGGCACGCATTCTCGTCTTTGCCGTGCTGTCCACGTCGAGAACCGGCTTCGCCAAGTCGCGAAAGAAGTGGTTCTCGCAATACCGGTGCGGCACGCCGGGAAATTCCGTGGCGACGCACTTGAGAAAGGCGTCCTGCTTGTCCGAAATCCAAAGCACGACGTTCAAACGCAGCGTTCGAGCCAAGCGTTTGGCGCGGGCAAACAGTTTCCTGATTTCGGCCGTCGCGCCCGACAGCAGTGGTTCGGCAAACCAGACGCGGTTGCGGGTCACTTCGCGGACAACGTAGAGCGTCTCATGTCCCTTCTCCGGCTGCAAGCCGTCGATCGTGAGGACAACTCTGCTCCTGGCACGATATGCCCGTTTCATTTCCCCCAAGTCCTGATGCCGAGCGGCAACCATGTTCTGGTACGAAGCGAGATGATCCCCAATCGCGTCGTCCGACAAGGCAATGTCGTAACTGTCGGCCAGTTCGTGGCGGATTTGGGACACGGACCAATGGCGGGCGAACCGCCGCTGGCCCATCCAGCAGAATACGTCCCAGCCAATCGCCCAACGCGGCACAGCATACTCGGCTTCCTGCTCCGGACCAAAGGTTTTCGTAGAGTCACATTCCTTGTTGCGGCATTGGAGCAGCTTTACGATCAGGCGCACCGGACCTTGGAGCGTATGTATGATGCGCGTACGCTCAGAATGTATATGCATCTTTGCCTCGCATACGGGGCAACTTCGATCCTGACGAACCAAAACCACGTCTCGGACCCTCGATCGATCCATCGGCAACCGCGACATACCGGCCTCCTTTCCGGTTTGGCGGAAAGGATTGTCGCTATTATCCTGGATCGACGCCAGAGCAAGAACACCAACAATTAAGCGGAACGTTGTTTTTTATAGACTGGCATTGTCTAGTGGTGCTCTTGATAACGACACGCATCTGCGCGTCCGTCGTGGCGACCGGCGTAAGCGGTGTTAGTTTGTTTCCAATTGCTACTCGCAATTGGAGAATCGTCATGAGTTGCAGAAGAACTTACTTGTTCCTCGCCACCTTGCTCATCGCAAGTGCTGCTGGGCCCGGCAGCTATGGAGCACCCGTTTCGTATTGGGAATGTGACGGCGATTTCTCCGACGCGATGGGCAACAACGATGGCAACTGGCATTTCCTCGCCATTACAATGACCGGCAACGGAACGACAACCATCAAGGTGGATAACGTCGATATTTCTTCGGGCCTTCCTGCCGTCGTCACGCCGTGGAGCACCGCGACTCAATACAGCATCGGCCAAGAATATGACGGCAGCACCCCCAGTGACTGCTGGAACGGGCTCGTCGATGACATGACCGTCTGGAACCGCGTCCTGTCGGACAACGATATTACGGACCTGTACAACGGGACTTCGCCATTGGAAATCGCGACGAGTGAAACCATGATCGCGTTCCAGGAAGGTGTGGACCACGGCTACGGCGTCTACTCGGGCACACAGGATACGCGAATATTCCAGAGCAACGCCGCTACGAATTATGGCGCCGACACGGTCCTATGGGCAGACGCTCGCACCAGCGCTACGAGTACGGATGAATCGGAGGCCCTCATACGCTTCGAGGGGCTTTTCGGGAATGGTTCGGGGCAGATCCCCGAGAATGCAGAGATTCTCTGGGCAGAACTGGTGCTTACGACGCCCAACGTGACCTATGCCGCCGGTAATGGCGCGTATCTGCACCGTCTTCTGACAGACTGGGACGAGTCATCTGCTACGTGGAATAGCAGTTTCGGCGGTGACGGGATCGACTGCGATGACCTCGAGGCGCTGGCTGAGGTGGAAGTGGATTCCGGTAATCTTGGCGGCTCGGCGCCGTTCGCAACCATCTTTGACGTTACCGATAGCATCAAAGCCTGGCAGGCGGGCGAGACGAACTACGGCTGGGCCTTGATACCCCGGGGCTCCGACGGGTGGGCGTTTGCCAGCTCCGAGTACGCCACGCTTGCCTACCGACCCGTACTGACGATAACCTACATCCCCGAGCCGTCGACCGGAATCTTGCTTGGCCTGGGTGTGATGGTCTTGGCCCTGCTTCGCTTCGGCCGTCGTCGAATGGTTGCCTAGGGGGAATACAACAGCGCGCAGCCTGTTTGCAATACGTCGCGTTGCTTCGATTCAAGGCTGTGGGGCATTCAATGCAGCCGGGTTGCTTGGATTTTGGGCGACGGGGGTCACGACAACGTCGTCGATGCGGACGATTCCCTCCTGGTGGAAGAAGCGGACGTAGAGTCGCGGTTCGCCGCCCTTGTCGACTTCCAGGCTGTAGGTCTGCCACTGGTCGCCCTGGACATCGAAATCGAGGACGCCGGTCGAGCCTTTGAACGGATAGCCCTTGCCTTTGGCCTTCTCGTACTTGCCCGTCCATAAGCGCGCCTTTCCATGCCCCGAGGCGCGGAAAGTAATCCGCAGCTTCGACGCCGGGGCGACATACCAGTTGCCAATAATGCCTTTTTCCAGTTCTAGGAAGTAGTTGTCGGCAGAATCGGGGTGCAGGCGTGTGCTTCCGACGGCATCACGGTCGGCAGTCCAGACCTTCGGCACCAGGGATGTTTTCCAGCCTTCTTTCCATTGCCGGGCTGGGTGCAACGTTGCATTTTCCGTTACTTCGTTCAGCGACGCGTTCTTCCAGGCCGCCTGGTCGCCGCCCTGGCTCAGGCCGGTGGGGCGGGTGGGGGTGAATCGGACGACACCGAAATGATCAATGCCATGGAAATGGCCGCTGCACCAACTGGAGAGTTCACTGCGATCTTCACTCACCTTGCGGCAGCGGGCGATGTTCATTCTCCAGGTGGAGCCGTCGAAACACTTCATGCCGATCTCTGCTGTCGGCACGCGCATTTCCAGCGTCCAGCGGTCAGGCGAAGTCTTGACGGCGTATTCAACGTTGGCGTTGTAGTCGAGGTCGCGCCTATTCGGGCCGTGGCGCGCATCGATGATCGAGCCGGCGGAATTGATGATGTAATGATAGTACTCTTCGGCCATGTCGGGATAATTCAGAAAAACCTCCACGGCATTGCCGACCTTCTGGTAGGGACCGTCCTGCGGAATCTGGTCGGCGATGATGGCAGCCGGATTCGGCTCCATGGCTTCGACGGCAATATAGACATTGTCCGGTTCATACGCGACGCGGAAATAGGTCGGTTCCGGTTTGGCGGCGGAATCGGCCCATGGCGGGATCGTGAAACCGGTCATGACATCGGCCGCTTTCCAGTCTTTTTCGTCCAGGATCCCGTCAATAGTGATGGGCGCGGTGACGCGGTATGCCGTCAGTTCCCGGTAGCTTGCAAGATACGCGACGCGGGCCGCCTCCCACGTATAGGCGAAGATATCGCGTTCCCGCTGCACATGCACGAGCGCCCGCGGGTCGGGGTCTTCGGCCGCGGCCTGCTCCGCCTTTGCCAGCAAGGCCTTCAATTCTTCCCAAACGCCTGGCTCGTCCAGGCAACGGCCCAACGGCGCCCCCAGCCCCCACCCCATGCAACCTGGCGTCTCGACAAAGGTCTTCGTCAATAAGGCCCGAAACGCCTTCATGCCTCCTTCCCACCCTTTGCCGTAGAAAAGGCTGTTGCACTCTTCATAGAGGGCGTTGAAATCAAGCGTGCTGTCAAACATCAGTTGTGCGGAAAGATAGTTCGTCTGCCACATGGCGGCCCATTGCAGGTTGCGTTCCGACATCATGCCGCGCCGCAACGGTGCGTAGACTTCGGCCTCCGGCGGCGGTGGCACAATGCAGAAACTCGACCCCTGCAGGCCGAGTTCAGGGTAATCCCGAAAATTCTGACGTAAGATTCTCTCTGCCGGCAGGAAGTTGCTGCCCACGGAACCGCTGGCGGCGATTTCATCGCGGTTGTACATCCGCACTCCGCGTTCTTTCCATTGCAGGTAGAGCTTCCGGAATTCGCGGTTGACCGAACAGTCGGGATCGGCAATCGCATGTCGCCAGCACTGGTTGTTGAAGCTGACACAGACAATCAGCCGGGGATCAAGCTCGATGCCGATCGGCGGCGCCCAGAAATTCTGGTATGCCCAGCCGCCCAGTTTGGCATCCGGCTTGACAGCCCAGACCCGTTGGGCGAGCGTCTGGACCAAGGTCCAGTAGCGGGTGGCGACCCGATTCCGCGCGGCTTCCTCCGGCGGATCGAGGCGGCGGCAGTTCTCGCACTCGCACCATCCGGTGCCGTCATTGTTGCCGATGATGATCAGACCGTTGCTATCGGATTCTGTCGCCTTGGCGATCAGACTCTTCGCCATGATGTCGATGACTTCCGGATTGCTGGTGCAGGGTTGGTATTTCTGGCCATCGAGCGGAATGCGTTTGCCATCAATGAGCGGGAAGTACTCTGGATGCTCCTGAAACATCGTTTCGAGTTCGGCCTTGCTCGGATATTTGCCGCCAAACAACAGCGGCGTCAAGATGTGGCCGCCAATCGGAACATTCTCGGCTCCAAGTTCGCGCATGTGTCGCCCGTGCTGCGAATCACGGAGATGGATCGGACTGCATTTCGGGATCATGTAATTCCGAACCTGCCATTCACGCGTTTCAAAATAAGGCTTGTTGACAACAACCCCGTTGAGTTCCATCCACCGGAACGCCAGGTAGGGGTTGCGAATGGTCTTTTGCCCCGGCACGGAAATCGTCGTCTTGGTCTTGAAGTACTCGCCTTCCTCGCCGGGGAACAGCCAGCGGATGCCACCGTATTTCTTCAGGATGTCGTACGCGCCGTAGAGCGTTCCGAGTGGATCGCCGCCAATGATATAGAGCCCGTCGTTCCGAGCGACGATGGCAAAGCCACCGGGGCTCAGCAGATTGGGTTCAACAGTTGCCTGTGCAGTCAGCTCCAGCTCGGCGACCGTGCCCAAAAAGACGTTATAGCGGTCCGGAGAAGGCGATTCGGCGACTTCCGGCCGTTCTCCACTGGAGATCTTGGCCAGAAAAAACGCCAACTCACGAGCGGCATACTGCACCGGCAACGAAGACGTCTCTTTGCTGACGATATGGCACTTCGCCTTCCCATCCGCAATCAAGTCAAACTCCGCCGCCGTCACCGAACAACACAGAAAGACAGCGGCGCCAGCAAACAGCACTCTCATGTTTCCCTCTGCCATCCTCTTGGGGCTTTCCGCCAAGCTTAGAGCCGATATCGTCAGGCTACAATTCTCTGCAATTCTAACGGATGGGTTATGCCGCTGGAACGGGTGCAGGAACCGACCATTTGCAAGCGATTACCGGCATCCTTCGGCGGAGCTGGCCGTGGAAGTCGACGCCACGATCGGCCGCGGACGCGTCTTCGTCAAAGGTGTTGTCGAACAGGATTCGCTGCCTATGTACGTTATCTATGTTGCCTACCCTACCCTCAGGAGGCGAAATGGGATGTCACTTGTGAAGTATTACCACATCTTTGGCTCTGTGGCTCCAGGTGCGAATCGTAGCCCGCTGGAGTCCCGTCTTTGGCCGGAAAAGGCCAAACCGCCTAACCCGGATTATTCATCTACTTCGGGTGGGTCAAGGCCGCGTAGATCGTTGGTGGGTCCGCACAAGCCGCAACCGAGCTGATTTACAGCTCGCCGCCTGGAACAAGGCCGGCATCAGCGATCGATGACCCAGCAGAAGAAGCGGCTTGTTTGACCCATCCTACCTATCGTGAATAATCCGGGCTAAAGGCAGGATATCCACGATGACAGCCTACCGCCGGAAACGGAAGAGCCAAATCGTTCGGTGCATGGTGATGATGAAATCTTCGCAGTCGTGGGGCTTGCGGCACTGGTGCGAGAAGGTACAATCCCATCCGTCTTGAGCACCCGTTCTGTCCAGTCCACTCGCCGCCGAGAATTGCTGAAGCACCGTGTCGACGAGCGTCCCTATCGATGATGACCTGCCCCTGGTTCACCGGGCCCAGAAAGGCGATTACGCCGCCTTCGAAGCCCTCGTCGCGAAATACGAGCGGCGAGTGTTCGGGCTGGCCCAGCGCATTCTTGGCCGGCGGCACGACGCCGAAGAGGTCGTGCAGCAGACCTTTCTTAGCCTCATCGAGCATCTCGGCACGTTTCGTGAGCAGGCGCGGTTTTCGACGTGGTTGCTACGTGTGGCAACCAATCACGCTTTGGCGCTGATGCGCCGCGAGAATGTGCGGCGGACGGCCACATTGTCCGAGGATCGTTCAGACGACGGCGATCTGCCCCGACCGCAGTACATCGCCGAGTGGAAAGAGACGCCCGAAGACATCGCCACGCGCAGTGAAACCCGCCGCCTGCTCGACGAAGCCCTGGCCGAAATCGACGAGAAATACCGCCTCGTCTTCATCCTGCGCGATATCGAAGGGTTTTCGACCGAAGAAACGGCCAGCGCCCTGGACATCAGCCTGTCGAACGCCAAGGTCCGCCTCCTGCGAGCCCGCCTGATGCTCCGCGAGCGTCTCACCCGCTACTTCGGCGACGAGTCCACTCGCGTCATGCCCGGCCATCAGCATTGAAGGCAGCCGTGACTTTTTGTGGCAACGTGGCAAATCTGGCTGTGTGAAGACCTTGGTGAAATACTCTGACAAACTGCACGCCTCGACACCCCCTGATTCCTGAATCCGAATTACAGTCCGTTTCATGTTACTGACCCTGATCAATACGAACCGCATGACGCCCCCGATTGCGCCGGTGGGGTTGGATTACATCATTTCTGCGGCGCGACGGAACGGTGCTTCCGTCGATCTGGTTGACCTGGCGCTGGTTGCCGACGCCGAACACGCACTGCGCGAATACTTCGCGGCCCATCGTCCTGGCTTGGTTGGGCTCTCGTTCCGCAATGTGGACGACTGCTTCTGGCCAGGCGGGGTCTGGTTCGTGCCCGAATTGACCGCTCGCGTCCAGTTACTACGTGAGCTGACCGACGCGCCCATTGTCGTTGGGGGAGTGGGGTATTCCATCTTCGCCCAGCAGGTGTTGGCCCACTGCGGGGCCGATTTTGGAATTCGCGGTGATGGCGAAGAGGCGATTGGGTTCTTGCTGGACGAATTGCAGGGGGACCGCCGGTTCGATCGCGTGAGCGGACTGCTCTGGCGAGAAGACGGGCACATCCGCGTGAACGCACCTGGGTGGCCGGCTCGTTTGAACGTTCCGACCGATCGCAGCACGGTCGCTAACGCAACCTACTTCCGGCAGGGCGGCCAGATCGGCGTCGAAACGAAACGCGGCTGCAATCGCCGCTGCGCCTACTGTGCCGACCCCTTAGCAAAAGGCGCGACGTTCCGACTACGCGACCCCGAAGACATTGCCGAAGAATTTCATTCGCTCCTCAGGCAGGGCGTCGATGTTATCCACCTGTGCGATGCCGAGTTCAACCTGCCGATTGAACACGCCAGAGACGTGTGCGAGGCACTGATCCGACGCAGGTTGGGCGAGCGAGTACGGTGGTACGCTTACCTTGCCGTCGTCCCGTTCGACGCCGAGCTGGCCGGGGCCATGCAGCGGGCCGGCTGCGTCGGCATCAACTTCACCAGCGATGCGGCCAACCTTGCAATGCTGGCCGCCTACGGGCAGCCGCATCGGCCCGAGGACCTGTCGCATGCCGTGCAACTCTGCCGGAGGCACAATATGGCCGTGATGACCGACCTGTTGCTCGGCGGCCCGGGCGAGACGGCCGAGACTGCGGGCGAATCGATTGCCTTCTTCAAACGTCTCAACCCGGACTGTGCCGGCGCCGCCTTGGGAATTCGGCTCTATCCGCAAACACCTGTCACGGCAAGGCTCACGACACGCGGTCCCCTTGAAACGGTCCCCGGAATCCATCGGCGTTACGAAGGGCCGATCGACCTGCTTCGGCCCACGTTCTACGTGTCGCCCTCGCTGGGCGACCGTCCGGCCCGATTGATTCGTGATCTGATCGGCGGGGACCCTCGCTTCTTCCCGCCGGCCGACGACACCGTACCTGACAGCGACGCCGATGGGTACAATTACAACGAGAATCACGTCCTGGCCGATGCCATTGCCAACGGGGCACGCGGTGCATATTGGGATATCCTGCGCCACCGATAGGGTGAAACAAGCCGCTTCTTCCGGTGGGTCATCGGTCGCTAGCGTCGGCGTTCTTCCAGGCAGGCGCCTATAGATCAGCGCGGTTGCGGCTTGTGCGGACCCACCAGTGATTTACGCGACCTCGAGCCACCGTACCTGGATGAACAATCCGGACTACCGCTTGGGCGGTCGCCCGGCCCGGAATTCGGTGGGCGTCTTTCCGGTCTTCCGCTTGAACAATTTCATCATGCACTCTACGTAGTTGAAGCCGGTCCGCTGGGCGATTTTTGTCAAAGGCAGATCGGTATCGCGCAGAAGCTGTTCCACCCGGTCGAGCTGAACACGAATCAGCTCCGCGCGTGGCGAACGTCCCAGCGATTCAAGAAAGCGCCGCTGGAGCGTACTGCGCGAAATGCCCAGATGCTCCACCAGCTTGGAAACGGTTGCGCCTTCGGTATATTTCTCGCGGATATACCGTACGGCCTCGTGGACCAGCGGATCCTTGATCGCGAGCGTATTGGTCGATTGCCTCGAAACGACACAAAGCGGGCCCACCTCCACATGATCCTCTACCGGCTTGTCGCCGCGCATCATGCGATCCAGCAAGGCCGCCGCACGCCGGCCGATTTCCTCGGGCCGAAGCGCCACGCTCGTCAATGGCGGATCGGCCAGATTGCACATCACCTCGTCGTTCCCGACACCGAGCACGGCCACCTCGTCGGGAACATGCAGATTGGACAACCGGCACGCTTCGAGCACTTGCCGGGCCCGCGTATCGGTGCCGGCCATCAGGGCTACAGGCTTCGGCAGGGTGCGCAGCCAGTCGCCGATTCGTTCGATATCGAACTGTCCGGCCGCCTCCCGATCGAAGACACTAGGTCGCGACGCCGCCTCGGTCACAGGAAAGACGTGTGCAGGCAGTTGCAACTGCTGCATGTACTCGACGAACGCCTTGGAGCGACGTTCGCAGTAATACACGCCCCTGAAACCACAGTAGGCGATGTTCTCGAACCCCAACTCGCGGAAATAGTCGACCGCCATGCGCGAAGCGGCCACGTTATCCACACCGAACCGCGGGATTCCCCCACTCGGATGCAGGGCGAACAGATCAATCGCCGGCACGCCCATTCGGCGTACCTGCCCCAGCAATTTGCGCGACTCGAACTGCCCGATAATCCCCTGCGGTTTCCACTTGCGCAACTGGGGTGAGAGGGTCTCGGGCAGCATTTCAACACGATGGAAGAAGGCCCACGGCCCATGCGCCTGGGCATAAGCGCCGATCCCGCGCAGCACGCCGCGACCGTACTCCATGCCCGACTCGACCAGCAGTGCCACCTTGCGCGGTTCCGACATACGCCCTCTCGTTCCCCTCAAAGCAACCGGTGGGCAACGCCCTCGTTGTCTTACACAAGTCCCGAACGCCACCGTGCCGGCTTGCCCGGCCGGAGCGGTGGTCTGTCAGCTACAAGCGGCCCTCAAACTCCCCCATGCTCCTCCGCGAATCGCCGCCGCCTCCGGCGGCGGCGATTCGCGGAGGAGACCATTACAGGTGCCACCGTCTTGTAGCTGGCTGACCATGGCTCCGGCGGGACAAGCCCGCACGGTGGCCTTCCGCGCAATCCGGACCTGCGTACAACCAGCCAGGGCAACGCCCCACACCTATCGACGAAGTATACACGGGCCGTGTGGGGCGTCAAGGCGCAATCGGCAAGAGGTGTGGCGCGGTTTCCTGGCAGGAATACCATTGGCATCGGCGTTCCGGCCGCTTACACTGGACCAACGAGTATTGCACAGCGCAACGCGAGCGGGTTGGCTGCGAGGCATTTGCCCTTGGCATCCTCGAATACCGGCCCGTCCTGACCCTCGATCGAACGGAGCCTGAACATGAAATGCCCCATTGCCGCCGTTATCACCCTGCTTGTCCCCATTTCCGGATTGCTCGAAGCCGCCGAGCCGCAGACGCCGCTGGCATTCGCATACCGATCGTTCTGGCCCGAGTTCGAGGCCATGCGGCAGTTCAAAGACGCCAAGGTCGATACGGTCTGTGTCTTTGCGGCGAATACCGATAACTCGCTGGGCAAACCGTATTCGAAGTATCCTTCCGTCTGGCGATGGTTCGGCAAGTACGATTTCGATTCGCTCAACAAACAGTACGACGACGTGCTGGCCGTGAATCCGGACGCAACCTTCATCTGCATGATCGATTTGAACACGCCCATCTGGCTGCAACGGCAGTTAGCCCTGCGGGGGCACAGCGCAGAAAGCGAGAGCTTCACCATGCTGAGCTGCGCGTGTGCGAATCCGGCATGGCGAAAAGAGGTGAAGACGTATCTGAAGGCCATCATCGAACATATGGAGGCTCGCTACGGCGATCGGATCAGGGCCTACCTCCTGGCTTGCGGACAGACCGACGAGTGGATGGACTACAGCCGCGGTACGGCAGGCCGGATGAAGACGCAGGCGTGGCAAGCGTGGTGCGCGCAGCATGGTCGTCCGGAAGTCCCCATTCCATCGTACGCACGCATGGATGAAGCCTCGTTCGATGGACTCATCCGCGATCCCGCCACGGAACGGGACATCATCGATTACGCGCACTTCACCGGTGATGTCATTGCCGACGCCATCCTCGATTTTGTGGCCCAAGCCCGGGCACTCGCCCCCAAGCAACGGCAGATCGGCATGTTTTTTGGCTATATCCTCGAACTGACCACCAACCGCCTGGTCTGGGCGGGCCATCTGGAATACGAACGCCTGTATCATTCGCCGGACATCGACTTCTTTATCAGTCCCGGCACCTATCAGGACCGGCCGATGGGCGGAGGCAGCGGTTTCATGGTACCTAACGGTACGCGTGTCCTCTGCGGCAAAGGCTTTCTGCACGAAATCGACCACCGCACGCCAACCTACAACATCCATCTGGACGAATTCGTGTCGATCGGCTGGATGCACCCGTGGAAAGACCAGGCCGAGACCGATGCCGGCCTGAAACGCGAGTTCTCACTGGCAATTATCAATGGGACGTCGCTCTGGTGCTTCGATATGTGGGGCGGAGTCTTCAGAACACCGGAGACGATGGAGATCGTTGCCCGCAGCAGACAATTGTGGGACACCTACGCGAAGCAGCCCTCTGAAACGCGCGCCGAAGTCGCCCTGGTGGTCGATCCGCAGAGCGCACGGTTGGTGAACGACCGCAGTCCGCTGGCCGGGCAGATCTACGCCGCGACTCGAAAAAAACTCAACCGTCTCGGCGCCCCGTTCGAGGTCTTCTCCTTCAACGACCTTTCGAAGGCCGATCTGTCGCAGTACAAGATGTTCGTCTTCCCCGGGTTGTTTGAAGTGACCGCAGAAAAGGCCGCCGTCCTGACAGAACACGTGTTCCACCGGGACCGTACCGTGGTCTTCGCGTACGCCCCAGGCATCAGCGATGGAAAAACACTGGACACCGCGCGAGTGCAGGCACTAACCGGAACCGCGTTCCAGACCGAAGGTGTGAGTGTAGCCAAGCACGATGCATGGACTGCTGTTTACGTCCCCTCATACAAAGGACTCGCGACGGAAGTCTTGCGACGGGCCGCCGTCGATGCAGGCGTCACGATCTACTGCGACGATGCCGTTCCGGTGTACGCCAACCAGCGTCTGGTCGCCATCCATATGGCCGAAGGTGGCTCCAAGACCATCACCCTGCCCGGCCCCTGCCGCGAAGTGCGGGAACTGTACACCGGCCAGGTAGTTCCGGTAAACGATCGACAGTTCTCCTACCCATTCGCCACACCCGATACGGCATTGTTCGAGTTGATCCCATAAACCGGCGAGGGGCGACTAAAAGTCTCAGTAGGTATGGCACGTTTGTCCATTGGCATCGATGCTCCCTGGTGCATAATGAACCTGCGTCATGCACAACTCGCCAAGTTCGTCCTCCGGAGAACCCCTGCCATGCGTCGCCTGTTGATAAACACCGTCATTGGGCTCTTTCTCCTCGGCCTTCTTCTGCCAACCAGTACGGCGTCTGCCGGCGATGGGCTGGTTCTTGCCAAAGGCGGGAAGAGCGATTACGTGATCGTGCTTCCCAAAGCGGCCTCGCGTGTAGAGAAGACGGCCGCCGGTGAATTGCAGGAACATCTGGGGCAGGTAATCGGGACGACCTTGCCGATTATCTCCGAGGCCGACGTGCCGGATGGCGCGCCGCGCATCGTCGTCGGTTTCGGTTCGCTTGCCCAAAAGCTGATTCCTGGACTCGAACCGGCCAAACTGCCCCCGGACACCATCATTATCAAGACCGTCGGCGACGATCTGGTTCTGGTCGGACATCCGCGGCGCGGCGCCCTGTGCGCCGTGTTTACCTTTCTGGAGGACACGGTCGGGGTTCGATGGTGGACCCAAACAGAAACCCACATTCCGAAATGCCCGGATCTCTCCATTCCGCCGCTCGACATCCGCTACACACCGATTATCGAAGACCGCGCCGTCCGCTACCTGGAACTGTCCGACGGCTGCTTCACCAACCACAGTCTTGTTACGGAAGACGAGCAGCACGCAATGGGCGTGTTCTCGGCCCGTCTGCGGCTGAACGGCCACGACCACTACACAATTCCTGACGAGTACGGCGGGCCGAACGGGCTGGTCGGTTGGGTGCATACGTTCTTTCAGATCAATCCGCTACTACCCCCGTCGAAATACTTCAAGGATCATCCGGAGTGGTACAGCCTGATCGACGGCAAACGTCAGTACGAACGGGCGCAACTCTGCCTGACGAACGAGGAAATGCGCGCCGAGATGATCCGCGTTGTGTCCGAGCGTTTGCGGGCGAATCCCGGCGCAACGATGATCTCGGTCAGCCAGAACGACTGGCGAGGCAACTGCCAGTGCGACAAGTGCCGCGCGATCGACGAAAGGGAAGGCACGCCTGCCGGTTCGCTGATCGATTTCGTCAATGCCATTGCGGCCGGGATTGAACCCGAGTTCCCCGACATCAAAGTGGAAACACTCGCGTACCAGTACACGCGCCAACCGCCCAAGAACATCCGGCCACGGCACAACGTCGTCGTGCGGCTTTGCTCGATCGAATGCTCGTTCTGCGAAACGCTGGAGGCCGGGGAGCAGAATGTGAAGTTCCGCGAAGACGTGGAGGGGTGGAGCCGCATTGCGCCGCACATCTACATTTGGGACTACGTTACGAACTTCCGCTCCTACCTGATTCCTCATCCGAACTACCACGTCCTGGCGCCGAATATCCGTTATTTCACGCGGAACAAAGCCCTTGGTGTATTCCAGCAGGGCGACAGCGGAAGCCGCGTTGGCGAATTCATCCGGCTTCGCGCCTGGTTGATCGCCCATCTGCTATGGAATCCCGAGGCCGACGAAAAGGAACTGATCCGGGAGTTCATGACCGGCTACTACGGTCCAGCCGCCCCCTATCTGATCGAGTACATCCAGGTCATGACCGATGCCGTCCAACGTTCCGGCATCTATCTGCGGTGCTACATGTCCGATACGGGCGGCTGGCTGGCGCTGGATGATCTCAACCGTGCAACGCGTCTGTTCGCCCAGGCGTCCGACGCAGTCCGCGACGATCCGATTCTGGCCGCGCGTGTGCGACGCGAGCGAATGCCGATCGATCTCGTTTGGCTCATGCGATACGATTCGCTCAAGCGGGAAGCACGCCGAACCGGCATGGACTTCTTGGGCCCGGAAGATCCGGCGGCGGCCCTGGACGAGTATCGCCAACTGCTCAAACAACACAACGCCGGTGAATATCGCCAGCACCACCTCGTCCCCGCCGACTTCGGAAATGACTTCCCCATCTTCCAACGCAAGCGAGTCCCGGCCGGGGATACGCCCGAGCAATGCAAGGGGCTCTCAAAAACGGACTGGATCGACCTGCAAGAGGCCGACTACATTCCTCGTTTGCGGCCAAACCTGTTCCGTATCGAGAAGGACGACGCCGCATCGAACGGGCTCACCCGCCGTATGCCGAACACTCACACCATATGGGCATGCCATAGCTACCCACTCGGCGATTATGACGTGGCCGATGGTAGCCGCTGGCAAGTCTTCTTCCGGGTCCGTTGCGACGCGACGACCGATACCGGTACGGCCATGACCCTTGGAATCTACGACGACAAGGAACACCGAAGCGTTGCCTCGCGTCAGATTCCAGTCGAGACGATTCGCGGTTCCGCATATCAACTGATCGATCTCGGTATTCACACCTTGGGAACCGACACCTACGTTTGGGCGGCCCCGGTCGTTCGGCCGCCGAACGAGGTCGAAGCCGTCTATGTGGACCGCGTCTTCCTGAAACGCGTCCCCTAGCGGCCCCGGCACGGCTTTCCGCGTCTGCACAATGAACGAAGAGCCGCCCGGCGCGACTAAAACTATCACCTCAGGTGCACAGAAAGCTCATTGCCCGGAGTGCCGGCGCCATGGTACGCTCGGATAGAAACTTGTGAGTTGCTTATGTCGTAGGACATGGCCGACTGCACCCCCTCGACGCACAAGGAAACCAATCATGCGGCAGGTAGATCTCCTTTGCTCGGTACTGACCGGCACACTGGTCGCCCTTTCAGTCACGCCGACACCTGCCGGCATCCTAAACGTTGTAACGGGGGCCAGGACCGCCTACTCGCTACGGCGTTTGGACGACGACTACACGGGCTATGCCATCGAGGTGCGCCGGTCGAGCGACAATGCGACCCAGGACATCGGATTCGACGCCAGCGGCCAGCTCGACACGGCCGCGCTGCTGGGTTTCGTGGGTAGTGGCGACGGTTACGTGACCACCTGGTACGACCAGGTGGGTTCGCTCGATGTTTCCGACGGCGACCATTCGAATCAGCCGCAGATTGTGCGCGCCGGCGCCGTGATTGTCGCCGCAGCGAACGACCTGCCGGCCGTCGAGTTCGGGGCCGATCGGAATGATGTCTTGCATGCGACGTATTCGACTCCCTGGCTGGCCGAGAACACGATCTTCACTGCAGGCCAGTTCCTTTCCTCGCCCACCAATGGCAATCTCATTATGCGACTCTGGACGCTGGTTGGCCAGTCCGGCGCAACGCGGCTTTCCACCGGTGGCGACGCCGTTTCCGATTCGCCGCGTCTCTCCGTCGCCTACGGCTCTCCGTTCACCTGCCGGGAATCGAGCTACGTACTCGATACCACCAATGTCCTGGTCGCCACCACCGTGGTAGATGCCACTCAGGCGTCCGGTTCGGACTACCTGGAACTGTTCGCCAATGGCGATAGCGTTCTTCATTACAGCAACCTCTCGATCACGCAAGATGATCTGTTCCTTGCCCTGGGCGGATATGACACAAGCGGCAACAACTTCGGGCTGAATGGTTATTTGCAGGAGGTCATCTTCTACGACAACCTGGATGCCGGCCAACGCCAGATCATCGAAGGCAACCTGATGGGTCGCTACATCCCCGAGCCCGGCACGGCCTTTCTGCTCGCCTTTGGCATCTTCTCCCTGATGTATTGGCGCCGTCGGCCGTGCTGACGCTTGAAGGGTCGGCATCCTGCCACTTCCCCGAAGGAAACTGCCCAGCACAATCACTCCACAGCTTGACCGACACATGATGTGCGCACGATAATGGTCAAGTTGTGATGCAGTCATAGCCTCCGGAGGACGTTCAGTATGTTCGACACAGCGCCCCGCCTGCAGATGCCGGTGACAATTGTCTGCGTCCTTTCGCTCGCCGCCGGCTCCGTACGGGCAGTCGATCAGAACGATCGGACGTCGTCGGCTTCTCCGTCGACAATTGTCAGTCGTACCGTGCCTGCCATGCGTTTCGACCCGGCAGCCGATTTCGACGCATGGCAATCGCGCCTGCGGAAGCGTCTTATCGAGATCCTCGCAATTCCCGCTGGCCCTTGCTGCCCTCTCGATTCTCGCGTGGAACGCCAGGACGAAAATGATCGGTACACGTTCGATCGGGTCGAGTTCACGGCCGAACCGGGTGAAGTGGTATCGGGATATCTGCTCACACCAAGACATGGTCAGCCGCCTTATCCGGTCATGATTTGCCTGCAAGGACATTCGCCGGGAATGCACATTTCGGTTGGCCGCCCCAAAACGGAGCGGGACCGACAGTCCATTGCGGGAGGACGGGACATTGCGGTGCAGGCTGCAACTCGAGGCTGGGCCGCTTTGGCCATCGAGCAGCGCGGTTTCGGCGAGCGAGCCGAAAAAGGAGTTGCGTGCCGCGACGCGTCGTTACGCGCACTGCACTGCGGACGCCCCATGACCGGCGCGCGAGTGTTCGACGTCATGCGCGCAATCGACTTCATCGAGTCGCGTCCCGAGCTAGACCGGCAGCGCGTAGGTTGCATCGGCAACTCGACCGGGGGAACCGTAACGTTCTATGCGGCGTGCGTCGATCGGCGTATCCGTTTGGCGGTGGTTTCCTGCTCGTTCTGCCCTTTCGCCAGTTCCTGGCTTGCATCGCCTCCTCGCTGTGCCTGCGGGTATCTGCCCGGCATCTACGCGGTAGCGGACATGCCCGACCTGACCGGCCTGATTGCCCCACGTCATCTGCTCGTCGTCGCCGCCAGCGAGGATGCTCTCGCCCCCGAGGAAGGCGTCCGCACAGGTTTCGACACCGCGCTTGCCACGTTCAAAGCTTCCGGTGCGCCAGACCATGCTCACCTTGTCGTGGGCGACGGTGGGCACCGATTCTACCCGGAACTCGCCTGGCCGGTCATTCAGGCTGTGTTGAAGTCCTGGTAGCCGAACGGCCCGATTCATCCACTGCCGCTACTGCTGACGATCACCCTTGTAGATTGTGTTCGTCCTTGTCTTCCTCCTGGTCTCTTGCAGCAGCAGTTCCAGGCGAATCGAGGGGTGTCCATCGGTTCCCGTCTCTGGGCGCCCCCTCGGCAGTACTGTGTGGACGATTCCGTACTCGACGTCGAAATGGTACAATCGATTGCGAGATAAGGATCAAGAACGACCATGGTCGTTGCTCGGGTTGACCGAGCGGCTTTTGATGATGGTGCGCTATTCGCACTTCAGGAGATGATGATGCGCTGTTGCATTGACAGAAATCCAGCAAGGAACCCCGGGTGGTTCGGGGCTGTCGCGGTTGCGATAGCGATGGTGTTTCCGGGCGGTTCCACGTCGTTCGGGGGCGATTGGCCGATGTGGCGTTACGATTCGGGGCACACGGCTGCTTCGCCACACGATCTACCGGACTCGTTCCACTTGACCTGGATTCGTGAAGAGTCGCCCCGCGCGCCTGTGTGGGACGATCCGCTCAATCAGGACATGATGCCCTACGACGCCATCTTCGAGCCGGTGGCGAGCGAGGGGAAGCTGTTCCTCGGGTTCAACGATACGGACAAGCTCATTGCACTCGATACCCGGACTGGGGAGGTGGTGTGGTCCTTCTACGCCGACGGTCCGGTCCGGTTTTCGCCCGTCGCTTTTGCGGGAAAGGTCTACTTTGTTGCCGACGACGGCTGCCTCTACTGTGTGCGGGCTTCCGACGGGCAGCTTGTGTGGCGGTTCCGTGGGGCGCCCTTGCCGCAAAAGGTGATTGGAAACGGCCGCCTGATTTCTGCCTGGCCGACACGAGGCGGACCCGTTGAGCGCGACGGCGTGATCTACTTCGCCACAAGTATCTGGCCGTTCATGGGTACGTTCATCTATGCAATCGACGCCGAGACCGGCGACGTCCGGTGGATCAACGACAGCACGTCCGCCGATTTCATCAAACAGCCGCACGGCGCTCCGGCGTTTGCCGGCGTTGCGCCACAAGGGCAACTGGCCGCGACAGCCGAATGCCTGCTGGCGCCCGGTGGCCGATCGTTACCGGCGTGTTTCGATCGGAAGACCGGCCGGCAGAAGTACTTCGATTTCGGCGGCAAAGGACAGGGCGGGTCGTTCGTTGCCGCAAGCGAATCCCGCTATTTCGTCCATACACGCCGGCGCGCCACCATGGCCTTCACACTGGCGGACGGGCGCGATGACAAGTGGCATCTCAACGAGCCGGTCCTTGCTGCCGATTATGTGTACGCCGCCAATACGCCGGGCGATGACGACGGGCAATCCGCGCCCGGCGTGATCCAGGCGTTCGATGCCGGCAAGCAACTGGTGTGGCAAGTCGAAGCCGACGGAAGCGGTGACCTGATCCGGGCAGGCAGGCGTCTCTACGCTGCCGGGCGTGGGGTACTGACGGCAATCGAACTGCCCAGCGGAGATGCGCCTGCGCGTGTGGCCTGGACGCAGCCGATCAAGGGGCCCGTGCGCCGGCTGCTGGCCGGTGACGGCATGCTGTTCGCCGTCACGGAAGATGGGCGAATTCTGGCCTTCGGCGGCGAGAAAGGGCCCGTAAAGTCGGTGCGCCGCCAGGTACATCCGAATGATCTCTCGCCGGACGATGTCGCGAGAGGGGCCCGGCTCGTGCAGCAGACCGGGGCGCACGACGGCTATGCACTGTGGTTCGGCGCCGATGATTTGCCGCTGCTCGAAGGCGTATTGGCTGCGAGCGAATTGCATATGGTCGTCGTCGACCATGACCCTAAGCGTGTCGAACGGTTGCGCCGCCGGTTCGACGAGGCCGGTCTGTACGGCGATCGGGTCGTTGTGAGCGAGGGCCAACCTGCCGATTTCTTCGCGCCCCGCTATATGGCCAGCCTGATTGTCGTTGGGCCTTCCCTGCAAGGCGAACTGCCCGGGCTGCTGCCCGTACTGTACAAGTCGTTGCGTCCCTACGGCGGGAGACTGTGGATTCCGGCGGGTGAGGTTCAAGCAGCCGCATTGTCGAAGCAGGCGGAAGGGATGGAACTGCCTCGGGTCAAGTGGACCAGGACAGACGGTGCGTTGATCGTTGGTCGCGAAGGGCCGCTTCCCGGCGCTGCGCCCTGGACGCATCAATACGGCAATATCGCCAATACGGTGAAGTCGGACGATCAGCGGGTCCGCCTGCCGCTGGGGCTCCTGTGGTTCGGCGGCAGTTCGAATATGGACGTACTGCCCCGCCACGGGCATGGTCCCAGCCCACAAGTGTTCGGCGGCCGGTTGTTTATTCAAGGAATGAACTCGCTGAGCGCCCGCGACGTCTATACCGGCCGCGTCTTGTGGAAACGCGAGTTCGAAGACCTGGGGACGTTCAATGTGTACTTTGACGACACCTATGCCGATACGCCGCTGAGCACCGCCTACAATCAGGTACACCTTCCCGGCGCCAACGCCCGCGGATCGAACTATGTAGTCACTCCGGAAGGTGTCTATCTGGTGATCGGCAGCCGATGCTTGCATTTGGATGCGGCGACCGGCCAGACGATTGGCGAGTTCCACCTGCCGGCCGATGGAACTCGTAAGCCGGAATGGGGCTTCGTTGGCGTGTACGGCAAACTGCTGCTGGCAGGCGTGGGATTCGGCGACTTCTCCGAGCGATTGGGGTACGAATACACGCCGGCAAGCAAGCGGGGAATGGCGTGGTCGCCGGATCGAAGCGCCAGCCTGGGGCTGAGTGCCTTCGATCGGCATACGGGCCGGGTACTCTGGAATGTCGACGCGACGCACAGCTTCCTCCACAATGCAATTGTGGCCGGCGCCGGCCGGATCTACTGCCTCGACAAACTGCCCAGTCGGGTTGAGGGGCAGATCCGGCGCCGCGGCCGTGAACTGCCCGATTACCGGCTCGTTGCACTCGATGCCGCCACGGGCCAGATCCTCTGGGAACGGACCGATATCACCTTCGGGACGTGGCTGGGGTACTCTGCGGAGCATGACATACTATTGCAGGCGGGCGCCGCCGCCAGCGACCGCAGTCCGGACGAGACGGGAAAAGGCATGGCTACGTTTCGCGGCGCCGATGGATCGCTGTTGTGGGAGAATGCCAACCTGAGTTACGCCGGCCCCTGCATGATCCATAACGACCTGATCATCACCAATACCCGCAGCTACAGTCCTTCACAGGGGGCGTTTCGCCTGAACGACGGAAACCCGGCGACCATTACCCATCCGATCACCGGGGAACCGGTCGCCTGGACCGTGATGCGCACCTACGGGTGCAATACGGCCGTCGCCAGCGAACACCTGCTGACGTTCCGGTCGGGCGCGGCCGGTTTCTATGATTTGGACGGCCATGGCGGCACGGGCAACTTCGGCGGGTTCAAGTCGGGATGTACCTCGAACCTGATCGTGGCCGACGGCGTGCTCAATGCGCCGGATTATACCCGCACGTGTACCTGTGCGTATCAGAACCAAACGTCGTTGGCGCTGGTTCATATGCCGGAACTGGACATGTGGACCTACAATACGTTCACGCTGAAAGAGCCGTGGCGCGCGCGTCATATGGGCGTCAACCTGGGCGCGCCGGGGAACCGGCGCGCTGACGACGGCGTTCTGTGGCTCGAGTATCCGCGTGCTGGCGGCACTTCACCGGAGGCGCCCGTCGAGATTGGCGGTGACGTGACCTACTTCTGTCATCACAGTTCCCGTGTTTCAGGCAGTGGACATGCTTGGGTAGCTGCTTCGGGGGCCGAAGGGATTACTTCGCTGACCGTGCGACTGGCCACCGAAGGACGGCAGGACGGACTCCAGGAAGTCGCCGTTACACATTCCCGCGACGACGCCGAGGAAGATGCGAGCGGATCTGTGAGCTTGGGCAGTAGTGACCTTGAAATGACGCTGGATCGGTCGGAGCAGCAGGTTGGGGTTCGTTTTGCATCGGTACCGATTGGGCCGGGCACGAAGATCCGGCGCGCGTACATTCAATTCACCGCAAAACACACGTCCTCCGAACCTGCGAACCTGACGATCTCCGGTCAGGCGGCCGACGATGCGCCGCAATTCAATGGTGCTTCAAAGGGTATTTCCTCACGTCCCCGGACCAAGGCTAGCGTTTCCTGGAAGCCGTCGGACTGGAGTGGTTCAGACATGGGGGCCATTCAGCAGACACCCGACCTCATGCCCATCATCGAAGAGATTGTCGGCCGGCCCGGATGGAAAGAGGGTAATGCACTGGCACTGATCGTGAGCGGGACGGGGAAGAGAGTGGCGTGGTCGTTCGATGGGAAGAAGGAGGGGGCGGCACGTCTGATGTTCGAACCCGAACAGCCAGCGGGCAAAGCGAACGGCGATGCCAAGTTGTACACCGTGCGGCTCCATTTCGCCGAATCGAATGAAGCGGTGCAGCCCGGACAGCGTGTCTTCCGCGTGACAGTCCAGGGTAAGACGGTACTGGACCGGTTCGATATCCGGGCCGAAGCCGGTAGCGCACGCCGCTCGGTCGTCAAGAAGTTTTCCGGAATTCCAGTCGATGGACTTCTTGCCATCGAACTGCAGCCCCTTTCCTCTGCATCGTTCAAACCCGTGCTCTGCGGTGTGGAGGCGATGCAGGAGGCGACTGATTAACCCAGAGTATTCACAACAGGTAGACAGGCAGGGTGGATCAAACAAGCCGCTTTCTTCGGTGGGGCATCGCGCAATGAATGAGGCGTGTTTCCAGGCGACCGGCTGTCGATCAGCTCGGTTGCGGCTTGTGTGGGGCTACCAACGAGCCGCGAGATCTCGCCCCACCTATGTTGATCAATAGCGCGGACCAGCAATTGCGAGGACCGAGATGAGCCGCAGGCGTGCCGACGACGTGGGTTCTGCTCATAGCCGTACTGGCGCCGCCCCGCGCCGCGTGGCCATTCTTATGGGGCTTGACGTCGGCTGCTGCCGCAACCTGATTCGCGGAATTCACGCGTACTCGCTCGAGAAGCGGGACTGGATCCTTCGGAACTCGCCGTGCGAAGCGAAAGTGATCCCGTGGGTGCGCGAGTGGAAGCCTGACGGTATTATCGCCACCGTGTTCGATCGGGAAGCGGCTCGGGCGCTGGTTCGCCTGCGGCGTCCCACCGTGGACACGGCATTTGCGGTGCGCGGCTTGAAATTCCCACTGGTCGACGTTGACCATGCGGCGGTGGGTCGGCTCGCGGCAGAACACTTGCTGGAGCTCGGCTACGTGCATTTCGGATTCCTGGGCAGCAAGACGGCCTGCTATTCCGAAGTCCGCGAGAGCAGCTTCGCCGAAGTCCTTGCAGCGGCCGGGCAGTCGCTATCGCGATGCCACGTCGAGTTCCTCTACGAAGACTTTGCCACCAGTAGTTGGAAACGCGACGAGCCGAGAATCCTGCGATGGATGGACCAA
Source organism: Thermoguttaceae bacterium (assembly GCA_040772845.1). Taxonomy (GTDB): domain Bacteria; phylum Planctomycetota; class Planctomycetia; order Pirellulales; family Thermoguttaceae; genus PWXP01. The sequence goes on from JAXGXG010000002.1 coordinate 819,866, forward strand.
TTACCCAAGCCCGCGGCCGTGTTCGCCTGTAACGATATTGCTGGCCGCGGGCTGATCGACATATGCGCGCAGCTCGGCTTGCGCGTACCGGAGCAGGTAGCCATTCTCGGCGCCGACGACGACGAACTGGAATCGCTACTGACGATCCCGCCACTGTCGAGCGTAGCCATTCCGGCCCGGCAGGTCGGGTATGAAGCCGCAGCCGTACTCGATCGGATGATGGCCGGAGAAGACGTCGAACCGCAACGATTTCTGCCGCCGTTTCGCGTCATCGTTCGGAAGTCGACCGACATGCGCGCGACTGACGACCCCTTCATTGCGGCGGCTCTGAGTTACATCAGGGCGCACATCACCGAGGAGGTTCGGGTCACGGCGATTGCCACAGCGGCGGGCGTTGGGCGCCGCGAACTCGAACGGAGGTTCCGCAAGGCGCTCGGGTGTTCCGTGCTCGACGACATCCGCAGCGTCCGAATCCAACGCGTGAAGGAACTCCTGGCCGGGACCGATTTGGCGATGCCTGCCATCGCACGCCGGTCCGGATTCTCCAGCGCCGAGCGGATGGCTGTCGTCTTCCGCCAGATCGTTGGCATGACGCCCAAAGCCTATCGTCGCCATGCAGGCAGCCGAGGCTGACCCGAGGTCTTACACGCCCTCCAGGTATCCCTTGGCGCGATCAACCGTTTCCGGATCCTTGCTGGTCTCCAGGACGCGGTTAAGGGCGTTGTTGAACTCATCGCGGTTGGGGTTTCTCAAAAAGCGATGGTGCGCCAAATCGACGATGGACCGGCATGCCTCTTGCGCGACCGGCGCCTCGGCGTCCAGCAGACTGACTAGCCACCGGAGGGTTTCCATGTCGCGCACCGTGCTGATCCGCTTGACCGCTAGCACCCGTTCTTCCGGCCGCTCGGCCAGCTTGTAAGCAGCCTGCAACATCTTGCGGGTTTCCGACTCCGGCCGATCACTTTCGAGACTGATGACACGGATGTATGCCCGCAGACTGCTGACGCGCGTCGCGGGCTGGTCGCCACCCTTTGCGAGTGCGGCCAGGCGGTCGGCCACCGCGGCGTCGGGCCAGTTGCACAGGGCGCGAACACCGGCGGCCTTCCGGTCGGCCTTCTCGCTTGCCAGGGCCTCGTCAATCTTGGCCAGGGCCGCCTCGCCACCGACACGGCCGAGCATGGACAGCAGCTTGTCGGTCGAGCCGCCGTCGGTCATGGCCGCAAGGATCGGCTTCACCGTGTTGTCGGAACGTTTTGCGATTTCCAAGTACGTCGTTTCAAGCCGATCGCGGTGTTGCCCATCTTCGGTGGCCAGTACGGCGGCGACAAGCCCCGGCAGCGTGGTCTCGTCACCCAACTCGACGAGGGCGGACGATACGTCGCCGCGCAGCGATTCGTCATCTTCAATCCTTCCCAATTCCAGCAGGACGGGGATCGTGCCTGTCATACGACGCAGCACCACCAGATTCAGAAGCTCGGACCGCTTGCGCCCGTCCGATTCGCGCAGGCCCTTGACCACTGGCTTATCGACTAACGTACCGGGAAGAGATGTCAGGGCGGTGCTTGCAGCCTGCCTGATTAGCACGTCGCCGCCGAGAGCATCGATCAACAGTTGGACGGCCTCGGCATCGGCGACACGCCCAAGGGCCATAAGCCCGCGGATGCGGAGCGACGGATCGTCTTCTTGTCGAGCCGCTGCAAGGAGAATCGGCAGCGCCGCTGCACCGCCGCGTTCGGCAAGCACTTCGGCAAAACAGATTGCATCGCCCACCGGTTTGTCCTTGCACAAAGCCTGCAGCCACTCGGTCGTTTGCCCGTCGAGATGGTTGACCGCCACCCGGCGTGCCGCCTGATCATCGCCTGCAAGCCATCTGGCAAGCAGCGCGGCTGGATCGGCCACAAGGCGAAGCTCCCCGGCTAGGGCGCCGCGTCGGACCGGAGCGGGATAGTCTGCCTGGGCCAACGCGTCGAACACGGCGGTCGCCGCGGCCCGGTCGCCTTCTTCCAGGGCAATGAAGCCGCACGCGAGGTACGCATGGGCGAAGGTAACATCGCGATCGGGCCCTGCGAGCCTCTTCAAGCAGGAAGTCGCCACGGCGCCGCCGATCCGTCCCAACGCGTGCGCGGCCGCCAGCCGGATGGTCGTATCGTCGTCGGCCGTAAGCGCCATGAGCGGACCAACAGCCTCGCGGTCGCCACGATTGGCCGTTGAATTGATCACTCCTAAGAGTGCAGGACCTTTCAAGTCGGCCAGCGCATCACGCAGCGCCTTGCCGGCGGCCGGTGCGGGAATACGCTCGAGAGCGCCGCGAGCGAACTCGCAGAGCGCGTCGTCCTTGAGCATGCCGGCCAGTGCCGGCGCCTCGGGCTTGCCGCCGCACATACGCAAATAGATGGCGGCATGCTGCTTCCCGGCAAGGGTTGCCTCAGGGTCGGCCATGACGGCCAGAAGCTTTCCGGCCATTGCCGCCTGCCGTGCAGGATCGGCCATGGACCGCTCTACTTCGCGCTCGACGGCCAGCAGGCTCGCCTGATCCTGTCCGTACTGGTAATCGGCCAGCTCGGACAAGGCATCGACGGCCGGCGCAGGCGACGCCAGGATGGCCAGGGCAACAAGAGTCAACAGGGTGGGCTTCATTGGGATGGGGTTCCTTTCTGCTCTTCTGTTTCCACACGCGGATTGCCAAGGTTGGAGTGCCGCCGTCAGGTGGTCTTCCCTTTCCGGCTAAAGCCGGGACTCCAACGAGCGGTTGTCAGATCGTGTACGGCTCGCGCATCGGGCGGGATCGCATGGCGTTGGCCTGGTCGTCGTCGAACGTCTCGGTTTCCCAATCCCAGCGGAGCTTGCGGCCAAGTCGCACCGTGATGTCGGCCACATTGCCGATGGTCGTCGCGCGATGCCCCTGCTCGAACGGGGCCATCGGCTCCTGCCGCGTTCGGATGCAGTGCAGCAGGTCGAGCGTGTGGCCGGTCATACCTTCGGCCGGGCTGACGTGCAGCCGCGTATCGGACGGCTTGAACTGGACGTTCCGCAGCGCGGGGTCAGACGCTTCGAAGCCGGGTCGGCTCCAGTTGACCTTGACCCAGCCCTCGTCGCCGATGAACCGGCAGCCGTTCGTTTGCTTCGAGTGATCGGTAAAATGCACCTTCAACCCGGACTCGTAGCCGAGCATGACGTCCCACCGGCAGCAGGTATCGGTCATGCCCTCGGCAGGGAACTCGCCCTTGCCCTCGATGGTGAACGGTTTCGTCGTAATCTCCGGGCAGCCCCACTGGGCAATGTCGAGGAAGTGGACGCCCCAATTGGTGATGAAACCGGCACAATAGTGCGAAATCATGTACATGGCCAGCCATTCGCACCGTTGCGTGTCGAACGGAATGAACGGTGCGGGACCGGTCCAGCGGTCGTAGTCGAACCCTTCGGGAGGATCGCACGGCGCGATGGTCGGATACTCGCGGCCGGATACGACCGAGACTTCGACGGTGTGGACTTTGCCGAGGTAGCCGTTGCGGGCCAGCTCGCACGCATGGCGCACTCGGGCCATGCTTCGGCTGTGCGTGCCGGTCTGGAAGACCGTGCCGTATTGCTTGATGAGCTTGCGGAGCACCTGCCCCTCGGCGATGGTGCGCGTGATGGGCTTCTCGCCGTAGATGTCCTTGCCTGCCCGGATGGCGTCGGCGTAGATCACGCCGTGCCAGTGGTCCGGCGGCGTGAGGAGGACCGTGTCGATATCGTCGCGTGCGAGCAGTTCTCGATACTCGTGATAGGCCTCGCATCCCCGGTAGGAACCTGCCCCTGCATAATGCTTGTTACAGCGATCTTGCGCCAAAAGCAGCCTGGGCCGTCGCACGTCGCACACGGCCACCACCTGGCACTGCGGCGCGCCCAGGGCGATGCCGATGGCCGGCATGCCGCGCACACCGCAGCCGATGGCGCCCACAACAATGCGGTCGTTGGCCGCCGTATGGCCATCGCGCCCCAGTGCAGCCGCCGGGACGAACTGAGGAGTGCAAACGGCCACTGCACTGCCGGCCAGAAAGCGCCGGCGCGACAGGACGTCGCTTGTTGCTGCATCGATACGCTTCTTGCCATTCACGGGAAAGCCTCCGAGAGTCTTGGAATGCGGGAACGGTGTCCCGCGATGGTTGGTGTCGCATTCAGTCAATCGGTCATTTCAAATCTCAAATCTGAAACTCGCATTGTCGGACCCAGCCGACGGGATGGACCCCATTGGCGGTTAGGGCCAGGCGCACAAGGCCTGTGTCGAAGCCTCGCGTCTCAACCTAATCTACGCGGAAGCTCCGGGCGAACACCAGACCTTTTTGCGGCCGAAGTTCTGTTGTTTTGCGACAGCGGCCCGAACCGATGGATCACTCGGACGGCGCAAACAGCCTATCGATCAACTCGACCGCACGATCAACCAGCATCTGGCCGCCCTCGGGGCCGACCAAGGTGCTTTCGGGAACCGCGCCGTAGGCGCCGCCGTCAATCGACCGCTTGGTGGGCAAATAGCTGGCCTGGCCGGCAAGCTGCACGACGAACGTCTGCGCGGCCTTGCTGCGGGCTTTGATCCTCGCGCCGTAGTCCACGTACAGTTCGAAGCGGTTGGTGGCGAACACCATATCGCCCACCCGGATCACGTGCACCTCAACCGGCATGGTGGGTTTTGCCTTCTGCAGTTCGAAGCGGTCGAGCACGTTCGACGCTCGCCGCAGATTCCAGAAGACGTTCGTAATGTCGTTGAACCAGCCGGGCTTCTGCTTCAGTTCCGGCTCTGCATCGAGTTTCTCGCGCATCGCCCAGTACTGCTTCAAAAGCCCCTCGAACTTCTGCCGGACCGGCTCGACGTCTGCCTCGGTCAGTTGCCGCCAGGCAATCTGCACCTGTTCCACGCGACGGGCGAACACCGGGTCGAAGTCGATCGTCTTCTCCGCCACCGGCAGCACGGAGGCCACCGCATCGGCAATCCGCACGGCGATCATATCGCGCCGACTCAGGCCCATAAGCTGCTGCATGCGGGCTTCGGCCTTCTTGTCCACCAGGACGCTCGGCGACTGGTCACCGGCGGCGGAACACTGTGGAAGAACGAACAGGCTTTGGCCGAAGCGATTGCGCAGCTCGTTGCGCGTTTCATGCCAGAAATCGGCGGAAATACGCGAACCGGCACCCACTTGCGACGGGCAGGCCAAATTCACCACCACGCCGGTCAGTTTCCGATCGGCGTCCCAGGTATACAGCAAGTTGACCGAGTGGTCTTCGTAGCCTTCGACGTGGCTGAAATCGGGCCGCTCGGTGCTGCCGTACATGGCCGAGCGGCCGTCTGCGTAGGCCGTCAGGCGGTTGTGGCCCACCACGGCGTGCCCGAGGCCGAAGCTCACGCCGCCGCGTCTGCGTCTGTTCCACGCCTGGCCGATGGCCTGGGCAACCCGCGTGGCGACGAACTCGGTATACTCCGAAGGCGACATCACGCCCACATCGACGCCCCAGGCCGACCAGGCTTCGGGGACGTCCAGTCCGAGTCGGCCGAGTTTCTTGCCCAACTCGGGATCGGTGTAAGTTTCAGCCGAGTTGTGGGTATGGGTCGCGCTCAGCACCACGCTATTCGGATCGATCTCGGGCAGCGACTGCTTGACAAGCTCTCGGACCCGGTCGCGCAGCGGGTTGACGATATAGAGCAAATCGCAGGAGACCAGAACGGCCATGCTTGTCGGTTTCTGATCGTGCACCGACTCGATCACTAGCACAGCCGCCGTGATGGGATCTGCTACGTCGCCGGAGACGCGCGCCCGGGTAGAGCCGGGGACAAGTACGGGTTCGGCAGGTGTCAGATCGGCCGAGGCCCAGCCGATACGGAGCGGGCCCTCCGGCTGGTCCTCGGCGGCAGGAGCCGGCTCGAGCTTGCTGGCCGTCTTGGCATCGCCTGAAGAACCGACGGAAGCCAGTGGCATGGCCTCCGGCGACGTCACCATTGCGATATTGTCGAACCCTGCCGCCGAACCAATATTGACTGCGCTGAGCCGGACGGTACTGATGGCTTCCAATGCAGTGCCGAGAAAGCTCAAATCATTGAAGGTGGCCGCCGGCTCGGCAGGCAGCGTGCTCCCTAACTCCGGCTGTGCCGCGCCCAGATCGAAAATGGCGACCAAGTACCTCTTGGCGTCCAGGTTGTGGTCGACGACGAATCGATACCAGTGCCCTCCGGTGACGGCGGCATCACTCGTCCGCAAAACGAGGTCGTCCTCGGTGCGGTCATAGGCGCAGAAGCGGACGGGCGTTTGCGTATCTTCCTTGGCGCCGAACCCGAAAAGGCTTGCCATGTAGTCGGCAATCGTCTCTTCTTCCGGCGCTTTGTACGAATGCAGCACGCGATCGCCCAGCGCGACGCGCGCCTGCGGGCTCGTAGCGTGCGACCACGAGGAGGGCGCCAGCAGATCGACAGAAACTCGCAACACCCCTTGGTTCACTTCTCGGCCGATCGACTGGCACACAAAGCCGGAGTTCGAGCCCGTGGGGGAGAACTCCACATAACGGTTGCCGCTACGCTCGACAACGATCGCCGCTTTGGAGCCGTGCCGCCGGACCCAACTGTCCTGACCTGTGTCGCCGAGCCTGGCGGAAACGAGTTCGCCGGGCCGATAGCTGCCCGTAGTCAAACCGCCGATCGGCTCAACGCTGGTACGCGCCGTGAAGTCGTTTTGATAAACAACGAGGAACCCCGGCTCAGCCAATGAGCTGGCAGGAAGGGCCGCCAGCGGCAGCAACGCCAGTGCCAAGATCAACAATCGGATTCGCATAACGAACACTCCTCGGTAAAGAGTTGTGTGAGTTCCAGGCTGTTGGGATTCTCCAAATTGCATAACAACCAGCAACAAGCCTGAGTGTTTCCCATTTTAGACCGGAATCGCAGGCCGTACCACCATCATTTGCGACAAAAGGACTGTTGTTTTGCGACCCTCAGGAGGCCATTCCTGCACTTCGGTTGTGTCTTTCGTTTCAACTGCTCGGCGTGGATGGATTCCAGTGCGCAGCCACGCCCTTCGTACCGAAGGGACGTGCCACCCAGTGCCGTTTCGAATCGTGAGAACACCAGCCCGTTCCTGCATCCCCATGGCGGCCGCACCCAGAACCGGAAAAGCCGAACTCCGAGGCCCTCGCATGGCAGTCTTGCGTCAGAGATCGGCTGGTGCAATCTCTGCGCCGGAGGTGGGATCGGAGGGGCACTGCCAGCCGGAGATGGCCGTTTCGTACACAGGCAATAGCGCCGCCGGTTTCGCGGCCGTGGTGCCGGAGTAGAAACCCCAGTACGACTGCATGATGTCGGCCAGCGCCTGCTGCTCGATATAGGGGAACAGCCGCACGCACCAGGGCCATTCCGGCTCCGCGCCGGAGCCCGACGCGTAGCCGTGCTTGAAATACCCGTAGCCGGGCGGGAACTGCCGATGCACGTCGTGATACAGATGGACGGCCAGCGCCGTTTGCTTCAGGTTGTTCGTGCATTGCAGGCGACGCGCCGCTTCACGGGCACTCTGCACCGCCGGCAGTAAGAGCGCAACCAGGATGCCGATGATCGTAATGACCACCAGCAGCTCGACCAGAGATAAAACCGCATTTTGGATTTTGGGTTTTGGATTGCCGAAGGCCATGGTTAATCCCCTTTCTCGTGGAATTCGTTCCATCTCAAATCTCAAATCTCAAATGCGCCGCTTCTTCCGCCCGCGGCGGACCGCCAGGCTCAACCCGCCAAGGGCCAGCAGCAGCCATGCCGAGGGTTCGGGAACACCGGCGAGGTAGTGGCTGCGTATTTCCTCGTACGACAGCGCGCGGCCGTAAATGACAATCTCGTCGATGTTGCCCGAAAAGCGCTGTTGCCACGGCATATCCAACCGGCCGCCGAAGGCCCATTCGCCGGTGGCAAAGGTACTCCGGGGCGCGATCGTTTCGGAGAACTCCAGCCGACCGTCCAAGTAAAGGCTCACTTCATTACCTTCGCGGACCATCGCCACGTGATACCACTCGCCGGTGGTAAGTGGGGTCTCCCCGCTTACGCTCTCACCGTCACCGTCGTACCGAGCCATGAAGAATAGGTTCGTGTACTCGCTTCCTATCCCGCCCGACCCAACGCCCCAGAAATCGCCCGTTATGTAGGGGGTGTTCGGCCCGCGATGCAGCAAGTAGTCGCCATGCGCGTCCTGGTCGATGCCCGGGCGGAACCACAACTCGGCCGTGTAGTCGTTGTGATTGGAAAGCAGACCACTGATGTCGCCGAGGTAGCTGCCTCCTCCAACGAGGGACGGCGCGACGTTATCGGCGGGCATTCCCAAAAACTCGTAAGGGCGTGGCCCAGTGTCATTGCCCGTGCCGGTGCGGGACACGTCGGCATGTACCTTATAGTTCCAGGAGTTGCCGTTGCCAGTCGAATCGTAGGCAACATTCGTGCCGGCGGTCTCTTCCAGCCGCCAGTAGCCGGCAGGCCGGTCGGCAAGAACGTTCGCCACATACGGGTATGGCGAGAAGGAGTTGACGTACAGCGACTTTGCCTCACCGGCCGAAAGCGGCCGGTCCCACACGGCCACCTCGTCCATCAGGCCGGTGAAGTTTAGAGTTGCGTTCAATTCGTAGTCGGGTCGAACGCCGATGGCGAGCGTATTGCCAACATATTGAGAGTAGGCCGGGTCGAGTGGGTCGTATTGATAGATTTCAAGCTTGCCATCGAGATAGACGGAAACAAAGCCGCTCGACTCGCGGACCAGGGCGACATGATGCCACTCGTCCCAGGTCTGACTCAGGTCAGTAACGGTCGTCAGGGGCCGGCCGTCCTGGCCGTCGGCATTGTCCGTTGCAGCATTTGCACTGCCGCCGTCGAAACTCATGTAATACAACCTGGGAGAATCCAGGTTATAGCCCGAATAGGCCAGGGTGTCTGGCCGTTGCCAGGTGTTCGACAGATAACTCATTGTCGGGTTCGAGTCCTGACTCCTGCCATAGAAGTAATGAAGCCGATCCGCGTTCGAGCCAGCGGTCTTCACCTCACGGGCCGACTTGACCCACATTTGGACGCTGTAGCTGTCCGGAGCAATTGATGCGACCGAATTGAGGCCCGTGTACTCGATTGCATGCCCCAAGGAACCGGACGTTCCCTTGGTGAATACGACCGCATTGCCGAGGACGCCTTGGCCACCTGCCGCAGGATAAGAAGCCGTGCTGTTCTTCACGCCGATCCCGTCATTCAAGCCGGCCAGCAAGGCGGCGTCGGCGGCGGTGTCGATTGCCGTGTAATTGCTGAAGGTTGCCTCGAAACTCCAGTAGAGCACGGGATCCTTGCTGAGCACGTAAGCCGGTTACAGGGGGTTGGCAACGGCCTTGGCCGACACAGCGAGCAACGACAGAACAACAGCCGCTACGGCCGAAAGCAGCAAATGGTTTCTCATCGCAACCCCTTTCGCAGTGGCAGAAATACGATCCTATTGCAGCCGGCTTGGCAGCCGGCACCGGTCCCATCCGGCCGAGAAATCGGCCACTCCCACAAGCCAGCATCTCCATGCCATTATCTTGAGCATGGCCGACGCCCATGACCAGTACCTTTTGCGGTCAATGTTCTTTTGTTTTGCGACATGAGCGGACGTAGCCGTTCACTGGGGCGGCGGCGCAAGTCATTTTCTCCACTGCGTGCGACGGGGACGGTCCCATTTTCACGATTGTATCAGCGGCCGGCGGGACGAAACGTCCGATGTGCCGCGAAAACTGGGAGAATCCCCTGCCAACGGTTACGATCGGACTTCGATTGAGGTGGTCGTCCCGCGCCGGTGGCTCCCCCGGCCGTTGCCGCGGCAGCGGATCTGCCGGCCCACTTTGCGGATACGAAAACGTGTGTTACGATGGGCGCATGTCTGACTCGAAAAGCATAGAAATCTCGTTTCTGGGAGGGGCCAGTTCCATCGGCGCGTCGTGCATGCTGGTGCGCGTGGCCGATGTGACGCTGTTGATCGATTGCGGGGTTCGGTATTCCGGCCCTAGCCCGCTGCCCGACCTTTCGCCATTGGCCGGCGTGGCTCTGGATGCCATCCTGCTGACCCATGCGCACATGGACCACTGCGGCGGGCTGCCCGTGGCGGCCGAAGCCAATCCCGGCGCGCCGGTTCTTGCCACGTCGCCGACCATCGACCTGGTGAGCATCCTGCTGCGAGACTCGCTGCGACTGATGAACGCGTCGGACCGCGAAGCGGAGATGCCGCTGTACACCGAGGCGCAAGTGGACCAACTCCTGCACTCGATGACGCCCGTCCGATACCACCAGCCGATGCGTGTGGGTGAAATCGAGATTCGCTGGCTGCCGGCGTCACACATCCTTGGCGCAGCGATGATCCTTATGACCACCCCGGCCGGCGCCGTCTTGTTTACCGGCGATTACAGCGTCTCGGCCCAGCAGACCGTGCCTGCCTTGGGACGTCCCGACTTCCATGCCGACCTGGTCGTCAGCGAATCGACCTACGGCCAGCGGTTGCACGAAGACCGGAACGTGGCTGAAGAGCGGCTTCTGGGTCAGGTGCGTGAGGTGACCGACGGCGGTGGCCGGGTCCTGATTCCGGCCTTTGCCGTGGGGCGGTCGCAGGAAGTCCTGCTCATCCTCAAGCGAGCCATGCGGAACGGCAGCCTGCCCAAGATGCCCGTGTTCGTCGATGGCATGGTTCGGGCTGTGTGCGACGTCTATCGGCGGCATGAGCCGTACGTATCGCGACAGTTGCTCCATGAGATTCGACGCGCGCCGCACGCGTTTTACGACGATTCCATTCAGCCTGTCGTGCGCCGGGAAGACCGCAGCCGCGTGCTGCAGAGCGCCCCTTGCATTATCGTGGCATCGAGCGGAATGCTCTCCGGCGGCCCGTCGGTAGGCTACTGCCAGGAACTGGCCAAGAACGCCGCCGACGCCGTCCTGCTGACCGGTTACCAGGATGAGGAATCGCCGGGGCGGGCCCTGCTGGACCTGGCCGGATGCGAGGGTCCGAAAGAATTGCGGCTCGGACAGGCGACAGTACCCGTGGCTTGCCGGTTTGGAACCTATGGCCTTTCGGCCCATGCGGATCGTATGCAAATGATTTCGCTGATTGAGGCCACGTCGCCGCGCACCGTCGTACTTGTGCATGGCGACAACGGGGCCAAGGAGGCGATGGCGCGCAGCCTGCGATGCGACGACGTCGTCTGCGCAACCGACGGACTGACGCTCGTTCGCAGCTATCGGCCCCGAAGCGAACGAAAACGGGGCTCGCGCGACAACAGTCCCGCTGTGCCGTCTGCGGCGGAACTCGATATCGCGCGTGCTCGGCATCTGCTCGGCCCCGCAGGTACGGCGCCGCTACGCGCTGCCGCGATTGCCGAGGCGTGGTTCGGCCAGCCGGTTGACCGAACGACGGTTGACGGACTGGCCCGGGTCTTGGAGTCGGTAGGACTGGTCCGGCGCGACGATCATCGCCGCGACCGGCTATGGGTGCTGGGAGTTCACGAAACCAGGCTGTTCCCGGAAGAAGCGGAGCGCGAGGAGCAGTTGAAGAAGGCCAATCCGAAGGGCCGGCTTCTGGAGTTCTGCTCCCGCATGAGGCTCGATCCACCGGAAACGGAGTTCCAAGCCCAAGGCGCCTTTTTCGAGGCGCGCATGGCATTGGCCTATGCCGGCCGAACGCTCGACAGTGGTCCCTGCGAGGCGGCATCCAAAAAGACGGCCGAGCAGATGGCCGCAAATGCCCTGCTTGCCCTCATTTCGCAGGTTGGCGATTCGGAGGAGATCATTCGCGTGCCTGATGACGAGGTTGCCCGTCTTCATGGAACCAATCCGAAAGGTCTGCTGCTGGAGTGGTGCGTCAAGTCGAAGGTGCCTACGCCCGATTTTCAACAGGGTGCGGCGGCGGATGGCTACCGTATTCGCGCTGTACTCCGCGTGGCGGAAGACCAGGAAATCGTGACCGCCTGGTATGTCGCTCCGAAGTTGAAGACCGCCGAGCATGCAGCAGCCGACGCCGTTATGAACCAGTTGCCCAAGCAGGCGGCCGCCTCGTTCGCCTCGACGGATTTCGCATCGCCCGGCGTGAAGGCCTCCGCGACCGTTCCCATGGACACGCCCGATGCCTCCGCGGCGCCCACCGGCCGCAATCCCGTGAGCGCCTTGAACGAGCTACGGCAAGCAGGAGTGCTCGATTCCGTTGGTTACGAGTTGCTGGAGCAGGCGGGCCCCAGTCATCAGCCGACCTTCGTCATGGTTGCCTGGGCCAAATTGCCCGACGGCCGGAGCTTGCAATCCGAGCCTGCCTGTGCCCCCGCGAAGAAGGCCGCGCAGGCCGCTTCGGCCAATTCCCTTCTGACCCAACTGTCCGCCGAGGGAATCACTCGCTGGTAACCCCGTTCGTTCTGCACAAGCTTCAGCCCGCTGGGCGCCAGCCGAAGGAAAGCACAACCACTTAATACCCTGGCCAACACGGGGACATGCCATGCACGCCCCGCTGATGCAGCGACGTATCGGGTGCACCCTTGGGCAATTCTGCAATGCCTGCCGCCACCGGGGTCAGGGCGATGCACGCACACGAAACAGAAGAGCCACGGTTATGGCTCAGTCTGCGTTGAAGGAGCCGAGGTCGATCATCAGGGTGTCCTCGCGTTGGAGGACTGGCAAGGGGCGAATCGGTTCGGATGCCGTACCCGATTGGCGGTTTCCCTGGTAGTCGAAGACGGACTGTCCAACACTGCAGCATTGGACGCAGTTCCGACCGGGCAGCGGATCCAGTCGGCGATGCCCGACGTGCGTACAGCGATTTGGAAAGGCATGGAATTGCCCGTCCTCGCCCCGGAAGACGAGCAACCGGACGGGAAGCGATTTTCCTTCCAAGCGAATGGCCCCATTGGGCTGGCGCAGCTCGACGCTGCGCGAGAGATCGATCTCCACGTTGCCGTCTACCACTCGCCAGCAAGCGGTATCGGTGGGCGGCTGTGTTCGGCAGATGCCGAAAATGCGGCGGAAGAAGTCGGCGATGGACATGGGAAAACCTCGTATCGGAGTGGAAGTCAGGAACCACGAAACGACAGCTCTTAAGTTCGCTTCTGCTGGACGCAGTAGCAAGCAAGCGATTCACGGAGCCGGCGCTGCTTCATTTATTACCCTTGCGGCAGACATGCGGGGCCCGTCGCCTCGAACGTCTTGTATGTGAGTACGAACTCCTGGTGGCCCAAGCGTTCCGAAGCCGTCAATTCACCACAGGCGACCGCGCGGACGAATTCGGTGATCTCCCGCCCCACGTCGTCCAGCCCGGCGGCCCCCTCCAGGATTCGGCCTGCGTTAATATCCATATCGCCCGGCATGTTACGAAACGTTACGGGGTTCGCGCAGACCTTGATGACCGGAGCAATGGCCGCGCCGACAACCGATCCTCGCCCGGTTGTGAAAAGGGTCATATGGGCGCCGCACGCGGTAAGCTCTACGATCTCGGCGTTATCGACGATGTTGGGAAAACCGAAGCGAGGTTCGCCATCGGGAATGACATCCAGAAGGTACAGGCCGGGACGCGGCGCTATGTCGCCTGGTTTGATGAGCCCGGCGATAGGGCCGGCGCCGCTTTTGCAATAGGCGCCGAGCGATTTCTCTTCGATCGTCGTCAAACCGCCGTCGGCATTGCCCGGTGCGAAACTGCCGTGCCCAAATGCCTCGTAATACCTCGCCGCCTTGCCGATGGCGGCGACGATCTCACGGCCCAGTTCCGCCGTCACCGCACGCCCGGCCATGTGTTGCTCGCAACCGATCAGTTCCCCGCTTTCCTCGAAGATGCAGGTTACGCCTTCGGCCAGCAGCAAGTCGAAGGCGCGTCCGACGGCCGGATTGGCAGTTACTCCGCTCGTCGCATCGGAACCGCCACAGATGGTTCCGATCACAAGCTCGCTCGCATGCATCGGCACAGGCTGCTGGGCGTCAATTTCGGTGCGAATCCGGTCGATCCACTTCCGCCCGGCTTCGATCGAGGCGAGCGTGCCGCCACTCTCTTGAATGACAAGCGTCTCGACCGGCCTGCCGGAACTGCGGATCGCGTCAGCCAGTCTGCGCCGATTGAACCCTTCACAACCGAGCGAGACGAGCAAGACGGCCCCCACATTCGGATGCGTGCCGAGTCGGTCCATCATGCGCTGGGCATACCCATTGGGAAAGCAGCCGGGAAACCCGATCAGGTGTACGCCTCGGTTGCGGAACGGCATGGCGATTTCCCTCGCCACATGATGCGCGCATTCCACCAAATACACCACGATCGCAACGTTGCGAATGCCTTTGCGTCCGTCCTGCCGCAGATAACCTTGCATCGATCAGCACCCGTCTCCTTGCTATCGCAGGCTAAACCAATCGCACGTAAGCCGTGCCTGCATCGAATGTGTACGTCGGCAGATAGTCACTCTTGAGATTGTGCAGGTGAACGTGTTCGCCGGTGCAAATATCGCAGGTTGCCGAACCGATCGGAGCGCCGAACTTGATGACCTTGGCGGCAGCCGGAATCGGTTCGATGGCAATCTTGTGGCCGATTGGAATATCCTCGTGCACCGTCAACGTCCGCTGGTTACAAACTGCGACGTCGCCTGCACGGAGCGGACAGGTGGCCACCCCTACGTTGTCCGAGGCAGCGAGTTGGATGACCAGGTTGCGTTGTTTCATGGCAGGGACTGGAGTGATTGCCCCACATTTGGGGGTACAGTCGGTTTTTTTCATCGTGACTGCCAAGTCTATTCAAGAATTGACAGGCGGCCATCCCAAGCTTGGCTGCTACGAAAGAAGCTAGGTTCGCAGGAGGAGAAGCCCTGATGGTCAACCTGCCGATCTCTGGTGCCACGGCCGGGAGCCTATCCTGCGCACTCCCACCTTGTTTCCGCACATAACGAGTATACCGCAGCGAGGAACGCGTTCAAGGGCCAACCGATTGGATTCCCGCGGGCGTTCAGCGGTCTGAAGACGAGCCGAGATTCGCACCCGTTCACAGGGTTATCGCCTTCTGATGCTGCCGTGAACGGACTCAGTTATTCTTCCATCGGCGGCGCCCATCAGTGTTGCTCGGCTTCCGCATCGAGACGCCGGACGGTGGCCAGATCGGCAGCGGCCTTTGCCGCTTCACCGAACTCCTCGTACACCTCGGCGCGAAGCTCATAGGCGTGGACGTCCTTCGGATCGGCGGCGATGGCTGCGCTGGCTGCCTTCAAAGCAGCCTGCAAGTCGTTCAAGGCAAGCTGGCATTCCGCAATCCAGTAATGGACGTGACTGAGGTCGTCCGGGTAGCCGTCTTCACCTGCCATCGTTTGGAGCCGTGTGAGCGCCTCGCGGTATTCTTCCTTGTCGATCTGCGCGTGGGCGCGGAGCCAGTCGTATTGGCGAGAATACGGTTTCCAAGGGTACTGCTGCAAGTCGGTGAAGCCGTCCATCGCCGCGTCAACGTCGAGCCACAGGTTGGCGAACCAGAGATCGGCGTCCGATTTCAGGCCCTTTTCGGCCGCCCACGGAAGCTGGACCTTTACATAGAAGGCGCGTGTCTGCTGAATCGCCTCATGCTCATAATGGAAGATGCGCTCGACGAACTGGTGTTTGGAAATGCGCCCCCGGGCGGCTTGTTCTCGCAACTGCTCGAACCGCGGCACGTGGCCGATGTTGTGCAACTCGTACACAATGTGAGACCACAACAGTTCGAAGATTCGATCCGGATCGGCATTGGGCATGCCGCTATCGTAAGGTTTCACTCGAATCCGGCCGCGGTGGCCATCGGCCGGTGCGACGTGTTCTGCCTCAGAATCGATCGGCGGTGTCGGATCCCAGTCGATCGGTTCGCCGAGTGCCTGTCCGGCCATCTGATGCACCGCCCACTTCCAGAGCGGTCCACCGGGCTTGAGATGTCTGGCCAAGCCGGGCCGATCCTGGAGCATCTTCTGCAACTGTGTTTCGCCGTGCTTCAGTGCTTGGGGAGAGAGGTCTGCCTCCTTCTTTGACGCGTATTCTGCGCCGACGTCGTGAGGATTCGCCGCAATGGCCGCGGCCAGGTCGTTTGCGGCGCCGGACATATCTCCCAGGGCCGCCTTCGCGGCTCCACGGCAACCCAGCAAGTCGGGATCCTTCGGGCTGGCTGCCAGCGCGCGGTCGAAGTCGGCAATCGCTCGGCTGTTTTCGCCCAGGGCCCGGAGGCACTTCGCCCGATTGGCAATCGAAGTGGTATCGTCCGGGGCGAGTTGTAGTGCATGCGTATAATCGGCCACAGCCTTCGCAGGTTGGTCCATCTCTGAGTGAATCCATGCCCGGGTCGCCCAGGCGCCCGCAAGTTTGGGATCAAGAGCCACGGCTTTATCGGCATCCGCCAAGGCGTTCTTAACGCGACCGGTGCGGGCATAGGCGGCGCCACGGTTGCAGTACGCTTCTGCGTCATCGGGCGTCAGTTGAAGGAACCGTGTCAGATCGGCGATTTCTTCCTTCGGACGATCCAACTGGTTGTAGACCCAAGCGCGAGAAACCCATGCTTCGGCCAGATGCGGATCGAGTTGGATGGCCTGTGTGAAGTGCCGCAGGGCAGCCGTGTAGTCATCCCGGTCGATCGCCGTCCGCCCCTGCTGGCACACGGTCTTGGCCGAGCCCGAGTCTGCATACGCCATAACGCCGAATGCCAACGGAAGAAGCATGACGGCAAGCCGACCTGGAAACCACAGAGGATGCTTCCATTTCGTGATGATCATGGTTTCGTGCGGCTTCCGGGGTGGGACACGTGGGGAGGGCAGGTAGCCAACCGCCAAGCCTTCGGCGGGGCCGGCCAATATTGGAGTATACTCCACCCCGGGTGTCTGAGGGAAGCGGTCCCGGCACGTGTCTACCCATTTTGGCCGGGAAGAACGCCGCCACGAAATCTTCATCACTCCGCACAGACCGTTCAGCCCAATTTGGTTCGGATGGCGGCGACAACGTTTTCCGGCAGGAAGCGGCGAAGCTTCTCATCATCGGTCACCGCCGCGATTTGCTTGATCAGCGAACTCGAAACGTGCGCCAGTTCGCCATCGGCAATCATGAACAGCGTTTCCACGTCCGGAGCCAATCGCCGGTTGGCCATCATCATGGTCAATTCGGCAGGGATATCCGTAATCGGACGCACGCCTCGCACCATGGTGCGGGCCCCGCAGTCGCGTACGAACTCAACGGCCAGACCATGGAACGTGCGAATCTCCAGGTTGTCCACATGGCGGGTGGCTCCCCGGATAAGCTCCATACGCTCCTCGGCATCGAACATGGGCTGCTTCTCGATGTTGACGCCAATGCCGACGACAAGGCGATCGAACAGCCGGCTTGCCCGCTCCATCACGTTGACATGCCCTAGCGTGATGGGGTCAAACGAACCGGGATAGACGGCGATATGGGGAACGGATGCCATGGTTACCTCCTGGTGAAGACTGAATCATACCGTTTCTATCGCTTCGATCAAGCGGTCCAGGTCCGACTCGTCGTTGTAAGCGTGGGGGCTGATGCGCAACCCGCCACCGCGGCAGCTCAGCACTACACCGCGTTCCAGGCAGTGTTGCCGTACCTGCTGGTGGTCGGCTCCGGGGAGGACGAAGGTGACGATTCCGCTCCGATGGCGTCCCTCTCGATTACTGAGAATCTGGGCGCCAACGGCCGAAAGTCGCTCACAGGCCAGATCGGTAAACTCCAACACTCGTGCAGCAGTAGCCTCGAAGCCGAACGATGCGAGCAATTCCAGACTGGCGGCCAACGCAATCTGGCCTGCACAATTGGCCGAACCGCCCTCGTAGCGCGCCGCCGACGCCTTCCATACCGGCTCGATTCTGGTGAAATCGTGCTCGTGCACAACGCTGTTCCATCCAACGCCCAAGGGTCGTAGCAGATCAAGATGTTCGCGCCGGCAGTAGAACAGCGCCGCCCCTTCCGGCCCCAACATCCACTTGTGTCCGTCGGCGGCCAGGAAATCAATCGGCGTGCGTCGAACGTCCAACGGAAAGACCCCCAGCCCCTGAATGCCGTCGATGAACAACAAGGCCCCCCGTTCGTGCACAACCTCCGCAAGCTCGTCCAGATCGTGCCGCCAACCGTTCGCGTAAGCGACCCAACTCAACGAGACAATGCGTGTTCTTGCGTCGCAGGCGTCGGCCAGACGCTGCAAGTCGAGACTGCCATCCGGACCGACAGGCAGCCGGCGCACCTCCACTCCCCGGTGGGCCAAGTTCAACCACGGATACTGATTCGAGGGGAACTCATCGGCCCGAGTCACCACGTTGTCGCCCGGTTGCCAGGGAAATCCTTCGGCCACGACGTTGATTCCAGCCGTCGTATTCCCCAGCAAGGCAATTTCTTCCTGGGTGGCGCCCATCATGGTTGCCGCAAGCGTTCGGAGCCGATCCATGGCGGCAACCCACTCGAGATAGTTGGCGTCGCCATTTTCAACACTGTCTCGCGCCCATCGCGCAATCGCCTCGCAAGCCCCGCGACTGAGGGGTGCGACGGCAGCATGGTCGAAATAGGCCCAGCGGGACGATACTGGCATCTCGGCGCGGAATACGCCTGGAAGGGGGTGATGATTCATACGGGTTCTGGCCTACTGTGTGCGGGGTGAACCGGGATATTCCTGCATACGATGCGCCCGGTAGAGATTCGGACGCAGGTTGACTATACTAGAGGAAGTCGATGCAGTGCTCAACCGCCGGATTGCCAAGGAACTCAATTGATGCCCAAAGCCCTCTGTTACACGGGACTGGTGGTCTCGTCGTTGATCTTGCTGATTTTTGGACTTGATTTGCTTACCTATTTCCTGCTTGATGCGGCATTTCCCTTCGGTGGAGCGAGTCGGACTATGGACATCGGATTCATCGTTTCTGCGGGAATCATCGGCTATCTCAGTTGGGCCTCGCTCCGAGAGCAGAAATAGGCTCTCCCGTCTCCAGGCGCCAATGGCAATTCGCTGAGCCCTCGCTCTGGCCGAAAAGGGGCAAACCGCCGGACGATGCCACCCCAACAGGCGTGCAGGCACGCGCGGTTATGCCGTTTGGGGAGAAGCAGGCGCGAATCGGAAACGCGAGAGGCGGCGAGGAACACCCCATTTGTGCGGTCATGCCTCCGGCCGCCTTTCTTCCAGCATGGCCCGGACAAGTCCTTCGGTTGTGTACGGGTCCGCCTCCACGGCAGGTTCGTGCCCAAGTTCTCGGAGAGTTGCTGAAGTGATTGGGCTGATACTGGCCAGTCGAGCACGGTCGAGGTCCGCGCCAAGCATGGCATGCAGTGAACGGGCGATCGCAGAACTGGTCACGGTCGCCCAGTCGCACTTGCCGGCTCGAAGCATTGCCACGACCATCGGTTCCGGGTATCGCACGTCGCGGCTCGTGTAGACGACAATCTGCTCGACCGTAGCGCCTGACGCTCGTAGACGTTCGGCAAGGACTTCGCGACCGCGGCTGGCGCGGGCCAAGAGGAATCGCTTTCCTGCACCGTGCTCGGCAAGGAGATCGGCAAGCGATTCCGCACGGTATTGCGGTGGTACGACGGTAACCTCAAGCCCCCATTGCCGCAATCGCTCGGCCGTTGAAGGGCCGATTGCGGCGAAGCGAAGGTTAGGGAAAAGCTGTGGGCGCATATCCAATGTCTTCAGGCGTTCCAGTAGGAAATCGACGCCGTTCACACTGGAGAAAACAAGCCAATCAAAGCAGTCGAGCCGCACAAGGGCCCGGTCGACAGGCTCCCAGGCTGGAGGGGGCGCAATCTCGATAGCCGGCTGAACCGTCGCCTCCGCTCCAAGCGATCGCAGGCGGGAGAGGAGGTCGGCCGATTGGGCAACGGGCCGGGTGACCAACACATGTTTCCCCAACAGCGATCCAGCCGTGCACCGGGGGGACTCTTGGGGCAGATTCGTTGAGCAAGCTGACTCAGCCGCTTCCAGGATAACTTCAACAGGCACACCTGCAGCATGGAGCATTTCCGTTTCGTCGACCCCAGCAACCGCCGCCTCGGGCCTCGCCGCTCTCAGGTATACGGCAGTTCGGCCGGACTTGGTCGCTACCAGAAGCCGAGCGATGACCTCTTGCTGAAACCAGGCCAAGTACTCAGCCTGGATGGAAGGCGGCTGAAGCGGAACTAGCTCGACAGAGGGGCGAAGGACGTCGGTTCGTGGCGGCGGCGCCGTTCGGTCGTACAAGACCAGGTGCGCCTCGGCCAGACACTGCTTCGCTGGGCCGGACAACCAATGGGAGTCGCCAGTGACGGGCCCAATCAGGTATACTTTACCGAGTGCCGTGGGTTGCGGAGCTTGCATGGGGTACCTATTGCTTTCCCGACCGGGGGTATTACAATGGAGTCTGGCCCCCAAGCGTCGAAAAGGCAAGGGGTGGAGAGGATGAAAATCCTTCTTTCCTCGCTTGTTTGCTGCGGGCTCTTGTGTTTGTTTTCTGTTTTTCTTGGTTGCAGCTAACAGTCGGTCGATTATGGCACTTGAAGATAGCTCCAATGTACCGGAACAGGAAGGCGGCGGCGGTTCCGACGGCCGCGAGCCTATCTCTGCCGCGAAACGAAAACGCCTGCAAAAGGTGTTTGAACACGCGAGCAAGCAGATGTCGCAGGATAATTTTGATTATGCCACGACGTTGCTCAATCAGTGTGTCGTCGGCGATCCGGGCAACCTGATTTATGTCCAGAGCTATGTAGGCAACCTCCAGAAGAAGTACAAGAACAACCGCAAAGGCGCTAATTTCGTGGCGCAGTTGGCCCAGCGTGGCGCGAAGAATGCTACCCGAAAAGCGATCCATCAAGAGAAGTGGATGGACGCAATCTCCAATGGATTGAAGGTCTTGACGGTCAATCCTTGGGATGTCTCCACACTGACGGCCATGGCAACCGCGTCGGAGAAGATGGGTGACGATGAAGTCGAGCTTTACTATCTGAAGTGCGCGTTGCAGGCGAACATGAATGATCCCGCGGTGAATATCCAGTGTGCTGAGGCACTGGCGACGCGCGGGCAATTCGATCAGGCGATCGCGTGCTTGCACCGGGTCGAAAAAGTCCGGCCCGAGGACGAAGAGATTCAGAAGCTCATTTCGAAGTACGCAGTTCAGAAGACGATCAATCAAGGTGGACTGGGCAAGGGCGATCCGTCCAAGACGGCCCAGGCGGCAGCGGCGACGGACGGACCGGAAATTTCGCGTGAAGAGCAACTCAAGCAGTTGATCAAACGCAAGCCGAAGGATTTGCCGAATTATCACGAACTTGCCCAGATCTACATTGACGCAGAGCGGTACGACAAGGCGGCCGCCTTGCTGGAGAAGGCCCACGAAGTCTCCGGCCAAGATCCCGACGTGCGTGAACGTTGGGAAGACGTCCAGTTGCGGGCATTGCAGCAAAAGATTATCGAAGCACAGAGCGCGGCCGACGAGAATCCTGGTGAAGCGACCAAGGCCCTGGTTGCGAAAGCTCGAAAGTCGCTTGTCGAGAAGGAAGTCGAGGTTTTCGAGAAACGCGTGGAACGGTACGCCAACAACTTGGAGTTCAAGTTCAAGTTGGGGCAGCGGTACCAGATGGCCGGTCGGTATAACGATGCGATCAAGCAGTTCCAGCTTTCCCGAACCGACCCCCGCCGCAAGGGCGTTTGCATGCTCAGTCTGGGGCAGTGCTTCCAGAAGATCAAGCAGAATCGATTGGCCATGAGCCATTATGAAACGGCTATCCACGAGATTCCCGATCGCGATGCCGAGAATAAGAAGACGGCTTTGTACCTGGCCGGGAAGATGGCCATGCGACTGGATGACCTGGATACGGCAGAAAAGCACCTGACCATCCTGGCCGGTCTGGATTTCACCTACCGGGATGTTTCGGCCCTACTAGACACAATCGCCCAAAAGCGAGAAAATAACGAACTTTGACACTTTCCGGGGGACTGCCCCTCGGGTATCCCTACACCCCAATACACCAGACCATGCCGAATACGAGAAGCGCGAAGAAGCGACTGCGTCAGAACACCGTCTGCCGAGCAAGGAACCGCTCGGCCCGACAGACCCTCCGTAGCCAGTGCCGCAAGGTACGAGAGGCCGTCCAAGAGGGGGATATCGAGCGGGCGGAAACCGAATTCCGTGTTGCTACCAAGAAGCTCGACCGGGCCGGCGCCAAGAAAATCATTCACCGCAATGCAGCCGCACGGACCAAGTCACGCCTTTCCAGTGCGATCTTGCTGGCGAAGCAAGCGGCCGCTCAATAGCCGTCTGCAAAGACGATTCGTTCAGCGTCGAATATCGGACCCTCGACACAAGTTCGCTTGTAGTCCCACGACCCGGAATCGTCGCGTACGCGAGCTACACAGCTAAAGCATGCGCCAATACCACACGCCATGGGGGTTTCCAGCGACACCTGGCATGGAACCTCCAGGTGTTGTGCGAGCCGGGCAACGGCAGCTAGCATAGGCTCAGGCCCGCAGGCTGCCATCCGGCAGGGCCAGGGTGACGCCTTCACCAGCGGCTCGATCAGATCGGTCACCAGGCCTCGGTGCCCCACCGATCCGTCTTCCGTGGCGATACGCACTTCGACACCGGCACGCTCGAAATCGGCCAGACCGACCAGTCGCGTCCTATTCCGTTCGCCGTAGCAAAACGTGACTTTCTTGGCCGGCGCCACGTCTCGAGGCGGTCTTCCAAAACGGCGTTGCCCCAGCATCTCCCGGCCGAGCGCCAGAAAGGGCGT
Source organism: Thermoguttaceae bacterium (assembly GCA_040772845.1). Taxonomy (GTDB): domain Bacteria; phylum Planctomycetota; class Planctomycetia; order Pirellulales; family Thermoguttaceae; genus PWXP01. Next base: position 842,574 of record JAXGXG010000002.1, read on the forward strand.
CTGCCCGATGCCGCCGGCAACCATGATCAGATGCTCAGTCGGCTGAACGGAGAAGCCGTTTCCCAACGGCCCCCAGAGTTCCAAACGCGTTCCCGGCCGCAGTTCCGCCAGGCGGCTGGTGACGCGCCCCACAACCAGATAGACGACATCCACGGCCACATCGTCCCCGGCTGTGTCGGAAATGACGTCGTACATCGCCAACGGTCGCCCTAGAAGCGGATCGTTCTGTCCGGGCAGACGGACCATGAGAAACTGGCCGGGCACAACGCGCCGGGCAATCTCCGACGCGGCCAGTCGAATCCGGTAGGTCGCTTCTGCAACCTGCACGTTCTCCATCACCTCGGCTTGCCCATGCCACGCATGGTCGGGATATGCAGGAACAGTGGGCAAACAGGTCATGGCATAACGCTCCGAAATTGAGACTGTCCGGGCATTCGCCGGGAACGTAATCGTTGTCGCACACATTGTTGGAGCCGTCAATGTCCACCAAGTCATGCATGGGACACCGCCGCACGAGGGGTTCGTCCAGCGAATGGTCCGGACGGTTCACGGCCTGGGCGTTGCAGACCGCTGCGCTGCTCGGCAAGGAAATCGCACTTGAGTGCTGCGCCCGGACGGATCATACGAGAGGTCCGCAGAAGCCGTTCCGTACCGGACTTCCTTGGGCACTTCCGTGACCCCAGATGTGGTGTATAATAGAACGCCAAGGCCTGTATCTCCTCGGCACTGGGGACGGGCCATCGCCCGCACACATCCCGATCAACGGTAACCACGCATGCCCTTTGAAGTCCGGGCCTTTCAGCTTGCGAAGGACCCTGAACACCCGGCCGAGAATCAGGATGCATTCGCTTTCGATTCCGACCAGGGAATCGCTGCGGTTGCAGACGGCGTGGCTTCCGCAATCTTCTCCGGCGTCTGGGCAGAGACCCTGGTGCAGGCAACCGTTCGGCAGCCGCCGGATCCGGACAATCCGATTCAATTCGCCGCGTGGCTGGCCGAATGCCGGCGGCAGTGGACGGAGCGAATCGACACGACGGGACTGGCCTGGTTCCAGAAGGCCAAGTTGCCGACCGGCGCTTTCTCCACCCTGCTGTGGATGCAACTATTTCCATTGGAATCGGAACAGGCGGGTTCGTTCGGCGGGTTCCGCCTCCTCGCCAGAGCGATCGGAGACAGTTGCCTGTTTCATGTGCGCCATGGGGAACTGCTTCGCTCGTTTCCCATGGCATCGGCAGCCGAGTTCGAAAACAATCCGCTGGCCTTGGGCAGTGTGGACTTAGGGCGAGACTCGCTCATGCGGTTCGCAACCTTCGACGTTACCTGCTATCCGGACGACCTCCTGCTGCTGACAACCGATGCCGTCGGGGAGTGGTTGTATCGATGCGTTGAAGCGGGTGCTCCCCCGGTTTGGTCCACGCTGTGGGAAACCGATGCGACTGCATGGGGCGAACGAATGGACTCGCTCCGGGCGACGAGGGACATGCGTTACGATGACGCGACACTCCTCGCCCTGCAGATCACGAACGCAGCAGACCGCGGAGCCAAGCCGGAGCAGAAGCCGGAACAGAAGCCGGATGCGCCAGTATCGGATGTTTCTTCGCCAACCAAGGCGGCCTTGGACCAGATTGCCGATGGATTCGGCCAGCTCGCCGACGAGTCGATTCGCGCCGGCCAGACCCTGTTCAACCGGCTCCGCGACCGCTTCCGGAATCGCTGAAATCGCCGGAGCGGCTATCCTGCCGCTAAGCGTTTGCACGACGGCCACTCGACCGGGTTGACATGGTAGAGCATCTGCAAAACCTCATACAACTCGGGATGATACTTCCGAACGCGTTGGGGCTGCTCGAAGAAATGCTCGGTCGCCACGGCGAAGAACTCTGCGCGGCTGGCCGCTGCATACTCATCAAGCACGGTGCGGCGTCCATGGCGGACGTCGTTGACGATCCTCGCGTACTCGCGCGCCATGACCTCTTCCCAACGCTCATGCTGGATCCGCGTTGGTAACGGCGGAGAGCCACCCATTTCACCGCTGAGCGCATCGATCTGGTGAGCGAACTCGTGCAGCACCACATTGTGGCCGTCGTGAGGATACCGGCCGCCAGTCAGAGCATGATACCATGATAGAATTACAGGCCCCCGGTACCACGCCTGCCCGGAAATGGGCAGCCCCTCGTCCACAATGGCCGTATGCGTCTGCATTTTTGGCGGCAACGCCACGGCATCGGGATAAACCAACACGCTGTGCAGTGCGTCGAAACACCAGTCCCCCTCAACACCAAGCAGCAACAGGCACGCCTGTGCTGCGATCGTTACACGCACTTCGTCGGTAATCACAAAACCGGCACAACCGACCCAGGTGCGTTCCGAAGCAAAGATTCGGAGCAGATCTCGCAGCCGTTCCTGCTGGCCGGCCGGCAGACATCCGTACTGCCGAACGTTTTGGTCGAGGTATCCGTACCACTCCTCAGGAAAGGGTTTTGCCAGGAGCTTCCGGCGACGGCGTCGTTTGAGCCAGGAGAATAGCATAGGGCGGAAAGACCGTTATTCCATGGTTATGGCATTGTGTCTGACGCGGTTGCTTCACACCGCTCGAAATCACGGTAATCGTAAACGCTCAACAGCGGCGCCCCCAGAAGTGTATTTCGGTATGCAGGCGTGGCATTCTCCAGCAACCTACGGTCGCACGGCTGCCACGCACTGGGCCGATGCTGCAAAACGTACCAGCGATACCGGCCAGGCTGCGAAGAATGCCAACCACGGCGCAAAAAACCCCACCGAGACAGAAGCTGCATGTTATCCGGGGAGGGGGATGCAAATCGAATCTTCTCATTTTCTTCGGTGTGGGCGTGCAGCCAGGCGAGGGAATCCCGGTCGAGCGAGTCCCACCAGTAGGTCGGTTCCATGCCAATGGCGATGGCCCCAGGCAAACCGCCGACTGTTACGTTGTAGTAGGATAGCCACTGCGGAGCGTAGAGCCCCAGATTCAGCAAGCACACAGCCGAAACGAACAGGAAGACCCCACTCGTTAGAACGCAGTGCCGCCATCCTTTTGGCCAACGCATGCTTGTCCATTGCCAGGTCTCATGCACTCCAACACCCGCCATGGCTGCAAGAAAAGCGAAACTCGGAAGGAAAAGCCGTACTCCATCGTGAACCGGCACACCGGGAAAGGCGCGTACCACCAGCAGAATGCCCCAGTTCAGCACGATCAGCACGTCGGCAGAACGATCTGCTGCATGGCGAGCGGTGAACAATCCTCCCAGCCCGGCAAACGCGAGAACCCCTATCGGGACCGTAACGGCAGTCCAGAAAAACGCGTTGTACCAAGGCAATGGATGGTCCAAATTGTACATATGGCCCAAAAACTGCGTCGCCAGGTTCAGCCCCGTCTCCGCGCGCCCTATGTTCAACGCGAAGAACCTGGCCAGGCCGCCTATCGGCTGCGGCCATAACGGCGGATTCATCAGCAGGAACACGGCTACGGCAACCGGAATGCCGAGCGCCACCGCACGCGCTGCCGCCCGGTCGCGATACAGAATGGTCCAGACAACAAACGGCGCCGGCGCAAGCCAGCCGGTGGCCTTCATGCTCAGTGTCAGCCCCAACAGGACGCCCCAGAGTAGCGCGCCCTTCCAGCCGCGCCGCGCCGGTGCAAATGCAGCCCACGTCATGATCCAGCAGGCGGTCAGTGGCCCGTCGCCTGCGGCAACGTGCGCGTGTGCGAACATCCTCGGAAGAAACACCATCGCGATTACACCGCCCAAGCCTGCCGGAATCGAATGGTCTCTTGCCAATCGGTAGAACATAGCTGCAGCGGCGCAGGCAAAGAGCATCATCGGCCCGAAGCGAACGGCCGTTAGAGGCGGAAGCCATCCATCCGCCACCCGCCAACCGGCCGCAATGACGATCGCATAACCGGCCGGATGTCCTTCCCCGGTCGTAGTGAACTCCCATTGCCCGTCGAATATCTGGCAGGCGCGGCGGAAGGAGTCGCCCTCGTCCCAAGTGATTGGCAGCAAGGGCGAGGTGACCAAGAGCAAGACGGCCCCCCCAACCCCGACGGCAAGGGTCAACCACAACAGACGAAGGGATTGGTGGTGGAGGATGCCCATGCTGCTATTCTAGCACAAAGCACCCACCGACTCCGACGGGGGCGCCCGGGCGAACGCCGGCCTCTCCCCGTATGGCGCTTAAGGCCAGTACGGCCAATGTAGCCAGTACGGCCAATGCAACCGTGCCGGAAGGCAACCGAAGGGCCCTTGTGTGTTCTTTGCCTATCCTCTTGGGGCAGGCGATCGCTCACTTCTCGAGCGTCTCTGCGTAGGCTTTCCAAGTTTCCTTGGCGAACTCGGCATTGTCCGCGCCTTGCCCCCAAAGGAACACGCGACGTTCGGTCGCGCCGGGGCACCCAAGCCCCATCTGGCCGCGATAAGCGCCACTGTCCCAATACGTGAATCCTGCGGCAGGGGTAAGGGCCAAGCATGCACTTCGGTACTGAGGGCCGAATGCGGCAAACCACTGCGGCTGGCCTTGGAAGCCGAAGTCCTCATTATTCCCCACACCGTCCATCACCGCTTGCCCGCCGCTTCCCTTCACGGCAATGCCATCGACGGCGTACATGGTCCGTGTCAGGAGAGACCGATGCGGTTCGCACGTAGAGACCACCTCGAATCGATCTGCGTAGAAGAAGAAGCGACGCGTGAGCTTGTATCCGCCTTGGAGCATCTTCGTCATGCGGAACACGGCCCGCACAGGACCAGTCGCTTCCAAGGCGAACTCCGTCAGCTCGCCCGGTTCAGAACTCCAGCCTGTCTCTTTCGACGACTCGATAATGGACGATACGACCGCAAGTTCGCTGCCGTCGGGCTGATGAACCGCGATGTCGGTCAGTGTCCCATCGCGCAACGTGAGCGAATACGTTCCGAACACCAACCGGGAGCCGTCTTTGGGCACCGTAAACCGTGAGGCAGGTGGATAGACACTTCCTTCCGCCCCTTTGGAAACCGCCAGCAACTCGGCCTGCGTGTCTCCGGCCGGTATCCCGCCGGGGAGCACGAATACCAGCTTCCCCTGCGTGCTTTCCTCGCGCTCGAACTGCGCGGGCGTGGAAACACCGCCTGCAAACAGAACTCGCAGGTTGGCCGGATCGGCCTCGGCGGGTAGCTGAAACGCCATCTCGATGGGCAAGCCCTCGGCATTGCCACCAGGCACATGGAAACGGAGCGTCTGCCGGATGGGAAACGCCGAGGCGACCGTTGGCGTGCAGAAATCGGCAGCCTTCCGGGCAGGTCCGGTCTGAGTCAGTTCCTGGCCGACAATAGCGGCCAGAATCCGCCGCCGTCCGTCGGCCCGGTCACCTGGCAGGGACGTGTGGAACGAGAGTTCGCCGCCGGCGTCGAGCTGCGGGACGTGCCTCTCCAGAAGTACGGGGCCCTCGGGGCCATCGAGTTGGATTCTGACGATGGCGTCACGCGCCGTGGCCAATCCACGATTCGCCACCTTTCCGTCAATGAGGATGGCGGGAAAGACCCGGTCGCCGCCATCGGGACCCCAATCGAGCTTCACGTCGAGAGCGCGGACCACCAGGTCCGGCACGTCGGCCGCGTCACCGACCAGAAGGGCGTACGAAACATCTGCCTCACCGGCGCTGAGGGACACCTTGCCGTCATGCACGATGGGCCCCCGGCCTCGGACTTGCCCCCGATCATCGAGTATGAGAATCGCGGCAGGTTTCCCTCGCCAATCGCCGCAGTAGCCAGACAGATCCAAATCGAGGGTGGAATTCTTGCCCAGAGAAATACGCGCGCCGGTGGCATCCCGCTGCAGCGACACCTTGCCGGACGCGACGAACCCCTGCTGCCGAACGGTTCCGGTCGGCTTCTGCACAAGCAGCAGTTGCTCCGTATGGATACAGACATCGCGCTCGTTGTCGGCGCCTCCGGTGCGTATCCGCCACTGCTCGATTCCCGGGCCTTTCACGTAGAAATCATTCGTGCCCAGGGAGAACTCCCGCTCGCCCGCCGTCACCGTGTATGCAGAATCGCCAAAATTGACCGTTGCGACCGTGCCGTCGGCGAACGTACTGCGTTGGACCTTCCGGTCGGGCGTAAGAAACTCGTGCGACACCATTTCCTGATCGGCGATCACCTCGTGCAGTTTACAGGTCTGCTGGTAGATTTCGATCATCAACTGCCGCTGTTCCGGTTCGCTCCAGCGGAGGCCGTGGCTGTTGACCCACATCATCGGAGGCGTGCCGTAGAGCACGTTCATGGCGGTCTTGCGGTCGGTGATTTCGGGCGCGAACTGATGCAGATAGTCGTTGGTTGCGCCCCAGTACCAGTAGTCAACCACGCAATCGTGGAAGACCAGTTCAAACATGGGCGCCCGATAGGCCGGGTCGATGCCGTATTTCAGATACCGCTCGCTGATCTCCTCCCGGCTCTCGATGTCGCGGAGATAACCGGCCGGCCAACTATAGCCACCGCCGCCCATCATGCCCTCGTGGTAGTCCAGGAATCGGACATCGTAGTACTTGCCGTGTTCGCCGCCGGCCACCAGGCCGAGCTCGTCCCCGACGTACTCGCACAGCGATTCGCGATTGGCCTGATCCTGCTTGCGGTCGCATGGATGCAGCGGCGAGTAGCACTCCTTCAGCCCGGTAGCCGTCGTCACGTCGAGAAAACGCGTATTGTAGGGATAGATGGCCAGGACCTTGGGAATGACGATCCGGGCGCACTTGGTCATCACACCCGTGCACTGTTTCATGTAGGTGTGAACGGGATTCATATCCTTGTCGCGGGTTACCCAGGCTGTCATGAACTCGCCATCGGCTTTCACAACAGCGTGTGTCTCAACCGGCGCCTTGGCGCGATCGATGACGTCGGAATCGTTGATGTCCTCGTAATTGTCGTACTCGCCAACGAGCCATCCCTGGGCGATGACTTCAGCCATGTCCTCCGGGCTTGGGCGGCCGTTCAGCAGTCCGTGCGTCATGCCGGCCGCCTTCGCCTCGCGCGCAAAAGCCGGGCTGCCGCCCCACCAGTTGACCGCCCCGAACAGCTTCCGCACGTTCGGCTTCTTCTTGGCCTTCTCGGCGAATGTGCGAACCAGCCCCTGCTCTTGGGCCAACTCGCGATAGATTTTGCAGGCTGTGACGTGCCCGCCCTTGGCGAAGAAACTCAACCGTCCTTTGCGGGCGCAAGCCCAAACCCCCTTGGCCGGATACCAGCGGAAACCAGGAAAGGCTAGCTTCTCCGGATCCTCGCTGCGGGTTTGCATATGCAGGCTTCCGTCCCACGGAGTGAGCAGCGTGGCCGACAGTCCCTTCTGGCCATCGGTTACCAACAGGAACGGAAGGTCTCCGCCCCACATGCAGAACTGCTTGCCGCGACAAAACGGATCGCCCACCGGGAGGTAGCGCCCGTTGGTGTAGTTCGCCACACCCACGAAGTACGTTTCGGGTTCCGACGGATACAGCGCGAAGGGATAGCTGAACGGCTGGATCGCCGTCTCCGCACCGGACCGGCACTCCAGAGCCACGTCGAGCGCCGCCTTTCCGCTGACCAGCTCTATGGTCACTTGAAGCGGGACTTCCGCAATCTGTTCCTCCTGGAGTAGGAACTTGTACGTCAGACTGTTCGGTTTCTCACCTGGCAGCATGTCTGAGATGCGCCGGCCTGCGGCCTTGGCGCTTCGATCGTTTTCGATCGACCGCGGTGGAGCTTTGCCTTCCTCGTCGTTCAGCACGGCCACCGCGAACGTCATCGGAGCCGAATCTACCCAGGAGCGCGGCGAGTAGCTTTGACGGTCTCGCTTCACCGCTGCGCCGGGCTGCGGGTCGGCATCGTTCAGGCCCAGCGCAAAGCTGAACCGGATACCAGGTTCGGCCTCCTTGAGTACCGGAAAATGCTCCAACGGCACGGCTGCCTCCAACTCGTAGCCGGGCAGATGCTCGGATTCGACCAATCGCACGGCCACCTTGCTTCCTGCGAACGCATCCCCGCCGGAGTTCACCGCCACTGCCTTGCCCGAAGACGCCAGATGCAGCCCAACCTGCACCGAATCGACCCAGAACTCGACGGAATCAGACTCCCGCCACTGCTCGGTCGGTTCGCCTCCGAACGCAACGTTGTCATCGCGTACGCGAACGTAGAGATAGAGCATCCTGTCATCCCACATGACCTTGGCCCCACCGGAGCAGTTGGCCTCGCCGTTTTCGCCCATCCACGGCAGCCAGACGTAATCGGCATGAGGGATGTGCGACCACTCGGCAGGATCGCCATCGACAGCGATCGGCTTCGCTGCGCGCCGGACGCGCACGTCGTCCTTATTGGAGGCATGCTTGGTTGGATCCTCCTGCTGCCATCGCGTTCCGGACGTCTTGTCCAGCACCGTCAGATGCGCGCTGGCGGCATTGACGGTGACCTTCAGTTGCGCATCTTCGAGAACCCATGCATCACCTTCCCGGCGGACATCTGCCCGAGCCCAGGGGGCCGCGGCCGCCAGCAGACAGAATGCCAGGAACACTTTCATCGCAATCGTACGGCGTATGGAAAAGCAGACTCGGTCGTCTGACATGAAGACTCTCCTTAACGTGAGGGTGTGGTCCGCGCCGATCGCGCCAGACCGCAGCCCAGGCCTCGCAATACTTCAGAACAATCGCGAAACTCAAGGAACGCTCCAACCGTTCAGCGTGTCTATAATTATGGGCGCCGCCGATACGGTTGCAAGCGCCGGCATGAAAAGTCCGGAAAACCGGGGTTGGGAGTCAGCAGATGCAGAATCGCAAAATCGGAATTCGGGCCCCGCTGACGCATGGCGAACACCGCGCGGACAACGATGCCGGTTCGTTTTGGCGGTCGCAGGGGCTTTTGTCGGCCCGCCGCAAGTGGTATGGTGGCTGTTATGGAGACAACAGCCCCATGCGCCAAACAGACGCGTGGCTTGACGCCATGTTGGCGGTCCCCGATTGGGCATGAAACGGAGGAGTGATCTGTCGTGGAACTGAAATCCTTGGAAGCCTGGTTTGTTGTCGGTAGTCAAACCCTCTACGGAGAGCAGGTGCTCAGCGAGGTTGCCGAGCACAGCGCCCAAATGGTCGAGGAGTGGAACGCTGCGGCCGAGTTGCCCGTGCGCATGGTTCTCAAACCGGTTGCGACCGGCTCCGATGCAATTGCACAACTATGTCGCGACGCCAACGCGGCGCCGAACTGTCTCGGCCTGGTTTGCTGGATGCACACCTTTTCGCCTGCCAAAATGTGGATCGCCGGCCTGACCGCCCTCCAGAAGCCCCTGCTGCACCTCCACACGCAGTTCAACCGGGATGTTCCATGGGCCACGATCGACATGGACTTCATGAACCTGCACCAGTCGGCACACGGCGACCGCGAGTTCGGGTTCATCTGTACGCGACTGGGCAAGGCGCGCAAGGTGGTTGTGGGGCACTGGCAAGAGGCCGAAGTACGCAATCGCATGGCCGCCTGGATGCGCGCCGCGGCCGGCTTGCACGAAATGCGGCGACTGAAGATCGCCAGGCTTGGCGATAACATGCGTCAGGTTGCGGTTACCGAAGGCGACAAGGTCGAGGCCCAGATTCGCTTCGGCGTTGAGACGCATGGTTACGGCGTAAGTGAATGGGCCGATTGCGTCGCCCAGGTTGCCGACTCGGAGGTCGACCGGTTGGTGTCGCAATACGACCAGCAGTATGCCATGGCGGCCGCACTGCGCCCGGATGGCCAGCAACGCGCGTCGCTCCGCGATGCCGCCCGCGCGGAACTGGGGCTGCGCGCGTTTCTTCAAACCCGGGACTGTCACGCCTTCACCGATACGTTTGAAGACCTGCCGGGAATCAAGCAGGTTCCCGGTTTGGCGGTCCAGCGATTGATGGCCGACGGCTACGGCTTTGGGGCTGAGGGCGATTGGAAGACGGCCGCGCTGGTTCGGGTGCTGAAGGTAATGGCGGACGGGCTGCCCGGCGGAACGTCGTTCATGGAAGACTATACGTATCATCTGAGTATCGAGGGACCGAAGGTGTTGGGCGCGCATATGCTGGAGGTCTGCGCCTCGCTGGCGGACGGAACGCCGTCGTGCGAGATTGCCCCGCTTTCGATCGGCGGCAAGGACGATCCGGTCCGACTGGTCTTCACCGCGCCGGCCGGACCTGCGGTAAACGTTGCCATGGTCGACCTCGGTACGCGTTTCCGCCTTCTGGTCAATGAGGTCGACGCGGTCGCCGCGGAGCAGGACCTGCCGAACCTTCCGGTTGCCAGGGCCCTTTGGGCGCCGCGGCCCGATCTGAAGACGGCCGCGGCGGCATGGATCTACGCCGGCGGTCCGCATCACATGGCGTTCAGCCAGGCACTGGGCAGCGAACCCATCGAGGATTTCGCCGAAATGGCCGGCGTCGAATGCGTGATGATCGACTGGAAGACTCGCGTGCGAGACGTGAAGGATGCACTCCGGTGGAATCGCGCGTTTTTCGAACGATGATCACCGTTCGCTCTGCGGAATCTCTACGCCGTTAAGCCCCGTTCGCACTGCGATACCAGCGGCAAACCGGGCGCAGCAACGAATGCGGTGCGGCAGGTATACCGGGGAGTGACCGCCACCAACTCCGGACGGAGAGTCGCTGCACAGTCATACACCCTTGCATCCCCATGGGCAAGGGCGATAATGGCGTGTGGCCCCGTTCCATTCCCCCTTTGGCGAGATCCGATCATGATTGCCGCGCGAATGAGAGTCCGTATCCTTTTGGCTACGTGTGTTCTGTCCGTTTCGATAGGCGGCCCCCTGCTGGGCGATGATGGGACGTCGATCGCCAGGCCGCAGCTTACGGTGTACGCAGACGACACCGGTGCGCCGATCAGCCCGATGATTTACGGCCAGTTCATCGAGCACCTGGGACGCTGCATTTACGGCGGCATCTGGGCCGAAATGCTCGAAGACCGCAAGTTCTACTTCCCCGTTACGCCCGAGTATCGACCCTATCGCGCGCTGGAAGACGGCAAGTTTCCCGTCGTCGGCGCATCGCCTTGGGAAATCATGGGGACGCCCGATTCTGTCGTCATGCAGAGGGAGCAATCGTTTGTCGGCGAACATACACCCCTGGTCGCGCCTGGCAGCGGGATTCGCCAGCGGGATCTGGGCGTGGTGCAGGGCAAGCAGTACGACGGTTCCATATGGCTCCGCGCGCCGCAGGGCACCGCCGAAGTGAAGGTCGCGCTCGTGTGGAGCAACGGCGATGCCGGACGCCAGACCGTTGTTCTCACCGCAGTCGGCGGCGACTACAGGAAGTACCCCCTCCGATTCACGGCGCAAGCGAACACCGACGAAGCCATGCTGGAGATTACGGTGCAGCGGGCGCCGGTGCTGATCGGCACGGCCTCGCTCATGCCGGCCGACAACGTCGATGGCCTGCGGGCCGATACGCTTGGACTGCTGAAGCAATTGGGCGGCGCCGCATATCGATGGCCGGGCGGCAATTTCGTGAGCGGCTATGACTGGCGCGACGGTATTGGCGATCGCGATCGCCGCCCACCGCGCAAGAACCCGGCGTGGACCGGCGTGGAGCACAACGATTTCGGTCTGGATGAGTTTGTTGCCTTCTGCCGCCACGTGGACAGTGAGCCGGTCATTACGGTGAACACCGGTTTCGGCGACGCCTATTCCGCCCGGCAGGAAGTGGAATACGCCAATGGTTCCTCGCAAACGATCGGCGGTAACTGGCGCAAGGACAACGGGCGACCCGAACCCTACGGAGTGAAGTACTGGTGCGTGGGGAACGAAATGTTCGGCCCGTGGCAACTCGGTTTCATGCAGCTTCGCCATTACACCCAGAAGCATAACCTTGTGGCGACCGCAATGCTCCAAGCCGATCCGACGTTGATCTTGATCGGCAGCGGTGCGCTCGACCATCGCAACCCCCGATTCGACCCGGACGAGAAACGTGGCTGGTCGCGAGGCATGTTGGAGCAGTGCGCCGGCAGCATGGATTCCATTGCAGAACATTTCTATCGCGGAAAGGAGTCCGATAACCTGCTCGTGCACGTGGGCCAGCTTGCCGACGCCGTGAGAAAGAAGGCCGAAGGGCATCGTGCGCTGCAGGCGGAACTGGGGCTGTTGCCGGAGCGGCGCATGCCCATTGCCATGACCGAATGGAACTACTGGCGCCAGCCGTATGTGTATGGCGAACTCGGATGCATTTACGACCTGTCGGACGCTCTCGGCGTCGCTGCCGGCTTGCACGAGTATTTCCGCCAAAGCGACGCCATTGGCATGGCCTTCTACGCACAGACGGTCAATGTGATCGGCTGCATCAAGACCACCAAGACGAACGCATTCATGTCAACCACGGCTCTGCCCTTGATGCTCTATCGCCGCCAGTTCGGCTCGATCCCGCTGAAAGTCCGGGGCGAGGGCCTCCCGCAGGCGTTGGATGTCGCGGCCGCCTGGACCAAGGACCTGGATGCGCTGACCGTGGCGGTGGTGAATCCTCTGCCCCAATCGCAGTCCTTCGCCCTGATCGCCGATGGGGCCGAACTGCATCGCGAAGGGACCGTGTGGACGATTGCCGGCAAGGAACCGACGCTTTACAACGAGGTGGACAAGAGTCGCGTCGCAATTGAACAGAAGCCGTTTACTCTGAATGGAGAGGTGACCGTTTTGCCCTACAGCATCACGCTGCTCCGACTGCCGAAGGCAAACTGACTCCACCCGTTGCAGAATGGAATCGGCCGTGTCACCCCGAGCCAGCCGTTTCCTCTCTGCCCATCGCCAGGGCGTAGGCGACCGCATGGGTGCGGCAGTGGGAAATGCTCACGAGCACCTGCACCACGCCGCTCTGCTCGATGGCTTCACGCGCGCCTCCGCGCAGTGCGACAATCGGGCGGCCGCCCGGTTCGGTGCGGATTTCCAGATCGTGCCACGCGATTCCGGGCCGCCAGGAAAGCCCCAGAGCCTTCAGCACCGCTTCCTTTGCGGCCCAGCGTCCGGTGAAATGCTGGGTGGCTTGCTTCCGGCTATGACAATACTGGATTTCGTCGTTGGTATACACGCGGCGCAGAAACGTCTCGCCGTACCGATCGATCATGCGAGCGATACGCAGACATTCGGTAATATCGGTGCCGATGCCTAGAATGTTTGCCATGTGCGTGCCTTCGTGCGAGAGCGCCTCCCCGGGCAAACAACCATCCGGGCTGCGTTACAGGGCGACCCCGCACGCCTGCCTTGCGCGGAGCAGCACTTCCGCAGCCTTGCGCCGCGCCTTGGCGGCGCCATCGCCAAGGATCTCGCGAATTCTCTCCGGATGCTGTTCCAGTTCCAGGCGTCGCGCCCGGGCCTCGGCGAAATAGCCCTCGGCCAGAGCCGCCAATTCCTTCTTCACCTGCCCGTAGCCGAAACCGCCGCGACGGTACATGTCGGCCATCGACTGTCGTGCGGCATCGTCGGCGAAGAGCGAGAAGAGCTGATACAGGTGATCGGTTTCCGGAGGCTTGGGATCTTCCATGGGCCTGGAGTCGGTCACGATGCGCATGATCTGTTTGCGTTGCACCTTCGCATCTTCGAAGACCAGGAGCGTATTGTTATAGCTCTTGGACATCTTCTCGCCGTCGGTTCCCGGCACGCGAGCCGCATGGCCCAGCACCTTGGCCTTGGGCATGACGAAGACTTCTCCGAAGTTGTGGTTGAAGCTTGCGGCCAGATCGCGGCAGACCTCGATATGCTGGACCTGATCCTCGCCGACCGGGACGACGTCGGAATCGTAGGCCAGGATATCGGCGGCCATGAGTACGGGGTAGGTGAACAGGCCGGCGTCGGCAGAAAGGCCCCTCGCCTTCTTGTCCTTGAAGGCGTGGCAGCGTTCCAGCAGGCCCATTGGCGCGCCGGTCATCAGCAACCAGCACAGCTCGCTCACCTCGGGCACGTCGGATTGGCCAAACAGGGTCGCCTTGTTCGGATCGAGCCCGAGGGCAACCAGGTCCAGGGCGGCGTCGAGGGTGAACTGGCGCAGCCGCGCGCCGTCGCGAACGGTAGTCAGGGCGTGCAGATTGGCAATGAAGTAGAAGGCTTCATCGGCCTGATCCTGCAGGTCGATGTACTGGCGAATGGCGCCAAAGTAGTTGCCCCAATGAAAACGGCCCGTAGGTTGGATGCCGGAAAGGACGCGCATGATCGGTTGGATTACTCCTCAGATGGAAACTCGGATTCGTCGTTGCGTTCGCCGGTCAGTTCGCATAGGGCGTTTCGGGCGGCACGCTGTTCCGCCTCCTTTTTGTTGCTGCCCCAGGCGGCTGGGTACCGATGACCGCCAATCTGGGCGGCAATCATGAAACACTTGCTGTGGTCCGGGCCCTTCTCGTCCAGCAGTTGATACGTGGGCGTCGTGCCGTGCTCCCGCTGGGCAAGCTGCTGCAGCAGAGACTTGTAGTTATTGCCGACCTTCCCATTGACAGCCAGGGCGATCTCCGGCCCCACGTGCCGCTTGATGAAGCGACGGACGGCCCGATCGCCCCCATCGAGATAGATGCCGGCGATCAACGATTCGAAGACATCGGCCAGCAGCGACGGGGGCACCCGCGGACTGGTTGTCATCCCCTTACCGAGAATCAGCCACTCTTCGATCCCAAGTTGCTGACTAATCTTCGTGCACGTCTTTCGACTCACGACAATGGACTTGATCTTGGTCAGGTCGCCCTCGAGGTAGTCGGGATACCGATGGAACAGCATCTCACAGACCACGGCGCCCAGAATGGCATCGCCCAGGAATTCGAGCCGTTCATTCGAAGCCAGACGCGTCTCGGCCCCCGACGCGTGAGTAAGGGCCGAATACAACAGCGACTTATTCGTAAACTCGTAGCCAATGGCTGTCTCGCACGCCGCGAGTCGCTGGAGTGTCTCGGCGGGCAGATCGATTTCCGGCGGTTTTAGCATCAAAACGACGCGGCACAACACCCGCGCAGGTCCGGACGGGTACCCGCTCGAAAAAAGGGACAGGCACCTCGCTCCAAGCGCCAACCGCAGCCAAAAGCCGCCGTCTCGTGGAGCCCGTCCCTTTTTCCGAGGTTTCCCCAGAACATTTTCCTAATCTTTCCGTAAACTTAGCAGTAGCAGGCGATACTGTCAACAAGGAATGCAGTGCCGCGACAGAAAGGCCCCCTCCATATGGTGCGGAGCCTATCCCCATTTATCCGCTTCTCGTGACGCGAAGAGCTATTGCCGAAACAGCCCCAAACCCTGTAGATTACCGAATCCTGAACACGTCTTCTGATGATTGATTTGAGGAGGGATTTCATGGCCTATCGAAAACATCTGCATTCGTGGCCCTTGGCGCTCGTCCTTATTGCCGGAATGGCAGGCTACAGCATCAGTGTATGGTCGAGCAGTAGTTCAGCGCAGCAGGCACCGCCCGCGGGGCATATGGCGGAAGCCGCCCCGTTGAATTCGGCCGATCTGGCCGGTGCGGAAAATCTGTCGCGAGCCTTTCGTGCGGCGGCAAAGCGAGTCATTCCGACGGTCGTGAAGATCAAAACGACGACCGAACCCCGCTCGGTTCAGAATGGCGGCGGGCCGGCGCGAGAGAATCCGTTCAAGGGGACACCCTACGAGGACTTCTTCGGCGATTTCTTCGAGGATGGTCGCGGAATGCTCCGGGGGGCGCCACGCCGGCAAGGGTTGGGCTCGGGAGTCATCATTGATCCGAAAGGTCTGGTGCTGACCAACAACCACGTGGTGGAGGGCGCCGACGACGTTGTGGTGGAGCTGTCCGACGGCAGGCAATTGAAGGCTTCCAATATCAAAACCGATCCGGAAAGCGATTTGGCCGTCTTCCAGATCGAGGCCGGGAGTCCGCTGCCTGCCGCCATGTTGGGAAACTCCGACGAAATGGAGATCGGTGATTGGGTTCTGGCCATCGGCAATCCGTTTGAACTCGAGTTGACCGTCAGCGCCGGCATTATTAGCGGTAAAGGAAGGGCCCTGACCGCGGGGCAAAGGGCCAGCTATCTGCAGACCGACGCAGCGATCAACCCGGGTAATTCCGGCGGGCCCTTGGTAAACCTGCGGGGCGAAGTCGTGGGAGTCAATACGGCCATCGCCTCGAACACCGGCGCGTACCAAGGGGTTGGGTTCGCCATTCCCATCAACTTGGCGAAATGGGTCAGCTCGCAGCTTGCCGAGCGCGGCATGGTGGAGCGTGCCTATCTGGGCGTGGGCATCGCCGAATTGGATGCGAAGGTCGCCGAACGACTCGGCGTCGACCGGCGAGCCGGTGTCCTGGTTACCGAAGTCTTCTCGGACACACCTGCCGAAAAGGCCGGATTCCAGATCGGCGACTTGATTGTCGCCTTCGCGGGTCATCCGGTTGCCAATCCGCGAGAATTGCAGGCTTTGGTGGAGCGTTCCCCGTCAGGATCGAAGCAGAACGTGACGGTCTTGCGGGACGGCAAATCGACAACACTGTACGTGGTTGTGCGCACGTTACCTCGCGATTTTGCCGCTGCTCCGGGCCGATCGGATGAGGCTCCTGACGATTCGCCGAGCGGTTTCCGCGCCGAGCAGTTGGGCTTCGACGTGGTGGACATGACGCCTGGGATTGCCCAGAAGCTGGGGCTGGACGACGTGCAAGGCGTGGTCGTGTCGAAGGTTGCTCCCACGAGCATTGCCGCCGGGGCCGGCATACGCGAGGGCATGGTAATCCTTCGCGTCGGCAAGAAGGCCGTCGGATCGGTCGCCGAGTTTGAAGCCGCGTTGCAGGGCGAATCACTCGCGAAAGGGGTCCTTCTGCTTGTGCGCAGCGGTAACGGGAACCGCTTCATCGTTCTTCAGAAGTCGTAGTCCCTCCGCTTGCATCATGCCATAACGAACGCCAGTAGCGCCGGTCAAGTTCATAGGGATCGACGGCCGCGTCATCGGCATGATCGGCCGAGAGGACACCGTAGCGTCGCATTTCGCGCAGATACTGTGGAGAAGGTTGAAAACCGGGCATGTCGAACCGTTGGATCTGGTCCAGGTTCCGTTTGCCTGCCGTCACCATGGCCAGCAGTGCCTTGTAGTCGGCATCATCGCTGGCGGTGAATACGCTGGCGGGGCGCCCTTCGGCATCGCGGCAGAGGCCGAGGCCGCCTACCTCTGGCGCCAGCGGGGCCAGCAGCAAGAGCGATCGTTCCGGCCGGGAGAGGTTGAAGACGATATGCCGGCTGAGCTTCAGACGCGGGTCGTCGATACGGAATCGCCAGAACGAAATACCGCGTTCGTCCGAAAGCGACCGCGGCAAGACCATGGCGTCTTGATGGCACGAGGCACAACGACGGTCGATCACCGCGGCTGCCGTCTGCGTCGTGGGCCAGTCGAAGTCGGTGTTGATCAGGTTGTTCTGGTGGTAGCCGCCGATGGCGCCGTTGCCCAGGGCGGCATAGGTGCCCGGATACGGGGCGCCGACCTCGATCCACAGCCGCAGCATGGTCTTCTGCCGATCGGTCGCCTTCACGTCGTAGTGCGAGCCGTCGAGCATCTGAAGGATTCGGCTGGCCGATGAACCGACGAAACGCGGCGGGTGGTTGCTTGTTGCCGTATTGCGATTATCCGAGAAGAGCCGATGTACGGTCATGCTGAAATAGGCATGGGAAAACATGGGGCCGCGATCACCGGTCAGCAGGACGCCGCCTGCGTAGGGGCCGCCCCGAGCCGTCTTCTCGGCGCCGTGGCAGTCGGTGCATAGGGCGTCGAGAATCGGCTGTACGTCGCGGGGAAAATCGAACACATCCGGAAACCCTTGGATTGGCTCAATGCGGCTCGGACGCCGCGCCATGGCCGAAAGGTAGCCCGGAGGCAGAAGGGTCTGCGTGCGCTGCTCGTGACAGCCGACACACCCGATCACCTCGCCCGGCTGCACCGTCAGGAAGCTGTGCATGCGTTTGACGGCCATGTCGTTCTCGTCCAGCGCCACAAAGAACAGCGAGCGGAGCGGCGGCAGTTCCATATACGCAGAACCGTCCGGCTCGACCGGAACGGCGCCCAGCACGCGTTCCAAAGTGAACGAACCGCCGTAGGTCAGCGGGTCCATGCCGCCGGTGAAATTGATCGGCTTCGGCAGGGCTTCGAGGATCAGCAGTTTCTTGATATCTCCCCGTTTCACCCCCTCCATGTTGCGGCCCTCGTACACGTCCAGCAGCGCTGCTGCACCATTGGTTACCAGCCGGTCGGCGCGATCCGGAATCACCGGCTCGCGCGGGCGGGCAACAAGCGGGCGCGGTTCATGGCATTCCAGTCCGGCGGCTTGTTCATCCAGTCCCGTTTGGAACAGCGTCATGGCCTGCCCTTGTTCGTTCAGCAGGACGATGCGTTGTCCTTGCGCCGCCATAAACGCCCGTTCCGAAAACGCCCAGGGATCACGGTAGTTGCTCTGTTGTGTAATGGCTCGAGCCGAGTCACGGTTGTCCGGTCCCTGCCGAGGATCGACCAGGGTGATCACGCCGTCGTGTTCGCGGCGGCCGTGACCGGGTGAGAAGATGGCCACCACCTTGCGGTTGTCCGGCGCCGGTTTCGCATCAATCATCAGCGTACTCGGATGCTGATTGCCGTAGTACACCATCTGGCCCGTACCATCCGGGTTCGCCGTCCACAAATGATGGTAGTCCACCTGCGACCGGTCCACATATTCCCACCGCTGGTACAAGATACGGCCGTCAGGCAACGGCCACGGCGTGTTGTCGTGTTCAATATTGGCGGAAATGGGGTGAATATCACTCCCGTCGCCGTTGCATCGGTAGAGGATCCCCACCTGCGTCAGCCAGCAGTTCACCCAGCGATGACAACGGCTGGAAATGAACACGATCCGGTCATCGGGCAGGTAGCAGGGTTCGATATCGTCGTAGGGGCCGTCGGTCAACTGCCGAAGGTTGTTGCCATCGATATCGATTTCGTAGAGATGATAATAGGGACTTTCGCCTTTACGGTACGAAAACAGGATCTTCCGGGCATCGTAATGGACCACGGGATCACGGACGGCGCCCTGGGGATCGTCGAGCAGGACGGTCACATCGCCCGTATCGAGCTTCATGCGGCACAACTTTCCGCCCGGGCCGTAGGTCAGCCGGTTCTCATCCTCAGCGTAATAGCCGAAGTTTGCGTACCAGTGACCGTCCTTGCCCGGCTGGCGCAGGGCGAAGACAATCTCGCCAATTCCCTGCTCACCGAGTTGTTTGAGTACCGGAGCCATGGCCTCCGCCTCGGCTTTGCGCCGGGCTGCTTCCGCCCGGCGGCGGGCCTCGGCCAAAACCTGTTGTGCCTCACCTTCGGGAAATCCGATTTCCCAAATCGAGAAGAGTCCGAACGGGCCGGGCTTCAGGCACAACACGCGCAGGTAGCGGCCGCGCGCGGCCAGGCCGCCGACTGTCTCGCGCTCGCCCTTGCCGTCTCGCTGCTGATGCACCGTCTGCCACGCGGTTCCGTCGTCCGACACCTGGATATCGTACTCGGCCGCATAGGCGCGTTCCCAATAGAGGACGATCTTGTCGATACCGACAACTCTTCCGAAGTCAATTTGGAGCCATTCGGGCCGACCGCGGAAACCACTGCTGGCCCATCGCGAGCGGGTATCGCCGTCCATGGCGTAAGCCGGCGCGTAGTCACCGGCGTGAACGCTCGAGGCGCACAACGGCGGCACAAGATCGCTTGGCCCCAAAGCATCGGCGAGACTGCGGGAAGGGCCTCCTGTGGCAATCCCGAATAACGCGAGCAACCCGACGTAGAACAGGCAGCGCGCCGTCATGGCCTTCTCCTGGCTGGTGGGACAAACAGGGCGAGAACGCGGGGCAACCTGCTCAGTCTAGCATGACACCACCTGCCGCACAAGCTTCCCGCGACGCGTTTCACCTCGTGTGCGCGAAAAGCGCCCCCCCTACAATGAAGGCGCCCTTGAAACGTCCAAGTCCCTGAGCGGATCGCAAAATGTTCGGTTCAGGGGAAGGCTCGGACAGGCTTGCGTTTTTTGCGCTAACCAGGGTGGCAAGTGGCGCGTCGATCGAACCGGCAAGAGTTGTCGTACGCCGGTTGACCGACTCTCTGGCAATTCCAGAACCCGACGTTGCCGCCGCCCTAAGGTTTATTCGCGAGAACGCATGCCGGCCGATTCAGGTTTGCGACGTGGTCGCGCACCTTGCAATCTCCGGCACCGTGCTGAAGGAACGGTTCCGCAAGTGGGTGGGGAATTCCGTGCATGCTGAAATCACAAACACCCGAATCCGCGAAGCAAAACGCCTGCTGGCCACAACCGATCTCCCCTTGCGCCAGATTGCGCATCAGCTTGGCTACCGGCATTAAGAGTATCTCGGCGCGGTATTCAAGAAGACGACCGGCAAGACGCCAGGACGGTATCGCCCGGAGGCGCGCACATGACCTTTCCGCAGGAACGCGGGAGATCCCCTGTCAGAGATCACCCGGCAGCACCCCTACGGGAGGTCGCCGTTCACGGGTCGGCGGCGCACGCCATTCTCCCCACTGCACACGAGGGGGACGGTCCCCTGCAAACAGCTACTGGGGAAGCAGCCTCGCAACAGGGCGTCGGCGAACCCGGCGATCCGTCCGTGTGCTACAAGAATCCGTCTGTTTGCCTCCTGGCTGTCTGTTGACATAAGGCGGGCCCCGTGAGAATACGATAGAATGACGAAAGGGGGGGGCTTTGGCTCTCCTTGCGATGGTGTCGACCAGGCGGGAAGTTATTGCGACTTCCTGACGCGTCGCCGCCATAGAGTCGATGGACGTCTGCTCGATCTCCAAAATCGAAAAACTCGGGGAGGGCCTTGTCGTGCGGAATCGATCGCTTCTCGGTTTGCTTGGGGGCGCGTTGCTTCTCGGCAGTGTGCTGGCGTCGGCGATAAACACGGATCCCGTGTGAGGGGCCGATGGGATCTGGAGCGCATCGGCCAACGGCGACTGGTCGGATGCCGGAAATTGGTCCGGCGGGGTCGCTGCCGATGGGAGCGGCACTACGGCCTTCTTCAATACCGTCGATGTCCCGACGGCAGGGATCGTCGTGTCACTCGATGCGCCGCGGACCATCGGACACCTTGCCTTCGATGATACCAACACGGGCACAGCCGGCAGTTGGACGTTGGCGGGGCCCGAAACACTGACACTCGCCGGAACGTCTCCCTCAATTACTGTCGGTTCGCTCGGGACCGGCGCCTCGGCCACGATTGCCACGACAATCACCGGTAGCGACGGAGTCACGAGAGCCGGGAACGGGACACTCACCCTGACCGGCAGCAATAGCTACACCGGCGGGACTACGGTCAACGCCGGCGCGCTGAAGGGAACCATCGATAGCATTTGCGGTGACGTCCAGGTGGCGAGCGGTGCGACCGTACAGTTCAACGCAACTGAAACGGGCGAGATATCCAACATCATCGCCGGCGAGGGCGTGCTTCGATTGCACCTTGGGAGTGGCGTGCACACCATCATGAATAATCTGGGCGGAGTCAAGGGGTTGATCTGGGTTTCCAATACCGGAATCCCCGTAACCAATAAATGGTCGGTCACGAATTCCGTCAGTGCCGACGCCGCCGTACTCCTGGACCCGGGGAGTACGATCTTTGTCCTTGGCGGCCAGACGGCCTCGTTCAGCAAGGGAATCACCCTTAGTGGCTAGGGCAACACAGAAAACCGCGGTGCAATTTCGCTGAGCTACGGCGGAACTCTCTCACTGATCTTCGGTAACACCGCCCCATTCCATGATGGGGCGCAGTTCGACCTGTTCGCCTTTTCCGGCGACGCCTCGGGAGCCCTGTCGGAAGTCACGTCGTCGGGCTACTATGCAGGAGAATGGGAATGGGACGGAATTGACACGTTTTCGCTGGCGAGTGGGCGGCAGACACTGCTGTTTCTGCAGACCACCGGAGACCTGACGATCGCACCTGAACCGTCCGGGGCGGCCTTGGCCATACTTGCCATGTTGATCCTGGCTTCCGTTCGCCGCCGAAACCGCCCGATCAGGAATGACGTTCCGTGACCGATTGCTTCCGCAGTCGGCGGGAGCCACAGCCGGCTAACGGGCAGGCGATGGAGCGGCTTCTTGCTGTGGCAGTGCGGTTCGAGGGCGGAAAATCGGCAAGACTGCCCGAAGGCGGAACTACGCACTGGCCGTGCACCGGGAAACGGAAGTGCTTCCATGTGCGGGACTCCTTCCCCTCAAAACGCTCGCCGCGACACCTCCTTCCAGAGAGACCGCACTAAACCTCAAGGGGGAGGGGAAGCCGAATGCGTTGTGGTCCGGGGATAAGCACCGGCGAGTGACGCTGCGCGGGCTGAGAACAGACAGGACGAGGGGTGCCTCTGCGGGTACGGCTTGCGTTCCGGATGGCGGGTGGACCGCTTCGGAGACGAAGGGGCGCGAAGCACTCAGGAAGACAACAGGGCGATCCACAGCGAGGCGAGGATACGGCGCACCCTCGGAAGTCAGCGCGCCGAGGGCGAGCGCAGCATACGCCGGGGCAAGCAGGCATGCTGCTTGGGCTTCGCGGCCCAAAGCCCGAACGCCGTCGCAACTGCTAGCTTGCCAGCGGTGGTTGTCTGTAGACCGAGTGTTGTCTTCTCCTTGTGCGGGTCAGCGGAACAGACGCTGCTGCCTCTCGGAAGAGCTTCGTGGCTTCTTCCGCCGTGGCCGCTTCGGAGGCAACTCCTTGCCCCGAATCTGCGCGTCGATCGCCTTGGCGATCGGGCTCAGCCGCATCTTGCCCAGCGACCCTTCATGCCGGGGTAGACTGGCCAGCATCGTAGCGAACGCTTCATGCACGATCATCACCGTGCCGACCAGAGCGTGAAATCTCGCGGCGCCGGTGACGTTCCCGTCATCGATGCCCCAGAATATCTTAAGCCGCGCGTTGACCCGCTCCACAGCCGGGCGGCCCTTGTAAAGCCGCTCGAACTGCTTCGTGGCACGCGGAATAGCAGGAAACCGTCGCAGGTCGATCTCTTGTTTGACTCGCACCGTCAAGCCGTACTTCTTGCCTGCGTTGCAGCGAGAGCTCATCGGACATTCCCAGCCCTCATGCATCGCCGGGCAGCGATACTTCAAAGTGCCCCGGGACGGCTCGTGGCCGATGTAGGCCATGCGGTGCCGAACCATAGGCGTACTTACGCGATCATAGCAGTGTAGTGTACCCGCCTCATCGTACACGATATTCGAGTTGCCGTCGTGGCCGGGAAGCATTCTCTCGTGCTCCTCCTTCCATAGCGAACGGTTTTGGATGACCGGTTTGATGCCGGATTCGTGCAGCTTCTGATGGACCTTGGCGTCGTCAGCCGCTTTGTCGTAAGCGAGCGTTGCCATGCGCCCCTCGGGAAGGTTCGCTTGGGCCTGATCGACCAGGATCGGCAGCATCTCGTTGTCACCCGTCTTTGTCGAACTGATGCGGTACGCCAAGGACACTTCGTGACGCGTGTCGACAAGCAGGTGCAGTTTGAACCCAAACCATTCCACAATACGACTGACTAGGCCGTCTTCATTCTTGTATTCCTTCCGGCCGCCGGCCGGCTGCGGCAGGCCGTTCTTGTCCAGTTCGATCTTCGATGCCCTCTTGTCGGCAGCCGAATCGGCTGAGCCCTCCGCAGCCGTTGCACCTTGGATCGTTGCCGGTTGTTGAGACGGGACGGGGCCGTGGGTCCCTCGCTCTACCTCAGAAGGGCCGCTCGCCGCCGCGGGTCTGGATGATTCCTTCCCGGCGTCTGCCGCCTTCTTCTGCTCCATTTCCTCTTTGTGCTTCTGGGCATCGGCCCGGGTGCGCCGAGCATTCAGCCATGTCGAATCGCCGGCGGTGCTTTCCCCCAAGTCCGGCACGGCACGGCCCAATCGCTGAGCCATCACGTTGAATATCTCCTCAAGATGCGGCCGATGGGGATCTTGCCCAAGCACGTCCAGGAAGCGGGAGACGTTCCATCCGTTGGGGATTTGTTCCGGCGACTCGATGCCGGCGATCTTCTGCAGCGACGGATTCCGCCTCAGCTCTCCTAAGCAGGCCTCCACATCCCGGTGCCTCAGTGCCATGGTCAACACCACGACACGCCAAAGGACGAGCACCGGATAATCGTTACGTCCCCGGCCGCGCCATGTCCGAAGGCTTTCGAGCAAGGGCCCATCCGGGATGGTCTCGAAGAGGCGTCGAAGGGTGACCAGAGCGGGCGCGTCTTCCAGACAAACCCAGGCGAACAGCGGAAGTTGGACTTGGATTCTCATGGTTGGCCTCCGTGCGTAACTGACGGGCCTATTATACACCGCAACTAATCCCCGCACAAGGGGAGGAGTGGTCGAAAAATCCAAAAAATCGGCTAGTCGGCGGCCAAAACACGGAGAAAAATCACGACTTTGCGGGTAAGACCATTTTTAACCCTCTCCCAGGTCCTCTCCAGCCAAGGACTTGCGAACAGCGCATTCGGCTTGGGGAGGGGCTTGACCTCTTGACGACGACGGCAGTAGACCGTATACTTGTCTGCTCTGGTTGTTTTGGTGGAATTTCCTCCCTGATTTTCCGGTCATGCCTGCCCACATTCCAAATCTTTCGATCGTGATGCCCCCCTGCCGAAGCCATGCTGCTTCGGTGGAGGAGATTATCATTATTGGGAAGGTTCGGCCCTAGGGCTTCCGACCGGCAAAACGCCCGAGTACCCAAGCCCTGAGGCCGAAATCGGCCTGAGGGCTTTTTTTGTGGTTCGGATTCCCACCAGATCATCAAGTAATCTCTGGCGGGAATCCAACCGATGCCGAAGGTTTTTTAGAAGCTCTTTGTTCAGAACCGCTCACTACGAATACTGCTATGCAACGAATCGAGATTTACGACACGACACTCCGAGACGGCGCCCAGGCCGAGGGCGTGGATTTCTCCGTGCAGGACAAGCTTCTGCTGACCAAACGGCTCGATGAACTGGGATTCGACTATGTCGAGGGCGGCTATCCGGCGTCGAACGAGAAAGACGCAGAATTCTTCCGCCGCGTCCGCGATCTGGACCTGAAAAACGTTCGCGTTTGTGCCTTCGGGATGACCCGACGCAAGGGGGTGAAGGCAGCAGACGACACGGGTTTGAAGGCCCTGCTCGATTCCGGCGCCCAGACGATCACGCTTGTCGGCAAGGCGTCGGCCTTCCAGGTAGAAGAGGTGCTACGGACTTCACTGGACGAGAATCTGGCGATGATCCGCGAAAGCATTGCCCTGCTCGTCGAGGCCGGCCGCGAAGTGCTGTTCGATGCGGAGCACTATTTCGACGGGCATAAGGCCGATTCGGAGTACGCCCTGCAAACCGTGCGCACCGCTGCCGAGGCCGGAGCCCGTGTGGTGATTCTGTGCGATACCAACGGCGGCTCCATGCCGGAAGAGGTCGCGTCCATCACGCGAAAGGTAGTCAACGAACTCTCCGCGGCGGTCGGAATCCACACGCACAACGACTGCGATCTGGCCGTTGCAAACTCGCTCGCGGCCGTTGACGCCGGCGCGGTCCACGTCCAGGGCACCATGAACGGGTTCGGCGAGCGTTGTGGAAACGCCAACCTGATCTCCGTCATCGCCAACCTTGCCATCAAGAAACGGGGTTACGAAGCCTTGCCGGCCGGATCGCTGAAGCACCTGACGGAGTTGTCCCGCCTGGTGTACGAAATGGTCAATATGAACTTCGACATGCATCAGCCGTTTGTCGGCAAGAGCGCCTTCGCACACAAGGGCGGCATGCACGTCAGCGCCGTCGCCCGAAATACGGCCAGTTACGAGCATATCGACCCGGAACTGGTGGGAAACGAACGACGCGTCCTCCTCAGCGAACTCTCCGGCCGGGCGAACATCAAGGCCCTTACACGACGGTTACCGATCGAGACCGACGACGCCCTCATGGACATGATCCTCCGACGCGTGGTCGAGATGGAGAACGCAGGCTATCAGTTCGAGGCGGCCGACGGCTCGTTCGACCTGCTGGTTCGCAAGTGCCGCGGCGTGTTCCGACCCCACTTCGAGACGCTGCATTACCACGTCAATGTGGACAACAAGGCAGGCGGAGAAGTGACGGCCGAGGCGATTGTGAAGATCTGCGTCGACGATCAGGTCCGCTTCGAAGCGGCGGAAGGAGACGGTCCGGTCAATGCCCTGGACGCCGCCTTGCGCAAGGCGCTCAATGGGCGGTTTCCTGCACTCAACGAACTGACGCTGGTCGATTATAAGGTGCGGGTCATCAATTCGGAGGCCGCAACCGCCGCCGGAGTGCGCGTGATCATCGAGAGCCGCGACGAGGAAGACGTGTGGGGAACCGTAGGCGTCAGCGAGAACATCATCGAAGCTAGCTGGATTGCCCTGCTGGACAGCTACGAATACAAATTGTACAAAAGCGAGGCGTAGCATGGGCTCGCCCCGTTTTCCGATATCCCTTTGTAAAGAACCGGCCCCTTCCGCCAGGAAAGGGCCCGTCCGAACATCCTTCCATTTGCCCTGAGTATCTGATGGCCAACAACGATCTGCCGAAGCAATACGACCACAAAGCCGCCCAGGAGCGGTGGTACCCGTTCTGGGAAGAGCATGGCTATTTCCATGCCGAACCGGACAAGACGCGGAAGCCCTATACCATCGTCATCCCGCCACCCAATGTGACCGGGGCTCTCCACTTGGGACACGCCCTGAACAATACGCTTCAGGATATCCTCATCCGGCAGAAACGAATGCAGGGATTCGCCACGCTATGGATGCCCGGCACGGATCATGCCGGAATCGCAACACAGGCGGTGGTCGAACGCCGCTTGCTGCAAGAGGAAAACCTGAGCCGGCACGAATTGGGTCGCGAAGGGCTGGTCGAACGCATCTGGCAGTGGAAAAACGAGTACGAGGCGCGCATCCTCGGGCAATTGAAGCAGATGGGGTGCAGTTGCGACTGGCAGCGGACCCGGTTCACCCTCGACCCCGTGTGTGCAAGGGCCGTCCGGCATACGTTCTTTCGCCTCTTCCGCGATCGACTCATCTACCGGGGCAAACGGCTGGTCAACTGGGACACCATGCTCCGTACCGCCGTCAGCGACGATGAGGTGTTTCACGAAACGGTTCCCGGTTACTTCTGGTACTTCCACTATCCGGTCGTCGGCCCCAAAGCCAACGAGCTGAAGCACGTGACCATCGCCACCACGCGGCCGGAAACCATGCTGGGCGATACGGCCGTGGCCGTGCATCCGGACCCGGCCGGCGCACTCGATAAGGCCGAGGCCGCCCTGATTGTCCGACTGAAGGCGGCGCCGGCCAAGCAGAAACCAGAGCTCGAGGCCGAACTCGAGGAAATTCGCCGCCGACGCGAGACCATGCTGCCCGAACTGGAGACCCTGCGCGACATGGCCCTGGCCGGCCGTACCGTCCTGCTGCCGCTGGTCAACCGCGTCATTCCCTTGGTCGTCGACGAATGGGCCAAACCGGAAATGGGAACCGGTTGCGTCAAGATCACGCCTGCCCACGACCCGAACGACTACGAGGTCGGCCTTCGTCGCGGTTTGCCCATGGTCAATATCCTGAATCTCGACGGCACGCTCAATTCCGAGGCGGGGCCATACGAAGGGCAAACGGTGCAGGAGGCCCGCAAACACGTGGTGGCCGATCTGGAGAAGCAAGGCCTGCTGCTGAAGGTGGAGGATCGCGAGATCGATCTGGCCCACAGCGACCGCTCCAAGACGCCCATCGAGCCGCTGTTGACCGATCAGTGGTTCCTTCGCATGGACGATCTGGCCCAGACGGCCATGGACGCCGTCACCGCGGGCCGCGTCCGAATCCTGCCCGAACGCTACACCAAGGGCTACCTGGATTGGCTTAGCGAAAAGCGCGACTGGCCCATCAGCCGCCAGTTGTGGTGGGGCCACCAGATTCCGATTTGGTATTGCAGTACGGCCACCGAGGAAGAGCTGGCAACCGCGTTTGCCGGCCGAGACGACGTGAGCTGGCATCGCGACGACGAGGCCGGCCAGTGGCTCATCTGCGCGCTTGAAGAGGACCTGACCGACGACGCCGTTGCCGGCCACACGCTGCGGCGCGAGCAGGATGTGCTCGATACCTGGTTCAGCTCCGCACTGTGGCCCCACTCGACACTCGGATGGCCCGAGCAGACGCCCGAACTCGACTACTTCTATCCGACCGATGTGCTCATTACCAGCCGCGATATCATTACGCTTTGGGTCGCACGCATGGTGCTTACCGGGCTGTATAACGTGGGCGATATCCCGTTCCCGCAGGTGTATATCCACCCCAAGATTCTCGACGGCTACGGCGAGGGCATGTCCAAGTCGAAGGGGAACGGTGTCGATCCGCTCGACGTGATGGAGAAGTTCGGGGCCGATTCCCTCCGGTTCGGGCTTGCGTACCTGACCACCGAGACTCAGGACATCCGCATGCCGGTCGAGTTCGAATGCCCGCACTGTCACAAGCTCATGGAACAAACGCGTGAGAACCGCGTGCGTCCCCGCGTGCGATGTCCGGCATGTAAGGGCGAATTCTCGACCCAGTGGGCCGCCAAGCCGGAGGACAAGGCGCTTCCTCGCGGCGCGGTGGTCAGCGACCGGTTTGAACTGGCCCGCAACTTCTGCAACAAGCTATGGAACGCCTCCCGTTTCGCCCTGATGAACCTTGAAGGCTTCACGCCGGGGGCGGCGCCCGATGCCGACCTGCGTGTCGAAGATCGCTGGGTGCTCAGCCGCCTGGCCACCGTGACACGGCAGGTGACCGATCTGCTGGCCGAGTACAAGTATGCCGACGCGGCGCGGACGCTTTACGATTTCGCATGGGATGAGTTCTGCAGCTTCTTTGTCGAAATGGTCAAGGGGCGACTGGGCGATGATAGCAGCAGGGCGGTAGCCCAACGTGTGCTGGCCCACACGCTGGATACCTTGCTTCGACTGCTGCATCCGATCATCCCGTTCCTGACGGAAGACGTATGGCAGCGGCTCGGCGAGTCGTGTCCCGAACGAGGGCTGCCCACGCCGTCGCCGGCCTCGGCAAGCATCATCGTCGCGCCGTGGCCCGATGCCGATGCGGCCCGAATCGACCCCCGTATCGAGTCGCAGTTCTCCCGGTTTCAGGAAGTGCTGCGACTGGTGCGCGATATTCGGGCACGGCAGAACGTACCTCCGAAGAAAGAGGTCCATTTCTCGGTCCTTTGCGATCGTGCCCTGGCCGAATTGCTTCAGCCGATGGAGCCGTACTTCATAAGCATGGCAGGCGCCCGCGTATCCGCCATGGGACCCGATGTCGTGCCGCCGGCCTTGAGCGCCAATGCCGGTGTGACAGGCATCGAGGTCTTCGTCGATCTGGCCGACCTGATTGATGTAGAAGCTGAACTGGCGAGAAAGAAGCAGGAGGCGGACAAACTGGCCGCCATGGTGGCCGGCAAGGAAACGAAACTCGCCAACCGGAGTTTTATCGACCGCGCCCCGCCTGCCGTCGTGCAGAAGGAACGCGATAGCCTTGCCGAGCTTCAACAACAACATGCCAATGCGATGCGAGCCATCGAGCAGCTTCAGGCAAGGTAACCGTTCACAGGGGCACTGTCCCCTTGGCCTGCAGCGGAGAGGACTGCCCGCGCCGCCCCGTGAACGGTTACGAGGCAAGTAAGCCGTAGGTGGCAGGCGAAACCCTCCGGGCCCCGGACGCCTGGAGGGCGATTGAGACGTACCTACCATTTCAACGCCCGATCCCGTATCATGTTGGCCGAGGAGGTACCGCCATGCAAATCGAGCAGTTGGGGCCGTATAAGCTGGTGCGCCCGCTCGGCCGCGGCGGTATGGGGACGGTCTATCATGGCTTGAACGCCGAAACGGACGAATCGGCCGCCGTCAAACTGCTGGCGACAGGCCTGGCCCACGATGAGGGGTTCCGAGATCGATTCGCCGCCGAAATCGAGACGCTCAAAAAGCTCAATCATCCCAACGTTGTCCGCCTGTTCGGCTTCGGTCGCCAAGGCGACATGCTCTACTACGCCATGGAATTGGTCGACGGAAGTAGCCTGGAGGAAGAGCTTCGGCGCGGCCGGCGATTCAATTGGCGCGAGGTGAGCCAGGTAGGAATCCAAACGGCCCGAGCGCTCCGCCATGCACACGATCGCGGCGTGATCCATCGCGATCTGAAACCTGGCAACCTACTGTTGGCCGCCGACGGAACCGTGAAACTCTCCGATTTCGGGATTGCCCGCCTGTTCGGCAATAGCCAGTTGACGGCGCCTGGCAATGTTGTGGGCACGGTGGAGTACATGGCGCCGGAGCAGGCGGCGGCTCGGCCGGTCGGGCCGCGGGCCGATCTGTACAGTCTGGGCGCCGTCATGTACGTCCTGTTGACCGGCAAACCTGTCTTCCGCGCCGAATCGCTCATCGAAGCCATCAACAAACATCAGACAGAGCGTCCCGAACCGATCGGCCGGCATGCCGTAGACGTCCCGGAGGCCCTGGACGAGCTTGTAATGCAGTTGCTGGAAAAAGATCCGGAGGCGCGGGTGGCCAATGCCGCCCTGCTGATTCGCCGGTTGGAGGCCATGGAGCATGCGCTTTCCGTCTCCGGGCAGACCGTCGTCCGGCCCACCGTCGCACGGGCCAGTGAGATGGCATTGCCCAAGAGCGGCGATGGGCTGGCGCGCACCATCGCCACCAAAATGCGACCCGAACCGGCAGACTCGCCCACCGAAATGGGAGCGGCCGCAAGCGAACAAAACCAAGAGGCGGACGCACCCGCAATCGATGCCCTGGCGGAAACGCGCGTCACCGATGCGTTCGCCGGTCACCCCGCTGGGCCTGCGAAACGCGAGGCCGAGACGTCCGGTGAGTTCGTCGAGGTAGACGCCGAAGATCTCGACCCGCTTCGCGCAGAAGAGCCCCGCCCGGCCCTCGTCTCGCTTCAGACTTGGATTCTGGCGATCCTGCTTCTGACCATCGGCGTCGGCGCCTGGTATCTGCTCCAACCCTCCACGGCAGACGACCTTTACGAGCGGATCATTCCGAGAGCGGAAAGCGAATCGACCGAATCCCTGCTCGGCGCCCAGGAGGATATCGAGGAATTCCTCATGCGATTTCCCGACGACCCGAGGACCTCCACGCTCCGAAAGTACCTTCGCGAAATCGACCTCCACCGCCTCCAGCGGAAGTTCGATCTGCGGATGCGAGGTTTTGCAGAAACCAAGAACTTATTGCCGATCGAGCAGGCGTATCTCGAAGCGATGCAAGACGTTCGGACCAACCCGGAACGCAGCGCAGTACGGCTGGAAGCCCTTCTGGCGCTGTACGGCCAGGCGGAAGCGACAGGCCCCACCGGATTATGCCTGCAATTGGCCCGCCGCAGACTGGAGGAAGTCCGCGGCCAGATTGCTGAAGATGCGCGGCAGCACTTGGCCTTCCTGGAGGAGCGGATGCAGGAGGCTGAACGCCGCAAGGCCGACCGGCCGAGCGAGGCGAGGAGCATTTACGAAGCTATTATTGAACTGTACCATGAGAAACCGTGGGCCGCCGATATGGTGCGCCAGGCCGAAGAGGCCTTGAAAACCGTCGCTGCCCAAGACAACCAGACGTAGAACCCCGATACAATACCCGGCGCACAGTAAGATTCCCTCCAGAAACCGCTCGATTGCACTGGGCGCCTCACCGCTTGCGAGGAACACAACGGCAGTCCCTTTCGGACGCTTACCATCAATCCGACCGACCATTTGCACATGAGCCAAGAGATCCCACATTCCGTGTTTCCAACAGTTCGTCTTCGGCGCGTGCGGCAGCATCCGGGGGTGCGTCGGCTTGTGGCGGAAACCAGACTCGATCCGTCGAACATGATCTTGCCACTGTTCGTACGGCCCGGTACGGGAGTGCGCCGCGAGATTTCCGCAATGCCGGGCAACTGCCAGCTTTCCCCCGACCTGCTGGTTCGGGAAGTCGAAGAAGCTGTCGCTCTCGGGCTAGGCGGCATCCTGCTGTTCGGAATCCCGGCCCAAAAAGACGCCGAGGGCACTGATGCGCTGTCCGATAAAGGCATCATGGCGGAGGCGCTCCGCGCCATTCGGCCGGTCGCCGGCGATATGCCGCTGATCACCGATCTGTGCTTCTGCGAATACACCAGTCACGGTCATTGCGGCCCGCTTTCCGATCGGACCGGACGAACCGACGTCGATAACGACGCCACCCTCCGTCTGCTTGCAGAGCAGGCGGTCGTCCACGCGCAAAATGGCGCCGATATGATCGCGCCCAGCGGCATGATGGACGGCATGGTCGGCGCGATCCGGCATGCACTCGATTCGGCCGGGTTCCAACACGTGCCTATCATGAGTTACGCGGCCAAGTACGCCAGCGCCTTCTACGGCCCCTTCCGCGATGCCGCCGAAAGCGCCCCGCAGTCGGGCGATCGTCGCGGGTATCAGATGGATCCGTCCGCCGCAGCCGAGCAGGCGTTGCGAGAAGTGGAACTCGATCTGGCCGAAGGGGCCGACCTGATCATGGTCAAACCGGCCCTGGCTTACCTCGACATCATTCGGCTGGTTCGAGAACGTTTTCCCGGCGTTCCCCTCGCGGCCTACAGTGTTTCGGGCGAGTTCAGTATGGTCAAAGCCGCCGCCGAACGTGGCTGGCTCGATGAGCGAACCGTCGCGCTCGAGTTGCTCGGAGCCATCAAGCGGGCCGGGGCCGGAATCACCATAACTTACTGGGCAAAGCAGGTAGCGCGCTGGTTGCGCTGATCGTTATCCGTTTCGCAATTGTTTTACACACTCTGGAGACTCCAACCATGTTTCGTTTTCACACCTACGCCATCCTTCTGGCATTCCCCGTACTCGCTATGACTCTTGACGCCCAAATGCACGCCGCTGATCTTGACGCCTATGAGGCTCGCACGTTTTCCTCTTCCCAGGGAGAATTGCCCTATCGATTGCTCATACCTGCAGATTACGATCCGGCCAAGACATACCCGCTCGTGTTGTTCTTGCATGGTGCAGGCGAGCGAGGAAACGACAATCAGAAGCAACTGGTGCACGTCGTTGGTACATTCGTACAGCCGGCGGCGCGGGCGAAGTACCCGTGCTTTGTCGTTGCTCCGCAGTGCCCGGGCGGCGAGCTTTGGTGCAATACACGGTGGAACGTCGCGACGGTCGTTCAGCCGGACGATCCCTCGAAGGCCATGACGCTGACCATGCAGTTGCTCGATGCATTGCAGAAGGAGTATTCCATTGACGCCAATCGGCTTTACGTCATGGGCCTTTCCATGGGCGGCTTCGGCACGTGGGATGCCGTAACCCGCTATCCGGGCAAGTTCGCCGCCGCCGTGCCCATGTGCGGGGGCGGTGATACGAAGAAGGCGGAAGTCATCAAGGACAAGCCTATCTGGAACTTCCACGGTTCCAGCGACGGTGCGGTCAAGGTACAGCTTTCACGCGACATGATCGCCGCAATCCAGGCGGCCGGTGGCAAGCCCAAGTACACCGAGTATCCCGGTGTCGGGCACAACTGCTGGACGCCCGCCACGCAGGAACCCGAGCTGCTGCCCTGGCTGTTCTCGAAGTCGTTGGACGCTGGCAAATAGCCTGCCACGTGCCCCGTCACGCAGAGGGTTTCTCTGTGGGGCGTACCCCTAGGCGGTCTTTCGCATCGTCCTCGTGCTCAGCTTTAGCGGTGCTCGTTGACAGTTGACAGTTGACAGTAACGCGCTGACGCGGGGGTGGGGAGTTGAAAGCGGAAGGGCGAGAGCCCTCCGGTCCCGGCGTGCACCCCACCGGACGGCTTCGTCGCTCGACTCTCCGAGTCGATTCCGTCCGAACCATTCACGACTCGGAGAGTCGTGCGACAATCGCGTGCCGGCGCGTCGGCCCACGCCAAAAACGAACAGCCCCGGAATTGTCGCACGCCCTTGGCCCTGTTCGACTGTTCGACAACGGCTGGCCGATTACCTTAATCCGTTGCTGTCATTGGGGTTACGCGCGATTTCCGCGCGTGGCAAAACTCGGCGTCCGAGGCCGGAAAACGGGTTGTAACCTGTTGTGTGGCAAGGAGTTAGGTATTGTCGAACAGTGTTTTTCAGGCGGTGTTCGCAAATAGGTGAGCGAAAACGCCCACTGTTTCGCTAACCTGTTATTTCAAAAGGACTTACAGCAGAAAGGGCCGGCTTACGGGGGCCCATTGGGCGCAGTCCTTCCACCGTTCGACGCAGAACCATTTTCTGCGACGGGTGGTCTTATGCGACCCGAGGGTGCCTGCATCTCCGACGCTGGTCTTAGGCTGCCAAAAACTGCCCGAGGAATTACGTTGCCAATCGGTCCTATTCCGCCGGCTTTATGCGACGCAGTAGCAGACCGTACGGGGCCGATCCTGTGCCACTAATGGGCAAGGACCCCTCACTCCGTACGGCGGAACCCTCGCGTTGGGGCCGCCGCTGAGAAGGACGTCCAGATAGGAACGCCCTCCGCACGCTGTTCCACACACGCCGCCTCACCTGCGTGCGGTTTTGCGGGCGAAAGTATCAGTCTCGCCAATCGCATCCGCGCGTCAGGTGGCCGGGCTTACGACGCCGGTATACCACCCCTATTCAGGTCTTCTGTTCGGCCTTACGCTGCCCACAGGCCCCTGTCTATAGTGGCGTCAGAGTATGCCGTCACCTTACCATACTTCGTGGCCGATGTAAATACCGCGAAGGAGGTGTCAGGTGACAGGTGTCAGAGGGGAAGTTGCTAGTTGCTAGTTGTTAGTTGCTAGTGCCGCGCTGACGCGGAGGGGGAGTCGGAGAAATCCAGTTGCTAGTTGTTGGTTGCTAGTTGCTAGTGACGCGCTGGCGCGGGAGTTGGAAGCTGGGAGTTGGGAGATGGGAGCGGAAGGGCGCGAGCCCTCCGGTGAAGTTGGGAGATCGGAGATCGGAGATGGGAGATGGGGACGCGCTGACGCGGCTGGTCAAGTTTTACACAACCGCAAAGCGGTTGTACAACAAAGCCCAGGGTCGCTTTAGCGCACCCTGGGTGCACGGTGCGCATCACGCATTTCCAACCGCAAAGCGGTTGCACAACATGGCGGCATTCAATCGTGTGTGCATCGGCACCATGCACATTCGTTGTAAAACCTCGTTGAGGTTTGGTTGGGGCATCTGTCCGGGACCCAGGGTGCGCTAAAGCGACCCTGGGCTTTGTTGTTCATCGCCTTCGGCGAAAACAAACCCACGCCCAGCCCCTTGCGCCAGCGCGGCAGCTCGTCCGTGCGAGCAGGTTTCGATCTCCCAGCTCCGAGCTTCGAGCTTCCATCTCCGCAACCCACGCGTTCTCGCCTTATGGAGTACGGTGATTCATCACCGTTTTTCTTCTGCACCACGCTCGGCCCCGACCGTGCGAGGACCTCCCCAACTCGCCCCCGCCCCGTTCGTAGTCCCGCCTTCAGGCGGTCTTTCCTTTCCGGCTTTTCCGGCTGAAGCCGGGACTCCAGCAGGTAGCGCGCACCTGGAACAGGCCACCGGATGGCCTCGTCGCTCGACTTTCCGAGTCGATCCTAGGTTCGGAACGTCCACGACTCGGAGAGTCGTGCGACGATCCGCAAGCGTGGACTTTGCGGTGCGAATCGTATTGCGTGTCCTTTCATTGCCTTGGTGTCCCTGCCGGCCTTGTGCCGGTAGAGGGGAGGTTTGGCAACTAGATGCTGTAGTTGCCAAACATCGCTTTCACCGGGATAAACCCGGATGGTGGCGTGCGCGAAGGCGAGTCTGTTCGAGTCCAAGCGGGCTTCGCCGCATGGTTCTTGCGGGACGTTTGACTTGGCCGGCAAACTAAAGATGCCCACGGCTTGCCCGTGGAAGTATCACGCTTGATGCTATCGGGACCGGCCGCCCGCTCTCTCGCTCCGGCAACGTTCCCTTGTTGAGAGAGGTAAGCGGGAACATCCAACACGGAAAGTACTTCCGACGGGAATTGCCCCGGTTCTCCAAATTCGATACATTTTTCTCTTACCTTCGCCCAACTGCGTCGCGACCCGGCTCCGACTTCATGGGTGGGTGTCGGTCCCATAGGATCGTTCTGGCGCACGTGGTACACGAACCTGCAGCAGGATGGCAACACATTCCGTGTGCGGACGACCGACCGGTTCGAGTACCCATTCTCGCTGGCCGACGGGTCCATTACCCGACGGCAGTCTGTCACTTCTAACCTCTTGTACAAACCGTGCGTAAGCGCTGGGCTGCTTGGGGGGGGTATTGTCATGGTCGCCGCGGTTGCCTGGGGGACTCATCGGTGGTTCCGAAGCCGAGGGCTTCGCGTTGCCCAACAAGAGACGCGAGCCAAGCCAACGCATCGACCGGCGCCCGCGGCCCGGCCGATTTCCAGTGGAGAGCCATAACTGCCGGTTCTGTGATACGGACCGTTTAGCCCACGCAGGCGAACGAGTATTCCGTTGGCGGATCGACGGGACGCTCCCGATGCTCTCTTGCTGCTGTTGGTAGCCGGGCAGTCGGGACTCTACCGGGGTAAGCCCGGTCGTGACCGTTTCCTGCCCAGCGATTGGACAAGGTGCCATCCGCACGAGGCTACTCTCCGCGCAAAAGCGGACTCTTGAGGCTACGCCGCGCGGATATCGCTACGGTTGATCCGATTCACGCTATTGCAGGAAAAAGCGGCAGCTAACTTACGCCGATCCAATCTGGCTACCTCGTCATATCCTGCCTCGAATTGTCGGCGCCACAAGTTTCGGCGTGACTTGGGGAGCGTATTCCAGACGGCCAGAAAATCGGTCTTGGATGCGACGATGAGGTCGCGAGCATCGCTCTGCCGAAGGTGGGAGGACTGGTTGATGTGGTGAATGTACTCGCAGTACAGCGAGTACAAATTCGCGGGCACCGGTTCTTCGTGGTCCATGTCCGGAATCCTTCCATCGACGCGGTGGTGTGACTGATACAGCTTACCAAGGGCTGCTTGTTGGGGGGAAGAGCAATATCGGAGTAACTTGGGGGGGGGGGTGCTTGGAGTCGGTGGGGCGAAACAACCGCCTTACGGTGAGAAGCCGGTCGATGGATTATCACATCAAGAAACCAAACAGCCCGGCCAGAAGAGCCGGGCGAGCGGGTGAGAAAACCAGTAGCGGCGCAGGGACTCGAACCCCGGACACGCGGATTATGATTCCGCTGCTCTAACCAACTGAGCTACGCCGCCAAGTGCTTGTTTCGTAAGGGTTTACGGCATCCTTTCGGTTCGGCCCTAAAACCCTCTTGACATCCTTTTTGACACCTTTTAGAATGGATTGCAGGAAAACGACACCCTGCCAGGCCCGGCAGGGTGTCAACTGACACCACCTACAACCCCAAAGCTGAAAGGTGACGCCGTGACCAATTCTACCACAGCCATATCGGCCGGCAAGGACCGGGTTCTTGATCGAGCCCGGAAGTACAAGCAGAAGCAGCGCATACCTCTAACCGTCCACCCAGGGGGAACGTGGGGCCGCTGGTGCAAGAAGATCAACGGCAAGCAATGGCACTTCGGGCCGATCGTGCCCGACGCCAAGGACTTCGGCAGCGGGGCCGCACTGGAGAAGTATCACCGCGAGAAGGATGCTCGCAAGGGCGGCAGGGAACCGCGGACGGACGCAAACGACGATGCTACGATTCGGGACTTGTGCAATGCGTTCCTCGTCGCCAAGGACGACCTTCTCGCTACGGGTGAGATAACGTCGCGAACCCGCGCCGATTACGAGCGAACGACGGACCGAATTGTGGAATGCTTCGGCCGGGAGCGCGTGCTTACCGACCTGGGAGCCGATGACTTCGGCCGGCTTCGCAAGCACCTTGCCAAGACGCTGGGCCCCGTGGCCCTGGGGAATGAAATCGCCCGCGCCCGTGTCGTGTTCAAGTACGCATTCGACGCCGAACTGATCGACAAGCCGCTCCGCTACGGCCCCAACTTCAAGCGACCAAGCCGACGGGTGCTACGGCAGCACCGGCAGAAGAACGGCAAACGCATGTTCTCCCCGGAGGAAATCCACCTGCTGCTCAATGCGGCCGGGACTCAAATGCGGGCGATGATCCTCCTGGCCTGCAATACGGGCTTCGGGAATGCCGACATGGGGCTCCTACCGCTTGGCGCGCTGGACTTGGCGGGCGGCTGGGTGGACTTCCCCAGGCCCAAGACGGCCGTCGCAAGGCGCGTTCCGCTGTGGCCGGAAACCATCGACGCGATCGAAGCCTACCTCGCGAAGCGTCCGGCGCCCAAAGACCCCGCGCTGGCCGACCGGGTGTTCGTCACGAAATACGGCGGCGCGTGGTACAAGCCCACCAGCGACAACCCGGTATCCGCCGAGTTCGCTAAGCTGATGGATGCAGTGGACGCCGATCGGGCGAAGGAGGCCAAGAAGAAGCGCCGTCGGGCACCGGACGTAATCCACCGTCGGGGCATGGGGTTCTACAGCTTCCGTCACCTGTTCCAGACCGTGGGTGACGGGGCACGCGACCCGATTGCCACCCGGTTCATTATGGGCCATGCCGAGGCCGCAAACGATATGTCGGCCGTCTACCGGGAAGGAGTCGACGATGATCGCCTCCGGGCCGTTACAGAGCACGTGCGCTGCTGGCTGTGGCCCGATGAGGGCAAAATCGGAAAGACCGAGTAGGATTTGACGGCAGCGGCGAGCCCCCGAACGAGATTCCTGTTATATCATTCCCCGCTTGGCTTGTCGTCGGCCAGTAGGGTGTCGAGCTTCACGCCGAGGGCGTCGGCGATCTGCTGGAGCGTGGGAAGGGTGGCCTTTCGTTCGCCCGTCTCCCAACGGTGCAGGGCGGATTTGTTGACACCGAGGCTGTCCGCGACCTCTTCCAGCTTCAGCCCGGCGTCATGACGGGCGCGGCGGATACGTTGGCCAAGTCGCTGGTAATAGGCGTCCATGACGTTTCCTCTTCCGGTGCAACACGTCGCTGGTCATGACAACTGACGGCATGGCCTATCCGTGGGGTGGACCTTCTGCACGGTCAGGTTCCGTAGTAGATGCCGTCCCACTCCTCCAACTCGCCCTCCGCCCACTCGACTTCCAACTCCTCGTCCGATGTGAGTTCGGGCGGGTTGGGGTCGATGAACAATGGGTTTGGCATGCCGGGCAGGTGAAGGTACGTTGCCGAACAGTTTAGACACTTCTCAACTACCCCAGGGGCCATTGTGACAGGGCGCAGGGTGGTCTTGTGGTTCAGTGCCAAGTGCATAGTGTAAGTCATAAATGTCTCCCGTGGAATGATGGGCAAAAGGGGGGCGAGCCTCGTAGCCGCCCCACAAGTAATAGATGCCGCGGAAACGCACGATCTTTAGGAAGAGAGAACAAACCAAATCCGCTCCCAATAGGCATCCCCTCGCATGGGCGAGCGATAGGAACACCCTACATCGAATATCGTTCCGGCCAGCGATCAGCCCAGAAGCCCAGCACTTCCAGGTCCATGTCGTCATCGTCCCCCACCGGGTATTCCCGTTTACCGTCCCCGAGGATCAGCACCCCTCCGGTTCCAAGCCTCAGATAAAGCGGCGGGAAATACAGTGTGCCTGCGTAGTCGGCAGAGTCGCCAACCAGCGCCACAATATCGTGTGGATCGGCGTCGAAAGCCTGTCGAGCAGCGACCATCCGTGTCCTCCCTTCGAGTTCCATCAGTGCGTTGGTTCCGTGACCTCTTGCGTACGCAGCATGACCCCGCTCAACAGCCACCCTCTTGCGTAGGCGAGACCGGTGGCGCCAAGAACCGTCTTCCGTGGTTGGGCATGGGGGGGCGTATCGGCCGGTAAACGGCGCGCTATTCGGCAGTTTCTAGTCTCCGGGTTGCGTTGCGGGAAGTCTCGGCAAATCGCATTATGCGCGGGTGGCAAGCCTATGAACTGCCGTTGCATGCGCAGAAGAGAAAACCGAATGGGCAACCAGCGCGCAGGATATAAACCGATACGGAATAGAGACTTGCGATAACGGGCAGAAGAGCATTGAAACTTAGTGTTTTCGTGTTGGACACTTAGTCAACGGGAAACTTCTGGCAGAAGAGAACACGCAACGACAAAACCCCCGCCCGAAACATCGGGCGGGGGTCGAGAACGGGCGGGTTGTCGGGCGGGGGTCAACCCTGGAAATACTGCAACTGGTA
Organism: Thermoguttaceae bacterium; assembly: GCA_040772845.1. Lineage (GTDB taxonomy): Bacteria > Planctomycetota > Planctomycetia > Pirellulales > Thermoguttaceae > PWXP01. Next base: position 882,647 of record JAXGXG010000002.1, read on the forward strand.
GCCTTGCCAGTTAGCTTCCAGTTCCCTGCGCAATTGCGATATGCGTCCGGGGGTGCAATGGCAATGCTTGGCAACATTGCCCGTTGCCTCCCCTATCGCAAGGCACTTGGCAACGGCTCGCTTCTTGTCTGGCAAACGAGACAACCAGACAACGAAGTCAATCCGAAATGCGGCATCGTCGGCAGGGTTGACCCTGGAATCGGAAACCATGCCGTATTCATTCAACTGCACTTCATTGCAGCGCCCAATAGCGCGGGCGCGCGGGCCGGATACGTCCTTCGCGTTATCGCGTTGCCCGATACGGCGCCCGTACGCGAAATGCCGAATCGCATAATCGGCAAGCTTGGCATGCGAAGGATACTTCCCCCGTTCTCGACACTTCGCGAACATGCGCCAAGCTATGGCGATTGTCTCGGCAGTGTTCTCTTCGCGATCGCGCGCAGTCCGGTACGCAACCCGACAACGTGCCCGGAGAACGGGCAGGCAACGGGTTGTGAAGAGAACATGGTCGGCAGCGTTGACGTGGTACATAGTCGAGTCTCCGTAAAGTGGAATGGAATGTTTGGTTGCCAGACTGGCAACCAGCATTTCCATTGTACGGGCCGGTCGAATCGGGCCGGCCGGATACGGAAGTGGGGCCATTGCGCGGTTTGCAGACTGCGCGCCCGCGCGCGGGAAAGGAAACACTGCCCGCGCCCGACGAAACAACCCGCGCTACAACGGGCAGGGGAAGCTAGAGACAGACGGGGGTAGCGCCCCCCCATCGCGCGCCTCAGTGGATGAGGTTCCGGCCCGAGAGTTTTTTGCGCAAAACCTTCTCGGCCGCACGTGTGCCGAATGTTTCTGATTCTTGGGGGGCGTGTCCGGTTGGCAGCCGATTAGGGCATCTGGGCGTCGCGCGACTCGAACGGGCAGCCGATGTGTACTCGTCGGCAGACGCAGACGCCGGAGAGCCTGACCCTGCACCGCGCGGTGGGCAGCGGTTGCGGCGCCCCACGCCTCCTAAGATATAATGCCAAGGAATCGTCCGAGTTTTAGCGCCGCATGGTCAAATGCGGGGCGACAGGGCCAATTCGCCATGGACGGCCTGCCAGTACCGCTCCAGTTCCCGGCGAACCCCACATGACGCGGGTACGACTGTTGGAATCCGGTGGACCGTCCGTAGGAAACAGGCTTCTTGCCCTGGCTTGCAGTCGAGCCCGCAAAGCAAAACCTTTTGACCGGGGAGGGGGCGTTTCGATGCCATGGCATTGCCTTAGAGCGTTTGCAGTTGTATTCTCCTCACTGTCCAAACGGGCAACGCCAAATGCGGGCGGGGTGTCATTCCGTGCGATGGATGACGACCATCAGACTCCGACGCGTCCGACACCACACCAAGCAGGCGCCCAAGGTGGTCTACGATGGGGCCGCCCGATGTGCCGCTCTCGATCTGTTGTGTTGTATGCATAGACAGTCGCCACGCCGACTTGTTGCATTGCCGTACCGTCGCGCCAATCCACGTTCGGTTGTGTGTATAGACGGCCGCCGGTATGTCTCGAAATAGTTCGAAGTCCTCTGTGTTGATCTCTACCGGGTCAACGAGCCCAAGAGCCGCCTCGTACGTATCAGCATCAGCGTCAGACATTTGATCGTCAGGTGGTCCAAGAACAGCTATATCCGAAACGGGTTCAATCGCGAGTACGGATGCCCGAATCTTACGGCCACCGCATTCAACCTCTTCAAGGAAGTGGTCGCCCAGTGCCATTGCGCCTTCAATGCGCCACGTAATGCAATGTGCCGCCGTCAGGATCAGCCCAGTCGGAACAACGATGCCCTGACCTCCCTTCTCCAGCAATCGAACCGTCGCCTTCTCTACTCGCTCCCGTGCTTCATCGCTCAGCATGTCTTGTCTCGCTGTTCGTCTTGTCAGACTATAGTTCATCCCAATTCGGCAGCAGGCTGGCCAAGTAGCAGCGCCAGTTGCACTTGGGGCAGCAGAAGCCGTAATTGCTACCCACCTTGGTCGCTTCTGCGCGAGTGCGGCAGTTTGGGCAACTAACCCAAAGATCGAGCCCGTAGAACTCGTCCGGCTTGAGGTTACGGCTGCGCCCACATTGCGAGCAATTTGCGTTCACGAAGCCACCGCTCGAACCTTGGACCAACAATGTCGCCTTCCCACAGCATTCCGATTGATGAGGCCCGACGATGCGAAGCTGTGTGAGTGGAACGTGATAGGTGTCGTTCCCGCGCAGTCCAATCCTCTGGGCACTGCGCTGTGAGCGTTCAAGGAACGACTGAAGCTCAGCCGCGGGCTTGAAGGACGCCGTCTTCTGAATCTCGCGAAGGCGGCGTTCGTAGGTCTCCTTTTCAGCCTTCTCCTCCTGGTGTGCCTGTTGGGCGAACGCAAGGAGAGACCGGTCGGCCAGCGCTGCCCGTTGCGCTTCTTCGGCTTGGCGCTGAAGCTCAGCCCGAATGCGGGCGAGTTCCTTAGCCTCGCCATGGGCCTTGGCCAGTGCCTGTTGATGTTCTGCCGCTTCGTCGCGCAGTGTTTCCAGTTCCGCCCGAAGGGCGTCTTCCACGTCGCGTGGGTTGGGCGGCGGTTTGTAGGGGCCGGGGTTAAAATTGTAGTCGATAAAAGTCTGCTGAAACCAAACGGCCAGCTTGTATGCCGTGATGAGGCCCGCCAACGCAACGCGACGGTACTCGCCCATATCGGCCCGATGAAAATGGCCGTCGTGTGCGGCTTCGTTGCCCCGAAGCCGCAACTGGTCAAACAGTTCGGTAACGTCCCTCGGCGCCAGCCGCTTTCGCCGGATGACCGCCACGATGTCGCGAAGCTCGTTGCCCGTCGTGTCGATCGTGTGGAACGCGGCCACATGCCGCCCGAGCAACTCCGCGAACTGCCGCAGCTTGAGCAGGCTCGTGTTGGGGTCATCGAAAACATATCGCTCCGCCCGCGCCGCATAGGTTGCCAAGTGCGGATCGTGAGCGTGAAGGAAGGCGAAGTTCAGTGACGTTGGGTGGTTCATGCAACTGACCTGTGGTAGGAAGGCGGCTACAGTCCCATACTTCGATCCAATTGGATTCACCCCCCTCACACCGCGCACAGCCCGCGGCAGAGGCAAGTGAGCGTCCGCCGGGCCCCCCTGGGCGTTGCGGGACGGCCTCCCGCGCCGGCAGGCACCAAAACCCAAGTCAGAATGTCCAGGGCCTCCAGCGGCCTTTTGGGCGTTCTGAGCGGCGTTTCTGGGGCATGTGCGACGGGCACGGGGTGTCGTCGCCGTCTTTTGTAAGAATCCGAGCTCCCGGTGCGCTGTGTTTAGCTTGCTCAATGGGCTGCGGAAGGGGCGGATTCTTACAAGTCGGGTCACGTTTTCGCATGCGCGCTCAGAGAATGGCGATACGGGGGAAATCACTGCTCGTCACTGCGAATGGCCAATAGGTGATCGCGAACCCTATCGCCGAATACGTTGATTCGACTCTCTTGGCCTTCGATCCACTTTTGGTCGGCATCACTCAGCCGAGTGACCGGTACCTTGATCGTCGTCCGGTCATCCATGCGTATCAATTCGACTTGCCCTTGGCTTATATGCACCGCAACTGCATCAATGGTAAAACGCCCTGTGTTGTCCTGAAATGTTCGGCGGAGGCTTTTCACATGCTGGGCCATTGCCCGTTCCGAAGCCCGCTGACTCTCTTCTGCCCATTTTACCTCGCGACGCTTTAACTCTTGGGCAACAAGGTCCCCAATCTCGTCCTTGTCGAGGATTCGGTCCACTGGCGCGAGCACGATGTAGTAGCTCCTCTTGTCCATTACTGTCGTGTATCCCTGCGCATTCCCGACATAGAAAAGGTAATCCAAGGGCACATTAAGGATTACGTCATCACCAAGCTTAGCGCGCAACACGGCGCCGTCCAAAGCCGGAGGTAACAACGACCTGCACTTCACGCCATCAATCTGAAAAAACATCGAGTCTTCGAATATCTGGATGACGTTAGCTTTTCCCGCCAATCGAACGACCTGCCCTTCCAGCATTGCAGTGGCTTTGACGGGCTGGAATGCGCCAACGATATTGCCCGTTTGCGCTGATCTTATCTGGGGGTGCGAAAGGCCGCCAATCAGCGACGATAGTTGCGCCCGAACGGTGTTCCGCAAGTCTTCTGGCAAACCCGTCTGCGAAGGCGATTCTGGTGTTCGCCCTTCCCCGAACGCTTCCGAAAACGAAACTAATGTTGCGGTCTTGGCAGTCTTCAGCGCATCTAAAATCTCGACGCACGACAAGGCAAAGTTGAGATTCTGACCAACCGCGTGATAGAATGTGTTAATCCCGACAACTTCGCCGTTAAAGTCGACCAACGGACCTCCACTATTCCCGGGTGAAATGGCCGCATCCGTCTGAATCCAGGTGCCTTGTTGCTTCGTTCCCCGGAAGATTTCGTTGAGCGACTCGGAGGTTCGAAGGCCACTGACAATTCCCCGCGTCACACTGAACTCAAGGCCCTGGGGGTTGCCAAATGCAGCCACATCTTCCCCTTGCTTGGGCAACGCGCCTCGTATTTTCAAGGGTACCATTAGTTCAGGGCGAGTGGATACCCTGATGACTGCAACGTCCTTTGCCGCGTCAAGATGCAGCACTCCTGCGGCCTTGGCAAACACGTCCCCTTGGAACTTGACGGTTACCTCTCGACAACCGTCGACCACGTGATAGTTCGTCACAACCACGTCGGGACCAGCGACGAATCCTGAGCCGCTAGCGCCCGTGTCCGTGGTCAAGTGCGTAATGGAAGGGCCAACCTTTTCGGAAAGGTCGACAAGCCCCTGGCCCGCACTGGCCGTTGCCGCGAAGAGCGAAAAAGCGAGGGCAGAAAGCAGGCTCATAACAGCGTCCCCCAGAGGTGGCGACCGTTCGGCGATCCCAGGAATGCGCCGAGGAGTCCCCCGAACGGCATCCATCTGATTGTATTGCCGGGTGAGAAGCCCTGTCAATACCCTGCATGCGTCCAGAAAGCCGGCCGCAATCCGTCAATGTCCGCCGGTCACGGTATAGCCTTGGCGCCGCAATTCGTACGCCAGAAACCCCTCCACAAGCAACGCTTCCTTGTCGGTCATGCCCAGCAGACCCGCATACAGTTCCGGCATGAGTTCGATGCCATAATCTCGCACATACCGTGACGCTTTCTCGCCGTTCTTGTGCTTCGCGAAGCGTTCCACGACCTTCAGGCCCGTCTTCCCGACGTACACACTTGGCTTGCTGCAATCTGCATCGGGATTGATGTCTCGCACGAAGTTGTCGTTTCGGACGGCCGGGTCGAGGCGTATTACGTAGACGCTGTAGTGACCGCCACCCCGACTGGAGATCAAACTGTTTACAGCGACAAATCCGGCCAACACGTCGATGTCCCCGGCTGGCACGCCATGCTCCTTCATGGCGTGAATCTGTAGTGGCGTGGCCCCCATTGTCTGTAGTATCCCGGCGAATCGCTGGTACTCGCCGGATTGCAGCTTGGGGATCATGGCCGGCGCCGTTTGCTTGACGAACAGGTCGTTCAGCCGATCGGCGATTGTTGACGGCGGAATCGAGTAGGTCAGCCTGTCAGCCCAGGCCCAGCAGTCACTGGACGAAGGAACGGCTGCCTCGTAGCTCCACAGGTACACCTTGCCGTCGTAATTGACTTCTTGGTCCTCGATCATCGAACACCCTCGTGTGCAGCGTGTCCCTCACCTCACTCCTCCTCGAATCCTTGGCTTGTGAACTTCAATGTGCGGCAGTTCTCGGTAACCGTGCGTACGACATGATCGGGGGCGCCGGACGGTATCTCGGCCTGCACTTCAAGGGTGACGGTGACCTTCGACCCGATCAGTCCGGAAAGGTGGGAGATCACCTCGTCGGCGATGCGGCTGGCGTCGCGGCCCACGCGGGCGCCGTCCAGCGTGGCGGTGCCGTGAAACCGCCTCAATAGCGCCTTTTCCGGCGGGGGTATCTTGCCAGGCGGCGTATCGATCGGGTCCGACGGCGTCTTTCCTGCATCCTCGGGTGGCCGCTTGTCCGGGGAAACGGGCTTCGTTGGAACACTCTCCGCCTCGAGTTGCTTGCAGGCGACGTCCGGTTTCACCAGCACGCCGGGAGCATCGGCATCGGCCAGCGAAATGAGTTCCCCGCCGCGCAGGCCGCGATATCGGCCCGCTGCTTCGTCGAAGCTGTCGGCGAAGGCGAAAGAGTCCTGCGTCCATGTCAACAACGACATCCCATCGCGGATCGCTCCGAGCAATACGGCCGGGTCTTTCAGCCGCGGCAAGTAGGGATAGCGCGCGAAGTCTTCGGCAAGCTGCTTGATCGCAACATGTTCGCCGCGCCAGAGCGGTACCCGGTCCAGTTCCATCCTCAACCGCGTGGCCGCGAAGCCGGTAAGCAGCAGCTCGTCGTTGCGCAGCCGCTTGCTTGCGCGCACGGCAAGGGCGTCCTGCCCCGAAAGCCGGATCGCCTCCCAGGTAACCGGTGCCTGCGGCGACGGTTGTACGGGTACGAGCAGCCACTGGTAGGTTTCCGGAATCCGGGCCGTCACGGCGCCATCGGCGGCGGCCTTTTGGGTCTCGGCCTGTTTGACCTGGAGCGGGGTCAGATCCAACTGCTCCTTTTCAGCGAGGATCGACTCCCATGCCAGGTATTTGCGGGCCGCTTCGTCCAGGTCTTGCAGCCGGGTCTTGTCGGCTGCCAGGAACACGAGCGTGTTCTGATACAATCGCGGCGTATTGCCGCGCGACGCGAGGATTGCCTTGGCCGCGATTTCGGCCGCGCTGTTCAGACCCTTGCTGTAGGTATGGTCAACCAACAGCACCACCAGCCTCGCATCCAGGTCGTCGGGCACGTCCTGCCCCGACTGCGGCATGGGATGAATGCGGCTGAAGTCGCCCGTATGGCGCAGGTTCTCGCGCAAGCGGCCGTCCAGTTCATGCACGACCTTGTCCGGCTCGCGCCTGAACTGCTCCGCCCGGTCCTCCGCCATCTTCGTGACGGTCGGCTGCGTCGAATACCAGTATCGCGGGCCGTCCTGATAAAGGAAGGTAGCCGCTCCGGCCAGCCGGCGCAGCGCATCGCCGAACACGGCCGGCGACTCGCCCGGCATGACGCAGCCGAGCTTCACCCGCCGATCCTCGATGCCGCGATGCGCCGCTGTCGACGTGGGCGCCGATCCCAGGTAAATCGCCCGGGCCACGCGCCGGCACGCCGAAAACTTGCCAAGGTTGGGCACGTCGCTGTCCATGTGCAGGGGCAGCGAACCGGCGCCGTCCACGTCCTTCTCGATTACGGGCGCCCAGTTGTCCGACAGGTAGCGCGTCAGCTCGGACTGCACGCGAGGATCGTCAATCGCGATATTCGCCGGCAGGATGAGCGGGTTCTTGTCGCCTTTTTCCCACAGGCTGTGAATCACCGCCGCCATCAGGCGCAGCACGCCGCGGGTGCGCTGGAACTTCACCAGCGTGGACCAGTCGGTATAGAGCCGGTCGAATATCTCCGGGTGGATCGGGTAGGCCGCCCTGATGCGTCTTTCGTACTCCGCGTCGCGGCATTCGGGCGGGAACTCTTGGTGCTGCGCCCGGTAGAAGTCGGCAAACGCCCGCGCCACGACGTCGCGGTCTTTGAACTGTGCGGGATCGGCCATGGGCTGGAATAGCCGCCGGCGCACGATCTCGAACCCTTCCTCGGCGCTGGCCGGGCGCCACGACGACTCGATGCGCCCGACCACGTTGCGGAGCCGGTCCAACGCCTCGCGCCCCCGCTGGCCGCCCACCTCAACGTCGTCGGCCTGGGTGTGGGGCGACCCGGTCGTGTCGGAAGCCGGCAAACTGATGACCAGCAGGCTGTTGTTGGCCAATTTAACCGACTCGGTCAGTACCTGCGCAAAGGTGAACTGGGTTTCGAAGCCGCCGGCGGGCAGGTCGCTCTGATCGTGAAGCTGGCGCGCGTAGGCTACCCACTCGTCAATCAGGATCAGGCACGGCCCGTACTCAATGAACAGCTCGCGCAGCACGTCGCCGGGGCTGGTTGCCTTTTGGTCGTCGGCCTCGATGCGGGCGAACGCCTTCTTGCCGCCAAGCTGCCATGCCAACTCGCCCCACAGGGTGCGCACCACGGTGCCGTCCGGCTTGGTAACCGGGTTGCCGGGCGAAATCTTGTTGCCCACCAGCACGACTCGCTGCACCTTTGGCAGCTTCTTCACGCCGGCCTCCTGCATCACGGCGTCGATGCCCGGCAACTCGGTGGGGGCGATGCCGGAGAACAGGTGATACTCCGCCAGCATCGAGTGGGTCTTGCCGCCGCCAAAATTGGTCTGAAGCTGGACCACCGGATCGCCGCCCAGGCCCGACAGGCGGCGTACCGCGCCCACCAGCATCGACTTCAGGCTTTCGGTCAAAAAGGTCCGGCGGAAGAACTCGACCGGATCGCGATATTCGTCCGTTCCCTGGCCCAGGTGTACCTGCCACAGGTCGGCGGCGAACTCCGCCTGCTGGTAGCGGCCGCTGGCCACGTCCTTGTGCGGGGTAACCACCTCGCGCCACGGCTTGAGCGTCCCGCTGGCCGAAGCCGCAATGAGCGAGCCGCCGGCCTTGCGTTTCTCGCCCCGCACCTGCTCTTCGAAGATGAGCCGGCGCAGCTCCATCTTCAACTTGCCGACCTCGTCGGCCTGGGGCGCCGATACGGCGGTGAGCAACCGCCCGGCCGAGTCGAGCGCGCGGTCCGCATCGTCGCTCGAAAACGACTCCTGGTGCGCCCACTTGTTGCGATAGTCGCGCAGCTCGCTCACCAGGCTGCGTTCGGAGTGCCCGAGGGTCTGGCGAAACACATCGTTCCACGAGTCCCACATCACCTTCAGCAGCACGGCCGCATCCCACTTGGCGATGGGATTCTGCGCGTTCAGGCGGTCGTTGCCTATCAGGCGTGCCACCTCGTCGGCCAGGCGTTCCTGGTAGACATTTTTCAACTCCCGCTCGACAAACGGTCCGAGGCCGGCCTTCAGCAGTTCCATCGCCTTGCCGACGCGCTCGTGGTTGGTAATAGCCATGGGTTATCCTTTCTTCATGGGTGAACATTTCGGTCTGCCGTTCGCGCGACTCGCCGGCCAGCCGGACGATTTCGGGCCAGCTCTGCACCACGCCGTTGTAGGCCAGCGCCTCGGCGCGCTTCTTGCGTTCGCACATGGTGTACAGACGGTAGCACAGTTCGCGGGCGATCTCGGCCTCGGCCCCGAGCCGGGCGACCAGCGCCCCGCCGCGCTTTCGCCGCCGGACTCCAGGACACGGATCAGGTGATGCACCATCTCCCAGACCGTCAGCCGCCTATCGGTGCGCGGGTCCCAGTCGGCCGGCAGCTCGTCCGGCTTCAACAGCCTGACCTTGCCGCGTCCGGCCTGCACAATGCCCGCCTGGACCAGGCCGTCCACGGAAGTGACCTTCGCGCGGGCCAGCACGTCGGCCACGCCGAACTCGCCTTCGGCGAAGCCCGCTGCTCAAACCACGCCAGCCGCCCAGCGGGTATCGGCGTCGAAGTCGCCCTCCTGCTCGGCCAGCGCCAGGTCGAGCGTCTGGTTGATCAACGCCAGCGCTCGCGCACGCTGAGCGATTTACCCTCGGCGTCGAGCACCTTGGCGTAGCGGGTATAGACCGCCATGCCCGGCCCGATGGCAGCCTGCGCCAGGTCCACCGGCGCGATGTTGCCGCGTTGAAGATGGGCGAGCGCCACGGGCAGCTCGGCCTTGAGCGCGTTGACGAACTCGCGCGCGTGGCGGTGGGTACGTTGGCGGGACGCTTACGGCAGACGAGGACGATACTGGAGGCGAGGGCGTTGGTGCCGATGCCGATTGAGCGAGCAGCCCGCTCCGTTCGCATCGGCCAGGTGCCGCTGATGCTAAAGCCGGCACGAATCACCGCGTCGAGGAAGGTCTCCCAGCCGGTGCTGGACGTGCCTTCGTCCTTCTGAGTCTCCGACTGTTTGAATGCGTAATAAATCGTGACCGGGAATGTGGATGCGACTGCTCGGCGAGGCGGTGCATCGCCTGAGTCATGCCGTCGAGGAAGAACCTCGGCCCTGCCTTGCCGCCGTGGCGATAGGCGTGGCCACCAGTTCCTCGGCCTTGGGAACAGCGAGCGTCGCGAAGAGGGTAGGGAACATTGTCTTCAAAAGCGTCGCAGCCACACGTAGAAGAAGTCCGACAGGTCGGCGTAGGGCACGTTGTCGTAGTACGGCGGATCGGTGGAAATGACTTTCCCGGACGACATGGTTTGCTGGGCAGCATCAGCCTGCGTTGCTTTCCCGCTCGCCGTCGCGAACGACTCTGAATGACCTCAACTGAAGACTCGTCATCATGCTGAGAACCACGGTCCAACGCTCGAAATTCGCCTCGACGTAGTCCCACGCCATCGGGAATGGCCTGCCTGGCGAGCGAACAGGGCTCGTCGATCTTCTGGTTCGTGTGATTCCAACTGCAGATGGTGTTCGACATATCGGCCCAACGAGAGGTAGGTACTCAGATACACCGCCACCCCCTCCGCGTAAGGCGGTCGCCCCGGTGCCGCCGTGCACAGGGGGCTCGTCGTCGGGTAGGCCGGCGGCGAGACTGTCGCCGCGAATGCTCGCGCGCTTCGCCCACAAGATCGGAGAACGTCGTCAGCCGCACAAGCTGGCGGGGGTGAAGAGGTCGGCGTAACTGGTCAAGCCGTAGGGCGGCGTCCGAGATATGTGACTGCGCATATCCGCCGGCAAGGGGTTTCCGGCTTCCACTCCGGCTTTGCTTCCGGGCGCCGAAGCCTCGTGCTCCGGCGTCGGGGCCATGTAGACCCGCTCGCGGTCGCCCCCGGCGACGATCTGCCATCAGCGCGCGCGCATTCGACCGGCCGTGCCCTCGGCCTTGATGTAATCGCCCGCCGATCGGCGTGCCGGACATCAGACACTCGAAGTTCGCCCCGCGCGAGAGTTTGGTGCCGGCTTTCGTCGCCGCCGCATCCTTCGGCTTGCCCACTTTCACGGTGAAGCGGTAGCCTCCGTTCTCAATCACCGGCTCGACATACGCTTCCTTCCCCGCCTTGGTCGAGAGCACGAAAGTCGAGGCGAGCGGAACGTCCACCTGCGCGAAGGCCGGGTTCGGGCTCTTGACCGTGCGGGCCCAAATCCAGGCGATGACGGTGAGCTTCCGGCCAAGGTACGGCTTCAGGTCGGGCCGCTCCTTCACCATCTCGGCCGTAACCTCGACCTTCGGATAGAGGTGCCCGATGCGCTTCTCGGCCTCGTCGCGCATCCACCGGCCATAGTAGCGAACATCCTCGGCCAGCCCCTGCGCGCGCCAACCGCGGGCGAACAGCTTCTTGTCCGCACGCGCCTCGGGGTTCACTGGCGGTTTGCCGGCGAACTTCGGCGGGATTTCAATCATGGCCTTGTTGATCAGCACGGCCACCGGGTTCAGGTCGCTGGCGTAGCTTTCCAGCCCCAGCCGCTGCGCTTCCAGCGGCACGCGCCGCCGCCGGCAAACGGGTCATGGAAGGCGGGCAGCTTCTGGCGGTCGAACAGCTCCTTCGCCCGTGGATGGCCGGCGTTCTCAGCACAGGCCCGTCGCCAGCTTTGCCATATCTCGTCGCGCGCCTGCAAGACCGTCTCGTTGGTCGTGTTTTCCCACAGCACGAGGTCCTCGATGATGCGAAGAGCCGCTGGCGCGCTCCCGGTCGGCCAGGATGTCGTCGAGCGTCGGCTCCGGGCCCGGCGCCGGTGCCGACGTTCCCGCCCGCGCGGCCTTCGCGGCAAACTCCGTCGCCTCGTTCCACAGCTTCAGCTTGGCTTTGAGTTCCGCTTCGGCCTTCCGCCGCAACTTGGCATCGGCCCGCAGCACGTCCACGTACTCCGAAGGGTCGTCCACCATTTGCGCAAAGATCACCGCCCGTGCCGCTGCCAGCGGCCGCCGCGCCCACCAGATGTGAATGGAACGCGGGTGATTCCGGGTGAACGGTTGCTTCTCATTCACCGAGGCCGTATTGATGGCAATGAGCGGCAGGGCGACTTCAATGAGTTTCTTGCGTGTCTTGACAATGCTATCCATCATGGCTGTCCTATTTGTTAATGTTCTCGAATTGGCCGAGTTCATCCAATAGTTGAATACCCGTTGCCGAAAGAGGTATGTAAGTGGAGGACGGCCAGAAGTTGAAGTGCTCGGACATGTACGAATAGGTTATGGGGTACTTCGCAACAGCAACTCGCCCAAGTTCCATAACCAGTAGGCTGCCAAGCCCTTTCGCATAATCGCGCAATTCATCACTGTCGATACTGCCACGGTCGGCTAATTCGATGGCTTTCTCTGTCGCAACGTACGCATAGGAACTGATTGGTATGCGAGCAACGATGGCAGAAATCGGGGCAGCCATGTACGTGTACATGAGCGTCGGCACGAAGCCGCGCGGCCCCTGCTTTCGGAACACTACCTCAACCTCGCCCGCTAACAAAGGGCCTTGCCACTTTGCATTGAATGTCAGCATCATTGCATCGCTAGTGTCAGTGGGCGAGCGTTTTAACGTTGAAGGCCCTGAAATACGCATTCGTTCATCCTTTCACCAGAAGACTCGATCCCAGATGCACCCGCCTATCGAACATAGTCAAGATGGCGTCTCACCCCTCATCAACAACTCGGCAAAGTCGTAATTCACACTGGTCACGCCGAAATCCGGCTCCCGCTGGAACGGCCGGCGCAGGTAATAGGCACGATGGTTGCCGTCGTCGGTGAACTCGACGATGGCCAGGATGAAGTCGTCTGGCTTGTTCAGCGAATACAGGATTTCGTTGCGGGTTACCGTGATGGTCGCCGCGCCCGCCACGCGGCCCTTGACCTCGATGAAACGCAGCTTGCCGGTTCCGGGGATGCGGCTCTCGATGTCGTAGCCGAGTTTGTCCTGCTCGCGGTCGGTGGGCTCGAAGCCAAGCCGCTGTTCGATGTCCATCACGATGGCGCGGGCACGCGCCGCGGAGGCCTGGGTGTCGGCAGGCGTGGCAGGCGCCGCGAGCGCCCGGCCGCTCATGACGGCTAGCAGGCCGGCGGGAACCACCAGCAAGCCGCCCAGTACCACGGGAGGCAGCGGCGCGATCTGGGCTTCCAGCTTCAGCTCTTCCAGTCGCTTCTGCAAGCGCCCCTGGAGGTTGTCGGCCCGTTTGCGGGCCTCGCCCGAGTTGAGCTTGGCGTTGGACTTGCCCGCCTGCTCCTGGAGCTTCAACTGCTCGGCGCGGTGGTCCCAATAGGTGATCTCCTTGGTGAGCCGGTCCTTGACCGCCGCCTCGGTCTTCGCAATCAGCGCCAGCCGGGGACCGCGCACCTCGGCCAGGTGCTCGGGCACGACGTGGGCAACCGCGTGGTTTCTTGCCACCTCCTCCAGGTCGCGATGGATCCACGCGCACTCGGGGCGTTCGAGGATGGCCGCGGCATCCGGCTCGCCCTCGGCCAACGGCCGGTAGTCGAGATAGGGCGCGTAATGGAGGTGGCGCGTGGCGCCGGCGGCGTCGAGTTCGACGTAGAGCAGCCGCTTGGACACGACCCGGCGTTCGCCCGCCCGCGTGAGGCCCGCGTCCTGGATTGCATGTTCAAGGTAAAAGAGCATGCGGGGTTGCGTGCCGGCGTCGCGCTCGTCCACCAGCACCGCGCCGCGGCGCAGCAGGTCGCGCTGGCGCTCGATGGTCAGATCGATGACCGAATCCAGCAAGGGATGCCCGGGGCAGACGAACGCGGCCAACGGCTGGCCCGGCGGCGCCACCAACGGCTTTTCGAACGCGATCCGCTCGTAACGGGGCAGGACCGGCTCGCCAATGCCGATCAGGCGGTCGCGATTGCGGATTACGGCCGGAACATGGGTAATCTCGTAGCGGCGCGGTTCGCGCTGCTTGGCTGAGCCGCCCAGAAGCCGAAAAGCCTCGTGGAAGAACGACTCGATGTAGTGCGGTTGCAGCCGGCGGGCCTCGGCCCGTTCCATGTCTTCGCGGATGTGCTGGATGCGGCTTGCATCGAGCGCGTCGGGCACCAGCGCCCGCTCGTCGAGCAGGTCGCGCAACCCCTCGCGGTCCAGCGCGTGGTCCAGCGCCGTCGTCAGGCGGGCGCGAACCTCGGGCTGGTCGCCGTAGCGGATGGCCTCGATGAGCAGGTCGCGCAGCGGTTTGCCCTCGAACTGGAGCTTGCCCAGCACGTCGAACACTCGGCCTCCAAGGGCCTGCCGCGCCTGTTCGAGCTTTTCGAGCAGCCGGCGGTAGACATCGCCCTCCCGGGTTTCTTCGGCCACCAGGTTCCACAGATGGCATACTTCGGTCTGGCCGATACGGTGGATGCGGCCGAAACGCTGTTCCAGGCGGTTCGGGTTCCACGGCAGGTCGTAGTTGACCATCAGGTGGGCGCGTTGCAGGTTGATACCCTCGCCGGCGGCGTCGGTGGCCAGCAGCACCTGTACCTTGGGATCGTGCTTGAACGACTCCTGGGCATGCATGCGGGCCTCACGGCCCATACCGCCGTGGATCACGACCACGGCGTCGGCGCGGCCCAGCAGCGTGGTGGTTCGGTCTTCGAGGTAGCTGAGCGTGTCGCGATGTTCGGTGAACACGACAAGCTTCTGGTGGGGCGAGGGCGTGGGCCGGGAACAGTTCCGGCCGTCTCCCCCGTTGCCCGCACTCGGCGTGGTGAATATCTCGTTGAGAATGCCTGCGAGTTCGCACCATTTGGTGTCGGTACCGCTTCGGCGGACCGCCAGCGCGAGCGACTCCAAGCCTTTGAGGGTATTGATTTCCGCCTTGAGTTCCACGATGGATCGCGCGGCGGTTGCCTGGTCGAGTATGCCTTCCTCGGCAGCCTCGACCTCGTTATCGGGCGCGTCTTCGAGGTCTTCAATGTCTTCGGCGTCGAGCGACGGAATGGCCGGCGCGAGGATCGGCGCAACCTGGCTGCCGCGATGGAGCACTTCCAATTCGCGCAGCCGGCCTTCCAGACGTTCCCGGCGTCGGCGCAGCGACTGGTAAATGGCCTCCGGCGAGGAAGCAAGGCGGCGCTGAAGGATTGTCAGGGCGAAACCGACCGTGCCGGCCCGTTTGTCGTTTTGCAATGCCTCGACCCGGTTGAACTCCTCGCGCACGTATTCGGTAACCGCCTTGTAAAGCTGGGCCTCGGCGTCGGACAGCTTGTAGGGCACCGTATAGGCGATCCGCTCGGGAAACAGCGGCGTGCCGTCGAACTTCAACAGGCCCTCTTTCACCATGCGCCGCGTCAGGTCGGAAACATCGGCCACGTGGACCCCGTCGCGGAAGCGGCCCTCGAAACGGTCGCCGTCCAACAGTGCCATGAATAGCTGGAAGTCCTCCTCCTTGCCGTTGTGCGGCGTGGCCGTCATCAGCAGGAAGTGCCGGGTCAGGGTCGAGAGGAGCTGCCCAAGCCGGTATCGCTTGGTGTACTTGATTTCGTTGCCGAAGACCGTGGCCGACATCTTGTGCGCTTCGTCGCACACGATCAGGTCCCAACGGCAGTCGGGCGCCTGGAGCTTCTGCTGCACGTCTTCGTTGCGCGAGAGCTTGTCGAGGCGGGCGATGACCAGGTTGGTTTCCATGAACCAATTGCCGGTGCGCGCCGCTTCGAGCTTGTCGTTGGTGAGGATCTCGAACGGCAACTGGAAGCGATGGTATAGCTCATCCTGCCATTGCTCGGCCAGGCTCCCGGGGCAGACGATCAGGCAGCGTTGCAGGTCGCCGCGGGCAATCAGTTCCTTATTGAGCAGCCCGGCCATGATCGTCTTGCCCGCTCCGGGGTCGTCGGCAAGCAGGAACCGGAGCGGCTGGCGCGGCAGCATACACTCATAGACTGCCGTGATCTGGTGAGGGAGCGGCTCGACCACTGACGTGTGGACCGCCAACACCGGATCGAACAGGTGGGCCAGCCGGATACGGTGCGCCTCGGAAACAAGGCGAAAGAGATGTCCGTCGCCGTCGAAACTCCACGGACGGCCCTCGGTAACCACCTCCAGGGTCGGTTCCCGGTCGCGATACAGCAGTTCGCTGCCCAGGCGGCCGGCGGCATCCTTATAGGTCAACTCGACGGCCACCGTGCCGATCCACTTCACGTCCACCACCGTGACCAAGCCATCGGGCAGCACACCCTTGACCGAGGCGCCTTTCGTCAAGTCTTCGAGTTGGGACATTTCCGATCCTCGACGTGTTCCGAGTGAAGCAGGCGAATTGAACCGGCCACACCGCTGTGATAATCTACAAGGGACGTCAGTTTACCCCTTACAGTGAGTGGTGGCAACCGGCTGGCGAGCCCTCGGCCATGCCCCTGCCCATTCGGCATCCGGTTGTGCCCGCGGGGCAAACCTTGAGGCCCTGTTAGCAGGTCCCAGGGCAATCCATACGCCCCGCACGCGCGCACCCACGTAATGCAAAGATGCCTGCTGTGTTCGCCAAGGCCGACCAACCCGCGAAGGCATCCAACGCGCTTGCGGGATAGATCGAGCTTCCGTTCAGGGGTTGTGACTGGAAACGCTGTCATAAAGATCGGCCCGGGCACGATGTATCGGGACAGTTCGGCCGTAACCCGACGGTTGCGCCAAGGGTAGGGGCTCAATGGGTATGCGTATCCCGAGTGGCAGGCAATGCTCTGGAGGGCGATGCTGGCACCGCCGGGCACGTTGTGCGCGGGCAAGCCAACCCATTGCGTCCGGGATGAAGTCGAGGTTTCGGCCGGGTGCCTGTAACGGACTACCCCACCTCAGCGGGCCGGTTGACACCGGAAGGTGAATGGCCCGAGAATGGATATTGCGTTGTGCTGGACCGTGACCAGATCACGACCCTGCGGGCGTTCTGCCGCCCGCAAGTGCGGCTGATGCTTCGCGTCGGACGGCCGCCTAACGCGCGACGGTCCGGCCTGGAGCATTTGTCTCCGTGTGGTGTTGGTGAGTAGCCGTTGGGCCAACGTCGGAAGTAGTGACTCCGACGCCAACGGCCGAGGTTCGGGGCGTAGGACTGTAATAGGGGGTCCACATGCCCGCCAGCGCCGATCCGCCTATCTCCTTGGCGTATGATCGGTAGTGTACGTTGTCGGGCTCGCCCCGGCCCCACTTTTCAAAACGCAAGAGATACCCTTACCCCCGAGGATAGGATGGCCAAACAGTAGAAACCTATCGGAATCCGGCAGTTCAACAAGATATTCGACGCCGCATGGAAGGCCGGCTATGAAGCAGGCATTGCCTGGGAACGGCAGTACCCAAGCGGAAAGCCAGCAACCGACCACGTTTCAGACGCACTGAAGCAAGTCAACAAGGGCAAACTGACAATGGACGAAGCCATCGAGAAGATACTGAAGGAGCAATGAAATTCCCGCACACAGCGGCCGAACGGGAACGATCAGGCAAGTAACGGACAGACACACGGCGGCGGGCCCGGCCCATAGGGGATTCCGATTGCGACTCTAAAGAGAGCAAGTACGGGCCCCGAGAGCATTTCCGCAAAATTGTCCACTGCACGTTCCGAGAGGCCCGAATGGCCGTAACCGGACGGTTTCCGCCGCGCCTGGACAATGGCATTGGGTTGCGCCGTGGCCTCTGACCGCGGTAGTTGGGCGGCATTGGCAAAAGTGTGCGCGGGCTGTCACACTCCCAGAAAACAGGCATCGGGTGTATACTTAGCCGAACGACATTCCGGGCGCAGCGACGGCTGCCAAACGGTTCGGGGCACGGGTGCGATGCTTGCCTTGTCGCGCTCTGCCCCGAACCGACCCGGGGGAAAGGCAAGTTCTTGACGATGGGCATTACCGCTAAGCAGATCGATAAGGCGCGGGACGCGGCCCAACTGGTGCTGACCAATGTCACGAAATGCATTATCGAATCGGCGTCACCTGACGGACGGCAAACAGACGTGGAGGATGACTGGGAGTCTTCGCTTCGCACTTGGCATATGACTATGGCGTTTGCGTTCCTGCAACTGCGCAGGTCTGTGGTCGAGGCGCTCGTGGCGATCCCTGATGAAGTGATTGACCACATCATCCTTGTGGCCGAACCCGGCCGCTACACGTTCCTTCCGCAGCACTACACAGCTTCGACGGCGCACGCGGCGGCCATAGCCCTTGGCATGAAGGCGTACGGGGTGCTGGGCGCAGTGAAGGTCGATCACGGAACGGTCGACCTTGGCGAAGAGCATTTTGTGGAGCTAATGGAGTTATTGGACGCGCAGCCCCGAGGTTTACAGGAAGAGTTCTGGAACGAAGCGGCTCAAGCTGTACTCAGACTTAAGGTTCCTGAGGATTGGCACACCGCGATTGATTACGAATGGCGGGCGGCCCAGCTAGCCTTGGCAGCCGGGAGGGATCCCCAAGCCGAAAGCCCCAACGGGCAAGCCATGGGCGATGGGCAGATGGAGGTCGAGCCAAAAGAGACCATTTCCGACGGCGAAGCCGAAGCCGTTGCCCGCAAGTTGGCGAAGAAGAACCCCAGGTTTGTCCTCGGCACGGCTGAAGAGTGGGCGGCGGCAATCGAGCGGGAATCCGGTAAGAGATGCAATCCCACGCTCGTAAAGAAGCGTTTGCCATTCTGGGATGAGGAAATGGAACGGCAGGGACGCAGCCGGTCCAAGGCACGCGGAAAGGGCCGGGCGGGTTCTCGTTCACCTGGCAAAGCGGCAAGCCTCACAAGCAATTTGGAGGCGACCCAAAAGGGCCGCACCGCCGACGACCCGGCGCAGTACCTCATTGCCCAGGAGCAAGCCGAACTTATCGCCAAGGCGAATCGCGCCATCCAGCAAAGTTGTATGACCATGGAAGAGAAGGCGGAGCTTGTGAAGCAGCTACACGACGGCGAGATAACGGCGGAGCGGGCCACACAGATTGCAGAAGTGCAGTCAGGCGGGCCGAGGTTGAAATCGCCCATCTAACAACCCTTCGTTTGTCGCATTCGCTACGCGGGCTCTGGGGCCGCTTCTTCGTGGGGCCCTCTGTCTTAGTTCCCCTTAGTGCCGCACTAAGGCCGCACCGAGACACGTCACTTCTGTCGAAGAATATGCCCGATTCTCGGATTTTTCGGCACTAACGCCTTTCAGAAACGGCCCATTACAACCCCCGTTTCTGAAAGGACGGTTCCGATGACTACTCCCAGCCTCTTGACCCCCGGGCGAATCGCCGCGGAATTACAGGTCTCTCTCGGCAGGGTCCAACACATCCTACGCACGCGGCCGCACATTCGGCCGGCAGCCCGGGCTGGGATTCTCCGGCTGTACTCTCGCGACGCGCTGGCCAACGTGCGGCACGAACTGAATGCCCAGGACGCCCGGCGGGCAGGGAGGACGCGATGAGCAGTACAGCGAAACGGACAGCAATCGTCCCCCCCGAGCTACTCACCTGCGCACAAGCCGCAGCCGTGGCTGGCTGCGGTGTGCGAACTTGGTGGCGCTGGACCCGTTGCGGGTTGGCGCCACACCCGCTGAAAATCGGCCTCGGCGTTCGACCGGCGGTGCGATGGTCGAGACGCGAGATTGAGCAATGGGTCCAAAACGGCTGCATGCCAGTCGAGAAGGAAAGGAGGCGAGCGTAATGGCACAGACGAATAGGAGCAAACAACCAGTCCGCGAAACTTTTCGCACGTCTTGCACGATGGACTTCTTTACCCTGAAAAAGTTGGTCACCCAGACCGGTCACCCCGTCGAGGAGTTTCCGTTCGTCGCTGTGAAGGAGCTTGTGGACAACGCCCTCGACGCGACCGAGGAGGCGGACATCAGCCCGGTCATCGAGATCACGGCCGACGCGGCGGGGATCGCAGTCAAGGACAACGGCCCGGGTCTGCCCGAATCGACGCTTCAGGGCCAACTCGACTTCAATGTGCGGACGTCGAACCGCGAGGCCTACGTGGCGCCGGATCGGGGTGCGCAAGGCAACGCGTTGAAAACGCTATTGCCGATGCCAACGGCCATCGATCCGGAAGGGGGGAAGTTCATCGTCGAGACCCACGGTGTCCGGCACGTGATTACCTGCCGGGCTGATCCGATTTCCCAGCAGCCGGTCATCCGCGATGATAGGGCCGATTTGCAAAAAAGTAAAAATCGTCACTCCGGGGACGGGCGCCAAAGCAAGCTAAATGGCACGCTGATACGGCTGGAGTGGACCCCTCGCACGGACTCAGACGACGACGTGATTTGGCCGTTCGAGGAATTGCTCCCCCTCTGCGGCGCGTCGTTTTCCGACCGGTTTCGGGCTCTGGTGGCCGGTTTCGCGGTGTTCAATCCGCACGCGACGATCACGCTCGACTGGTTTGGCGAGAAGACGGTCTGGGAGGCGACGAATCCCGACTGGCCGAAGTGGAGGCCCTGCCAGTCGACGTCTTCGCACTGGTACGAGCAAGACCACCTGGAACGGCTGATCGGCGCTTGCATCACGCTCGACCGCGAGCGAGGCGAGGATCGGCTGGTCTCGGACTTCATTTCGACATTCGACGGCCTTTCCGGATCGAAGAAGCGCTCTTGTGTCCTCGCCGACGCGGACCTGCACCGTGTCAAACTCTCCGGCCTCGTAGCAGGCGAAACCCTGGACTACAGCCGGATTGCCCACCTGCTGGCCGCAATGCAGCGTCACACCCGGCCGGTGAATTCGAAACGCCTCGGGCTGATTGGCGAAGAGCATCTGCGAAAGCAACTGTTGGCTATGGGAGTCCAGCCGAAGTCTTTTCGGTATTCGTGCCTGACGGCGGACTCAAAAAGTAAAAAACGGGGCGCCCCGGCCGCCGCGCAAAGCAAGCTAAATCCCATGCCGTGGGTCGTCGAATCGGCTTTCGGCTGGAAGGGCGACGATTCCCCAGACCAGCGGAACATCTTCGCGGGAGTGAACTGGTCGCCGGGTATCAACAATCCCTTTCGGACGTTCGGCGACACGGGCGAAGGGCTCGAAACCCTACTGGCGGACATGCGGGCCACGCGCGACGAGCCGATCGTGTTCGTGCTGCACTTGGCCCACCCGCGGGTCGAGTACACCGATCAGGG
The DNA here is from genome assembly GCA_040772845.1 of Thermoguttaceae bacterium. Classification (GTDB taxonomy): domain Bacteria; phylum Planctomycetota; class Planctomycetia; order Pirellulales; family Thermoguttaceae; genus PWXP01. The sequence continues at coordinate 903,637 of JAXGXG010000002.1, forward strand.
CAAATCCGCACTCGTAATAAGGAGCAGGTCATGATTGATGCAGCCATTTTTCAGGTCACCAAGTCGGTCACAAAGCAATGGACCAAACAGCGTAAGGCCGAGGAGCGCGGCCGCCGGCCGCGCTCCTCGCGTGCATACGTCTACAGCAGCCGGGTCAATTTCACCGACATTGCCGCCCGGATCATTCCCGACGCCTACAAGCACGGTTCGGGCGACGGCCGGTATCCAGTGAAGAAGCGTCAGATGTACTACGCTGCACGCGACCAGTTCCGCGAGATGACCGGCCGGCCAATCGACGCGGATTACTTCTGCCAGTCCATCATGCGAAAGTACCTCAACACCCACCCCGAAACGGCGCGATGGAAGATCGTGGCCGACGCCCGAGGGCATCTTATTATCCCCAATGCCGGCCGCAAATTGGCCATACCACTGGGAGTCCTGGAAGTTGAGGAGCACCTCCGAACGGCGGACAGCAACGACGCGAGTCATGTCGATGCGGAACTGCCAACGGAATGGCCATCGTTGGCCGGCGGGCAACGGTATCAGGCGGTGATCTTCATTGAGAAAGAAGGGTTTGGCGAGTTGATGGAAGCGGCCCGAATTGCCGAGCGGTTCCAGGTGGCTATCCTCAGCGGAAAGGGACAGAGTACCGAAGCTCCCCGCCTCTTCGTGGACCAGGTTTGCTACGTCGGAAGCGGCGTCCCTCTGTTCACGCTCACTGACTTCGACAAGTTCGGATTTGTGATTCGCGAACGTCTGACGACCGAGAACCGCTTGATCGACGACGACATGGTACTGTACCGCTTCGAGAACAAGATCGACGTGACCGACCTTGGACTGCGGCTGGACGATGTTCGGAAGTGGGACTTGGAATGGGCCGCGGAGACGGCACCATGCACGGGCAAGTCGACATGCAAGTGCTTTCAATGCCAGCCCCTCGCGAAGTCCGAGTACGGCATTACTGACGAAGAGTACGACTTCCTTTATTCCGGGAAGCGCGTCGAGTTGAATGCTTTGACGTCACCGCAGTTCGTCGAGTATATCGAGACGAAGCTCAAGGAGCACGGTATCCGAGAAGACTGGGCACCGGCCGATGACGACGTGATCGAGCGAGCCTACCGTCGTGCTCTGGTTGTCGCGCATGTCAACCACGCCACCGAAGAGGCCGCGGCGGAGGCCATCGAGGCGACCGAGAATATCGAGAGCCCCCAGAACCTTCGAAAGCGGCTACAGGCGGTGATCGAAAAGTCAAAGAACCCGTGGGACCAGGCGATTTACCGCCTCGCTGAAGAGGCCCTCAACCGATAGACGGCGCTCATCCGGTATCACTGGGAGTAACACCGGGGCTTGGTGAAGCCCCAGTGGGGCAATGAGGCGTGTGCCATACGCCCAGCAAACAAGAAGAGCCCGCATGGCCGAACGTGTGGAGCGGAAGGCCAATGGCGGGCGGGAGCAGGGAGCAATGTTCAACTTAGCCAACGAAGCGGAGCATGTCAAAGCCTTATTCGCCTACGTGCCAGAGGGGTTCAATGCGGCGGAGTGTCTGCCCGGCGCTATGCTTGTGCGGGCAGATTCGGCGCACTGGCTGCTCGATACGATCATTCACCGGGCATGCATCGGGCGCTACGACGAAGATGGTTTCGTGGGAGTGGATTCCCGAATAGCAAGAGACATGATGGGACGCCGTATGTGGCCCGCGATCCGCACAGCGTTATCAGGTCCGTGGCTGGACGAACAGGTCCGCCCACACATCGCAGGTGTGCGATGCCGAGGGTATCGGTTGAACCCTCAACTGAGCGGTGGCATCAGACGGGTGCAACTCACTGAGCCCGGCTTGTGCGAGCGGCTGCGACGGTTCATGGCCGAGTACCAGGCGACTCAAGAATCAGAAATGTTACCGATCCACGCACAGCTACGCGAAGCTCAGTGCAGCTTGACCATCCGACCCGAAGCCGACGCCGTGCTCAACGAACTGGTGGGGCCCGCGCACGCGTTACAGTCGGCCCTTGTGGCGACGTACCGCAATCGCCGGCTACCGTTCAGCGTGGCGTTCGGCACCGGCCGTGTGTTCAACTCACTGACCGGCTTGAAATCCGATCTACGAGAACACGTCCGGTTGGCTGGACAGCCTATCGGATGTGTTGACCTTTCCGGAGCACAGCCGGCTCTGCTTGGGCTAATGCTTACTCGCCCACTGGGCCCGCTTTTCCCCTTCGAATGGGTTAAAAGGCGCGCCAACATACCTCCATATCCTTTCCCACACTGGTTGGCTTCGTCTCGTGCCGTTGCTGACCGTGTTGTATCCTTGCTGTCTGATCTGTTTTCTCTGCACCGCTTGGTCGACGTTGACACCTACGAGTTTTCCGAACTTGCTTGTGCGGGGTCGCTTTACGAGTATCTCGTTGATGCTTGTCATGCTGCCGGAGTTTCTCTGCGAGGAGAACCTCGGCGTTGGGTGAAGAAGCGCGTGCTTGTCGACGTGCTGAATTACGACGGCAGTTACAAGAGCGACCTTGCCCGGGTTGTTGGATCGAAATGGCCGTCGGTTCTCGCCGTCGTGCATCGCGCAAACGCGTCTCACCGAACGTTGATTGCGACCCTTCAACGACTGGAATCGCGTCTGGTGATCGAGCTTGTGGCCCCCCGCTTGGTCGAACGTGTGCCGATTGTCAGTCTACACGACGCGATCTATTGTCGGCTCCCCGATCAACCAGCGGTGGTTGAGGCTTTTGAGGAAACATTCGCCGAATTAGGATTCCGTTTGAGCCTGAAGTGCTCACCTGATTTGGACGCGTACGGAAGGGGGGTGGACGATGCCTAGCTTCCATCTCCTTCATGGGCCCGAGCCCGAGCCTGCCGGGGACGCTATCGCCGGACATGCCGTATCCTCAGACGCCTATGCGATGTTGCTTGCGAGTCTCGACGACTTCGAGTCGCTGGACATGGGTGACTGGACCTGCCCCGTATGTACCAGGCTTGCATTCTGGCAGGACGCAATGGGCGGGAAGCACTGTATGTCGTGCGAGGCCAAGGGGCTGAGGCGGTCCTTACGGCTGGCTGAGTGGGCCGCCAAGCAGCAGGAGGCCGCCCGATGACTGATCTCACCCTCTCTCCGTCAGCACTAGCACGCCGGTATGGCGTCAAGGTCCACAAGGTCCACCAATGGATCGCCACCGGCGAGATTGCGGCTGTCAACGTCGCAACAGACCGCTCTGGCCGTCCCCGCTGGCGGATCGCAGCCGAGGCCGTGGAACAATTCGAGGCCGCACGTTCGAACACGACCGGGCCCGCGCCGGCCGCGCGTAGCCGGAAGCGGCGACGGCAGACGAACGTCAAGGAGTACTACTAAAAGCTCCCGTCAAATGATCGGCCCAAAATGGTCGTTTTTGGGGTACCGCAATAGCGAGTGGGTTGCCATTAAGGCAGTTTCCGCGAGAGCCTGGAGACCCACCGGACAAACTGTCCGCTACCCTTCAGGCTGGCCGATCGACTTCTCTGAGATCGGCTGGCTGAACCGCATCACTGCCCCAGCTCGTCGCGAAAGCACGTCAATCGCTTTGGCAACTCATTCAGCCGCCATCAAGCCGCCTGCGGCAAAAACGGCGATGAGGGTGTATTTGACACCTTTTTCGGCCAAGAGCGGGCACAAACGGCCATACCGACAGAAGCAGGAAACATCAAGAAAACACCGTAACAATAGGGCTCAAACGTGTTTTCTCAGCTGCGACAGAAAAGACTCTTTTTCCATTATGATTCCGCTGCTCTAACCAACTGAGCTACGCCGCCAAAATGCCTCGTTCCGCAACAACAAACCCCTGCAAAATACCGCCCCCGGGGGGTTCTACCGCCGGGATGGGGCCCGTTTGCTGCGAGATATTTAAGCTTAACACATCGTTTCCCAAGGGCAATGGGGAGGGGGGAAATTAGGTGTCAGGTGTCAGGTTTCAGGTGTCAGGGACGCGCTGGCGCGGACGGTGGGGCGAGGGCGAGGTGGAAATTGGCCGCATGTGGGCAACCACATGCCTCTTGGGCAGGGGGCCCGAGACTACTCCACGTTTTGTGGACCGTGGGAACGCGTGGCTGACACCTGACACCTGACACCTGTCAACTGTCAACTGACACCTTGCCAAGAGCCTGGGCGGGGGGCGCCCAGGCTCTTGGCAAGCGGTTTTGGAGGTAAAGGTTAGCTGAACTTGGTGATGCCGGGGATGGCGATGTCGTAGGCGCCTGCGGCGTTGGGTTTTACGGGCGGCTCGACGTCCCAGGCGTAACGCGGTAGCTCGACGCTCTGCTGTGAGTCGACGATCTGCTGCCAGGTGATCTCCTGCCCGGTGTGGCAGACGGCCTGGGCCAACAAGGCCAGCAGGGTGCTGCCGGCCATGTGCTTGACGTCGTTGATCAGATTCCCGGATCGGATGGCGTTGAACAACTCGATGTGCTCCTGGTCATAAGGGCTGTTCCGCAGACCGTCGTACTCCCACGTGGTTTCGCCTTCAATACGCCCGCGGAGCAGGTCGGCGGTGCCCTTCGTGCCGTAAACAAAATCGGAAAGCTCGTTACGCACACCGATCTGGTTGCGGCAGAGGCCGTAGGTCCGCGAGCCGTCGGCGTAGTCGAACACAACCGTCTGATGGTCGAACATGTCGCCGTACTTGTCGCCGAAGCAGGCGGCGCGGCCGCCCATGCCCCAGGCCTTTACGGGCGGTTCGTCCTGCATGACGTACGCGCCCTTGTCGATGCTGTGGATCAACTGCTGCAGGCATTGGTCGCCGGCCAGCCAGTTGAAGTGGTACCAGTTGTAGAACTGCCATTCCAACTCGGTCCATTCGGGCTTGCGCTCGTGGACGTGGTACGGGCCGACGCAGTAGGTTTCCTGGATCGTATTGATCTTGCCGATTGCGCCGTCGTGGATCCGGTTGACGGTCTCGCGCACGCAAAGGTTGTAGCGGTTCATCAGGCCGGAAACGACGCAGCGTTTCTTCTGTTTGGCCTCCTCGCATGCGGCGACAACCCGCTTGATGCCGGGCGAGTCGAGCGAATGGGGCTTTTCGCAGAAGATGTGCTTGTCGGCCTTGACGGCCGCTTCCAGCATGCGAGGATGGAAGTGCGAAGTGGCGGCGATCAGCACGACGTCGATATCACTCGCAAGGACCTTTTCGTAGCCGTCGAAGCCGAAGAACAGGTGGTCGTCGTCCACGGCGACCTGGTCGCCCTTGGAGCGCTGCAGGCGACTGCGACCGGCGTTGACCTTGGCCTCGAACAGGTCGGCCATGGCCACCAGGCGGATGTCCTTGCCTGCATTCATGGCGTTGACGGCGGCGCCGCAACCGCGGCCGCCACAGCCGATCAGGCCGATCTTGATGACGTCGCTACCGGCGGCGTGGGCGCTGCGCGCCAGCGGGAGGGTGACCGTGGCGGCGCCGGCCAGTGCAGCCGATTTCTGGAGGAAGTCGCGGCGCGAGGTGCGCGAAGGTTGAGAGGATGATTGTGATTGCTGCACGGCCATTGCTCCGAGGTGAAGGACGCTTTCGTTGGGGATGGAATGGGATTTGAGGTGGAGGTTGGAGTACCGCCTTCAGGCGGGTTTTTCCGGCTCAAGCCGGGACTCCAACGGGGGTGTGGTTATTGTTTCCATAGTTTGTCGATGTGGTCGACGGCCCACTCGACCAGTTGCTGGCCGCTTTCCGGGCCGACTTCGGTACTGGCCGGCACTGCTCCGTATCCCCCACCGGCCACGGAACGAAGTGTGGGCAGATACGACCCGGAGCCTGCCAACTGGATGACGAAGGTTTGAACGGCCTTACTCCTGGCCTGGATCCGCAGGCCGAAGTCCAAATAGTATTCGAAGGGCACGGAGACGCAGGCCACATCTCCCAAACGGGCGACGTGAACCTCAATAGGTATGTTCGGATAGGTCTGCTGAAGCTGAAAGCGGTTGGCAACCCGTTCATGGCGTCGCCAGAAGCTGTGGGTGCTCGTGATTTTGTGATACCAATGGCGTTGCTCGGGTTGTTTGGGGTTGACCTGCAACTCGTGAAGCATGTCTTCGTAGGCCTTTCGGTATCGGTCGGCGTCGGCAGCCGCTTGGACGGAGTCCGCTTCCGGCACGATGCGGCGCGGCAATTCCAGGGTTTCAACCTGGTGTCGCAGTCTTGGGGTATAATTAATCTCCTTTTTGATGAAGGGCAGAATGGCCATCGTGCCGTCGGCAATGCGAGTGGCGATCTGCTGGCGCCGCGTCCGGCCGGTAATTCGCTCCATGCGAGCTTCAGCCCGTTTGTCGACCATGACGTGGGGCGACTGGTCGCCAGCGGCCGCGGTTTGGGGCAGGACGAACAGGTCGTCGCCCAATCTGCGTCGCAATTCCTGACGGGTATCGTGCCAGAAATCGGCGCTCACCTCGTGAAGGCCTTCGGTATCTTGGGAGGGGCAGGCAATGTTGATCACGAGCCCCGTCAGGCGGCCTTCGAGGTCGTAGGTAGCCAGGATGTTCAGGGCATGGTCTTCGTAGCCTTCCACGTGACTGAAATCCGGATGGTTGGTATTGCCGTACATTTGCGACCGTCCGGAACTGTAAGTAATCAGACGATTGTGGCCCACCACCGCATGGCTGAGTCCGTAACCGATCCCGCCAGGTGTGCGTTCTTGCCAGGCATGAACGATCGCATCGGCAATACGGGGCGATGCCCAATTGACGTATTCTGCCGGTGTCATGGCATCGAGCTTCATCCCGTAAGGATGCTCGATAGGGGACCGGTCAGGCTGGTACTGCGAGTAGACGCTGGTGTGCGGCGCGGTATGCGTGTGTGTTGCCGACATAAGTACAGCCATCGGGTCCAGTTCGGGCAACTTCTGCCGCAACTGATCCCGTACGGCGTCCCGTAATGCGTCGTGGACGATGACCAGGTCACAGCTCACCAGGACCATTTGGGTTTCGTCCTGCGGCGACTGGAGGGCAAGCACCGTTGCCGTGACGGGGTCCTTCACCCCTTCGGAGACCCTGGCATGGAACTGTCCTTGCAGCATGACCGGCTTGTCCGGCGTGATATCAGTTGCAGCCCAGCCGATTCGCAGCGTATCCTTGTCGGCCATGGCGGCCTGGACGCGAACCGCTTTGGGGCCGCCTGCAAGTGAGAACAGAAGAAATGAGGGCAACAACATCCAGCGGCAGGCATACATGATACGTATCTCCGGGTGCGAAGTTGGATTGACGGGTTGTGAGAGACGACTGCCTCAATCTTGGCCATGTGGGCGACTTGTGGCACCGCGCGCGTTGGCTCATCCGGCCGATCGCGTGGCGAGATGTCCGGTTGTCGACAGTGTTGACGGTTTCGGGCGGGGCAACCGATCGCGAAGATTGCTCGCTAGTCGGGAAACATAGTACGGTCCTCCTATTCGGCGATGGTGACGTTCTGTTGTCTGGTGAGACGACCGTACCGGTTTTCGCCGATCAGCCATACCTGCACGGGGCCAGTCGTTTGAAGCAGGTCGGCGGGAACGGTGACGGTTCCGTTTTTCCGGTCTTCTTCGGTAGGCCACAGAATGGCGCGTTTGTAGGGCGGTTTGGGGCTCATCAGCCGCACGGCGATGACGTTCAGATTGCAGGCGGCAAACTCGATTTTCCACGATTGGTTCTGCGGCAGGGGCCGGTCGGGCACGCTGAGGTTGAGATCGCATACGGCGAACTCGCACGCCTGGCTCGGGGAGCCGTCGCTCATGACGCAATGCGCCGTATAATCGCCGCAGTCGGAGAAGAGGCGTTCGATCACGCCCTTGCCATCGAGAGGGATTTGTTCGACGACCGCATCGCCCCGTTTAACGATAAGCGATTGGACGCCGTTGGAGTCCCTGTCCATGACATTGAACTTGACGGGCTGTTCTTTGAAGTAGGGGACCCAGTCGCCGCGGTCGAGCAGCAGGACCCGATTGATGGCGGGCGTTGCGGAATCTTCGTCGTAGTTGGGAAACAGGAACGATTCGGCCTGATTCTGCCCGTGCCAGGCATCGGGGTCAGTGATCCGATACAGTCTTCTGTTTCGGGCCGCAATGTGGGCATTGAAGGCCGAGGCCTTACGCAGGGTATTTCGAGTGGTTGGCGGCCAGCTTTCCTCGATCCGGACGGCGGTTACCGCTTCGCCGTTTCTTTCAACGGCCGTCACAAGCTCCACGTGAGAACCGCCGCCGGGCTTTGCAGGCGGCGTATAGATGACGTCGCCGGGTTGGGCGACCTGGGCCGATTGCGGTTCGACCGGAACGACGCCCTCGCGGAACGTCGGGCCATGGTGCGAACTGCGGTAGGGAAGCGCGCACTGCAAGGCGTAGCTGGTGAAGGTCGAGCAGACCTTTCCGTAGTAGGTTGCGGCGTTGGATACCTCGCCGGAGAGGTTCTCGGTATAGAGGACGCTCTCGGGATTTTCGACGGCGGCCAGGAACGTCTTCAGATAGATGTCGAATCCGATGTCCCGGCCTACGGCCTTGACGCTCGAATAGGGAACGCCCGTGTACTCGGTCCCTTGTTCGAAGGCGCCGCCGCGGCGGTTCGGCATCCCGCCGGCCACCGGCGTCCATTTCACTCGCGACATGATGCGGGCGTACTCGACGGCCCGCTGTTGCCGCGTCTGCTTTCCCGCTTCTTCAGCGAAGGAGGAATGCACGAAGTACGCGGCAAGCAATAACACGACCATCACGATGCGAAAGCAGCAATCCTTCGTCTTCATCTGCAGTTGTCCTTTCGTTCGTCACCGCCGTGCGATGCCAACCCTGCCGGCGGTGCGGAGATCGACAGACCAGAGGCGCCAACCGGCACTGTTGCTGCCGGAAGGGGGGCGTCACTTCTCGGTCCATAGCGACGCGATCATTTTGAGCGTCTCTTCGACCAGGACGTGGCCGCCTTCCGGGCCAATTTCGGTGCTTTCCGGAATGGCGCCGTATGCGCCCCCGGCGACGGAGCGGGCGGTGGGCAGGTAGCTCCCCCGGCCTGCCAACTGGACCACGAACGTCTGCACGGCTTTGCTGCGCGCCTTGATTTGCATTCCGTAATCGAGATACAGCTCGAAGGGGTTCGTTGCGATGGCCATATCGCCGATGCGAATCACGTGGACTTCCACCGGCATGGTCGGCTCGGTCTTCTGCAGTTCGAACCGGTCGAGCACGCGCGACGCCCGGGCCAGTCGCCAGAAGACGGCGGTCAACGGCCCGTACCAGCCGGACTTCTCCTTGCGTTCCGGGTGTTCTTCAAGCTCCTGGCGGATGTTGCGGTATTCGCCAAGCAGGCGGTCGTACGCTTGCTCTACGGTTTCGAGTTCCGGCCGATGGTGTGTGCTGCGAGGGGTCTTGATGTCCTCCTCGGTCAGTGTTCGACGAGGCAGCGCCACCTGCTCGACACGGTATTCGAGCACCGGCGCCCGGTCGATGTGGTCTTTCATGAAAGGCAGGACCGAGGTCACGGCGTCGGCAATGCGGACAGCGATCTGCTGACGCCGGTCTCGTTCGGCGAGCCGCTGCATGCGATTCTCTGCTTCCTTGTGGATCAGAATGGAGGGGGACTGGTCGCCTGCGGCCGAGCATTGCGGGAAGACAAAGAGATCGTCGCCCAGCCGTTTGCGCAACTCGTTCCGCGTATCGTGCCAGAAGTCGGCCGTTACCTGCGAGCCGCCACTTGCCTGCGACGGGCAGGCGATATTGACAACCACGCCGGTCAGCTTGTCATCGGCGTCCCACGTATAGAGGAGGTTGACGGCATGGTCTTCATAGCCTTCGATGTGGCTGAAGTCGGGCGTATTGGTGGAGCCGTACATACGCGAGGCGCCGTTGCAGTAGGACGTCAGGCGGTTCTGGCCCACCACGGCATGGCCCAGTCCGAAGCTCACGCCACCGGGTTTGCGATTGTTCCACGCCTTTTCGATCGCACCGACGATCCGGGTGGCGGCGAACTCGACGTAAGCCACCGGCGACATGGCGCCCAGGTCCATACCCCAGCGCGACCACTCCATGGGGACTTCGAGACCAGCCGCTTTCAGCTTGGCCGCCATTTCAGGATTGGTGCGGGTTTCCGGGGCGCAGTGCGTGTGCGTGGCGTTCAGCACAACCTCGTTCGATGCAATTTCGGGCAGGGATTTCGTCACTTTCTCGCGCACGCATGTGCGCAGATCATCACTGATCCCGATCAGGTCGATCGAGACCATGACCACCGTTTCTACCGGTTTGCCATCTTTGACCGACTGGAGTACGAGGGCCGTTGCGGTGATCGGGTCCAGTACGCCGGTGGAGACCCGCGCGCGGGAAAAGCCGGTGAGGACCACGGGTTGATCCGGCGTGATATCGGCCGTGGCCCAACCGATTTCGAGGCCGTCCGGTTTCACGTCATCGGCGGGCGCAGGGGATGCCAGCATCGCGAAAACCGTACAGGACAAGATCAGGGTGGTGAAGAATCCGCATCGGCTCATGGTGCTCTCCTTGTTCATGGGATGGGTTCGATTGTCTGGCGGGCCTCTTGTGGGCTAACCGGGGACAACAGGGGAAACGTTGCCCGGACGACCGGTTGCCACGTGCGCCGGTGGCGTTCCTGTTGCGACACGCAGGCATTTGCATTCTCGCGCCCGAACTTTTCTGCTATTATTGTGCCCCCAACAGGCAAGGTGTCAATTACAATATCCTGCGAATCTCTTACACTTTCTGCGTTCTTGTGGGTGAGGTATTCCAGCAGTTGAAGTACGGTAAACCGACGAGCTTCAGATGACCAGGGGCTTTTGCGGCGAAAAGACTTTGGTTTTGCGACAGGAGGGAGGAGGGTTCGTCAGAACTCGCCGTTGATGACCTCGTGGCCGTCGGGGGTGGCGAGGAATTGCCAGGTGTGCAGGGCGATGGATTCGATGCGTTGCGACGCTCGGCCGATGTAGGATCGGATGGGCATTGCCAGCCGGCAATCGCCGTTTCGTGGATTGGGCGAATTGCTTCCGGGCTGCCAGCTGAACCGTGGCTGCCCGAGGGAAAGCTCCAATAGGTTTTCGAACTGGTCCAGACCGAGTTGAGAATATCGGCCAACGCCTGCTGTTCGATCTAGGGGAACAATCGCCTACACCACGGCCATTCGGCATGACCTCCGCCGTTTTCGTACGGATAATCCAGATAGCCATAACCGGGCGAAAACTGCCGGTTGGCGTCGTGGTACAGGTACACGGCCAGGGCCGTCTGCTTCCGATTATTGTTGCATTGCAGCCGCAGGGCCGCTTCGCGCGATCTGCACCGCCGGTAGCAACAGGGCGATGAGGATGCCGATGATGGCAATGACAACGAGCAGTTCGACCAGGGTAAAAGCAGCAACTCGGTTCGTCTTCGAATATCGCATTCCTGTAGCCCTTTATTCCGGCCGTACGGAGGTGCGTTTGTGTACCAGGCTTTCCTTGAAAGAGGTGGCCGCCCAAGCCTCGCACGAACTGAATACCTGTTCCGAAACGGAACCCGCATGTGAATACACAAATGGCATCATTCATTCTAGGTTGGGCCGGATTGGCGTCAATGATGACATTCGACGAATCTATTGCACTTTTTTTGCAGTTGCGTACGGCTGCGCAGGGCAGGGCTGGCGGGATGGCGGCGGAATGGGTTCGGGCAATCGGGCTACCGTCCGTCTTATAGGGTCATGGAAGAAAGCCATAATCCCGGCGTTCGTGCGCACGGCAAATCCGCCACCGGCCGGCATGCCCTTGTCAAAAAGTTGGGGTTGCGGCGATTTGGGGTTGCGCAAGGTTTGTTCCCGTTCCGGCGTCCGATGGGTCTTCTAGCCGCGTGAGCGTGAGTGTCGGGTTGAATTGTGTCTTTGATCCAAACTTGAACGTGCCCGATGTAGCAGGGCGAAAGGGGCCGGGCGTGGCGCGTTCAGCCCATCGCCCCCGGCGCGTTTTCGCCGTAGGCGATCAGCACCGTATGGTCAATACCCCGGCCCGATGACCACGCCACATTCCCCAACACATTCCCTCGGTGTTTTTGCCGCCGCAGGCGGCAAAAACATCGCGTGTGTTCCGACCGGTTTGGCCGTTTGCCGGTTTGTTCCGCCGCCGCAGGCGGCGGAACAAACCGGCAAACGGGGATGTAGGGTGGTGCGTATGGTTTCCAGGGGTAACGAAACCCCTGGCTACGGTGCGAATCGCCTCCGGCGAATAGACGCGGATCAGTGGCCGCTGGTGCGCGGCGTGTGGGACTCGGAATCGTACCGTAACAAGCGACTTTTGGATTGGCGGCGGGCAGAAGGAACAAAACCGCACTATCCAAACACCGTGTCAACCCCAACTTTTTGACAGCCCAGCCGTGTAAGCCTGCTGCTGCACCCGTTGGCTAAGGGCGGTGCTCTTGCCAAGACAAGCGTGGCGCTGCCAGGAAATCCTACTACAAGGAGGGTTGCTCCCCAGTGGGCGCCAGGGTATCTTGGAGGGTGATTGGCATCGATCGTTAGCCTCAGACCCAGGGAGTTTCAGTCATGTGCAAATTTCCGTTTTCGATCCCCCAGAGTTTCGTGGTTTCAGTCGTGCTCTACGGGATGGCCGTCCTATCGCAAGGTTATCGTGGTGACAGGTTGGCCTGTGGCGATGAGATCGCGAAACTTCCGGCATCTGCGAAGGACGACGGGAAGCTGAGGATCGTGGTTTTCGGCGCCCATCCGGATGACGCGGAGATTCGGGTCGGCGGAGTCGGCGCTCTCTGGGCTGCCGCGGGGCATCATGTACTGCTTGTTTCGGTGACCAACGGCGACATCGGGCATTTCGCCATGTCGGGTGGCGCGCTGGCGAAGCGGCGGACGGCCGAAGTGGCCGAGGCATCGCGGATTCTTGGAACGACGTCGCTGGTTCTGGATATCCATGACGGCGAACTGGAACCCACGCTGGAGAACCGCCGCAAGCTGACCCGGATCATCCGGAACTGGGAGGCCGATATCGTCATCGGCCACAGGCCCAACGACTATCATCCGGACCACCGTTACCAGGGGATTCTCATGCAAGACTGCGCGTATATGGTTGGCGTCCCCTTCTTCTGCCCCGATACCCCGGCACTGGCCCGGAACCCGCTGTTCCTGTTCTCGTATGATGGTTTCCAGCGGCCGACGCCCTTCCAGGCGGAGATCATCGTCGCTATTGACGACGTGATTGACAAGAAGGTCGAGGCGCTCGTGGTTATGGAATCGCAGTTTGTCGAAGGCGGCGCGCTGGCGAAGCCCAATCCCGCGCTCGATGACCCGGCGGAACGGGAGAAGAAGCGAGAGGAGGTTCGCGCCCGTTTCCGCCGCCGCTTTGCCGCCATTGCCGACAAGTATCGCGACAAGCTGATCGAGGTCTACGGCGAGGAGGCAGGTAAGAAGGTGCAGTACGCCGAGGTATTCGAGATTTGCGAATACGGGCGCCGTCCCAACGCGACGGACATCAAGCAGTTGTTCCCGTTCTTGCCCCAATACTCAAACTGAAAACGCCACCACCGACCCTGCGTCGGTGGTGCGGTGTTTGACAACTACAAAGAGGCTTTTTTCGTTCTTATGAGAGGATGTTCCATGCGCACTGTGATCTTCCTGTTGGCCGTGTTGGCGGCTTCGTTCGGCCGGGCCGGCGAACCAGTCTACGACGTTGTAATCTATGGAGGGACCTCGGGCGGGATTGCTGCGGCCGTGCAGGTGAAACGCATGGGACGCTCGGTGATTGTTGTCTCGCCCGACAAACACCTGGGCGGCCTTACCAGCGGCGGGCTCGGCTGGACCGACAGCGGCCGGAAGGAAGTCGTGGGCGGGCTTGCCCGCGAGTTCTACCGCGCGATGAAGGCCCATTACGATCGGCCGGAGGCCTGGGTGTACCAGAAGGCGGAAGAGTACCGCCTCTATCGGCCGAAGGAAGACGCCATGTGGGTCTTCGAGCCGCACGTGGCTGAAAAGGCATTCGAGCAGTGGGTGGCCGAATACGATATTCCCCTGGTGCGTGAGGAGTATCTGGACCGCCAGTCGGGCGTTGCTGCGAAAGACGGCCGGATCGTGTCCATTACCACGCTCAACGGCAAGACGTATCGGGGTCGCATGTTCATCGACGCCACGTACGAAGGCGACCTGATGGCTTCGGCCGGCGTGTCGTTTACCGTGGGCCGCGAGGCCAATCGTGTCTATGGCGAAACGCTCAATGGCGTGCAGACCGAGCGCGCGGTCAGCCACCAGTTCGAGCATCCGGTTGACCCGTACAAGGTACCCGGCGATCCGGCCAGCGGCCTGGCGCCGCGCATCCACGGCGGGTCGCCCGGGGAGGATGGGGAGGGCGATCATCGCGTGCAGGCGTACTGTTTCCGTATGTGCCTGACGACCGTGCCGGAGAATCGCGTGCCTTTCGCCAAACCGGACGGCTACGACCCGTTTCAGTACGAGCTTCTGGCCCGCTACCTGCAGACGGGTTGGGACGGCGTGTTCCGCAAGTTCGACCCGGCGCCGAACTGGAAGACCGACACGAACAACCACGGGGCCTTTTCGACCGACAACATCGGCATGAACTACGACTATCCCGAGGCGTCGTACGAGCGGCGCCGCGAGATTATCGCGGAGCACGAGACGTATCAGAAGGGGCTGATGTACTTTCTGGCGAACGACCCGCGGGTTCCGGAAAAGATTCGCTCGGAGATGAATCGATGGGGGCTGGCCAAGGACGAGTTCAAGGACAACGGGCACTGGCCGCACCAGATCTACGTGCGCGAGGCGCGCCGCATGGTGAGCGACTTCGTCATGACGGAACTGGAACTCCGCGCCCTGCAGCCGACGCCGGACCCGGTTGGCATGGGATCGTACAACATGGACTCGCACAACGTGCAACGCTACGTGGACGAGAACGGCCATGCCCGCAACGAAGGCGATATTCAGATCAACCCGGGCGGGCCGTATCCGATCAGCTATCGGGCCATCGTCCCCCGGCGCGAACAGTGCGCGAACCTGCTGGTGCCGGTGTGTGTTTCGTCCAGTCACATCGCGTACGGTTCCATTCGGATGGAGCCGGTATTCATGGTTTTGGGCCAGTCGGCGGCGACTGCCGCGGTCCACGCCCTGGAGCAGAAGACCGACGTCCAGTCGATCGATTACGCACGTTTGCGCGAGCGGCTATTGGCCGATGGGCAGGTGCTTGCGTGGGACGGCCCGCGACGGAAGACGCCGTTGGGCGTTGCTCCGAAGACGCTCAACGGCGTGGTTGTGGACGACGGGCAGGCAGAACTCACCGGCACGTGGCCTTCGAGCGGGGCGATCGGTCCGTTTGTGGGTTCCGGATATCGGCACGATGAGAATGCGGACCAAGGTGCGAAACGGGCGAAGTTCTCGGCACGACTCATGCCTGGCGTGTACGAGGTGCGGTTCGCCTACTCGGCCGGGGCGAATCGCGCGGACAACGCCAGGGTGGTTGTCCATCATGCTGATGGAGAGTCCGAAGTGCAGGTGAATGAGAAACAGTCGCCGCCAATCGACGGTTTGTTCATCTCGCTCGGTACGTTCACGTTCGGCCCGGAACCTGCGGTGGTCGAGGTTTCCAATCATGGCGCAAACGGCCACGTGGTGATCGATGCCGTGCAGTTCGTGCCTGCCGGGAACCGCTGATTGAAGGCTGAATGCGGTCCGCTTTCATTGTCGCGGCTCAGACGACTTGGGACCCTCTCGGTCTCTTCAAGAAAGAACGCGGCCCGCCGCAACGTGCGACGGGCCACGGAAGTTATCCGCAGGTATTCCCGCAAGCGGGACTGTACCGACTTAGTACGGCTGGTAGACGCCGGGGACGGGGATCGGGTAGTCGCCGTTCTCGTCGAGCTGGACCGGGGCGGGGGCATCCCAGGCCAGGTTGCTCGGGAACTCGGTTGTGCCCTCGGCAACGGCATCGTCCCATTTGACGATCTTGCCGGAGTAGGTGGCCATACGGCCGAGCACCGAAGTCATGCTGCTTGCGGCGCCGTGCCAACCCTCGTTGTACTTGTCGCCACTGCGAATCGCGGCGATCAGGTCCTTGTGCTCCTGGACCATCGAGTTGACGTTCTCGCCGCGGAATCGCCAGGCGTTCTCGCCTTCGATGGAACCGCTGGGGTTCGCGGTGCCGGCGGTGCCGTGCAGGCCTTCGCCCACGTAGGTCCACGTGCCGGGCATGTGGCGGCATTGGCTGTACATCTTCGTGCCGTCGGCGTAGGTGAACTCGACGAAGTGCGTATCGAAGATCTGGCCGGTGCCCTTCTTGTCGCCCTTGTATCGGAGGGTGCAAGCGCCCATGCCGTTGGCTTCGACCGGGTGCGCCGCTTGCGGATCGTTGCCGCAGTTGGGAAGCATGGCCCAGTTGCATACGTCGAGGTTGTGGATGTGCTGTTCGCAGATATTGTCGCCCGAGAGCCAGCAGAAATGATACCAGTTGTAGATCTGGTATTCCATTTCCGTCATCCCTTCCTTGCGGTCGCGATTCCAGATGCCGCCGCCGTTCCAGTAGGCGCGCAGGAGCGTCAGCTTGCCGAGTGCTCCGTCGTGGATGCGTTTGATGGTCTCCATGTAGCTCGGCGTATGACGGCGCTGGAAGCCGACACCGACCTTCAGGTTCTTCTCCTCCGCAATCTTGTTGGCCTTCTGGAGGATGTTGTAGCCGACCGCATCGACGCAGCAGGGCTTTTCCATGAAGACGTTTAGCCCGGCCTTGATTGCGGCGTCGTAAATGTAGGGCCGGAACCCAGGCGGCGTCGCGGTGATCATCAGGTTCGGGCCGAGGTCGATCGCCTTCTTGTAAGCGTCCAGTCCCGTGAAGACCCGGTCATCCGGAAGGTCAACGCGGTCTTTGAAATCCTTGCGGAGCCGATCGGCGCTCGCCTTGGCGCGATCTTCAAACGCATCTGCCACGGCAATACAGCGGACGGCAGGATCGGCCTCGAAGCTGTTGTTCATCGCTCCGTTGCCTCGCCCGCCGCAACCGATCAGGACTGCCGTGATCTGGTCGCTTCCCTGAGCATGCGCCATCCGGGCAATGTTCAGGTTGCCCACCAGCGCGGCTCCGGCCGCAGCCGCCGCGCTACCCTTCAGAAAGGTGCGACGATTGGTCGTCTTCTTCATCTCGCTCATCTTGGACGCTCCTTTGTCAGAAATGAACGGGCACTTGCCCGTGGGAACTCATGGTACACCGACTTCGACATGCACTGCCGGGAGCAACCCCCGGTTTGCCGTACCTGCCCTCGGGATGTCCCCGGTCGGTCACCGGGAACATCCGGGCAAGTCGTCTCTTCGACCCTGACTGACTGGTCACGAACGACCGATTCCGCGAAAACGTCCGCTCGCTGAGGATCGTCAGGGGGTTTAACAACAATCGCGGCCGACTACATCTTGCCGGCCTGGGCCTCGCGGTACTCTTCCAGTTCAGTAACCTGAACTTCGTCGAGTTCATAGCGCTTGGCCTCTTCGGCGGTGGGGACAACCAGGGGACGGATTACCCGAAAACCGACGAAGTCGGCATCGGTGTGGTACCACGGACTCTGCGGAATCTGTGGGTCTTGCATCATCCAGTCGGTGGTGGAACCTCGCCTCGCCGCACTGCGGAGGTCTTCGGGATCATCATCCCAGGAACCGCCACGGACAACGCGCGGATACAACTTCGTAGCCTCCGCAAACGGGTTCTTCAAAGCTCCTCCGGCAGCCTTCAGCGTCGCGTAGAAATCGGGCGTGTGCTGGTCCAGCACCCATTCTGCGACGTTGCCGTGCATGTCGTAGAGTCCCCACTTGTTCGGCTTCTTCTGGGCGACCTTCTGGTACTTCTCATCGCTGTTCTCGTAGTACCAGGCGTATTCGTCGAGTCCCTCCGGACCATCGCCGAAGCAGTAGGCCGAGCTGCTGCCCGCGCGGCATGCATACTCCCACTCCGCGCCCGTGGGCAGACGGTAGTAGCGGCCCGTCTTGGCCGAAAGCCACTTGCAGAACATCTTGGCCGCGGTCTGGGTCATGCAGATGGCCGGGTAGCCTTCCTTGCCCATTCCAAAGGTCATGTCCGTATAAGGCTTCGTCGGAATGGCGACGGCATCAACCAGCGCGTTGCGCTGGGTCGCTGCGACCTTGGTCATTTCACGCCGCTGCTTGTCCAAACCAAGCGCCCACAACTCATATTCGTCCCAGGTGACCTCGTGGGCCCCCATCCAGAATGGCTCGATCTCGACCTCCACCTGCGGACCTTCGTCGTCTTTGCGCCCTTCCTCGCCGTCAGGGCTCCCCATGACGAACTTGCCGCCCGGAATGGGAACCATCTGGAACGTCACTTCGGTGTCGGGAATCGCTTCCACATAGGTCTTCATCTCGTCGGCCTTCGTGGCGGCAGCGTTCTCGACTTCAATCGGCTCGGGCAGCCACTCAGGTGTGGGGGCGGTAATGAAATCGATCGTAACCGCCTCGATAGCTACGGTTTCTTCAGCCTTGGGTTCCTCAGGCATGGCCTCTTCAGCCTTGGGCTCTTCAGCCTTGGGCTCTTCAGCCTTGGGTTCTTCAGCCTTGGGTTCCTCAGCCTTGGGTTCCTCAGGCATAGCCTCTTCAGCCTTGGGTTCCTCGGCCTTGGGCTCTTCAGCCTTGGGTTCCTCAGCCTTGGGCTCTTCAGCCTTGGGTTCCTCGGCCTTGGGTTCCTCAGGCATGGCCTCTTCAGCCTTGGGCTCTTCGGCCTTGGGCTCTTCAGCCTTGGGTTCCTCGGCCTTGGGTTCCTCAGGCATGGCCTCTTCAGCCTTGGGCTCTTCAGCCTTGGGTTCTTCAGCTTTCGGTTCTTCGGCCTTGGGCTCCTCAGCCTTGGGTTCTTCGGCCTTGGGTTCTTCAGCTTTCGGTTCTTCGGCCTTGGGCTCTTCGGCCTTCGGCTCCTCGACCTTGGGCTCCTCGACCTTGGGCTCCTCGACCTTGGGTTCCTCGACCTTGGGTTCCTCGACCTTGGGTTCCTCAGCCGTGGGTTCCTCAGGCATGGTCGTGATCTGCGTCACGTCGGGCGATTCAGATACCTCGGGCTCCATGGGCAATGGCGGGAGGGAGGGTTCCTCTTGATCGGAGGCGGCCGGCTGGGCGTCGCCTATACCTTCTGCCGCCGGCTGCGGCGCCGTAACACTTGGCGGCGCAGGCGGCTCGGCCGGCACACAGCCGGCAAGGCACACCAACGTTGCCACCAGAGAAAAGGCTACAGGAACTTGCCACCAGGGGCATCTGCAACGTAAGCTATTCATTCCAGCACGTGCTCCTTTGAAAAACGGTGCGAAAAATCCGATACCCGACGGCCCCTCCGCCAGGTCATCTGTTCATGCAACACTCTACACTACAATTACCGTTACCACCGATCCCTGTATCCCGACACGCCGTCGTTAGGTGGATCCTCGTCGTGGTAGGGGGCTTCTGGCTGGCCAGTACCATGGTTTCGGCTGCGCCGCCTGTGCGGTCACCTGCCGCTACCAGCCTCCGTCGGTTCGAGTTTACTCGGGTGGAAATGGCCATGCCGGTGAGGATCGTATTATACAGCGATTCCGAAGAAGCCGCAACCAAGGCCGCAACCGCTGCATTCGACCGATTCCGAAAACTCAACGAAATCCTCAGCGATTACGATCCGGAGAGTGAGGTCAGCAGACTGAGCCGAACGGCAGGTTCGGGACGCTGTGTTCCGGTGAGCCGTGATCTTTGGGAAGTTCTTGCCACGGCCAGGCAGGTGAGTGAGGCCAGCGGGGGGGCATTCGACATCAGCATTGGCCCGGTTTCGCGGTTGTGGCGTCGCGCGCGCCGACGCCATGAACTGCCATCCCCCGAACGGCTGAAAGAGGCACTCCAGTTGGTTGACTATCGCTACGTTCAAATGGTTCCCGACAGGCGGTGCGTTACACTGGTGGAAAGGAACATGAGGCTCGATTTGGGTGGTATCGGCAAAGGTTACGCAATTGATGAAGCGTTAAGTGTATTGCGAGCGCATGGGATCGATTCGGCACTGGTCGATGCGTCGGGCGATATTGGCGTGAGCGGTCCCCCCCCACAACTGCCCGGCTGGCGAATCGGTATTGCTTCTCCTGAGTCGAACGCCCCCCCGGAGGGGTTTTTCTGGCTGGTCAACACGGCCATTGCCCAGTCGGGCGACCTCTGGCAGCATGTCGAGATTGGCGGCAAGAGGTACTCCCATATTGTCGATCCGAAAACGGGCATCGGGCTTACGGACCGCGGCAGTGTGACCATTGTCGCTCCGGACGCCATGACGGCCGATGCGGTCGCCTCGGCGGTGAGCATTTTGGGGCCGGAGCGTGGCCTGGCGCTGGTCGAGGAGATGCCTGACCTCGCCGGCCGTTACGTCCACGCGCCAGAAGGCACGATCCGCAGTTATGTTTCCTCGGGCTGGAAGAAGCTTCGGGTCGCTCCTTACCCGGCCATGGGTTCCGAACCATCGGAAACGGCGCAGCCCTAGCGTCCGACGGCAATTGATGCTCGCTGCTACTGGTGCGGAGTCAGCATGCGGACGCGACGAATCGCCCACTGGAGAAGCCGCCGGTCGATCTCGTGGACGTCGAGCGGTCTGCCTACTCCCTGGAGCATCGTGACCGTCAATCGACCGCCAAGGTGTTGGCGAAACTCCTCCAAACCGGCCCACAACTGGTCGAAATCGTCGAGCTGCGGGTGATCCAGCGTAAAGCCCAATTCGGAGAGACAGACCAGCACGCGAGCCAGATCGGCGCTTGGCAGGCCGAGCGCCAAGGCCGAATACGCGGTGTCGATGGCGATACCAATCGCGACCGCCTCGCCATGACGCAGCGTGAACTTGCTCATGGTTTCCAAACGATGGGCCGACCAGTGGCCGAAATCCAAAGGCCTCGCTTCGAGCATTTCAAAGGGGTCGCCTCCATGGGTGATATGCTCCAGGTGCAGTTGCGCAGCCCGGCGAATCATGCGCAGACACACCGGCATGTCGCGCCGCGCAATCTCCGAGGCCGATCGCAACAGGTCCTCGAAGAACGGGCGGTCCTTCAGCAAGCTCACCTTGACGGCTTCGGAGAAGCCGGCCCGAAAATCCCGGTCGGACAAGGTTTGGAGTAAATGGGAATCGTTGATGACGGCCCATGGCGGAACAAAGGCGCCCAGCCAGTTCTTCGTCTGGAACCGGTTGACTCCGTTCTTCACACCGAGGCCCGAGTCTGCTTGAGCCAGGGTCGTTGTCGGCAGTCGGACCAATCGGATGCCGCGGTGGGCAATTCCGGCGGCAAACCCAACCGCGTCCAGCACGGCCCCGCCGCCCGCAACGACCACGTAGCTCCGCCGGTCCAGCCGCGCAGCATGAAACGCCGCGACCAGACGCTCCACAATGGCGGGGTCGTTCTTCACCTCCTCGCCGCCGGGGATGATCTGCGGTTCGCCTGCCACCGATACTCGATCGGAATACGCTTCGCAGAACGACGCAATCCTGCGAGAAAGCTGCGAATGGTCGCTGGCGAGATTCGAATCGAGCCAGAACTGAACCTTTGCAGGTCGGCCTTCGGACGGCTCCAGCACGCCGGCCAACACGTCTCGGTCCTTGCCGAACACGTCATCGGTGAATCGCAGCCGATGGACAAACGGCACGGCGAACGGAACATCGATTGAATGGCTGTCCGCCCAGCGGTCGGAACCGTCCGGCGGAGGAACGGCATCCGGCTGCCGGAATCGAATCATCGGACGCGTTTCGGCACCCGTTCCCGAGGGCTCACTGGAAGACAACATGTCAACGGTCCTCGCAACTCTGGCATACGCAGGTTTGCTACCTCTTTTCCAACGCCGGTCAACGCTACATGGCGGCCCGCCCCGCCTGCAATAGCTTCAGCGGTTCGGTCCGGCCGGCGGCAAATGCCGGCCATAACGCAGCGATGAAACACAATCCCAAGGTGATTCCGAATCCCAACGCGATCTTCGACAGCGGGATGACCAACCCGGGACTCAACCCGCCGAAGAAACTCACGTACTGTGATATTCCGATCCCGCACCAACCGGCCATGGCGCCAAACGCCAGACTCAGCAGGCAGGCGACCAGGCCGATCAACAGTCCTTCCAGGAGGATCATGCGAGCCAGTGTCCATCGCGTGACGCCCAGTGCTCGCAACACGCCGAGTTCCCATCGCCGGGCGCGAACCGAAGCCACAATCGTATTGACGACGGCCAAGGAACTGACCAACAGCGTGATCAGCGGAATCTGGCACATTGCCCAAATCATACCATCGGCACGATCCACAATGCGACTGGTAATTTCGTGTGGCGTGCTAATCCGTAGCGAATCGCCGAACATCGTTGCCCCCACGTTCCAGGTTCCCTGCCCATTGACGGGCTGGACCTCCCCCAGATTCCGGTCGGCAATCGGCCGGATCGCCTCTCCGACCTGCTCCACGGTGGCATTGTCCTTGATATTCAACCAGAAGAAGTTCGTCTGCTTCAGGTCGAAGTCGCGGCGGACATCGTCGTACGAGGCGAAGACCATGGCGGCGGACCGCCCGCTCCTGCGGCGCAGCCCAGAGAACTTCGTCATCCAGTGCCAGCCCGGCAACGAAACCGCGCCGGCAATGGTGTATTGGAACTTCTTGTCGGGGCTCTCCGGCGGCACGACCGCAAACCGATCGCCCACCTTCAGCCCGGTCGCCGCAAGGAAATGATCCGGCACAACACAATAACGATCACCCACCCGCTGCAATTTGTCAAGGGCCTCCTCGGGCCCCCCCTCCACGAACTCCGGCGTCAAAAGTGGGTGGTCGCCACCAAAGGCAGCCTTCGGATCCAACCCGATCAGAATCACGTTGTCCTGCCGGGTTACGGAACTGCCGTGTTCACTGTCGGTAATATCCTCGGCCAATCGTGGCTGTTCCACGGCCAATGGAATGCACTGTTCGGAAACCACTCCGCCGGCGTGTCGCACGGCATCGATTTCGTCGTCGGGCAGTCCGCCAATCTGGAACGCACACAAAATGTCAGGCGACCAGTCGCCCGGTTTGAACGGCTCCAGCATGGAGTAGCCCCAGATCATCATCGACACGTACAAGCCAAGGCCGACGGTCAGCGCTACGGTTGCGCCCAACGTTCGCCACAAGTTGCTGCTGAGCTGCGAGCGAAGCAATCGAGGCTCCACGCCCCCAAGCCGGCCAAGCCACGGAGCGAACAGCGCCTCGGCAGTCACAATCGCCAGCGGAGCGAGCAGCAGGAAACCAACGGTCATGCTGCTGCAACCGGCAGCCAGGTACACGCTGTAACGCGTTGCATCGGCAATGGGCATGACATAGACAAGGAACGGGTTTACACCAATCAGGACGAGCCCGATGATGCCTGCTACAAGCGATCCGCGCAGACTGGGACGTGTCGAACGCTGGGGCGACATGGCCTCCAGGGGTTGGACGCTGGTTGCTTGCCACGCCGGCAAAAGGGCCGCGGCCAGGGCGCCGCCGAACGCGCTCAGGCCGGTGAGAAAGATGCACCACGCCCCCAAGGACGCCCCGGCGGTGAACAGGTCCGGCTTGGCGCGAGTCAATATGGCAAGCAGGCCCCATCCGGCGGCCAGTCCGCCGCCCCAGCCGATCAGAGCCAGCAGAATACTCTCTGCGCCAATGATCCGCGCGATCTGGAATCGGGTGAGACCAACGGCGCGCAGAACGGCAAACTGGCGCACCCGCTCGCTTACTCCCATGCTGAGTGTCGTAAAGATAATGAACAAGGCGGCCAGCAACGAAATCCCCGTCGCGGCCCACGCCTGCCCCCGGGCTCGGCTCGCCATGAACCCGCCTTCCATCGCCCCGGTGATGTCATCCCGATCGGCCAGGAGAATCGGGGGTTGGGCCTTGCCTACTTCGGCCGACCATCGCTTGGAGAATTCGGCGGCGGACGAGCCTTCGCGCAATTTGACGCTGACCAGACTGACGCATTCGGGCTGCCTGGTAATCTTCTCCGCCAACGGCATGGGCACGTAGAGCGCAAGCGGTGCAGGGCCGAGTGTGGCGCCAAGTCGGCCCATCATCGGACGCCCCGTGGACGACGTCTTTTCCACGCGCGGCGCGGCCGCCGTCTGCTCGACAATCCCGACGATCTTCAGGCAGTATTCCTTCGTACCCAGGATTACCAGCAACTCGTCGCCCAACTTCAACTCCATCTGATCGGCCAGTTGATTGCTGACGACGGTTTCGCGCAGTGCAGGCTTTCCCTGTTCGATCCATCTGCCCTTATCCTTCTTGATTGGGTAGGGAGGCGTCTCGGCCCACGTGCCAACGATTTTTGGCGAGCCCATGAACATGCCCCTTCTGCGCCCGGGCGGCGGACCGCCCTTTCCTGGACGTTGTCCGGGACCGCCGGGGCCCTTGTCGGAACCTGCCGTTGAACCGGCAGGACCGCCCGCTCCTCGTTGCGGTCTGCCAGGAGCACTTCCGGCATCTGATGCCGGACCGCCACGCCCACCTGGTCGTCCCGAAGCCGGGCCACCAGGTCCGCCACGGCCCCCCATGCCAGGCCCGCCGGGACCGCCGAAATCCATGTCGCCGCTCGGAACCGGTTGGACCTTGACGGTTGCCTGCAAGGCGCGGTCTACTTCCTCTACCGCAGGATCGGCTTCAATCGCGGCGATCAACTCGGCGGGAATGGCGACCGCGTCCGATTCCTTCGGCGCCTCCCGCGAGGTGGACATCGTCATCGTGTCGGAAACATCGGGAACCAGAAAGAGGTCGTAACGGCCCAGGTATTCGGCGGCCTGATCACCGAACTGCCCCATGAGCGCATCGTAACCGCTGACGACCCACACGACGATACACGCTGAGGCGATCATGGCCAGCGACGTCAGGATCATCCGCGCCGGATGCCGCCAGGCGTAGGTCAGGGCAAGTTTCCAGGTAATGCTCATCCACGCACCTCCGCCGCAGCGCCGCTATCGGCATCGATCACGTCGCGGTACAGCGTTGCCAGGGAGTGTGCGTCGCTGTACGCATCTTCCGGAAACTCCGACAAGGTCCGGCCGTCTTTGAGCACGACAATCCGTTTGGCCCAGGCGGCAACGGCCGGTTCGTGCGTAACCACCACAATGGTGCGCCCCTGTTCCTCCGAAAGCTCTTTGAGAAGGCGGCAGATCCCTTCGCCCGTATGGGAGTCCAGGTTCCCGGTCGGCTCGTCAACCAGGATGATAGCCGGATCGCAGATCATTGCGCGGGCAATTGCCACGCGCTGCTGTTCGCCGCCGCTCATTGCATCGGGACGATGGCGACGCCGACTGTTCAGGCCAAGCCGCTGGAGCAATCCGTCCAGCTTGGCGCCAATTGCCTGCCGATCATGACCCTCCACCAATGCCGGCAGAAGGATGTTGTCTTGGGCGGTAAGCGTAGGAATGAGGTTGAACGCCTGAAACACCAGGCCGATCCGGCGGCGACGGAACAGGGTCAACTGCCGATCTGTCATCTCGGACAAATCGTTTCCATCGACAAAGATGCGTCCTCGTTCCGGGCGCGTGAGTCCGGCCATGACGTGCAGCAGAGTGCTCTTGCCGGACCCGCTCGGTCCCATGACGGCAACGAACTGCCCCTGCTCGACCGTAAGGGAGACGTCCTTGAGAGCCTCGATTGTCGTATCGCCCTGCCGAAAGTGCTTTGCCAGATTCTCCGTTTTCAGCGGCGGCGCCGCGTCAGAAGCGTCGTTCATATTGTAAATAACCTTTCCCGCAGTAGGCGTTGGACGATCGGCAAGAACCTGTTAAAAGTCGGTCACCACCTCACCACCGGCACGCGTCCAAATGGCGTGCCACAAGTCTCTTGCAATCGAGTCACTGACGAACCGAACACTACCGTCGCACAGGCACACGTTCACACCGCCCGGATGCTTGCTGCGGGCAGCCGTCACCTTGGCCGATCCGCCCGTAAGGTCCGGATACTCGCAGTTGGGCGTGAAGCGGCCGTTCATGACCGGACCACCTGGAATACAGCCACGCAGCCACCAGGAGAGTCGCATTCCGTCCCAGCCGCTTGCGGCGGACACGGCGGCACTCAGTCCTCCGGCCTCGACCGAATCGGCCGTGCTGCTACTTGCGCTGCATCTGGCCCGATACCGCTGGATGTCCGGCGTCGGTTCCAACGACGGCCAGTCGCAAGGGCCGCGCAACGATTCCGTGAACACCAGCGTGTTCGTCAAGCCGTCCGTGATGCTTTGGAAACGGACCTTGGCGCCAACCCAGCAAAGACCGTCCGAACTGTTGAAACTCGGATGGAAGACGCCATCCAGCCCGCTCCCCTGGTTCATCGCGTAATTCGAGCCCGCAACGGGAATGGTCGTACCGGAAGGCAACGATACTTCATGAAGCGGATCCTCCCCATCGCTGGGACAAAGAAACATGGCAACCTGCGTTGCGGCAACCGGCCACAGTTCCGCGGGAAGATCCGCCTTGCCCGGGTGCCCCATCTGGATATCGAAATCGATCAGATTTTGGAGGTTCGCCTGTTCGCAGTAGGGCAATAGGCGGGCCAACGGCGAATGGTCGTTCGGATAGTCCGGTCCGGAAAAACCTGCGTTGGGCAACATGCCTTTGAACGAATCGGCGTAGACATGCATGGCCAGCCCCATTTGCTTCAGATTGTTGCTGCACGACATCCGGCGTGCGGCCTCGCGCGCCGACTGAACGGCCGGCAGCAACAATGCGATCAGGATGCCGATGATGGCGATGACCACCAGAAGCTCGACCAACGTGAACCCGCGCCGAGTCACGCTGCCCAAGCTCAACCGCCCGTCAGCATCCGCCTCTCGCCTTTTCCATCCGGGATTGCATCCCGCCAACTCTCCAGGACCGTATTTCACCGCTGTACTCCCCACTCTCTGTACCCCAGTATTCCATACGGGGCATCCCTAGCCTCATCTTCCAATGCTCGGCCTCCTGTTCTCATTCCGTGGGACGGCAATACGTCAGTGACAGTACTGCGAACGCGGTGGCCAAACCGGGATCGCCTTCCATCCAGCGCGTATTCGTGTTTACCCACGAGCCGTTCTCCTGCTGGCGGCTGGCGAGCTGCTCGGCAAGATCGCGGCGCCAGTCGTGCTTCACGCCTTTGGCGTCTTCAATTTCATCAACCCCAAGCGCATCGAGCGCCTTGGCAAACGTGTGATAGTAATAGAATAGACCGGCATCTCCCATTCCCGGATTGCTTTTCACATCGTAGTGGTCGCGAATCCACTGGACCGTAGCCTTCACGCGAGGGTCGTCTTCCTTCAGGCCGGCGTAGACCATGCTCTTCAAGCCGGAATAGGTCATCGAACCGTAGCTCCGCAATCCCCCGGCGGCTGTCTGCCGTTCTTCGTCCTGCCGGCCTACGACCGGCGTGTAATAGAAACCGCCATCGTTGACCTTGCCGGCAAATGGCGTCGTGTTATGTTCGCTTTCGAGGTTCTGGCATCGTGAAACGAACACCAGTGCCTTCTGAATGGCCTCGTCATCAGGGCCGGCGCCGGCCTTCCTCAAGGCTTCGACCAGGAATGCCGTGTTCGACAAGTCGGGCCGTGAACGCCCGCCGTATCCGGCGCCACCGTAGAAGACGTCGGACTTCTCTTTGCCTCGATCCTCAGTCCACTGCCCCTCGCGCAAGAATCGGCCGGCATGCTTGAGGATCTCATCATAACGGCCGTCGCGATTGGCCTCCTTCAAACAGACCAGCACGATGCACGTCTCGTACATCGAAATCCGGCTGCCCGGCGAGTAGATGCCACCGCTTTCCTGCGTGTATTGCTCCAGGTACTCGAGCGACCTGGCAATTTGCGGATCGTCCGGCGAACCGCCCTTGCGCAGCAGCCCCAGCGTCGCCAGGGCCGTAGGACCGATTCCGATCTGCGAGCTGATCGAGCCGTCTTTCGCCTGATTCGCGGCAAGAAAAGCGACCGCTTTGTCCATGGTTTCCTGATACAGTTGCGGATCGGGGCCATAGCTCTTTCCCTCGGCCGCCGTCACGGGCGAGGGGTTCGCCAATTGCAGGACAGCGCCGAACATCAGGGCCGCAAAGAAACAGACTCGCATCAATACACCTCCAGTTTTCTCGATGGAACCACAACGCTTGGGGGGGCTTCGCAGCGGCTGGCAGAAAAACTCTGCGTAGACGATGGACCATCAGCCGTGCCGGGCAATGTGCCGTTGCCTTGTGCACATTCCG
The DNA here is from genome assembly GCA_040772845.1 of Thermoguttaceae bacterium. Classification (GTDB taxonomy): domain Bacteria; phylum Planctomycetota; class Planctomycetia; order Pirellulales; family Thermoguttaceae; genus PWXP01. The sequence continues at coordinate 931,756 of JAXGXG010000002.1, forward strand.
TGCCGGAACCGTTTCGCAGGATTGAAGACGCGATGCAGTACGGCGTTCGCGGTCCGGCTCCAGGCCACCGGCAGGAGAAGGCCATGGTCCTATGTGCTTACTGCACAAGACATTACGTCATTTGCGGCGGTGTAAATCCGATGCAGGTTGACGCGTCCCGGCCAGATCCAGGGACCTCTGGTACTCCAGGAATGTCCACCGACACGCTAATGGATTCGCGTCGCTTTCTTCGTCACGCGTGTCGAAGTTTTCGACGTGGGCACTCGGCCGTAGGCTTCTCCCTCCGGGGGTTGTCGAGGTGTATCGTATTCTTGGGTATACTTGTGATACGCCGGCCGCAGAAACCCTTCTGAAAGCAGCTCTTTCAAGGGAAAGGCTCGCCCCCGGACAATCGCCCATGCGAATCAGCTCGATCCCACAGATTTACCGGCATCTGAACCGATGGCGCGACATCCTCGGAGTGCTGAGCAAGTATGAACTGGCCGCATGGATCGGGCGGCTCGGCCCCGACTTCGCCAAGGACCTGCTGAAGGACCGGGGCGGAGATCCCATTGCCCGGGCTAACTGGGAGTGCCGCGTTCGCAACGCTCTGGCCGAGTTGGGCCCGACCTTCATCAAGCTGGGGCAAGTCTTGAGCACGCGTCCTGACTTGGTCGGGGTGTCTCTGGCCGAGGAATTGGCCCATCTACAGAAAGAGGTCCCGGCCGATGCCCCGGAGGTCGTCCGCCAGAAGCTTCAACAGGAACTGGGCCGGCCTATTGACGAGGTCTTTGCCGAGTTTGACGACACGCCGATTGCGTCGGCCTCGATCGGGCAGGTGCACCGGGCGAGACTGCACACGGGCGAGGCCGTGGCCGTGAAGGTGCAACACGCCGACATCGAGCAGAAGGTCTATGTCGACCTGGATATCCTGGCCGGGTTGGCGCAGATGGCCCAGATGATCGAAGAGTTCCAGAACTACCGCCCGCAAGCGATCGTTGAAGAATTTCGGCGGACGCTCAGCAACGAGCTTGACTTTTCGCGCGAGCTGCGCAATATGCAGCAGATTGCGCGGCACTTTGGGAAGGACTCGTCGCTACGGATTCCCCGCACCTATCCCGAATACTCGACCAACCGCGTGCTGATCATGGAGTTCATGGAGGGCATCTCGCTTGGCGAGCGAGAGAGGCTGGAGCAGTCGGGCGTCGATCTGGCAGCGCTGGCTCGCTCCGGCGCGGAGATCTATATGCGGATGATCTTCGAGCACGGCTTTTACCATGCCGACCCGCATCCGGGCAATATCCTGGTGCTCGACGGCGACGTCTTCGGGCTGTTGGACTACGGCATGGTTGGCCGTATCGATGAAACGCTTCACGACGACTTTGCAGCAATGCTCCTGGCCGCCACGGATCAGGACGCAGAGCATCTGACGACTCTCATCACGCGAGTGGGCGCCACGCCGGCCAACCTGGACCGCGCGTCCCTGTCGCTCGACGTCGCCGATTTCGTCTCTCACTACGGCAATCAATCGCTCGATCGGTTTGACTTGAGCGGCGCCTTGAACGATATGACGGAGATGATTCGGCGGTACCGGATTATGCTGCCGGCGCGTATTGCCATGCTGCTGAAGATGCTGGTAACGCTGGAAGGCACAGCCCGCATGCTGCAGCCGAACTTCAGTCTCGTTGGAGTTATGGCGCCCTACCATCGTCGTATGATGTGGCGTCGCTGGTCGCCTAAACGGCAGTATCGCAAATGGCGGCGTCTGTACGGCGAAATGGAGCACCTCATTCAGAATCTGCCGCGCAATATCGGCGAGATCATGGAGCAGGTGCAATCGGGCACATTCGACGTCCACCTCGACCACCGCGGTCTGGAGCCTTCGGTCAATCGGCTCGTGCTCGGAATGCTTGCCAGTGCGTTGTTCTTGGGCTCGTCGCTATTGCTTTCCCACAAGGTGCCGCCGCTGCTGAACATCTCGTGGCTTCTGCTGAAAGACATCTCTTCTTTGGGCGCGGCCGGCATGGTCTTGAGCATGAGCCTGGGCCTGCGTCTCTGGCGTGCGATCAATAAATCGGGCCACCTGGACCGGCGGAAATAGCGTCGGCCCCGGCGTCTCTCTGATCCCCCCTTGAGTACGTCCCCGCGGGTCATTGACCCGCGGCGTGGACCGTTTAGAATGGCAGGCAGGCAACGTTCTCTTACCACGGCAATCGTTCGTAGCCACCGCGTTCTAACCGAAGGATACCTGTCATGACAACGCCCCCTTTCGATCGTTCTCCCGATGTTGCTCGGTTTCTGTCTGAAGGGCCGCTTGGCGGAATCATTGGCGGAGAACGGGCGCCGTCCGCCGCGAACGAATTGCTCGCTACCCGAGATCCGGGTTCCGGCGAAACACTGGCCGAGGTCCATGTCATGCAATCGGACGACGTGGACCGCGCGGTTCAGGCGGCTGCCGTCGCATTTGCCAGCTCCGGTTGGTCAACCCTGGCGCCGGCCCAGCGGGGTGAGATTCTCGAGCGGCTGGTCGGCGCCGTTGAGCAGCGCAAAGCCGTCCTCGCGGAGATCGAGGCACGCGATTGCGGCAAGCTCTATGCACAGGCCGAAGGTGACGTCCAGAACTTCATCGATACGATGCGATACTTCATCGGCCTTGCTCCCGAGGCGCCTCGCCACACGCGACTGTCGGTCTCCGGACACGACGCCTGGATCGCACGTCAGCCATGGGGGCCGTGCGGGTTTGTGTTTCCCTGGAATTTCCCGTTGCTGCTTGTCGGTTGGGGCATCGCTCCGGCCCTGGTCGCCGGAAATACGGTGGTTATCAAGCCGGCCGAGGATACGCCCTTGTCAACCATCTACCTCGCGCAACTTGCCCAGGAGGTCGGCATTCCGGACGGAATCATCAATGTCGTCCCCGGCCCGGGCCATATTACGGGCGCCGCACTGACCGCTCATCCTGGACTGAAGCGGATGTCGTTCACCGGCTCGCCCGAGGTGGGACGCATCGTCGGCGAGAATTGCGGCCGGAATCTGGTTCCGGTCAAACTCGAACTGGGCGGCAAGGGGGCGGCCGTCGTCTTCGATGACGTCGACCTGCCTGCCACGGTTGAGAGCCTTGCGCAGGCAATTACGTTCCATGCAGGTCAGGTATGCTGCGACGCGACCCGTTGGCTGATTCATCAGTCCATCTACGACCAGTTCGTCACGTCGGTGGCCAAACGACTTCAAGAGGTGGTGGTCGGCTACGAAATGGATTCCAGCGCGCAAATGGGACCGCTCGTCAGCGAGAAGCAGTATCAGCGCGTGCTCGGTTATCTGCGGAAAGGCCGGGAGCAAGGCGCAGAACTGGTCCTAGAAGGCGGCCCATGCGACGTGCCCGGTTACCAGGGCTTCTATGTCAAACCTGCCTTGCTGGCCGGATCGCTCGACAACGTCGCTGCTCGCGAAGAGATCTTCGGGCCTGTTGCGTACATAGCTTCCTTCCGCGATGAAGACGAAGCTGTTGCCATGGTCAACCAGACGGATTACGGGTTGGCCAACAGCGTCTGGACGGCGGACACGGTGCGTGCCGAGCGCGTTGCCGATGCGATGATAGCCGGCAACAGTTGGATCAACGCCCACAACCTCTTCCCGCATGGCGTTCCCTACGGCGGCGTGAACAAGAGCGGGCTCGGCGGCGGCGTACTATCGCCCGAGACACTCGACGACTACTACCGCAAGACTTCCGTCGTTCGCCCGAAGCCGTAGCAGTCGCATGGGAAAGACCGCCGAAAGACGGAACTGCGAACCGAAGATGCACCGAGAGATGCAAGAGCCAAGGAAGTCTCCGGAACCAAGGCATCCACTGCGCTGCTGCAATCGGAACTCCAAGCGAAGAAATAGATACCATAGCCGCGGAAAATCGGATGGACACAGCTCCGTGTATTCGTCCTGGCGGCATTGTGAGCGGCCCTACCTTACCGGAGCTGGTCGAGGTACTTGCCGTAGTCCCGATGGGTACTTGGCTCGCGATTATCGGGCGCGAGCCTCGCGGGAGTCTGATTTTGCGCCTCATAAGGCGCAAAACAGGATACGTGTTGTAACTTCTTTTTAGGAAAGGATTTACGGGTGGACGACAAGGAGCTGGGGGCCTTGCTTAGCCCCTACAACCCCTGGTGGTACTCCGGCAACCGCTGGGAAAGTCTGCTGCCTGACTTCCAGCGGCCGGTGGTCGACGCGATCATCGCGGATCTCAGCGAATTGCCCCAGATGGTCTCGATCACTGGGCCACGTCGGGTGGGAAAAAGTACAGCCGTTCGGCATGTGGTCAGCCGGCTCATTCGGCAGGGCGGGGTGAGACCTGAAGCTTTACTTCTCCCTGGACGATCCTGCGTTGGTGGCATCTTCACAAGATCAGCAGGTGATTATCGACTTGTTGGTCAGTCGTATGCAAATGGCCGATCCGCCTCCGGCCTACGTTTTCTTGGACGAGGTTCAACGGTTGCCGCGATGGGAACTCTTCTTGAAGAAGTACTATGATCTGAAGACGCCTATTCGGTTTGTAGTATCGGGATCGGCCTCGTCGCCTATTTTTCGCAGCAGCCAGGAAAGTCTATTGGGGCGAGTGAAAGACCGCCACTTGCTGCCATTCAGTTTTCGGGAGTTCTGCGAGTTCCGTTTGCGTCACAGGCCTGAATTCGCGTGTCTGCTGAAAGCACATGGCCGGCTTCGTGAATTCCTGCTCAACGGTGATGGGCCAGGCGCACAAGATTGCGTGGTCAGACTGACAAAGGCGCTAGCGCCCTATGAGGGGGAGATCAATGAGTCAGTCGTTTCTTATTGCCGAGAGGGTGGTTTCCCGGAGGTTTGGGAGTTGTCCGACCCGGTGCGTAAGACCGAATATCTGATGGAGCAGCAGGTCCGCAAGGTGTTGTACGAAGACCTCATCATGCTCACGCAATATCGCAAGCCAGAGAACGTGCTGCGGTTTTTTGTCTATTTGCTCAGTCACCCTGGGGTGGAGGTCAATATCACGAAGATTGCCAGTTCCGTTGGCGTAGAACGGAGGGTGGTGGAGGAGAATCTCCCTCGGCTGGAAATGACGGACTTGATTCTGCGAGTGCCAAAATTCTCACATCGTCCTCTGAGAGTTCGGCAGGGAAACCTGAAGGTGTATCCGATTGACATGGCGCTGCGAAACACCGTCCTCAAAACGTGGGGGCAAGTGGAGTCGCCGTTGGGAGTCTATGCAGAGAACCTGGTAGTGCGCGAGTTGGTCAGTTGGTCTGAGCGGATCGAAGTCGCCTATTACCGCGAAAAAGGCAAGGAGGTTGACTTCGTACTTACACATGGAGGCAATAAGTACTTGCCTATCGAAGTGAAGTCGGGAGAGAGACTGGACAAGGTTGATGGATTGAAGTCCTTCATGAAACGTTTTGACATCGGGTTTGGCCTTGTCGTTACGCGGCGTGAGTTGAAGTTCGAAAACAACATTCTGTTTCTGCCACTGCGGTATTTCCTATTGGCCACATAAGACCGTTTGGCAAGAAAGCCTGATCCGAATCTGACGCGTTGTTGCGATGCCCTTGGTGGCTTTCTTCCGCCAAGGAGCGGAGTCGAAACGCCTTACCGCCGCCGCCCTAACACGTTGGTGGCGCGATCGATGATGCGGGATGCACGCCAGGGTGCGGCAAACCGGGCAGTCTAGCCGCCGGCCGTGTCGAGATAGGGATCCTGCCCCATCTGGCGTTGCATCTTCTTGCGTTCTTTCTCGAAGTACATCATGGCCCGGCGCTGGCGGAAGTGGCGCGATTGGACTTTCCGTTGGGCGCGACGGAAGAGGTTTGCCAGGGCATCGAACGAGGCGTCCGACTGCTCGCCCTGCTGCTTCAGTCGGCGCGCTTTGTCCGGCCCAAGGCCGGCCAGCAGCAGGTCGTCATCGAGGGCCAGATACTGCCGGTACGTGCCCGGATCGCCCTGCCGGCCGCAGCGGCCGATCAACTGGCGGTCGATGCGGCTGGAGTCGTGCATCTCCGTACAGATGACATGGAGGCCGCCGAGCTCGTGCACCCCGTCGCCCAGTTTGATGTCGGTTCCGCGCCCCGCCATGTTGGTTGAAACGGTAACTCGCCCCTTCAAGCCGGCCCGCGCGACAATCTCCGCCTCTTCCTCCACACGGTGCGCGTTGAGCACCTGGTGATCGATCCCGCGTTCGGCAAGCATCCGCGAAAGCAGTTCCGACTTGTCGATCGAACGCGTGCCGATCAGAATCGGCCGATCTTCGGCGTGGATGCGGCACACTTCCTCGACCACCGCCTGCCATTTGGCTTCGGCCGTTCCGAATACCATTTCCGGAAGCTCCTTGCGAATGGCCGGCCGGTTGGTTGGAATCGGCACAACGCGGCATCGATAGATTCGATGCAGCTCGCGCGCCGACCCCATGGCCGTGCCGGTCATCCCTGCCAGGTTGTCGTAGCGGAGGAAGAAGTCCTGGATGGTGATTCGGGCCGCCTGCCCGGTGGCAACGGTTACCTCGACGCCCTGCTTCGCCTCGACGGCCTGATGGATGCCTTCTCGCCACTTGCGTCCTTCGGCGAGCCGGCCGGTAAACTCATCGACAATGACAATTTCGCCGTCGCGCACCACGTACTGACGGTCGAGATGATACTCGCGTTCGACCAGAATCGCGCGTTCCAGGTATTGGTAGATGTTGACCATGCCGACGCGGTCCATCGCCTCGGGCTTCTTGATCGTTCGGGCCTTCTGGCGTCCCTGGCGAGTGAACTCGACGGTCTTCTTCTCGTGGTCGTACTCGTAGTCTTCGTCTTCGACGAAATCCTTGGCGACCTCGGAGCTCCACTTGTAACATTCGACTTCAAGCTTCTGCTCCTCCGTCGGCAGTGCGCTGATGATCAAGGGGGTTCGGGCCTCATCGATAAGAATGCTGTCGGCCTCGTCAATCAGCGCGAAGAAGCAATCGCCTTGGACCGGCTTCTCATTGGCCTCGCCACGCCCACCCCCGAGCATCCCGCCCAGCAAATCGGTCTGCCCTTCACGGATTCGCCGCAAAAGGAGCCGATCTCGCAAGAAATCGAAGCCGAACTCTTTGGCCGTCCCGTACGTGATATCGCAGGCGTACTCCTTGCGGCGTTGGGGCTGCGCCATTTGCGTCTGGATCACACCAACGCTGAGGCCCAGCGCCCGGTAGACCGGGCGCATCCAATCGGCGTCGCGTTTGGCAAGATAATCGTTGACGGTCGCCAGATGGGAACCCTTTCCGGCCAGCGCGAACAGATACATCGGCAGAGTCGCAGTGAGGGTCTTGCCTTCCCCGGTCTGCATTTCAACGATGGACCGGTGGAACATGGCGATACCGCCGAGGAGTTGGACATCGAAATGGCGCATCTGAAGGGTGCGGCGGGCCGCCTCTCGCACCAGGGCAAACCCTTCCACCAGAAGGCGGCGGAGAGGTTCGCCACTCCGGGCGCGATACCGTAGGGCAAGGCTCCGCTTGCGTAGCTGATGATCGCTGAGCAGCTTCAGTTCCGGCTCAAGGGCGCCGATTTTTGGCACCAGGGTCGCCCAGCGGGCAAGACGCCACCGGTTGGGACCGCCCACCAGGGCGCCCAAAGGTGAGCGAACAGAATTGGGGAGGTTGCTCGTCAAGGGAACGAAGGTTGCTCGTCAAGGAAACACTGGCTCTACCGGCCCAGACGCTCCAGCGCCGTCACCTCATACAAAGGGGCGAACCCCTGCTCGCCGCTGCCGGTTATCTGCCCCCGAACGGTCACAAACTCGCCCCGTTCACACCCGGCCAATGCCGCTTCGTTCGCAATGACAACACTGCCTCCGTACTGATCGGTGTTGCCTTGGACCGGGATGTACCGCAGCTTCCACCGATGGTCGACTTGCGAGTACTCCAGCTTGCCACGCAACCAGGCGTAGGAAGGATCGGCGCCGTAATGCGAAACCGGCGCGGCAAACTGTTCGACGGGCTGTTCCGCGACGGCCCCCACCACGGGGGTGTTAGCGTCATTCGGTCCTGCCGACACCTGCCGAAAACCAGACGTTTCGCCAGCAGCGGCTCTTGGCAAGTCTACTATATTCACGACCCGGCTGGGAGTTACCCGTCGTGCCGGGGCAACCTCTGCAACGACGTCGCGCGGCGCCGGCTCGAGAACCCGGATAATCGGCTCCCGTTGTACTCTGGCAGTTGATGCCGTCGGCAGCGCGGCGGAGGGCTTCAAATCGGGTGTGGCCGACTCGGAAACAAGCGAGGCGCCGGCGAAACTGGGCGTAGGAGTCCATCCGTCCGCCGAGGCCGGCGGGGTCGTTTGCCCGGCGGTCTGATGCGATCCACCCAAGGGAAATGCCGTTCCGGGCACTCCAGACTGGGGTATTGGGTTCTGCTGTGGCGAGTAATAAGGGTCGGCCGGCGGCGTATAGATCGAACCCGTCGACGGTGGCGGTATTCGCGTACGCCCCAAGAACGGATCGACCGAACCGGGCGAAGTGGTGCTTTGACACCCGGAAAAGAGGAGCAAACTGAACGACAAGATGACGAAAACTCGCGACATGGGGCAGACTCCTTTCCGCCCGGACGGTTAATCCGATCCACTGCAAATGAGGACCCGGAGGCGCGCCGACAGCAATCGTGTTCTCTTCCAGCGGCTGCTCAGGATGCTTTGTACAGAGATACTCTGTCTCGTTGCCGCTGAAGGTGCACCAACCAGGCCGCTATAGCTTACTGACTTTCTCAGATGAGTCCAGGTCGATTTCGCCGTTTTTCACCAATCCTGCCCATTTTCACGCGCTCAGGCGTTCGGATCCGAAGGCGGCAATTCCTCGGGAACCGGCAGAGGATCGCTCGGCTCATGAGCAAATGGATTGACAATTCTCAGTGGCCCCAGCTTCTCGGCTTTTCTTTCCACCGCTTCGCCCGTAACATAGGGGTTCCGCACAACCTTTGGTGTCACAACCACGACCGTCACCGCAGCCCGGGTGTCGGCAGCAGGAAGATAGGCGTACGGGAAATAACCATACGGCCTGGCGATAGGATGGCTGTAGTAAACAGGCGGGTGTTTGGCAAAATAGGGAATGTCCTGCGATGTGTAGCTCCGAGGTCCGGTCACCCATCCTGCCCAGTAACCGGCATATCCGCAGCCTGCGTATCCATGACTCCGCCAATCGTACGCGCCGGCCGATCCTGTGATCATCGACAAGAAGGCAGATCCCAACAGCAGCATCGAGCAAAGTCTCATGGCCACCTCCTCAATAATGCCAGATAAGATTTTCTAAACGACACAACCCTCACAAACCGCCAGCTTATCCGGAATTCCAAGGATTGCAAGTGAGTGCCATCAGTCCCGCCAGCCTGACCCAAGCGCTGAAGGAAGAGGCCATCGCGCTCGGTTTTGAACTGGTCGGCGCGTGTCCGGCCATTGAACCGCCCGGATGGCCCCGTTTTCGCGAGTGGCTCGATGCCGGCTGTGCCGGGCAAATGGCGTATCTCTCGCGGCATGCCGATGCGCGGCGTCATCCCAGCAGCATTTTGCCCGGCGTCCGGAGCGTGTTGGTGGTGGCTACGAACTACCGGACCGTGGAGCCAGCGGTTCCCGTTGCAGGCGAGGCGCGCGTTTCGCGGTACGCTTGGGGGGGCGACTACCACCGTATTATCCGAGGGCGCCTCCACTCGCTCGGCCAATTCCATCGCCGTCTGATGCCCGACCAACGGGCCCGTGGTGTGGTCGATACGGCGCCGTTGTTGGAACGCGAGTTCGCTCGCATGGCCGGTCTGGGGTGGATTGGCAAGAACACTATGCTGATCAACCGCCAGTTTGGCAGTTGGCTCCTTCTGGGGGCCTTGCTGACAACGGCCGAACTGGCATACGACACGCCGTACGAATCCGAGTATTGCCGCAACTGCCGCGCCTGTCTCGACGCATGTCCGACCCGAGCCCTGCAGGAGCCCTACCGGCTGGACGCTCGCCTTTGCATCAGTTACCTGAGCATGGAGCATACCGGAGCAATCGCTGCCGAGTTCCGTGAACCGTTTGACTCGCGTCTTTTCGGGTGTGATGCATGCCAGGAGGTGTGCCCGCACAACAAGCACACTCCGTGCTCTCCTGTGCCGGAGTTTCAACCGCGCGACGACATGAATCCGATTGACCTTCACGGAGTGAAATCGCTGGACGAGGCGGCATTTCGGGCCCGATTCGGCGAAACCTCGCTTGCCTGGGCCGGATACGAAAAGCTCCTTCGCAACGCGGCGCTGATCGAAGGTGTTCGCCGGACGTGATGCCGTGGCACAGGTTGCGTTCGCACATCACCGGTACCACGCATCCAGCACGCGCCGCCAGTCCTCCGCCGATCGCACCCGGATGAACGCCTGACGCACCTCTTCGGCTTTCGGGTGCTGATCGGCGTAATTGATGCCGAATTTACGCATAATCGGCCCGGTGCGTCGCGGGTCGTAGGTTTCTTCGGCCAGGCGATAGTGTTCCAGCATGACCTCGCGCTGCTCGCTGAGCGACGGCTGCGGACAAGGCAAGCCGGCCGCAAGGGCGCGGATCTGGCGGAAAATCCAGGGATTTCCGATCGCGCCCCTCGCAACGGCAACACCATCGACGCCCGTTTTCTGCAACATATCCAGGCAGTCGGCAGCGGTAAACAGGTCTCCGCTGCCCAGCACAATCGCATCACCGGCGTGGCGTTTCACCTCGCTGAGAAACTCGCGGGAACTGGTCCCTTCGTACCGTTGCCGCACGGTCCGGCCGTGCACGGTAACCGCCGCTACGCCTGCACGGAGCACGCCGTCGAGAATTGCGTAAAACGCGTCTCGGCTTTCGGGCGAATCGTCCATCCCGCGGCGCATCTTGACCGTCACGGGGATTTCGTCGGGAATCCCATCACGAACACGGGTAACGATGCTGACGGCTAGCGTCGGATGGCCCATCAGATGCCCGCCACGGCGCCGCCCCATGACCTTTTTCACCGGGCAGGCGAGGTTCACGTCGATGAGCTGGAACCCGGCGCGAACCAGCAATTGGGCGGCGGCGGCAAGTTCTTCGTCATCGCCGCCCATCAACTGGGCGCCGCACAGCGCGCCGTCACCGGTGGGGCGAATCATTTGTCGAGCGCGGCTCTTCCGTTTTACCTGGACCACCAGACGCGCCAGAAGGGCCTCGGTAAACGTCAACGGAGCACCGAGCCGCGAGGCAATGACGCGCATCGGCCAGTCGCTATAGCCGGCCAATGCCGCCTGCACCACCGGAAAGGCGATTTCGACATGTCCCAAATGCAGCGGGTGAATGGGTAGCGGTTCCATGGTGCTGTCTCATACCACGCCCGGCCGGTTCCGTCAATCGGCTATTGTAAAAGACGATGCGCACAGTGTAGGATATGGGCATTCCCGCCCATTGACGCATTGCATTCGGCCCCGCGCACGTTTTTCCGTGTCTGAGGAGCAATCGGCACCATGCATGAATCCACGGATCGCCAAAATCTTCCTCTTCTGGCCCCAATGGTACTGGGCATTGCACTGCTGGCGGGCGTTCCGCAGTTTCTGCAAGCTGAACCTGCCGTTCCACCCGGCCAGACAGATGCACGAATGGCAATCACTCCCAATGCATTCGAGGGAGGCGATGCCGAACGTATCAACGAGGCAATTCGCGTCGCGGCAGAGCACGGGGTGCCCGTCGTCGTGCCCCGACACAACGCGCGCCGGTCCGGAGAACAAGCCAACCTTTGGCTCCTTGATTCGGCAATTCTCGTTCAAGACGGCACAACGCTCATCCTGGAGCATTGCCACATCAAGCTTTCGGACCGTTGCCGCGACAATATGATTCGCAGCGCCAATTGCGGATTGGCAGTCGCCGACATTCGACCAATAACGCATGTCCACATACGTGGTATTGGCAACGCCCTGCTCGAAGGTGCCGACCATCCGCGTGCGACCGGCGATAGCGCCAAGACGCTCGGCAAACGCACCTACGGAACCGATGCCGGAAAAACGGACCAAAGCCAGACCGGCGATTGGCGCAACATCGGCATCCTGCTCGCCTTTGTCGAGCACTTCACCATCGAGAATCTCACCATCAAAGACTCGCACGCGTGGGCCATTTCTCTCGAACGCTGCGCCTTTGGCGAAGTTCGCAACCTCCATTTCAACTCGCTCGGCTGGAAGATGATCGATGGCGTTCGCGAGACGATCCTCAACCAGGATGGACTCGATCTGCGCCAAGGGTGCCATGATATCCGAATCGACGGCATCAGCGGACACACTGGCGATGATCTGATTGCACTCACAAACATCAACGGCGCCGCTTTGCGCAATACGCCACGTTCCGCCGGCAGCACGACTTCCACCATGGTAAGTCCCGCCAACTGCCGCGAGCACGGCCTGGACGATATTCGCAACATCTTTCTCCGCAATATCTGCGGCCACTGCGAGGGCGATCATGTCGTGCGCTTTCTCAATGCCGGTGGGCTACGCCTGTACAACATCGTGCTGGACGGCCTGATCGACACCTCGCCACCCGATCAGCCTTGCGCCGCTACGTTAAAGATCGGCGATGCCAATCCCGCCTGGGGGGGCGTCACTCCGCTGGGCGATACCAATCGTATCTTTTTGAGCAATATCTCCAGCGCTTCCCGGCATACGATCCTCATTGCCGGCTCGCTCACCGATTCCTGCATCTCAAACGTTGTCCGCAACGTGGGAACCGGCGACCCGATCACGTATGCATCGGGCCCGGAAAACGTCCGAAACGTTCAGTGTTCCAACATCGTGCAAACAGCGCCACCAGCAAACGGGCAGACGCCATCGCAATCCCCTTGAGGTGATCCCTTGCAAGCCACTCTCGCAATCGCCCTTTTCGTCGCTCTGACAGGACCGGTCGCCGCTCCATCGTTCCAGGCAACAGACCACGGATACGTCTACCAGAAAGGCAATGAATACATCTGCTTCGACCGCGGCCAGTGGTCGGCCGGGCTCGACGATGGCGGCGAGCTGCGTTGGAACATGTTCCTCTGGCACGACAAATGGGTCTACGAAACCCTGCCGGGCGGCCAAATCGAATCGGGGCCAACCCTGAACGACGACGGGAGTCTCGTCATGCAAGGCACATTCTCGGCCCGCGAGCAGTCGCCGCCGGTGAAGTATGCGTACCGCATCCAGCCGACCGACGAAGGCGTTCATGTGCGCTGTACCCTGGAGAAGACGGCGCCGCTAACGTTGCCCAATGGCGTGTGGCTGCACCTTGGCGGTACCCAGGACCGATTCCAAGGGACCGAACGCGTCTGGTTGCCCCCCTCATCCCACGGCTCCATTGCCACCGCTCCGGCGACAATGGCCGATCGGTTCATCGTCGAACTGCGCGATGGTCGAAGCCTCTGTCTCGACCTGCCCGGATTCCGCAAAGTGGAACAAGAAGGATCGCAGGATCGCCATTTATTTCGCGTCAACTTGCTGCGCGGCGATTTCGAGCCTGCGGAGAAACCGGTGCTCGAATACACAATCTCGTTCGCCGGTATGCCGGAGCGGTTTCCCGGCGCAATCGAGCCGTCGCGACAGAACACGGCCATTCGAGCCGCCACGGCCGATGCGACTTCCGTCGCCCAGTACGAACGGCTGGAAATCGCGATCGATCTGGCGGCCGCGTACGACAATCCGTTCGATCCGGACGACGTGCGTCTGGACGCCGTCTTCACCACGCCGTCCGGCAAGCAGCTCGTCGTGCCTGGCTTCTTTGCCGTGGAGCATCGTCTCCAGGTTGAAGAAGGGGCCGAGGTCATGGTCCCGGAGGGTAATGGAAGTTGGAAAGTGCGTTATGCTCCCCGCGAACTCGGTACGCACCAGTGGCAACTGCGTCTGCGCGACCGCAACGGCGAAGTGGTCGGCGGCGAAGGAACCGTCCGGTGCATCGCAGGCAAACGGCCCGGCTTCCTCAGAACGAGCAAGGTGGATCCGCATTACCTGGCGTTCGACAACGGCGAGGGGTTCTTTGCTATCGGCCACAATCTTCCCATCTATCACACCACCGGACAGCGAGGCGACGAGGCCATGCGGAGGTTCGCCGCAGCCGGCGAGAACTTCAATCGTTGGTGGATGAGTTCGAGCGGGTTGGGAATCGAATGGGCGGATCGGCTCGGCTGGTATCGGCAAGACGTCGCCGCCCGACTCGATCGGGTGCTGGATCTCGGCGCCGAGTTGGGAGTCTATTACATGATGTGCATGGACACGCACCAGGATTTCCGCCAATCCGGGTGGAATCGCAATCCATTCAATGCCAGCAACGGAGGGCCGTGCAAGACGCCACGCGACTGGTTCACCAACGACGTGGCGCGCCGCCACTACAGAAACCGGCTCCGCTACACGGTCGCCCGATGGGGATATAGTACAAACGTGCTGTGCTGGGAGTTCGGAAACGAAATGGAAGGTTGGGCCGATTCGCCGGATGAGGTCAAGCTCCCATGGCACAAGGAGATGTCCGACTACCTTCGTTCGATCGACCCGTTCGGGCATCTGATCACCACAAGCTTCTGGAGCAAGACCGGTCCGGAAGACTATTGGAACCTCGAGAACATCGACCTTGTCCAGACCCACTGCTACACGAACGATGACGGCAACGTGGCCGAACCGGTCCGGCGATACTGCCTTCATCAGTGGCGGCAGTTCGATAAGCCGCACATCTTTGGCGAGTTTGGCATTCGCAGCCATTCGAGCACGGCCGACAAAGACCCGAAAGGTTGGGCCGTCCACAACTCGCTCTGGGCCGGCCTGGCGAGCTTCGCCGCCGGCGGCCCGATGCCCTGGTGGCACGAAAACTACCTCGATCCGCTCGACCTGTACTTCCACTTCACCGCCTTGGCGCAGTTCACGAAGGGGCTGCCCCTGGGGTCGGCACGGTGGGAAATGCTGGCGACGGCCCCGCCGGAGTTTGCCGATGCAAGTCGGCCGCCAGACACGCGCGACGTCGTTGTCTTTCCCGCCGGCGGATGGACGAAGCCGGCACATGCAGAATTCACGGTTCTTAGCGATGGAACCATCGCCGGCGAGCGCCTGCCGCAACAGTTGCTCCACGGCAGTTCGCACCGGGATATCAGGAATCCGCCCACGTTCATCGTCCACTATCCCAAGCCGGGCAAGTTTGCGATTCGCATCGGGAAGGTCTCTGCATCGGGGTTGCTGAAAGTGTGGATCGACGACCGGCTTGCACTCGAACAGGAATTGCCCTGCGGCGAAGGCATGGGAACGCACAGCGTTTTCCGGCCCCAATGGAATATCTGGGAGACAACGTACGACAAGGAGTTCGCCGTCGAGGTTCCTGCCGGGGAGCATCGCATCCGCGTCGAGAACCAGGGGCGAGATTGGGTCACAGTGACCGGGTATGCCTTCACCGGTTGCAAGGTGCTCGATCGACCCAACGTTCTCGTTTGTGGCATGAAGACCGACGCTTTGGCCATTGTGTGGATTCAGAACAGAGATAGCTCGTGGTTCAACCACGCGCGTGACGCCGTCCCGCAAATCGACAGTTTCCACTTCACCGCTGAAGGCCTGCCCGAAGGCACATGCACCGTCGAGTGGTGGGAAACGTGGCGCGGCGCCCTGCGGCGGACAGAGCAAGCAATGGTTCGCGACGGCCGGCTTCGGCTCACGCTTCCCTCGCTGGCAACGGATGCGGCAGTAAAGATCAAGTTCCTTGGTGGGTCTCGTTCCTCGACCCACCCTACTTTCTCCGAGAAACCGTAATACTACGGCGTTTTCCGTTCCTGCCGGTCGAGGAACTGCTGGTCGGCAGGCGAGAGATGTTCCCTCCGCACGCGAATCACCACGCCATCGTTCCGGCGGAGCTGCGCGACGCCGTCTTTGTATCCGACCAATTCGGCCACCGTCGTGAAATTTCCGTCGGCACTGGTCCACGTGCGCGGCTCTGCGTCCGACTGGACCGGTTCTGATGATGGTGCAACCGCATCCGAAGAATCGCCACCTGCCTCGCTTCGTTCCGTCCGTTGCTCACTCTCAGACTTCTTGGGATGCTTCTTGTCGTACTGTGCAGACGGTTGCGCCGAGAGGACATACCCGGCTTCACGCCCTCGCCGCGCCCATTCAGCAAAAAACACCTGTGGATAGAGGCCCGTGGCCACAATCGTCCTGGGAGACGGGTCCTGGCGGCCGCGGTTGCCGCCGCCCCGCGGCTCCAGCAGTTCGAAACGGCGCTCGGCGACTCCCTCGGCAAACGGGACTTCGAAGAGCTGCGAGTCTTGCGCGGACATCTGCCTGGGTTCGCCAGGCATGTTCGACCGGTGCTCGAAGGCCTTCTTCTGAAGGTGGCCCTTGAGTTCCTCGATCGACGTTGGATAGATTTCCTCTGCCGCAAGCGCCGCCATACCTGCCGCCAGGAAATCCAGCCGGCACAGGGTCTCGCGATAGTCGGTCGGGTGTGCTGCGCGAACGTACTGACTCCACTGGGCCTCCAGGGCCTTGACGTCGGGCACGCCGAACGAAGCCACGAATGCACGCTGCCACGGCACGCGGCGGTTCAACTGGACCAGGAAGTTCAAATACGACGTCTCGAACTTCCCTTCTTCGGCAAACACCAGGAAATGGATAAGGCTCCACGCCTGCAAGTACTGCAATTGGGCATCTCCCGTTCGGACACGCGTATCCCACTGCTGCGGAGTAATGGCAAGGAATTGCTCAAAGGGGATGATCTGCGCCGCCTCGATCGCTCTGACAAGAACGGCCTTGTCGCGTGGTGGGAAATCGCCGACGACCAGTTGACTGCCGACGGCAACGCCCCGCTCGAACAACTCGGCCATTCCTTCTTCCGCCCAGAGCGGCGTACCGCTAAACAGATGAGACGAAAGCTGGTGGAATCCCTCGTGCTGGAAAAGTCGCTTGAAGTCTTCCAGGGAGTGATGCCCCTTCCATCCGACCAGGGAGATGCTCTTGCCGGCGGTGATACACTTCCCCCAGGAGCCTGTGGCGTCATCGTGGAATCGGCCAGCCAGCACGTTCACGTAATCCTGCTGGTTTGCGAACATGTACAGGTCGAGTGTCGCCGGCCGCTGAAGCCGAACCGGAAGCCGGGAGAACAGTCCCCAATATGCGCCGAACGTGGCGTCCATGTGCTCGGCCATGACCTTCGCCTCGGCCGGTTCGAGGTCGGTCTTGATGTTGTAGTAGTTCGATCGGTACAACGGCGCGCGGGCCCACCAGTCCTGCCCGGGGGCCGTGGCCGTCGGCTGCCCAGGGGCAACTCCGGGCGGCGGGAATTGCGCCAACGCCGCCGACGCGGCAAGAGCCAACACGAGAAGGCATCCACCCACAGACAACGCGCACAGCCGCTTCAACGGCAGCCGGCGACGTGCCGCGAGGATCCACACAAGCGAACGCCGAAGAGTGGTTGGAATGTTCATGGCTTTCTTGGGGTTCTTCCGTTTCCAGGTGCAAACGCGACCCGTTCGTAGTCCCGCCTTCAGGCGGAAGGCTGAAAGACCGGCTAAAGGCGGAACTACGAACTGAAGACGCACCCAGAAACGGAAGAGCCTTTCTTGGCAACGTGCTTGGTGAGTAGAACGGGAACCGATGGCCGGAGGGACGCATCCTGATGCTCGAAACCACCAACAAGGACGCCTTCCGTCCACTGTCCATTCTACAACGCCCCTGGCGGTTCTGTCGATGGCTCGCCACGTTTGACACGCTTGATTCACGGCGGTATAAAGACCCCGGTTGCGAGCATCGGCGCGGGCCCGTTGAAACGGGCGGTGGACCCCCGAGGCGCCGGCCGGGACTGCTTTTCGGCTGGGCATGAACAGTCACACAATACCTCGAGGTGAAGACCATGAGCGACGGCGTCCAGAAGGAAACGCACCTTGCATCGGATTCCGCGGCAGGCAGTTCCAAGCGGCTGCTATCGCTTGATGCCCTTCGAGGATTCGACATGTTCTGCCTGCTGGCCGGCGGTCAGATCGTTCACGGGCTGGCCAAGGCGATGCCCACAAATGAGTGGGTGCAGATGCTTCAGCAGCAGTTCACTCACCCGCTATGGGAGGGGTTCACGTTCTATGATCTCATCTTTCCGCTCTTCGAGTTCATGATTGGGGCCGCCGTGTTCCTTTCCATAACGAAGCGGATCAAGCAAGGGCAGTCGAAAGTGCGAATCCTAGCCCACGCCCTGGTGCGCGTGGCCGTCATGGTGTTCCTCGGAACCTGGGTGAACGGCGGATTGTTCACCTACGATCCGGCCCAGTTTCGCATGACCTACAGCGTGCTGCAAATGCTGGCTATCGCCTACCTGATTGCCGTCCTGTTCGTCCTCTCAAGCGGCTTGCGCGGTCAGTTGATCGGGTTCGTCGTCCTGCTGGTCGGCTATTGGGCCCTCCAAACCTTCGTTCCCTTGCCGGCCGAGCCGCGGACGTACGAGGGATTTGCCAACAAGCACGCCCAGACCATCGAGGCCCCGGCCCATCAGACGGGCGTCTATGTGCGCGGCGGCGTGTTCAACTACTGGCTGGACGAGCAGGTGTTCGGATCCTACGATCGCTGGCGCGTGGGCTGGATCCTCCAGTCGATGACGCACGGCTGCTCCGCCCTGCTGGGAGTGTTTGCGGCCCAACTGATTCGAGGGACCAAGTCCGTCTGGCGAACCGTTATCTACCTCGCCTTTCTCGGCGCGGCATGCCTGGCGGCAGGTTGGACCTGGGACATGCAGTTCCCGGTGATCAAGAATCTGTGGACAAGCAGCTACGTGCTCGTGGCCGGTGGCTGGAGCTTCCTGCTGCTCGCCCTGTTCACGCTGTTGTTCGACGCCTGCCGGCTGAAGATACTCGCTTACCCGTTCGTGGTGATCGGAGCCAACTCGATTGTGGCCTACATGATGGCCACGGTATTCCGGCCCGTGCTGAATCGGGCGGCGGAGATCGTTGTCGGAAATCTGGACCAGTATACGGGCGATTGGCAGGCCGTGGTCCTTGCCTCGGCCGCCGGGCTATTCGGCTGGCTCTTCCTGCTGCTGCTCTATCGGACCAACACGCTCATTCGCATCTGACGGCGGGGCGGCTCGTTTCAGGGCAGCGGTTCGCCGCGAGTGCTGATGGTTTCAACGTAACGGCCGCAGGCAATCAGCCCCGCAGCCGCGACAGCTACACGGCCTCGTGGTACGATGGGATCGGGCGGCGCCAATCGCTGAAGCTCGGATTCGAGGTGATCAGCGTGGTCTTGGTCTTGTGCCGCTTTTGCATCAGGGTGAACGCACGCGGGAGCATCGGCCGGCTTGACGGTACGTGGCCATCGGTCAGGGCTATCCACTTGACTCCACCGACCACAAGGTATTGTGCTTTGTGTTTTCTCGTCCTGGCAAATCGGCCACGGTTTGCAGGCAGACAAGTGGGCCAAGTGGGAGGTGGGCGACGGGACTTCGGAGTTGGGAGATCGAGTCCCTGTTCTTGTGGCCTCCTTGCGATGCGGCTCAGTCCAGAAGGGACGGTCCTATATCAGCCCGGGGTGGGGCCGCCGCGAGCCGGGGTGCAGGAACAGACTTGCGCTTCACGGAAGGGCCACCGGCCGGCTTGCCCGAGATGCAAGTTCGTTCCTGCACCCCGCGAGCCGTGCGAGCGACGCGCAACCCCGGGTTAACCGCAGCATAAGCAAGAGAAGCCCGAAGGGCTGGCCCTACGACCGTGAAATGATGGCAGGGTCTTGACCGGCAACCGGTTACGGGCCAGAATTGGCGTTGGTCCGGGGGTTCTTATCCCGCCGAACCGGCGGGCCCAAAGAATTAGCACGGCCGCAGGCCGGCGGGATAAATGCAAGTTCGGCCATAAAGCTCTGAGTCGCCGAGGGGCGTTGGCTTGATGATTGGCCCGCCGGTATGGTGCAAAGATGAGACGGTTCAAGTGGATCGAGTGGAACCTACGGAAGATTGCTGCACACGCCCTGTCGGCCGAGGAGGTTGAGGCTGCGTTCAATCGCGTTATTCGGCTGGAGGAACGTCGGGATGGATCATTCCGTATGCTGGCCGAGGTGCCGTCCGGTCGCCGAGTGTGGGTCATTTGGCGATACGACCGTGAGTCCGACGAGATTCCCGATGTTTTCGGGGAGGTTGAGGATTCACCGATTTTCGTCATCACCGCCTACTAAGGAGATTCCCATGCCGATACCTCAGCCCGACACCCGCAGTGAAGACCGTAAGGCTCTGGACGAGCAACTGGCCGCTGCTCCGCAATTGCCCATCCCTGAACCCGCGCCCAGCGATGTGCCGCGACCTCTTGAGGCGCACCTCCGTCCGCGGCGGCCGATTGCGGTCGTTGGGGTTGTGGAGAATGGCGTCGTCCGTTTGTTGGATGCAGGAGTAAGCATCCCCGAGCATTCCCGGGTCATCGTAGTGGCCTCCGAATAGCCCAGACGGTTGTATCGTATTCCTATCCTTTCCTTGTAACGCGTCAACGTCTTTGTAAAACGTCTTACACGGCCCGAACCGACGCGTTCAAGACCGCCGGACTTGGCTGCATTGGCCACGCAACGCCTTATTGGATAGGCGTTTACGAACATGCCACGGACGCGGTTGCGGCAATTCAGGTGGTCGCCGCCGACCTGACAACGCCCCTGCTCCGAACCGCACCCGTCTCCGGAGGGGCCGATTGCTGCGGGCTTGGCGCGATAGGCGGACCAGACAACACGCGGACACGAGATCGCGGAATGATGGCAGGGTCTTGACCGGCAACCCGTTACGGGCCAGAATTGGCGTGGGCCCGGGGGTTCTTATCCCGCCGAACCGGCGGGGCTGAGGAATTAGCACGGCCGTAGGCTGGCGGGCCAGATTCAAGTTCTGCGTAACCGACGATGCCACCACAACCGACAGTCACCCGTCTTCCAGTTGAACGCCTCTCGTATGATAAGGGTACCATTGAGGCGCGCCGCGAGCGGTTTCTGTCAAAGGAAGCACTGCGGGAGTTATTGCGGCGACACCCGGTAGAGTTCTTCGTTGCGGATGTTGGCGCATCACTCAGGCGCGTCGAGGTTGGCAAGTGTTACGAGTTCTGGAGGTCCGAAGCCGAAGCACACATTGTGGCTGACCCTGATTCGGGATTTCGGCTTGAGGACTTCCCAGGCGAGTATGCGTATGTCGCCTCAGAATGGTCCGGCCATATCCAGACACCAATCGTTTTGCTTGAGAAACACCATTGAATCGCAGAACCAGACGCTGGAGGCAAAGCGACGGCCGTGCGTTGGGGGGAGTGAGGAGTTGGCGGTTGCAGCCCGGTAGCTCACTGACCACGGCTCCAGCCGGGCAAGCCGGCATGGTGGCCGCCCGCATCCCGGCGGCTGCGCCGCCGGAATGCGGGAAGAAGGGAAGAAAGGGCGGTTGCTTGTAGTGGTCAATCATTCGCTCCACCGGCACGGGGCCGGCGGGGGCGGCCGGGAACCGGTCGGTGCGCCTGGCCCCGCCTGATCATGCCCCCCCCTAAAAACCCCGCCGCCGCCCCTTGTCTCCCAGCCGATAGCTGGGGTAGAATGCAGCCCGGCGGGACGGCGCCCGGCATAGAAACCCCATAGGCGCTCCTGCTACGGCGCTTTGAGTTCAACTTGGTTCTATCCCGCCCGCTCCCGCCCAGGCTTCCTCCATGGCATGGCCTTTCGCGGGAGCGGGCGGGATAGAAGCCTTAACGTTAAGCCGTAACGTCACCCAAACCAACACTACATCATTTGGAGGCAACGCCAGTGAGTTCAGGCTAACAGGGCTAGCGGGCCAAGGTTCGACTCCTTGGATGGTGGCTGGCTTCGTAGCTCTTCTCTTCATCGGCTTTGGCCGTGATATTGGTTCGTTTCTGTTGGAAGTGACACACCAAGAAAAGGAGGTGCTTATGAATACAGCACAAAGAACGTTTACGTTTCTGGTTTTCGGTATGCTCAATCTTACGTGGACTATCGGGGCCAGCGCTATGTCGGTTCCCCTGTTAGCCTGAACTCACTCGCAATTTCCATTGTTCAGGTGATTTTGATGGATGCACCAAGCCTCTTGCTAGTGGAACTTGTGGGCGGACCAATGGACGGGACGACGCTCATCGCGAACAGCCCCTCGTCGGATCCTCGTCTTGACATCTGGGAGCAAGAGGACAGGGCAATTGCAATATATCGCGACACGAATGGTGGGGAGATCGGCACCGCATTCTCCATTCACTCTGATGAACTGTATCGTCCTCGAGCCAAGTTTGCCCATCATTTGATGTTGTCCGATCGCGACGACAAGTACATTCTCGAGACGGAGAGCGAGACGTTTGCCGTCCACACGTACCGGGTTACAGACCGTTTGTTTGTCGATGGCGAATTGTTGATTCGGGGCGAACACGTATCGTCCAAACAGACGTCGAAGATCACTTGGGGGAAGGGAAAACGACTTCCGAAGTAGGTCGAAAGGCACTCAATCTGACAGAACTTGCGGATGCACGCGAGGCGGGGTTGCGTGCGGATTTAAATGGACGGTCACGGGTCCCGCCCGCGTGATCCGAGACATTCTGCCATTGGAGTGACGCTTTGGAACGGGACATACTAATCCCTATCTTCGTAAACCCGCTCGTTGCATTTTTCGCCGATCCAAACTGGAAAGCCATGCAACAGGACGCTCCGACGGTTGAAGCCGCGCTTGGGAAAAACGGTGACAGCGACCAAATCTAGGGAAGCTGAGAGGGCTAGGCGGATTGACGGCTCGTTCCAGGCGGGAAGCTCGCTGAAGGATTATGCCCACACTACCGAGAATGGCCAATTTTGGTGGCTGTCACCTCCCCCTCCAGCCAACGCATTGCCTGGCCTTCCGCTCTTTTCGTGTGTTTCGTGTCTTTCGTGGTTCAGGCTTTGCCTGCCGGGGCGTTGCCCCGCTTGTTGTCCACAAGCGAAACGCATTGCCTGGCCCGTCTCTAGGTTTGGGTCTAAAACCAATGGACCGTCGTGCATCCTTGCGTTTAGGGCCGCCCCGTTGGGGCTTCTGGGTATTGTCCGACGTCCACCCAGGGTTGCGCCTTGCTCGTTCCTCGCGTCGTCTCCACCCTGGGCTGGCATAGGGCTGTGCCTTCGGCACGGATGAGCCCGCCGCACCGGCGTTGCGCCGCCTGTTCTCCACAAGCGAGTTGCCCGTCCTGTTTCCTTCCTTCGACGGAGATACCTTCTTCCCGCTCATCCGTATTCCGTCCGTGGCTTCTCATCCAATCATCGGGACGCAATGTCGAAATCCAAATGTCGAAGGAATGACGAAATCCACAACCCCAACTCAGAGTTCCCAGCTCCCAGCCCCGGCCCCCCCGAACCGTCCGCGCCAGCGCGCCGCTGTCACCTGTCACCTGGAGCTTCTCTCCTCCCGGGCGACTGGCAGGCCGTGGTCCTTGCCTCGGCCGCCGGGCTAGTTGGCTGGCTGTTCCTTCTACTGCTCTATCGGACCAACACGTTCATTCGCATCTGACGGCGCACCGAACGGCTTCAAGGCAGCGGTTCGCCGCGAGTGCTGATGGTGACGCGGGCGCGCGGGGCTGGTGTTGATGGTCCGGAGCAGCGGAACTCAAGCGTGTTGTCGCCAGGCTGCAATGCGGGAATTGCACCGGGCGCCTCGATCTTGTCCAAGGGCTCGCCTGCCGGGCCGTACAACTGGACTTCGCCCGCCGCATTGATCTCAACGTAACGGCCGCTGGCGATCTCCACGGGAAGCTCCACCGCGGCAGTGCCAATGGTCAAACGCGGGTTGACCAACGTCCCGGGTAGAAGCGGAAGGGCGCGTACGGGGCGGATGTCAACCTCAATGGCGTCCTCGGCCGGCAGGTTGTTGCACCAGATGGTCAACGATTCGATCACGCCGTAGTTGACCAGCTCGCGATAGACGCTGTACCAGCCGTAGTAGGGCCAGCCAAAGTCGGGGTAGCGGTCGGCGTCGAGTTCCACCAGCTCGAAGTAGCGCCAGCCCTCGAAATCGACGACCACGTAGCGTTCCGCCACGGCGCCCGTGATGTGGCTTGGGCTTCGGAGTTGGAAGTTGAGCACCTCTCCCTTTCCATCGCCACGCACCCACACGCCCAGTCCCTGGTGGTTGCTCAGGTTGAGCGGCGGGTCGAACGTCTTCTTGAAGCTGGCCCACGTCCCGCGGCGCTCCTTGCCTGCATTGGCGGCGGCGAGACGTCCGAAGGCCCCCTTGTCGTCGCTGCCGGCGGTCAGAGTCGCCTTGACGATCGGCGCGGACGCGACCGCGGGAAACTCCCCTTCCTTTGCGAAATCGGCCAGGGTGACGTTGTCCGGGGCCTCGTACGGACCGGTTGACATCATGGCCTCGATACGCACCGTCGGCTTCTGCACGCCGTGCGAATTATGGACCGTCCAGCGATTGCTACGTTCGTCCGTCGCTTGGACTTTCTGTCGCGTGGAGCGGACGGGAAGGAATCGCCACCGGTCGTCGTCACCGCGGACGAGCGTGAACTGCTGGCCCGGTTCGCGAAGCCGGGCCTTGACTTCCCGAGAGAAGTAACCTGCGTGGCGCAGCTCTTCGTACTGCTTGATGATGGCCGCCAGCCGCTGATGGCCGGGCAGCGCGGGATTGTACCCTTGCAGCGACAGGCCGGAATCGGTTCCCAGGGCCTTCGCGCACCAGTATTCGATGTCTTCCGGGAAGGTGGGCTCCACTTGCGGCGGCTGCCACGTTTTGATCGCCCACCAGCCCAGGTTGCTTGGCAGGAACATCTGATCGTTTCGCTGGTTGGCCGCCACGTGCTGGTCGATGAACTGCTGATGGGCCCGCGTCGGATGATCCCAGGCGCCGTGCCGAGAACGCAGGACCCACAGATGATGATGGAATGTGCTGTACTCCATGGCCGCGGGCCGCTTGAGCCGTTTCCACAACTCCCAGATGTACTTCGAACCGTAGTGCCACGAGTTCTCGCGTCCGCCCAGCACGTCTTCGCCGTCCAACGCATCCTGATACAGCGTATCGAAGCCGCACTCGTTGAAGAATCGGGCATTGGCTTCGATCACCTCGGTGAACAGGGGCGAGTCGGGGTCGGGAACAAACAGGCCGAAGCACTCCTTCAGTTGGTACGCCTTTTCCCCTGCACGATGGGCCGATGCGGTCGTGCCTAATGCGCCACGCTTGCACTGCGTAAACGCATAGGGTGGTTCCTTGGCAACGCCGCCGAACGTGATCAGCTCTTCCCCGATGCGCAACGTTACGCTGTTGCGCTCGAAAAAGCCGGTAATCGTCGATACGGCTTCCGTACTCTCCTGCACGCTGACTACGTCGGCATCGGCCGGCAGATCGGCGGCCAGCGTAAACGTCGCGCCGCTTGCAAGCCCCGGGTTGGGAATGGGCGTTACCCAGGGCGTTGTCTTGTCAATGAAGAACGCGTACGGATGCATTCCGGCGTAAATGCCCTCTTCGTGCAGGCGATCGATGACCGCTTTCATACTCGCAACGCCGTTCGGATAAAGCTTCGGGTTCGGCATACAGTCGCCGAAACGGTAGGTGCCTCGGCCGCCATGGATTTGCACCTGGTTGAACCCGATGCTTTTCAGCGTACGGATAATCTCTTCCACGTTGTCTTCCGTCGGCACGGCAAATAGATACGAAGCCCGATTGATCGGCGCGTCCATCGCCCAGGGGCCGCCGACGGGAGACTGCGGCAATGTCTTCGAGGCCGTTACGGCCTCCTTCAAAGCGTCGCGAAACTCCCCCATCGGGCTGCCGACCACGGCCACCGCAGCTCCGACCACGCCGAAACGTCGCACGCAACTCGCCGTCAGCCGGCTGCTCGGGCCAGGGATTCCGGGAACGTTTGTCTGCAGATTCAGCGCCAGGACACACGCGGCAAAGGGTTCGTCCAATTCGCCCTTCAAGGCCAAAGACAAATTGAGCAGTTGCAGCTCGTCAATCCCATCGCTCGCGGCAATCACTTCCAGAACCAGATGCCGCGGATGAACCGTGACGCCCAGCGTTACTGTCGCGTCCGAATCGGCAAATCCGACCACAATTCCATTGCCATCGGCCTTTGCAGACGCAGATGGGCGCCAGCGGCCGGCAATCCTTATCCGAACGAGGGGCGATTTCTGGCCGGCTACGGCGTAATCGTTCCCCGTGGCCCTGTCGGTAAAGGCCAGGTTGGTCCCGTCGGCGCCAACCGCATAGTGAAGAGTCTTCGTTGCCAGGACAACATGCTCCCCTCCGGGCTTCTGCGCCTCATCAGCAGACACACGATCCGTTGCGAGTACGGCGCCAACTACCATCAGCGAAAACAACAACAGCGTAAACCTTTGCATGGCCACCATCCTTATCTTGTCACAAATAACTGGAGCGTTCATGAAGCAATCGCCATTGTAAACCATCGATGGCCCAGGGTACACCAATACGCGTGACCGAATCGCCCATTCCGGAAGTTGACCAGAAGTATCGCGGCCAACCAGTCGATCGGGTATGTCCTCCATGGGCATCAGCTTCTGCGAAATTGTCTGTGACCAATCGTTTGCCTTCCGAATGCACCCCTGCCAGAGAAACGGGCCTGCCGAGGTATCCACGTCTCATTGCTTTCTTGGTGTCCTGGAGACGTCCATACGCATGCCGTAAATCGAGTTCGCGCCGCGCTTCGCTCCGGCATAGAATGCCAGCATCCACTGCCCCTGCCCCAGAGGCGTCATCCAGGGATACGACCAGTCGGTGAGGTTTTCGGCATTGGCAGGAATACTCACAACCAGCCTCTGTCGCTGCCATTCGAGGTCTTTGACCTCGGCCGTCCACAGGTAGACTCGCCCGCGAGTCTGCTCGAATCGACCACGAATCGATTGCAGGGCATAGAGCCTTGCAGGTTCGGTCGGCGAGACGGCAATGAACGGACAGGGCTGACTTCCGGGCAGTCCCTCGGGAATCGCGATCTTCGATGGATAGATGTTCCATGTCTTGCCCAGATCGTCGGAAACGGCCTCGTCGTAGCGCGACGTGTCGGCCCCAGATGCCATCCGCAACAGCCCCACAAACCGCCCTTGCGCAAAGGCGAAGGCCGGCTCGTAGTATGCCTTCTCGGTGACAAGCCGAGGTGGCCCCCAACTCCGGCCGCCATTGCCCGATACGGACATCCAAACGCCGACATCCGGCGTACTGGGCTTTCGGTAGTGACCAAACACGACCAACCCCATCCCGGGAACCTGCAAGATATTACCGAATACCGAACCTGTCTTGTTCTCGGCCAGAGCCGATGCATCCACCGGCTGCCACGTGATGCCGGCATCGGAGGAACGCCAACCGAAGATGGTGTTCTGCTTCGATGCAAAAGCCATGGCCAACAGGACAATCGTCCCGTCCTCGGCCATCCCCAAGGCCATATTGCCACAGTCGTGGTATCGGGCGTCGTCGTCGGGAAAATAGGCGAGCTGATGGGGCGGACCGAATGTGGCGCCACCATCGGTCGAGCGAGACACAACCGCCCCGGAACCACCCATGTTGTGTCCCTTGCCGGCACTGCAGGCCAGCACGAGCGTTCCATCGCGGGCAGCAATGATCTTCGGCCAGGCGAGGTGTGCCAGGGCCGGATGGTCGGGGGCACGAAGCAGCAGGCAGGGCTCGCCATAGCCGCCGCCGGCGGGCAGCAGGTCTGTCGCAGGAATGGCCAAGGCACAGCACAGCGCGAAGTGGAAAGGCATCATCTGAATGTCTCCTGACGGGAGTTCTTGCGAGTCAACTCGCTGATATATCAGACTACACGAGGCGGGCGGCGGACGCAAGAGCCATCTGCAGAAAAATGGCTGCGCCCGAACGGAAGGGCGTAGTGCCGCATGGAAACGACCTGGTTTCCCCCGCTCGTGGAAGTGGATCTTGTTCACCCCCCTCCGATGTACGAACGGGATCATGCTGCGACGCAAGATCATCGGACGGCGGGTCCGATTTCGTCGCCGATGTCAGTAGAATAGGCGTTGGCCGCTGCCATTGCCCGACTGAACTCGTCTCTCCGGGCAATTACTAGGCTTCACCTTCATCTGCCAGCGTGGCCTCTCGGGCCGATTCGTAGCGCGCTTGCAGATGCGCTCGGATCGCATGGTCGGCTTCCTCCGGATCGGCCGTTTCCAAAGCACCGACCAGCTCTGCATGGGCGGCAGGCATACGCTTCTGGCTGGGGGGCGGCAAGACCTGATTCACGGCATAGAAGAGGCTGTGACGCATCAGCCGATGGAACTCTTCGAGCAAGACGGGGCAACTCGCCAGCCGGACCAATTCGCCGTGGAACGCAATTTCCGCGCGCCAGTTCTCGATCTTTCGTGGGTCGGAATGATCGACCTTCTCCGCCAGCCGCAACAGCCGATCGCGTGCGACGACCACCGACGGGCCGCAATAGAGCCGGGCGGCCTGGGTTTCTACCGCCTCGCGAAGCAGGAGCTTCCCGAGTACGCGATCAGGTTCGATCTGTCGAACGAGGGTTCCCATGCGAGGAGTGGTCTGCAGAAAGCCCTCCCACTCCAACCGGATCATGGCCTCCAGGGTCGGCGAAAGGCTCACGCCCACCTGCTGGGCCACATTACGCCGATTCAGGCGGTCGCCCGGTTTCAACTTTCGGTTCATGAGGCGTTGTAGAAGCCAATCATAAACCCTTTCTGACAGTAGCCCTTCGCTCATTTCATGCCTCATTTTTGGCAGCCGCAGGGTGGAGGAACCGACTTGCACCCTGGGAAAAAGCCACCGGCCGGCTTGTCCGGCCCGTAGCCGTGGTCAGCCGGCTACCGGCAGCACCGTGCGGGGGAAGAATATGGCTCGTAATCCTCCGTTAGCTCGGTGACGATGGCCTGGGGCGGGGCAAGCCAACCGGTGCCCGTTGCGTGAACTGCAAGCCCGTTCTTGCGCCTGCAGCCGCATCACCGGTGCCATTCTAGCCGCTGCCCCAAAGGAGAGGTAGGGCGGGTTAAACAAGCCGTTTCCAAGCTGGAACCTCCGTCGCGACGACCAGCACGCAGCCAAGCGGCGCCCCGTGAGTCCTTTCATTGTAGCCTATACCTACCACAACTACTTCCCCGCAAGGACACACAATGCGCCATACAGGTCTACCCAATCTTCCATACCTAATAGTGCCCCCCCATACGTATGCAGCATACTGGTAACGCAAGTATAGTGACGGGACATGCAATGCAATTGGGCCCAATGGAAGTGCCAGCATGGAAACGCAAGGACATGCAATGCGCAATCAGCCTGAAGACCCCACTTTCGTTGCAAATGCACCACCCGCAAGCATGCAGGCCAAGGTAGCGACAGGACATGCAATGCAATTGGGCCCAATGCGAGGATATGCAATCTGCAGACTGCGAGTTGACAGCTTCCGCCCTTTCGTCTAGAATGCGGGCACTTGGAAGTGGGGGGGTGCGTTCCGGAAATACTTGCTTCAAAGGAGGTGTTTCTATGACGGTGGCGCGTTCGCAACTGGTCGATACCGACGTAACTTGTTGGTATCACGTGATCTCGGAAACGGTGCGGGGAGCCCTGCTGCTGGCCGAGGGCGACGGGCAGCGGAAGGCGTGGATCGAAAACCGGCTCGAAGAACTGGCCGGAAGCTTCGCCATCGAAGTCGCCGGCTTCACCGCGCTCGATACCCATCTCCACGCACTCGTGCACCTCTCGCCGGATCGGGCAGCCCAATGGTCCGACGAAGAGGTGGTGCGGCGATGGGGCCGAGTGGTGCCGCCTCGCGGCAAGAATCGCGAGCCGGAGGAGATGAGCGACGAGTGGGTGAAACAGAAGTTGGCCGACCCGACGTTCGTCGATACGGCGCGTAAACGCCTGGCCAACTTGGGCTGGTTCATGAAGCTGCTCAAAGAGCCGCTGGCCCGACTTGCGAATAAGCAGGATGGGTGCCGCGGGGCATTTTGGCAGAGTCGTTACAAGTCCATAGCCATCCTCGATAACGAGGCCCTGCTGGCCACGTGTGCGTATATCGACCTGAACCCGGTGGCGGCAGGCATTGCAGAATTGCCCGAGGATTCGCCCTATACGTCGCTACATCAGCGGGTGGAGCATTGCCGCGAGAAAGGGCGTTTGGCCGATCTTCAGGCGGCACGGCAGGGCACCGTCGCCGCGGCCAGGCTGGCTGCCGAACTCGACGAAGACCACTGGCTCTGCCCGATCAACGACACGCGTGCCTCCGGCGGCGAACGGATCGGGCTGCTCGAAGGTTTTTCGTTGGGCAGCTACCTGCAACTTGTCGATTGGACGAGCCGTCTGTTCCGTGAAGGCAAGGCGCGCGTGAGCGACGAGGTGGCGCCGATTCTCGACCGGTTGGACACGACGGGCGAGATGTGGCAGGAGACGATGAAGCGGTTGTTCGCCAAGGCAGGCAAGACGCTGGGCGTGGCGTTTGCGTTCCATCGCGACCCGCTACGGCAGGCGGCGGCCCATCGCGGCTGTCACCACCTGGCGAACCTCAACGGCTGCCACACCTAGCCGCGTTTCGCCCGGCGCCGAGCGTTGCCCGGCGCCGGGTATGGCCGCTCACGGCCGCGATCCCCCATTCAGCCATCCCTCTCACCGATGGCCCCGCTCGCGGTCTGCCGTCACGGTGCGATTCTTGTCATGAATCGCCTCTCTCCCCCCCTCAAACCTCCTCACGCCGCTCTTCTGAATCGCCCATTTCTTGCCGCCAGACGTGCTCTCCAACAGAATTGCCTCAGAACCTCGCTGTGAGCCCCCCCAGTGGCATTATTCAATCGCCAAACTCATCTCGTCGGCGCATTGCATGTCCTTTCGGCGTTCCGGTGCCTTCTGTTATGTGGGACCGCATTGCATGTCCTTTCGGTGGCTGGGGCGGGAGCGTGGAACTGCCAGGGGGGACGACTTGCATATGTTCAGGTTGGTGCTGGAGTGCGCGGCTTCGCAAGACCCAAGAAACTGGATGCCATGCAATAGGCTATGGCAATCGCTTCGGTAATGTGATCCGCCCCTTCCAGAGGTCGCAGCGGCGGCTAACGCATACATCGAATGGGGCGAGCCGATAAGATTCCGTTCGCGTATGGACAGATTGTATACCTTCCGACGTACAGCAAACCGCGAGACGCTGGTTTGCAGCTATTTCCGCGCCGACAGAAGTCTGCTCAGTTCGCATCCTCGTAAAACGGCTCCATCAGCGGGCGGTATTTGGTCATCAGCGCGTCGTAGAAGTCGAGTGGGGGTTCGGCGTCTTCGGGCAGGAAGGATTTGTAGGGGTGCTTCTTCGAGTACTCGTCGAACTCCTGCCGGACCGATTGCAGCACGTCAGGCTTGGTCAGCAGGTCGACTGCCGTGGCGGCCATGGCCTTTGCGCCGGCGTTGAGGCCCTTCCAGGATGTCGAGCCGTAGCCGCTCGTGACCGTCGACCAGTGATGCCCCTGCGAGCCGGGTATGCGGCCGGGGAAGCGGATGGTTGCCGTCGGCGCGATGAGCGTTACGTCGCCATGGTCGGATGACGCGCCGCCGACGAACACGACCGCCGGCTTGCCCAGCGAGCCGACCTTTTCGGGCATCCCCTTTTCCGGCTTGCCCAGTTCCTTCTGCAGCTCGCGGGCAAACTGATGGTCCTCCTCCGACCAGGCAGGCATGCCGACCAGTTCGATATTCTTCATCGCCAGTTCGGCCAGGGCTTTGTTATGATGCGACTGGTGCGCCGCGGCCAATACGCGCACTTCGGCCAGTTCGGAACCGGTAGCCAGGGCCGCACCTTTCGCGCAGTTCAGTACGCGTTCGCACATATCGGTCAGTCGGGCGTCGGAACCGCGGAGGAAGTACCAGACTCGCGCCCGGTCGGGTACGACGTTCGGCGCTTCGCCGCCGTCGGGAATGACATAGTGCATGCGGGCGGAATAGTGCAGGTGTTCGCGGAGGAAGTTGGTAGCAACGTTCATGATCTCGACCGCGTCCAGCGCACTGCGTCCTTCCCAAGGCGCGCCGCCACTGTGCGCGGTTTTCCCGTGAAACGTATAACTGATCGAGGCCATTGCGCTGCCTGCAATACCGTAGGCGCTCGCGAAGCCAACATCGGTATGGTTATTGATGACGACGTCCACGTCGTCGAACAGGCCGGCCCGGACCATGAAGGGGCGGCTGACCAGGATCTCCTCGGCCGGTGAGCCGAACAGCTTGACCGTGCCCTGGAGCTTGTGCTCGTCGATCGCCTGCTTCACCGCGATAGCAGCCGCCGTAGCCGCGGGCCCCATGAGATTGTGTCCGCAACCGTGACCGGGGGCGCCGGGGACGACCGGGTCCGCCTTGGGCGAGCGGCCTTTCTGCGAGAGCATGGGGAGTGCATCGTACTCGGCCAGGATGCCCACGACCGGCTTGCCCGACCCGTAGGTGGCTACGAAGCACGTGGGCATGCCCGCCAATCCCTTTTCGACCTTGAAGCCGGCCTCTTCCAGTGTCTTGATCAGAAGAGCAGACGACTTGTGTTCCTGCAGGCCCAGTTCGGCATACGTCCAGATCGCATCGGAGATCCGGCCGAACTTCTCCACCGTTTCCGGCCGGCTCAGCCAGTCGAGTGCGGTCTGCTTCTGTGGCGATACGGCGTCCTTTTCCGATTGGGCCAGGGCGGCGCGGAGCGTGGTCCCGAACAGGACGAGGAAGCTAAGAACCACGAGGCGTTTGAGACTGATGAATGTCATGGCTTCTCCAATCGCAGGTAAAACCGTGGTGGATCCGCACAAGCCGCAACCAGGTTGATTCGTAATGTCCTGGCCACGAAACATGTTTGCAGTAGCGACCAACGAGCCACCAAGAAAGCGGCTTGAGTGACCCACCCCACGCGTTATGAACAATTACGCCCAATATAGTCGGTCCGGAAGCGGCGGGCAAGCTGGCGGCGTGTGAGCGGATTTGGCTCTTCCGTTTCCTGATGCGAATGACACTTCGTTGGAGTCTCGGGTTCAGCCGGAAAACGAACACCGCCTAACGAGACCTGCTGGCTTAGATGCTGCAAGAAAGGGCCACCGGCCGGCTCGCCCGGCCGGAGCCACGGTCCATAAGCTACCGGAACACGCAACACAAAGCATCCCTCTCCCATGGCGTTGCTGCAGCCTCTGGCTGCAGCCTCTGGCTGCAGCCTCTGGCTGCAGCCTCTGGCTGCAGCCTCTGGCTGCAGCCTCTGGCTGCAGCAACGCCATGAAAGAACGGGTGATCGGGGCACCGCCATTAGCCAACAGACCACCGCTGCGGGCCGGACAAGCCGGCCGGTGGCGTCTTGGCTGTGCTCACCAACACCCTGTTTCTCCGCGAAGTTCATCGGCGGCGGTTTCTTCGCCATAGCAGGAAGACGGCGCCAAGCAAGAGGACGGAAGACGACGGCTCGGGGACATAGACCCGCACGTCATCGATCAAACCTGTGTATGCACGACTACTAACACCGGTCGGTCCGCCGAGTTGCCAATTGCGAGTACCTCCACTCTCGAAAAGCAGACTTGTACTGTACGTTTCCGAGTCGTGCAACGTGTCGTCGATGTACAGTTCAAAGAGGTCGAGGGTATCGCTGTAGGTCTGCCGGGTGATCGTAATCGTATGCCACTGGTCGTCACGAATGGTAGAGAGCAGACTCGTATCCATGAACAGAATGTTCGTGCCGGCATTGCTGAGGATGATCCGTCCGCCATTCTCGTAGAGGATGGTGCGTCCTGTCTCTCCGGCCACCTGGTTGCTCAGAATATACTGAAGACCATTACCGGGCGATGACGACGGCTTGTTGATACTGAGCTCCAGCTTGAACGGATCGCTGGCAGGGAGAACGTCTTTCCGATTTAAATCGACATAGGACGTCTGCTCTCCGGGAAAGGAGTACGCCGTGTCATCGATGCCACTGACGCCGATGGTCACATTGCCGATACGGGTACCGGTAACGCCGCCACACGCATCGTAGACGTCGGTGCTGCCGCTGTCCGTTTCGTCCAAGGTCCAGTGAGAATCCAAGACAGGCCACAGATCGGCGTGAGCCTGGGGGGCGGACCACAGCATCATCAGCGTAATCACGCCCAAGGCCGCCGTTCGCCTAGAGAGCAACTGGTGACGCCACGAGACCTCGCCGTGCCGCGTCCATTGCCGGAACATCGCACACCTCCCAAAAAGAAAAGGTACTTCTGGTCGCTGTCCCCTGCCTGACACGCCGCGTCATGAACTGATCAAACGCGCCAAGCCCTGCACCCCTTAGCATACACACCAGAGTCCGTTTTGCGATAAACGCCGGTGCGTTTTCCGATATTCACTGTCAAAATGTCCAGCAAACAATCGTTTTGGATATCTCGCGGTGGGAGCTCTGGTTGCTGCACACAAGTCCTACTTGCGAGCAAGCACGCCGTGCGGGCTTGTCCCGGCGCGGGCCATGGTCAGCCTGCTACAGGAAGTGGGCGCCCGCAATAGCATCCTCCGCGAATCGCCGCCGTCGAAGGCGGCGGCGATTCGCGGAGGAACATGGGGAGTCTCCGTACCGCTTTAGCTAAAGACCACCGCTGCGGGCCGGGCAAGCCGGCCGGTGGCATCCGAAACTTGTGTGCAACAACGAGACCAGCAGCCCCCCGCTACGATTCGCTCATCACGCCGAGCCGTTCCGGCGTGAGGGCCGAATCGGGACGCCGACCGGTGTAGAACTGCTCGATTTCGTCGGCCAGGCATTGCCAACGCTGCTCGAACTCGATGGCATTGTTTCCACGGTGGGGGACCAGCAGAACCCGCTCGCTTGACCGCAAGGGGCTGTCGGCCGGGAGCGGCTCCTGCTCGAACACGTCGAGCGCCAGGTAGAGATCGCGCTCGGCCAATGCCTGGATCATCTCTTCCTGATGAACCATGCCGCCTCGGGCGATGTTCACGAACAACGCACCCGGCTGCATGCGGTCGAAGTGCTCTTTGCGGATCATGTGATGCGTTTCGGGCGTGTAACCGCCTGCCAGTATGATCACTTCGCACGTGGAGAACACGTCGTCGAGCGAGAGCTTCTCTACGCCTTTCGCCTGGGCATCTGCATCGCTCAGGTGCCGGGAGTAGACGTAGAGGTTCCCCGTGAATGCACGGAGCAGATCAATAATGCCTTCGCCAATGCGCCCCAGACCGATGACTCCGACGGGCCGATCCTGCAGGATGCGGCCGCGAGGGTACTTGGTTCGTGGCCACGCCTCGCCGCTACACATGTCGTGGTGGTAGTTGTGGATGTGCATCAGGGACGACAGGATCAGGCCGATCGTGAACTCGGCCATCGGCCGCGGGCGCGAGGCCCCGGTGTGGATGACCGTGAGCCCGCGCTCGAGCGCGTAGCGATCGTCGATATTCTGCCGGGTGCCGCCGTAGGTTGTTCCGACTAGCTTCAGCGACGTCCCGCGATCGATCACCTGCCGCGTGATGACCGGCTCTTTCGTATACGGAACGATGATCCCTTCGGCCCCTTCGACGTGGTCCAGCACGGCCTGCTCGGTCGCCTCGGAAAGCTCGATAATCTGGGCATAGCGCTCGATACGGGCCTTTGCATCGGCATCGGCGATGGAACATGCGAATACGACAACGGGTTTACTCATAGGTTGATCCTTTGTTATGGCTCTTTATCGGCCCATCCAGCCGCCGTCGACCAGGAAGACGGCGCCGTGGACATAGTCGGAGGCGGCGGATGCCAGGAAGACGGTTACGCCTTTGAAGTCGTCGGGCGTACCCCATCGGCCGGCAGGAATGCGGGCCAGGATAGCAGGGGCGCGTTCGGGGTCGGCACGCAGGGCCGCCGTATTGTCGGTTGCGACGTAGCCGGGAGCGATGGCGTTCACATTGACACCGCCTCCCGCCCATTCGTTGGCCAAGGCCATGGTCAGTTGCGAAATCCCGCCTTTGGCGGCCGCGTAGCCTGGCACGGTAATGCCGCCCTGATAGCTCAACAGCGATGCCGTAAACAGGATCTTGCCGTAGCCGCGGGCGAGCATGTCGCGTCCGAACTCCCGGCTGAGCACGAATTGGGCACTGAGATCAATCTCCATAACCCGATCCCAATATTCGTCCGGGTGATCCACCGCCGGCGTGCGGAGGATCGTTCCGGCGTTGTTCACCAGGATATCGATGGGCGGGCATTCCTCGCGCACTTGCTTGATCAGGTTGTAAACGGCCTTCCGATCGGCGAAGTCGCACTGGTAGGGACGGAACGAACGGCCCAGGGCAGTCACTTCCTGCTCGACCTCGCTACCGCTCGGCTCCAGTTGGGCCGAGACCCCGACGATATCGGCGCCGGCCTCGGCCAGTGCAACGGCCATCCCTTTACCGATGCCGCGCCGGCAACCGGTAACCAACGCGGTCTTGCCGTCCAGCTTAAACATATCCAAAACGTTCATGGGATTCCTTCTTAATTAGCTACACTTCAGAAGATATTTCATTCCGTCCGGGTTGCGATCGATTCGTTCGAATACCTGCTGCAAGTCTGCCAGCGGTGCGACTTCTGTCACAAGCCGGTCGAGCGGAAGCTTCTTCTCGGCGGCCAGGGCAATCGCGGCTTCAAAGTCTTGCGGCTCGTAGACTCGCACCCCAATCATTTCCAGTTCCCGCCAGAAGAAGCGAAACAGCTCCACCGGCGGCGGCTGGGCGTGGATGGCGACCATGACGATCCGGCCACGTACGCGCGGCAGTTTCGTCATGACCTCCACACCTGCCTGCGTCCCCGACACCTCGAAGACGAGGTCGGCGAACGCCTGCTCGGTGAACCGGCCGACGGCTTCGACCAGATTCTCTTCGAGCGGATGGACCGTTGCCAGTCCCAACTGCTGCGCCAAATCACGACGCCGGGCATTCACCTCGGAGATCAAGACGCGTGCTCCTTTTCGCTGGGCCACCAGGCCAATGAGCAGGCCGATGGGCCCGCCGCCGATAATGACCACGTTCTCGCCCGGCTTCAGACGCGACAGGCGAACATCGTGGCAGGCGACGGCCAGCGGCTCGATGAGCGCGCCGTGCTCGTCGGAAACGGTCGACGGCAGAAGGTGTAGCGAGTGGGCCGGTACGGTCCACGACGCCTGCAAGGCCCCCGGTGTATCGATACCGATGAACTTCAGGTTCTGGCCGATGTGCGTATAGCCGTTGTCGACCGGCGCCGGTTCGCCCGGCCGCAGCGGCCGGACCGCGACCCGATCGCCCGGTTTGACGTTCGTGACTTCCGGTCCGACTTCTGCCACAACGCCAGACGCCTCGTGTCCGATCACCTGCGGCATCTTCACTCGCTGGTCCATCTTGCCGTGATAAATGTGAATATCGGTCCCACAGATTCCGCAATACTTCACGGCAATTCGCACTTCGCCGGGCCCTGGCGGGACGATCGTCGCTTCCGCAATGCGAAAGGTCTTGTTTCCTTCATAGTAAGCGGCTTGATTGGTCATGGCATTCTCTCACTTGAGGTGTTCGGGGCGCTGGAGAATCTGGAGCATGTTTCCGTCCGGGTCTACGAAATTGCGCACCCGTCCGCCGCCAATGGCCCCGGTCTCTTTGCCCGTCCATTGGACACCCTTCTCGTCCAACTCGGCGACCGCCGCGTCGAAGTCGTCGACCCGCAGTGCCAGATGCGACCAGCCGGGCGTCCACGTCGTCCGCTCGGGTCGCGGCGTCTCGTCGCGCGGCATAACTTCCAATAGGGTTCGGTCCCGCGCGCGCAATATCCAGACGGGTTTGTCGTGCCGTACAACTTTCTCGTATCCAAGGACATCGCAGTACCAATCGGACAGGCGATCCACGTCTTCTGCCGCAATGGCCGGATGGTCAATACCAGTGATTCTGCTCATGATTTCTTCTGGGTTGATGCATGCTTGAAAGAGAACACGTTGCCCCCGTGCAACGACATCGGGTTGATCCGATAGGGGCCCTCGTAGCCGGTGTCGCCTAGCATGTGGGCAATCACTGCAATCGACAAGGGGTAGAACCAGGAGCCAAGCATAATGTGTGTGCGATTCGGATCGTCATCGCGATACTCGGCCACCACGTCCGCCGCTCCCGGTTTCCAAATCCAGTGCGGTCGCGGCTTCCACTGTTCCGGCAGGCTGTCGCGCCGATGCAGCCGCCAGCCGAAGCCATTCGGGTCTTCGTGCATCAGGGCATGATCCAGGTAGCGGCGGGCAGCGGCTCGCAGGTCTTCTCGCCGGTAGTCGGTCAGTTCGGCCAGGTTCGCCATCATGTACGCCCCGTCGAAATCGGGGCAGTCGGAACCGCGGGGCCAGAACGAGCCATCGGCCAACTGGCAGGCAAGCGTCGCATCGACGTTCTGATTAGCCGCCCGAAGCGGCCAGCCTTGGGCAAAGTAGATCGGCGTAACGTGAATCGTACCGAACAGGCCGTTCGGCAGGTCCGCGCCAAGCTGGGTGCCCCAGTAGCCCGTTTCCGGATCGAGAAGCTCCTCCAGGGCCGGGTACATCCCGTGTTCCAACACCGAGTTCACCTGATCGGCCCCGAACCAGTCTCGCTGGGCCATCAGGGCAGTGGCACAGGCGAGTACCTGATTGCCAGCCGCCCACGAGTTGCCCCAGTTGTATTTCTTCACCCACTTATACAACCGTTTGGCATCCAGCAGCGGCTCGATGAACTCCAGCGGGTAACGCGGCGCACGGTGCAGAATCCGTAATGCCCACAGATGGCCCCGCGTCACGTGCCAGTACGGCTCCAGGCCGTCCAGCTTCGGGCGTTGGGCTCGCAACTCGGGCGAGCCGGCGAAAAGGCCGTACTCCGACTGGTCGTCGCGGATATAATCGGCCCACTCGTCGAGCTCGTCGGTCGAGAACGCGGTCAACTGGCCGAACAGGTCGAGCACCTGCGCCCCGTGGTACGAGCCGTAAAAACTCTCGTCGCCGTCGGGTTCCTTCCGATACCGGCCGGGCCGATCGCCCCATTTCATGCCGTGCACGTAACGGAGCGAAGTCTCCTTGATTCGCTCGTAGCCCGGCGTTTCGTAGTCGAACAGAGGTACGGTCATTCGCATATATCCTATGTACCGGTCAGCCGCCAACCTTCAGCATACTCACCGAGTTGCCAGCAGCCGCCCGTTTCTTCACAACAAAGTCGGAGCATGAGCGGGTCGGTCGACTCGACGTTCAAGCTCCATCGGGCCTTGCCGTCGGACAAGGTATAGTTGTCTTCCTGGGACGATGCTTCCCAATCGTTGATGCGTCCGGCCTCATCCATTGCGAATGCATGAACGGCCGCACGCGACGTCTGCGCCTGCGGCTCAATCCAACGAAAAAGCCAGCCGCTGCCGGGCCGGCCTTCACCAAGTTGGTTGGGCTCGGGGTGATAGAGATCGTGGAGATAGCCATAGATCGGCCCATTCATCCGGGCCTTGGCCAGGTGGAACAACTTCATCCCGGCCATTCGGCGGCGCATGACGATGGTGTGCGGATCGACGACGTCGATGGCACACTCGTCGTCGCGATGGTTCAATAGCCAGTTCCACACCGTTGTCGTCGGTTTGGCGGCTTGAATCCGGTCGATGACAAACAGGGCATGCTCCCCCGCCTGCAGCCAGAAGCGCGAAAACTGCTCGATCGGCGGCCCGTACAGCGCACCGGCTTCGGAGCCGACGGCCGTGACCTGGCCGCTGCGTGCCAGCAACAACCTGCGGCCGCGCGGTGCGACGGGTTCGGACACCTTTCCTGCCGAGATCGATCGGCGCGGCGCGGTATTCGCCTGCTCCATCAGCCGTGCCTTGATCAGGTCCTCCTGGAGCCCGAGGGCATCTTGCTGCACCAGGAATGTGCATGTATTGTGCGTTGCCGTGGAACTTTCCAGCCCGTGGATCAGGTTCCGATAGCAGCTATGCCCCGGATCGACCAGCAGTCGTTCATTGCGGTGCACCAAGACGAAGCTGTTCAGGTCGCCGTGCAAATGCCCGGGACCGTGAAGCGGTTCGGTGCCCCCTTGGACAGCCAGTACCGTCTCACCCGGCCACGCACTACGGACGATCACATTTCCATTGCTGAAACCTGCCACGGTGGGCAGTTCGGCTTCGGCAGGTGTGA
Organism: Thermoguttaceae bacterium; assembly: GCA_040772845.1. Classification (GTDB taxonomy): domain Bacteria; phylum Planctomycetota; class Planctomycetia; order Pirellulales; family Thermoguttaceae; genus PWXP01. The sequence goes on from JAXGXG010000002.1 coordinate 971,681, forward strand.
GGGCATCGGCTGCCTGAATGAACATGGGCAGGGTCAAGAATCCCCAATCGTTGCGCAATCCGAACGTTGCCAGGTTGTGGGGCCGCTGGTTAGGAACCGGCGCGTAATAGGTATCGAACAGCCACCGGGCCAAGCCTGCCTCTTTGGGGCAGCTTTCGCGGCATCGGGCCGCAACCTGCAGCAGCAGATCACCCGAAGGGCGGAACAGGGCGCCGGAATCGTTGAAGTTGACCGCCCGGGCTCGCGGTTCCGCCCCCCAACCGACCACCGGCCGGGTATAGAGCATACTGGCCGCATACCACGGCATGAGCCGTGCGCACACGTCGGGTTCGCTGACCGGCAGGTCCGGCGCCGCGCCGTGAATCGCCTCGTACGCCATCATTAGCGAGTAGGCGAGGTAGTTCGAATACTGCAACGATTCCGCGTAGGAGCCGTCGGGCTGGAACGCCTCGCCACAGATGAACGTCTCGGCCGCCGCCAATTCAAGCGATTGGCGGTCACCAGTCGCGGCAGCGGCTGCGGCCACACCTGCCACCATGACGGCCCGCCAATTGGCCAGGTGTGTGTTGTACACGAGCCACTGGCGGCACAATCGCGCGCCCTTTTCGCGAAGTGCATCGCGAAGTTCCTGGCATTCGTGCGGTGTGAATGCGTCGGGCGCAAGGTCCAGGACGGCAGAAACGCCCCAGCACAGGTGCGCGGTTTCCAGGTGCCCCGTTGGTGGCCGCGCCGAATGATCTCGATACCAGGGCCCGATCCAGTCGGCCTCGGGGCGCCGTGCGACCGCCAGGGTCGTCGCGCGTAGCCATGCGCCAAGCGTTGGCGTGGGTTGAAGTGTCCACGCCATGGCCGCATCGGAAAGATACTCGGCCGCAGGATACCACCAGGCGGCGGCGTCGTCACTGCTGATAAGCCCCGGCGAAGCGGCGCGGGCCGCCGTGCGCTCCATCAGCGCCGTCCAGAAACGCTGCACGACCGGGGCCTTCTCCCGGCGTGCGTCACGAATCGCTTGCCGCTGTGACTCAGCGAGATATATACTCATGGAATTGACGAATCCTTCACCGCAAAAGCCTTCGACCTGGCCGTCACGTCAACGTACCGTCGTCTCGGTGCGCGGTTACCCTCAGAAATAGCCGCCGCGCGCGACCACCTCGGTGGGCCGTACGCCGCTCTCCACCCAATCCTTGATCTCGACCTCCTTGTTGAGGATCTGCTCTGCGGCTACCAGCACGTCGTAGGCAATACTCTGGCGGATCGCCAACACGCCGTCGATATCGCCGAAAATCCAGTCGCCGGGGCTCACGATCATTTCGCCCATGAGGACCGGTTTCTGATAGTGGTACATGCGAAACCGCCCGAGCATCCCCGTACTGCACCGATACTTGTGAAAGACGGGAAACTGCTGTCGCAGGATTCCGTGGGTATCGCGAATCCCGTTGACAATGGCGCCGCGGCATCCGGCGCGGAGGGCGGCCATGGTCATCACTTCACCCCACTGCGCCGTAAGGCGGTCGCCGGTGCAGTCCCAGACAACGATGGAATCTTCATGTAAGGCCTCCAGCATCTCGGCGCGCATCTCGAACTCGCCGTCCGTCGTAATATCAGGACCGCCCTTGATCGTAAACGCCTGCCCCGCAAGCACCATGTTGTCGCGCAGGGGCAGAAAGTCCGACGGGAGTGCACTGGAATGCATCTTGTACTTGAAGCGGAGCACGTCGTTGACGGCCCCGGTGAACAGCTTCATATAGCGGCGGCGCATCTCGCCGACCGAAATCGGGCAATCTGCTCCATGTGCCGCGTGGACTGTTGATGATTCAACCATAAATGCGATGCTACTCCTTGTTGGTAGAAGCGCCAAGTCGCCCCACCTGCCGAGCACGAAGATAAATGACCAAGGCCAGGGCGGTGCAGATCACACCAGCCCCTACCGACAACCTTCCACCGGGATCGTCCATCGACATGAGCCCCAAACCTGCAAACAGGGCCCCCGTCGCACCCAACGCCAAGGCGAATACGTGGCGTACGGCAATCTGAAACGCCGGTTCAATGGCCGGTTTCTCTTCTTCGGGGATGGGCGTGGCCAGCTTCTGGAAGAACTGGTTGACCCGCCGCTGGTACTGCGCATCTGCCGGCGAGACGAGCCCGGACAGCAACAGTGTGCCGACCGATACCACAATGACCGCAATCGTAGCCACCGGCCAGGGAACGTCCGGATGCAGATTCAGGAAGAACCCAACGGCCACGCCCAGAACCACGGAAAGCAGTGCCCCCCAGGGCCGCGCCCGCCGCGTGAGAACCCCGAATACCAACGGCACCGAGAGCGGGATGGCCAGTCCGGTAATCACCTTGTTGGCCTCGAACGCGCCGCCGAAGCGTCCGACGAACAGCGCCCCGCCGATCACCAACATACCCAGTACGAAGGTTGCCGTCCGGCCGACTGCCATCAGTTCACGCGAAGAGGCGTTGGGGCGGAGAACCCGCTGGTAGACGTCGCGAGTGAACACGCCGGCCGTTACGTTGAACTCCGAATCGACCGCCGACATGGTTGCCGCGAACATGGCGGCCATCATCAACCCCATCACTCCCGGCGGGAGCACGCGGAGCGCCATCGTGACATACGCCATTTCCGGATTGGCCAGATTCGGCTCGACAACACGCGCGGCAATCGCCGGCAGCAGAAAGAACACCGGGAAGACGAAGAACAGCGCGGCCATGACCAGGGCCGATTTCGTCGCGGCGGCCTCGTCACGCACACTGTAGAAACGCTGGATAAACGACCAGTTGCCGTTGTACTTGATCAGCACCATCACATAGTAGGCCAGCAGATACAACGGCGCGCCTTTCGGCCCTTGTAGAAAGGTAAAATGCTCAGGAACCGCCGCCTTCATCGCGGCGAGTCCGCCGGCGGCGTTGATCGAGAGGGGCAGCAGAATCAGAACCGCCACGATCAGCACAACGAACTGCAGCAAATCCGACAGCACGACGGCCCACAACCCGCCCATTACCGTATACAACGTAACGATCAGGCCGGCCATCAACACCGCCTCGCCCAACGACAGCGGGGTTGCCGCCGCGAGAAAGAAGCCAATGGCGTACAGCCGCACCATATTGTCGAAGATGCGAAACAGGATACCACCCCAGGAGAAGCACTGCCGGACCGGCGCATTGAACCGGGTTTCCATGTATTCGACCGGCGACATGACGCCTGCCCGGCGCCAACGCCGGGCAATGACGGCCGCCGCGAACAGAGACGGCGGCACGGCACACCAGATCAACGTCAAGGCCACCAAGCCATATTCGTAGGCAATACCGGCATAGGCGACGAAGATGAACGTACTGAACATGGACATGTAGTTACTGATGGCCGCGGCAGGCCAGGGGAGCGTTCCGCCACCCTTGAAATACGCGCCCACGTCCTTGATCCAGGCGCCAAGCACGATCCCGATGCCGGCAACCAAGGCCATGTAGACGCCGATCGCGACATAATCTGGAATACTCAGCGTGTCCATCCGATGACCTTTACGGGGAATGCCGATTTGCGCACGCGAATCTTTCGTCGCGTCGCGCATGACCGGCTTACCATGTTCTCTGGCGATTGTAGTCAAAAACGGCGATGATTCCATGACACGCCTCAAATTACGGCGAATTCGTTGTCGAAATGTGCAAGCTTCAGTGATTGCGTGCCGATTCGGCCATGCTTCCCGTGCCAGAGCCGGCTGGAACCATATCGGACGCAGGACAAGCCAACTGGAAAGGCCCGGATTACGGGCAAAGAACCGTTGCCGAAATGTCCATGAAATGGACAGTATGTGCATTCGCAGCCAGGGGAGATGCGGTATACTAAACGACGCTCGGAAACGGTTCTTCGGTGGTCGGTGGTTCGATCCGAAGGGTTTCTCGGCCCCAAATATGTCAACCTTGCGTAACGACGCTTCGCTTGGCCCGACGGACCTCGGGGCCGTAGAAAGGCGTCTCCAACCCAGCGCAGATGTGCGAAGGAGCTCCCGATGTCCTATCTTTCTCGACGTAGTCTTCTGAAACTTGGCGCCGCCGGATTCGCGGCCTCCGCATTTCCTCGTTTTGGCGCGGCCGACGAACCGGTCGTCAAGGACGGACTGCTGACGCCGACGCCATGCCCGCCGTTCGATTTCAAGTACGCGCAGCTCGGACGAGTGAAGCCGGTGGCGTCGAAGCAGATCGGTCGGTCGCCGCTGGGCGTGGGATTCGAGACGCTGGATCGGATGATGTTCGATCCCAAGCGAGCGTACAAGCACGTCGGACAACTGGGCGTGAAGTGGGCGCGATGCCAAACCGGTTGGGCTCGGACAGAGAAGGAACCGGGACAGTATGACTTCGCGTGGCTGGACGATGTCGCCGACTCGCTGCTTGCCGAAGGCGTGGCGCCCTGGTTCAGTATCAGCTACGGCAACAGCCTCTACACACCCGATGCGCCCAACTGGTCGGCCGTCGGCTGGGCGCCCATCTTCGCCGAGGAGCCCAAGGCGGCCTGGTTGCGGTACACGCGAACCATCTCGAAACGCTACGCAGACCGGGTCACGCACTGGGAGATATGGAACGAACCGAACATCCGCGTCTTCTGGCAGCCGAACAAGCCTTCAGCCAAAGACTATACCGAACTGGTGAAGATCACGGCCGAAGAGATTCGCCGCAACGTCCCCGGCGCGGTCATTATCGGCGGGGCTCTGGCAGGCATGCCGACCGCCTACCTGGACGAATGCCTCGAACTGGGATTGGCCGACCTGGTGGACCGGATCAGCTACCATCCGTACCGCCCCGTCCCGGAAAAGGACTACGAAGCCACCGTCGCAGATTGGCAGGAGAAGATCGCTGCCCGAAACCCCAAGGTCCGTCTGTGGCAGGGTGAGAATGGCGCACCGTCCAACGGTGGTCCGCGCAGCGCCGGCGCGCTGAGCCAGTTGCCCTGGAGCGAGACCTATCAGGCAAAATGGCTTACCCGGCGTATCCTGCTCGATCTGCTCGTGGGCGTGGACATGACGAGCTACTTCACCATGGTCGATCTGGCAGACTACAACTGGGGCAAGGGGGCATCGGATCGGACCAACTACAAGGGACTGCTTCGGGCAACCGACTACTCGCCCAAACAGGCGTACTTCGCCTATCAGTGTCTGTGCGCACTGTTCGACGGCAAGACCAGGAAGCTTTCGGATGAACCGGCGGCCATCCTGGAGACGACGCTCGAACCGGAGCGGGTTCAGTATGTCCGTGGCGGTTCCTTCGTTCGCAACGGCAAGATGCTCCACACTCTCTGGCGCCCCGGAAAGTTGCCGGCGTCACTTGAGCCCCATACCGTTCGGGTCGAGCTGCCCATTTCGACCGACGCAACCATCAGCGATCCGGTTCTCATCGACCCCTTGACCAGCAACGTATTCAAATTGGAAGGCGTTGTTCGGCAGAACGAGGCCATGGTGGTAGCCAATCTGCCTCTGTTGGATTATCCTCTTCTGATAACCGATCGTTCCATTGCACTACAATCCTAATCTACGCCCAAGGTGATCAACAGACTGGAGTCGTCATGGCTGCGGCAGAAGATTCACCCCTGTTTTCGCCGCTTGGCTCGCCGAAACGCTTTGATGCCGTCATTGGCGAGATCGGGTTTGTCAGGCAGCGCGCATCGAGTCCCGACTGGCAGATCCGCAATCTCGTGAACCGCCGTTACAGCATCATCGCCCTGGCGGTTGCCGGACGCGCCCGCTACGAATGTGGCGGCAAGTCGTTTCTGGTCCAGAAGGGAAACATGGTCTTCTTCCCGAAAGGAATGAGTCATAGCGCGCAGAGCGATCCGGGATCGCCCTGGTCGTTCTTCTCGGCTGGATTCCAACTCGTGCCGGCAGACGCTACGGCGAGTGAGGCTTTTTCGCGACTGCCGAACTGGACCCTTCCCAAGAATGCTGTTCGCGCCCTGGAACTGTTTCAGGAACTCGATGGGCTTTGGTCGGGCCAGGATCCCGGTTACCTGCTGGCATGCCGGAGCCGGTTGCTGGACCTTCTGCACATCGTTGTGCGTGGCGCGGTGGGCGCTTCGCGATCTGTGCCTCATGCCAGACGACTTGAACCGGTCGTGCAGCAATTGCGGGAACAACCGGCACAGAATTACCGGGTGGAGGAGCTTGCGGAGCAGGTGGGACTCAGCCCGTCGCGCTTCCGGGCGTTGTTCAAGGCGCTCACCGGGCATTCCGTTGTGCGTTATCAGAACTGGGTTCGCGTGAACAAGGCCAAGGACCTGCTGCTCAGCGGCGAGTATTCCGTGGCAGAGGCAGCGTCAGAAGTTGGCTTTGACGATACGTATTATTTCAGCCGACTATTTCGCAAGATGACCGGTTTTGCGCCGTCGCACTATCGGAACATGTAGCCAATTGGGCGTAACTCCATGCGGGCAACTCGACCCCCCAGGTGAAGTAGGCCTGTGGGAGTCAACTCGTAATAATCCGCCTTTTCAAAAAAGTTCGGTCACAGTATAATCCTCTGTGATGTCGAGAATCGGGGCGCTGCTGAAGCGTGGGATTGGGTACCCTGCTGCGCCGGGCTCAATCTCCCGACCGATTGACGGCGCGGTGGAGGCGTCTGATGGCAATCCGCGTGGTGTGTCCGCAAGGACACGTTTTGCAGGTTCGTGACGACTTGGCCGGGAAGGTTGGGCGATGTCCGATCTGCAAGACGCTGGTTCGTATCCCGTTGGCGGCGATCGACGATTTCCCGGAAGATGCCATCATGCATATTCTGGGTACGCCTGCGCCACGGTCGCGCAGCGAATCGGGGGACGAGGCGAAGGTCTCGTCGGTTGGCCGAACCGATGATCACCATGGTCCTCCGAAGAAGAGCTGCGCGAAATGCAATCGCGAGATCGCTTCGGGCACGCACATATGTCCGTTCTGTCACACGTATATTGCCAGCCTCGCCGATCTATGATGGCACAACGAGGGTCGCCATGCGCCAGAACAGAGACGGGCTTGCCGTGAAGGCGCAAAAAACCGGCCGTCGGAACCCCCGCTCCGACGGCCGGTTGAGGATCAGCACACTTTCAATTGCTCTTTACTTCAGATAGGAAGTCCCCACCACCGGCGGAAGCGGGGCGCTCTTCATCGGATCCTGGGTGGTCACGGCCGGCGCCGCCTCCGGGGAGGCTTCGCCACAACCGTCGCACCCGCATCGAGCGGCCGGTACACACACCACGACGCACTTGTAGGTGGGAACCTCGCAAACGATTTCCTTTTTCTTCAGCTTCTTCGCAGAACGCACCTTGCCGCACTTGGGCGGGCAATGCTGTTGAGCACGCACCGGGTCGCATGGGTCGCACCCGCCACAGGTCCCGCCACACGTGTCCGGATCGTCGCAGGCACATGCCTCGCACGCGTCGCAACGATCACAATACCGACTCAGAAGGCCGGTGCCGGGCAAACCGGTGCAGAACTCGTCGCACTCGACCACCCACACGTGTTTCTTCACCTTCTTCATTTCGACGACCACTTTGCACACCTTATGAACGCACGGGCCCGCACACCCGGGATCACAGGCGGCCGGCGCACAACAGTCGCCCGCCAGGACGACGCCCGCGCCGACAAACAGCAGCGCGACGCCGAGCGAGGTAGCAATTATCCGCATATCCAATTCTCCTTAATTGCTGTGCCATGGGCACAAGGATTTCTTCGTTACGATATCATCACCCTTCCAGCGCCGCCGGAGGGCGCACACTAGAAATCGAATTGCGCACGCATGGTGAATGCGTTCATGTCACTATTACCAGCAGGCGTCGCCTGCGTTGCATTGCAGTCGGCGTGGATGTAGTTGGCCATCAGCCTCGCATAGGGCGTAAGGTGCCAGTTGACCCCGAAGGCATGGGCGCCGGCCCGGCCGCCGTTGACCGTGGCGTCCACCAGATCGATGTAGCCGTACCGGTAGGCGACTTCCCACGCTCCCTTGCCCATATAGACATTGCCGTTCTCGTCGCGAACCCGGAAGAAGTTCTCGAACGGCTTGACGCGATCGAACCGGCCGCCTTTGCGGTCGTAAGGACGATGCTCGCCGGTGAGCCAATAACTCATCTGGACGTACGCCGCGTCGAATTCCGGGTCCGCAGCAGCGGTGCGCTTGACGATCGCCTTGGCGTATTCCGATTGGATGGAGAACGGACCGTAAACCAGGGCGAGTTCAGCGCCAGCCAGGTGCCAGTTGGCGGCATCGGCCATCAGGCCGGTGTCGACAATGCGATCGCTGAAACTATTGTCGGGCCGTTGCCGGAACTGCAGGCCATTTGTGTCAACGTCGCGGTAGCTGTAATACCCGCCGACGTGCAGCAAGCCGCGCCCTTCGGTCGCTTCGTCATACCAGGGCAGCCACGTGCCTCGCATGGTAATGCTGTTCCCGCCGTTCTCGTTGTCGGTTAGCACCGGCGTCTCTTCGATCTCGCGGAACATGCCGATCGCGAACGTCGCGTACTCCATCTCGCTGACGCCGGCCACCTGCACGCCCACATTACGGCTAGGAATGAAGCAGTTCATTAAGCTTCGTTCCATGAAGGTAATGTTGCGGTTGGCGGTCATTTCCTCGAGACTGGCCGGTTCCTTGAAGTGCCCGATCTTAATGGTCTGCAGCAAGGGCAGATCGTTCATCGACAAATAGACATCCTTCATGGCGGTTTGCTGGCGTGTGCCACCTGCAATCGTCTCGGTACCGGCAAAGTCCACTTCGACTTTGTACTGAAAGACATCGAACATGTCGCCCGACACGGCAAGCCACAGCGCGCGGAATTTGGTCCCGTTCTCGGTATCCGTGAACTGCTGTTGGTTCAGCGCGTCACGATCGAACAGAGCCGTGTCCAAGAATGCCCGCCCCGACACTTTCACCGAAGGCTTTCCCGCAGCCTTCTTCTTGTCGGCTGCCTCTTTGTCCTTGATCTTCTTCAGAGCGCCTTCCAGATCGGCTACCCGATCGGCCAGCGAGGCCTCGTCAGCCATCAGGCTGTTCGAAACCGGATGGTAACTCGGAGTCGAAAACTGATGGCCGGGCGCCGCGGTCAGCGTGTCCTCCGTTACGGGGTACCCGGGGTATGCGGGTACCGTGCCCTGTTGGGCCATCGTCGCAGCCGAAAGGCCACCAACGATCAAAGCGGCCAGCGTACAGACTGGCCAGGCAAGAAAACGTCCGTGCATTTGCCTTCTCCTTCTAATCGGAAACAACGGTGGACCATGCCTACCAGGTGCTTCGATTCCCACCCCTCAGCCCGGCAATCCTGCCACGGGCAAGTCGCACACTTCCGTGTACGGCCGCAGACCAGTAACGGTGGTCCACTTCGTCCGCACCTATCTGCATTGTTCATACGAATGGTGATATCGGTGAAACCGATACCACGGCTTCCCTGCACTAGACTTCGGGTCTGTACATAATTGAAGTGAATCCCCGTCTGGCCAATTAACCGTCTTCTGACAGTTCTGCCGGGCTGTGGACTAACACATGTGGTACAGGCGGAATCCCTTGACAAGAAAGCCGAAGCTCGTATTGACACGTCCCGTAAAGCTGCTATCGCCGATACAGGCCGCAGTCTTTTCCAGACCGGTACGCTCGCAGCTCTGCCAGGACTGCCTGAAGATCGTCCGGCAAGGGTGCTTCGATCGTAATGGGATCACCGGCGCCGGGATGGGAAAAGGAGATTCGGCAGGCATGAAGGGCATGGCGGGCAAGAAGAACGCGGTCATCCGCAGAACCGCGGATTTCCCCATAGGTAATCTGGGCTCGACCGCCGTACTGCCGGTCGCACAGCACGGGAAAACCGGCATGGCAAAGGTGAACACGTATTTGGTGCGTGCGCCCTGTTTTCGGCAGTGCGCGCACCGCAGCGAATCCCCGAAACCGCTCAAGCACATTGAAGAAGGTTTGGGCGGGTCGTCCGACCCCCGGCTCGGTGCGAATGGCCATCTTTTCGCGTGTGTGGGGATGCGGGCCGATCGGCTGATCGATCCGGTCGCCATCGCGTTGCGGCGCCCCGGCGACAATGGCGAAATACTCCTTCCGAATCGCCCGGTCGGCAAACTGGGCCGCCAGGCGGGCATGGGCCTGGTCGGTCCGGGCCACGAGAAGCACACCGCTCGTATCGCGATCCAGCCGATGGACAATGCCTGGCCGCGTCGGTCCTCCAGTCCCGCTTAAGGTTGGACCGAAATGGTACTGAAGAGCACTCGCCAAGGTCCCCGACCAATGACCACGCGCCGGATGCACAACCATTCCTGGTGGCTTGTTCACCGCTACGAGCAACTCATCCTCGTAGAGAATATCAATCGGGATATTCTCGGGCGAAGGCGCCTCGCGTGGAATCTCCGGCAGCACAATCTGAACCCGCTGGCCCGGTTTCAGACGGTAGGCCGGCTTGCCGCCTTGCCCGTCCACAGAAACACCACCGGCGGTAATCACACGCCGAAGGTGGACGCGGCTGAAATCGGGAAAGTGACTCGCCAGAAACGCGTCAAGTCGGGCCCCGGCCGCTTCATCGGCAACGACCAACTCGACCGGAACGTCGGACGACAGAGGCGACGGCATCAGTTCAACTCGGAAGATCAGGGTGACGACGGATCCGACGCCGGCGCGTCACTCGCCTCCGCCCCCTCCTGCCCCGATTGCTCAGGTGCAGCACTGGGCTGTGCTGCATCCTCGCCTGATTTCGTCGTTTCCGTGTCGGATTCGGCAGGCTCCGCTGGCGGCGTTACCGGTACGGCCGCAGCGTCTTCACCTTCCATGCCGAAGCCCGTTTTGGGGGTGAATACCGGCCCATCCGGCAACGCATCCAAATCGAACTCCGGAGGGGAGGCCGGGAAGTCCGGCAAGTCGGCCGTGACCGGTTTCGGCTCCCACTTGGCGAACTTATCGGCCAATTCTCGCACCGAGCGGCTTTCAAGAGCCTTCAGACGCGACTTGGCCACATCCGAAAACGGGCCATTGGGCCAGCGATCGACAATCTCCTTGTAGCGAGTCGTCGCCTTGTCGAGATCGATTTGGGCCTCATAGGCGCGAGCCAAACCGAAAGTTGCCCGCTCCAGCAGTGGAGTCTCGTTCGACGCCTCCAGGACGGGAACGTAAAGGTCGACTGCAATTCGTAATTCTTCCATTGCGTTCGGCTTGTCACTGAACAGCAAGTTGCAACCTTGGGTTAACCGCTGGTCACCTGCCGTAACGGCTGCCCAGTGACCAACCTGTTCGCCCCGATAACGCGTCGCAACCCCTTCCAATTCTTCGGTGTCGCCGGACTGCATGGCTTGGTAGAACTGTTCCCAGGCAACAGCATCCTGTTTGGCAGCCGTACTCCGCCACACGGAAACCACGACGACAAGGGCTGCGACGAGAACGATCCCGCCCAGAATCATGTTCTGATACGGCTTAATCGTCTGAATGGTATCAGATAGCCAGTCGGCAAGTAGATTATGTTCCAGTTCGTGACGACGCTCACTCTTCATGGTTTACGTTCCTCGACGAAGATAACCCTACACTTGCGAGAGGAGACGACACCCACTCGCGTGCAAGCTGTAAACAGTCAAGTATATGTCGACTGCGAGGAATCGGTCAAGGTCAGGCGAAATCCGTCCGGTCAAGAGGGCGCAGGACGCACTTTGTGGGCTCGACCAGTTCTGGTATCCTACGACATTGGATTACTGGAATCCGGTGAACGGTAGTTTTCCCGGTTCGATTGGTCACAGCTTGAGCAAAGGAGCCAAGGATGGCGAAGAAGCAAGCATTGCCAGCAGCCGTGCAGGACATGGTCAAGCAGGCAGCAGAGAGTATTGTGGATGCGGTGTACGGGGAAGGGGGGCACCCCCCAATCGGAACCCGGTTCACCGAGGTCGAAGATGTCGGCGTTGAAGTGGGGGACTCCCTGGCACGGGTGGTGATGCAATTGGCCATGGAGCGGCAATCTTCGACGATGGCAGGCATGCCGTGCCAGTGTACCTGCGGTTCTCCTGTCACTACGAGCGAATCGGAACCTCGCGTTATGACTACCCGCCGAGGTGAGATCGGGTGGAACGAACCGTCTGGGCATTGCTCGCCATGCCGGCGGGCTTTTTTTCCCTCAGGCCCAGGCGTTGGGCCTGAGGCCGGATGAGACACAGAGCCCAGGCGTGTTGTGGAAGATGATTCGCGCGGCCGTTCGATGTGGATCGTATCGGGAAGCGAGCCAGGAGCTGGAAGAGTCAGCGGAGTTGTGCATCCAACCGAAGACGCTGGAGCGGGCGGTGCGTCGGCTTGGTGGCGAACGTGTTGATCAACGCGATGCCGAAGTCGAAGCATGGAAGCAACTGCCGCTGCCGGTGCAGCAGCGAGGCTGTCCGGAAGGGAAGGTGGCGCCCACGGTTGCAGTGGTTCAGTTCGATTGCGGGCGGATGCTGATCCGGGATCGCAAGGCGAAGTGCAATGCCGCGAAGAACGTCGCGGCCAAAAGCGTCTCGCTGGAGAATGTCGCCGAGCAAGTGGCCGAGACGTTGGCGGAACAGGAAGCGGACCGCGAAGCACTTGCCGAAGCGGAGGAAAAGGGCGCATCCGAAACGATTCCCGGCGATAAGAATACCGTTGAGAATCCCTCGCGATCGCGTTATTGGCGCGATGACAAAGTGGGCGTGCTCCTGACGATGCACAGCGAGGAGCACGAGTCCGATCCATGCCCAGACATTCCAGTGACGTTCCTTGACCGCCAACGAACGCCCAAACTGGTGCAGGAATTGGGGCATTCATCGGGCGGCGCTCGAGAGGCGGCACAACAACCGGCGACGACCGATACGGCGGCAACTGGGACGCATCGCCCCGGGGCGCCGGAGCCGTTGGTGAAGAGTGTTGTCGCCAGTCGCGCATGCAGTGCCGTATTCGGTGCAATCCTGGCAGCCGCGGCCTGGTGCCGGGGATTTGCAGGCGCGCGGCGCAAGGCATTCGTTGCGGATGGAGCCGCAATGAACTGGACGATGTGGGCCAGATACTTTTCGCACTACGTGGCGATTCTCGACTTCATTCACGCACTGCAATACGTCTTCGCGGCGGCCATGGCGGGGCGCAGCTTTGACGAAGGTTGGGCGATCTATTGCCGCTGGATTCAAGCGATTTGGGCAGGCCGGGTAGATGACGTGCTGGGGGAGCTACGGGCACGCCAGGAGGAAATCGGCTTGCCACCGCCGAAGGCATCGGCAACCGATCCTCGGCAGACCGTCGCCACCACAATCGGGTATCTTGCGACCCACCGCGGCCGGATGGATTATCCGAGGTACCGTTGCCTCGGCCTACCGATTATGAGTTCGTATGTTGAGTCGGCAGTCAAGCAGATCGGACGTCGCGTGAAGGCCACGGAGAAGTTCTGGTGCGAGGCCGGCGCCGAAGCGATTCTGCAGTTGCGGGCCGACTATTTGAGCGACACGGCTCCCCTGGAACGATTCATGACGCGGCGTACGGAGTCGGCGACTGGCCATCGCACCTACCGCCGCAACCCCCCGCCCGCCAGCAAACACTGTGCCGCCTAACGCAAAGCGCGTCGTGCGCCCCGGTCAAGATTCTGCCGCCAGCGCACGGCGCGGGTCGAGGAAGCCGCGGACGCTTGCCATGGTTCGGAGACAGTCCTGCCGATCGCAGAGTCCTCGTGCTGCTTTCGGCCGGTGGGTTGGCCACTCGCACACATTGTCGTATAAGTTTTCGCCAAAATCTTCCTTGACTTTAACTTGTTGCCACATAAAGGCTTACGTACAAAGTCCCACCTCGCCTGCCTGCTGTCGGGGGCACAAAGTCACAGGAATCTCGTTGACAGTTTTTTTCTGATCACTATAATCGAAATTATGTTGGTGGCAGCCCTTTTGCCGGGCTGCCTGTCCAGCATTGTGACCCGACCGGCAGAGTCAGTTCGTCCATTCAGTAACCGTTCGGGCCGAAACAGTCCCAGGAAAGCGTTCGGAAGTACTCAGGGCGCACCTGCAAGTTTCGTGTCGGTTACCCACAATGTAAACACACTGACAAGGCCGCCCCCCCGGCCCCACGACATATTATCCCGCCGAAGAACGCTTCCCCTTTGGGGAATGTTTGCCCGCCAGATGCCCGTCCGTGCGGCGGCTGAAATGATATCCTCACCAAGTTGAATACCCTCTTGTTCCTTCCAGGCCATGTTGGAGGTGACTTGTGATGAGAGTAGCGGCGATCTCACTTTTGATGCTCCCCCTTGGATGCGTCGTTTTCCTACTGGCGTCGTCACGCACCTATTCCGCGGAAGCAGAAGGCCAGGCAGATGCAGAGGCCCAAGCAAAGGCCAACTATGAAGCGGCCGAACAGGTAGCCAAGCAGGCAGAAGCCGCAGTCGTTCCGTTGAGGGATGCCTTTCGCGCGGCCACCGCGGCATACGCCAACGCAAGAAACGTTGCCAACGGAAAACGGCAGAAGGCCGCGGCGTCGAAGGATTTGGCTGGTGAACGAGGTGTGAAGCAGTTGGAGCAGGCTGAGGCTGCTGTCCCCGCCGCCGAGAAGGCGTTGGTCGATGCAACCAATGCCAAACCTGAACTCGACAAGGCATTGGAGGACGCCCGGGCCAAAGCGCTCCCCGTACGCGAGGCCTACGAAGCGGCAGAAGATGCCGCTCGCCAGGCCGAAGCGGCAGCGAAGGCTGCCGCCGACGAGGCGAATTGGCTCGCCGAAGATGTGAGGCGGGCCGCAGGTCAGGTTGCCGCAATGCGCGTGACGATGGATTCCGCCAGGGCCTTCCTCGACCGAGCGCGGCAAGAGGAACAGCTCGCTGCCATTCCAGCCAATGCCGCCGCCCAGAGTATGGCTGACGCCGACGCGCAGAAGAAAGCGGCCGACGAAGGCCTGGCCAATGCCAAGAAGAAGGCTGCCGAAGCCACCGCGGCGCTTCAGGCAGCCGAGCAGGCTGCCGGCGCCGCAGAGGCCAATGCCAAAATCGTCTCCGACGCAGAAAAACAACAGGCCGCAGACAATGCCGCTGCCAAACGCAAGGCCGCCGAGGAGGCAAAGGCTGCCCTCGTCCAGGCACAGCAGAACGAGCAGCAGGCACAGGCACAGGTCGCTGCCGTCGCACAGAAACTGGCCGAGGCTCAAGCCGGCAAGAAATCCGCGGACGAGGCCGCGGCCACCGCAACGAATCGCGTGACTGCCGCCACCGGCGCCTCGCAAGCGGCCGAGAAGGCCGCCAAAGATGCCGAGGCCGCTGCTGAGGCAATCTCCAAAGAAGAAGCCAAATCGCCTGAGGAAAAAAAGCAGGCTGCCGACGACGCCGCCGCGAAACGCAAGGCCGCCGAGGAGGCAAAGGCTGCCTTGAGCCAGACCCAGCAGGAGCTCCAGCAGGCACAGGCACAAGTCGCCGCCTTCGAGAAGAAGGTGACTGACGTTCAGGCCGAAAAAACTGCGGCGGATGCGGCATTGGCCGGCGCCAAGCAGCAGGTAGCCGCGGCCACCGGTGCTTCTCAGGCGGCCGAAAATGCTGCCCAAGCGGCCGAGAACGCAGCCAAAGTTGCTGCGGAACGCGCCGGCAGGTCCGACGAACAGAAGAAGCAGCTAGCCGACGAAGCCGCCGCGAAACGCAAGGCCGCTGAAGACGCAAAGACGGCCTTGGCCGTAGCGCAAAAGGAGGAACAAGCGGCCCAAGGCCAGGCGGCTGTGGCTGCCAAGAGATTCACGGAAGCCGAGGCCGCCAAGAAGGCGACCGATGCCGCCCTGGCCAAGGCCAAGGCCGACGTCGAAGCCGCCGACAAGGCATTCAAGCTCGCCGAGCAAGCAGCCCAGGCGGCAACGGAATCGGCCAAGGAAAAGGAACAGGCACTCGCAAAGGCCACGGCCAAACGTAAGGCTGCGGCGGATGCGGCAGCCGCTCTGGCAAAAGCCCAACAGGCCCAGCAGCAGGCTCAGGCCAAACTCGATCCCATTGCAAAGACACTTGCCGAGGTCGCCGCCCAAAAGAAAGCCGCGGACGAAGCATTGGCCAGTGTGAAAACGCAAGTCGCGGCGGCGGGGGCGGCATCGCAGACTGCCGAGCAGGCGGCCCAGGCGGCCGAAGCCGCGGCCAAGCAAGTTGCCGAAGATGCCGCCAAATCCGACGATGAGAAGAAGAAGGCGACCGAGGAAGCGGCGGCCAAACGGAAGGCCGCCGCCGATGCACAGGCCGCCCTAGCCAAGGCCCAGCAAGCCGAACAGGAAGCCCAGGCCAAAGCCGACGCCGACGCAAAGAAACTTGCCGAGATCGAGACGCAGAAGAAACCGCTCGACGACGCGCTGGCCGCGGCCAACAAGCAGGTAGCGGACGCCGCCGCCGCAAATCAGGCCGCCCAGGAAGCAGCCAAGAAGCTCCTCGAAGTCGATGCCGCAGCGGAGCAGGCCGCAGCCGAGGCAACTGCCAAACGTAAAGCGGCCGAAGAGGCCAAAGCGGCTTTCCTCCCGGTCCAAAAGGAGTTGGAGGCGGCTGCAACCAAGGCCAATGACGCGGCGCAGAAACTGACGCAAGCAGAAGCAAGAAAGAAGGCTGCCGAGGACGGGCTCGCCAGCTTGATCAAGCGGATCGACGCCGCCAAGGAGTCGCTTGCCGCCGACGAACAGGTTGCCAACGAAGCCGAAGCGGCGCTCCCGGCGTTGCAGGAGCAGGTAAACAAAGCCGCGACCGCCTATGAGGCTGCCAGAAAAACGGCCGACGAAAAGCGTGAACTGGCCGAGCAGGCCAAGGCGGAACTCTACCAGCTCATTGCAGCCCGGAAGATGCCGAGCATCATGGAAATCGCAGATGCGCCCAAACCGGCCAACAAGATTGACGAAATCGTATTCGCGAAGCTGAAGACGTTGGGAGTTCAGCCGGTCCTTTGCTCCGACGCGGTCTTTGTCCGCCGGGCCTACTTGGATGTTACGGGGAAGCTGCCCAGCGCCGAGGAGGCGAGGGCGTTTATCCGCAGCTCCGATCCGAACAAACGCGTTGCCCTGATTGACGACTTGCTCGGCCGATACGCCCACGCCGATTACTGGGCCATGAAATGGAGCGATATCCTGCGGATCAAGGCCGAGTTTCCCGTCAAGGTCTGGCCTAATGCAGCCCAGGCGTATCATCGCTGGGTGTGGGAGTCGGTCGCCCAGAACAAGCCCTACGACCAGTTCGCCCAGGAAATGCTTACCTCGAGCGGGAGTAATTTCCGAGTCGGTCCGGTCAACTTCTACCGGGCCATTCAGAACAAGACGCCGGAGGGAATCGCCGCGTCTGTAGCGTTGGCGCTGATGGGAACGCGCACGCAGGCGATTTCGGAAGAACGTCTTGCCGGTATGGCCGCATTCTTCTCTCAGGTCGGCTACAAACCGACCGCCGAGTGGAAGGAAGAAATCGTCTTCTGGGATCCCCTCCATTCAACCGCCATTCCCGGCAACACGGCTGCCGGAATCGACGGAATCCCCGAGGCCGTGACCGCGTCCAACCAGATCGCGCAGGCGCTCGCCGAACCGTTGAGCCCGAACGGGCCGCTTCAGGCCGTCTTCCCCGACGGCGTTAAGATTACGATTCCGCCTGACCGCGATCCGAGAGAGGCATTTGCCGAATGGCTGATCCGCCCGGAGAATCCCTGGTTCGCCAAGGCCATCGTCAACCGTACCTGGGCATGGATTATGGGCCGCGGCATTATCCACGAGCCGGACGATATCCGTGACGACAATCCTCCGAGCAACCCCGAATTGCTCAACTACCTGGAGAAAGAGTTTGTCGCAAACGGGTACGATGTGAATCATCTGAAGCGGTTGATCCTCACGTCAACTACATATCAATTCTCCGCGATTCCACGGTCGGACAACCCTGAGGCGGAGGCGAACTTCGCCAGCTATCCGTTACGGCGGGTGGAAGCCGAGGTTCTCATTGATGCCGTGAATCAGATTACCGGCAGTTCGGACCTGTATACCAGCGCCGTCCCCGAACCTTTTACCTACATCCCCGAGGGCACGCCTGCGGTGTCGCTGGCCGACGGCAGTGTCACGGACACGTTCCTGACGCTGTTCGGACGTTCGGCGCGAGCCACGGGAACGGAGAGCGAGCGTGTTAATGAGCTTGCCTCGCGCCAGTGGCTGCACATGCTCAACTCGGGCCAGGTCCAGAGCAAGCTGCAAAGCGGCCCCGCGCTTGCTGCAACAGTTGCGGCAGGCGGTACGCCGCGCGAAATTGCCGAAAGACTTTACTTGACCATTCTCTCGCGGTTTCCGACAGAAGCGGACGTGAAGGCCGCAGAAGACCATGCCAACTCTGGAGTGGCAAAGGGCCGAGACGTCTGGATCGACCTCGCGTGGGCGCTGTTGAACAGCCCCGAGTTTCTTCTGCGGCATTGATATTTGTCGAAATGGTATGGCATGATGCATAACGGTCGTTTTCTTGGTATGACACTCCCAGGCGGAGTAGAAGGAGGACTGGAATCATGAGGACGAACCAACATTCGGACAACAAGAGCCGTGTTACCCGGCGCACGGCCATGCGCCGCGGCGTTCTGGGCGCGGCGGGCATGATGGCAGGCGGTGGTTTGGCGTCCCACCTGTTTGCGGAACAAGTGAAGATTCCTCCGGAAGAGCTCGCCAAACAGAAAGCTGTCCGAGACGAGGCGGCACGGGCGAAGGCGAAAAAGGGGCAGGTCAAGTCGGTTATCCAGATCTTCTTGTGGGGCGGCATCTCCCAGAATGATTGCTGGGACCCGAAGCCGGGAACCGGTTACAATCACCTGGGCGAGTTCGATAAGTTCATTCCCACCAACGTGGATGGCGTCCAGCTCAGTTACCTCTTCCCCGAACTGGCCAAGCAGGCCGACAAGTACTCGTTGATCCGCAGCATGACCCACGGCGTGTTCGGCCACGAGACGGCAGCCTACCTGATGCAGACGGGCCACGCGCCCGGCGGGCGATTGTCGTTCCCCAGCATTGGCGCCATGTTCACCTACTTCAAGCGAGATCAGTACAAGGGACTGCTCCCGCCGTACATTGTGATGCTCCGAGCGGCCGGGCGTTTTTCAGAAGAAGGTTTCCTGGGCCCCGCCTTCAAACCGTTCGCCACCGGCGGCGACCCGAACGCAGACCGCTTCGAGGTGCAAGGCATTGTGAACCGGGGCATCAGCGACGCGCGCCAAGAGGCGCGACGCTCGTTGCTCCATAAGGTCGACACCCTGGGCTACGGCCTTGCCGACATCCCGGATATGTCTGCCATGGAGGAGGCCAAGGAGCGGGCCTATGGCCTGATCCTGGGCGAGGGGAAGGAAGTCTTAAATCTCGACAACGAACCGAAAGCGCTCCGCGATCGGTATGGCCGCCACACCTTCGGGCAGGAATGCCTGGCGGCGCGCCGCATGGTCGAGGCCGGGGTGCCCTACATCACCATCAGCTTCCCCGGCGGTTGGGATACGCACGCCAACCATTTCCCGACCATGAAACGGCAATGCCCCATGTTGGATCAGGGGTTGGCAACGCTGCTTGCCGATCTGAAGGAACGCGGCTTGCTCGATAGCACCCTGGTCTGGTGCACCGGCGAGTTCGGCAGAACGCCGGAAGTCTACTGGGAACCGCCTTGGAACGGAGGACGGCATCATTACGGTCACGTCTTCACGCTTCTGGTTGCCGGCGGCGGTTTCAAGGGTGGTTGCGTTGTCGGCGAATCCGACGAGTTGGGCGCCTACGTCAAAGAAAGGCCCGTCTATCCGGCGGACCTCATGGGGACGTTCTACTTGATGGCCGGTATCGATGCCAATGCCAAGCTGCCGAATCCCGAAGGACTCGACGTCCACGTTCTGGACACCGAAGTCGAGGGGATGAAGTCGGCCGGAATGCTCGAAGAGATTTTGTAACGAAGGACAGCACATTGCGGTCCGTTGCGCGGGAGGCGTCTTCCAACGCGTCTCCTGCGCGCGACTGCGGCGAGCGCATAAATATCCGCCAATATCGAAACGAGAATACAAGGGGAGAAGCTCCATGAGGCGATTCACAAGGCTTCCGGTTTTCGGGCTAGCCGTGATGATGTTGCTGGCCCTGGCCTCTTCAGTGCGCGCACAGAACCAGTATATTGGGTTCGTTTACCCGGCTGGCGGTCAGCGAGGCACTACCTTCCCGATCCGCTTGGGCGGCCAAGGACTTGTCGATGCATCCGACCTGATCGTCAGCGGTGAAGGGGTTTCCGTCCGCCTGGTTGACTATTACCGCGTGCTGGATAACCAGGAACTCGGGCTGCTTCGCCAGCAACTGCGGGAATTGAAGAAGAAGGAGACGACCGTCAGCGATGCCATGGTCGCCAAGATGGCCTGGTACGAGTTTCCCGCTCCCATTGGCCCGGTTACCGAACCGGTCAAGGTTGCAGGCGTAGTCTGTCCGATTTGCGGCGACGTCAATCCGCCCGGCGCTACCGTATGCATGAAATGCAACGCGAAGCTGGAGCCGGCCGAACCTCCGAAGTCGGATGGCAAGGCGCCTGCGAAAGAGCCGCTCGATCCCGAAAAGGAAATGGCCAAGCAAAAAATGATTGAGCGGCTGGAACGCATTTTTGCTGAAGACGAACGCAACCCGGCGGTTCGATCGCAAACCGAACTCGTCTTCGCCGAAGTTACCGTGGCCCCAGATGCCAAACCGGGGCCGCGCGAGATTCGCGTGGTCACCAAACGCGGCATCTCCAATGCGCTCCCCTTCTATGTGGGTCAGCTCCCCAACGCCGCGCGTCGCCCCATGAAAACCATGCAACTGCCGGTACTCGGTAAGGAGCATCTGGCCCAGCGAAAGAGACCGCCGGAAGAAGTGGAGATGCGAGTCTCCGTGCCCTGCACCATGAACGGCCAGCTTGCCGCCGGCGAAATCAACCAGTATCGTTTCCGCGCAACCAAAGGGCAGCGATTGGTGATTGCCGCGAAGGCCCGTGCATTGGTCCCGTATGTCCCCGATGGTGTTCCGGGGTGGTTCCAGGCCGTGCTGAAGCTCTACGACGCCGATGGCAAAGAGGTCGCCTACAACGATGATTTCCGTTCAGACCCCGACCCGGTCCTTTGCTACGAAGTCGCCAAAGATGGCGACTATGTGCTCACCATCAACGAGGCCCTCTTCCGAGGTCGCGAGAGTTTCACGTATCGCATTAGCGTCTCCGAATTGCCGTTCCTGACCAGCATTTTCCCGCTGGGGCGGCGTGCAGGTGAGTCGGTCGAAGTCGAAATGGATGGCTGCAATATGGAAGGAAGCACCTTGACGCAGCCGCCGAATGATGCAAAGCCCGGCCGGCATCTTGTCGCTGCCGCCAAGGGAGAGTTCGTTTCTAACTACGTCCCCTTCGATATCGACACCCTGCCCGAATGTATGGATCAGGAACCCAACGACGATCCATCCAAGGCGCAGAAGGTAAGCCTGCCGGTCATCGTCAATGGTCGCATGGATCACACGGGCGACTGGGACGTGTTTGAAGTCGAAGGGAAGGCGGGCGAGACGATCGTCGCAGAAGTGAAGGCCCGGCGGCTCGGCTCGCCATTTGACTCTTTCGTCAAGGTAACCGGCCCCGACGGCAAGATCATCGCAATCAACGACGATCACTACGATGCAGCATCCGGACTGAACACCGATCACGCCGACTCGTATCTCATGGTGAAACTGCCAGCCGATGGAAAGTACTTCTTCCACATCGGCGACACAAGGCGGCAGACCGGGAAAGCATACGCCTACCGGCTCCGTCTCAGCCGGCCACGACCTGATTTCGAGTTGCGCGTCGTCCCGTCCCGGATCGTCCTCCGCAGCAAGGCCAGTACGGCCTTGACCATCTACGCATTCCGCAAGGATGGGTTCGATGGCCCCATTACGGTAAGCTTCAAGGATTTGCCCGAAGGAGTCGAAGCAGCCGAGGCTACGGTCCCGGAAAAGAAAGATGTGACGCGGATCACCGTGAAGACAAGCCTGGTTGGAATGGAGAAGCCGATCAACGTCACTCTCCTCGGCGCCGCGAAGGTCGGCGACCAGGAAATTGTGCGCGAGGCCGTGCCGGCCGAGGATCGAATGCAGGCGTTTCTGTGGCGTCACCTTCTGCCGGCCGAAACCCTTCCGCTGCTGGTCTACGATTCGTCATACAAACCAGCCGAAGATCGCATCCGCCCCGCCATCCGCGACGAAGATCGGCCCAAAGACGCCGGACCGCCTATGACCCGCTCCTCGGTCGATTGGTACCTGCGACGAATCGAACGCCTCTACCAGGAATGGCTCTTGACGGACGAGTTCATCAATCAGCAGATCGCGAGTATCGAAGCGCGGCTGATTCAGTAGGTTCGCGAAAAACCATCTAAGGAATGCAGGTGGGCTGGCCATCTCTGTGCTTGGCAGAGGTGCTCGTAGTGAGATTGCCGACTTGTGTGCCCCCCGTTCGTGCCGCGACTGGTCAAAACCGTCGGGACAAAGTACGATAATCCCCCTTTGTACCGCGCACCAACGATGGATCGTTTGTTCTGACCGATGAAACTCAACTCCGCACAGCAGGAAGCCGTCGATACGCTCCGTGGTCCCTTACTGGTCCTGGCAGGAGCCGGTACCGGCAAGACCCGGGTCGTCACCCACCGCATTGCCCGTCTGATTCAGACCGGAATTCGTCCCAATCGGATCCTGGCCGTCACGTTTACCAACAAAGCCGCCGGTGAAATGCTCGACCGGGCATCGGCCATGCTGAAGAAGAAAGATCGTAAGAAGGATGCCGATCAACCGGAAATCTCGACGTTTCACTCCCTATGCGTTCGCGTGCTCCGACGAAACATAACCCACCTTGGCTATCCCGCCCACTTCACCATCTATGACCGGGGGGATCAGGAGAGTATCGCCCGCACGGCCCTGCGGGAAATTCGCGTCCCCGACAAGGCGTTACGCCCTGGGGAACTGCTGTTTCACATCAGCCGTTGGAAGACCGTGGGAACATCACCGTCCGAAGCCGCTGGGACGGCTGCTACCGATAAGGAGCATCTGGCCTCGGCGGCATTCCGCCGGTATCAAGCTGCCTTGGAGGCGGCCGGAGCGGTCGATTTTGACGATCTGCTGTTGCTGACCGACAAGCTGTTCACCCAGTTCTCCGAGGTCTACCAGGCCGAAGCCGGGCGTTTCGATCACATACTGGTCGACGAGTACCAGGATACCAACGCTGTCCAGTATCGCATTGTGAAGGCATTGGCTGGGCAGCATCGCAACCTGTGCGTGGTTGGCGACGACGATCAGTCGATCTACGGCTGGCGTGGCGCCGAGGTGCGCCACATCCTCCGCTTCAAACGCGACTGGCCCGAAGCCAAGGTCGTTCGTCTCGAAACCAACTACCGGTCTACGCGCGAGATCCTCGACTGGGCGAACCGGCTGATCGCCTTCAACCGCGTTCGGCACGAAAAGACGCTCCGCGCAATCATCGACGGGGAAACGCCACGCGTTCTCCAACTCCAGAACGAGACGGACGAGGCCGAGCACGTTGTCCGCGAAATCATCGAACGCATACGCGACGAAAAACGGAAACCTCGCGACTTCGCCATCCTGTTCCGAACCAACGAGCAGCCCCGCGCATTTGAAAGCGAACTGCGGCGCGCCCAGGTGCCGTACGTGCTGCTGGGCGGCATGTCCTTCTTCGACCGCAAGGAGGTACGCGATGTGCTGGCCTATCTGAAGCTGTTGGCCAACCCCCGCGATGAGGTCTCGTTGCTACGCATTATCAATACCCCGGCGCGTGGGCTCGGCCCGACCATGGTCCGGCGACTGGTGGAGACGGCCGTCCGCCAAGGTAAGACCGTGTGGGAACTCCTGCCGCACGCCGACCAGCACGTTGCCTTATCACCCGCCGCCCGGGCCGGCATACGCAAGTTCCGCGATCTGCTGGATGGGCTGGCGCGCCGCGCCAAAAAGCAACCTCCGGCCCTCATCGCCCGCGAACTCATTTCCGAGGTCGGCTACTACGACGAGCTTGCCCGCCAGTATCCGAATCCGGACGAACAACAGGCACGTTGGGCGTCCGTGGAAGAGGTGGTCAACGCCATCGGCGCCTACCAGCAGCGCGCCAAACAACCCTCCATGACTGGTTTCCTGCGCGACATTGCGCTGACCGGCCCCGACGAAGGGCGTCAGAAGGAGTCGCAACTCAAGCGAGACGCCGTCGTGCTGATGACCCTGCATGCCGCCAAGGGACTCGAGTTCCCCGAGGTTTACATGGTCGGCATGGAAGAGAACATCCTGCCTCATCACCGGGCTTCGGCCGAAGGTGGAACCGGTGTCGATGAAGAGCGGCGGCTCTGCTATGTGGGCGTCACACGGGCCCAGCGCCGGCTGACCCTGTCGCTGGCGCTGACTCGAATGAAATGGGGCAAGGCGCGCCCCACGCATCCCAGCCGCTTCCTTTACGAACTGACCGGCCAGACCGACAATCCCGACTACGCCGTCGCCATGCGCGGCGGCAAAAAGTGACTCTCGTTCTACTTGCCTTCAACGACAACGTTGCCTTCGGGCTTCGTAGCGTCCCACAACGCCGCCTGGTCTTTCGGAACGGCGCCCGTACACCGCTCCAACCTGTTGTTGCGGAAAAGGCTTTGGGCCGTACGTCCCAGCGGATCGCTCGCCAGAGAAAAGGCCGCCGAGTCCGGTTCATCGAACCCGACCAGAAGATTGTCCAAAACCTTGAAGCGGCCTCCAACCTCGATCGCCGCCGCCACGCCAGCCACGTCGCCACGTGTGATCAAGTTCTGCCGTAACAGCGACGACTCGCTTCCGTAGCAGTCCAGCACGACCGGTTTCAGGCATGCGGTGATCGTGTTGTCGTGGATATTCCAGTTGGCGCCGGCGGCGGGGAACATCTCGAACATCTGGCCCACCTTCATTTCACGCGGCTGGCGCAAATGGAATTGGCGCGATTCCGGATCGAACTGGTCGATGATCGATGCCCCCTCTGGAAGCTCATTCGTCAACCACACGATGTTCCAGCCGCGATAACAGTGCGAGTTGCGATGCATCAACGGCGGCGTGTTTCTCCACAGGCCACGCATAAACGTCTTCGAGTCCAACACCTCGCCGACCTTGCCGCCCATCCGGCCCGTGGAGATCCCCGTCCCGCAATTGCGCAGCAGGTTGTCGTGTACGTCGATGTTCAACGCGTCATCGCGAAGACGAATGCCGGTAAGCAGCGGATCGTACTCACCCCGCACATAGATCTGATTGTCGCTCACCGTCACATCGGAAGCCGTTACGTAGACGGCCGTGCGTTCCCGGGGCTCCTCGCCGATGGCAGTCATATCGAAGATGTTCCCGACCACCAGCGCCGTCGAGGCCGGCAAATCCCGTTCGCCCGTGTCGCCCGACATGTGGACGGCCGAGGAGTTGAAGTTGACGAACAGGTTGTTGCGCACAATCACCTGCGTCGCACATGCCGCGGCCCGAATCATGCAGCCGCCGTAGGGACAACAGCTCTCGAAAACGTTGTCGGCAATGATATGCTGGCCCGAGCCGAGTTGCTCGTAAGCCTCCGCACGGCTTCGGATATTGCCCATGGCCACGGTGCCCCCGTTGCGCACGTAGTTGCCCGTAAACCGCACGAATCGGGATGCCCCTTCCCAGGTGCATCCGCCCACATCGCGCACACGACAATGGAGAATACTGGTGTTCTCCGCCATGTCATTGTTGTTAAAGGCATTTCTGGCACAGTCCTCCACCGAGCACCGCAGGTAGGTAATCGCCTTGGTGTACTGCTTGGGTTCCGAGGTTCCCGAGCGGCTGCGACCGCCCGAGTAGAAGCACTCTGCGGACATCTTTCGGGCGTGGCAGTTTTCGACCAATACCCGTTCGGTGTTGGAAATCCCGACGGCGTTGCACTTCTTGAAGTAGAAGCCCCACACGCTCGTGCCACCCCGCGTGCGCATCACGCCGGCCTGATCGCGGCGATCGAAGCCGGAGTGGCCGATCATGCTCAAGTTCCGGAGCGTGACTTCCGTGCCGTTCCGAAGAGTGAAGCAGGAACCCTCTCCCTCGCTGATATCGAGCAGCGTATCAACGGCATTCGCGCCCTCGATCACAATGGCCGTTGCATCCTGCACCACAAGCGGACCGGAAAGGCTGTAGTTTCCGATCGGGATGAAGACGTTCTTCTTCTCGTCGATGGCGCGGTCGATCGCCGCCTGCATTGCACCCGTATCGTTGTGCCGGACCACTGCATCGGTCACGGCCCGATTCGCCGGATCGCGAAGTGTCAGGACCTTACCCTCGATCTTCTCGATCGTGGTAACCAACTGGTCTCGCGCCGAGATGATGACCGTATAGCCGTCCTGCCAGGTGAACTCACGAAATCGCACTTCCAAGCCACCGCTGAGCGGCTGCCATTCGTAGGAGAGCGAGACCTTTTCGTGCCACGTTCGCCCGAAATCATCGGTCCACCGAAAGACATCCGGGTGCGCCGGGTCGATATCCAACATATAGACGACCCAGCTCCCACTCGTTCCGTCATACCCTCGGACTTCGACCTCGCCCTCCAGGGGCCGATTGGCCGATCGCTTGATGCGAGGGCCAAACAGCGCCATTCGGTTGTAGTGGATATTGCACTTGGAAACCATCACGCCCTGGCCCACCTCGAAATCCCCCACCTCGGCCACGGTAATCTGTTTTGAGTCAACAGCCGTGGTAGCCGTAGTGTGGAAGGTCGAGCCCGATGCGCCGAAATCTCGGACGCTGAGCCAGTTCGTATCAGGCTGGCCATAAGCAACAGCGCAGCACGCCATCACAGCCGCCATAGCCGCCGCAACTACCCATCGTCTTGCTGGACATAGAGCATTGTTACTCATAGAAGGATTCTCCTATTTGAGGCGAGGCGTCGACAGCCAAACAGGCCGCCGAACGGCTTTACTGCGGAAGGTCCTACCTGAAATCCTAGCCGCCGCCCCTTGAGGTGTCAACGTTCAAGGCGAGCGACAGGCGAGCCGCTTCTCGCCGTCGTTTCCGCATGGTACAATAGATGCCCAAACCAACAGATACTACCCAGCCACCACTTGTGAACGGCCCCTCCCATGCTCAACCGGCGCACCTTGCTTCGTAACGCCCTGCCCGCCTCGACACTCTCGGCGGCCGCCGTGCTTGCAGGCACTCGTTTCCAGGCCAATGCTTCGGAGTCTTCGAAAGACGTCTCCTCTCCAAGTTCGCCCCCACACGGCCAATTCCGAGAACCTGCCCGTGATATTCCGGTTTGTGACGACGCAGACGTGATCGTCTGTGGCGGCGGGCCTGCCGGAGTCAGCGCGGCCGTTTCTGCAGCTCGGGCGGGCGCGCGGGTTCGCCTGTTTGAAATGCACGGCTCCTTGGGCGGTGTTTGGACCAGCGGGTTGTTGACCTACATTTTCGACTTCGACAAGTCGGCGCTGGGCAATGAAATAATCGAGCGGCTGGACCGATACGACGCGCGCCGCTGCAAGAGCACGCGCAATTTCGTGTACGAGCCGGAACTGATGAAGCTCGTGTGCGAGGAGATGGCCACAGAATCAAAAGTCCGGTTCCAACTCCACACGCCGGTTGTGGCGGCATATCGCGATCCTTCAGGCCGCAACATCGAGACCATCGTGACAGAGTCGAAGTCGGGTCGCCAGGCATGGCAAGCGCCCGTGTTTATCGATACGACCGGCGATGGCGATCTGGCCGCGCTGGCCGGTTGTGGTTTCGATATGGGCTCCGGTCCCGAAGGATTCGGCCAGCCGGCAACGCTGAATGCCCTGGCTGTCGTTCGCGATGCATCACAGATGCAGAAGTACATTTCCAACGACCCGGAGATGTGGGCGCCGGGTGGTCACGGAGATTCCTACCGCAACTTCCTGGCGGAAATCAAGCGAACCGGCCTGGAGCCGTCCTATTATCATCCCACGTTGTTCAAAGTGCACGACAACCTGCTGATGATCATGATCAACCATGAGTACAAGGTTCGCGCGGATGATGCCGCGGCGGTTTCGGCGGCAACCGTACGCGCCCGTTCGGAAATCCTGCGGATCGTGGCGGCGCTGAACAAGCTGGGCGGCGTTTGGGAAGGGATGCGAGTCGCGGCCACCGCAGAACAGATCGGCATTCGATGCGGGCGCCGCATCCACGGGCTGTATACCATCACGAAGGAGGACGTCGCGGCCGGAAGACGGTTCGACGACGCGGTGACCGAATCGCGATTCGGTGTCGATATCCATGCGTCGGACTTCGAATCGAACAAGAAGGAAACGATCGGGCGGGGCGGCATCCGTTTCCGTCCCTTCCAGATCCCTTTGCGTTCGCTCATTGCCAAAGACGCCGACAATCTGTTTATGGCCGGACGTTGCATTAGCGGCGACTTTGTCCCCCACGGAAGCTACCGCGTCACGGGCAGCGCCGTCGCCATGGGCGAAGCCATCGGCGTCCATGCCGCCAAGGTGGCGTCACAAGCAGGCGTTTCGTGAACAGGCTCGGCCATCGTACACCTGACATCACGGTGCAGGCTTGTCCTTCAGCAGCGGCCACAGATGCTTTAAGGACTGGCCGTGCCAGCTCATCGAACGGACGTTCGGGCCGGTCTTGTCGATCAACGCCACCGCGACGTCGGCAAAGCGTGGGTCTTCGGACAACGTATAAGCGTAGCTCAAGGCCGTCAGGACCTGGTCGGTGGGCCGATAACGCGTGCTGTTCTGGGGGCTCTGCTTGTACCAGAACATGCCTGGCTCGCCCATCGGCTCGGTGATGATCCATTCGGCAATGCCGATTGTGGCGTTCTTCACACGAGGATCGCCGGTCACGTCGCACCAGCGGCCGAGTCCGCGTCCGACGATTCCGTGCATGAACGTGGAACCGCCTTCGTAGCTGCGCTGTTCGCTAATCGGCACCGAAACAACGCCACGGATCGGGTCCTGATGCTCCAGCAGCCACTCGGCCACCGTCCCGCCCGCCGCGATCACCTGCTCGTCCTGCGTTGCTTCGGCCAGGGCACTTAGCGCAATCAGCGTCCAGCCGGGCCCCCGTTCCTGTCCGCCGGCGCCAAACTGGTTTCGTTCGACCATTCTGACATACCAACCCGCCATCTCGTCGATAACCTCTTCGGCCCAGGGATCGCCCGAGACCCACGCATACAAGATCAACCCTTCGACCCAGCTATGACTTACGTGGCAACCGTGCAGCGTGTGGTCGGCAATCCAGAATTGTTCTTCGTGCTGTGGCATCCAAAGGTTCGTGGCATTGTGATGGTGCGGCCCGCCCCGCATTCCACTTTCATCGGACGCGTCATGGACAACAACCACGTCGCGGTATTGTCGAGCTGCGGTCTCGCACAGTTCCCACCAGCGTGGATCGCCACTGCGGAGGTACTGCAGGCCGAAACCGTGATGATGATCGTATTCGCTGTTGCTCCAATACGTGTAGGATGGCCCATAGCCCCATTCAAACGTCGAATCGCCGAAGTTCTCGAATCCGTACTCGCGCCGTTTGCGACGCTGGGCCAGGTAGCCTTCATAGCAACGGTCCACCAGTTGCTCGTAACGTTCGAGCCGCTCAGGATCGCGCGGAACCAACGCACCGAAGGCGCCCGTCGATGCCGTATACGCAGGCTCGGCCACCGGACGCAATGGCGTCACAAGCCGTTCACGCCCCACCGGGGGCGCATCGACCGCCGCACCGTCCGCCACAATACCGAACTCCTGACTCAAGGCCTCGCCCCGCGTCAGCCGGAACAGGCCCATCTTGCCCGGCGACTGCGGATACCCGACGCCGCCTACCGTGAAACGATCGGTCATCTCCAGAAGTCGATCACGCCAGCGGGTCGGCAGGTCGCCGGAATCGAACGCCTCGGGCAACAGGTCGAATCGTACCTTGTCAGGCGAAAACTGGACCGCCTGGGGAAACCGTTGCCAGAACCACCGCGGCCCGATAACCAGCCCCGGCAACCGCACCCAGCCGGAAGCCTTTCCCTCAACGCGGCTGCACTCGGCATCCGCACCGGTCCACGTGAGCCGGTCTTCGCGGTGCTGGTACAGGACAGCCCCGTCGTTCGCGGCACACCACCGGTCGCCCAAATCAACCCGGCCTGTCTCGGCGCCCGCCACCGGGAAGTCGAGCGACCAACGCTTGATGTAGACCTCGGGCTGATCTTCGCGGTTCACGATGCTGACTTCCACACGCAACAGATCCGAACCGGCGGTGAGTTCCGTGGTCATCCGATAATCGAGTTGCTTACCAGCCTCGTCCGCCAGCGAACCCGTTCTGACAAGCAACGCCCGCACCGGACCACGCTCGACAATCCGGACCGAGGAAACGGTCTCACCACCGCTGCGTAGGGTTCTTCCCTCCTCGGTTCCCACAACGAGTTCCCACGCGGCCTCGGCCGGTTTCACCACCTCCGCGCCCCGCCCGAGCGTTTCTACGACTGTTCCCTTCCGCTTGCTGAAGACCGCCTGCAAAGGACCGGTGTCAATGCAGATCCGATCGGCCTCTTCCGAAAGTTGCAGGGCGCCCTCGGGGCCCGGTGTAACATTCTTGCCGGCCTCAATCGTGTAGCGTGCCAGGGCGTCGGCGCCGACGTTGGCCGGAAAGGCGACCACGGTCGTGCGTGCCGAGCCGTCTGACCAGCGTCCAACTGGGCGGAACTGGCAGGGGACCGGCTGACCTCCGTCATCCAACACGCGCACGTTCGCTTCTTCTGTCAGGCACCCCCTGGGAAACGGCAGCCCGGCCGTGGCGACCTCGTCCGTTCGAGCAAGCCCGCTTGTTTCCGGCACCGTAACGGCAAAACGTACCTGCTCGGTCACCTCACCTCGATGGACAACCCGTGCGGCTTCGGCAACAGGCTTGGCCAGCAGTTCCGGGGCAATCACCGCCAATTGCGCGACGCATGGCGACTCCTGCCCCTCACGTGTAATCTCGACCTGCAACTGATCCCCCGTCCGCAGTTCCGCAGGAGGCGCCACGGCCCACCAAGTCGCGCCATCGTCGGCGCTCAATGTCCAATCGGCCAGTGGCTTGCCTGCGGCCAGCAGCTTCAACTTGGAACGACCTTCGAACCCGTCCGTCAGACACACAGCCAAGGCGAAACGCCCGTTCGGTCCGTCGTATTGTGTTTCCAAAACGCCTTTGTCAGCGGCAAGTCGCTTGGCCTGTGCCTCCACCGTAAACCCTTCACTTTTCATGTCGGCGACGGGCTTCAACTGCAGGTTTGTCAGCAAGTCAACGGCAGCGAAAAAGACGTCGATGGCAAACGGTTCCTCCCCGGAACCCTTTCGATCTTCGACGCGGAGTACAACGTCGCAACGACCGGCCTTGCGCACCAGTTCGGTAACGTCGGCATAGTGGACGGCCCGCCTTGCCGGTTGCGGATTCGGACCGCACACGTCGTTCTCCCAGACGACTTCCCCATTGACCAACACCTGAGCGAAGCGCATTTCGCGTTTGTAATTCTCCAGGGCCAATTGCCCGTGGTCCTTGCCACCCAATTGGACCTCTCGCCCTCCGCAATACGTATCGGTCTTGTACCAACGCAGGACAAGCGAGTTGGTATCGGGCGGAACTGCGAGGCTGCCGCTTAGCTGGGCAAAGTTACCCGCGGTACTGGGTTCGTCTGCATGGGTGAACGTGAGCACGCCCCGCCGATCGACCTTCCAGCGATACGGCCCCGACGACTGGTACTTCCAGGCAGGTTCGGTCAAGGGGACACCGCTGCGCCGTCCGGGCGTTACCACGACGTCGGCCAAGTCGCCCCGGAACGACTCCGGCGCCACGCGCGGCGGACGGTCGGCCGCCCGGCTCGGTGCATTCGCAAGGGCATAGCGGACCAGAGTTTCGAACAGTTTCGCTCCAGGTGTCTCCCGGTCACCCTCTGCATCACGAAACCAGGCGTACTCTGGAATCATCTGGCAAAGGATCAATCGGCCCTCGCCCAACGGCAACTCGATGAGTCCATAGCAAGGTCCGTCACCGCCTGGCGATGTCTTGTCCCACGCCTGCTCGGCGCCCGTGGAACAGAGTGGTATCCATCCCGGCCCTAGACCGCGGAAAGCGCGATACACACTCCCGCCGTGTACCTGCGCGAGTTCCTTCTCGGACAGAGCATGAGGCTGGGTGAAGATGGCATGCTCTGGGCACAGAATCTCGCCGAATGCGTACGCCTTGTCGTGTGCCGCAGGAACCGGCAACCACGCATCCTCGCCCGAACTACGGAACCCCAGAAAGACGCCACCTGCCCGAAGGAATGCGGCCATTTCCTCCTGCCGCGGAGCGAGTGCTTCGCGTGACTCGTCGAACCCCCAAATCAACAGGTCGGCGTCCAACGTCGAGAAATCGCGGAACTCGCGCAGCGACACCCGCCTGTGCTCGATGCCAAGTGCATCCAAACCCTGAGCGGTCAGGTTTTCCGGCGACGAGGCGACGAGCACCACCGTGGGGTCAGCGGCCACGGCCGATACGGCCGGAAAGACTCCCCAAGCGAGCAAGCCGGCCACAACGCAACTAAGGATAGGGCGGACGCCTATGCCCGACGCCCTTGGTTGGGTTGCCACACGTCTTCTGTTGCCACGGCAGTGATGCCCGACGATCGTTTTCATGGTTACTCCAGATGTTCCTCTCAGTGTGTGGTTCGGTCCCGTGCGGCTATCACCTTGAACAATGTATCGGCGATGGCTTTCATCCCCCGGTCCCCCGGATGTGCCGCGACGCCCGCGTGCGCGTAATCGCGCTCTGAACGCGCGTAGTTCGACTCGTCCTTTCCCAACTGGCCATTATCGACGAAAACTCCCCCAACCGCCTCGCACGCCTGCCGTAAGACATCGTCCTTGGCCTTGTTCGGCCAGAAGCAACTCCGCACGACGATCTCCGGCTGCCCGTTTTCCTTCAGTCCCGTAAACAATCGCAACAGGCTGCTCTTGAAAGCAGCCCGAGCCTCATCGGAGCCGAGGCCAGGCACATTCTCACCGATTGCCACAACCACGATATCCGGCTGGAACTCCCGCTGCGCCTTCAGGATGGCCGTGATGTCGTACGTAGCGTATTGTCGCTCGAAGGTCGCAATGTTGTGCACCTGAAACTCCGGCCTGGTCCCCCAACGTTCGGCAAGGGCTTGGACGAGGACATGGACGTAGTCCTTCGCCTCCTCGCTGGCAGCCATTCCCCAATCGCCGGTCCAGCCGATCTTGGGCGCCGGTCCATGCCGTGTGATGCTGTTGCCAAGGAACAGGATGCGGGTGGCCCTCACAAGAGTGCCGCCCGCCTGGGCAGCACTCTTGTCACCTGCCCCCGGGTTCGTCGCCGACACGTCGTTCGCCTCGATCGTGCAGACGAGTACAGGGAGCAAGAGCAGCGCCGTAAACCATCGGAAAGAAGCACGCAACAGAGATACAAACATGGGTGGTACTCCGCGGGGGAGGGGGGCAAACTCACGGTAGTCCTATTGTACCTGCTTTACGCATCGGTTGCGAGAACCTGAGCGAGTATGCCATAATGGTGCGTGTCTCGCCGGCATCTGACTGTCAACGTCTGGATGCACGTCGCGATACGCCGGCGCTATCGTACCATCGTCTGTTTCGAAGCATCTGGCGTGAGCCAATCAAGGAGCCAGCACTGTGTCCAAACTTGTCGCCACTTTCTTAGCCGCCCTGTTTTTCACGCATGTCGCGGTCGATGCAGCTATGGCGCAAGACTGCAAGGCGCCTCGGATGCACTTCGCGGACACCGCGTCAGGGAAACCGTTCTCAAAAGATCCGGCCGTCGTTCGATTCAAAGATCGATACTGGCTGTATTACTCGTTGCCACCCTACGAGGGCAAACCAACCCGCGGTTGGAGTATTGGCGTCGCAACGAGCGATAACTTGCTGGACTGGACGAAAGCGGGCGAGCTGACCAATACGGGCGAAGCCGAGAAGAACGGCTTCACCGCGCCGGGGGCGATTGTGCTCGATGGGAAGGTCCATCTCTTCTACCAGTCGTATGGGGCCGGCCCGCGCGACGCGATCTGCCACGCATGGTCCGATGACGGGTTGCACTTCACCCGGAATCCGACCAACCCGATCTTCCGCCCCGCAGGCGACTGGAACAATGGCCGCGCCATCGACGCCGACGTCATCGAGCACGACGGCCGCTTGCTGCTTTATTGGGCCACGCGAGATCCGGCAGGCAAGATCCAAATGCAAGGCGTCGCCGCCGCGCCGATTGGCAGCAACTTCACCCGTTCGCAGTGGACACAACTCAATCCGGACCGTTCCATCCTCAAACCGGAACTGCCCTGGGAGCGTCAGTGTATCGAGGCCGCCGCCATGGCCCGGCACGACGGCCGGCTCTACATGTTCTATGCCGGGAGTTATAACAACCAGCCACAACAGATCGGCGTTGCCGTAAGCGACGACGGGATACGCTTCACTCGGCTGTTCGACCAGCCGTTCCTGCCTGTAGGTCCGGAAGGAAGCTGGAACTCCAGCGAATCGGGACACCCTTTTCTGTTCCAGGACAGCGATGGAAAGGACTACCTGTTCTACCAGGGCAACAACGACAAGGGCCGCACCTGGTACCTTTCCGTCATTCAGATCGACTGGAAGGACGGACGCCCCATTCTCAAAGCGTTTCCTTGCGAGTGCACACACTGACAGGCACGCGTATGCCTGCGGCCGACAGCAACAGAAACCAAGGAAAGTAACCCGCTGCGACTGTTGCCTATCGCGTCTTGCCTCGCCGGAACAACAGGCTGATGGCGCCCACGAGAATCAGCAACAAGGACGATGGTTCGGGCACATAACTCTCCAGCACCTCCTGCAACTGGGCGTTGTCCAGGTAGCTTCCGTAGAACCGGGCGCCGTCGATGAAACCGGTCCAACCATCGAACGATCCGATTCCGCTGAGGCCGTCTCCACCAATGCGCAATGCAGTAAGGTCCACCAGCGGATCCTCTGGCGTGAAGGTGAAAGCAGGCGTTCCGACGGTATCGTAAGGTGAGATCAAGAATGCATCACCCGTGTTGCTCCCCGCATCGTAACGCAACACGGCCATATACCACTTTTCGAGTTCAAAATAACCGGCAGATGAAAGTGCATCACCGGCGCCAGTAACATCGAGCCGCAAACGACCCGTCTCGGTGCTTGTCCGGTCATCGGTGGACCACTGGAACCGAAAGCGATTGCTGCCCAAGATGGTCTGGTATCCCGTATTGGGATTGCCGTCACGTTGCACCAGAGCGGTGAACGTGAAGCTCTCGCCCGTTTCGACCACCTCGGCGGGAACTTCCAGATACGTTTCCAACGAGCGGTTGTACGCCCCTACTGTCTTCCCGAAGACAAAACCACCCCCTGTTGGCGCGCTGACAAAAGCAACACTGTTGTGGTTGACTGCATCGTATCCATGGCCCGTAGTATCGGCAACCGGGTTGATCCACTCGTGGGAATACTCCGCGATCAGGCCGGTCCGGTTGATGGTCTGTCCCATGGTCGTTAGCGAGCCGGACTGGCTGCGATACTCGGCATCCATCCAGGCATCGGACCGCACCACGTTGGAGATGCGCACTTCATCAATCAAGCCAATCAGAGGATTGCCAGCGGACGCCTGAGCCCCCATAGCGATCGGAGTGGTGTTGCTGAATCCATCGCCGTGCAGATAAGAGTTGACAATAGGGGCGTTCGCATCGAGATAGCCTGTGAACGTGCCGTCATTCCCCGTGTTGGTAATCGTGGCGCCGTTGAAATGCCAGTCGTCATCAAACGCTTCGTCCCCAACGGTATTGTACTGATTCTCCTTGGCCGATGTATCAATACGAAACTGCTGATCGGTCAGTGTTCCGTCACTTTGCTTCTGAGTTTCCCACGCGCCGGCTTTCGAGAGGGTGCGGGTCCATTTGGTCGGCTGGCCATACTCGGCGGCGGGCGAAACGCGGCTAGGTGCGGCAGCCGTTGAGGTTCGCCAGGTGGTGGCAGCCGCGATGGGCCGCCGCCTGCCGTAGCGGGTCGCGATGGAACGCAAACGCCACGCCCAGCGTCTTGCCTGCCTTGGCGAACAGCCGCTTCATCGTCTCCTGCCACATCTCGCCCGTCGTGTCCAACCGGTCGAGAATCGGCGCCACCTCGTCGCTCACGCGCGCCTTGCCTTCACGGAACAGACGGCTCGTCCAATCGACAAGTTGCAGGTAGCTGCCCAACGAAAAACCTTCGAGCAGCCCGATCCGTTCGCCGCCGGAGGCACGCGTGTCGTTGATCGGGCAGAGCCAGTGGTCTTCGTCGAGTTCGGCAGCCAGCCTGGCCGCGGCGACGGTGCCCTGCCGTGCCGCCTGAAGATCGGCCAAACGCCCTTTCTCGCGGCAATGCTCCACCCGCTGATGTAGCGACGTATAGGGCGAATCCTCGGGCAATTCTGCAATGCCTGCCGCCACCGGGTTCAGGTCGATGTACGCACACGTGGCCAGCAGGGCCTCGTTATCGAGGATGGCTAAGCAGTTACGTCGGTATCGACCAGTTGCGAACGCGCCACCGTCATAGAAACACCTCCTTTGAAGCAAGTATTTCCGGAATACCCCCACTTCCAAGTGCCAGCATTCTAGACGAAAGGGCGGAAGCTGTCAACTCGCAGTCTGCAGATTGCATATCCTCGCATTGGGACCCATTGCATTGCATGTCCTGTCGCTACCCTTGGCTTACATGCTTGCGGGTGGTGCATCCGTAATGGAAGTGGGGTCTTCAGGCTGATTGCGCATTGCATGTCCCTGCGTTTCCATTGGGGCAATTGCATTGCATGTCCTTGCGTTGTTTCTGCCGCACATGCGCATTGCGTGTCCTGGCGCTAGGTTGCACGCATTGGGGCGGAACCGCAGTGCTGCTGGGGGGGGCGAGAAGTGGGCCGTCCGCAGGTGTCGCGCTGCGTTCAACTGCGATAGCCTTCGACAGTATGCAACCGTTCACGGGTCAGCGGCGCAAGCCATTGCTCCCCGCGGAATACGAGAGGGGCAGTCCGATTTCGTGGCTTGTAGCAGTGGCCGGTGGGGCAAAATGTCCGATGTGCCGTGGAAATTTGGACAGTCCCCCGTGAACGGTTACGACAATACTTGCCTTTGCGCCAGACGGGGGCAGTGCTTGATTAGAATGCTGCTGCACCAGCCTCGGCAACGGTGTGATCATTCTGGACGGTACTGCCGGAGACGCCAATGGCGCCAATGACTGCTCCATCCTGATTACGGATGGGGATACCGCCTGCGAAAGAAATCAAGCCACCATTGGAGTGCTCGATCCCAAATAGTGCCCCGCCCGGCTGGGAGAGTTGCCCGATTTCGCCGGTGTTCATGTCGAAATAGCGGGCAGTTCGTGCTTTTCGGATGGCAATGTCGATCGAGCCGAGCCATGCTCCATCCATACGGGCGAAGGCCTTCAGGTTTGCACCGGCGTCAACGACGGCGATGTCCATTCGAGTACCGAGTTCCGTGGCCTTGGCCACGGCCGCCGCGAGCGCCGCATTCGCTTGCTCAAGGGTCATGTCGTCCACAGAGATCGTCCTTCCATTGTGTGGGGGAAATTGTCCAGGGTATTCTTTCCGCGCCATGGCGATTGTCAAGTGGCAATCTGCCCAGCGATCTCGCACGGTGGAATCGTTGCGGTCTGGCCGTGCTTTTTCTCTTGCGCGGGGGTTGCAATCCCCCGAAGACCTGCGCTAGAATGACCGGCGGTGGTGCGGGCCCGCGATGGCGGCAGAATGCCTCTGGCTTCTCCCGTCAGGTTGCCATCAAGGCGAGTGCGGCGGTTTCTACTGACACGTAAGGCGGAGGGTCTAGCAGTGTTCGAGAACGATTCGATCAATCGGAGACGGTTTGTTGCTGGTGCGTCGGGTGCGCTGGCCGGGGCGCTGACTGCGACTGGAGTTCAAGCTGCCGATGAAACGGCCGATGAAACGAAGCTTGCGATCCATAAAGGCCCCAAGGCCGTTCAGCAGCCGGTGAACCGGAAGCCTCGCTGGGGCGAACCGGAACGAGAGCGGCTCGAAGAAATGTTGGGGCAGGGTAGTCTGTTCTACTGGAAAGGCCCGCAGAACAAGCTTTTGCTCGAACGGTTTCATGACTTCTGCCCATTGAAGTATGCACACACGTGCTCTTCCGGAACGGCAGCCATTCATATTGCCGTTGAATCGGCCGAGATCGGACTGGGCGACGAAGTGATCACCTCGCCTGTGACCGATATCGGGAGTGTGATCGGCGTACTGTACCAGGGCGGGGTGCCTGTCTTCGCCGACTTGAAGCCGGGAAGCTGTAATCTCGACCCCGAAGACGTTCGCCGCCGGATTACACCCAAGACCAAGGCCATTATCGCCGTCCACTTGACCGGCAACCCGTGCGAAATCGATGCCCTGAAGGCCCTGGCCGATGAGCACAAACTCGTGTTGATCGAAGACTGCTGTCAGGCGTGGGGTGCGCAGACGCGAGGTCGGCCTATCGGTACGGTGGGCGATTTCGCGTGCTTCTCGCTGCAGAATTCGAAGCATGTCACTTGCGGTGATGGCGGGATTGTCGCTACCAACGACGAGACGTATGGCCCGCGCTTGCAGCCGTTTGGCGACAAGGGGGCCGCGCGTGGCGTCCGGCGCGAAGGCGGCGGTTTCCGGATGTTTTCGACGAACTATCGCATGACAGAGCCGCAGGCGGCCGTGGCTGCGGGCCAATTGACGCGGCTGAAGGAGATTGCCGCGACGCGATGTCGCCTGGGCAATCTCCTCACCGAGAAGATCAAAGACGTTCCCGGGCTCATCCCGCACGAGGTGCATCCGGAGGATCGAGCCGTCTATTGGTTCTACATGTTTCGCATCAAGCCCGAAGCCTTCCGCATCAATCGCGACGATTTCGCCCGAACATTGCGGGCGGAAGGGGCGCCGGCATCGGGCGGGTATATCGGGGTTCCGCTG
The DNA here is from genome assembly GCA_040772845.1 of Thermoguttaceae bacterium. Lineage (GTDB taxonomy): Bacteria > Planctomycetota > Planctomycetia > Pirellulales > Thermoguttaceae > PWXP01. Next base: position 1,010,528 of record JAXGXG010000002.1, read on the forward strand.
TACGGCGAACCTGTGTTCCAGGAGCACGCCTTCTTTGCCGGTCGCTGGCCGGTGAAGGAGTTCGGCCTGACCGACATGGACTTCTCGAAACACAGCTGCCCGGAGGCAGAGGCGATACTCAAGAGCGGCATTCGCATCACCATCCACGAAGGCATGACGGACGAGTATATTCTCGACGTGTCGAAGGCCATTCGGAAGGTTGCCGCCCATTTTGCCGTTTGATATCAACCCACCGCGAACGTGAAAGGAACCGTGAATTATGAAAGACTCGCGTTTTACTCGAAGGCGGTTTGTGGCAGCAACGTCAGCCGGTTCGCTTGCGGCGGTAGCAGGGCAATCGGGGACGGCTCGCGCGGCGGGAACCGGGAGTGCAGGCAAACTGGCCATTCAAGGCGGTGCTCCGGTGCGCACGAAGGGGTTCGGCGGTTGGCCGGTCTGGGATCCGCAGCGCGACGAAGAGCTGGTGCTTTCGGTGCTGCGCAGCGGTGTCTGGTCTCGCAAGACGGTCGTGCCCGAGTTCGAGCAGAAGTGGGCCGCGATGCTGGGCGCCAAACGCTCTCTGGCGACGGTCAACGGCACCAATGCACTGGTCACGGCGCTCCATGCGTTGGATATCGGTGTCGGTGATGAAGTGCTTGTCGGACCGTATACGTTTGTGGCGTCTGTTAGCTGCATTCTGCTGGCCGGGGCGTTGCCGATCATGGTCGATACCGATCGGGACACGTTCCTGGTCAATCCGGAGAAGCTGGAGGCGAAGATTACGCCCAATACGAAGGCCATCCTCCCGGTCCATATTTATGGCTTGCCGGCCGACATGGACCGGATCAACGCAATCGCCAAGAGGCACAATCTGCTGGTATTGGAAGATGCATGCCAGGCGTGGCTGGCCGAGTATCGCGGCAAGAAGTGCGGAACGCTGGGCAATCTGGGCTGCTTCAGCTTCCAGAACTCGAAACACCTCACGTGCGGCGAAGGCGGTGCGGTGGTGGGGAACGACGATACGCTGATGGATCGCGCCTACTCCTATCACAACTTCGGGCACGGCGGGCCGTATCTGGGGTCGAAGTACCGGCTTACCGAGTTCCAGGCCGCCATTCTGTTGGCGCAGATGGAGCGGCTCGAAGAGCAGTCGCAACGGCGTTGGGAGAACGGACAGTATCTGCGTCAGAAGTTGGAGGGGCTCCCAGGCATTACCGTGCATCGGCTGAACGACGGCGTAACGCGGGCAGCTTTTCATCTCTTCCCCATGCGGATCGATCGGGAAGTGCTGGGCGTGGCGCGTTCGAAGTTCCAGGCGGCGTTGCAGGCGGAAGGCATCCCGTGTTCCGGAGGCTATGGACCGTTGAACAAGTCGCCGTTCATCGAAAGCACGCTGAGTTCACGGAACTTCCAACGGATGTACTCGAAGGCGCAACTCGACCATTGCCGCGAGCAGATCGAGTGTCCCGAAAACGACATCCTGTGTACGGAAGCGGTCTGCCTGAGCCAGCGGCTGTTGCTGGGAACGAAGGAAGACATGGACGACATTGCCAACGCCATCGTGAAGATTCACGAAAATCGGAAGCAACTGGCGTAGCGGACAGGACTTTGACATCCCACCTTGAAAAAGAGGCTCCCCATGTTGCAACGGTTGTGTTTGGCTTGCGCGGTGATCGTTACTATTGGATGCGGCCTGGTGTTTGCAGACGTGTCGGCGGGTGTTCAGGATTCTGTGCTTGTTGGCTTGGCGCGCATCGATATCACGCCGGATTACCCGGTGCGATTGGCCGGATACGCCAGCCGCATGGACGAAGTGAGCAACGTCGTCGACCGCCTTTGGGGCAAGGCCATCGCGATCGGAAGTAACGAAGGCGATGGGCCGGCCGTGCTCGTCGTTCTGGATAGCTGCAGTGCAACGGCCGGCCTGGCAACTGCGGTGGCGACCCGGTTGAAGGAGAAGGCAGGTGTTCGTCCCGAACGGTGCGTTGTCGCGTCAACCCACACCCATTCCGCTCCACTATTGCCCGATTTTGCCGGATGGCACTATACGAAAGTCATGCCGGCCGAACACGCGGAGCACATGAATCGTTACAGGCGTGAACTGGTCGATCAGTTGACGCAAGTTGCGCTCGATGCATTGGCGGCACGGAAGCCTGCCCGTTTGGCATGGGCTCAGGGCGCCGTTTCGTTTGGAGTGAATCGGCGACGCCTGGAGAACGGCAAGTGGGTCGGGTTCCTGCCGCGTGATGCACGCGAATCGCCCGGGCCGGTCGATCCTAGGCTTCCGGTTCTGCGCGTAACAAATCTCGAAGGGAAGCTGGTAGGGATTGTCGCCAACTATGCGTGTCATTGTACGACGGTAGGCGCCAGCAACGAGATCCATGGCGATTGGGCCGGCTTTGCGCAGAAAGCGATGGAAGCGGCCCATCCGGAGGCTGTGGCCCTGATGCTGATCGGTTGTGGCGCCGACGTCGGCCCCTATCCCGGCAGCACGCTGGAACATGCGCAGCAGTATGGCCGCGCGGTTGCCGACGAAGTTGACCGTCTGCTGCAAGGCGAGTGGAAGCGGATACCTGCGTCGCTTGTGGCGAGGCAGGAGACCATTCAGGTTCCGTTGGGGCAACTGCCCAACCGCGAGGAACTCCAGCGGCGGACACAGCAGGGATCGCTGGGGGCTCGCGACATGGCGCGGCATTTTCTCGCCATCCTCGAACGCGACGGCGCCTTGCCGAAATCGTTCGATTACCCAATCACCACGTGGACGTTCGGCGACGATCTGGCCATGGTCTTTTTGCCGGGCGAGGTGGTGGTCGACTACTCCCTCCGGCTGAAACGCGAGCTGGATAGTTCGCGTCTGTGGGTGACTGCCTATGCGAACGGGATGCCGTGCTATGTCGCTTCGGAGCGAATGCTTGACGAAGGCGGATATGAGGTCGATTCTTCAATGGTCTCTTATGGGCAGCCCACGCGGCTTGCGCCCGAGACTGAAGACACGGTGATCCGCGCGGTTCGATCGTTGGTTCCGCCTGCGTTTGGCAGAAAGAAGTGACCGGAAGGTGGAAATGGGACGTTGAAAGCCGGAGCCGGGTGCGTTTGGCCAGGGTAGTGCGAACCGGCCTCCTGCCTGGGGGCTTCCGGGCTCCGGGTTGAGGTGGCAATGCTGTGCTTGCTTTCCAGCAAGGGATATGCCACAATGGGTTATCCTGCCTTAGAACCTGCCATATCTTCACGCCGAGGTGCCTTTATGCGTTCGAGTCGACTGGGGGGTTGCGTCGCCGTTTCTTGCTTTCTTCTTAGCTTCAGCTTGCCGGTCTTTGGCAAGGACGTCTATGTTGCCCAAACGGGGAGTGATGATCATCCGGGGACGAAGGAGCAGCCGCTGGCTTCGATTGCCAAGGCCGTTGACGTGATGCGTGAGAGTGGTGCGGGGACTCTGTGGATCGGGCCCGGCGAATACGAGGTTGTCCAAGGGATACGCCTCGATGCCAGGCACAGTGGCACTGCCGAGACGCCCTTGGTTATTCGGGCGACCGACCCGGGCAAGACGCGAATTTCCGGGGCGCGGGCCGTCGGCGCGTTCCGGCCTATATCTGCCGAAGAGGCGAAAACACTTGTCTCGGACGAAGCGAAGTCGCACGTGCAGGTTGCCGACCTGAGTGCGCAGGGGTTCGCGCCATTGGCGCCGAAGCCGCTGCAGTACCGGACACACGGGTTGGAGGAAGTGGTTTTCGACGATCGGCCGATGCAGGTTGCGCGGTGGCCGAACGACGGGTTCGCCGTGTTCGACGAAGTGATTGATCCGGGTGCGTCGGGAACGACCCATTGGGTACAGCGCGAGGTGTATCGGCCCGGTTCGTTCCGTTTCCCCGGCGATCGGGCGAAGCATTGGGATTTCGAGCGTGGCGTCTGGCTACACGGGTTCTGGTGTTACGACTGGTGTGACGAGGTTCTCAAGGCGGCCAGCTACGATTCGGAATCCGGCGAGCTGCGGTTGGGCGCGAAACATGCCTACGGAATCGGTTCACCGTGGCGCAAGGATTCCAAGCACCGTTTCTACGCGATTGACGTCTTCGAGGAGTTGGACCAGCCGGGCGAGTACTACCTGGACCGGAAGAATAATCGGTTGTACTTCTGGCCGCCGGGCGATCTGGCGAAACAGCCTGTCCGTCTGACGGTATGTAAGGAACCGCTTCTGCTGGCCGATGGGGTGAAGCATTTGCGGATTCGCGATCTGACGATCGAGAACTGCCGGGGCACGGGCGTGCAGCTTCGGAACTGCGAGAACGGGTGTATTGAGAATTGTCTGGTGCGAAATACAGGCGGGACGGGAATCGAACTGAGCGGCTCGAACGTGGCAGCAAGAGGGTGCGAAGTCACCCAAACGGCGTCCCGAGGCATTTCCGCGTATGGCGGCGATCGCAAGACGCTGACTCCGGGTAACTGCGAGGTTACCGGCTGTCATGTACATCATGTTGGGCGGCTGGACTGGGGCGGCGGCCGCGGTGTTACGTTAGGAGGTTGCGGCAACCGGGTTGCGAACAACCTGGTCCATCACACGCCCACGGGCGCTTTTTCGTACGGCGGTAACGAGCATATTCTTGAACTCAACGAAGCGCACGACGTGTGCATTCACTATTCCGATGTTGGCGTGTTCTATACCGGTCGCGACTGGTCGAGCCGGGGGAACGTGGTTCGCTGGAACTACGTCCACAAAATCACGAACAACGAAGGATGCGGCTCGTCGGCCATCTACCTGGACGATTGCGATAGCGGCGATACGGTTGTCGGCAATATCGCCTTCGGCGGCGTCGGCCGGGGCGTTTTGTTGGGCGGCGGACGCGACAATACGCTGCGGGGCAATATCTTTATCGATTTGCCGGTAGGCATTCACGTCGATGCCCGCGGGCCGCGCGGCATTACGCTCGACAAGCCGGGCTCGTGGAACCTTCTGGCGAAATGCGAGGCGGTCGATTACCTTTCGCCGCTGTGGCGCGAGCGATATCCGCGGCTCGCCGCGACCATGGAGAACGATCCGTTGCTGCCGATGGGTAACGTGATGCACAGCAACATTATCATCGGCTGCAAGCGGCCGTTTGCCCTGTCGAAGGACGTGAAAGAGGAGTGGCTTGACCGCAAGGACAACCTGGTGAAGGAGCTTGCCGACTTCCCATCGATTCCGTCCGCCGCTTCGGGCAAGCCGCTCGACCTGTCGGTGCTGCCTGCCATTTGGGAGCAGGTACCGGGTTTCGAACCGATTCCGATCGACAAGATCGGTCTTCCGAAGAACGAATAGGTGGCCGAAATGCGATCTCGACACTGCTGCCGTATGTGGGTGTTCGCCGCATTTGCTGTTGTGGCAGTATCTTGTTGGTCCTCCACGCGGGCCTCCGGTGAGCCGGAGTGGCGCGTAGGGTTTGCCCGAGTGTGTATTACGCCGGAAAGACCGGTGTGGCTGTACGGGTATGCCGGCAAGTGGCGATTCCGGCCTTATGAGGGCGTGTTCGACGACCTATTCGCCACCGCCATGGCTATTCAGAGCGGGGACGGCGAACCGGCGGTGCTGATTACGGCCGATCTGTGTGTACTGCGCAAACCGGAGGCCGAACAGCTCTGCAAACGGCTGATGGAGAAGACGGGGCTTAAGCGGCGGCAGATCCTGCTGAACTGGTCGCACACGCACTCGGGGCCCATGATCGGTACTTCGGATACGAATCGGTATCCTATCTCGGAGGCGGACCTGGCCGAGACAAAGGCGTATACGTCTTGGCTTTGGGAGAAGCTTGCCGATGTGGCGGCTGCGGCACTGGCCGATCTGGCGCCGGCGCGACTGCGATGGGGCGTGGGTGAAATCGATTTCGTGATGAACCGCCGCCGTTTCGATTCGGACGGGAAGTACAAGGGCATGGGACCCAACCCCGACGGGCCGGTGGATCGGACCGTGCCGGTCCTGTGCATAGAGGCCCCTGATGGCAAGGTCCGTGGCGTGGTGTTCGGCGTGTCGTGCCATGCGGTGACGTTGGGATCGAAGTGGAATAAGCTTTCGGGCGATTTCCCCAGTTATGCGCGCAAGTACATCGAGCGAGAGCTTCCCGGTGTGACGAGCCTGTTCGTTCAGAACTGCGGAGCCGACGCGAATCCGGAGCCTCGGTCGACGGCGAATCAGGACGAGATCGTACAGAAACAGGGCGAGCAACTGGGGGCCGAAGTCTGCCGAGTTGCGGCCGGTCCGCTGGAGGCGATCCGCGGGCCGCTTCGTACTGCGTACGAGACGGTCAGCCTGCCGTTGCAGCCGGCGCCATCGGCCAGGCAGCTTGCCGAACTGGCGGAAGGGCCGTTTTGGCAGTCGCACAACGCGCGCCGAATCTGCGATGCACAGACGCGCGGCGAGCCGCTTCCCACGCACTACGCCGCGCCGCTTGCCTTGTGGCAGTTTGGCAACGATCTGACGCTTGTGGCGATTTCCGGCGAAGTGGTGTGCGACTACGTACCGCTTGTCCGCGATGCTTTGGGGACCGAACAGGTGTGGGTTGCCGGCTACTCGAACGAGGTCTTCGGCTATCTGCCGTCTGCTCGTATTGTCGGCGAAGGCGGATACGAGACGCTGGGGCTGGTCTCTGCACATATCGGTTGGTTCGCTGCCGAGACGGAGCAAGTGCTTCTGGATGCCGTCCGTGGGATGCGCAGATCGGTGCAGTAGTTGCGGGGTGGCGCATGGTGTCGTTGGATGGAAAGTGGCATTGCTTCTGTTGGGTGACGGCAAATACGTATGAAGTTGAGGTTGATGTTTTGGTCACAATCTTCACATAAGGAACCGAGAAGCTATGAAACGAAACACTGATGTCTCGCAGAAGTCTGTGGTCGGCAATTCTCGCCGCGATTTCTTGAAGCAATGCGGCGTGTTGACTGCCGGCAGCGCGTTGGCCGGAGTGACCATTCCGCACGTTCATGCGGCAGAGGACAATACCATCCGCTTGGCCCTGATTGGCTGCGGGGGCCGCGGCAGCGGCGCGGTGATGAACGCGTTCCAGTCGCCCAACGGTCCCTGCAAGCTGGTAGCGATGGCGGACATTTTCGAGCCGCGTCTGGAGGGGTCGCACAAGGCCCTCAGCCAGCGGCAGCCGGAGAAGGTGGATGTGCCAGCGGACCGCCGGTTTGTAGGATTCGATGCCTACAAGAAGGCAATCGACTGCCTGCGGCCTGGTATTGACATTGCGATGTTGACCACCTATCCGGCGTTCCGGCCGGTGCATCTCGACTACGCGGTCTCGAAAGGCGTCAACGTTTTCATGGAGAAGTCGTTCGCGGTCGATCCGGTCGGCGTGCGACGCGTGGTCAAGGCCGGCGAGGAGGCGAAGAAGAAGAACCTGAAGATTGCCGCCGGGTTGATGTGCCGCCACTCGGTGAACCGGCAGGAACTGATGAAGCGCATCCATGACGGTGAAATCGGCCCGGTCCAGCTCATCCGTGCGTACCGTATGGAGCCGTGCGGAACCATGTCGCCCAATCGCCCGGCCGACATGAAGGAGTTGCTCTGGCAGATTCGCAACCGCACGCACGTGATGTGGGTTTCCGGCGGGCTCTGGGCAGAGATGGATATCCACCAGATCGACGAGATCTGCTGGCTGAAGGACGACAACTATCCGGTTACGGCCCATGGCATCTGCGGCCGCGCCGCCAACCGCAAGGACGCCGGGCAGGGGCTGGACTCCTTTTCCGTGGAGTATACCTTCGCCGACGGAGCCAAGGCTTACGACGTGGTCCGTTATCTTCCGAACTGCTATACCGAGTTCGCCACATTCGTTCACGGCACGAAGCGGGCTGCGCAGTTTTCCGGGACGGTGCATTCGGGCACGTGCCATATCTACAAAGATCAGCGTTGCGCTCCCTTCAAAGTGTCTGCGAAGTACGATCGCGACAGCGGCCAGTATGTATATACCGAAGAGGCGCGTTCGGCGCGAGACGACATCATCTGGCAGGCGCCGAAGGAGAACTACACGTGCTGGCAGGCAGAGTGGAACGTGCTGCTGAACTCCATCCGGCAAGACCTGCCGCAAAATGAAGCCCAGCGGGCCGCCTACTCGAACCTGACCGGGCTGATGGGCCGTGCTGCCATGCACATGGGCCGGGTCATCACCTGGGACGAGATGCTCCAGTCGAACTTCGAACTGTGTCCGAACATCGACGCGATGACCGAAGATAGCCCGCCGCCTGTCATGCCCGATGCGAACGGTTACTATCCGGTCCCCGTTCCTGGCGAATGGGTCGAGGTATGAGCGAGGTCGCTACGCGCGATTGAAATCGCGAGCCGGCTTGTGAAATGCACTTCACCTGTTCGGAAGGGCAGCGCACCGCGCCCCCGAACAGGTGGAGTCGATGCTTCTCACTTTGCCTTTAGGTCGCCTGCTAGCCGGGCCTGCTTGCCAGGACTGAGCGTGATGGCGGTTTCCGTGTCGCCGTAAACGACCGGAACGGATGCCGGGGCGTTACTGCCTGCGTGAAGGACGGCTTCCACGAGTTGGCCGTCGCGCCACTGCAGGTCGATGGTGCAATCGCCGCGGGCCCGGAGGCCTTGGACGCTGCCGGTCGGCCAGGCCGAAGGCAAGGCCGGCAGAAGGTGTAGCTTGTAGACGCCCGCCTCGGTGCGAATGTGACTCTGCACAAGCATCTCGGCAACGGCGGCCGTCGCACCGAAGTTGCCGTCGATCTGGAACGGCGGGTGGTTGTCGAACAGGTTGGGCAGGATCTTGTGCTTCAGCAGGTTGTTCAGCAGGCGATGGGCCCGGTCGCCGTCGTGCAGTCGGCTCCAGAAGTTGATCTTCCAGGCGAGGCTCCACCCGGTGCCGCCGTCGCCGCGGCGTTCGAGGACTTTCCTGGCGGCCTCGAAATAGTCGGGGGTGGCGGCCGTAATCATCGACCCCGGATGCAGGCCGAACAGATGCGACGTGTGCCGGTGAGTGGGCTCGGCCTCCTTGTAGTCTTCGATCCATTCCATAATGCGGCCCGACTCCGGGCTGATGCACACCGGCGCCAGCTTGGCTAACGCCTGCTCGCATTCGGCGCGGAAGTCGGCGTCGGTATCCAGGATTTCGCTGGCCAGAATGCAATTGGTCAGCAGTTCGTGGATGATCATCAGGTCCATGGTGGCGCCGTAGGTGAATACGTGCCGCTCGCCATTAGGCAAGATGAAGCTGTTCTCGGGGGAGTGTGAGGGGTTGGTTACCAGCTTTCCGGCAACGGGCGTTCCCGGAGGCGCCTCGACCAGGAAGTCGAGCACGAACTGGGCGGCGCCTTTCATGAGCGGCCAGGCACGCTGGCGGAGGAAGTGCTTGTCGCCGGTGAAGGCGTAATGCTCCCACGGATGTTGTGCGAGCCATGCGGCGCCCATCGGCCAGATTCCCCACGGGCCGTCTGCCGCTGCGGCGTAGCCCCAGGCATCGGTCAGGTGGTGCGCCACCCAGCCACGTGCGCCGTAGTTGATCTCGGCAATATGCCCGCCCGGCTTCACGAGCCCGTCCATCAGGTCGAACAGCGGCAGGTGGCATTCGGCCAGATTGGTCGATTCGGCCGGCCAGTAGTTCATTTGCAGGTTGATGTTGAGATGATAGTCGGAGTTCCACGGCGGGTTCATCTGCCATGCCCACAGCCCTTGGAGGTTCGCAGGCATGGTGTCGGGGCGGGAGCAGCTAATCAGCAGGTAACGACCGAACTGGAACAGCAGGGCTTCCAAGCCGGGATCGGGCGCGTCCTTTACCTTGGCCAAACGCTGATCGGTTGGCAGCGCGGTAACCGCGGCGTCTGCCGGCCCGAGATCGATCGCCACGCGACGGAAGTATCGACGGTGGTCGGCCATGTGGTCCGCCTTCAGCTTGTCGTACGGCTGCTTGGCGGCCGCCGCGACGGTCGCGTTGCAGGCTTGCTCCGGCTCATCGCCCCGATAGCTGGTTGCGCCGGCCACCAGGATGGTCACGGCGTCGGCGTCTTCGATGGACAATGCGCCGCTATCGCGAGTGAGCCGGCCGCCTTCCAGTAGTACTCTCACGACCGATGCGAATCGCAATCCTCGCTGCACGCCCTGATCGTCCTTTCGATCCACCTGTCCGCGAAGCAGGATCGCATTGGGATCGGACGGGTGCGCCAGGCATTGGGCGTCCTTCTCTCGCGTCATCGATAGCTTCACGTCGATGCTTGCCGGGCGGTCTGCCGTCAGCCGGACGACCAGGCAGTCGGCCGGGGCCGACGCGAAGACTTCGCGATTGAAGGTGACGTCGTTGTGACGATAGGTGACGCCTGCAACCGCGGCATCGAGGTCCAGGTCTCGGCGATAGTCGGAGACTGCACCGTGTCCGGGAAACTCCAGGAACAAGTCGCCCAAGGCCTGGTACGGTTTGATGCGTTGCGGACGGCCCATCATTGTCTGGCCGGCCAGATTGACAGATTCCTTGTTCTTGCCCTCGAACATCAGCCGGCGGATTTCCGGCAAGGCCTCCTTGCTTGCAGGATTACTTGGGTCGAGCGGATAACCGTCCCAGAGCGAATCGACGTTCAACTGCAGGCGTTCACGATCGACGCCACCGAAGACCATGGCGCCCAATTGGCCGTTGCCGGTGGGCAGGGCCTGGCCCCAGTCGCTTGCGGGTTGCTGGTACCATAAGGTCAACTCGCTGTTCGGAGCTTCTTCTGCTCGCGCGGACGGAGAAAGGAGTACGGCAAGACCAATTGTCGGCAGTAGGGCAGCGAGTGTCATGTGTTGCATTGTCGTATTCCTGTGAGTTGTTTCCGTGTGCGTTACCCCATACCAAGTGCACGGGGCAGCCACAAACTTATGCCCGGCACAAAGGTGATGACAATCAGAATTACCAGAAGCACGATTAGAAATGGCAGCATGCCTTGCACCACACGAGAAAACGGTGCGCCAGACACCGCACCCAGCACATAGAGCACGAGTCCGACGGGCGGCGTGAGCAGGCCGATGACCAGGTTGAGGGTCATGACGACGCCAAGGTGCAACGGATGGATGCCGAAATGAACCGCCGCCGGCAGGAGGACAGGCACCGTAATCAGCAGGGCCGACACCGGCTCGAGTAGCATACCCACCAACAAGAGGAAAACGTTCAGGAGCAACAGGAAGACGTAAGGATTATCGGTCAGGCCGAGAATGGCCTGCGCGACGAGTTGCGGCGCCTGCTCGCGAGCGGTAATCCAACCGAACAGGGAGGCCGCGGCGACAATCAGCATGATCGAGCCGGTGGTTCTCGCCGTGCCGAGCAGAACTTCGTAGCACCCGTTGAGTGAAATCGAGCGATAGGCCATGCCCAGGAGGACCGTGTAAACGACCGCGGCGGCAGCGGCTTCGGTTGGCGTAAAGACACCACCCAGGATGCCGCCAAGAATGATTACCGGCGCCCCCAGCACGGGCAACGCCGCCAACGTGTTACGAAGAAATCCTTCACGGCTTCCCGTATCGGCCAGATCGGGCCGGCGGCGAACGTATACCAAAACACAACCGCAAAGCACCGCTGCCAGAATCAATGCTGGAATCACTCCTGCGGCAAACAGGGCGCCGATCGAAACACCTGCCGTTACCGCGTAGACAATTGCCGGGATGCTCGGCGGCATGATTGGGCCGATCATGGCCGACGCACCGGTCAGGCCAAGGGCGAAGGATTCCGGATAGCCCCGCTTGCGCATGGCAGGGACAAGCACGGCGCCCAATCCGGCGGCATCTGCAATGGCCGCCCCGCTCATCCACGAGAAGATGAGGCTACTGGCAACATTGACGTAACCCAGGCTTCCGCGGACCGGCCCGAACAGCCCGGCGAGAAAACGGAAAAGGCGATCGGCGATGCCCGTCACGTTTGCCAGATACCCGGTCATAATGAACAGGGGAATCGCCAGCAGGTGGGGCGATTCCAGGCCGTTGGTTGCTCGCTGCGTGGCAATCCCCAACGAGATACCGTCGGAAAGGACCACGTAGGCCAACGACGGCAACAGAAGCGAGAATGCCACCGGAACCCGCAGCAGAAGCAGTACCACAACGGCCACGATGAGGCAGGCGAGCGTCATGGCAGGTCCTCTTTCATTGGAGGCCGTTGCGAGACGTCGTCACCCCAGGTTGTCGAACCGCGGCGAAGGGCCGATGTGGCATTGACCACGGCATGCAACGCGATGAGCGAAAGCCCGACGGCCGCGGCCAGATACCACCACCGACGCGGAATGCCGGCAGACGGTGATGCGATATTCTTCAACCGGGCGACGAACGGGATGCTCCCGATCACCATGAGCACACAGCACAGCACCACGGCGGCGGAGGTGACGCACTCCACGATCAGTCGCCCGCGGTTGCCCAAAAACGGGGCGATCACATCGACCGTCAGGTGCCTCTCCTCGCCTGCGACCAATGCCCCGGCCACGAACGTGAGCCAGACGAATGCGAAGCAGGCAACCTCCTCGCTCCAGGGAATCGGTGCATGGAACAGATAGCGAGCAATAACCTGGGCCGACATCAGCCCGAGAATGACCGCAACCAGGGCTGCGGCAGTCCAGCGTTCGACCAGGCGAAGGGGAGCCAGCGGAAACGGGGGCTTCGCGGCGGTTCGGCTCATGGCGACTGGTCCTCCTCCCGCAAGCTGACAATCTGGCGATACAGGTCGCTGAACGTCCAGCCTTTCTCGAAGTGCTGCCGCGCATGACGCCGGAACGCCGCAACATCGACGTCGGCGACAACCTCCATGGCGCCGTTCTGCCGCCATTGGTCGAAAATCTGCTGTTCGTCGCGATCAATTCCCTCACGCACCTCGATGGCCGTCTCTTGGACGGCCTTGCGCAGCGCGTCCTGCTGTTCCGTGCTGAGTTGTTCCCAGACCAGGTCGGCGATCAGCACTTGGGTGGACGACTGGATATGCCCGGTCAGGTTCAGGTACCGTTGCACTTCGTGGAAGCCCATGGCCTGGATCGTGGGTACGGGGTTTTCCTGGCCGTCGGCCATTCCCTGCTGCAGGGCCAGGTAGACTTCTCCAAAGTTGATAGGCATCGGACTTGCGCCGAGGGCCCGCCCGCTCGCCTGCCAGACCTTGGCGCCAGGCAATCGCAGGCGGAACCCTTGGAGGTCCTGTGGCGATCGGATGGGGCGATTCGACGTGATGTGCCGCACACCGTAGAACCACGTACCCAGGACGCGGATACCCTGTTTGTTGCGCAAGCCTTCCCACAACTCCTCGCCAATGGGGCCGTCGGCGACTTCGGCAAGGTGGTCGGCGTCGTCAAACGCGTAGGCGGCGTCGAATGCGCCGATGGGTTCGTGCCACATGGCCAGGAACGATGGGCCGGCAATGGCCATTTCCAATTGCCCCGTTGCCAGTTGCTCGAGCAGTTCACCCTCGTTGCCCAACTGGGAGGACGGAAAAACACGGATTTCCAGACCGACGTTCGCGCCGGCGATTCGTTCGGCCAGGCGGGCCGCGCCGTACTTGTGGGTGGGCGAACCCGGTTCGTAAACGTGGGCCAGCCTCAATACTCGGGGCGCGCCCGGTTCGGTTCTGCTGCAGCCCGTTGTCACGGCAGCCGCTGCCAGAACCGCCAGACCGGCAAGGAAGGCTCGACCGATGCGATGATCGTCCGTCATGAAACCGCCCACGCATGAAACCGAGAATCAAGACAAGCGTTCGCGCCGGTCTTATTTCGAGAGTTTGAACATCAAGGTGCGCACCTTTTCAGCGGTTTGGGTCTGCAGGTCGCGATCGGGAATAGACTCGGCAACGGCCTCGGCCTCTTTCAGCAGGGCGTATGCCTTCTTCGAATGGCCCGTATCGACAAGTTTCGTAGCAACGTTGTACATGGCGTGTGCCTTGCTGTGGGGACTGTCGATCTTTCGGCTTGCTGCAGCCGCCTCATCGAGAATCTTCTGTGCCATTTCGCGGTCGCCCAGTTCATGAAACTGGAAACCTGCCAGGGCAATGCAATCGGCGCGGGCCCGATCTTCTTCCGCCGCCCGCGCCCTTGCCAGGGCATCGTCCATGACACGCTGGACATCATCTGCCCGATCCATTCTCTGATATGCCTTGGCGACGTGGCCCAGAACGAGTACCTGCCCAATGACATCCGGCACCTTCTCGACCAGTGCTTCTGCGGTAGCGGTGCTCTCCTTCGCGGCCCGGATTCGTCCGGCAGCGGCCTGGGCCCCGGCAATGGCGGCGAGGTCGCCGGCGCGGACCTCGGCGCTGTCGATCTGCTCAACAAGGGTCGCCAACGGCTTGAGAAGCTCGGCGGCTTCCATTTGCTTGCCGGCGGGGGCGAGTTGTTCGGCCAGGTATACGGTTGCCCGAATACGCGCATCGGCATCTTCGATCTTCTGACTTGCCTTGGCGGCCAGTTCGAAGGTCTGCTCGGCGCCGAATCGATCGCCCGCTTCCGTCTGCTGACGGCCGATCTGGGCCAATTGCCGCGTACGGGCCTCGGGCGAGGAGAGGCGCTGCGCCTGGGCCACCATTTCCTTATAGGAAAGCTGGGCCTTGGGCGCATCGCCGGAACCGCAACCGCTGGGCAAAACAAAGGCTCCGGAAAGCAGCAGCAGAACGGGACCGAACACCGTACTTCTTCTCGGCATGACGACCTCATGAAAGAACTAGGAAAACACGAATGGAACACTGTTCAGACGCTTCTGCATTTCGGCCATGAGCGCGTCCTCGGCGGCCTCGTCATTGGCTTCATACGTGACGGAGAACCGGAGAAATGAGCCTGCGTCGTCCCAGGGCACCGTACAAATCGAATGCTGAGTAATCAGATATTGCGATGCAGCTTCCGCCGTGTCGAACACAGGACCGCCCTCAATGCCCTTCGGACTCGGGACGTATAAAAAGTACGTGCCGCCAGGCATGTGGCATTTGAATCCGCACTCACGCAGGGCATCTACGAGTTTGCCGAGTCGCCGCCGGTATTTCTCGCGGACACGTCTGGGGATATCGTCATCGTCCAACGCGGCTACGGCGGCCTTCTGGATGGCCATGAATTGCCCGGAGTCCGAGTTGTCCTTGACGTCGGCAAACGCGCGGACCAAACGTTCATGGCCGCAGACCCAACCCAATCGCCAGCCGATCATGTGCCAACCCTTACTCATCGAGTGGACTTCCACCCCCACATCGCGAGCACCGGGCACTTGCAGGAAGCTAAGCGGCGGCGTCTTGTAGCTGAGCATCATATGCGCCGCATCCTGCACAACTACCAATTCGTTCTGCTTCGCCAGTTCGACCGCCTGAGCATAAAACTCTCGCGTGGCAACCCTGCCCGTCGGGCTGTTTGGGTAGTTCAGCACCAGCAGCTTGGCGCGACGAAGGACATCGGCCGGGATGGCGTCGAAGTCTGGCAGGAAGCCGTTCTCGGCCCGCAGCGGCAACTTGTGCACCTCCCCCCCGTAATACCGGGTATGGGTCCCGGCGACCGGATAGCCCGGCACGGTCATCAGCGTGACGTCGCCCGGATCGATCAGGGTCGCCGGAATCATGGCCAACGCCGTTTTCGAACCGATGCAATGGTTGATCTCACGGGTAGGATCAAGCTCGACTTGAAACTGTCGCTGCATGAAGCGGGCAACTGCTTCCTTGAACTCGCCAATGCCATTGTCGGCGTAACCGCGGTTTTCGGGCCGGTTGATTTCACGACCCATGGCCTGCCGGACCGACTCGGGGGCCATTTCGTCGTTCTCGCCGATTCCGAAATCGACGAGCTTGCGTTCCGGATGTTCGGCGATCGCTTGCCGCTTTGCCCGCTTGATCTTCTCGAACTTATAAATGTCGGTGCCTTTTCCGTAGCCCGCACCGCCGATGCGCTGGGCAAACAGTTTTTGAAAATAGGGGTCGCTCATGGAACGAATCACCACGTAAGGAATGAACGATACGAAACGAAAACAATATTTTAACGCAATTTTCCTCAATGGAATACGGGGGGGCTTGCAGACCGGAAGGCGGCGGGGAGAGACCGGGTCGGCGGCGATAAGAGGCGTTGTGTTGTGCCGACCGTTGCCGGCAATGCAAAGAAAAGGGGACGGTCTTCGGACCGTCCCCTGCGTTTTGCGAGCGACTCGACACGGAGCCAATTGCGGAAAATCCGTCAGGATTGCAGACTTCTATGCCGAGCAATTACTCCTCGTCGGCTCCGGGCAATTTCCCCTGTTCGATCAACTGGCCGAAGGTGGGCGACTCTTCGTTCTTCGGATCGCGTTTCATGCCGGCTACCTTATCGAGGGCCGACTGGATCTTCTCCTTGTTGTCGCGATCTTCTTGCCAATCGAGCAGTTCTGCGAGAGCACGCCCATAGACATTCCGCTCTTCCTTCTTCATGCCGGAATGACAGACGTCGCACCGGGCCTCTGCGAAGGCTGCCGCAAAACGGACGTCCTTGGGGGCGGAACTGTCGGGCTTCACATATTTGTCTTCAAACGCATCCTTGAACGGGCCAATCGCCATGACACCTGGGACACACGTCAGCAAACCGCCGACGACGAGGGGCAAATACAACAGCACGCGTAGCTTTCGCATGATCAATTTCTCCAAAGTTGCAGGTTGGTATCCAATGTAGTAGAGGTTACGGCGAGTCGCTTGTCAAGAAGTACAGACGGAACAGGGCGACATGGATTCCAGGCCGGAATCCGTGTTATGCGATCGCATGGCGATCCGACGGGGATACGCGGAAATGCAGGCCTAGCAACGGGTTACGTACCGCAATGGCGTGCTCCCCAGGTCGCCAGAAACCTGGCGACGACCGGCCGAAAAGGTTGAGGCGACCTGGGGGCGACGGGTGATTATGACACACCCATGGCTTCGAGCGCCATGGCGGCCGGTACTCGTAGCTGTTCATGTTTGAGGAGTTCTCGAAGTTTTCCGGCCACCTCGCGTCCGGCGGCTACCTGAAGCTGCTCGAGCAGGTAGATCTGTACGCCAACCGGGCGATCGCCACCCAGTTGCGAAGCGAGGGCCTCGCCGAATTCGCGTCGCGGACGTGTGTCGGCTGCCTTGCAAGCGTGGATGGCGAGGCAATGCAGGGCATACCGGGCCTTGTAATCCTCGCCTTCACCGGGCGGAACCAGCATGTCGATTACGCCCAGTAGGCTGTTGCGCCCGCCACCGGCAAGCTGGTCGATAGCTGCGTTGATCTTCTTTGCATCGATATTCTTCGTGTACATCCCCCGGTCATCGGCGTCCGGCATCTGCGCGACGAGGGCCTGTACTTGTTCAGAGGGTTTCATGGCGAATGTGCCTTTGGTTGTGGTGTTGGGTGTTTGGTATTGGAGCGTGGTATTGGAGCGATGCTTCTACAGACGCCAGGGGGCGCGCATCGGTTGGTGGACCAATCGGTTGGCCGTTTCGTCGCCGACAATCTGCTCTTTCACGGGGTCGTATTGGATTTTGCGGCCCACGCGGATGGCGAGATTGGCCAGGTGGAGTAGCGTGGCGCTCCGGTGCGCCGCCTCTGCATGCCCGCCCGGTTGCTTCCGTGTCTTGACAGCTTCCGGGAAACTCACTAGCGGCTCGGGATCCGGCATGGCTTCAATCTTCTTCCGGTTTTCTTCGGAAAGGTCGGAGAGGCTGACCCCGCGCGACTGCTTTCGATTGTAGGGCTCGCCCCACTCACGACTGTCGAACACGAAGGTCAGACCGTCGGCATACTTCAGTTCCACCCATCCCCACATGCCGCAGGCTTCGGGATGTGCCGGCGGTGCGTACGCCTCGATTTCCACCGGGCTCGTATCGTCCTTGCCGAAGGTCCACTGAACCGGATCGAAGTGATGCTGCCCCATGTCGGCCAGTCCGCCGCCCTCGTAGTCCCAGTAGCCGCGGTGTGTCCCGCCAAAGCGATGCGGCTGATAGGGGCGAAGCGGCGCGGGGCCGCAATACATGTCCCAGTCGAGCCAGTCAGGGACTGGTTGCGGTTTGGCATTGACCTTGCCGCTCCACTGGGCCACTTTCAGCCCGCCACTCTTGATGTGGACGGCTTCACACGGATCGAGCAAGCCGCTACGCATAATCTTATGCGTAAGGATGTTCCCTGCGTTACGGCTTGCCCCGAAACGTCCGAACGTACCGATCTGGAAGATACGGCCGTAACGGCGTTCGGCCTCCACCACGGCTCGCCCTTCGGCAATGAAACGCGTCATGGGCTTTTCGCATAGCACGTCCTTCCCTGCCTGCATGGCGGCAATGGAAATGAGGGCATGCCAGTGTGGAGGCGTGGCGATGGCCACGACATCGATGTCCTTGCGTTCCAGCAGACGTCGGAAGTCGGTAAAGACCGTTTTGTTATCGGCCTTTCCGACGAAACGGACGTCGCACTCGGCGAGTCGTTTGACATTCGGTCCCAATCCGCCAAAGGTGCCGTTGCCTCGGCCACCGCAACCGATCAGGGCTGCGCCAAGCGTTTCGCTGGGGGGCGTATTGTTCGGTCCACCCAGGACGTGACGTGGAACGACGGTTAGCGTGGCCGACGTTGCTGCAACACCTTGCAGAAAGCGACGGCGCGAAACACTTCTAGAAGACTGATTCATAAGCCACCTCCCTATGGTCAAGCGCCTGGCGCACACGCGGCATACGTCAGCCGCGGGGCGCCAGTCGTGCGTCGTGGAGAACGTGCCTCGAACCGTAAGCCGGACGAACGTACGCCGTATGCGGAACCAAGGCTTGTGGCCATTCTAGCGGGGCATAGTCTGGGGAGCAATGAACTTGCGAGACGATCCCCTTGTACGCAGGGCGAAGGCGTGCTAAATTGCTGGTTTGCCCAAAAACGGTGTGGCTTTGGGGGCCACTCTGCACGATAACTGTCAGATGGGGTGTTCGGGCGGCGATTGTCGCAGCGCGCCACTTCCCGGCCCCCCAAAAAAGAAGAGGTCCAAGGGGACGTAGCTCAATTGGGAGAGCACTAGATTTGCATTCTAGGGGTTGGCGGTTCGAGCCCGCTCGTCTCCACTTCATATAAACCCTTTCTGGATAAGGGTTTAGTAACGGGAAGCGTTTGGCTCTCGTGTCGTTGCGGTTGCTGTTTCGCCGTGTTTGCAGGAGACCATGCCCGATTGCCGAGGCGAGCAGTGGGGTGCGCCGTGTGTCGGCAGTCGGTGGTGTGGCTTTCTATCTTGGGTTCCACCGGACAGTGGGAGTGAACGATGCCCGACAAAGACTCCGCCGCCCAGGCGGCATCGGCCAGGTTTGACGCAGAAGTTCGGGAACTGGTGGCCTTGGAGCGGAAGCCATTCTTCCCGCGGGCTGTCGGTTACATCAAACGGACCGGGCCAGGCTTGCTCCAAAGTGCAATGACGCTGGGGGCGGGCAGTGCGGCCGGGTCGGTTATCGCCGGCGCGTCATTCGGCTACAAGCTGCTGTGGGTGCAGCCGGTCGCCATGTTTCTCGGCGTGCTCATGCTCGGGGCCATCACGAATGTCGTATTGACCACCGGGGAACGGCCGTACAAGTCGTTCGGACGCGAGATCGGCAAATGGCTGGTGATCCTCTGGGCGGTTGGGACCATCACGGCGTCGGTCATCTGGCATTTCCCACAGTATGGGTTGGCCGCCAGCGCTGCCCGCGACATGGGTGAAATGGCAGGCATGGTGAGTGTGCCCGATGCGGTGATCGAGGCCCGTGGAACGCTTGCCGATGCCGAACGGACCAATGATCCCGCTGCAATTGCGGAGGCCAAGACGCACGTGAAGCAGGTTGCCGGAGAAACGACCTTCCTCGGGCTCGGGTTCACACGCGATGGGCTGATGTTGAGTTTCGGAATCGGCCTGATCATCCTTTCGATCAATATCTTCACAACGTTCAACTACGGAGGCGACTCGCGTGGCGTGCGCCTGTACGAGTGGTTCCTGCGAGGCTGCATCGGGCTGATCATCGTCATGTTCGGCATCGTCGTGGTGGCCAGAATTGACGTGGTATGGAACGATATTGCCGAGATCGGCAAGGGGTTCGTCGGCTGGTATGGCATTCCCAACCTGTGGACTGCCGACGGCCAATTGAACACGCTGACCGTTACCCAAGTCCTGGGGATGTTGGGCGCGGCGGTGGGAATCAACATGACGTTTCTCTACCCCTATTCTCTGCTGAAAAAGGGCTGGAGAAAGGAACACAAGCGGCTGGCCTGCTGGGACCTTGGCATGACGGTGCTGCTGCCGTTCGCCCTGGTGACTTCGCTGGTGATTATCGCCATGAAGGTTGGCGGCGTGTACGACGGCGCCGATGTGGTGAATACGACCATACGGCCGCTCGATGCCGCGAAGGCGCTCGGTGGCGTCGTGGGCGAGAATGCAGGCCGCATCATCTTCAATCTCGGATTGATCGGGATGAGTTGCGGAGCCATCAGCGCGCACATGGTGGTTTGCGGATTCACCTTCTGCGAGATGCTGGGGCTGGAACAAACCAAAGGACGGTTCCGCGTCTTTGCCATGGCGCCGGCCATCGGCCTGCTCGGGGTCGTGGCGACGCTGCCCATCTGGTTCCCGGTCGCGGCGTCGGCCATCTGCTTCACGATGCTGCCGATCGCCTATCTCGCCTTTCTGATCATGAACAACAAGCGGAGCTACATTGGCGATGCGGTCGGGCATGGCGTGTGGCGGTTCGTCTACAACACGCTGCTGGTCATCGCGCTGCTGGTAGCGACCATCGGTTCGGCGATTCAGATCAACAGCCGGGTCGTGCAGCCGCTGTTGCGTTCGTGGAAGACGGAGGAAGCCACGACGCCGACCGTTCCGCAGACGCCCATTGCCCCGCCGATACCTGCACAGCCGGGCGAACTCGCCGAGCCGGCTCGATAACACATTGCGACAGGATCCTGCCGGACGATGCGTTTGACAACCGTCGTCGTTTGCGCCAGAATCTATGGCTGTGGACAGGCCGGCGTGCGTGGCCGGTTGCCGTTTCCTTCTGCCGGAGATTTCGCCATGACCGAGAAGATCAGTCGTCGTACATTCACGAAAGCCGGCGTTGTCAGTCTGGGGCTGACAGCGGCAAACGCCAAGCGGGTGCTGGGGGCAAACGACCGGATCCGGCTGGGTTTCATCGGAGTCGCAAACCGCGGCTCTCAGTTACTCACGGCCATCCTGCAGCATGACGATGCCGAAGTCGTCGCCCTTTGCGACATTTCGCAGCCGATTCTGGCCAAGGCGGCCGATATGGTCGACTACAAGGTGGACCGCCTGGCCGATTTCCGAAAACTGATCGATCGCACGGACATCGATGCCGTCGTGATTGCCACACCGGATCATTGGCATGCCATCCAGACGATCGACGCCTGCAATGCCGGCAAGGACGTGTACGTGGAGAAGCCCCTTTCCGTAACGGTGCACGAGGGGCGTCGCATGGTCGAAGCGGCTCACCGCAACAACCGAGTGGTGCAGGTAGGGATTCACCGGCGGTCATCGCAGCTCCATGCCGACCTGGCCAAGTTGATCGCCGACGGCGCACTGGGTAAGATTTCCGTCAGTCGCGCCTACCGGTTGAGCAACATGTACCCGGATGGGATCGGGAAGCAACCCACGGCGTCTCCGCCTGCGGAATTCGATTGGGATATGTGGCTCGGCCCGCGTCCGTCTCGTCCCTACCAGGACAATATCGCGCCATACAAGTTCCGTTGGTGGCAGCTTTATTCGTCGCAGATGGCGAATTGGGGCGTACACCGGCTCGATGCGATTCGTTGGCTTACCGGTGAATTGGCCCCCAGTTCCGTCGTATCGATGGGCGGGCGGTTTGTTGTTGACGATGACCGCACGATTCCCGATACCCAGGAGACGACGTTCGAGTTTGCGTCGGGCCGCCTGGCCATATTCGGCATGTACGAAGGCTCGGGGAATCCGGCCATCCGGTATGGGGAGATCGAACTGCGCGGCACACAGGGGACGGCCTATATCGACAGCCGGAAGTTCGAGATCGTGCCGGAGCGGGGCGGACAGTTCCAGGATCGTACGCCGCGAATGGAGCCCCTGGAGGTTGCATCGACGGACGCCAATCTGACGGTGCAACACACGCGCGAGTTCCTCGACTGCATGCGATCGCGCCGGGCGCCGAATTGCGACGTGGAAATCGGTCACCGCTCGACCACGTTCAGCCTTCTGGCCAATATCTCGTTGGCGACGCGCAGCCGATTGGAATGGGACGCCGAGAAGGAGCAGATTACCAACAACGCCGCGGCGAACGACATGTTGCATTACGAGTATCGCAAGCCCTGGAAGCTTGGGTGACACGGATGCCTTTCCTCCAGACGCACGACCTGGTCCGCGAGTACCGGATGGGCGATTCGACGGTTCGCGCCTTGGATGGCGTGAGTTTGTCGATTGACCGAGGGGAACTGGTTGCCATCCTTGGCGTCAGCGGATCGGGAAAATCCACCCTCTTGCACCTGCTCGGCGCGCTCGATACGCCTACATCCGGTCAGGTGCTGGTCGATGGCCGGGATCTGGCGTCGTTTCGTTCGGGCGAGCGAACCATGTACCGGCGGACGACGATCGGCCTGATCTTTCAGGCATACTATCTGGTTCCGAGCATGACGGCGGCGGAGAACGTCGAAGTCGCGCTGACGTTCCAGGGGACGTTTGGTCGCGAACGGCGTCGCCGGGCGATCGACGCTATCGAACGGTTGGGGCTTGCGTCGCGCGCGAAGCACCGTCCGGGGCAACTTAGCGGCGGCGAGCAGCAGCGCGTGGCCATTGCGCGGGCGATTGTCCATCAGCCGCCGCTTCTACTGGCCGACGAGCCGACCGGCAATCTCGATCATGCTACGGCTGCTGACGTGGTGGCGCGGTTGAATGACATCCGCCGCGAGTTGGGCACCACCGTCGTGATGGTCACGCACGATCACGAGATTGCGGGGCACGTGGCCGATCGGGTGCTGCATCTTCGCGACGGACGCCTCATTGCCGGAAAGGACGACCCGGCATGAGAGCCTGGCATGTCGCTCGAATGGCGGTCGGCGGGCTGCGACGCGCCCCGTTGCGGGCAACGTTGACGGCCATGGGCGTTGCCATTGCGGCCGGCGCGCTACTGACCATGATCGGATTCGCCACCGGCGTGCGTCGCCAGGCGGAAGCGCCGTTTCGCGCGCTGGATCTGTTCAAGAATATCGAAGTGAAACCGCAGGATGCAGGCGAATCGGAGGAGCCGATTGTGCTGGACGACGCCGCGCTGAAGCGTATGGAGGCGATTGCCGGCGTCGATCTGGTATACCCCGATATTCGAATTCGTGGCATTACGGTTGTCCATGGCGATCGTTCGGAAACGGGAATCGCCATGGCGGCGCCGCGCGAGGCGGTTACGCTGGCGGCCACAGAAGCACTGATCGTGGCCGGCCGGTTTCTGGATGACGATGCCAGGGAGGTCGTGATCGGCGCGAAGCTTGCCACGGAGCTAGGATTCGCCACGCCTGCCGAGTCGCTTGGCGCCACGATCCGGGTGGAGGCGGCCGGATTGGCCGCCACGGACGGGGCAACGTTTGCTTTCCGCGAGGCGAAGATCGACGTGGTGGTTGTCGGTGTCTTCAAGACTCCACCGCTCATGCCGGGACGCGCGCAGCGTGCGATTTTCCTGCCGGTGGAAGTGATGAAGGAGATTCCACGTCTGCCGGATGATGGCATGTTGGATTTCTTGAAGGCCGGCAAGAGCGCCGAAGACGTGGGCTACCGGCGGGTTACGGTTCGCGTACGCGATCCGGCTGATCTGATTCCCGTGGAGCAGGAGATTCGCGCCATGGGTTTCCACACCCGTACCATTGCGAGTCGTTTTCAGGAGGTGCGTGGCTTCTTCGTCTTTCTGGAAACCCTTCTTGGGGCAATCGGGACCGTGGCCCTGGTGGTCGCTGCCCTGGGAATCGTCAATACGCTGTTGATGTCGGTTGCGGAACGCTATCAGGAAATCGGAATCTACAAGGCGGTGGGTGCGTCCAATGTGGACCTGGTGGTCATGTTTCTTACCGAGGCGGGATTGCTCGGCTTGCTTGGCGGCGTAACGGGCTTGGGGTTGGGTTGGGGATTTGCCCGCGTGGTGGAGCTTGTGGTGAACTTCTATGCCCAGGGGCAGGGAGTGCAGGATCGCCTCACGCTGTTCGAGTTCCCATGGTGGCTTCTTTTGACGATTCCCGTCTTTTCAACGCTGGTAAGCATCGTGGCCGGAATCTACCCGGCCCGGCGTGCGGCGGGAGTCGATCCGATTCGCGTGTTGCGGCGAGAATGGTAGCACCGTGGCTTCTGATCCGCCGGCCTAGAACTGCGATGCATTCACCGGTTCGCCGTCCTGTCGATTGCCGAGGCATACGTGGGTATTGGCGTCGATCGAGTAGCTGATCGGCTTGACACTTCCGTCGCAGAAGACGAAGTTGCATGTTCCGGAATGGGCGCTGCCAAAACGCCAGATGCCGTAGTAGGCATCGCTGGCATGGGGTGTATCCGCCTGCGGCGGGAGCGCATCAGTACACCATCGATACGTATCGGCGCTGCACCCGGTAAACGGATCGTCATCGTCCCCCTTGTCTCGCCCGTCGAGGTATCGGTTCGGCTGCACGTGCTTCTCGCCCACGAGGTACGTGTTCGAGCTTCCATCGCGTATGGCCCCGACGGTCACCTGCGACTGGACGTAGGAGATGCCGTTCCCGGCAGAGACCTCGCATTCCGCTTCCCAGTTGAAGGAAGCGGCCGCGGAGATGCTGGCCGGGCCCCCGCTGGGCGTGCAATAGCCGCCCTGGTGCCGGCTGCCTGCATTCGCGGCGTAATCGACGATGGCGCCCTGCAACAGTTGAAGTGAATTACGGTGTGCAGGGCGTGGATCCGCCTTGGTGTATATCGCAGGGCGACGGCGCGTGGGACAGACGAAGACGGTCATGGGCGTCTTTGCCCGCTGGAGTGCGCCGCTCCGCTGGGGGTCAGTGACCGTGTCGAGCTGGTTGTCGCGGCCCAGGTCATACGCGGCCTGCTGTTCCAGGTAGGGAAGGACAGCGAAGGTCCATCCGCCCGGTTGCCGGAGCCCGGCGCCGCGATCGGGGTCACCGGTCCAACTGCTCCCCCAGCCACCGCCAGGGAAGAAGCCGAATGCGCTCTCGTGCAGCGCCATGGCCAGCCCGAGCTGCTTCAGGTTGTTCTGGCATTGCAGTCGCCGGGCCGCCTCGCGCGCGCTTTGGACGGCTGGAAGCAGCAAGCCGAT
Source organism: Thermoguttaceae bacterium (assembly GCA_040772845.1). Classification (GTDB taxonomy): domain Bacteria; phylum Planctomycetota; class Planctomycetia; order Pirellulales; family Thermoguttaceae; genus PWXP01. The sequence goes on from JAXGXG010000002.1 coordinate 1,035,667, forward strand.
CAGGATGCCGATGATCGTGATCACCACGAGCAATTCGACCAAGGTAAAGCCCCGCGGCCTTCCTGTACGGGCACGACACATGGCAACACCTCCCGGGACGTCATTGAGTCAGGCGTGCAGCGTCTGAACAGTTCCGGTCAAAAAGAGAGCGAATAGACAGCTTTATCTTATCCCCGTTCACGATTGTGTCAAGGCCAGAGGCAGGCCGGAGATCAATCCGATACGGACGCCCCCGATACCTGTATTCGCGGTTCGAACGGCAATCCCCGTCGCGAAACGATACAACAATAACGCAAAATGACGTTTTCTTTGCCATCGGGAAGAGTAGGATGATACCTGTTCGCACGGCGAGCGTCCTGACGGAAAACCGTCCGGTTCCCGAAGAGGCTGTTAGGCCTTGTGTGAACGGAGTGATCTGCAATTGTGCCCGGAGGCGGCGACCAACTTCACGTGACGCCAGGTAGGAGAAACGACCTTGTCAACCTTATCGAATACGGAAACAACGACGCAGGCGAAGCTAAGCCTGGGGCCATATCCGTCGAAGCTTGGCCGTGAGGAACTGATCGAGCTGATCGACCTATGGGAGCTGAGCGCGGATACACGAGGTCGCATTGAACAGCTTCTGCAAGAGGACAGTCAGTTGCGCGGGCCGCACCTGTTCCGCTATTACAATCCGCGGCCCAGCAAGGTGGAAGCGGCGGAGGGGGGCATTGGCCCGGCTCGTCGGCGTAGAGCATTGCCTTGCGGTCAACTCTTGTACGTCCGCCCTGGTTTGCGCGTATCGGGCCTTGGGCATTGGCGCGGGCGACGAGGTGATTGTGCCCGGCTACACCTTTTTCGCGACGGCTGCCACCGTTGTTGCGTGCAATGCGATTCCATTCATCGTTGACGTCGATGACACGCTATGTCTGTCGCCAGAGGCGGTGGAAAGGGCCATTACGAAACGGACCAAGGCAATCGTGGCGGTGCATATGCGAGGGGCCCCTGCCCAGATGGATGCACTACTGGACGTTGCCGACCGCAACGGGCTTCCCTTGATCGAAGATGTGGCTCAGGCCGGAGGGGGATCCTTCCACGGGCGACGGCTGGGCAATCTCGGCGACATGGGCTGCTTCAGCTTCGATTACTACAAAGTGCATGCAAGTGGCGAGGGCGGTTTCAACAAGTGTCAGCCATACTACCGACGAAGCGTCGAGCTGTACGCTTTGCGTGACGAGGCCAAGGCATTTGTACGCGGCTATTTCAATACGATTCCTTCCTTACTGAGTCTGGAAAACCTGACGTTCTGGGAGCATTTCCACAACCGCGGCGGATGGAACAAGACCCACGAGACGGGCTGGTTTCTCTGCCAGACTCGCATTATGCTGGTGCAAGAGCGAGAAGGCGAGCTTTGGCTCGCGCCTTTCGTCGCCAGGAACTGGCTGGAAGACGGCAAGACGGTGAGTGTTGCCAATGCACCCACGAACTTCGGCCCGGTCAGCTACTGCATCGAGTCGGCCGTGGACAAAGATGTGATCGAGTGCACCGTCGAGCCGCCCACGGTCCGTCAGCCGAGCCGTATTGTGCTCCGCCTGCGTCATCCGGAGTCCAAGCCGATCAAGACAGTCACGGTCAACGGTAAGCCATACGGTGACTTTGATGTGGAAGGCGAGACGATCAGCCTTCCGACAGATCCCGGCCGGTTGGTTGTTCGTGTTGTGTACGGTGGATGATGACGCCGCCGAGGTGTGATTGGCTTGAGTGGCGAATCGTCTGCCATGCAACCGGCGTTTTGCAGGTGTGGAACCGTTACCGAACGAGGAGCCGATGAAAAACCTCCCTCTGTTCAATATCAATGGAATGATCGGCCGGGGCGCATACGAGGAGGCCGACTTTCCGACCGCGGCCTCACTGGTGGAGCATCTGGATTACCTGGGGATCGAACGCTCGTTGGTGTGGCGCGTTGCAGCACGGGATTTGAGTCCGCCACTCGGAAACCGGCGTCTTCTGGAGGAAGTGGAAGCCTCGGGCCTGGAACGCCGGCTGATCCCCGGTTTCGTGATCACGCCTGCGTGCTTCTTTGAATACGGTGTGCTCGACTTCCTGCGGGAGCAGCTTGCGTCGGGCACTGTGCGGGCGCTGCGAATTACGCCGGAGGTGTCTCGCTTCTCCGTTCGTGAAATTGAACGCCTGTTGCGCGAACTCGCCCCGTTCGAGCCGGCCCTGTTTTGGGATTGCGGTAATTTCGGCACGGAAGCGAACCTGCGCGACTTCGAGTCACTGGCGCATACGTTCGCCCAGATGCACTTCATCGTCACGCAGAAGATGTGGCTCGGATTCTCTGGCGTACTCGATCTGCTGTGGCGGGCGCCGAATACGTATATCGACACGTCATGGCTGCACATGCGCGATACCATCGAGTTGCTCTCGGCCGAGTTCGGCCCTGAGCGCGTGCTGTTCGGCATCGGAGGAAAGTCGCATTACGGCGCGGCGATTGCCGCCTTGGCCCATGCAGACATCGATGCGTCACAACGCTCGCTCATAGCGCACGGCAACGCGGAACGGATCCTGAAGCTAACGCCGTACGATGGGCCGGAACTACCGGTATCGGCTTCGGACGACCAGAAACCCCTGTGGTGTCGGCTGCGGGCCGGGCTCGCACTGGAGAATGTCGAGGTCATTGACGCCCACGGCCACACGCCCCCTCATACCCGCGGATGGATTATCCGCGAAAACACCCTGGAAGGCGGTATGACGGAAATGGTGACCCGTATGGACCGCCTGGGCATCGCGCGGCTGATTCTCTCGCCGGAAGCTGCGCTGTTCGGCGAAAGTCTGGCTGGAAATCGCGAGGCGGAGCAGGTATTGGCAAAATACCGCGGGCGTGTGTCCGGATATCTGGTGTTCAATCCGCTCTATGCCGACGCCATGGTCCCGGAGTTCGATGCCTTCTTCAATCGCGAGTTCTTCGTGGGGTTCAAGATATTACCTTCCTATTGGAAACGGCCGCTTGCCGATCCCGGCTACGAGCCCGTGTGGCAATATGCGAACAGGCGCCACCTGCCCATCCTCATCCACACATGGGATGACCGCTACAACTCCCCCGCCATGTTGGAGCCAGTTGCGGCCGCCTATCCGAATGCGGTCTTTGTGCTCGGGCATTCCGGGGGCGGTACGGCCGGCAGGCTGGAGGCCGAGGCGCTGGCCTTGGCCCATGCGAATGTCTATCTGGAGTTCTGCGGCAGTTTCACGACGCCACGCCCGTTTGAAACGTCGTTGCGTCTGGTTGGGAGCGACCGGGTTCTGTTCGGATCCGATACGGCGGCCCACGATCAGGCGTGGGAGTTGGGCAGATATCTCTCGATGCCGTTGCCCGATGAGGAATTGTTGCCGGGTTTGGCAGCGAACATGCGCCGCATTCTGGCAGATGCAGGAAAACGATAGTCGTAACGCACCTCTGGAGGAGGAAGCACCTTCGCATGAACGCCATCGACGTTGCCATTATCATCGTATCCCTTGCGATCGTTGTGTTTGTGGGGTTGCGTGCGTCGCGCGGCCAGGACCCCACGGCGAAGGGGTACTTCCTCGCCTCGGGAAAGATGCCCTGGTGGCTGATCGGAGCCGGTTTCGTTGCGACCAGTGTCTCCAGCGAGCAGATTGTCGGGACGGTAGGCGCAACCTACACACATGGCATGGGAATCGCAAACTGGGAATGGTTCGCTCCGAACAAGTGCCTGATCATCCTGTTCTTTATCCCGGTCTATCTGAAGAGTCGCATTACCACGATTCCCGACCTTCTGGCGCGCCGCTATGGACCACGGTGTGCCGATATCTACAGTTGGGTCATGCTGGTGGCCTACGTGTTCATCTTCATGCCGCCCGTGTTGTACGGCGGTAGCCTCGCCTTCGCCCAACTGACCGGCTGGGACTTCTATGCCGTGCTATGGACCACGGTTGTGTTGGTGGCCCTGTATACGGTGCAGGGCGGATTGAAGGCCGTCATGTGGACCGATGCCGTTCAGTGCGTCATGCTGATCGGTGGCGGCCTGTTGCTGTTCTTCGTTGCATTGTGGCAGATTCCAGGTGGGTGGCCGGCCATGGTCGAGGCCGCCCCCGAGCGATTCCACCTGTATCATCCGCCGGAAGACCCGATGGCCCCGTTCCTGGGCTTCCTCGCGGCGACGGTGGGGCTGTTCCTGTTCTATTCGGCCGGCAGCCAGGTGATGATTCAGCGCGTGCTGTGCGCCCGTTCTACGTGGGACGGCATGATGGGCATCCTGTTCTCCTGTTTCATCAACCTGTTTCGCCCCTTGGTAACCTGCTTTCTCGGGCTGGTGGTCTTCCACTGGATTCATGTGATGCATATGGCCGAGCCTCTGGAGAACGCCGACACGACGTTTCCGTTCGTTCTGGCGCACATGGCGCCCGAGTGGGGACTGCGGGGAGTTGTGCTGACCGGGTTCCTTGCGGCGGTCATGTCAACCATCAGTTCCCTCTCGAACTCCACGGCGACGATCTTCTCCCTCGATGTCTACAAACGACTGATTCGGCCAAATGCGGATGACGCACACCTGGTCTTCATGGGGAAGGCGGTGGCTATGCTGTCGTTGGTCGTTGCAGGTGTGGTAGCGCCGTTTATCGAACATATTGGTTTGTTCCAGTATTTCCAGAAAGGGGTCACCTATCTTGCCACGCCGTTTATCTCCGTCATTCTGATGGGGTTCTTCTGGAAACGGTCGAATTATGCGGCCGGCCTGTTCGGCATCGTCGGCGGGCTGGCGATCCAGCTCGGTATTGTGGTCGGCTTCCATTGGGCAGGCATCACACTTCATTGGCTGTATGCGGCATTCATTGCCCAGGTGTTGATCATGGCCGGAATGCTTGCCGTGTCACTGGTTACCACACCGTCGTCGCGCGAGCAGTGGGAGCCGTTTTTCTGGCGGCCGGCCATGCTGCGGCATATCGACGGAGCTGAAGGGCGTCCCTGGCGCCAGACCCTGACTTTCTGGTCGGTCGTGTTTGTGGTAGTCTGGGGGTTGTTGTACTTCTGGTTCTGGTAGACATAGGGCATCCGATGATCCGCTACGATGCGATTGAGGCGGCCATGTACGAGGCGATGCGCCTGGCGGCGACGCGCATTCCGCCCGATGTCGAGGCCGCGCTGCAGAAGGCACGGGCCGAAGAAACCAACCCGCTGGCCGTCGAGCATCTCGACGTCAGCCTGGAGAACTTTCGCCTGGCAGCCGAAGGAAACGGCCTGGTGTGCGGCGATACGGGGTATCCGCTCTACTTTGTTACGGCCGGCAATAACACCCAGATTCAGGGCGGATTCGGCCGACTTTGGGACGCCGCCCGCACGGCAACTGCCCGGTTGACCGACGAAAGCTACCTGCGGCCGACCATGGTCGATCCCCTTTCGCGTGAGAATCCAGGCAACAATGTCGGTCCGGGAATGCCGAAGGTGGAGTTGACGTTTTCGGGTTCCGGCGATGGCTTGCAGATCGTTGCCGCTCCGAAGGGAGGCGGCTCAGAGATCTTCGGCACCTTCTATCGCATGTTGTTCCCTTCCGACGGAGAAGCGGGCATCCTGACGTTTGTGCTCGAAAGTATTCGTGCCGGGTGCTATGCGGGAAAGATCTGTCCGCCGGCGATCGTCGGTGTGGGAATCGGCGGAACGGCCGATCTGTGTGTTCGTCTGGCGAAGGAGGCCGCCGTTCTCCGGCCCGTGGGGAGCCGGCATCCCGATCCGCCAGTCGCTGCATTGGAAACCAAGCTTCTTGACGCATCCCGCGCGATGGGAATCGGTCCGATGGGGGCCCGCGGCGTGAATGCCGTCATGGGCCTGCACATCGAGACCGCGGTTACCCACACCGCCGCCTTGCCGGTGGCCGTGAACGCCCAGTGCCTGATCGGGCGTCGTTGGACCGCCTCGATCGACCGTCAGGGAACGACGTCGCTTTCGGGAGAGATGCCATGAATGAGACAATCCGCCATCTCACGCTTCCTTTGACCGAGCAGGTGGCCCGGGAATTGCCCCTGGGAGCCATGGTGACCGTGAGCGGCCTGATGTTCACTGGCCGGAGCCGGTTCCACATCCGCGCCATCGAACAGGACATCGTTCCGCCGATCGACTACGACGCGATCAACTGCTTCTTCCACGTCGGACCGGTGATGCGGCACACGGACAAGGGCTGGGAGATTGTGAGTATCGAGCCGACCTCCAGTATCCGGTTCGAACGCTACGGGGGCGCCGTGGTTCGGAAGCTCGGCCTTCGCACGCTCATTGGCAAGACGACGATGGGGCCCGCTACGGCCCAAGCACTGCGCGACGTCGGCGGCGTACATCTCACGAAGATCGGCATTTGCGGGAATCAGCTTGCCTCGCAAGTTGCGAAGGTCCACGGCGTGCACTTTGTCGAAGAACTCGGCAAGACCGAAGCGAGTTGGATTCTTGAAGTCGAACAGTTCGGGCCGTTCTTCGTCGATATCGACGCCCAAGGGAACAATTACTTTGAAGTACTCGACGCAGAGGCACAAGCTCACCTCGCACCCATCCGCCGACAACTCGGAATCCCGGAACAGTTCGACTTCACCCAGGTAACGCCGCAGGCCGGACGACCGGAGGGCCGCCATGCCTGAGCCCTTTCGTCTGCTGTCGGTATGCGGCTTGCTCGGATACGGGTTTCCGGAAGACAGCCTGCGTCGGGGAATGCAGGCGAACCCCGCACTGCTCGGGGTGGATGCCGGCTCCACCGATCCGGGACCGTACTACCTGGGAAGCGGCACGTCGTTTCTCAAACCGCTGCAGGTGCGGCGAGATCTGGAACTGGCGCTGTGTGCCGCGCGCGAGGCCCGCATTCCGCTCGTCATCGGTACGGCAGGTGGATCGGGCGCCGAGCCGCACGTCGAGGCATTTCTGGACATCCTTCTCGAAATCGCAAAGCGACGCCAGTTGCACTTCCGTATGGCGGTGATCCATGCCGACATCGCGCCCCAGACGGTGCTTGCCGCCCTGCTCGACGGACGAATCGCTCCGTGCGGACCTGCGGGGAACTTGACCGCGGAGCAGGTTCGCAGTTGCAGCCATCTTGTCGGCCAGATGGGCACACAGCCGATTATCGAGGCACTCGAAGGCGGGGCCGAGGTAATCGTAGCCGGACGCTGCTGTGATACGGCCATCTTCGCCGCGATGCCGATGCTCCACGGTTCTGATCCGGCACTGGCCATGCACTTGGGAAAAATCGCCGAATGCGGTGCGCTGTGTGCGCGGCCGGCAGGGGCCAACGACGCGCTCCTTGGCGAACTGTACCCCGACTCGTTCCGCGTGGAGCCCGCCAACCCTGCCCGGCGCTGCCTGCCCGATTCCGTGGCTGCCCATTCGTTGTACGAGCAGCCCGCGCCAGACTGCTTCTACGAACCTGAAGGAAAGATTGACCTTTCTGCGTGTCGGTTTGAACCGTGCGGCCCACGGGGCGTTCAGGTGTCGGGGACTCGCTTTGTGCCTGCGGACACGCCCACAATCAAGCTGGAGGGCGCTCTGCTGCAGGGCTATCGCACCGTCACCTTGGCCGGAATACGCGATCCTCTGCTCATCGCCAATCTCGACGAGATTCAACGGCAGGTTGCCGAGACGGTAGCAGCGACTTTGGCAGGCACCATCGAGCCGGAGGACTACACCTTGCGATTCCTGCGGTATGGGCTGGATGGTGTAACCGCCAATCGTTGCGCGAGTTGCGATCCCTTGCCGTCAGAGATGGGACTCGTCGTGGACGCAATTGCCCCGACGCAAGAGTTGGCCGATACCGTACTGAGCCTGGCCCGTTCCACAGCATTGCATCAGCATTTCGAAGGCCGGAAGACGACCGCCGGAAATCTGGCGTTTCCATTTTCGCCGTCCGATATCCGATGCGGCGCGGTCTATCAATTCGCCGTATACCACTTGATGGTCCCCGCGACGGACGAGCGACTTTTTCCCGTGAGTTATCAGGAGGTATGAGCCGTGCGACTCTACGATTGCGCCAGCACCATCCGGAGCAAGAACGCGGGCCCCTTCACCCTCACCATTGACCTGGCGTTTCCCAACCGGGATACGTATGAGATCGCCAGAACGTCGCCTTCGCTTGCCCCGGAGACCGTTGCCGCTTTGTACCATGTGCCGGTTGCTTCTGTACGGATCTGGCCGTTCGAGCAGATTCTCACGATCAAGGTTTCCCTGCCTCGTCCCGACGACAGTTCCGGAGCAGCTTGCGACCGCGACGTGTACGGATGTCAGCAGCACTTTCCGCTGGCGAATCTGGAAATTGGGTAAGATTCTCCCGGCGCTCAGTTCGGGTCTATCCGGCCGTCTGGGAAACGGCTGTGCGGAATAGGCCGGTCGTAGCGGGTGGGATGCAGTGCGCCGGTAAGGGTAGAGCCGGTGGAATCGTCGCGGCGCCGGCTGCGCTGCCCTTCCCTCATTCTATAGTTGCCATATGGAGCCCCGCGTCTGCGGAGTGGTATTCGTTCGGAAATGCCCTCCCGAAAACGGCTGGATACTTCGTCCCCACAAACACCATTGAAACGCCTATGCCTCAGTCGGCCCTATCCACTGCGCGTCCGACATTGGCGGAGACTGTTCGCAGAGTCCATTTCGTATCGTCGCTGCCGCATGTGGCGTTACGCGTGATGGAGGTGGCTCGCGACCCGCGTTCCGGCGCCCAGGAACTCAAGGAGGCGATGGAGACGGACCCATCGTTGTGTGCAAGGGTCTTGAGGTGCGTCAATTCCTCGGCCTACGCGTTGCGAAGTCCAATCCGGGATCTCCAGCATGCAATTGCCTACCTGGGTAGCGAACAAATCCGCAACCTGGCGATGAGTGCGGCGGTTAGCGAAGTATTCAAACAACAGTGTGCCGTCGGGACGTACGAACGTGCGGCGCTCTGGAAACACTTGGTTGCGGTGGGCATTGGCGCCAGGATGATTGCCATGCGATGCCGGATGGGCAACTTCGAGGACATGTTCCTGGCCGGCCTCCTCCACGACATCGGCATTGTCCTGGAAGACCAGTATCTGCACTCCAGCTTCGATGAAGTCATGGCCACCCTGCAAGACAGCACGCCACTGGCGGAGGTGGAGCGCGAGATCATCGGCTTTGATCATACGGCCCTGGCCGAACGCATGGCAAAGGACTGGAAGTTCCCCGAGCCCATCGTCGCGGCCGCGCGGTATCACCATGCGTCGGCCAGCTATCGCGGCCCGCACCAGGACGTTGTGCGATGCGTGGAGGCGGCAAATACCATCTGTTCTCTCAAAGGAGTGACGTCCATCGGGAGGAACCTGGTCGCCTTTTCGCCCGAGACGTTCTCGACGCTATCGCTCGGAAAGGACGACGTGCTGGTGCTCGCCGCGCGTCTGGATCAGGAAATCGAGGCCAATCAAGGGATATTCCAGGTCTAGGACGCCGCTGATGAAATCGTTTGCAGAACATCTCGATTCGCTCTATGCGGCCGATACGGTCCCGGAAGACCATACCGGAACCCTGCAGCAAATCGCGACCCTGCTCGAGACATCCAAGCCGGAAGTCCTTTTTGTGGCAAGCGAAAGGGGGCGAATCACCGCTGCGTGGAGCCGGTCCGGGGAAGTCGACAACGACATCGTCCGGCCTGCCGCCGAAGCCCTTGTCGGTTGTGTGCCCGAGCCCAATGGCTTCTATGTCGGCCCGACCGCCGAGACGCGGCGCGAGGTTCTTTTCGGCATGCGCCTGCCGGACGGGAACTACCTGGGCGGCATTCTCCCGCCCGATTCCGACACCACCTTTCCGACCTTGAGTCCGGAAGTGCTGCTGCGCACGTGCGGTCAATTCGCCGTGATGGCGCTCGCGCGCGATGCCGAAACGCGACAACTGCACATTGCCTTGCAGCAGCTAGCAGCCGAGGAGGATACCTTGAAGGCGGCCCACGCCAAAGCCGTCGCCGAGGCCGTTGCCGAGCAAGAGCAGCGAATACGGGAAGAACAGCAACGCACCGCCATGCAGGAGGTCTGCCGCGCAACGGAAGCGGCAAACCGGGCCAAAAGCGAGTTCCTGGCGAATATGAGCCACGAAATCCGTGCTCCGCTGAACGGAATCCTCGGATTTACAGAATTGCTTCTCAGCGGCGCAGACGGTGGCGACGAGGCCGAACGCACCGACTTCCTGGAGATCATCCACAAGAGCGGCGTGCACCTGATGGAATTGATCGACGATATCCTCGATCTGTCCAAAATCGAGGCGGGAAGAATGGAACTGGAGCATATTCCTTGCCCGACGGAGGGTATCGTACAAACCGCCGTCTCCATGATGTGCAGCCGCGCCAAGAAGAAGAAAGTTGCACTGACTTACGAGATCGCCGACGGCGTGCCGGAAACCATCACCACCGATCCCGTGCGCGTAAAGCAGTTGCTGATGAACCTCCTGTCGAATGCGGTGAAATTCACAAGCTCAGGCAGCGTTCGCGTGGTGGTCCGACCGATCGAACAGGGCGGCCGGTCCAAGCTGGCGTTCGAGGTGATCGATACGGGCATCGGCATTTCTCCGGACAAGCTGGGGGTCATCTTCGAGCCTTTCGGCCAGGCCAACAACTCGGTAACCCGAGAATACGGCGGTACGGGCCTCGGGTTGCCCATCAGCCAACGGATTGCAGAAGCGCTGGGCGGCGAACTCCACGTTCGCAGCGAACTCGGGAAAGGCAGCACGTTCACGGCAACCATCGATGCCATTCCGTACCAGGCGGCAAAGGACGGTAATGGCGGCCCCTTGGATGCCGAGTCGCGATCGGAACATATGACCTGGATCGCAAATGTGCTTAACGACAAGCGAATCCTCGTCGTCGACGACGGTCCCTCGAATCGGAAGCTTATTCGCCTCATGCTCCGACGCGTTGGCTGCGAAATCACCATGGCGGAAAACGGGCAAGTGGCCGTCGCAATGGCGACCGCGCGGTTGTTTGACCTGATCCTCATGGATATCCAGATGCCCGTTATGGATGGATTCACGGCCACACGAGAGCTTCGCAAGCGCGGACTGACCATTCCCATTATCGCCCTGACGGCCCGCGCCATGCGCCAGGATCCTGAGAAGTGCGAAGCAGCCGGCTGTTCAGACTATCTGGCAAAACCGATTCAACAGGACGCCCTGTTGACGGCACTCGCCCGTGCCTTGGACCCGGAGCGGGCAACACACCCAGACATTCCCGGCGAACCGCCGGAGGTCGCCGGCGCTCCGATCGTCTCCACGCTTTCCGTTGACCAACCGGACGTTCGAGAAGTCGTCGAAGAATTCATTGCCGGACTGCCTGAGGAACTTCATGCCATACAGCAGTCCTTCATTGCGTGTCAGTTGCCCGAAGTCGCGCGCTTGGCTCACCGCCTCAAAGGCGCTGCCGGCATGGCCGGATTCCCGGATCTGATGACGGTGGCCAAACGGCTCGAAGACCTGGCAGAACAGGGAAACGACGACGGGGCGGCAACCGTTCTCGAGACCCTGCTTCACGTTTGCTCCTGCGTAACGGCGTCGGCAACCAACCACGATGCCGAGCAAGCGCGTTCCTGACGCCACGCGCGTCGGCTCGCTTGAAGTCTTCTCGCGTAATCCTTGCCGCCCCCCCAATCAACGGAAGAACGGAACCTGCTCGCCGTCAGCGATTGTCAGCAGTCGCTTGAACACTTCCATGTCCAGGGTGTTGGTGATGAAGTGGTCGCTTCCATCGCAGAACACGACGTTGAACCCATGAGGCTGCAGGTGCCCCAGACCGGCGAACGGCTGGTCGGGATTGTACGGCCAGTCATCCGGTTTGGTCCATACAACAGCGTTGCTGTCATCGGCTTCGAGAAGCATAATCGTGCTGGCGGTCCCATCTTTGACGTCCGCAAAGTGCTTCCCCTCCCGGCCTTCGAAGAGCGTGCCTTCGCCCACCGGCGCCAGGTAAACCGTCTTGCCCGCCTCGGCCGCGCTATTGGGGCTCTGGTAAACTGCAGGCATTCGCGCAATCAACGGGCGATTGTGCTCGCTGTCCCAGGGCTCGTCCAGGTGGAACTCCTTGAAGAGGGCTTCATTGTTAAGGTACGGCAGCAGAAGGACGCGCCAGCTCAGAAGCGGCTTGCCATTCTCATCGAATACAGCTCGTGCAGGAAGACGCCGCTGTGTATCGTGATACATGTGCATGGCCAGGCCGATCTGCTTCATGTTGTTCGACGACGATACACGACGTGCCGCGGCCCGGGCCGATTGCACCGCAGGCAGCAGCAGCGCGATCAGGATGCCCATTGTGGCAATCTGTGTTGATGGATTGTCCCGCCCCTCGACGCTCATCCACACCTTCCGGCCGCTTCGTTTGGGACGCAGCAATTCGACCAGCGTGCCGCTGATCCGTTGCGAATACTGGGCCGTCGCCCGCTCGACGGGATCTTCGCTCTTGGCTTGCTCCGCGAGCTGCATCAGGGCCATTTGACGACCGAGGTCAAGGACGGCATTCAGCAGGTTTTCGAGCTGGCTTGCCGCCTGATCATCGACCGCGAGAATGGTGAGCGAGAGCCTGCCGGCACTGGTCACACCCACGTCGAGTTTGGCGGCATCGACCAGGTCCGGAACACTCTTCAAGCCGCTGAACGGGGGTGGAAGGGTCGCTTCGGCCATCGCGCCGGCAACCATCGGGCGGATCGGATCCATGACCGCCACGACCATCAGGTCACCGTCACTCTTCGTGCGATCCATCAGATTCCCCAGGGGGCCTTTGGCCGGATTCGCGTGGTTGGCCACCATGAGTTGCAGAACGTGCTCCTGCCCGATCATGAGCGTCTGATCGTCAGGCATGAAGAAGCTGGGAACGTCTGGGCGTAACGATTTGTGGTACGGCTTCCCGTCCCAGTCCGCCGCCTCGGCGCCATTCAGGAGCGGTTCCTTCAGATCGCTGATGGAATATGCGCGAGCCAGACGCAGCACCGCGCCGAATCCGGGGGCAGCTTCCCCTGGCGGAATGACGACGATCAGTACGTTCTCGATATCCACCGGATCGATACCGAACTCCTTCAGCCCCGCCGCCGAGGCCACTTCAACGGGCATCATTTCCATCGAAGGCGAGGTGAGCACCGTGCGAGGATAGGCCACCGCGGCGGCCACGGCAGTCGGCGGTACGTAGGTGAGGTCAACTTGAGGCGGCGTAGCCTTTGCCGGTGACGGTTCAGCAGCGTACCCCCATAGCGGGAGGTAAGCCATGTTCAATGCCAGCATGGCACACAAAGACGTCTTCACCTTCGGCTTCAGTCTCATCGTGATTCTCCTGAAAGGGACAATAGGATAGCCGTAAACGTACAGCGAGGCGGCGCGCCTGTCAATCTGCAACAATCGCCTGCGGGACGATCCACCAGGTAACGCTAATTCGTTATCGCTCGGCGAATCTTGGACGTCTTCCGGTAGATCCGGCCGTTTTCCAAACCCCTGGACACGAAGAAGGCACAAAAGTGAGTTTTCTTTTCGGGGAAGCCGTGATAAAGTGGAAGCAATGGGCACAGCCTTGCACGGTAGTTGCTTGGTTTCTTTGGAAGCTGGCTTGCGGAGGCGGCACGAGATTGGGCGAGTATCAAAGCGAGGACGTCTATGGGCAGATGGGCTTTTCTGGTCGGAGTTGTTACGGGAGTCTGCGCTATTTGGCAAGCACGTTCGGCTTGCGCAGAAACCCAACGGCCCAACGTCATTGTGGTCGTGACCGATGACCAGGGGTACGGCGATATCGGCGCCCATGGCAATACGGTACTGAAGACACCGGCCCTCGACCGGCTCTATGCCGAAAGCCTGCGATTGACGCAGTTTCACGTCGATCCGACCGGGGCGCCCACCCGCGCTGCACTACTGACCGGCCGCTATGCAAATCGAACCGGCGTGTGGTATTCGATGGCGGGCCGGTCCCTTCTGCGCATGGACGAAACCACGATAGCCCAGGTATTCCAGCAGGCCGGATACCGAACCGGAATCTTTGGCAAGTGGCACCTCGGCGATAACTACCCGTACCGTGCAACGGATCGCGGCTTCGACGAGTCCCTTGTCCACGGAGGCGGCGGCATCGGGCACACGTCCGATTTCTGGGGCAATACGTATACCGATCCCGTCTTGTGCCACAACGGCGCGTGGCGCCAATGCCAGGGGTACTGTACCGATATCTTCTTCAGTGTGGCGTTGCGATTCATCGAGGCCGACCGTACTCGCCCGTTCTTTGCCTATATCCCGGCCAACGTGCCCCACGTCCCTTTGCAGGCGCCGCCAGGATATGCCGGACCGTACCTTGCGGCCGGCGTTCCACGCGAACTGGCGCTGTATTACGGCATGATCGCCAATTTCGACGAAAACTTGGCCCGCCTGCTCGAGCGGCTGGAGAAGCTCGGTATTGCCGACGATACGATCGTCGTCTTCCTCACCGACAATGGGACCTCGGGCCGGGCTTCCAACGTAATGTTGCGTGGGGCAAAAGGCTCGATTTACGACGGCGGGCATCGCGTGCCCTGTTTCATCCGCTGGCCCCGAAGGCTGAAAGGCGGTCGCGATATCCCGCAAATCACCGCTCACATCGACCTGTTCCCCACGTTGTTGGATCTATGTGGATTGCCCTACCCGAAAGCTGTCGAGTTCGATGGGACGAGCCTCGTACCGTTGCTGGTCGGCGTCGAAGACTGGTTCCGCCGTACACTATTCATCCAGGCTCTCGGCGCCGATCCGCCGCAGCCGTGGCGGCATGTCGCCGTGATGACCGACCAGTACCGGCTGGTCAACGGTACGGAACTCTACGACATCCTCGACGATCCCGGCCAACAGATCGTCGTTGGCGCACAGCACCCGGACATCAGAGACCGGTTGCGGTTTGAATACGGAGAGTGGTACAAAGACGTTTCCAAACACTTCGACCAGACGTGCCACATTCCCGTAGGCGTCCCGCGGCAAGAGACGACGGTCCTTTCTTGCTATGACTGGCACGGCTCACCGATTCCATGGCGCCAGGAGCATGTGCGAACACGTCTGGTCGCCAACGGCTACTGGGCCATCGAGGTGATGCAGCCAGGCCGGTATCGACTGACACTGCGCGAGCAGCCACACCCGGCAAAATGTGTCCTGCGGGCCGTTTCTGCACGGGTGCAGGCAGGCGAGCACGTGACCACGGCCTCCATTCCCGAAGGTTCAACCGGCGTACCGATCGACCTTGACTTGCCTGCGGGGAAGGGCAGGCTTCAAACCTGGCTGTTCGAGCCGGGCGGTGTCCAGCGTGGCGCCTACTTCGTAGAAGTCGCCTATCTGGGGGCGAGCGGCGAGACACCGAGTGCAACGAAGCAGCCTCCGGCCAAACCACCCGCAGAACAGCCCGATCCGAAGCGCCAACGACCGGGCCCTAGAAGCGCGTACGACTGAATTACAGCTTGGGAATCGGAATACGGGGCTCTTCAGGCGGCTCGGGGCGCGAGGGCTGCGGTGGGCCGTTGCCGCCTTCGGGAGGCCTGACACGTTGCTGCGGAACGCCGTATTCCGGGACCAACTCCATGCCGACTCCGATCCCTCCACCACCTCCACCACCGCCGCCACCGCCGGCCCCGACTGCAATTCCCGCGTTCAGGTTGGCCGCGATGGCGCGACGCCCCATGCCATCGCCGGCAAGATGCGGGACGGTCTTGCCCCCGCGTGGACCGGAAGCCGTTGCCTCGGCTTCCGGATATTGGAACAGCCGCTTCATCTCCCAATCAGCGCGCGATGCCCATGGCGTGCCGGGGTGGTTCGCCACGACCGCTTGGTAGCATTCGTGCGCGCGCGAAAGCAAATCGGCGGCACGCTCGTCGATAGCCATCGCCTTGTTGTGCGACAGTCGCCACCGTTGCAGGTGCTCTTCCCCTCGCGTCGTCGGTACCTGATCGACCTGTTTCACCGCATCTTCGAGAGCGGCTCCGTACAGATAGACGCGCGCCGCGTAGGCCAATACCTGTGCGCGGAGCAAATCGTAGTTCGCCTTCCAGCGTTGCGACGGGTCTGCGTCGCGCAATGCGATGGCCTTTTCGCTATCCAGAAGGGTGATCGCGCGTTCCAATCCGGAGTAGTAGCGAATGGCCTTGTTACGGGCCGATTCGATCTGGTGCTTCATCTGCCCAGCATCGGCGGAGAATTCCTCGCGAATCCGCATCAGATCCGCCGAACTGTCTCGCGAAGGATCCAGGTCGTTGACCACCTGCGTGATCAGACGACGCAGGGGACGCTGGCCGATTTCGCGCAAAACGTCTTCCCGCGCACGCAGGTCGGGCCGATAGGCATCGAGCGTTTTGGTCGAATAGGGTTCTGTGCCATTCCATGCCAGGTCGGATTCGGGGCTTGGCAGCATGAAGAACTTCCCGCCCGTTTCCCATGCCAGACGCGATTGGGCATAGGGACCGAATCCGCTCGGATGCGCATCCTCGCGCTGGCCGAAGCCGTCTGTCTGCAGTTGTTCGACGCTGGCCGATTCGGGACCGCGGTCAACCGGCAGCCAATGCCTCCGCCGTGTCTGCGGATGAACCCACCGCACGTGGGCCAACGGCTGCCCGAATGCAGCTTCACGCCCCAAAACGTACACTTTGCAGCGGCCCGACCGTGCGTGGTGGATGGTCGGCTCCAGAAGTCGGTCGCTCTCTGCCCGGTTTCCCGATTCGTCGCTTACCAGGATCAGCGCCACTTGCCGGTTATCGTGCCGTGCATGGCTCCGGAACGTATTGATGGATTGGACAACGGCATTGCACATCATCTCCTCGCCCGACTCGCAGACCGGTATGGCGGCAATGGCCTCGCGAATCTCGTCCAGTTCCACCGTCGGCTTCGCTGTGTGCACGTGGAACGCGTCCCCGAAACTCGTCACGCCGGTGGTCAGGGCGTCGCCCTTCGCGTCGGCCGTCATGCCAAGCTCGGCATACACGCGATCGATACGTGCCGCGATTTCCTCCTGGTCGTCCTTCATGCTTTCCGATTCATCGAAACACCAGACAACCAACACCTTGTCTTTCGACAGCAGTCGCAGCAGTTCCTGGGTGATGTGGTCCAACGCCTGGCGGTAACCGTCCACCGCAATACGCGGCAGCCCCGGCTTGCCTCCATGTTCGGCCAGCAGCTCTTGGCTGCCGATCGCAAAAGTAAACGGATCGGGCGCGATATCGCGAGGGCTTTCTTCGACCTCGGGCATGGCGGAGGCGAGTTGAATATCTGCAAACGCGCCTTCCATGGCCGTGCCCACCAACAAGGCCGCCGATTCCTGCCAGGCCATTTCCTGCGCCGGTTGCAGTTCCTCTTCAAGCAGCACGGTCTCCAACGGAAGGTCTGCATCAACTTCGAGTTCCAGAAACGCATCCTTGGCGATCGGCGCCATCCAAAGCGCCAACACGATCATGCCCACCAGATGGAATGCCATCGAGGAAAGAAACGCAACAGCCGCACGCCCGAAGCTGCGCGACCGGCCCCATAAGCCGCCCACCTCTTCATTATCATCGCGACCGTTTGCGGCAACCACGTGCGGCAATGGCTCTGCCTGCGTGCTGGGAGCGTATTCCACCGACGGTGATGCGTAGTAGGACGGCTCCGGCGCCGCAGGTGTTGTCGGAATTGCCGGTGCCCGCCACGGGGGCACGTAGGAATCGGACGTATACGTGCTCTGGGCAGACCAAGAATTCTGTGGGCCCGCCGAAGCCTGCGGAGCGACCGGTTCGGCCCCACCGGACGGTACGGCGCCAGCGGACGGCGGGGGCGGGGGCGGCGGGGACGCCAGTGGCGCTTCCACACCGCTCTCCGGCCGCGTCTCACACAAAGACGCAGGCTCCGAAGGCGGTGGCCCATTTGCCGATGCCCTGGCTGCACGAATCCAGGGCGGTAGTCGTTCACCGTTCATGCCAGAATATCCAGTGAGTCGCGACGAGCCGCAGCGACCGGAAGAGTCGAGCGTGGTCCCAACCTCCATTCTAACAGGAATCTCGACCAGAACACCTCGTAGAGACTGCCCGAAAACCGCAAACTGGCTTCCATATGTTCCGCCCATGCCCCACGCAGGCACAAGAACCAGCCCCCCCTTCCGGATAGAACCTTGGAACTAAAAGCCTTAAAACCGATCCAGCACCCCATGCAACGGACCTTTTCCCATTCTTCCGTTGGCGGATGCCGCCCCAGTTCGCAGCCCCATCTCCAAGCCGCCCCCTGGTTCGTAGTTCCGCCTTCAGCCACCCGTCCCGACGTTCGTAGTCCCGCGTTCAGGCGGCCGTCCCTCGTTCTGCTGCGGCCGGAGCGCCTGCAACCGGCTGTCATATGCGCCGAGACGGAAAGACCATTTCCCGTTCTGCACATGATTCGCCCCAAAGCTGCAAACCTATTCCTTTTGTCTTTGGCCGCGATGCCACCCCACCCAACCAACCCGCCCCCCGTCCGCTCGGGCCAGCAGGTCACGAACAGTCATCTCGCATTTCCGCCTTCAGCCACCCTTCCCGACGCCTTCGTTCCGCCTTCAGGCGGCTTTTCCAGTGTCACCCAAGACAAGAACCACGAATCACACGAAAAGCAGAGCAGATATGGAACAGAAGCCCGCAGAGGCAACAGACCGAGACGGCTAGCTTTGCTTGCACTGCGAGAATCAGTGTTCCGCTCCTTTCCAGATCATCAGGCACACGGCTCGTGCCACTGCCGTCTCGGCAGTGCCCCTTCTTACGACGTACCTTGCTCGTTCCCTTCACGCCAAACCATTCCGCGAACACCTCTCTCGTGCCACTGCCGTCTCGGCAGTGCTCTTTCTCACGACGTACCTTGCCCGTTCCCTTTACCCTGAACCATTCCGCGAACACCTCTCTCCGACGCCGCCGCATCACGTGTCCTTGCGTGTCTCCATTCCGTCAGTCCCGAAGGGACGTTCCTAAATCAGCCCGGGGTGGAGCCGATGCGAGCGGTGCGAGCAAGGCGTAACCCCGGGTTCGCACAATACAATCCACGCAAGCCCAACGGGCTGGCCCTAGACGCTCCTCGCATCCTAACCACCCAGTTCGCGCGTCTCGGACTGCCATCGCCTGGGCATCTGTGACCTCTCCCGTCTATCCGTATTCGGTCCGTGTTTCATCCGTGGCTTTTCATCCAACCACCGCGGCCCCAATCTCCAGTCTTCTTCGCGTCTTCGCCTTGGCGTCTTTGCGTTAAGCCGCTTCTTCCGCTTCAGGGTGCAAACTGCAGCAAAGTAGCAGACACGCTCCGTCGTACCGTCCGCCGCGTTGCGCCCAGCCTCAATCCAGACGCGTAGCCTGCACCCTTTACACGTTCCTGGCTTTTCATTCAACCACCGCGGCCCCAACCTCCGGTCTTCTTTGCGTCTTGGCGCCTTGGCGTCTTTGCGTTAAGCGGTTCTTCCGCTTCCGGGTGCACTGCAGCAAAGTAGCAGGCACGCTCCGTCGTACCGTCCGCCGCGTTGCGCCCAGCCTCAATCCAGACGCGTAGCCTGCACCCTTTACACGTTCCTGGCTTTTCATTCAACCACCGCGGCCCCAACCTCCGGTCTTCTTTGCGTCTTGGCGCCTTGGCGTCTTTGCGTTAAGCGGTTCTTCCGCTTCCGGGTGCACTGCAGCAAAGTAGCAGGCACGCTCCGTCGTGCCGTCCGCCGCGTTGCGCCCAGCCTCAATCCAGACGCGCAGTCTGCACCCAGAAGGGTAAGAACCCGTTAAGCGTTCCGGCCCCCACGAGCTGCAGGTGGACGGAACGTCAACGCAAAGCCGCGAAGCCGCCAGGACGCAAGGATGCCGGTATACAGGAGGCAAGACCAGCGAAAACGCCACAAGCCTTCCCCCAACCCGTGCTCACCTGCCGCTTGAGAATCACGGCGTCGAGAAGGCCATTGGCGTTACTGTCGATGAACCGGGCCGTGCGGTTATCTTCGGCCCAGTAGGAATAGGACAAACCGCCGTCGAAGAGGAGTTGCTTGTTCGCGCCGGTGAGGTGTGTCGCGCCGTTGGCGGTGACGAGACTCAAATCCCGCCTGCAGCCCGAATCGGCCGCAATCCAAGACGTCAACCACGAAAGCCGCGAATCACACGAAAGTGGCCGTCAACATCCCGTTCTCTGTTTCCTCCGTTTCCTTCTGTTCATTGCCTTCCCGCATTACATACAAGAAAAGGCCATGCACTATCCCTTAACGTCTAACGCAGCTCTGACGCCAAGAGGCTCCTCAAGGCGCCGGGGAACTCGATTCTCAGTGGACGTGCCATGCAAACATTCTAACGCCAAGGCCCCCCACACGCAATGCCTAATGTCTAATACCGGCCTGACCCCAAAAGGCCCCCGCTACCACAAGCCACCACCATCCGTCAACCAGGAAAAGACTCCCGTCCCCTTTTCTCGCCCGATGCAAGGCGTCCAACCATTCTGTCTCCTGATCGGCTGCCAACACGAGGCTGCCCAGCGCCGCGCCGCCCAGATGCGGACAACACATCACGTGTGGACAACCGTATTCATGTTTCGGGTAAAAAACGAAATGCATCGGCGGCCATTCCTTGGCAAACGTTTTCGATGCAGACGAATATACCCTTCTGCTGGGGAGGGCGCAATAGCGGTTTGGAAACTAAACTGTTACATCGTCTCGGACAATCGGCTTTCGTTCGTTCCCTCGCGACATCACATGATACAATGCCCCAGGGAACTCAATTCGCAAAGGTCTTGCCATGCCCTCACGCTAGCGGAAATGGACATTGCTGTCAACCGCTTAACGTCTAACGGCGCTCTGACCCCAAGATTCCCCGGCGCTCTGACCCCAAGACTCCCCCAAGTCTCCCCACGCTAGCGGAAATGGACATTGCTGTCAACCGCTTAACGTCTAACGGCGCTCTGACCCCAAGACTCCTCACTGACCCCAAGACTCCTGACCCCAAGACTCCCCCCCTTCGCGCCGCCTCGCTCAGCGACGATGGCCGTCTTGATCGTCACCTCGCCAACCGCCCAGGTTACCCCTTCGTCCGCCGAACCTCCCTCGCAAACGCCACATAAGCTGAACTGGTCCCGCCCCTAGCCCTTTACCGTACGGCTCTTTCATCCGCTACTCCCCGCCGGTTTTGACCGGCGCTTTCTCTGACCCCAAAGTCCCGTCCAAAGTCTCTTCGCTCGCCCTCCTCTTGAGTTCGCGGAAGAACGCCACCGCATTTTCATCACCATCGATCATCTTTTCGAGGAAACATGGATCGGAAGCCCACTGCTCGGGAAGCAATGCTGTTGTTCCAACATTTGAGGGACCAAGTACTAACCTCCAATCTTCACAGACCCTTGTGTCTATCAGGTCAAAGAAGGCAGAGCAATGTAGAATGGGATATTCATCGTCGATTTCTTCACTAACCAAGTACCATGGTATACCGGCCCAGAAAGCAATGCCGAAAACAGGGTAGCACTTACCAACGAGAAGCCCAACCTCATCCAGGTGGATGTGTTGTCGCACATGCTCCAAGACTATTACATCTGTTATCGAAGTGACAGATGCTATTTTACACTTCGCAATCATCGCACGCTCCGTTGAATTATTGACCAGTCGGAGATACACGTGGCTCGGGGGTCATTGCCCATGTCCCTGGTGTATCCGTACTCACTTTCTTAAACTTGAAGTCCGCAAGCGCTCCATTCTTCGGATTACGAACATAATGAACTACTGTGTCCAACCCATCGGCAGACTTGACCTTGTACTGCCATTTTTCCCATCCTCTGAACTTGGGGTCACCGAGGTTGTAACCGATGGGCTCTCCTGCTCCCTTGCGTGCAGCATCAAGGACCATTTTATCCTGTACACTTGTGGGTGTCCTGCACCATTTATCCCGTATACTCGTGGGTGTCTTGCGCGGCGGCCCATATTTCGACGGTCCCAAAGTTTTGCCGGTCCCGCTGGGAGATGCCATAGCACAACTTGCAGCTTCAAGCGCCACACCAGTTTCGGCAACAGCCGTCATCGTGCCGACGGCATTGTTGGCTCGCCGTACTCCATTATGAGTGCCAAACTCTCCATCATAATTGGGATTGTATGCCTGCCGCTCTCTTTCGCTTCTGGCATCATCGAAATCGGTAGTGAGATACTTAACAGCAACATACGTTTCCCCGGCGAAGGTTCCGGTTCCGTCACCGATATTCGCAAAGAACTTGATTGGATTCCACCATGATCCAGGAGAAAAGGGATTACACCAGAGCAATGCGCCAGGATCACTTCCGTTCACAGGATCGTTGCCGACGTAACGATATAGACTCCCATCACCTCCTTCAAACCCGATCGGGTCCTCGCCCATCCAGCGTCCTTCCTCCGGATCATACCAGCGGTTGAGGTTGTTTTGCAAGCCGGTGGCTTCGTCGAACAGGCGGACACTCGACGCGACGGATCGCTTGCCCGACGCCGCCGGGGGAAACAAAGGGGTCCGGTACGTTTATTCTTGACAATCCTCGACAGATCGCTATCCGATTGGAATGAGAAGGCCGCCGCAAATGCCCTCGCCTGCCCGTGTTTGGTTCATAGCGTGCCATCCAACCTCCGCAGTCTCAATATCCGCCAGTCTTCCTTTGCGTCTTTGCGCCTTGGCGCCTTTGCGTTAAGCGCTCCGGCCGCTGCAGTGCAGGTAGAGGCGATTTCAACGCAAAGCCGCAGAGGCGCAAGGACGCAAAGAGAAAGCCATTTTCCCAACGGGACCCACTCGCATACGTTAAGGAAGGTGGCCGCATCATCTCCGATGAGTGAAAATTAGCGAAGATTAGTGTTCCCTTCCTCTCTAAATCACCAGGAACACGAATGGGCGCTGATCGACGAAGATGGGCGGGGGGGTGAGGAGTCTCGACCGCGCAAGACCTTCGATTACGAGTACGAGCACCGCTGAAGCTGAGCACGAGCAGGAGTGCAAAGTTCGTGCTCGTAATCGTAATCGTAATCGAAGAAGTGCTACAGGGCAGTTCGCGGTTCGATGTTGGCGCAGAGAGAGTTAGGGCCAGCCCTTCGGGCTTCTGCTTTGCGTTGTTCTCGTAACCCAGGGTTGCGCCTCGCTCGTTCCTCGCATCGGCTCCACCCTGGGCTTGATTAGGGACGTCCCTTCGGGACTGACTGGCGGATTATGGCCGCATCGGTGCATTCCGACCTCCGAGTTGTGAACGCGTCCGACGGAATCGACTCGGAGAGTCGAGCGACGAAGATGGGCGGGGAGGGGAGGAGTCTCGGCCGCGCAAGACCTTCGATTACGAGTACGAGCACCGCTATCGCTGAGCACGAGTACGAATACGAGTACGAGTGCGAGTGGAAGGTTCGTGCCAGCCAACATTCCTTTCTCTGCGTCCTTCGTTTCCTCCTGTTCGTTCTCTTCTTTGTCTTCGCGTTGTAGTCAATCGTGTCGCAATTCAGCAGAGCAGCAGGAGACCGCAAACGACATCAAGCAAGAACGCCCTCGCATGCCCGTTCATGTTCCATCCGTGGTTGGGTCCTTAACGGACCCACTCGCTTGCGCTTCGAGCTTGTACGCGCTGGCGCGTCCCCCATACAAGCACGCAGCGCGAGCAAGTGGAATCCGGCGTTTTGGTCCTTGCTTCGCCGCGGCGAAGCCGCCTATGGAGTGCGGGAACTTGTTACCGCTTTCTGGTCTACAGCCGCCCGCAAACACCCCAGTTCGCGCGTTCCGATCTCCCAACTCCGATCTGCGATCTCCGACACCTTGCGTCCCCGACGTTCGTAGTTCCGCCTTCAGCCGGCTTTTCCAGTAGTATCGCCCAAGACAAGAACCACGAAAGACACGAAACACACGAAAAGCAGAGCGGATATCGAACAGAAGGCCGCAGAGGAAACGGAGACGTTCCGTGCAATGACGAATGTCGAGAGTCAAATGACGAAAGAAGCCCGAAATCTCAAATCGACGCTTCCCCCTCCGCGCTCGCGCCCTTCCGCTCCCATCTTCCAACTCCCAACTCCCAGCTTCCGTTTCCGCCAGCGCGTCCCGATCTCCCATCTCCGATCTCCGAACTCCGACTCCCCCTCCGCGTCAGCGCGTCACTAGCAACTAGAAACTAGAAACTAGCAACTTCCCCTCTGACACCTGTCACCTGTCACCTGACACCTCCTTCGCGGTATTTACATCGGCCACGAAGTATGGTAGGGTGACGGCATACTCTGACGCCACTATAGACAGGGGCCTGTGGGCAGCGTAAGGCCGAACAGAAGACCTGAATAGGGGTGGTATACCGGCGTCGTAAGCCCGGCCACCTGACGCGCGTATGCGATTGGCGAGACTGATACTTTCGCCCGCAAAACCGCACGCAGGTGAGGCGGCGTGTGTGGAACAGCGTGCGGAGGACGTTCCTATCTGGACGTCCTTCTCAGCGGCGGCCCCAACGCGAGGGTTCCGCCGTACGGAGTGAGGGGTCCTTGCACAGCAATGGCACAGGATCGGCCCCGTACGGTCTGCTACTGCGTCGCATAAAGCCGGCGGAATAGGACCGATTGGCAACGTAATTCCTCGGGCAGTTTTTGGCAGCCTAAGACCAGCGTCGGAGATGCAGGCACCCTCGGGTCGCATAAGACCACCCGTCGCAGAAAATGGTTCTGCGTCGAACCGTGGGAGGACTGCGCCCAATGGGCCTCCGTAAGCCGGCCCTTTCTGCTGTAAGTCCTTTTGAAATAACAGGTTAGCGAAACAGTGGGCGTTTTCGCTCACCTATTTGCGAACACCGCCTGAAAAACACTGTTCGACAATATCCAACTCCTTGCCACACAACAGGTTACAACCCGTTTTCCGGCCTCGGACGCCGAGTTTTGCCACACGCGGAAATCGCGCGTAACCTCAATGGCAGCAGAGGTTTAAGGTAATCGGCCACCCGTTGTCGAACAGTCGAACAGGGCCAAGGGCGTGCGACAATTCCAGGGCTGTTCGTTTTTGGCGTGGGCTGGCCGAGATTGTAGCGGTACGGCGCAGGCCGTCCGGTCGATTTGCTCGCCGGGACCGGAGGGCTTGCGCTGGGCTGTCAAAAAGTTGGGGTTGCGGCGATTTGGGGTTGCGCAAGGTTTGTTCCCGTTCTGGGGTCCGATAGGTCTTCTAGCCGCGCAACCTGAGTGTCGGGTTGGATTGTGTCTTTGATCCAGACTTGAACGTGCCCGATGTAACAGGGAGGAAGAAGGGGCCGGGCGTGGCGTGTTCAGGCACCGCCCCCGGCGCGTTTTCGCCGTAGGCGATCAGCACCGTATGGTCACTACCCCGGCCCCATGGCCGCACCACATTCCCCAACACATTCCCGCGATGCTTTTGCCGCCGCAGGCGGCAAAAACATCGCGGGTGTTCCGACCGGTTTGCCGGTTTGTTCCGCCGCCTGCGGCGGCCGAACAAACCGGCAATAAACGGGGATGTGGGGTGGTGCGTATGGTTTCCAGGGGTAAAGAAACCCCTGGCTACGGTGCGAATCGCCTCCGGCGAATAGGCGCGGATGAATGGGTGCTGGTACGTGGCGTGTTGCACTCGGAATCATACCGTAACAAACGACTTCTGGATTGGCGGCGAGCGGAGGGAACAAAACCGCACTATCGAAACATGGTGTCAACCCCAACTTTTTGACAGCCCAGGCTTGCGCCCTTCCGCTTCTATGAGACATCACGCGAATAGTCTTAGCGGTACGGCGCAAGTCGTCCGGTGGGGGGCACGCCGGGACCGGAGGGCTTGCGCCCTTCCGCTTCTATGAGACGCTCACGCGAATAGTCGTAGCGGTACGGCGCAAGACGTCCGGTTGGTTTGCACTCCGGGACCGGAGGGCTCGCGCCCTTCCGTTTTTATGAGACGCTCGCGCGAATAGTCGTAGCGGTACGGCGCAAGCCGTCCGGTGGGGTGCGCGCCGGGACCGGAGGGCTCGCGCCCTTCCGCTTTTATGAGACGCTCGCGCGAATAGTCGTAGCGGTACGGCGCAAGCCGTCCGGTGGGGTGCGCGCCGGGACCGGAGGGCTCGCGCCCTTCCGCTTTCAACTCCCCACCCCCGCGTCAGCGCGTTACTGACAACTGTCAACTGTCAACGAGCACCGCTATCGCTGAGCACGAGCACGATGCGGAAGACCGCCTGAAGGCGGAACTACGAACGGGTGGGGAATGACGAACGGGGCGGGGAGGGAAGGGGGTTCGGCCGTGCGAGACCTTCGATGACGAGTACGAGCACCGCTATCGCTGAGCACGGGTAGGATGCGACCGCTTCCACCGCATCCGGCATTGTAAACGACCGCCGGCTCGGGATACACTGATAGGATAGGAATGGACCGTGCGTTGCGGCCAATCGTTTCGGATGGGCGGGAGACGGGGCCGTTTCCCGGCTGCCCGATGGATGTACGCCTGAAAGCAACACAAGTCGAAGATGAGGGCACGCCCCTCCGTGAACCACGACCGAAGGAAATGGCCTCGATGAACATGAGATTACTCGAACGCTCTTCCCGTTGTTGTGCCGCGCTGGCCGGCCGCAGTATGTTGCTGTTCACTCTGCTGGGCGCCGCGTCGCAAGCGGGCGCCGCCATGCCGCTGGAGCCCGGCGACCATCAACGCACGGCGACGGCGAACGGCCAAACCCGGGCCTACCTTGTGCATATTCCGCCCGGAGGCTTGGACGAACCGGCCCCGGTTGTCCTCGCGCTTCATGGGGCGGGCATCAACGCCCAGGTGATGGTCCGGCTTTCCGGGTTGAACGCCAAGTCGGATGAGGCCGGCTTCGTCGCCGTCTATCCGAACGGGAGCGGATTGGGCGATTGGGTTCTCACCTGGAATGCAGGCGGATTTCCCGAGAAGATTGCAGAACGCAAACCGGATGACGTCGCTTT
Source organism: Thermoguttaceae bacterium (assembly GCA_040772845.1). GTDB lineage: Bacteria > Planctomycetota > Planctomycetia > Pirellulales > Thermoguttaceae > PWXP01. Next base: position 1,062,456 of record JAXGXG010000002.1, read on the forward strand.
CATCGAGGCCGTGCTCGACGATTTGGGGGCGGTGGTTCCCGTCGATCCGAAACGCGTGTACGCCACAGGCCTGTCGAACGGTGCGATGATGTGCTACCGTTTGGCGGCAGAGCTTTCTGGGCGAATCGCCGCCATCGCGCCGGTGAGCGGCACGCTGGCGCTGGATCAATGGGCTCCCGACCGTCCGGTGCCCGTCCTGCACTTTCACGGCACGGCCGATCGGATTGTCCCGTTCGGCGGGCCGGGCGAGAACATGCGAAAACTCCTGGCATTCAAGTCGGTCGCGGACACGATCCGACTGTGCCGCGAAGCCAACCATTGCTCCGTGGAGCCGGAGACTGTCCAGATTCCCGATACGATTGACGACGGCACGACGGTCGTCCGCAGTACGTACGCGCCGGAAGACACGGGGGCAGAGGTCGTGCTCTACACGATTGAAAATGGGGGGCACACATGGCCTGGGCAGTCGCCGCCCAACCGATTTCTCGGAAAATCGACCAAGGACGTCGCAGCGAACGATGTCATCTGGGACTTTTTCAAGCGACATCAACTGCCATAAACACTGCGACAAGCTGACCTAGGCATCAGCGCTGGCCGCGGCCCCCCCATGTTGGCCCGTGGTTTACGCAATTGGTACACCTGTGGTATAAACACACCAGTCAATCAATCAGCGTTCGCTATACCCCCGGGGACCGTTCAGAGGGGTTGTTCCATGTCCTGTTCCGCATACCAGCGAGTGAACAGTCATGTTTTCGTGGCGAGACGGCCATTATAGGGCCCAACAGGACGCTGTGCCGCGAAGATTCGAGCAGCCCACCGGATCGGTAGTCCCCTTCAGACATCAGGAGGATTCCGATGGCGATCAGTCCGCAGAAGCGAATTATGATGATTTCGACACACGGCTACGTGTCGGCAAACCCCGAGTTCGGTTTGCCCGATACGGGAGGGCAAGTCGTTTACGTGCTCGAGTTGTCTCAATGTCTGGCCCGAATGGGCTACCGCGTCGACATTCTGACCCGCAAATTCGAAGATCAGTCCGCCGTAGAACGGGTTTCGGACAGAGTGCGGATTCTCCGTTTTCCGTGCGGCGGCAAGGACTTCATCGGCAAAGAGGTGCTCTGCAACTCCATTCCCGAGTGGGTAACGAACGTCAGACGTTTCATTCAGTCGAAACGGTTGAAATACGGTTTCATCGACAGCCACTATTGGGACGCGGGGCTGGCAGGGCAGGCATTGAGCAACGAATTGGGTATTCCGCACGTCCACACGCCCCATTCCATCGGCGCCTGGAAACGCGACAACATGGACGGCGATCCGGGCGCCAATGAACAGAAGTACAATTTCCGCCGTCGTATTCGTGAAGAGAAGGTCATCTACGATGAGTGCGACGTGCTCGTGGCCACCACGCCCCAGCAGCGCGACATCCTTTTCGGCAGCGAATACGATGTGCCGCCGGGCAAGCTTGTGGTAATCCCACCCGGATACGACGATACCCGGTTCTTCCCCGTCTCGGTCGCCAGCCGCCAGGCACTCAAGCGGGATTTGGGCATCGAGGGGCGGCTCGTACTTGCGTTGGGGCGAGTGGCGCAGAACAAAGGATATGACTTGCTGTTGCGAGCCATGCCCATCGCGCTACAACGCCATGAAGACGTTCAACTCCTCCTGGCTGTCGGATCGACGGAACCCAGCGACGACGAAATACGGCAGGTGGACGGCTATAAGAAGTTGGCCGCCGAGCTGGGAATCACGGACCGCGTACGATTTCATGACTTCATCCCCGACGATCAGCTTGCCGATTTCTACCGTGCGGCCGATGTCTTTGCATTGAGCAGCCGGTACGAACCCTTCGGCATGACGGCCGTCGAGGCCATGGCCTGCGGCACGCCTGCCGTCGTGACGACCGAAGGCGGACTTTGGGAGCAGGTGACGTGGGGACTCGAAGCCTTGTATGCCAACCCGTTCGATACGGAGGTTTTCGGTCACGCCATCAACTCGGTCCTGTCGTATCCGCGGCTGTACCAACAGCTCGCCAAATTCGGTTCGCAGAAGGCGCGCAGCAAGTTCACCTGGACCGGAATCGCCCAGCAGTTGCTCCGCCTGCTGCAACATGCCGACGTGGGAGTCTTCCGCGAGCGTCCCAAACATGCGAACAACGGAACGAGCGCTCCTCCCGGTCCGGACGAAATCACCGAAGAAGAGGAGCCCTGGCAGGTTGCAGCCTACTGATCGGCTTCCGGTGCAATTTCCAGCGGCGGATAGGCAACCTCGGCGGCCTTGGCCTTCCAGGCCGGGTCGCCGTATACGCCGGCTCGTTCGTAATCGAACGGGTTGAAGCCGATCGTGACTGCAGGTGAGTCGGGGGCGAGGTGGAAATCGCGATTGGCCGGGTCGGCGAACTTCGGATCGGCAATGATCGATCCCGCTTCGTGCCCTTCCGCCTGCCACTGGGAAAGCGTCTTCCCAAGGAAATCGACCGGCTTGCTGTCGGCGCGCCAGAAGCAGTTCTTGCGGCTGATGTGCTGAATCTGATTCCACCGGCCCGAAAGAAGCTCCCCCGTGTCATAGTAGACAATGTTGTTTTCCAGCGTAAACGACAGATGGTCTTCGACGCGGGTCGCCTGCAACTGGTAAAGCTTGCTGAACGCCATGATATTGTTCCGCACGACGTTCTCGCGCCCGTAATGCTGATGGAAGCCGCCGGTCTTCACGTTGTAGACCAGATTGTTCTCGAACACGATGCCCGTGCTGCCCTCGTCCGTATACATCCCCCAACCGCCGTACGAGTAGGCGTAGATGTCGTGAAAGACGTTATTGCCGACGACGGTCCCTTCCGAGGGCCCAAGCGTATAGATGCCGCCCATATCGCTGAGCACGCCCCAACCGATGTGGTGTACGTGGTTGAAAGAAATCGTGTTCCGTTTGGCCAGATTCTCACCGTATCCCCAACGCCACCCGGCGGAAATCCCCGTGTAATAGTGGTCGGCAATCTCATTGTGAGTCACGCGGTTATCGCCGCTCTGACCAATCCACACACCGACGGCACACGGAAAGATCCGGCTGCCGTGACGAATAATGTTGTTGTCAACGGTGATATGGCTCGTTCGTTCTGCCTCGTTGGCGGCGATTCCAGCCTCGCCAATACGGACGCCGCCTGCACCGGTGTCGTGGATCAGACACTGGGACATCAGGCAATCGCGGCATCCCTTTCGGAACCAAAGGCCGTATCGCCCGACGTGCCCGACCTCGGAATCGACCAGATGGACATGGCGCGCACCGTCGATCATGACCGCCGCATCGATCGGTGCCGCCGCCTGCGCGGCCTCGAACCCCTCGGGCGGCATGACCCAGCGGGCATGACGCAATGCGAGTCCCTCGAATCGCACATGCTGAACGAACTCGCCTGCTGCCGCGTTTCCCTCGATCAACAGCAAGCGGTCCACGACCGGCGCCATGACAACCGTCCTGGTCATATCTTGCCCGGGCAGCGGACGATAATAGAGCCAGCCGTCTCGGGCCAGAAACCATTCCCCGTCGGCATCGAGAGCCGCCTTGAAATTTTCCAAGTGGAAACGCGTATTCTTGTGCCAACGATTCCACGCCTTCATCCCCTGCCCCGACGTGGTGATCTTCGCCTGCTCGGCATCGGCGTCTTCCAGCAGTCGCCGGGTCACATCCCATTTGTGGTACACCACCATATTGACATCCGCCAATTCCGCATCGGCGACGCCGCCCAGTGCCGCTTGGAAGTCCTCGGGGCGCATGGTGATGGTCTGCCGCGCCTTTGTCGGCCGGCGCGAGTCCGGCGGACCTTCGAGCACCTCCTCTTTCACCTCCTGCATTCGATAGTAGAACTTGTTGGGCGTGCGCGCCCGCGTGGCCCGTTTTCCGTCGACAAAAAGCTGCTCGAAATGCCACGAGCCTGCGGCCACGTCTGGGAGATGCGTCTTCCAAACACCATTGTCTCCCGGCTCCCAACCGTTGATGGCGCGACCGCCGCAGAAGACCGGCCGGCTGCCGGCTTCCGCCTTGTAGACAATGGCCGCCTCGGCGCTGCCACTATCCTGCGGGCCGAACTGAAGGGGTTCGGTAAGCACATACCGGCCGCCGGCAACGTGCACACAAACCGGCTCGGCCAGCGGGCCGTTCTGCTTCTGTCGGCGAATGGCATCCCGCGCGCGGGAAAGCGTTGCAAACGGTCGATCGGCCGTACCCGGGTTCGCGTCGTCGCCTGACGGACTCACGTAATAGTCGGTGGCCGAAACGGTCGACGCGACACAACAAAGCATCCAGGTCGCCAGGTATTTCATGGCAGCACTCCGTCAGATGAAATGCCCCACCGCTGGTGGAGGGGGCGGAAGGTGGGATTACGGGGTCGGAAACGCAGTCCGTCGCCAATCGCGACGAACCGGAGGGGCGTGTGCATCGTTTCAAATGCCACGCAGGACATTCTACTTACGACCGCGTACGAAGTCTACAATAAGGCCGGCTGGCGTTTCTCGATGCAGGCCGCTCCAAAGGGGGTAGACACACTGTGCGGAGCCGCTGACCACGCGAAGAAGTCTGCACCTGGAAACGAAAAGGCCGCAATCTGGGGTTTCGGCAGAGTCGTTGGCGCGATGGCGGCAGCCAACTGACTACGTGAGCCTGGCCGGGCCGGCCGGCCGGGGGTCTTTCGCCAGGATGTAAGTCCGTTGTTGCCCCGGCCACACCGAGGCGTCCCGCTGCAGGGCATTGACGAATTCTCGCCGGTCAAGTAGATTCAAACATTATGTTGCATGCTCAGACCTCCCAAGTAGAACCGGTTCCGCTCGATGTCGGCCTGCGGCCTCTGGTTGTGCGCCGGTTGATCCGCGCGATGTTCAGCCAGAAGCTGGTCGCAGGTGACCGGCTGGTCGTCAGTAAGCTGGCAGCCCAACTTGGCGCGAGCTCGACCCCCGTTCGCGAGGCACTGCTCGAACTGAACACGCTTGGGCTGGTTGAATTGATTCCGAACCGGGGGGCGGTCTGCCTGGCGTTTGGCGCGGAGCAGCTTCGTGAGATGTATCTGGTGCGCCGCGTGCTCGAAGTCGAAGCGACACGGCGTGCGGCCAAAGCACTTGCCGGCGAAGGCCCATCTCGCGAGAGACTGTTGGAACTGCGCCCGCGATTGCAGGGGTTGCTGGAAGGCGAAGAGGTTGCACCCGCCTGGCTCGAAGAAGCCGTTTCTGTCGACGTCGCCCTGCATGATCTGATTGCCGAGAACTGCGGCAGCCCTAGGCTATGCCACGAGATCGATCGGTATAAGGAATTGATGGTATGCGTCCGCGAAACCGTTGATGAGCGATCGATCCAGCGAATCGCGGTCGAAGAGCACATGACCATTGTCGACCACCTGCTGGCGGGGCGCGCCGCCGACGCCAGTGAAGCCATGCGATGCCACCTCGAACACACGGCCGAACTGGTCGCCAATCTTCTCTTCCCCGAAAAGCCCAACCAGCGTTAGTTCCGTTTGGTCACGGCATCTCGTTCAACGGACCTTCTCCCACTGCTTGGCAATGCGTTGGGGGGAGATTCGCAGCGAGGCGCCAAGCGTTTGGGCAAAGAGCGACACGCGGTATTCTTCGAGCATCCAACGCAGGTGCTCCAGTTCGGGATCGGTCACTCGGGACTCGGCGTGTTCCTTCAACCGGTTTTCGTAGGCGTCCCAATGGGCGGCCAGTTCCCGGCACAGGGCCGCATCTTGTTCCATGCTGCCGCCGCTGCGCAGCCGATCGATCCGGACACAGATGGCCTGGAAGAAACGGCGATACTGCCCCAGCCACGACGAGGGAGTGGAAGTGAGGAATCCTGGCGAGGTCAGCTTTCCGATCTGCCGGTCGATGTCGGTGCGAACCTCTTGCCAGCCAGGCGTGGTGGCGGCGATTCCGTCGACGGCCAATCGGGCCTCGTGATAGGCGGCCAGCAACGGAGGCAGCAGGGCGGTTGCATCCTGCACGGCGAGTCCGAGCCGTTTTCGTCCTTCCGTCACGCGGGCCTCGAACTCGGCTCGGGTACGAGGCGCCGGCTCTGCTGGGAATGCACGCCACGCAACCAGGTCGGCCAGTTCGCGTTTCAGTTCAAATCCGGGCAGGGTTGCGGCATGGAGTGTCATGGCCTCCAGCTTGGGAAACCACGCGGTCTGCGAGCGAATATCGCGCCGTGCGGCCAGCGCGAATAGGCGGACGGCGCCTCGTTGGCTGTCACGCTCGGCCTCTTCCGCCGAATCGGCCAGCCGGAGTGCGGCCGTGGCGCCCTCGTCGACCAGCTTCGGATAACACCGCATCCTCAGGCCGCCGCGAGGCACCTCGATGGACGAAGGCAGTTCGTCAAAGTCCCACTCGGTCAGGCCATCGCGATTGAACTCGGCGTGTTCCACCGTGGCGATTCGATCGGCAACCATCTGCCCCAGTTCGCGGCGTAAGGCCGGTAGTTCGCGGCCGGCGGCGATGGTCTCCCCGGCCTCGTTTACCACACGGACTGCCATTTGTAGTTCGCGAGGCACCTGCTCACGCTGGAAGTCGGCAGGCGTGATGCGTTCACCTGCGATTCGGCTCAAGTGTTGGGCGAGTACGACCAGCAGATCGCCGGCGCCGAAGTCGATCTGCCGGGCGACTTGCCTGGCAGTGTCCGGGGCAGGTACGAGTTTTCGCCGCAAGGACTTGGGCAGCGACTTGATTAGCGCGGTGATCTTCTGTTCCAACAGACCGGGGACGAGCCATTCGAGCTGCCCGGCATCCAATTGTCCCAGTGTTTCGATTGGTGCAGTTACACTCAGGCCGTCTTCCTCGGTGCCCGGCTCGAACCGGTAGTCCAGCGGCAGTTCGCCGCCGTCGGTTGCAAGCTGGTCGGGAAACGCACTAGGATCGACCGAGGCGTCGGGGTCGGTCAGCAAGTCTTCAGGCGTCATGAACAAGAGCTTGGGATTGCCGCGTTCCGCTTCCTTTCGCCACTGGTCCAGGCGAGGGCGATCGAAGACGTCTTCCGGGATGCGCTCTTCGTAGAAGTCGACTTGTGCCCACGGCCCGTGCAGCAGGTCGTGGCGGCGAAGCTTTTCCTGCGTGCGATGGAGTTCTTCGACAAGCTCCCGGTTGTGCCTCAGGAACGGGGCTCGGGTGGCAAGTCCGCCTTCGACGAGTCCCTCGCGAATGAGCAGTTCGCGTGCGGTGTGCGGATCGACTGGCCCGAGCGCGACGTGGCGGCGCGGCACGATAATGAGCCCGGAGAGCGTGACCCGTTCATACGCCATGGCCGAGCCGCTCTTGGCGTCCCAATGGGGTTCGCTATAGGTGCGCCGGACCAGGTGTTCGGCGAGCGGTTCGATCCAGGCCGGATCGATCTGGGCGCAACATCGCAGGTAGCGTTTGGTGGTTTCGACCAATTCGGCCCCTACCACCCATTTCGGTTTCGTCTTAAACAGCCCGGAACCGGGCCATAGATGCAACGTGCCACCGCCGGTGCCTGCATAGTCGAACTTACCGGAACGGTTGGCGATGTTCGTCAGAAGGCCCGTAAGGATGGCTCGGTGGATGGGCTCGTAGTCGTTGCGCCGGCGGCCGGCGTGCAGTCCGGAATCCTGCACCAGCCGAAGCAACTGCCGGTGGATATCGACCCATTCCCGCATACGGTTGGCTGAGAGGAAGTTCTGCCGGCAGGCTTTGCGAAGCTGACTGTGCGAGAGTTTGTGCCGCAGATCGGCGTGGAAGTCCCACAGATTCAGGTACGTGATGAAGTCGGACTTCGGATCGGCGAACTTCGCGTGGGCGGCATCGGCATCCTCCTGCCGATCGACGGGACGGTCGCGAGGGTCGCGCAGTTCGAGGACGGAAGCGATAATCAGTACGTCGGCCAGGCAGCCTTCGTCGGCGCCGGCCAGAATCATCCGTCCGATACGCGGGTCGACCGGCAGGCGGCCGAGTCGGCGGCCCAATGGCGTCAGTTCTTTGCGGTCGTCGATTGCGCCCAGTTCAAACAGCGTCTTGAAGCCGTCGCGCACCGCGGCCGGTTTGGGCGGTTCCAGAAAGGGGAACCGGCCCACATCGCCCAGGCCGAGCATCTTCGCCTGCAAAATGACCGCCGCCAGGTTGCTGCGCTGGATTTCGGGCGAAGTGAACCGGTCGCGGCCGAGATAATCGTCCTCACCATAGAGACGAATGCAGATACCCGGTCCAATACGACCGCATCGGCCGGCACGCTGATCGGCCGACGCCTGCGAGATAGGCTCGATGGGTAACCGTTGGGTTTTCGAGCGGGCCGAGTATCGGCTGATACGCGCGGTGCCCAAATCGACCACATACCGGATGCCTGGCACCGTAAGCGACGATTCGGCCACGTTTGTCGCCAGCACGATTCTTCGCCTGCCGCCGGGATGGAAGATACGCTGCTGTTCTGAGTTGGGTAGTCTTGCATAGAGCGGCAGGATTTCACTCGGTTTGTTCGGGCTGTCGCCAGGCAGTGTTCGGCCGCGGAGCGTCTTGGCCGCTTCGTGAATGTCGCGTTCGGTCGGCAGGAACAGGAGCATGTCGCCGCGGTCGATTCGGGCCAGTTCGTCCACGGCATCGCATAGGGCCGAAAGCCAGTCGGTGTCACCGGCATCCTCGTCATCTTCGGCGGGCAGCGGGCGGTAACGCAGTTCCACCGGATACACGCGCCCTCCCACGGAGATGATGGGGGCCGGTTTGTCGTCGGTGCCGAAATGCCGGGCGAAGCGTTCGACATCGATGGTTGCCGACGTAATGATGAGTTTCAGGTCCGGCCGTTTGGGCAGTAGTCGCTTGAGGTAGCCGATCAGGAAGTCGATGTTCAGCGACCGCTCGTGCGCTTCGTCCAGGATGATCGTATCGTACTGCTCCAGGAACCGATCTCCCTGAGTTTCGGCCAGCAGGATGCCGTCGGTCATCAGTTTGACCAGCGTATCGGGATTGGTGGCGTCGGCGAAGCGAACCTTGAAGCCAACCTGCGTGCCGAGCGAGACGCCTACTTCTTCGGCAATGCGTGTGGCAACGGCCCGTGCGGCGATGCGTCGCGGCTGCGTATGGCCGATCATGCCATGGACGCCGCGGCCCAACTCCAAGCAGATCTTGGGCAGTTGGGTCGATTTACCGGAACCGGTCTCACCGCAGACGACCACAACCTGATGCTCGGCGATCGTGGCGGCGATCTTGGCACGCTGGCCGACGATGGGAAGCGTGTCGTCGTAGGCAATCGGCGGCCGTGCCGATGCTCGTTGCCGGGCGCGCTCGGCGGAATCGGCAACCTGCCGGGCAAGTTGATCGAGCTGCGGCTGGACGTTGCGACCCTGTTTCGCGTGCTCTTCGAGCGAGCGCAGCCGCCGCCGTAGCCGGAACCGGTCGGCGATCATGGCGGTTTCGATCTGCTTCGCAATGCTGTGCATTAAATCCTGGGGCAAGTGCGCCCCATTGTGCTCATTGGGCGGGGCGTTTGCTCGATTCGGGCCGATTGCTCAAAGGCATGTCGCGAGTGGACAACCGCACCGCAACAGGGTACGATTGTGACATGAATCTCCGGGGCGTTGGCCCTGGTTGTTTTACGCAAGTCGGAGTTGGGAGCAAGGCCACCGTGCGGGCTTGTCCCGCCGGAGCCATGGTCAGCCAGCTACAGGAAGGAGGCACCCGCAATCGTATCCTTCGGGAATCGCCGCCGCCTTCGGCGGCGGCGATTCCCGAAGGAAGATGGGGGGTGGGGACTGCTTGTAGCCAAAGACCACCGCTCCGGCCGGGCAAGCCGGCCGGTGGCGTATGAGACTTGTGTACAACAACAAGGGCGTTGCCCCTGATCTGCGTCGCGGAGAGTCGAGTAATCCTATAGTGTACAACGCCCTGCACGGTCGTACCATGGCGGGGGTGTTGCAGCCCATTGTTTTGTTTGCAGGAGATTAGAGGCCCATGAAACGCCACTTTGCCGTCGCCCTTTGTCTTTGTTTTCTATTGGCTGGGTTTGCGGTTGCCTACAACCCGCCAGTCGACAAAGCGGGGCCGCTCACCGTCACGATTGAGGGGCCTGAGGTTGTGACCGAAACCGGAGCTGGCGTGCCGGTTCGCGTGGTCATAGAGAATGGGAGCGATACGGCCGTTCAGGGAACGCTCGAACTGGGGCTGATCGACCGCTGGTCGGCCAAGCCGGCAGAACCGGCCGAATTCACGGTCGCGGCCGGCAGCCAGGTGGTATGCGAGTTCACCGTCACCGCAGGTGAAGGAACGTACAACGCACACTATCCGATCCATGCGTTCGCTCGGTTTGAATACGACGGCCAGTCGTATACGGCGCACCCGATCCTCATCTTGGAGACGAAACTGCCCCATCCGCCGCAAGCTAAACGGGACATCGTGTGGCGACCTTTCGCCGTCGCGGCCGACAGCGAGTTGGCTTTGTGGCAGCTTCCGGTCCATCGCACCATCGTGCAGGTGTTCGGAGGCGATCGGCGGACACTTCCGCCCGGCTGGCAGGGGCGCGATGAATCGACCTATGGCCACATGCACATTCATTCAGCGTCTCTCGGTGGCGAACGGCGCGAGGCCATTGCCATCCATCCTCCGTGGCGAGGCGGCAAACCCGGCAGTCTGGCGGTGGAGTATCCGCTGGAACTTCCGGAAATTCAGCCCCTGAAGCTTCGGTTTGCCCATGCTGTAACACCGGACGGGAAGGGTGACGGTGTTACGTTCCGGGTGCGCGTTGTGCCGATTGACGCACCAGAAGGAGAGTTGGGCGAGATTGTGTACGAGCAGCACAGCGCCGCCCGCGACTGGAATGCGACGGGGGAAGCCGACTTGAGCCGGTTTGCCGGCAAAGCGGTCCGGCTGCAATTGGAGTCGCATCCCGGGCCGGATAAGAACACGGGCTGGGACCAATCGTACTGGGCCGAGCCGATCCTGACGGCCGGCACTCCGCCGACACCGAAGGTATTTCCACCTGCGAATTCGGCCGATTCGGTATTGCTCGGCAAGATTCTCTGTGGCGAGAAGCCGCTCGACGTCCGTGTCTGGCCGGGCAACCGTGGCTTGCTCGACGCGGCTGTTGGGTTCACGGATGGTACACGAATGGTGTTGTTCCGTGGCTTCGAGTTGCGTGCGCTGGGCGCCCGGATTGACGATGCGAGTTCGCCCCTGCTACTCGCACGAACCGAGACGGAGCAGACCGACGGTGGTTACCTGGTTCGGCATTTCTTCACGAGTCCGCTTGGGCCGTTTGAAGTCGTTGGCCGGTTGACGGTTCACGAGGGCGTGCTTCAGGCGGCGTTCCATTTGGATCATACCCCCAAGCCGACGCCGTGGCAGGCGATCTACTTGGAGGACGTTGCTGTCGGACCTTGGAACTGCAAGGCACGGCAGGTGTATGCGGGCCACGGGAATGTGGTTCGCGAACCGGGGCCGTATTCGCTCCGGTTCGATGGACATCGGCTCTCCACGTCGTTCGTGGGCGTCGATTTTGAAGGCGGGCTGTCGCTTGTTCAAGGAGTCGATCTTGCGCCGGATCGGTTCGAAGTCGCACCCGATCGGCGGCATTGTTCGCTCCACGCGGCGCACAGGCCGACCTTCACCTTCATCCCGACGGAAAACGTGTGGGATGGCGTACAGGTATGGCGCAGCGTGAATGGGCTGAAAGCTGCAGGCGGGGTGAAGAAGGCCGCGGGACGGTTCGTCTTCGATCTTTGGGGCGGGCGCTACGGCGAGACGGCCGTTGCACTTCGCCGTGCGTTCCGCTACGGGCTTGGCGATTCGATGGTCGTGTTCCACAACTGGCAGCGATGGGGGTATGACTATCGCCTGCCGGATATCTATCCACCCAACCCGGATCTGGGCACGGAAGACGAACTGCGCGATCTGATTGCAGCGTGCGGCGAGTCGAAAACCCTGTTCGCCCTGCACGACAACTATATCGACTTCTATCCGGACGCAGACGAGTTCTCGTACGAGAAGCACATTGCCTTTCGACCGGATGGGACGCCGGTCAAGGCGTGGCTCAATGAGGGGCGAGACGCGCGTTCGTATCGGTACCGGTCCGATAGTATCGAACCATTCGTCAGACGCAATCTGGCGCTCATACGCGAGGCATTGGCGCCAACGGCGTATTTCATTGACGTATGGTCGAGTGCGCCACCCTACGACTACTGGACCGCCGACGGACGGTTCTTCGATAGCGTCTATACCCGGAAGGTCTGGGGCGATATGTTCGCCTGGATTCGCGACTACCTGGGGAACGACGCGCCCCAGATTTCCGAGAGCGGGCACGATCAGCTTATCGGCCGGCTGGATGCCGCCCAGACGAATCACTTGCGTGTGGGCGAGCCCATTCCCGGCCAGCGATACACGTGGAGCGTACTGAACTGGCCGTGTGAAGACGCGGAACGTACCCCCTGGTTCGACGCGGCGCACCACGACCGATTCATCCTGCACGGAGCCGGCTACGCTTCACGCTACGCCGCAGGATTGGATCAGCGCCTTCATGGCATCTACAGCGACGATTACGTTACGACGGAGGTGCTCACCGGCCATCCGGCCATGGTATCGCGACCGTTCGGCTATGATGTAGTCCGAAAGCACTGGCTGCTTGCTGACCTGATGCAGGCGTTGGCCCTCCGGCAGATCGAATCGGTCGAGTATGTCGGTGGCGATCTGCACCGGCAGGTTGTCTGCTGGTCCGGCGGCGGAAAGGTGTGGGTGAACCGTGGCGAAACCGATTGGAAGGTCGAGGGGCATGTATTGCCGCAGTACGGTTTCCTGACGCGGGCGCCGGTGGAAGGCGGTACGATCGAAGCATCGATTGCACGCCGCGATGGCATTATTTCGGAATGTGTGCGCACGCCTGACAGCCTTTACGTCAACGGACGCCTTATGTTCGGCGGGCCGCGACGTATCCGGCCGAGCGTGGCCGAACTTCGTCCCCGAGGCGATCGAGGTTTCACGCTCACCATGCGGTGGCAGGCCGACGATCCGATTCCCGAGAACTTTCGGCCCTTCCTGCATTTCTGCGACGAACAGGGCGAGATCCTGTTCCAGGCCAGCCAGGATCCCGAACCGCTCAGCAAGGCAAGGGAAGGCGCCATTGTCGCCGATGCTCGCGGGCATGTCCCCGGCGCCGCAAAGCCGGGGGATGAGTTCGAGCTGCTTGTTGGGATGTACGATCCTGCAGGCGGCCAACGTCTTTCCCTATCCGGGCCGGCTACCGGCGATCACCGTATTCGTCTTGGGAAGCTGTGCGTGGAGGGCGAGGGCGAGAAGGTTACCGGTCTTGCCTGGAAACCGCACGAGGAAACCGGGCCCGATCCGTATTTTGCCCGGTTCAACCCCGAACAGAAACCAGTCGGTTTCGGTGCGGCAACCACAAGCGGCGGCGTCCGAATTCGCCCCGAGGGGCCGGCGTTGGTCGTCACACCGTTGCCCGGCGAGCATCGGCCTGAGTTCCATGTAATCATGCGCCTGAGCGAGTTGCCTTGGACCGTGAAAGAACCTGCCGAACTGGAAGCGGTGGCCGAAGACGGACAAGTCCTGTCGCGGGAGGCCATCACGGTAGCCGACGGAGTCGTTGCCATCACGTGCCGGCCAGGTACTTTCGAGTATCGGCTGTTGCCGAAGGTAAGCGAATAGGACTTTGGTCTTTGGCCCAAGACGGGCCCAGAGGCGGGGTGCGGAACGCAGGAAGGTGCGGAGCCCCCCCTGAGCAGTGGCGTGGGCCGTTGCATCTTCCCCAATCCGTGTTAAACTCAAAGCTGTACCGCTTTGTGTGGTTTGCCTGGTACGCTGGAGCCGATGATGTCGTCCGTGGTCTGTGGGAGGCAGGATCGGACTTGCGCCGGAGGTGGCAACTGGCCATGCTAGAGTGCCGGTTCAAGCCGGCTCCGAAGAAGCCGCCCGAAGGCAAGGCTCCAACCTAATGTGGGGCTGCTGCTGTGCCCGGCGACCAAGCATGCGTTCGACACCGTAGTTATCTATCAACTGGTTTTACTCTTGCGAACAGGAAACAGATATGTCACAGCCGTTTTCTCGTCGTCGCCTTCTGAAATACGCCGCAGCAGCGGGCGCGGCCGCCATGGCGCCGCAGTTTATGCCTGGACGCGCGCTGGGGAAGGACGGCGGCGTCGCACCAAGCGAACGGATCACCCTCGGTGGAATTGGAGTCGGAAACCGAGGCTCCTACGTCCTCTCGCGATTCCTGCTCAACGATGACGTGCAAATGGTCGCCACCGCCGACCTGCAGCGCAGCCGTCGCGAGCGGGTCAAGGCGATGGTGGACAAGCACTACGGAAATACCGATTGCGTCCTCTATCGCGAAATGGACGACATTCTCGGACGCGACGACATCGACGCCGTACTCATCACAACCGGCGACCGATGGCACACGCTGGCATCGATCACCGCAGCCAAGGCCGGCAAGGACATCTACTGCGAAAAGCCGTGCAGTATGACCATTGAAGAGAGTCGTATGCTGGCCGATGGCATCGCCCGGTACGGTCGGGTCTACCAGGCAGGTACGCAGCGCCGCAGTATCGAGAACTTCCAGCTTGCGGCACACCTGGCCCATAGCGGCAAGCTTGGCGAACTGAAGGAAGTTCACGCCAATATCCTCGCGCCCTTGACGCACAATCCCTGGCTGCCCGCCGAACCCGAGCCTTCGCCCGACGAGTGCGACTGGAACCGCTGGCTCGGTCCTTGTCCGTGGCGGCCGTACAACTCGGCATACGTTGCAGGCGGATGGCGTGGGTTCACCGACTTCCACGGTGGCGGCGTGCTCGAATGGGGTTCGCACACGATCGACCTGTGCCAGTTCGCGGCCAAGTCGGACGATTCGGCGCCGGTCGAGCTCTGGGCCGACAACTACAACTTCGGGATCTACCACTCCGACTGGCGAACGACCATGGCGGCCCCGAAGACCAACGTCATCTATGGCCGGTACGCCAACGGTGTGAAGCTTGTCATGCGCGACGGCGGTTGGCAGGGATTGGGTACCTGCAGTGTGAAATACGTCGGAACCGAAGGTTGGGTCGAAACGGGCGATAGCGGCGCGATTCGCGTGGCTCCCGATTCGCTACGCGGAGAGTTGCGCGTGGTGACCATGGCAGGCACCGACCCGGGAACGCACGTGCGAAACTTCCTGGACTGCGTGAAGTCGCGGCAGCTCACCCGGGCAAACGCCCTGGCCGCCGCCCAGGCACACGTCGCCGCACACGCCGCGTACATCATGGCAACGCTCGGGCGTCCGCTGAAGTTCGATCCGAATACCGACACATTCCTGAACGACGCCGAGGCGAACAAGATGCGCATGCGAGCGTGGCGCGAGCCCTGGAAGGTCTAGCAGCTTCTCCGATCCGCGGAGACCGGTTTAGCGACGGTGTCCGGCGGAATGAAGCACTAGAAGGCATCTCCCATAGAACTATCTTCAAAAGGAAAACACATATGCGTCCCATTTTCGCACTTACTTGCCTCTTTGTTTGCCTGCTTGCAGTGCCGGCCATGTGTGCCGACGACGCAGCGGCGCTGCTGAAAACGATCCAATCACCGGACTCGGCCGATGTCGATCGCGCGAACGCGTTCGAGAAGATCGGCGATCTTGCCGGTGACGAGGCCGTGGAAGCCTTGGCCGGTTACCTCGGCGACAAGAAGTGGTCGCACTATGCCCGCTTCGCGCTGCAGAAGATGGAAGGCCCAAAGGTTACCGACGCTCTGGTCAAAGCGATTGGTGAAGTGGACGGCGACCTGAAACTTGGCGTGATCGGAACGATCGGTCGTCGCCAGGACCCAGCAGCCATTGCCCCGCTTGCGAAGCTTTTGGCCGATCAAGATGCGAACACGGCCGCATCGGCCGCCGTCGCGCTGGGGTGGATCGCAACCCCCGAGGCAGCCGCAGAACTGACCGAAGAGTTCAACGCCGAGAAGGATGACGCCCGCAAGGCATCGCTTGGCTCCGGCCTGCTGCTGGTCGGACAACGGCTGCTGAAGAAAGGTGATACGAACGAGGCCATTGCCGTATTCGATCTGCTGCGAGGCGCCGACGTACCGAAGCCCTGCCAGGTTGCTGCTACGCAGTTTGCCATTGTCGCACGGGGTGCCGACGGAGTTGACCTGATGGTAGAGCAACTGAAGTCGTCCGACCGCGACTACTTCGAAACGGGACTTGCCGTGGCCCGTGTTCTGCCGGGCGAGGCGGCCACGAAAGCGCTGGTCGATTTGCTCGCGGCCGAATCGTCGCCTGGCCGGCAGGTACTGCTGATCTTCGCGATGAAGGATCGGGGCGACAAGCAGGTTCTGCCTGCCGCTCTTGGAAAGCTCGAGAGTGACGCGACGGCGGTTCGGCTGGCCGCGATCGACGCGGTTGGGACACTTGGCGATGCATCTGCCGTTCCGACGCTCCTTGCAGCCGCCGGGAGCGAAACGGCCGCCGCGGCACTGGATTCGCTGGTCGCACTGGAGGGAGCCGACGTGAACGCCGCCCTGGTGAAGGCGGCCAAGTCGCCAGAGACTGCTGCAGTCGCGGTCAAGGCTTTGGGACAGCGCCGCGCCAAGGAGGCAGTCGATCTGTTCTTCCAGCTTTCCCAGTCCGACTCGCCTGCCATCCGTGAAGAGGCCATCGTGGCGCTTGGGCGGACGGCGTCGGAAGATCGATTCCTTGATCTGCTGGGCCTGTTGAAGTCGGCCGGCAGCGATTCCGAGAAGAAGGCCGTCCAGGAGGCCATTCACGGCGCGATCATCCGAAGTACGCAGCCCGACGTCTGTGCCGAAACGCTCGGCCCGATGATTCCGGCCGCCAGCGGGGGCGATCGCGATTTCCTGTTCGAGCAGATTCGCACCGCAGGCGGAGCCAAGGCCGTAGCCTGGATGCGCCGGTTTGCACTCGGCTCGGACGAATCGCTTCAAGACGCCGCGACGAAGACCTTGGGGGAATGGCTTTCGGCGGATGCTGGCCCGGTACTGCTGGAGGTTGCTCGGGGTAAGGGCAAGTTTTCCAACCGCGCGATGGGCGGCTACATCCGCCTGTTCCGCCAGTTTGAACTGCCCGAGGAGCAACGGGTTGCCATGGCCGCCAAGGCCCTTCAGGTCGTAACCCGGCCCCAGGAACGCAATGCCGCACTCGAAGCGATGATGCGTTTCCCCTGCGTGGGGACATTTGAACTCGCCCTGGGTGAAATCAAGACGAAGGGAAGCGAAGCGACTGCCGCCAAGGCTACTCTGACAATCGCCAGGACCGTTCGCGATCTCGATCCTGCCACGGCCAAGGCCGGCCTGCAGAAGCTGATCGACGCGAACATCAGCCCCAGCGTAACGGCCGCGGCCAAGCAGTTACTCGAATAAGCAGCTTCAGTTACCCTTTGCCCATGCAAGAATCCTCCAATGCCAGGGGCGGCTGGTCCGCCCCTGGCATTCGTTTTTGCCGGAGCAGATACTCTCCGTCGCCTACCGCCCCCCCCTTCCTGCGGACGCACATCGCCAACGGCAAAAACCTTGCGTCACAACGCATTGGTATTGCCCTAAAGATCATTACCTGCTAAGATCGATCTAATGATCACGGCCTTCAACTCAGGAGTATTGCCATGTGTGCCAAAAAACGGTCACCGGTCGACTGTCGGCGAGTGGAACTCGACGGCGTCCGGTATGTGATTCTGCGAGAGGCAGCCTTTGAGCAGCTTTGTCGCCGAGCGGGCCTGGAGCCCGACGCACCTCCGGAAGAGTCCCTCGAAACGACACTCGGTTTGGATCACGTCTCGCTCGCCGAGAAACTTGCCCGGCGACGACGGGTCGTCGGGCTCTCGCAATCCAAACTGGCCCGCCGGGCCGGCATCCGCCCCGAAACCCTCAATCGTATCGAGCGCGGCCGAACCACCCCCGACTTCACCACAATCCGAAAACTGGTTGTTGCAATCAATACTGCCGAGAAGGAGCAACTCCCCTTAGACAACTCCACCACTTTGCCCACTTCCTCACAGGAGACGTCCCATGACAAGAAACCATGACTTGGCCGGTACCGCCCACCTTTCTCGTGAAGACGTCCTGCAAGGTGTCCGAGACATTGTCGCCGAGCAGGTAGGGATTGCCCCGGATCGCGTCCTCGAAGAGCACCGGCTTGCCGAAGACCTCGACTGCGACAGCCTCACGCTGGTCGAGATCACCATGGAAGTCGAAGAACACTTCGACATCTCAATCCCCGACGAGCAGGCCGAACAGGTCCAAACTGTCGGGCATATCGTCGACGGCGTTCTCCAACTGCTGGAACATTGACGTGCCCCAACGGGCGACAAATTGCCGAGTGTCTGGCAACGTTTCCTGGTTGGTGGGAGGCACTGCACCCGTTGCCAAGGACTCTTACCAAACCTGCCTGCTTGCAACCATCGCTTTCTACCGGTACCTTGAAAGCTACAGGTAGCTTTGTCTCTGCCTGACGGATGCTGGACCACCCGGGCTGAACTTGAACTCGTGCCTCTAACAGGAGCCCCCCCGATGAGTACTGTTTCACTGGTGTTTGCTTTGATGTTGACCACCGCACCGGCGCCGCTGCAGGCTGGTGCGGCAACCAGCAACATCACTCCGGAACTCGGCACGCTGGTCGTGGGCGGTTTCGCACCCTATCCGGCCAAGCACGTGCACGATGAACTGCACGCCCGTTGCCTGGTACTGGACGACGGCAAGACGAAACTCGCATTGGTCGTGTGCGACCTGCTCGGATTGCACCGCAGCGTAAGTGTCGAGGCTCGACGTCTGATCGAGGAGGCTACCGGCATTCCGCCGCAGAATGTCCTCATTTCCGCCACACACACCCATTCTGCAGGTACGGCACTCGGCAAGAACCGTTATGCCAACCAGCAGGAGTTGGACGACTACCAGCGTTTCGTCGCCCGTCGCATTGCCGACGGCGTGTACCGTGCGGTGAATCTTCTGCGTCCCGCCCAGATTGCGTTCGGTACCGTGGATATTCCGGAACACGTTTTCAATCGGCGTTGGCTCATGCGTGAAGGTTCGGTGGCGGCGAATCCATTCGACAAGATCGACAAGGTGCGAACGAATCCGCCGGTCGAGAGTCCCGACCTGATCGAACCGGCCGGACCGGTCGACCCGGCGCTCTCGATCATTGCCTTGCGTGAACCCGACGGACGGCTGATTGCTGTCTATTCCGCCTATTCGCAACACTACATCGGCCACACCGGCCCGGCGCATGTCTCTGCCGACTATTACGGTGTCTTCTGCAAAACGCTTGAAGACCTTCAGGATACCGAAGACGCCGACCCGCCATTCGTTGCCATGCTGGCCAACGGCACCAGCGGCGACATCAACAACATCGACCGCCTCCACCGGCGCCCGGGCCAACCGGCATACGAGCGGCTCACGGCCATCGGCCAGGACATGGCCCGCAAAGCCAACGCAGTGCTGGGCGACCTCTCCTGGCAGGACACTGCCCCGCTCGATGCCCGCTTGGTCGAGTTACCGCTTGCATGGCGAACCGTTGAGCCGGAACTGCTCGCCTGGGCCGCAGACGTCGAGGCCAAGGCTCCGAAGGTGCCTGATGGCAACATTCCGGTCGGCGCGAAGTGGGCGACGACCTCAGAGTTCGTCCGGCCATTGAGCTATGCCGGACGCGTGCAGACTTTGGCCCAGGCGCCCCAACCTGCATTGATTCCGGTGCAGTTTTTCCGAATCGGCGACATCGGCATCGGCACCAGTCCGTGCGAGACCTTCGCCGAGATCGGCCTGGAGTTCAAAGAGCGATGCCCCTTGCCTCATTCGTTCATGGTATCGCTGGCCCACGGCTACATGGGCTATCTTCCCACTCCGCGGCATTTCGAGCTCGGCGGCTACGAAACCTGGCCCGGCACCAACTA
Source organism: Thermoguttaceae bacterium (assembly GCA_040772845.1). Classification (GTDB taxonomy): domain Bacteria; phylum Planctomycetota; class Planctomycetia; order Pirellulales; family Thermoguttaceae; genus PWXP01. Next base: position 1,082,293 of record JAXGXG010000002.1, read on the forward strand.
CCTCGAACCGCAAGCCTCCGTCAAAATGCTCGACGCCCTGATGGAAATGGCCGGCGAACTGGCCCCGGAAGCGAAAGGTAAGTGAGCTTCATGTCCTTGCAGCACACCACTAAAGCAGGCACTTGCGACATGGTTTACGGGAGACGCGTATGAGGCTTACGCTACAGAGCTTTGCTCTTCCCTTCGTCTTCGTCGCGGAACTTCTATTCACCGTCGAGTTGTTGGCCGCTGAATCTGCGAGGAAGACCGAGACAACCGCTGCGCCCCAGACAGAAGCGGTCCAGAAATGTATGCTCCAAGTGGCCGAGAAGTCTCCGATGGAAGGTAAGACTATCGGCGAACTCACAGCATTGGCTGACCATGTGTCGCCACAAATCCGCTGCCAAGCTGTGGAAGCCCTTGGTAACTACAGGTCCCAGGCGTTAAAAGCTTTGCCTGTCCTGATTCGGCTACTCGGCGATTCTGACACGGAAGTAAAGAAAGCGGCGGCCCGCGTTATCGGAGATCTCGGCCGGAGAGCCAAGTCGGCGATTCCAGCCGTGACCAGGGGACTCAACGATCCGGACTGGACAGTTCGTTTCGCGATGGCGCAAGCACACTGGCGACTTGCTCGCGATCCGCAGCCGGTTCTGCCAGTCTTCATAGAAACGCTCAGCAACGAGCGGGCTGACACTGAGAGCCGTTATGAAGCAGCCGAAGGCCTCTATTCCATGGGCCCTTTGGCTGCGTCCGCCGTCGATACACTGATCCGGGCACTGCAGCATAACGATGACAGAGCCCTCGATCGGCTGGACTCTTCGGCTCCACCGGCCGTCGATATGCTGAGCCGGGCACTACAGTATGACGATTACAATATCCGACACATAGCAGCAAAAGCACTCGGGAATATCGGGCCGAATGCGAAGCCTGCGATCCCGGCCCTGCTCGCCTTGGTGAAGGATGCCCGGCACGATCAAGATGACCTTGCCCGCTATGCGGCAGGCGATGCACTGGGCCTCATCGGGGATGCCACTGTCATACCGGACCTCATTGCACTGCTCGACCAGAGCGATGACTTCGGTGCGTACTGTGCCGCGGATGCCCTGCGGCAGTTCGGCCCACAAGCCAAGGCAGCCATATCGGCATTGATTGCGGCACATGAAGGAGAACAACTCGAAGGAATCACACTAGCCAGGACCCTCGGTAGTATTGACAGCACCGGGACCACCATTCCGGTTCTTGTCCAATTGTTGACGGATCCGGACCCTTCTGTCCGAAAAGACGCCGCTGATGCACTCTCGCAAATCGGCCACAACTCTCAGATCGCTGAGCAAGGGCTGCGGGAGCAACTCAATACCGGTAGCCCGGACGTTCGTGCACAGGTCGCAGTTGCGCTCTGGAAGGTTTCAGGGAAAGCACAGGACTCAACCGCAGTCCTTAACGAAATGCTAGCCGACCCGAATCCCGACGTCTGTGCACCTGCTTTGCTTGCGATCAGATCCATGGGCAGTGCCGCTGCCGATACGTTGCCGGCCCTCCGTCGCCTCATCAGAAGTGACCAGGAGACGCTACGACACAGCGCAATGCTTGCTCTGGGAAGTGTTGGCCCCCAAGCGAAGGGCGCGGTTCCTCAATTGATGGAAGTGTTGCAGGAAGACGATCTCGTAGCCGCCATGATGGCCGTGGAGTCCCTGGGACGCATCGGCCCTGATGCTGTGGCCGCCGTGCCGTTACTTGAGATGGAACTTCACAGTACACGCGGTCTCCCGCGGTACTTCGTCGTCGTCGCACTCTGGCGAATCACTCATTCACCTCAATCGTTGCCCACCCTGATGGACGCCGCCGAGAACTGCTACGGTCGCTTTGCTCTGCTGAGGATCGCAGAAGTCCTCGGCGAAATGGGGCCGCACGCCAAGAAAGCCATTCCGTCTCTTCAATGGATGCTCAAAGACCATGACGCCGATGTCCGAAAGGCAGCCGCCCAGGCGATTGCCAGGATCGAAGAGGCCGCCAGCCCGCCAGGTGGCACGTTGCCGTAGTGAGAAGACCGTGGGCGATGGGCATTTCGGCCATGCCATACGCTTGCGTATCACAGTGCTTCGCGATACTATTGTAGTGTCGTATTTATCGGTTTGTGGCGACGAACCGGCAGTAGTATGGAAGATGCGCCTTGGTCGAGGACAGAATGAGCGAAACGCAGATTGTCTGGACCGATTACATGCACTATAGGCTCGAATTGCGGGGCTTTGATCTCTCAACGGTAGAACACATTGTACTATACTCGTTGGAGCGTTATGTGGACACGGCAACGGGGCGGTTTGTGGCCGTCGGGCGGCACGACACGCGACTGGTCGCGATACCCTATGAACGCACGAAGTCAACCATCACGCCCGTGACAATTCACGCGACGAGTCGTCAACAGATCAATTTCCGAATCAAGACCGGAAGGTTCACAAATGAGTAAGACCCAGATGTCCTATTTTCAAGATGATGACGTGCTCCATTTCGCAATTGCTGATTCCCCCGAGGCGGCCAGCATCGAAGTGAGTCCCAACATAACGGCAGAGCTGAACGCGGAGGGAGAGCTAATCGGGATTGAGATCATCCATGCCAGCCGTTTTCTACGCGACATGATTCTCGATTCAGTTCAGGCCAAGATGCTCGAACTGAACAAAGCCAAGGCGTCGTAACGATACCGCAGGGGATGGTGGCCATTCAGTGCTGACCGCGTTGTCATAACTGCCAAGTCATGCGAGCAGAGCGTTGGAACGTTAGACTCTGCTCCTGCAATAACTGGAGAACACTCCATGCAAACCAAAGAAAACGAGTCGGACTGGAAACTGTTCCGGAAACGTCGATCCGTAGCACTCGAACGGTTTTGCCGGCAAGTGCTGGATGAAGTGCGGCAAATCTCCGAAGCCTCAGACAGAAGCAGCCATGAACGGTATCTGGAGGTATGGGAACTGCTGCGTGACCGCGATCGGAAGCTGGACGCATCGTTCAGCGATCCGAGTCGTTCCACGTTCCTGACTCAACTGATCGCCATTCGGGCTGCAGGATTGCTGACCGACGAGGAGTTCCTCGGCTTCAGCGATGAGGTTCGCGGGTCTGTGCAACGCGTTCTGGACTTCTAGCCTGGAACGTTCGTTGATGTAGGCTGACTCAAGGTTGCGTGGGGCATCGGTGGGTCTGCACAAGCCGCAACCAAGCTGATTGACTGTCCCCCGCCCGGATGGACGCCGGTCGTAACGCGTCGAGGTCCCACCAAAGAAGTGGCTTGCTTGACCCACCCTACATGTCGTCGATAATCCGGGCAGAAGATATGCACAAGTCCCCCTGTTATTACTCCCGAAGGGAGGTTTCCATGACGGACTTTGAGCGGAAGAATACAAACTGGCTGGCGTTTGGTGTACGTACTTCATTGCTCCTCGGCTGCCTGATTGCGGCTATCGCGGTCTGCGCAATCGCAACCATGGAGCAGGTTGCCTGTGCCGAGACGCCTGCTGGCTATTTGGAGAAGCAGGCGAAGCCGGTCTTCAAGAAGGGGCACGGGCTGCCGCGATTGAGCCGGTTCGGCTGGACGCTGCCGTTCGAGGCGCGCGTGGAGTTGGCCCGGAACTGGGGATACGCGCTGGAACTGGGCGGTTATGCTACCGAAAAGGTCGTGGAACGGCTCGACGATCCCGAATCGATCGAGGCCCGGCTTGTCAAGCTGTCTCAGTCGGAGCCGGAGACATTTCCTTTGCAGGTAATCCTTTCTCGCAACCTGCCGACGGGCGACGTAACGGCCGTTGCCGAACCGCCTACGGTGGCCGCGACGAAACCTGTCGATACGGTGTCCTCGGAAGCTACGGAAAAGAACGCGCACCTGAAACGCCCCGGCGTCAACCCGCCGAATGATCCATGGACCCGGGATGCCAAGGGCGAGCTTGTCGAAGGCAAACGCGTTTGGAGCCCCGAGGCCTCCGACGATATTATTGCCGCCTCTGCTGCGTTTCGTGCCGAACCTTTGCAGCAGATCGCACGCCGGGCGCCGATCGCCATCATACTCAACGGGGGCGAGTACGCGCTAAACGTCATCGGCTTCGCCAAGAAGTACTGGCAACAGGATCCGCGTATCGAGAAGGCGCGCGGCGATACGCCCTGGTTCGACTACATGTCGCAACGCAAGGCCTACATGGAAGGACGAATCGCCGATGCCGTCCGCACCGCGGCGCCGAACCGGCAGTTGTATATCTACTACACGGCCGGCGGCGGTACACACCGCAACCGCTGGGGTGGATGGAAGGATTGGGCCTATGGATTCGATTGGATGCAAAACGTCTCCGACCTGCCCAGCGACGAGTTCTACTACTGCCACTTCAATACCGGCTGGACGGGCGACATGAGCATGCTGACGCAGGCGCTCAATACCAAAGGCTATGAAATCGCGTTCGGAAAGCCGCTCAGCTACAACTGGTTGTGTGCGGGCTGGCCGCGGGGCAAAGACAAGGAGAAGGACACGAAGCAGACCGGCCTGGGAGATCTCGATCGCTACATGGGCTTTCTCAAGTGTCTCTACACGGCTGGAATGGTTGGTGGAAACGCAGGTTATTACGCCTATCCGGAAGGTGGGTTTGCCGCCGAGTTCCCCGAAAACGAGCCGCCCCATTGGCTGCGCCAAATGATTGTGCTCGCGCGTGCTCACGCAATGTTTAGCCATCTCGAAGACTTCCTGCGTAATGGCGACCTGGTTCCAGGTCCCGACAAGCACGTATGGTCGAAATCGCAACCGGCCTATGAATTGCCAACTGGCGATGCCACGGTCCGTGTGCTCGCCCGCAAGCACAAGCATCGGGCCGAGTGGCTCGTAACCGCGTGGGCCGCCGACGGCGACGCTCGCGACGTAACCGTGACCGTCCCCGACTTGGGGGAACTGAAGCTACACGCCCGCCCGGCCGGTTCGGTGTATCTGGTTGCCGCAGGCGATGGTAAGAAACCACTCCTGCCCCGCGAGGTGGTCGAGGCCGATCAGAAATAGCGGCAGAGCTACGACATCCTAGTACGCGGGTGGCACGCTCAGCGACTCCGCGCTTGCACAGTCCTGAAAAGCCGTGTATCGTAGAGTTTTCCGACCAACTTTGTGACAGGAGTGAATCCCATGATCCATCGATCGATCCGTCGTCGCGATATGCTTAAGACCACGTTGGGGCTCGGGGCAGGTTTCTACCTGGGAACCACCGTGACCGGGCGCGCATCGGCATCGCCCAATGAGAAGCTCAATATCGCCTGCATCGGGATCGGTGGACGTGGCGCGGCAAACGTCAACGGTGTGGCCGGCGAGAACATCGTTGCGCTGTGCGATGTCGATGACGAGCGTGCCGGCAAGTGCTACGATCGCTTCCCGAAAGCGAAGAAGTACTACGACTTCCGCAGAATGCTCGACGAGCTTGACAAGCAGATCGACGCCGTCGTGGTCAGCACGCCCGACCATACGCACTTCCATCCGTCCATGATGGCCCTGGGCATGGGCAAGCACCTCTACTGCGAGAAGCCGCTGGCGCATTCCGTTTGGGAAGCCCGCCAGATCACGGACCTCGCTCGCAAGAACAAGCTGGCAACTCAGTTAGGCGCCCAACGGCACGCCATGAGCAACATGCACCGCGTGGTCGAACTGATCAAAGCCGGCGCGATCGGCCAGGTGACTGAAGTCCACTCGTGGATCGGGGGCGATCGTGGCATGCCTGCCATTCCCACGGAATTCGAACCGGCGCCGCCCCACGTGAAATGGGACCTGTGGCTCGGCCCGGCGGCGGAACGTCCCTACCACAAGACATACTGCCCCTACGGCTGGCGATTCTGGTGGGATTTCGGTACGGGCGAAACGGGCAACTGGGGCTGCCATATCCTGGATATCCCGTACTGGGCCCTGGACTTGCGTTATCCGACCAAGGCGGAAGGCTCGGGACCGCCTGTCAATGAGCAGACCACGCCGAAATCCTTGGCCACGCGATTCGAGTTCCCGGCGCGCGGCAATCAGCCGCCGGTGGTCCTGCACTGGTACCACAGCAAGAGCGGTCCGGACATCCTCCGCGAAAAGGGCCTGCCGGCTGGCGGCAATAATACGCTATTCATCGGAAGCGAAGGCATGCTGCTCTGCGGCTTCAGCAAGCGGAAGCTCTATCCGGAAGAGAAGTTCGCCGACTTCAAAGAACCCGAACAATCGATTCCGGATTCGCCCGGTTTCTATCGCGAGTGGCTGGATGCCTGCCGCGGCGGCGAACCGGCCACGTGCAACTTCGACTACTCCGGCCCCATGGCCGAGACGGTTCTGTTGGGTAACGTCGCCTATCGCGTGCAAGGAAGCTTCGGCTGGGACGCCGCCAACTTGCAGACAAGCGGCAACGACGCAGCTCAGCAGTTGATTCGCACGCCCTTCCGGAAAGGGTGGGAAGTGTAGAATCCTACAGCTTCACTCGAAGGCCCAGGCGGCCACGCCCTTCTCGGTAGCGACCAGAAGGGCAGGCTTGCCGTCGATTTCGACTGTGGTGAGTCCCTGGATTGCCGATCCGTAGTTGAATCGGTCCAGCATCTCACCGTCGGCACTCAGGATGTGAATGGAACCGTCCGGCCCCGGAAGGAGCCACTGGCCCGATCCGTCCTTCGTCAGCCGGCCGGCCACAATGGGCTGAACAGGCTGCCTGCTCACCCCATCCGGCAGTTGGTAGGTCCATGTGATCCGGGCATTGCTGCCGTCGATCGCCAGCCCGGCGGCCTCATTCTTCCCCAGTGTCTCGGCCACCAGCCCGCAGTACGCCATCCGCCCGTCACCTTCGAGATCGGCCGACGTAATCCAGCCGATCCGCCGGTCGCCCAGCACCAGCGGGGGCGCTGACTCTCCCTGGGCGTTCATCACGGCCAACATACCGGTCACATTCGCACACAACAACCGGCGGTTTCCTTCGGCGTCCGGCCCTGTGACCGTCATCTTCTGTACGTTAGGAACGTTTCGATTCGCCCAGACCCGCTCGCCTGTAAGCGAGACCGCGTGGACGCCCACCTCGCCCCAATAGCCCACATACGCCCGAAGATTCCCGTCGCCTGCAAGATCGGCCAACTGGACGTCGGCAATCCCGCTGTGCGGATTCTTCAGCGCATTGTCCGGAAAACTCAGAAGCAACTGGAACTGCTGGTCGAACAAGTGGAATCGCTGCTGCCCGCTCATCAGGGCTACCGCCGCATAATAGCGTTTCCCGCTCGCATCGACTCCGGTACGCAATGCGTTGAACAACTCCTGCGACTCGATGTTCGGTTCGTGCAAAGCCAGCAGCTTCCCGTTAAGCGAAAGCTCGGCGATCCGCTTCCATCCATCGACCACAACCAGCTTGACCTGCCCGTCAGCGGCTGGCACGGCGAGCAGGTTGCCCGGTTCTTTGACGTCGGTACTGGTCCAAAGCGGCTTGAGTCGAACGCTGCGCGGCTCGCTTCGGGCCGCAATCTGCGCCTCGGGAACCGAAGGTTCCTCCGACGCTGATTCAGTTGACGATGCTTCAGCCTTATCGACTGCCTCTTCCATCTTCCGAAGCTGCTCTTGGTACTCCTTCTTCTGCGCCTCAAACGTATTCTCGCCGGCAAGAAGGGTTTCGATTGTCTTGGGCAACTCCTGTGCCAGGCCGGGATTCGCGCCGATCGCGTAGTGCTGCACGGTTCCCTTGCCGTCCAATACGAAGAGTGTCGGCACACCGGGAATGCGGAACGCCGCAAACGCATCCTGCTGCCGGTCGCGGAGAATGGGAATATCGACGTCCAGTTCACCAAAGAGCTTGGTGAGTTCGGCGTTCTCCGTTTGAGGTGCATCGATATTGACCGCATAGAAGGCCACCTTGGCATTGTCGGCGTATTGCTGCCGGATATTCGAAAGGGCAGGCAGGCTGATGCGACACGGCCCACAGTTCAGGCCCCAGAAGTCCAGCACGGTCACCTTACCTGCCAGTGATTCCCGGTTTACCGGATTGCCCTCCAGATCAGAGAACTGGAAGTCAGGCGCAGGTTTGCCAAGCAGATCGGCCGGGCTTGGCGGCTGGAAGAACTTGACGACCTCGGCCCCTTCGGGAATCTCGAACTGGAAGACCTCGGCTGGGACTTGCGCATCCAACTCGGCGCCAACGAACTCTGCGGCGCGCGAAGCCGACTGGACCGTTCCGCCAGCTCCTTCGATCAGCTCCCCCGCAGGCAATTCGATTCGCCGTACGATCAACGTCTCTCGGTCGATCCAAAGCGTGGCAACCTGATCTTGCTGCCGGATGCGCACGCGATGGCAGGTACGGCCCTCAATCTCGCCCGGCTCGGCCAGTTCAGGCTCGCCTGCCTCTTCCAGCAACTGTTGTATTGCGTTGTCGTCCAGCAGAAGCACCAGGCGAACCAGGCGCCGGGCAAATCCCTCGCCAAGAACTTGCGCCAAGATGCGACTTCGGCCCAGTGAGTCGAGATCCACTTCCGCCGGCGTCGGGCGAACCACCACTTGCCCCGGCAGACCGCTCAATGCTGCGTGCAGCTTTCCGCCGGCCAAGACGGCGCTCACCTGGTCGATCTCAATCCGCAGCTTGTCGGGGCGCTGGAACATCAAGGCAAACGGAATGCTTTCGTCGACCGGCCCTTCCTCGCGTTCCATGTGAATGCGGATAACGCCGCGATCCATATAGCTGGCCGCCTTGCGATATTTGGCCGCCACTGCCTCCAGTATCTCCCGCCCCGAATCCAATGTCTGCGTCTGATTGCCGGTAGCGTCCGACGGCTTCTCGCCAGGCGGAGGTGTCGACTCCGAGCAAGCACTGAGCAACAAGCACATACCCACGACAATCGCCGCACCAGCAACAGTCCGAAAGTTCCGCCAAATGATCATTCGTTCTTCCCACAATGTCAGAGGTTTCATACAGAATGGATCAGGAAACGGCGCGTTGGCGCCCCACTCTTCCCCGTCGTTGTTGTACACGAGCCCGAGTTGCGTGGAAGGCCACCAACACGTTCACCTCCCCTTCGCGGAGGTCGGACGCGGCAGCGGCCGAGTGGGGCACGCCGTGTGCCCCGGCATTTATCTGGCTGCGGCTGGCACATACCCTCCCCGGGCCTATGAGCCCGACCCTCCCGCAGCGCAGGAGGGTGAAAAGCCGCGATGCCGACTTCCGCAAAACACCGAGACACCGCCCCCCCCAGGTGAGCCCCACAACGTATCGTAAACAAATGCACGCGGGGATCTCAACGACGCCATTATTCCCAAATTGGCCCTGCAGGTAAAGCTCGGCTTCTTGACCGTCACGGCTGGTAGCCGATAATGAGGGTTTAGGACTCGCATATCGTGCCTCTGCAAGCCCCTGCCACCATTGTTTCAGACAGCAACGCAGCCTCGACCTCACCCAGACTACCCACATACCCCGATCTGTTCTTATGCCAACGCTCCAATATGGCGAGCACGCTCAAGTCGAACTCCACACAGCCGAGGAATCGCCAACGGTCATGCTCGGCATGCCGCATGCTCAGCCGATCGACGATCTGCCAGCCGCGATAGCATGCGCGATCAATGACCCCATCGACTTCCCGGCGCTGCGGCGGGCAACAACGCCTGGAGACCGGGTTGTGCTGGCGATCGCTCCAGGCCTCCCCTGGGCAGCCGAGGCGGTTGCTGCGATCGTTGATCATCTGATTGAAGCAGGCGTGCAGCCGGATGGTATCTCGGTGCTGACGTCGGAGGAGACGCCAGCCGATGCCTCCGGCGATCCACGGCGACTGCTCGGACCTCGTTTGCGAGGGCAGATCGAGCAGCACATCCACAATCCGAAGGACCCCGCCAAGCTGGCTTACCTCGCCACGACCGAATCCGGACATCCTATTCGAATCAACCATATCTTGCAGGAGGCGGACCTGATTGTGCCGATCGGATGCCTGCTCGGCGCCGGTGCAGCGGGGTATTTTGGCATCCACACGGGCCTCTATCCTGCGTATGCCGATGCCGAGACGCAGTCGCGTTTCCGTTCGCTAAGCTCGTTGGCCGATAGCGGGCAGTACAAGCAGAATCTCATCGATGAAGTCAACGAGGTCGCCTGGCTGCTGGGAATCGCCTTTACCCTTCAGCTTCTGCCGGCCGATGGGTTCGGTGTCCTCGAAGTACTTGCCGGCCATGCCGACGCCGTTCGCCTTCAGGCCCAGCAGCGTTATACGGCCATCTGGCAGCAGCCTTTGCCGACAGACCGATCCGGTCTGGTCGTAGCCGGTATTGGCGGCAAGGCGTCGGTGCAAACGTGGAGTAACTTGGGACGAGCGTTGGAAAATGCTCGCCGCCTGGTCGAGGACGGCGGTGCAGTCGCCGTTTGCTGCGATCTGGGAGATCCGCCCGGTCCCGGCGTGCAACGCATGGTACGCACCGAATCGCGAAGAGCGGCCTTGAGCAAGATCCGCAAGGAACGACCGATCGATGCCATTCCTGCGGCACAAATCGCCAGCGCCCTGGATCAGGGAACCGTCTATCTGTTGAGCAAACTGGATCCGGAAATCATCGAAGACCTTGACATGGTCCCGATCACCTCGCCTGCGGAACTGGTGCGTCTGGTCAGCCGGCACAAATCGTGCACGTTGCTGGCGAATGCCCCGTTTGCCGTCCTCGACTCGTGAGTCTCCCTATGTCCGACCTCAAACAAACGATTTCCGATAATCTCGCCTGGGTTCGCGACGCCATCGCCAAGGCGGCCGATCGGGCAGGACGCAGCGCCGAAGAAGTCCAACTCGTCGGTGTAACGAAGTACGTGGGGCCCGAACCCACACGGGCTCTGTTCGAGGCAGGCTTGGCCAATCTGGCGGAGAGCCGTCCTCAGCAGTTGTGGGACAAGGCAGAAGCCCTGGCCGATCTGCCCATTCACTGGCACCAGATCGGGCACTTGCAGCGTAACAAGGTCCGACGAACGCTACCCATTATCGCGCTGGTCGAGTCGGTCGATAGCATGCGATTGGCAACAACGATCAATGCGACCGCCGCGGAACTCGATCTGACTGTTCCGATTCTTCTTGAAGTCAACATCTCCGGCGAAGGGGCCAAGCACGGCTTCGCCCCTTCTGAGATGGAACCGGTCCTGGCCTCGCTTGACGCGATGGCGCACCTTGAGGTTCGCGGTCTTATGGGTATGGCCGGACTGGAGGGCGACATGGAGGACGCCCGACGCGAGTTCGCCGCCCTGCGGGACCTTCGCGATCGGCTTCAGACAGTCCCTCCTGACGGTATGCAAATCAAAGAGCTTTCCATGGGCATGAGCGCCGACTTCGAGATCGCCATCGAAGAGGGGGCAACCATGGTCCGCGTCGGCAGTGCCCTGTTTGCAGGAGTGCTGCGTTGATCGACCTTCGCCCCCACAGCGACGGCGCCATTCTTCCCGTGCACGCACATGCCGGCGCGCGCCGCAACGAGGTGGGCGGCATCCAGAATGGCCGCCTGAAGGTCTCGACGACGCAAGCGCCCGAGAAAGGAAAGGCAAACACGGCCCTCGAAAAACTGCTGGCCAAGTGGCTCAACCTGCGACGGTCGCAGGTCATGCTGCTCACCGGCGAGACCTCGCCGAAGAAGGACTTTCTCGTCCTCGGCCTCGACCCCGTCGAGCTGACCCACCAACTCGAAGCACGGTTGTCCGATTTCTGACCCTTTTCCGAACCGAGGCTACCGCCGGCGCCGCAACAGAAGCAATAGCACGCCTGCCAGACACATGAACCACGTGCCGGGTTCCGGAACAAAGGCGACTGCCAGCCCCGAGGCCGTTTCAACGACGCCAAAATACCCTGCCCCCGTGCTATTGCTGAAGCCGGTGGCGTCAACTACGAACAGAGCGGCACTGAACTCCCCCACGAGTTCCTCGTAGGTGATGAACTCCCACTCTACCGGCTCGGTCGCCGCGAAGTTCGCCGCATCACCGGCTGCCGTACCGTCGAGCGAGACCAGGTCGATATAGAAGGGACTGCTTGTGCTCAGCCCCGAAAGGTCAAGCGTGCCTGTCCCGGAGCCGTCGGTGATGGTCAACAAGTCCCAGCCATCCGGTCCACCGGCCGTTCCAAGTGCGTCGTTGACTTCTAGCTGGAAATGCCCACCAGACTCCCACACCGCACCGCCGGCCGTCTGCTGCCCCACGCTCGCGCCAGGGGCATGTATGGCGCCGGATGCGACAGTCACCGTACCGCCAATCGTACCGGTCCCACCCAATACGCCGCCACTAACGGCCACATCGCTCGCGATCGATCCGTTGACCAGAAACGTGCCTGCAGTAACCGTCGCCAATCCGCTGTAAGTATGAGTACCACTCAACTCCAGCGTACCGTCGCCAACCTTCTGAAGCCCCCCGACGCCACTCAACGTTCCAGAAAGGGCGATTGTACGACCGTTGGTGTTGAACACGGCATCTCCCGCTGCACCGGTAAGGGTCATCAGTCGCGTGGAAGCCCAGTCGGCACTGGCGCTGAGCGTACCGCCGCCCAGATTGATCTGGTATCCCGTGTTTGCGTCGAGGCTGCCACTGGTAATCCCCGACGGCCCGACGATGAAGGTCCCTCCGTTCAGTGTGAGCGACTCCGTGCCGGAACTTTCGCCACGTGCGTCCAACACGATCCCATGGGCGCTGGCCGTGCCGCCCGTCTGCACGAAATGTCCCGTGCCATCCACCCCCAGGTAAAGGATTCCCTCCCGCTCGCCGACCTCTGCCGGGTTGACAACACCCGTTGGTGTTCCCGTCAGACTCAACATGCCGCCGCTGAGATTGTACGTACCCGTCGCACTCGGATAGTGCCCAAAGCGGGCACTCCCGGTAATCGTGACCGTGCCGCCGGTCTGGTTCACCGTGCCGACCAACCCCGACACCGGGGGCGAACTGTTCTCGCCGATCCCAACCCAACTTGTCGTCAACGATGCATCATCCTGGATCGTCAATGTGCCACTCCCCGGCTGCGTGCCGGGAACCCCCGAAAGCGACCCCGGGCTGACGCCGACACGAATTCCCCCGGTATTCACCACCGTGGTCCCGACAATCGCAAGATTTCCGCCTGCTGCATCGATCGAACCAAACGTGCTCGACCCAGAAAGGAAGTCCAACGTCAAGGTTCCGGAGCCAACCTTGCTGAACCGTTGGCCTGAACCCGACAGGGCAGAAGTGAGGATTAGATTCAGTAGTTCCAAATTTCGTAACTTGATATAGGTGAACGCAAGGGCTTTTTGGTAAAGGACTTAGGGGATCACACATACCCAAGTCCAGACCAGGAGGTAACCCATGCGTTCACGGAAGAACCATTGTACGATCTCATGCCGCGAAGTCCACAACCGCGCCGGAGCCATTGTCCAGCAGCATCTCCAGTTGCAGGACCATGGGTACAAATGCCGGGCGTCGGTCTTGCTGAATGTCCTCTTTTACGCAGCTTCCCGTATTGGCTTCATTTCCGCTGCTTGCCGGAATCTGGCGGGCGCGCCAACACAGCAGACCGTATTCAACGTGCTGGTGGCGACGTTGCCGGAGTATCACGAACTGGAGAAGCGGTTGAACAAGGCGCTGGTGGACGGCCTTCCCAAGGCCGTGCGACGGCGCAAACAGACGCTGGCGATCGACCTGACGTTGATCCCGTACCATGGCGAGCCACATCGGCACCTCGACGAAATCTATCGCAGCCAACCGAAGAGTGGCACGAGTCACTTTCATGCATACGCCACCTGCTACGTGGTTCGCAACGGGCATCGTTTCACGATCGCCTTGACGCCGGTACAGCGCGGCGAATCGATGGAAGAGGTCGTCCGTCGCCTGCTGCGTCAAGCACGCGCCCAGGGCGTAAAATGCCGGCTTTTGCTGCTGGATCGCGGGTTTTACTCGGTTGCAGTCATCCGTTATTTGCAGGCAGCCCGCTGCGCTTTTCTGATGCCGGTTGTCAAACGCGGCCGCAAGCCGAAGGCGGGCCAAGCCGCGACGGGTACGCGGGCCTTCGCCCAATGGAAGAAGAGCGGTTGGGCCACACACACCCTGAAAGCGTCCAAGGCAACCAAGTACGGCAAGACCGCGACCGTCAGGATTTGTGTCAAGTGCGGCAATCTTGCCGGCAAGTGGAAACGCCACGGCCGACGGGCGTTCGTGTATGCGTTTTGGGGATTCCGGCCTGCCAGCCCGCAATGGGTGTACGAAACGTATCGCAAACGGTTCGGTATCGAAACCAGCTATCGCCAGATGAACGAGGCACGCATCCGCACCTGCACTCGCAATCCACTGTTGCGGCTGCTCTTCTTCGGCTTGGCGATGATCCTCCGCAACGTCTGGGTCTGGTTTCATTTGACCACCCTCTCGGAACGCCACGGACGACGACTCGCGTTACATCTGGAGCGTCTTCCATTCCGCGATATGCTGCTGAACCTGCAGCGGGTGGCCGAAGTGATCATGGGAATCACACAATGCATCCTCGACGTAACCTCCGGCCACGCAACACCTTCTGACACACCGGACGCTTTCAGCTAAAATTTGGAACTACTGAGATTGCCACCCGCATCGCTCACGTCGACAATTCCGGAACCGGACATGGTAATCGTAGAGTCTGTGGAATCGTCTCCGGCCCCCGTGAACCGCAGCACACCCCCGGCAAACACGACGCTACCACTTGTACCTAAATTGCTGGCCGATCCGCTATCGGCAACGTCGCCAACACTGAGCACACCACCGTTGTTGATGCGAGTCGCCCCGGTATAGGAGTTGGCGCCACTGAGTACCAACGTTCCAGCGCCACTCTTGGTCAAACCGCCAGAACCACTGAGTTCCCCCGACAACGTAATGGTGTGGCCATTCGTATTGAACACAGCGGCGCCGGCTGCACCGGTAAGATTCATCAGCCGGCCGGATGCCCAATTGTCGCTGGCACTGAGCGTACCACCGCCAAGATTGATACTGTACGCACTATTCGCATCCAGGTTGCCGCTCGTGATGCCCGAGGCCCCAACGGTAAAGGTACCGCCATTCAGTGTAAACGTATCAATACCTGCCGTTTCCGTTCGCCCGTCGAGCACGATGCCGTGCGCACTGGCCGTACCGCCCGTCTGCACGAATCGGCCGGTACCGTTGATGCCCACATATAGGATTCCGTCTTGCTCGGCAGCTCCTTCAGGATTCACGGTGCCGCTGGGCGCACCGGTGAGGGCCAGTGATCCACCGCTCAAGTTGTACGTACTTGTCTCCAGTGAATAATGGCCGATCCGGACGACACCACCCACCGTCACGGTCCCTGCGGACTGGTTGACCGTACCACTCTTGTAGTCGCCGTCTCCCAGGTTCATGGCTCCCGCCGTAAGAACGGCGCTGTCTTGAATCACAACCGTCCCGGACGTGCCACCGGCAACAGAAGCACTTCCTACGCTGACGGTCCCTGCAACCGTCGTATTCGAAGTCTCCTCAAGTCGAACGGTTCCACCTGCTGCAGTGAACGTCCCACCAGTAATCGTCGTCGGCCCCGTGAGCGACAACGTACCGGAACCGATTTTGGTCAGACCCGCAGAGCCTGCAATCGGAGCCGAAATCGTCACCGTATCAGCGCTGTTGACCACGGCAATGGTGGCGGCCCCGGGACCACCGGTGCCGACATCGGTAAGGGTAAGCGTTTCGGTACCTGCGAGTGTATAGGCAGCCTCGAAGGACAGTGCGCGGGCAGTGACCGCCGATCCCAGCGTGACCGTGCCAGCGCTTCCGGTGAAGTAGGCAGCCTTGTTCGCGCCATTGTCCCATGCAACGCATGCACCTGGATTGGACACCCCCGACGCCCATAATGCACCGGTTGTATTCCACGTCCCCGTACCGCCGTCCACAGCGCCGGTCCCGTCGGCATCCCAGAAGGCCGAGGCCGTATCGGTCACCGTGTGGATCTGGTAAGCGAGCGAGAAACTGTCGGAACCGTCATGCAAGTTCGGGCCCATGGCAACGTACACCGTGTCCCCAACGGCCAGTTGGCCAAGCGCAACATTGAATGCCCCCGAGGCCGTTCCGGTACTCCCGCCAGGCTGGATGAACGTTGTGACTAACGTATTATTGACATAGACCCGTAACTCTACGCCGGCGCTGTTGGTACTCGAAACCCCCAGTGCACTGGAGGAGATTTCTGCCAGGCCTGCTTCACCCGCCTGCACCGTGTAAGCAGCAATCGGATAGCGATCAATCCCCCAGGATTCACCCTGGTTTACACCAGGTCCTGGATGCCCGCCGGTGCTGTGCACAGAAGCATAGCGTGCCGGGGGGTCCCTGTACACCTTTCCCTTGCCATCGAAATTGTACGTGGAACCATAGGCCTTCAGACTGCTGTAGTTGCCTGCATCCCCAATGGCGCCGCTGGCGTTCCACATATAGTCCCAGCCGTCGGCCGAGCGTTCGGCCCGAGTCTGTTCATTAACGGTCCCCGCGAGATAATCGCCCTGATAGTCAGCGATCTCCACTGCGTGCCCGGCCCCGTTCGAAAGAGCGACAGCCAAGACCCCAACGCCTATCAGCAAGCATCTTGCGCGTTTCATGGTTCCTATCCCCGTTGGTCAGAGGAAATGCGAATCATCATGACATTGCCTTGTGGCAGACGAAAACACTAGGGAATCGTTACCGGTTCGCCGTCGGACCTGGCCCCGAGGTACTGGTAGGTCCAGTGGTCGATCGACTGACTGAGGAAATGCACCGAACCGTCGCCGAACAGGAATCCGACTCCGCCCGGATGCGACGACTTGAACGCCAATTCGAGATTCCAGTTGCACGGCTGAAGGCACGGGTCGTTGCTGGCGTCGTCGTGACAGCTATCGACGTTCATGGGCACCTGTGTGGCAACCAGGCCATTGCCGTTGTTGCTACGCACCCACCCCTGGCGAATATGTACGGAGCAGTCGCGCCGCACTTCACCGAAGAAGATCGTATTGGAAAGACCGTCGCGGCAATCGGCCACACTCTTCGCTCCCTCGCGTCGAAAGAACATTCCTGCAAAGTTGTTCACATTGCCGTACGGAGCCAGTGCGTAGGTGTTCCAACTCATGGCGCTGGAGCACGAGCAGTTGTCGGAATTGTTGCCATGCGCCGTCGGTCCGGCGCTGGCCGCGTAGTTGTGGATCGCCCGGTTGTTGTAAAGCCCGCGATTGTTGTCGCTCGGACATGCGTAGACAGAAACAATGGTCGATCCGATCAGTGTTCCGTCCGGAAACTTCTGATCGTCGATCCGCTGGGTATAGTCGAACTGGTCAAACAGGCTCTGTTGCTCAAGATACGGCAACAGGAGGCCAAGGATCGAGCCCCGGTAGCGATCGTAGTCGGTTCCATACCAATACGCGCC
Organism: Thermoguttaceae bacterium; assembly: GCA_040772845.1. Taxonomy (GTDB): domain Bacteria; phylum Planctomycetota; class Planctomycetia; order Pirellulales; family Thermoguttaceae; genus PWXP01. The sequence goes on from JAXGXG010000002.1 coordinate 1,099,594, forward strand.
GGGCGGAAAGGTTGAGTTCCCCGACTCGTACAGATGCAGCGCCAGACCAATCTGTTTCAGATTGTTGCTGCACTGCATCCGGCGCGCCGCCTCGCGCGCACTCTGCACCGCAGGCAACAACAGCCCAATCAGAATACCGATGATCGTAATCACCACCAGCAATTCAACGAGGGTAAACGCTCGTCGAGCGTTGCGGATTGGCAACGAATCCATGTATCTGAACGTGCGAGAAAATCGCATTGCCCGAGTCTCCCTATCGGCATCTTCGAGGGGCATGCCGCTACCTGGACTCTCCAGCCAGTGGGCCACTCCCCGGCCCATCCCCACCGCAGCCGTCAGCCCCCTGCTTGCGCAGAGGCCTGCCCCCAGTCCGCTGAGGTAGTATGCAGTATAACAATTCTGCGGCAGGACTGTCAATAATTTCCAGGAGACCTACTGATAGGGGGTACACCGGACTGTATGGAAACTCGGTGCATTCGCCGGGAAAGCTACCACAAAGGTGGACATCGGCCAGAAGGGACGGTACGGTAGATGCACGCCTGAAGGGCCGAAATCCATCGGGAATTGCTGACAACGCTTGATCGCTGATCTGCTGAGGTTCACACACCATGTCAAAAAGAGTCCTGGCAATCCTGGTCGCCTGTAGTCTCGTCTCTGGCAGCATGTCCGCTTCCGGAATGGAGATTCACGTTTCACCCATTGGAGACGATACGGCGGCCGGTTCAGCCGAAGCACCATTTCGCACTCTAGAACGGGCCCGCGACGCACTCCGCGCCTCGCGTAATGATCAGGGCCAGCTCGCCGACAAGGCAACGGTCGTCCTCCACGGCGGCACTTATGTGTTCACCGAACCGTTCGAACTCAGTGCCAGCGACAGCGGTGCTCCGAAGGCCCCGGTTGTCTATCGGGCAGCCGAAGGCGAATCGGTCTGGCTTAGCGGAGGTATCTCCCTGAAACTGGCGGACTTCCACCCCGTCATCGACGAGGCCATCCTCAAGCGATTACCCCAGCCACACGGGCCCGTGCTCGCCTTTCGGCTCAACGAGCAACAGGCGGGACTCCTTGCCTCGCCGTGGCCAGATGCGTGGTGGACCGAGCGAACGTTGAAGGCCAACAACGAGCTGTTTGCCGACGGGCAACGCCTGCCGTTGGCGCGATGGCCGAACGAAGGCTACACCACCTTCGGCGAAATCGTCGAGCCGGCCTCCGAGGAGGGCCAAACGCCGGAGTTTCGGTATCTCGAAAGCCGCCCGGACCGTTGGAACACCGATGAGGACATCTGGCTCTACGGCTACTGGCGCCGCGGGTATCGGGCCGAGTTCATTCGTGTCAAGAAGATCGACGTGCAGACCAAGACGATCCAGTTGGCCGCTCGAAACAGTCTCGGGGAACTCGACGATGGCGGCGCCAGCCGTTACTTTGCTGTGAATCTCTTGGACGAACTCGACGCGCTCGGCGAATGGTTCCTCGACCGCCGCACACATACACTGTATCTGATCGCGCCGCAAGGCATCGAGAGCCATGATGTCACGTTGTCGATCAACCCCGAAGCCGTCGTTTGCTGTCGTGGCGTCCAGCATGTCGAGTTTCGCGGATTGGGCATCGAGTGTTCCGCCTGCGACGGTATTCGCATTGAGGAAGGTTCCGATTGCCGTCTGGTCGGATGCGAGATTCGCAACGTGGCCTTCAACGGCATTTCCGCTTCGGGCGACCGGCATGCAATCGTCGGATGCGATATTCGCAATACGGGCAATGCCGGCATCGTGGTCAGATCCGGCGACCGTTATCGCCTGAAACCAGGAAATACAGTGATCGATAATTGCCACATCCACCACACCAACCGGATCACCCGTGCCGGCTCCCGGGCCGTTTCCATCGACGGCGTCGGTATCCGTCTTTCACACAACCTGATCCACGACGTCGGCTACATTGGCGTGGGTTTTTCCGGGAACGACCATGTCATGGAGTTCAATCGGCTCTTCCGCACCAATGACGAATCGAGCGAAGGGGGCGTCTTCTACACGGGACGCGATTGGACCAGCCGCGGAAGCGTGATTCGCTACAACTTCATTCACCACGTCGAAGACTCGCGCGAAGGCTGTGGCAGCGCCACGCGATTCGTCCACCTCGACGATTCGGCCCCAGAGATCGACATCTACGGCAATACGTGCTATCGCCTGGGCGGCGGTGTCTCGGTATGCGGCGGTGCGGCGAACCACGTGCACGACAACCTGTTTGTCGAATGCCACTGGGGCGTGGACGTCGGCCCGCGCGGGCAAGATATGTTTGAAAACGACGGGAAGGGCGGATTCCAGTACATATCCGATAATCGCGGCTGGAGTTCGCTGGCGAAGCGACTCATCATGTACAAGTGGAACGAACCGCCCTACAGCACCCGGTATCCGAAGCTGGTCGAGATCTTCACGAAAACGCCAATCGCCGCCCCCTGGTTCAACGTGGTCGAGCGGAACATCATGGTCGACTGCGGCTACGGTATCCGCAACGGCTCGATGCAGCCGGAATGGTCCACCTTCCGCGACAATTGGGAAGGCTCCGAACCCGGCTTCGTTACACCCGATCACGCCAAACTCGACTTCCGCCTGGCCTCTGACGGCCCTGCCTGCCGCCAGACGGGTTTTCAGGGGCAGGCGCCCGAGCCGCCCGGCCTGTACGCCTCTGCCGAACGACGCACCTGGCCGGTCGCTCTCGATCTTCCCTCTGCCGACTGGATGCCCCGCTGGATGCGACTCCGCCGCCGTGCATCGCAATCTTCAGGTCGTCTTCCGGTATACAAAGCGGTCGAAGTGACCGGAGAACTCGAGATCGATGGTCGCACAAGCGTCCAGGAGTGGACGCCCGGCGACGCCACCGGGAGTGCCCCGGACATCCACGAGATGGCCGAACTGAAATGGACCCCCGAAAAGACGGCGGCACAACGCCCCAGCCATGCCATGCTGCAAACCGACGGTGAACATCTTTACGTACAGTTCCACAACCCCGTCGCTGCCGACAAGGGTGTTAGTGGTGGACACAAGTGGGAAGAAGACGACGCAGTCGAGATCTCGCTCGCACAGCTTGGCGCTACCCCGGCTCCCGTATTGATCTTGCGCGGCTATCCGGACGGCGCCTGGCAGGCTAGTGGCACAAAGGCGACGTCACCGGCACTGGTGGAGCGGCTGCGTAACGGAGGTGTTCGCTATGCGGCGTCGGTCGCCAGCCCCGCACTCTGGACGGCAGAATGGAAGATCCCGTTTGCGGCCCTCTCCCTGGCGCCGGCCAAACATAACCCCCGGCTTGGACTGAATCTGAGTGTCCACAAGCCGGCCGACGGTCAGGTGGTCATGCTCAAGTCCAACGGCGGAGAATCAACCGATCCAACCAACGGAACACTCCTCTGGCTGGCCCAGTTCGGCGAAATGACCGTTCCCAACCTCAAGCCGTCTTCGGCGGTCATCCATATCCTTTCGCCGACCAAGACTCCAGATATGCTCAAAGCGATCGACAACTGTGAAGTGTGCGCCTGGGCCCACCCCTTGGGCTACCGTCTCTCGGCCTCGCGCAGCAATATCCCGGACGATTCCTGGCAGGATCTCTCCTTTTCCTTCAAATCGACGACTGACGGCCCAGCGAACCTTCTGCTGATCGGCGACCAGTACGCGGATTCGGCAGGCGAGTTCCAAGTCCCGGTATGGGTGTACGTGGATGACGTGCATGTGGAGGGCGCAAAGCTCCTCAACGGCGACTTTGAACAGCAATCTGCCGATGGCCGCCCGGAAGCGTGGCGAACGAGCGCGAACGGAGCCGTCTCCATCTGCGATCCCAAGCTGGCCGCCAGCGGATCCTGGCTCGTCAAGGTTGCAGGCGACCGCCGCTTCGAACAGCGGCTACAATTGACCGCTGGACAGACAGTTACCGTCCGCGCCAAGGTTCGGGGCCTGCCGGTTGAAAAGGCCGATTAGTCGCAGACTCTTACCGCTTCCTGCGTACCATCAGCAGCAAGACCGCAATCACGCACATTAGCAATGCACCGGGTTCCGGCACGAATGCGATCGCCAGACCGCTGGCGCTTTGCACGATGCCGAAGTGCCCCGCTCCCAGGTCATTGGTGAAACCACTCGCATCGAGCACGAACAGATCGGAACTGAACTCGCCAACCATTTCCTCGTACGTGACGAATTCCCACTCGACCGGCTCCGTAACGATCAGGTTCGCCGCATCGCCCGACACGGTGCCGGCGAGTGACACAATGTCGATGTAGAATGGGTTGCTGGCACTCAGCCCCGAGAGGTCTAATGTACCGGCGCCAGTCCCATCGGTAATAGTCAGCAAATCCCAGCCATCCGGCCCACCGGCCGTACCGGCCGCATCGTTAACTTCAAACACGAAGTGCCCGCCGCCCTGCCATACGGCACCGCCAGCCGTCTGCTGACCAACGCTCGCACCGGGTGCATACGTACCACCGGATGCCACAGTGACCGTACCGCCAATCGTCCCCGTTCCGCCGAGTACGCCGCCGTTGATCGCAACATCGCTGCTGATCGATCCGTTGACCAGTAGCGTCCCGTTGGTTACGGCGGTTGGTCCCGCATAAGAACTGGCCCCGCTCAGGACCAAGGTTCCATCACCGTCTTTGGCAAATCCGCCGGAGCCGGTCAATGCACCGGAAAGGGTGACCGTATACCCGTTGGTGTCAACCGTCGTATTGCCACCGATGCCCGTAAGCGTCATCGGCCGGCCGGAAGACCAATCGGCCAGTGCCCCGAGCGTCCCGCCGCCCAAGTTGATACTCTTGTTGCTGGTCCCGCCCGTGACGATGCCTGCCGCGCCAATATTCAACTGCCCACTGGTCAGGTTGACGGTGGATGCGTAGCTGCGGGTGTCATACCCCATGTTAATACCGACGATGTTCGCAGTTCCGCCCTGCACGTTTAGTGTGGCGGGGCCATCCCAAGAGAGATACAGGGGTGCCCCCAGCAGATTGAGCGCGCCATCGGACAGGTTGTACACGGTCGTGCTGTTCGGCCAATGGCCCCATCGATTCGAGACACTGTTGCCAGCCGGATTGTTTGTCGTTCCCGTAGAGGTTACCGAGCCGCCCGACTGGTTGATGGTAATGGACGCGTTGCTCTGATCCCCGAAGATAATACTTCCGGCAACGATCGTGGCATCGTCCTCGATGTTCAGGATGACGCCGCCGGCGCGATTGCGCAGAAGATTGGTGGCCGTGATGGCGCCCGTACCGCGAAGAGTAAGCGTTCCGCCGTCGATGCGAGTCTCACCTGTGTAGGTGTTCGTTCCCGTGAGCACCAACGTTCCGGTATCAACCTTGAGCAGCCCACCGCCGCCAGTCAACGGACCGGCAAGAGTGATTGCATGGCCATTGGTATCGATCGTGGTCAGGCCGTTCGTGCCGGTGAGCGTCATCGGCAGCGAGGAAGACCAATCGGCACTGGCGGCGACCGTTCCGCCACCGAGATTAATCTGCGTACTGGCGTTCCCTTGAATACCCCACTCCCCAAGTGTGATGGCGCCACCGGTAAGCGTGTAGGTGTCGGTCCCGGCGGTATCACCGCGATTGTCAAGCACCAGCCCTTGCGCAGTGACGGAACCGCCGCTCTGCTTGAAGACGCCGGTGCCATCGATACCGAGATAGAGCGTCCCGCTCTGTTCGGCGCTGACGGACGTAACAAACGGATTGGTCGTGGAAGAGCCGGTCAGAATGAGCGAACCGCCGCTCATGGTGTAGGTGGCTGTTTCGTTGGGATAGTGCCCCACACCTACTCGATTACTGACGGTGACCGTCCCGCCCGTCTGGACAATTTCACCACTGACGCCGGCGGCATCTCCGGCGAAGAGATAGGCCGTGTTGAGCGAGGCACTGTCAGTAACAGTGAGTCTTCCGGCAGCGCCGGTAATGCCGTTCCAGCCAACGCGCACACGAGTACCCACCGAGGTCGTCGAATTTCCGGACAGCACCAGGTCGCCGCCCTCGATGATCAAGTAATCTGCAAATGCGTTTGCTCCCTCGAGAACGAGCGTCCCATCTCCAATGATCGACGCGGCTACGGAACTGGTAATGGGCGCCGCAATCGTCGCCGTACCGCCGGCACTGGCAACCCTAATGGTCGCGCCGGCGGGACCCCCGCTGCCGGTGTTGGTGAGCGTAATCGCGCTGGCGCCATTGAGCACATAGCCGTCGACGGCAAAGTTCATACTGCGCACGGTAACCGGATCGGCGATCGTCACGGTCCCTGCCGTGCCTTGAAAATATGCTGATCGTCACGGCCTCTGGGGGCCACTTTTTGGGGGTGACACAGAACGAAAAAACGGCCATGATCCACCAAAAGTCAAGGAAGGAGGTGGACCATGGCCAAAGGATTGGCTGGAGGCTCGTCTGGGAACATTCGTACCATTTGTTTGCCGATTGGGGAAGGGGAATATCGGGAGGTTGCCAACGACGGCGCGAGATTCCGTCGCGTGGTAGACCGCTGCTACCAGGAGATGCCGGAGTTGTTTCCGGAGAGCTTTGAAAAGGGGTACGAGTTGAAGGACCGCCGAGAATCGAGCAAGACGGGGTTGACGATCCGCCGTATCGAGTTGCGGAACGGTACGGCGTACAGCATTCGCCCCTCGTTTCTCATGCCCTATCTCAGTGCTCGAACCAACGATGCCGAAGCACCCCTGTTTCTGCGGAAGTTCGGCGTTCCCTACTGGGCATTGGCTCACGTTTTCGGTCGCGACGCGATGTACTGGTACCGCCTGGAAACGGGCTTGGGACGCAACAGCATCGTGGGGACCACCGTCCGCCGGGCGGCGTTGCCCGAACACCTGTTGGCCGACGAACATCACCAACCCCGGAACGGGGAGAAAAAGTACATCGCCACCACCGTTGGCAACGGCGTTGTTCTCGGTGCCGCGGTGGCGGAAACGGCGAGTACGGACGATTTGACCACGGCCTATGCCGTTTTCCGCGAAGAGGCTCGCAACATTCAGCCCGACTACGCACCGAAGTCGGTCAACACCGACGGCTGGAAGGGTACGAAAGCCGCCTGGCGGAGCCTCTTCCAGGGGGTCCTGATCATCCAGTGTTTTCTTCACGGGTGGCTGAAGATACGAGAGCGAGCCAAGCATCTGAAGGACACGTTTGCGGAGATTTCCGAGCGAGTCTGGGACGTCTATCATGCTCCCGACCAACGGACGTTTTCGCAGAAGCTTCAGGCGTTGAAGAGTTGGGCCACAACGCGGTTGTCCGGGGTCGTCCTGGAGAAGGTCATGGATCTGTGCGAAAAGCGCGACCGATGGCTTGTTGCCTACCAACAACCGGGGTGCCACCGCACCAGCAACATGCTCGATCGGCTGATGCGGTCGATGAATCGGTACTTCGACAACGGTCAACATCTGCACGGTTCGCTCGAATCCTCTAAACGACACAGCCGTAGCTGGGCCTTGCTGCACAATTTTGCCCCTTGGTGCCCGGCCGCTACCCGGAAGAACGCCAGCTGGCGCAGCCCCGCTGAACGCTTTAACAAGCACCGTTACCACGAGAACTGGCTACACAACCTCCTGGTGTCAGCCTCCCTCGGCGGATACCGAACAGGTGGCCCCCAAAAAACGTGACAACTAGGCAGTTTCCGATGAGGAATCACGTCGAGCGTCAGCAAGGCACGGCATGTTGTATTCTGCCTCAGAACCGCGTGGTCTATATCGACAGCAATAGCCGGTGTGTTTTGGGAGAGTTTCACGGTAGCGGTGGAGTTCGGGAGGTCACCGTGTTGGGAGAAAATGTCGTCACGTTATCTGCCAATCCTTTCCGGACGCATGTGGTCGTCGTGACAGAGAGTGATTGCCGATTCTGGTCGGTAGCGGATTCACCCGCTGAGGTTGCAACGGTCGCGCTCGGTCAAATTGGAGAGCCCTTTTACGCTCAGCTCAGCGACTCTGGGCGCCATGCACTGCTCGCCCTCTCCGCGACATCCAACGACTCTACGCTAGTTCACATCGTGGTTGCAGACAAGGAGAATCCCAACGAACTCATTGAGGTCGAAACCGCTGATGAGTTTATGGAACTGCGGTTTGAATGGGTTCGAGGTGGCGTTGCTCTGATCTCGTCTGCGAGTACGCGCGCAGCGGTTGGCCAACGCGTGTACGACATTAGAGGACAGCCTATCCTGGAGTCAACCAGACTATACGCGATCAATGAAGGACGCGCAGACGAATTACAGAGAGTCGACATCGGAGGGCAATGGGTTGCGCGAAGCGGAAATCATGATCATATCTGCATTGTATCGACGAATGCCATACAAAGCGGTAACGAACTGATCGGAAGCGTATTCCGAATTTCGGAAGCAGGGTGGCGACGGGCTTGAAAAGGGCATCATTTTCGGGCGGCGGGTGGGCATCAATGGCGATCGACTGTGCCGTACGGTTGGATGGGTGCGCGGAAGGGCCCTGCTCGGCACGTGGTAGAATACGCGGAGTGAGGGAGTTGGCGGAGATCGTTGGCTCGCGGATCGTCGAGTGGCGTACGCGGTGGCGTCGTTGTGGGCCGTTGGGTGCGGAGGCGGGGACCGCCGCCGGCCTTTCGCTCGCGGGCCGCGGTGCTCGCCGCGACCCGGAACAAGGAAGCGAGAGCGGACGCCGCCGATCAGGGCGACGAGCCGAATCGCCGTCTTTCAGAACGAGGGGCGAGGGATGGGCCGTGGAGCGAAGGGTCGGCAGCCCGGAACGAACCGGGGGCGGGCTGGGCTCTCCCAGCCGTCCGACCGTGGGCCGGTGATGCCACCGCGAAGAACCACCTGACGAAGTCGGGGCCGGGGCAGGTTACTCGGTATCTTTGCCTTTCGTGCGATAGCTGTCTCCTCGGATGACGATCGCCTCCCCGTGATGCATCAGCCGATCGATCATGGCGGTGGCCAGGGTGTTGTCCACGTCGAGGATCGTGCCCCAGTCCCGGAAGGCTCGGTTCGTGGAGACCACGATCGAGCCGCATTCGTACCGGGCGGCGACGACCTGGAACAACAGGTCCGCACCGCGTTTGTCGATGGGCAGATAGCCCAGCTCATCGAGGAGGAGAAGTTGCGGGGTGGTGTACTGCCGGAGCGTCTTCTCCAACGTGCCGGCCATTTGCGCCGTGGTGAGGCCGTTGATCATGTCCACCACGCGGGTATAGCGGACCGAGATGCCCTTCTCGCAGGCCGTGTAGCCGAGGGCGTCGAGCAGGTGGGTCTTGCCCACGCCCGTCGGGCCGATGAACACGGCGCAGCCGTGCCGGGCCACGAAGTCGCAGTCGAACAGCCGCAGGACGGCCTGCTTGGGAATCCGCTTGGGGAAAGTGAAGTCGTAGTCTTGCAGGATCTTGCGTCGGGGGAGCCGGGCTCGCTGGATGCGTCGTTCGATCCCCCGCTGCCGCCGGACGGCGACCTCCTCGCCAATCAGGGCGGCCAGCACGTCGAGCGTGGAACTCTGCTTGCGGGCCGCTTCGTCGAGCACCTCCTGATACAGTTCGGCGATGCGGTGGAGTTTCAACTCGGCCAGGTCGGCCAGCAGCTTCTTCTGACGCGGGGTGGTCATGATGGGTTCTCCTCGTTGGCGGAATCCTCGTTGTCGGAATCGTCGCAAAGCCGGTCGTACTTGGCCGGATCGGGCTCTTCCAGGTAGATGTCTTCGATCAGTTCGCGGCGTTTCGGCTGCAAGGGCGTGGGCGAGGGAAGCTCGCGCCGACGGCGCTGTTGCAGCAGGAGGGTTTCCACATACGCCGCATCGTAGGTCTGATACGCCAGGGCCTGGCCGATGGCCGCCAGCACGTCCCGTCGGCCGTACAGCCGCACCAGCGTCAGAAGACGCCGCAGATGAACGGTCGGCTTTACCGGCATCGCGAGCAGTTTCAGGTGAAACTCCCGGGCCTCCGGCCCCAGGGCGTCGAACTCCTCGGCACGCCCGTCGGCCTGGCGCCGCCGGCGCATCTTCAGCGCCGCCAGCCGGTCGTCGGGATGGACGATCCACTGCCCCTTCTGGTAACAGCGGTCGTGCCGTGTCACCTCCCGGCCCTCGTAAAACACCTGCACCTCGGTAGGATTGGCCCGCAAGAGGACCGTTTTGCGCGCCAAGGCCGGAGGTACCGAGTAGCGGTTGCCGTCGTAATGGACCCGGGCATGCGAAGTCACCACGGCGGAAAGCACCTCGTCGGTGTCGAACGGAACGGGAGGCAGGGGGCGCAGACGCGTCCGCTCCTGCGCGAAGCGGTCGATTGGGCGCTGCTTGGTCGTGGCGTGCAAGCGGACATTGGCCACCTCGTCGCGCCACCATTCCGCCAAACGGCCGTAATCCTCCCAGGTCCGCAGTTCCTCGTCCCGGCCCGCCAAGGCGTTCTGCTCGACATACTTCACCTTGGCCTCGACCGTCCCCTTCGACTCGGGGTCTCGCCGGGCGCAGGCGATCGGTTCCAGGCAGAAGTGGCCGCAGAGCGCCAGGAACTCGGGATGCAGGCAGGCGTGCCGCCCCGAACCGGTCAGCACGGCCGCCTTGAGGTTGTCGAAGATGATTTTGAGAGGACTGCCCTGAAAAAACTCCAGGGCATGGACCAGCCCGCGATAGAAGTCGACCTTCCGCTGCGACAGGCTGAACTCGATATAGGCCAACCGGCTGTGGCAGAGCACTGCGACGAACACCGACACGCGCCGCACGGTCTGCCCGATTTGCAGGCGTCCACAATCGCCCCAGTCGACCTGCATGGCTTCGCCCGGCTCGTAGTGTACCTCCTGGTACACCCGCCCCCGCGCCGGTCGAATCCGATGCAGATACCGCCGTACCGCGTAAATGCTTCCGCGATATCCGTCCTCGCCGCGCGAAATCTCCTCCATGACCCGCACGGCCGACAGTTCCGGGTACTTGGTTACCAGGACGTCGATCCGCGCCCGATACGGGTCGAGAACGCTTCCGTGCGGCCGCGGCGCCGACGTGGGCGCCTCCGACATGGCCAGGGCCTTCGCAACGGTCCTGGTCGAACAGTGCAGGTGTCGGGCAATCGCGCGGACGGAAAGCCGCTCGATCTCCCGCAGACGGCGAATCTCGGCCCATAAGGCAACCTTCATGGCAATCTCCTCGTGTCGGTGGTTTCCGTTTCCGGGGAACCGGCGAGTGAGCGGAGCAGCTCGCCGAACTGCATCAGACCGCCGTCGCGACGCTGCATCGTCGCGTCCGACAAGGACAGCACCTGGGCCAGCGGGGCCCGGTGCGCCAGCAGGTCGGCCGCGATCAACTCGTCGCGGGCGCGGACCACGGCCGCCTCGGTCATCCGCAGCCGGACGGCAATCGTCCCCTCGCGGTAGAACGACAGCCCGTCCTTGTCGCTGACCGCGGCCAGGAAGAAGTACAGCAGGATCGCCTCCTGCGACAATCGCGGAGCGTGCTCCCGCACAAAGCGTCGATCAATCCAGGACCAGCCCTCCTTCGGCGGGCGGCGCACGCGGCGGGGAACGAGAATCTGCTTCTGGATCATGCTGGGCGTCCTCCGGCGAACCTGAATGGATGGTTTTTCGGAAGGTTACGCCCGTCCCGTCGTCCCGCCTATAGTCGCGGACCGCGATTTCCGCCCAGCCTTCGGCGATGCACTGGGCGTCGGTCGCGCGACTGCGGCTTGCCGCCGACAACCGGTGCGTCCTCTTCGCCGCGGCCGCATACTCCACGCGGCGTTGCCGCCGGCCTTCTATCGTCTTGCGATGCAAATACTTGCGTTCGCGGTCCCGGACCTGCCGCAGGGCGTCGCGACACGGATCGCCGCAGTACCTCGCCGGCGTTCGACGCGAGAGACGCGGCGGCTCGTAACATCCCGGCCGGTTGCAGAGAACCGGCGAAAGAGGGGTTTCGCTGCGTGACCACGCGCCGGGACCCGGCGCGACCGCCGTGGAATCATCGCTGGAGGCCGGCTTGCGCGGCCGTGGACTTCGCTGCCGCCGTGCCCGCTCCGCCTCGGCGTGCCGCCGTCGGACCTCGACCGACGCCCGGCGCTCCCGTTGCCGCTTCGCCGCCTGCCACCGACGCACCAGTCGCAGGCAGTCGGGCTCCTGGCAGTAACGCTGGTTCCATTGAGCGGCGCGATACCGCCGACCACACCCCTTGCGAAGGCAAACTCGCCATCCCAGCCGCCTGCCCCTGGCGGCCTCGTTTCGTTCGGTGGTATCCTGGATGGGTCCCACGGGAGGTGTTTGCTCCCTGGGGCTGCCCGGGGAGGATCCCCCAAATCCTCCTCGGGCCCCCTTCGTGTTGCGTCTTCTCTGCCCTTGCCCCAGCCTTCTTCCTGCCTTGGTCCCCACGCCGAAACAGCCAAGGGCGCAGACTCAATGCTGGCTGCCGACGATGCCGGTTGTCAAGCCACTCGAAGGAAACCGGGAAGGACACGTACCAGAGATGCTCTGGGAGGAGAAGAGACACCCCGAAAGTAGACCAGCCTCCCGAAGGAAACTTGCCAAGGACACGCGCCGAAGGAGAACCTCACCCCCAATCTCCCGATGCCCACCCGCCGCCCGAATATGATGCCCTTTCCAAGCCCGTCGCCAAGCAGGGACGCTAATCGATCCAATCCAAGTAATCAAGGAGAAGGGACAGCGTCGCGTCGAGGATTTGAGCTTGTCTTACGACGGAACGTGGATAGGGATTGCGGGCAATTCGCCGACGTTGTTCTGTCGGCGTGAGAATGAGTACAGCGCGCTCTTTTTGGAAGCCGACAATGATCGAGTTGACGAGGTGGTCTTCGATCGTGGGGCTCGCTGGGCTCTGACGTTTTCCAGTACAGATTGGCGTAGTTGGGTGTCGCTTTGGTATTTGGAGGGAGGACAGCCGAACATCGAGAAGATCCGCATTCAAGGAACTGAAGGTTTCAATATTGCTGGGCGACAGATGAGCGTTCGGTTTGGGCGGCGTCATATTTTCGTCGCGGATGAAGAGGCGGTCATCGTGATTGGAAATGAGTGCTTCCGAATTCCCCTGATTTTCGCCGAGTGGCAGTCTGGGGCGTTTGAGATGGTCGGGAGAAACCTGTCTGAGAAGGAAGTCCGAGAGCTTTTCGGGACCCGGGACATCCGACCTCTTCGTCCAGACTGGGAGCGGCCCCTATCCGTTGAAGCGTGGGAAGGGACGCACTGACCGAAGACTTGTAATGCGATGAGAGGCCCGGTGCTGTGCAACTGTGCCACAATTGGCTGCCTCGAGTAGTTCGAACTGGCCGACAAGCGTCCGACTCGACCATTCTGTAGTTGCCCCGCGGCTGGCCGTTGGAGTAAAGTGTATAATGGAGGTACCTCGTCATGGTGGAAAGAAACTCGATCACGTTGCCGCTTCGCGTCTTTGTCGTCTGGCACCTGGGATTTCTACGAGGCCGGGGGTTCGCAGAGGCGCTGTACCGACATCTGTGCCACGATCCCAATCAGCCCGTGTCGCGGACCCTGCGGGTGCCGGTGCGCTTTCGCAGTCAACCACTGGCGATGGGGCCTGTGGGCGCAGCGGCGGCGGTGCCGTCCGGGGTGGAACTGGATGCTGCGCGGACGGTGGTGGTCGTGCTGGTCGATGACGCGATGGTCGCCGATCCGGCGTGGGGCGCGTATGTCGCGGGAATCCAGACGCAGTGCTTGGCTGCGGGGGCCCCGAGGGGCGGGTATCCGCAGCATCGGCTGATCCCGGTGTCGTTGTGTGCGAACGCTTTCAAGCTGAATCCGGAGATTGCCGATATGAATTTCCTGCGGTTGCACACACTTCCGGAGGCTCAGCAGACGCAGGCGCTGCTGAATGGGGTCACTCACGAACTGGCCCGACTGCTGCTAAATCAGCCCCAAGTGGGCGACGAGCAACAGATGCGGGCGGCAGGACCGGCTCCGGTGCGGGTGTTTCTCAGCCATGCCAAACACGGCGGCCTTGATCTGACGGAGTCCGTCCGCGAGTACATCGCTCGGCGGACCCAGTTGGAGACATTCTTCGACGTCCATGACATTCCGATTGGCAGCGGTTGGCGAAAGGTGCTTCGCGAGGCGGCTGCGGGCGAGGGTGTGAATGCGTTGTTGGTGCTGCAAACCGATGCATATTCCAGCCGCGAGTGGTGCCGCATCGAAGCGATGCAGGCGAAGCTGGGCTGGGTGCCGATGGTCGTGGTGCAGGCAATCGAGCACGCAGAGCTGCGCGGTTTCCCCTATCTCGGCAACGTGCCGACCGTCCGCTGGCCGGCGGCAGGGCTCAGCGAGTACCTCACGGAATTGGTCTCCCGGCTCACCAGGCTCCAGTCGATCGAGGACGCCGAAGCGTCGCGGCTGGGCGGCACCGTGCTGGATGCGATCGAGTCGGAGATTTCGGAGTCGATCAAGGAACTCAAGCAACTGCGCCGGTCCATCGCCGAGCGCGTGGCGACCTTTGTCGGCCGGGTTCAGTCAGCCGATTCGCTACGTTGCCAGCAGTTCCAACAACTCATGGGACCAGCCCCGGAATCGTCGGATGCCTGGGGGCAGGTGATCGGCACGCTGCTGTACGAAGTCTTGCGCGCCGCGTACTTCCCCTTGTGGGTCGAGTACGCGGCGGCCCTGCACAATGTCCGGCAACCGTTGCGAGCGCTCTCCTACCCGCCCGAGCTATTGACACTGCTTGCCATGCAGCGGCACGTCAAGGAGCAGCCAGGCACGGTGTTTGTGTATCCTGAACCACCGCTGGGGACGGAAGAGGTGGAAATGCTGTGCGAGGCGGCACCGGACCTCCGCTTCGTCACGCCGATTCGCCTGCCATTGCTGAAACACGAGGAGTAACCGCACATGTCCGATTCCAGAAGCTTCCCCCCTGACCGATCGCGATACCCGCTGGCCAATTTCACAGTGGGCGTCTCCGTCTCCGATGTTCCCGCCGCCGATTTGGCCGCACTCGGTTTGGGCACGATGCACGTCGAGCACGCCTTTTGGGAGATCACGCGGCAGTTGCTGGCACTGGGCGCAAATGTCGCCTACGGGGGTGACCACCGCGTCGGCGGTTACACGCGACGGTTGTTCGACGTGGTCCGCACGTATACGCGCGACGAGGTCGATCCGAAGACGCGGATCCTCAACTATCTCGCTTGGCCCATCCACCGCAGCCTGTCACCCGCGGATCGCAGCAACGTCACGGACGTATGCACGCTGGTCGATTGCGCGCTGCCGGCGGACTTGGCGGACGATCCCGTCGTGCTGGGGCTGAAGCCGACCGATCGTCTGCCGCCCGACCCCGCCCCGAACCGCCGTGTCTGGGTTCGCTGCCTGACTGCCATGCGTCAACAGATGAACGCCGAGATCGACGCTCGCATTCTCCTGGGGGGCCGCTACGGCGGTATCGTTGACGGCAAGCTCGACCGCTTCCTGGGCAAGTACGCGGGATTGGTTGAAGAGGGACACTTGGCGATTATCTGCGGCAAGCCTACGTATCTACTCGGCGGCTTCGGCGGCTGCACGGCCGTGATCGTCGAAGCCCTCGAAGGCGCCGTTCCAGCACCGCTGACGATCGAATATCACACGAAGGCTGATCCGGTCTATAAGGACTTGTTCAAGACGCAGTCGCTTGCGCCGGACGATCCGATCGATTACGACCGCCTACGAACTGAGTTCGCGTCGGCTGGTAGTGCCGGGCTGAAGAACGGCCTGGATCAAGAGGTCAACCGTCGATTGTTCTCCAGCGACGACGTCGACGAGGCGGTAGCCGTCGTCATTGCCGGACTGGAGCGAATCACCGGGGCAGTCGCGGAAGATAAGCACTTGCCCGTCGCATCGGCGCGCCCAAACGATGCCAGCTAACCTAGCCGGATTGCATCCACCTATCCGCTCAGTCAGTCGAAGACAGGTCCGGCCTGAAGAGATACGAGCCGAAACTAGAAGGCCGTTTTCCCGCCGGGGTGAAGGATGCGTATTTTATCCCGCTGACCAAATACGCTCGCCGAGAGTCCCAGCCGCCAACAGACAGCCCTGACGGCCGCTTGGATCGCGGCACACTGGCAGGACACACGATGTCGAAGAGGAAGTATTTCGTGTCCTTGCGGCGAGCGTGAAAAATCTTTCGCCGAGGGGCGGGCTGAGGGGTAGAGGTCAACTTGCGGCGGTCGCGGGAGGGGCGGAGGCGGCGGCTAGCGTTTCACGATAGCTCCAAGGAAGCCATGCCCCGGGGGCCGCGGCCACTGCTTGCCGGTGCCGCTCAAGCTCCGTCAGGTAGTCGAACGGATTGACCTTGTTGAGTTGGCAGGTGTAGATCAGGCTCATGTAGAGGTCGCCCACCCGGGCGCCTTTGTCGGTCTTGTAGAAGAGAGCGTTCTTCCGATGCAAGATCGCCTTCTTCAATGCCTGTTCGTAGAGATTGTTGTCCAGCGGAGCCCCGGGCACACGGAGGAACAGCGTCAGCTTCTCCCAGTGCTTCAGCATGTACGCGATGGCCCCGCCCAACGACGAGTTGGGCTCCACCAGCCGCTGCTCGAATTGCTCCGTCAGCCAGACCTTCAGCCGCTCCATGGTCGGGCCGCTGTGGGCCTGGTGGAATGCCAGCCTCGCCTCCGCCGACAGCTTTCGTTTGCGGGCGGTCGCGTCGTTGTGGTAAACGACCTTCAGGGACTCAAGCACGTGGCGGCACGGCTCCGGGAAGTTCTCCACCACGTCGACGAAACGTCGCCGCGCGTGAGCCAAACAGTTGGCAAGGATCGTCTTCAATGGTCCGGGCACGTTGCGCGAGAGGGCATCGCACATCTGGATCGGAGGCCCCAGTTCCTCGGCGCGTCGGGCAAGCACCTTCTTGAGGTTCTCGCCGGCGTGGCGCACGCCGCTGAAGAACAGCGCGATCCGCCAGCCCGAATGGGTCGAGACGACGCCCGAAGTGAACAGTCCCGTACGCGATTTGTCGATCTCCGCCTCGGAATCTTCGCGAGAAGCATCCTCCGCCGCCTTCTTCTCGGCGCGTTTCCCCATGCGTTCCAGGATGCGAACCGTCGTGTCGTCATTGTATTGGACGTGTAAGCGCGCACCAGCAGCCTGTAGTGCGGGGCGGTGAGGGGGCTAGGCGGGGGCGGGATGGCGGCGGGCGGCGCGGCGGGTTTGGGCGGCGGCGTATCGGTCGCGACGCTCTTCCTGACGATAGGCGCGAATGTGCTCCGGATGCTCTTTGGCCCAACGGTCCGGTCGCAGCGTGGCGTAGTTTGTCTCGCCAGCCAGAAGGCGGTCCAGTACGTTCTTCACATACGCGTGCACGTCCAGGTCGTTCCGCAACGCACTGCTGACCAACGTCAGGAAGCCGGCCGCTCGCTCGCCTGCCTCCACGCTGCCGATGAACAGCCAGTTCTTGCGCCCCGTCGCCACCTGCTTCATCAGCTGCTCGGTCTCGTTGTTGTCCATCGGCAGGCGGCCGTCGCCCAGGTACACCTGCAAGGCGTCCCAGTGGTTCCGCAGGTAGGCGAGAGCGTCTGTGAACTTCTCCTTCGGCAGCAAGTGGGAAACAGCCTCGCTGTCGAGCAGTTCGCGCATCCGACCCCATATGGGCCGCGCTTCCGAAGCACGCAGCAGCTCTCGTTCGCTGTATGAGAGCATCTTGCCGCGCGTTTCGATGTCGTACAGCTCCTGGTAGATCGCCAGGAAGCGGCTGGCCAGCAACGGTTCGTTGGTGCGGGCGTCGAAGATCTTTCGACGAGCGTGCGCGTTGCACGCCGCGCGCACGATCCGCGCATCGCTACGCACCGTAATGCCCTGATAGCCCGAATAACAGTCGGCCAGTATTGTCCCCGTGAAGTCGCTTGCCACGAGGAACTCATCCGGTCCATCCCGATGCCGGCTCACGGTGAAGTCGAAGACGTTGATCGGAACGGTGAGGCTCCGATAGGCCCACATCCGCCCCGAAATGCTCTTCGCTCCTTTCGCCCTCGCCGCTGTAAATACCTCGTGGATTCGCTGCGACTTCGGGTCGCCCTCCCGGGCCTGCGGAATCTCCGGCGGCAGAAGAAGCGTCACCCGCGTGTCGTCGGTCCCCAGCAGGCCGCTGGCGATGACCTCGCCACGCAGATAACGAATGAACGGACGGATGACGGTTGCGCTGGCCACGAGAATGTTCAGCAGCGTGCTCCGCGCCGGCGTCCAACCGCTGCCGGCGAAGTAGTCCTGCTGCCGATAGATCGGCATATGGAAGCCGTGCTTGCCCGTGATAATCTCGGACGCCACGCTCGTATCGTACCGATTCCCCTCGACCAGCCCCACCGGCCGCGGCGATTCCACCACGCCCTTCTCTGGCTCGTTTTTGCAAATGTACTTGGGAATCAGCGTGACGCGGACCCACAGCTTCGGCCGCTCGAACATGAGCGTTTCCTGCCGACCGAAGCCGATGAACTTCCACGTGTCCGGCTCGTTCCGTACTTCCTCCGGATCCGGCAGCTTCACCTCGCGACGCTCCAGATGCTCGGGCAGCGCCTCGTTGCGGGGCTTTCGCGGCTTGCGGCGGCGACGCTTGTGTTCGGCAACCGTCACTTCCGCTTCGGCCACCGCTTCTGCCAAGCCTTCCGCCGCGTCGGCCACCTCCGGCGTATCGCCGAAGTCGAACATCAACTGGGTCGGGTCTTCTTGGTACCGTTCACTCCGATTCCGATACGCCCGCTGCAGAAGCTCGTTGATCGTAAGCTCCTGCTCCTGCACCGTCTGGTGTAGCTTCGTGATGACCTCCGCCTGCTCGACGATAATCGCCTTGCACGCTTCGAGGTCGTCGGGAATTGGTGGTACGTTTGCCATGGAAACTGAGGATAGCAGGTTTTCTCGATCGCGCAATACCACTTGTGGAGGGTGCGCCAAAAAGGAAGCCGAGGCCTTCCTCGCCATGGAAAAGGCCCCGGCTTGGCGGCGCCGCGCCAGACGCGTCATCCGGCCTTCGCGTAGCGTTTCCGACGCTTCACCGAGCCGAGCGATACGCCGCTGAGCAGCATGGCCAGTTCCGCCGCGTCGAGTTCGACGCCGGCTGTGTCGTCGTCGGAGGCAAGCATTTCGAACGTGCCCGATTCCAGCCGCTTGTAGAACAACGCCAGGCCGTCCTGGTCCCACCACAAGGCCTTCAGGCGGTCGCCTCGGCGGTTGACGAACAGGAACAGGCTGCCGTCGAGCGGATCGGCCTGAAGCACGCCCCGGATCAGGCCGCACAGGCCGTCGAAGCTTTTTCGCATATCGGTCGGCCGCGTGTGCAGGAAGATGCGGATATTCGGGGCGAAGCTCAGCATGGTCGCGTCTCCCGAAGCTCCGCATCGACCCGTGCCAGCGCATCGACCACCGCCCGCAGACTGTCGGGCTCCGACATCGGAACGACCATTCGCATCCCGCCAGGCAAGTGGGCAGTCAGACTGCTTGCCGTCAGCAGTCTGACCGGCCGAAAGCCGGCCGGTGCTTCGGCCGACGCTTCATCAGGAGCAGGCAACTGGGCAGGAGTCGGCTTGGGGGCGTCTTTCAGCCCAAGCCGTTTTCGCCACAGATAGAACGACGGTTCGGAGACGCCTTCGCGACGGCAGAACTCCTTGATCGTCGACGGGTGCTTTTCGAACCGCAAGAGCCGCCGTCGCCACTCACGCGACTTGCGGTCGGAGAACGAACCACTCATAGAACCTCCAAGGCAAAGGGGTACAAATCAACCACCCCCTCAGCCTACCATCCACGTCAAGAATGGTTCTGGTGCGCGCTTACTTGGACGTCGCCGTTCGCCGCCTGGTTGAGCAGTTCGTCCCAAACCGGCCGGAGGTGCTGGGCTTGAGCGAGGACAATGTCCCACTGCGTCGAGGCCGGCAGGGGGATGCCCAGCAGCCCCTGCAGGCCTCCCTCGCGATTGAACGGCAACCCACTCCCGTACTTCAGCAGGGCGATCATGCTGCCGACGGTCGCATCGTACTTCGCCGACCCCACACCCTCGGGGGCACTCGCCGTGTACAGCTTGCCACACAGATTGCAACGCAACTGCTGAAGCCGGATCACCTTCGCTCCGACCGGCGCCTGGCCGGTCAGTCGCACCAGCACCCGGGGACGCTGCGTATCGTAGAGAGTCCCTTTCAGGCAGCTTGGGCAATCGTCGCCCGGCTGAAGTGACTCGTGGGAAACGTCGATCTGCTCCGCCCCGGTGTAATCCTCCGCACCGTTGCGGCCGTGACCTTTCTTAGGCGGCGGCGACTCGCTCGGCGTCAAGGGGCTCGCGTCGCCCGAATCGCTCGGTTGCTCGCCATCCGCTGGCGAAGACGCTGCCCCGTCGGCGATGCCGGCAAGAACGTCTGCCGTCTTCTCCGTCTTCGAGCCAAACAGCAGCTTCCGCAAACGCCCAATGCTGACGTTCTTGTCCTTCAGCAACCCCACCAGCTCCACGTACGACAGGAGCACCGTCTTGGTCGTCTCGTAGTCTTCCTCGCGAAGGTCGTGCGTCTCGGTCCGTCGCAGCAGAGCCTCCAACTCGTTCATGCCTAGCTCCACAATGGTCGGTTTCTTGGCCATCAGGATACCTGCGACGGCAAGCGATGGGAACGGCACTTTGACGCTTCGAGGGGGCAGACCTTGCCCCACACCCGAGACTACGGGATCGATCGCCGAGTGAGGGGAAAGAATAGCGAACTTCCCCTCAAGGCGCAAGAGCAATTTTCAGAAAACGCCTCGCATCGTTACCGATCCGGATCAGTCGATCGGCCCGACCGGACGCCAAGTCGGCGCCGCTTGTGTGGCCTGCGGATTTCCGGCCGACAAGAGAACTTGCGCTTGGTGCGCCGCCAGGGTCAGGGAAGCTTCTCTGCCACGGCGCGGCCACCAAGGAAACCGACCCTTCGAAAGGCGCTTGTGGCAGAGCCAGAACCCCTGCCCGTCGTAAACCAATACCTTGACGGCCGTCGCGCGCCGGTTGCGGAACACGAACACCCACCCGCTGTGCGGATCGTGCCCGAGCACGTCCTGGCAGAGCCGGGCCAGCCCGTCGATTCCTCGGCGAAAGTCGGCCGGTTCGACGGCCACCACGACGCGCATCTGCGGCGTCACCTGGATCACGATACCCCCTCCCAGAAGCTGCGGCTGAGGGCGACCAAGTCGGGCACAACAGAGCCCTTCAGGTGGACCCGCATCTTCGCTCCGCCCACCTCCTCCAGTTCCAAGGTGCATTCACCGCTGGCAACCCACGCAGGAGGCGGCAACTCGAGGAACGCCGTTCCGCTCGGTGCCCGCGCTTCGGATGCGCCAGTGGCGGCATCGTACGGCAATCCTCGCCTTCGACCATCCGGGCGGCCCCAGCCTGCCGCACCTGTCTCCACCCGCTTCTTCAGCGAACCTACGTTGATTCCCAACGTCTTCGCCGTTCGGTACACCCCGACCAGAGCCGCCGCCTCGGCCGCCACCCTCCAGAGCGGTTCGGGAATCCGCGTGCGTCGCTCGCGCGTCCGGCGCCAATTCTCAAACTGCCGCCGAACCTCCTCCAGCCTGCCCATGCCATCTTTGGTACGCATCTGCCGTCCTCCGAAAAGAATCGTATGATGGGCAAGAAATGTAGGGACGCCACTGATAAGGATATTGCTGCATGTATCTGGTCGCGGCCGAAACCGCCCGGTGATCCCGGCCCGTATTCCAACTGCCAAACGGATTGTCAACTCACGACCGAGGCTTGTTGTTTGGAAGGGTACGTGTCGGTGAGCTATGTTCCTACTCCAGTATTTTGATCGTCGTCGAACACATACAGTGCTCGTGAGTGCTTGCTATGCGACAAGTGATCTTGCGAACCAGTCTCGCAGTAGCAATCATCGTCTGTTTGGTAGCCCTGATTCTGGGGATACGCGCTATTCGCCTATCATTAGAGGCCGAAAAGACGCTGCACGCGCATCTCTTGGTCATGGACGTTGTTGGCGTCTACGTACACAATTCTGGTCAATGGCCCCGCGACTGGGATAGCATGTACTCAGTGATACCCTCACGGCCACATGGAGTTTGGAATTGGCCAACTGATGCGGCGGAAATACGAAAACGCGTCATTGTAGACTTCTCCACGTCGTCTGCGGATGTTGCCAGGCAGACGCCGGCCTCATTCTCAGCGATAGAACAGGTCGCGCCCAACTTTGGGGATGATCCCAACGCCGTGGAGCAAGTGATTGAGGCGTGTCGCCAAGCCTCGGAGAAGGAGGGAGCAATCGGACACCCAGATACACCTTGACACTCCAGTGCCGGGCGAAATAAAGCTTCCGGGCGCGAAAAGGGGACATTACTGATTAGAAATCAGTGTCGTCCCCTTTTCCCGCTCCCGGCGTACCGGCCAACCGGCGCACGGGCATCACCTACCCGGACGGCTCGGTGGTCGCGCGGCAATATACTGCCCGTGACCAGCTCAGCCAGATCGACTACAATACCGATATGGTCGCTACCTTCGATTACGATGCCGGTTCCCGCCGTACCAGCCGGGTGCTGGGCGATACGCCGGGCACGCAGACGGCGTGGGTGTACGGCCGGCAGGATAACCTGCCGACGGCCATCAACGCGGGCGTTGCGGGCGCGTCGTTCAGCTATACGTACGACGCGAACAAGAACAAGCTGACCGAGGGCATCTCGGCGCCCATGGCCAACTACGGGTTCAACTCTACCGCGTACGACCCGGCCGACCGGCTGACCGCGTGGAACCGGACGGACGGCAACCTGGATCAGGCGTGGAACCTGTCGCTGGTGGGCAACTGGGCCACGTTTACCGAGAACCAGGTGCAGCAAACCCGCACGCACACGGCCGTCCACGAGATCGCGGCCATCGACGCCGCTCCCTTGGCCCACGACGCCGCGGGCAACCTCACCCGCACCGCGGGCGACCTGTTCGACCGTTACACCTGGGACTTCGACAATCGCCTTCTGGCCGCCGACGTCGATCAGGACGGCACGCCGGAGTGCGGGTATCAGTATGACGCCCTCGGCCGGCGCGTCAGCAAGACCGTGCCGGACGGCGAGGGTTCGGCGACGACCGTCTTCGTCGGCAGCATCCAGGCACTCGGGTATTCACCACACGCCAAGCAGGTCGTGGCGGAGTACGCCGCCGACGCCGCGCCACCCGTCGGCCTGCAACGCGGCCAATCGCCTCACGGGCATTACGTATCCGGACGATTCGGTGGTCGCGCAGCAATATACTTACTGGCCGTGACCTACAGTAGGACTCGAGCCAACGGCCATTGAGCGTATGCAGCCTTCAAGTTCACTTGCCAGATTGAATCCGGCATGGTCGTGGACACAACCATGCCGGAAACAATCATTGCGGATAATAGGCCAGGAATAGCGCGGTGCAGCCGCCAGCTTCGCGCGCGTTGTCAACCGCAAGTGCTGCTGAATACGGCACTTATGGCAACTGCGGGGCGCGCCATCGCCTTCCGCCGTGCCGACCGATCGCAAGGGGCTGGCATCCGATTGCGGCACGTGGAGCGGCAGGTGGAATGGTCAACAGGCCGAGTTGGACCCCGCCGGGCCTCCGGGGTCGCTGCTGAAACAAGTGGCATGCCCGCGTCCATCGAATGCTGTGCCTGACGCTCTGATAGCTAAAAAGAACGCTGGCCAATTTCCGTGTGCCACGGGGGCAGGCCACCGCATCCCCGTCCCGAAATGGGAACGGGGATGCAGCCAGCGCAGGGCCTACCGGCGTCGGCCATTGGGCCGAATCCCGCCAGTGTAGACCGCACAGCCGACCAGAGCCGCGGCGATCAACACGAACAAGGGCCAGCTTCCGGCCGCGGCGGCAATCAAGGCTGCGACGCCGACCGAGCCGGCCACGTAGATGCTGTTGAGTTTGTCTCGGGCAGTACCTTTCATTCGGAACTCCTGAAGGAAACAGATAGGCGCCATCGCCCCGTCAGCCCGGCCTGTCCTTGGCCGACAAGGCGGCTGGCGGATGGCATTGACGGGCGGAGGAAGTGGGCGAACATGCGCTGCGGGTAACGGTGCCTGAAGCCGGGCAGCACGCGGCTGCCCGGCCCCAAGCGGTCGATGCGTAACGGCTGTTGGTTCAGATCTCCAGCGGCTGCAACTCGCGCAGCGACGACAGGGCGCTTCGAAGCTGGCGGGTCTGGCGCTTTTCGGCCTTCAGCAGTCGCACCAGTTCGGTCGCCTGGGCGGCGGCCTCGCGGAGGGTGGTCCGCAGGGCAATCACCTGCTCGATGGCACCGGACGTCTGCCCGGTGTCGGTCTCCGAGCGGGCGTGGCCGTTGCCGTTGGCGTGACCGTTGGTATGACCGTTGCTGGCGGCCTGGGCGTTGCCGTTGCCATTGCCATTGCCATTGCCGTTGCCATGGGCGGTGGAGGTTGTGGAGGAACGTGGCATGGGGGTGTTGTTGCTCCTTGTGATTGGGGAACGGGGAGGATCGACGCTCGACACCGTACCGGGTGCCGGCGATTCGATTCGGGTCATGTTTTCGGCTGGCTCAATGCACGACCTGGCATCCAGGACAGCCCATACGTAACGACGGGAATCATCGGCGGCCTGCATCGGCTGCTTATCGCCGAAGATGTGGAGCCGCTCGAACCCAAGCTTGGCGGCTCGGGCGAGATAGCGGCGGTTGATCATCAGGCGGATGGGCTCACCCCGGCAGGTGGCGCCCGTCAGCGCCAGTTCCATCCGGCTGCTGGGGTCCTGCCCCTGGGCGCGCACGGCCACGGTGCCGTTGACGTCGAGTGTGACGGGCGCAAACGGCAGGTCGTCGCCGGGCATGCTCGGCAGGTTTTCGGCCAGGAACACGCGGTCGGACTGTGAAAGCTCGACACTGGTCACGGCCGTTTCGGGCTCGCAGATGTGCCGCTCGACCATCGGAAATCGTCCGTCCTTGTTGATCTTGAGCCAAAAGGTCCACTGGCCGACTTGCAGGATGAACCAGTCGTCGGTCTTGCCGATAAGCACCGGGCTGCCGGTATCCAACACGGCGGAGCCGAAGACCCGGTTGCCCGGCACCAGGATTTCTCCTTCCCACGGGAACTCGAATCCACGGTGGGCGAGTAGGTGGTGGCCGTCGGTGGCGACGAGCTTGCCTTCGGTACCGCAAAGCTGGAGGCAACTCAGGGAGTAGCGGGCCGAGTCCGTGTCGGTCGTCGCCGCGGCCTCGGCCAGGGCGGAGAGCAACTCGGGCGGGTTTTCGACCAATCGCTCCGGGCTGTCGGGCCAGGGGACTTCATTTTCCGCCGGCGTGTGGTACTGCGCGGCCCGCGGCACACGGCCGTTCTGCCAGGAGGCCAGGACGTGCCCGTTTTCGCGACGCAGTTCGATGTCCCGGTCCCGGCCACTGCCGACGGTATCGGTGAGCAGGTCCCAGGGGGCGAGGATCGTCTCTTCGGCCTGCTCGCCGTCGAGCCGGAACTCGGCCGCCGCTTCTGCCGTATGACATCGGACGCATAAGCCTTGCCGGCTGCCGATAAACTCGACCGGCGGCATCGGGCTGCGCGAGTTCGTGTTCGCTAGGAGGGCCTGGCGGAACACCTTGCGAAGCTGTTCGGCCAGTTTACGTGTGATGGTAAGCAAGGTTTTTCTCCTGGAGTTGGTGAATGGAAAGAACCGCCGGCATGAAAAACACCGGCAGATGGATCAGGCGAGCACGGCCCGCCGACACCGCTGGGGCACGATCGGCACGTTCCGGCGGCGCTCATGCCGATCCCAGTCGATGATGCAGTCCTCGATGTGCCGGCTATCGTAGAGGTCGGGCGGCTCGGGATCGAAGCGGACATGCTTGGGGTCGGCTACGGAGAAGCCCATGTGGCGGATGGTGCCAAGATTTTCGCCGGTGGCGCGGGCTACCGAACGGTTCAATTGACATTGGGTCATCGCTTACTCCTCGGGTCGAAAGGGAAAGCGACCGCCCCACCACGGGGCGGCCGTGAAAGTCACAACCGCCCCGGCGATGGGGCAATTCCAGATGCAAAAGATGTCGGTGGGGTGCGCATCGGCTGCGCACCTACCTGAGCAACGTGGGCCACCGGGTGCGCAAGCGCTGCGCACTTACCCGGTCGGCGTAAGCCAGTGCTCTTCCAGCCACCGGAGTTCGGCGGCCAAGGCCTGGCTGCGGGTCGGAAAAGCCGTTAGGGTTGGCCCACCGACCGGCGAAAGATCGGCCGTCCACTGGCCATCGTCCGTGGGCTCGACGTGCGAGGCCCGGCGAATGACGGGATTTCCAAGGGTGTGCAGGTCGATGTCTTCGCTGTAGATGCAGCGCAAAACCCCGTCAGGTTCAACGACAAGCTGCATGGCATACTCCGGGATGTTTTCGTGACAGGACGGAGTTGTCCAACTACCGGGGCCGCCGGAGGATGTTCCGGCGAGGCTGGTTAATCAGTAGCCCATCGAGCACGCTCTGCACCCGCGACATCTCGGTCGCCACGTGCTGCCGCAGGTTGGTGTCATCCCGCAGTGCCTGGGGGCGGACGCCTCGGATGATCCGCCGAGCGTCGTTCACCAGCCCGTCAAGTTGCTCGCTGCTGCCGATGTTCAGTTGCCGGAACCGGTCGAAAAACTCCGTGAGGTTTTCGATCACCCCGTCACGAAAGACCTTCCGCTCTCCGTTCTCGGTGCCCGAAAGGCGCTCGGTCAGGTGGCTGACCAACTTGGCCAGTTCCTCGGTGAACGCCTGCTCGGCCAACTGCACCGCCTCGCTGAACCGCTGCTGCACCCGCTGGCACTCCTGGCGGTAGACCTCCGGGTTGAGTTGTTGCAAGTAGTCGGGAGCCTCCACACTTGGGAACTCCCACGAAATGCCGAACAGGCCCGAAAGCGCCGGCGGATAATCGCCCTCGTTGTAGAGCGTGCCCAGCCGCTCGCGTGCCAGGGCCTTCAGGTGCGCATACGCGCGAGCGAGATGGTAGACGGCATCGCCGAGGTCGCTCCGGAACGCCTCCATCTGCCGGTTGACCTCGTCGAGTCGGTCGGGCCGGATCAGCCGGATACCGGCCTCCGGGTACGGCAGGCTCACCTCCCGGAAATACCGGACGGCCTTGTTTTTGATCGACGAGACGGCCTTGAACGCTGGATGTTTGACGTCGATCAGCTTTTTGCCAGCCGAAAGAAAACTTCCTTCGGCTCCAAAGCTCTCCGCGGCCTGATCTTTTTGATCGGCACTCAAAGTCTTGCGCGTGCCGAACCACGTGAACGACAGCCGCATGGCCATCATGGAGGTCCGCAGGCGCTCGGCGTGCGAGGTAGCGGACCCGGTGGCGGCCTGGACGGCCGGTTCTTCCAGTAAGCTGGTACTCATGGCGAGAATCCTCTTCAAACAGGGGAAGGTGAATACGATAGATTCGAGAAACACAGCGGGTGGGCCGGCGGCTACGCCGGGAAGCATTCGGTCTGGTCCCGCTCGTAGGCGGCGTCGATCACGGCCTCGACGTCGCTGCCGGCCAAGTGCCCGATCGGTTGAACCATCGGATGCTGCACACTGGCCCGCAGGTGACGCCGGCCCATCTGGACTTCGACGGCCTGGTGGTCGCCGGGCGTAACGTCCCAGTCGACCACCACCAACTCAGCCAGCGGCTCCGAGGCGAACACCTCCTGGACCAGGCCGCCGTGGACGCTGATGACAACTTGCATTTCGGGCATAGGTGACTCCGGGAAAATGGAAACATGGTCGCTGAGATCTGACGGGGAGAACCGCGGATCATCGTGAGCGAAGGGGCCGGCGATCCCGCGGTGCCCCCGCAATACGACAAAGCCGTCAGGCTCCTCGACGACCGGGACCTGACGGCCACTGACGAGAACGGTTCGAAACGGCATGTTGGGCTCCGAAACGAGGCATGGTGTAACAACTGATAGGATTACGATCGAACCTGTTGTGGCCGCCCCGTCTTGTTCCGTTTGATACCAAGCAGGGCATCCTCGACGAGTTTGCTTGACGTCCTTGCGTAGACGAAACAGCAGGAAGGCTGTGGGATAGCACCCGGGCCATTTCACGCGGCAGTCGGCTCCAGGACGGAGCCGATGCGATTGAGCAGTACCGGGCCGGGAACGGCCACGCCGTTGATTTCGGCCGTCTTGATCCAGTCGATGGCCGCGTACTGCACCCGGACACCCATCGGGTACGCCTTGCAGACGAAGTGCCGCTTCCTGCGAGGCCGGGATTGGATCACGAACGGCCCTTGGCTGCCGTTATGGCTCCAGCCGTCCTTCAACACGACTTGGTTGCCGGGCTTCAGGCTCGTCTGCATGGTGACTGCGGCGCTGATTTCGATGAGGCGCTGGCTTTGGTAGTCTTCCAATCCTTCGAGGTCCAGGGTGATGCCCTGGGCAATGCACTCCTGCGGGCTCAGCGCGACCGCCGCGAGCGCCTTGAGGGCTGCAATGGTCCAGCCGCAACCGATGTGGGCCACCGGACGCACGTAATCGGTCCAGCCGCCGTTGCCGGTCCCGCCGCTGACGTTCAATACGCATCTGCGGCCGTGGATGAGCACCGGAACATAGCTGTACCCTTTCTCGGGAAGCAACTCGATCTGGGCTTTGGGGATCACGAAGTACAGACCGATCCCCGCCTTCGCGGTCCAGAACTTGCTGCCGCCGCTGCGATAGTGCTTGAATTCGAACACAGCGCTTTTCTTTGCGGCGACGTTCGGGTGGTCGAAATCGTAGGCCGGTTCGCCCAGATAGGCACCGGCGATGACCGTGAGGTGGTTTCCGGGCGGAAGCTCGACTTGGTAGTCTTCCGCCACCTGGAACCGCTCACCTGCCAGGTCCATGCGCATGTTGTTGTCTCCTTCGGGTTAAATGGTGGGCAGCATCTTCATTCGGTCGTCCAGGGTACGGATCGACCGGGCAGTGCGACCGACGCTGCAATACGGGAATCGTTGCCGTCCTGCCCGGCGACGGCGTCGACGAACGCCAGGAACATCGCCATCTTGCTCTGGACCAGGGTGGGATGATCCTCGGCCATCCGCCAGCCGAGGGCCTGGCCCGTACACCGCGACGTCTCATTGACCAAGCGGCTGATCTCGGTCGCGATCTCGTCGACCCTTGTTTGCTGTTCGGGTCTCACGGGATTCTCCGGGATGGATTGAGATGGGAACCCATGGAGGCTCCGCTACAACCGTTCGATCACCCGTACGTCGAGGCCGGCGGTTGCCAGTTTCGGCAAGTAGCTGTCGAGCTGGTGATACGGAAATCCGGCTATCGAGGCCGCGTTCGGCCCGTTGCCTTGCCGAGTCAGAGCAAGACCCAACACCCGGGCGATCGTCTCGGCGTCGGCGTCGAATGCCTCGTAGAAATCGCCCAACCGCACCAGTAGCGGCCGGTCGGGTTCTTGACGTTTGAGCGCTCGGTAGCGCTCCAGTAACGGTTTAGCGTTTGACATGGTGTGCCTCGGGCTGACGGAGTTTGGAGTGAACTTGCGTGAAGGCCTACGGGCGGCTCAGCTTGCCACGGCCTCCCGGTAGCCTTTTTTCGTCTTCTGGGCGACCAGCTTCGTGACGTGGCGTTCGGCCGCCTGGGCGTCCGGGAAGCTCTTGACTTGCGTCTGGCCGGCCGTGCCGATCCGGCCGAACCGGACGGTCACCTGGTTGCCGTGACAGCCGATTTGCCAAAACTTCGAAGACTTGCCTTCAACGAACTCAAAGTAACGCACGGGCATGGATTTGCTCCTTGATGTTGGAGAGACGTGGGGAAACGAAAGACAGAAACAAGCTCCGGCGACGGGCCGGATCAGTGCATCCGCACGAACGACGGGAACCGGGGGACGCCGCGGTCGGTCAGTTCCTGGTAGCGGTAGGTGATGCGGCTGCCGATCGGCGGCGGATTCCGGCGCTGGGCATCGCTGAAGCCGGTGCCGACCGAGAACGTCAGACCACCCGGCATATGCACCACCACGGCCCCCAGACGGCCCTTGTGACGGCCCTTGCCCGGCAGATGCTCGACCACTTGGCCCTCGGCATCCTGGAACCGTTTGACCTTCAGCAGCGTCGAGGACCGCCCGGATTCGTACCGGGAACCCGGCTGCCGGAGCATCAGCCCCTCGCCGCCGAGCGACTCGATTCGGGCCAGTTCGGCCTGCAGTTCGGCCAGACCGCCGCAGCGGGCCTGATACAGGTGCAGCGCATAGGGCAGCCGCCGCAAATGGACCAGGTCCGTCAGAAACGCCTGGCGTTCCTCGAACGGGCCGTTGATGCCCGGCGCGTCGAACAGCACGTATCGGACCCGCCGCCAGTGGTCGCTGCGGTCCTGCCGACGGACGATACTGACCGTGCGCTGGAAGGCCCGGCGGCCGACCCACAGTTCGCCGTCGAGCGGTTTGTTGGGCAGGCCCTTGGCGAACCAATCCGGGGCATGGAAGACGTTGCCCTGGCGGGATAGGAACCGCCGCAGCCGGCCGTCCCACCAGGCCCGCACGCCGTCGAGTTTCTCGCTCATCCACCAGTCGGTCAGATCGAGGTCGTTCTTCCAGACCTGGGCGAGCAGGACGCCGGGGGTGGCGGGTTTGGCTTCCTGGATGTGCTTCAGCGGGCCGATTGCGCTTAGCCGCTCCTGCTCCGCCTGTTCGCTCCGGAACCGCCGCAGGTGTTTGCAGGTCCTGCGTTCGATCGGCAGCGACTGGTGGCGCCAGGCCGGGCAAGTGCAGGAATACACGCCGCCGACGTTTTTGAGAATGTACGGGGTGCGGGCCGATCCTTGAACCTGGATCGACTCGCCGTCTTTCAGATCGCGCATGATGGGTTCCTTGGGTTGGGGAAATGGAGAAACTGCGGCGGCCGAGTCGCCTCGCGAAGAAATGGGCGGCCGCGGTGTCTCGCTTGGTGACGCGGGCACCGGGCTGGAAGCACTCTGGAGGGCAACCAGATGATCTTCCACGCCAGAGGGGGAGATGATCAGGGGATTCTCGCGGCCACCGGGATTCGCTAATCACGCCGGTGCACTCAAAATCCGGAAGAGCGGCAGACTGTGGATGCCCCTCTGCGGGCTCCTTCGGCAGAAAATAGGATTGGCCAGCGGGCGTTCACCCCCTGGACGGCAGCGCCGGCGGCTGCTAGGGTAGCTGCCAGTAGGCTTTGCGAAGGCGCGTCGGTGTGTCGGACCGAAGCAGGTTGTGTCAATCCCCGAGGCCGCGCAGTGTGCGGCAAATATGTCTGGCGCGAAAGATAGGGGGACTGTATAACTTAGGGCAGTGACTTCACGGATGCCATTCAATCAACCAGGAGGACATGAAGATGGCACTGCCCAAGTTGGACCGGGACGCGTATCGAGAGCAGCTACGCAGGGAGTTCGAGAAGACGTTGCAGGCGGTGGCCGACGCGGTGGACAACGCGTCGCAGGGTCAGATCATCCGCCAGAGCGAAGAGCAAGCACGCGAGGCATTGGACCGCTTCCGGCAGATCGCCTATGAACAGGCGATCCAGATGAAGGTAAATGCGGCGGAAGCCGCTTTTCCCCCCTCCGCCCAGCGCGACGACGGGGAAGCGAAAACGGCATAAGGGCAAACAACGTACGAGCGTGCTGACCGTTAACGGGCGGATCGACGTATGGCGTATCCGTTGGCACTGTCCAGCGGAAGGAAGCGAAACCGTTGCCGATGGCTGGCTAGACATCGCCGAAGCGACGGTGAGTGAAGGCGTACGGGAGATGGCTTGCCGCTTGAACCAAGGTTCAACGAGTTTCGAGAAGACGGCGGAGAACCTTGCTCGGGCTGCACATCTATCGATCAGCAAGGAGTCGTTACGTCAATTGGTGGAAGGGGAAGGAAAGGCAGTGCTGCGTGTCTTGCAGCGAGGGGAGTTGGAGCCGACGTGGACGGCGCCCGAATGCGATACAGGAGAGGGCATTTCTCGCATGTATTTGGGCTGTGACGGCGTGAAGGTGCCGCTGGTCACTCAGGAGGAAAAGCAGAAACGGCGGGCGAAGATTCGTGAAAAGCGGCGTCGCCGTGGGCGTCGCTGCAAGCCCCTGCCTCGTGGAAAGATGGGGGCGGATCAGTCGTTCAAGGAGTTCAGGGTAGTCAATTTGTATGACGAAACGATGAGCCATCGGTATGTAGGGGCTACCAGCGGCAACCACGAAGCGGCAGGGCGTCTGATGCAGCGGATGGCCAGTCAAGTGGAGTTACCGAAGGCTCAAGAAAAGGTGGCCAATGTCGATGGTGCTCCGTGGATTCGCAACCAGATCGAGTTTCACGGGTTGGTGGACGCGATCGGCTTGGACTTCTACCATCTGCGAGAGAACTTGCAGAAGAGCCGGCGGATTGTGTTCAGGGAGGGATGCCCGGAGGGCAAGGCATGGCTGGACAACGTGATGCATACATTCCGGCACGTGGGCTACGATGCAGCGTGGGACCAACTGGTTGCCTGGCGCAGTAAGCAACACTCGCCTGCCAAGCGGCAAGAGGCCAACCGTTTGATCCATTACGTAACAGAGCGCCAGCCGATGATTCGCTACCCCGAGTTCCGTAGTCGGGGCTGGCAGATCGGGAGTGGCCCCACAGAAAGCGAGTGCAAGACCACCACCCACCGCGTCAAAGGCCGTGGGCGCCGCTGGGATAGCGATAACGCCGAGGGCATGATGGCCCTCGCCTGCCTGGACGACAGCCGTATGTGGCAAACCTATTGGGCAAACCTAAGCCCCGCAAGGAATTAACGCCTGCCAGAAAATCTTGCCGCACACGGCCGCGCAAGCCGCGTAGCGTCCCGATGTATTGGCACGCTGGTTGCCTAGTGTCGTGCTTGGTCTGCGTTTTCTCGATCGGCCTGCCAAAGTGGCAGGCCAAGCGGCCCGGCGGTTCCAGTTCCTTCTTCTTTAGGAGACGATAATGGCAGATAAGAAGCGAATGTTCATCAGCTTCGCCGTGGAGGACAAGTGGGCGCGCGACTATTTGGTCGGGCAGGCGAAGAACGAGAAGTCGCCCTTCGAGTTCGTCGACATGTCGGTCAAAGAGCCGTGGGACTCCGAATGGAAAAAGCGGTGCCGCACCAAGATCAAAGGCTGCGACGGCGTGATTGCCATCTTGTCAAAAAACTCCGCCAAGGCCGACGGCGAGAAGTGGGAGATGAAGTGCGCGGACGAAGAAGGCGTGCCGATGATTGGCATCTGGGCCAAGAAGGACGAGCAGGTCACGGTTCCGGCCGAGTTCGGAAAGAACAAGGTGATTGAGTGGACGTGGGCCGGGATCGCCAAATTCATCGATTCTCTGTAAGGAAAGCGCGGCATGGCCAGACGAGCGCTTCTCATCGGCATTGACGAGTATGATCATGTTTCCGGGCTAAGCGGCTGTATGAAGGACGCAACCGCGATGGCCAGCGTGCTGGCGACCAACGAAGACGGAAGCCCCAACTACGAATGCCGCCTCCACACCAGCCCCGGACTGGACCCGCTGACGCGGGGATTCATCCGAGATGCGCTGGAGAACCTGTTCGCTAACTTCGACGGGGATACTCTCTTCTACTTCGCCGGACATGGTGCGCCCACGTCAGTTGGTGGATTCCTCGTCACCCAGGACGGCCAAGGCAAGGACATCGGCATCCAGATGCAGGAGCTGCTGGACATGGCCAACAAGTCGAAGGCAAAGGAAGTCCTGCTGATTCTCGACTGCTGCTTCGCCGGCTCGCTGGGCAACCCCGCCAGTATTCAGGACGGCGATTTGGAAAATCGCGCCCTGCTGCGTGAAGGGGTGACGATTCTGGCCGCCTCCAGGCCCACCGAAACGTCCGCTGAGTTCAACGGTCACGGCGTGTTCACCTCTCTTGTGCTCAACGCGCTTCACGGCGGCGCGGCAGACGTCCTCGGCAACGTCTCGGCTGCCAGCGTCTATGCTCTGGCCGAGCAGGCGCTGGGTGCATGGGACCAGCGGCCCATGTACAAGTCACACGCCTCGCGGTTAATGCCGATTCGGAAGTGCGAGCCTGAAGTTCCGCTCCAGACACTGCGGCGGTTGCCGACGATTTTTCCAGATCCCACTGCCACCCTGCCGCTAGATCCCACCTACGAGTTTACCCATGCCTCGAAAATCGACAACAACGTTGACGTGTTTAACTGCCTGAAGCTGTACCGCAATGCGCGTCTCCTTAGGACGATTGATCCTGACACCGACCAGGGCGATCTTTACTTTGCCTGCCTAAACTCAACCGGAGCCCGGCTGACTGGCCTCGGCCGGTTCTATTGGCGGCTGGCGAACGATAAGAGGTTTTAACTCCTATGAAGCTGGGAATCACGGGGCATCAGCGGTTGCCGACGGCAGAGGCGTGGGAGTGGGTTCGGCACGAGTTGGCGAGGGTCTTTGAGCAACAGGAAACTAGCGGCGTGGAAGCATATTCCTCCCTGGCCGTCGGGGCGGATCAGGAATTTGCTAGGATTGCCATTGATCACGGCGCGCATATGCGGGTCGTCGTGCCGTGCTCCGGATATGAGGGCACCTTCAAAACGCAGGACGAGCTGGCCCTCTATCGATACCTGCTTAGCAAGGCATCGAGCGTTGACTTGCTCGACTATCCACAACCCAGTGAAGAGGCGTTCATGGCCGCAGGAAAGAAGATCGCTGACACCGTTGATCGCCTAGTAGCCGTATGGAATGGGGAAGAAGCGGCTGGCACCGGTGGCACCGACGATGCGGTAGCGTACGCGCTGAGTCGGCAAACTCCCGTAATTCATGTCAACCCGGTAGCGAGAACAGTGGCGATGCTGCCGAAGGCAACGGAATGACAGGTGAAGCATCGGAAAAAGGCTCCCGGACGAGGAGTATTCGAATTTTTGCGCCGCAGTGGAGGAGGTGATCAAAATGATCGACACCGAACGACCCCGAGGTGGTACGTGGTTCGACCCTCGTCGCCGTATCGGTGATGGCGAAAACCTACAAGAAACTACTGTTGATCGGGTCGTGTAGCATCGGCCGAGTTAGCCACGCGAGGACGCGCAGGAGGGAAGAGACAGCAATGGAGCCAATCCTCTTGTTCCGCAAACTCTGGGACAAGGACATGATTGACCGCTGGGATGACTGCGAGCTTACTAGCCAGCATCCCCACGGAGAGCCACCGGAGTGGATTGCTCTTCGCGATCAGGGGGCTCAGGACATCAACCAGTATCCGTTATTGACCCATTACGGCAGAGGGATGGCCCTCCCATCGGCGAGAGAACTATACCACGCCCGCTGCGTACAGGCTCCGGAAGCGGCCTGGGCGGCCTTGGCACCAGCCGATGTACTTGGCATTTTAGAGCAGGCAGGTGTGTTCGCATTTCCGGGCTCTGCGGAAGCGTACTGGTATGCCGGCCCAGCCGTGGACACCGACGTGTTTGTTGCCTTCTACGGCGTCGAACTTTGCCCAGGTCCCGAAGCCACGAGTGTGCTGTCGCCCGTAGTCAAGAAACTCGCCAAGCTAACTAGGCAGCAATTCGTGGATCAATACTTTGCCGGGCAGGCTCCAGCCCAACCTGTTCACGACGTGGAAATCGACCACGATCCAGACTTGCCGGGCTTGATCGAAGGTGATGATGAGGATCACGGGCCAATGCCAGATCTGAGAGGAAGAGGCTGAGCCGTTGCTGCTTCGGTCACATCGACCGATGCGGGTGAACTCGACTTCTAACGCTAATGGAAGCTGCCTCCTGGGGCAATGGGGGCCGTAACCCGGAACTGGTGTCAGGGAGTTCCGGGAATTACGCAATCCGCCCATGCTGTGTCGGAATCTGGCCACTTTGCGGCCCTATTCCTGCTCTCGCAGCAGGCAGTCAATCCCGTGGCAGTCAGCCGCCTGGTCCGCAATTGCGTCCGTCAGCCCGAGCAGCCCTTCGAGCAGTTCATGCTCTGTGGGGCCAAGGGTGACCGTCTCGCCGTGCCCGGCTGCATGATGGAGCCGCAGCAGCAGTTCCCTTTGCGTACGGAACAGCGGCCTATCCAACTCCAGTACGTAGCTCTTGGGTACCAGCCCCAGTTCTACCAGCTTCGCCCGGGCCGCCGTGTCACTGGGGTAACGTTCACACTGGTCGCACCGTTCAACCTTGGCCCCGGGCGCCAGTCTGCCATTCTCAAGATGAGCCAGGATTCCCGGAATCCCCGAGCAGAAGTAGCCGGGTTCCTCGCAGGCACATGGCTGGCCAATGCCGGAGAGCAACTCGCGGCATTCCTGCCCGACCTCGCGGAAGACCGCCAGGGCCTCCCGCATATCGGAGCATTCGCCCCAACTGTCGGCCGTTCCGGCAACCCGCTCGCACATCGCGATCAAGCTCCGATGCGAAGGGTCTTCCGCGGGCGCCGCATTGGCACCAGCAGTCGCGGTCGCAGCCGGTAATACGAAGAACTGGCCGACCTGCGGGTTGCCGTAATCGTCGAGGATGTCGGGCGTTGAAAGGGCGGTTTCCATCAGGCGGTCCAGCGCGACAGCCAGGCTTTCGTCGTCCGTGATATCCGGATCGTATTCGACGTCGATTGTCAGAGTCGATTTCATGCTCGAACCTCCGAAAACTCCAGGTAGTTGTTGGCCATGGGTTACCTCATGGGGTTGATGGCTTGTGCGGGTTGCATTCCGTACGCCGGGCAGACAACACGGCACGAGGTTTACTTTCCAGTCACCTTGTAGATGGCAGCGCGGGCAACGGTAGCGGCGCGATGCAAGGCTCGTTGGTAGCAGCCGGGCAGCACACTCCGGTCTTGGTCGAGCGCTTCCATGCGTTCGGCTTGGTCCACCAGGGATTGCAGGGCGCGAAGCAGGGCCGGGGACTCCGCGATCAGCAGCGCGTTGCCGTCGAGGTATTCCGGGCATAACTGCCCCAGGGCAGTACGGGCGGCCGTGTAATCGACGGTGCAAATATGGCAGTCGTCGGCGATCACCTTCGTGATGCTCCGGCCTTGGCGGTCCCGGAAAACCTGGACCCGCCAGGGTCCCGGCGCGTGCTGGGGTTGCAGGGTTTGGCGATCCAGTGCCGGAGGGTCAGGTTGCTTGTCGTTATTGCCTACGGCATCGACGGCCGTTTCAACGCCCTCAATGTAGGCCGGCGACCGAACGTCGATCCCGGCACAGGCGTGGGCAAGGATCAGAGACTCCAGGCCGTCGATGGCTGCGTTGTGAAGATCGTCGTCCGGCTCCCGCAGGTCGCTGGTGATCGAGCCGGCGCCCGGCTTCTGCTGTCCGTTCTCGCGCTGAAGCGAGATCGTAATCCCGAAGACCGGCAGGCGGATGGTCCGGAGTTTGGTTTTGGGGGAATGGGTCATGTTACGGTTCCTTCTTCGGAAAGGCTGCCCCGTCGCCCTGTAGTTCCGGAGGAATCGGGTGCAGGTTGATCATGCAGTCGTCGGAGACCAGGGCGTTCAGCAGTTGGATTGCCTTCTCTTTGGCCTCCGCCAACGGCAGAACCTGCACCCGCCGCCGCCCGGAACCGATGCAGGTGGCCAGGACCGCCCGCGGTTCGATTGGTGGGTTACTCATGCGTTCGCCAAGCCGGCCATGCCGGCCGCCTCCAGGTGCTCGAAGTTCGGGTATTCCAGGATGCCGGCTTGAAGCGACAGCCCCTCACCCTGATCCTCCAGGGCGTCCTTCAGTTGGCCGGCCCACCCGGCGATCTGGGCGTTCCACTCGCCCACGCACCGGGCCAACGCCTCGACATTCCGGTCTTGCCAATAATCCCCCTCGTCCGAGACGCGCTCCAGAATGCCCAGTTCCTTGGCCCGGTCGAGCAGCTTCACGACCGTCAGGTGGCAGCGAAGGAAGTGCGGCACGCCCCCATGCTCGGCATTCGAGGCGTACTGGGTCTTGCAGAAGCTGCCCCAGAACCAGCCGCTGAGCCGGGTGCGGATCGTCTCGCGCACGCCCCGCCGCACCGGATGATCGACCTCGACGGTGTCCGGATACCGACACAGCCCGACGTTCGCGGGTTCGCAGCCCTCCCCGGGCCAGGTCGAGAACGCGATGACGTGCGTCGGCAGGACCGTGTAGCTGTATTCCCGGTGACGCGGGTGATCGACGTACTGCGACGACTGGATCAGCAGCCAGCGGTTGGGATCCTCTCGGTCGCACCGATCGAAGTGGCAATCCGGCCCGCTGAACTCCACCAGGTCGCCAACCTCTTTGAAAGGCAAGTCGAGTGCGCGGCTGCGGAGCCGCGCGAGTTGCCCGCACACCCTTTCGGGCTTGCGGGCACGCGAACGAAGACTGTAGTGAATGGTCAGTCCCATGACGGGCTCCTTTCGTGTAAGGGGATGGTCGTTCCGGAGGGGAACGGCGGTGAGAGAATAAGAACGACTACCGTGCAGGGGGTTTGCTTTTCGGGCTTCCAGCCTGCGACCCTGAGGGGGAATTACGCTACTGGCCTTATCCCTGATTTGCGATGCTCGCCCACAACATCTTTCAACGCACGGTAGTCGACAACGACTTCGTGACCTTGGAGGACCAGGCGATGCGCGGTGACAGTCGACTCGACGCCGCGCCTGCTACGGGCCGAGTTCCTCTTCCGGCTCCGGGATGTGGTAAAGGCCGGCCGAGACCAGATCATCGTCCCACTGTTGATCCATTGCCCAGGCCCTGATCCAGCAGTCGGCCTTTCCCTCCTGCAAGACCGATAGCGGAACGTACACACGTTCGGTGTCCCAGTTTCCGCAATCCGCGCCGTTTCCGGCCCACAGCCGGTAGTATTCGACCTGCCGTGTCGGTTCCGGGCTGATCGTCAGCGGCGGCAGCGGCGACAGTTCCCGCGGGAGCGCCTCTTGTAGCTTGTCGAACGCGCGAG
Source organism: Thermoguttaceae bacterium (assembly GCA_040772845.1). Taxonomy (GTDB): domain Bacteria; phylum Planctomycetota; class Planctomycetia; order Pirellulales; family Thermoguttaceae; genus PWXP01. Next base: position 1,138,222 of record JAXGXG010000002.1, read on the forward strand.
AAACCTGGACGGCGCCTTGCACGAATGAGTTCTCTCGCAGGAGGTCCGCCGCCGTCTTCAACAGGTCGGCGGCCTCGCGGACATCCTCTACGGGGACTACCGGTTCCAGGGCCTTGTTGGCAATACACTCGTGCAGGCCTTCCTCGGGCCGGAACTCCACGATCACCGGATTGTGTTCGTACTTGCCGTCGCTCTTGCGGGTGTACGGGATGCTGTTCTCCAAGAGCCAATCTTCCAGGTCCGGGAACTCGCCGTTTGCCACTTCGTCATCACAGAGCCGCAGCAAGTCGCTGTCCGTGGTTGCGGCCTCCAGTAGGTCCCGGGCAGTATGGGGCTCGAACGACGCTTCTCCGTAGTCCACGCTCACACCCTCGTCGCGGATGTGCCCGCACAACTCTTCAACCAGCGACTCCGGAATCGAGCCGCCGATCCAGATTTCGGCCGCCATGCGGTCAGCCATGTTGATTCTCCTTGTCGTGTTGCTTGATGTTCACCATTCGCACGCCACAGCCGGTGCAGCTCGTACCTTACCAGTCGATCACTGCGAGTACGGAGGATGCCGTGGTGCCACTGGCTTTGAACGCGCCGTTCGGCAGTTCCACCTTGCGTCCGCCCAAGCCGCTGAACCACCGGCGAAACTCGGCCGCCTTTCGATCGCTGCGGAAGAACGGGCCGGGCGACATCACGGCGATCAGCCTTCCGCCGGGCTTCAGCGTGTCGAACGCCTTCCGGACATGCGCGATGTCCTGCCCCTTCTCAAAGGGCGGGTTCATTAGCACACGGTCGGCGTAGAGGTTCAGGCACGTGTGCTCCATGAAGTCCTGGCCGTCGACGTTGTGGCCCTTCAGTTCCAGGATTTCCGCCAGTGTCCAATTGATCTCCCAACAGGACACGGTGGCGCCTGCATCCCGCGCGGCGTCGGCCAGGTTACCGGTGCCGGCTGAGGGCTCCAGGACGTAATGCCCGGACTGAATGTCGGCCAAACGCAGCATTTGCGCCACAACTTCCGGCGGAGTGGGGTAGAACCCCGGGATGTTGAGCAGGTTCACCCGGTCGAGCTTGTCGGCCAGCGTCCGCTGGCGGATCGTCTCCGGGTCCTCGGTGGTCAGCCCGGCGAGCTGCCGCAAGGCCGCGGCCTCCGGGCTGTTGTCCTGCCACTGGTCGGTCTCGCGGTACTCGTAGTAGCCGAGCCCGGCATCGACGTCCCGGCCCATGATCTCGTAGACACGGGCCTTCGTTCGCACGCCGGCGAGTGCGGCGGGAATGCCGCCGTTACGGCAGGCCGCCGCAAGTGCCCGGAGCCCGGCTTGGGTGCGATCCTGGCGCTCGGCTTCATAACGGGCGATGGTCGCCTGCCTGCGCTGCTTGGGCGTGTTGGTTCGACGGTCGCTCCGCAGGGCGTCGATCGTGTCCTGGAGCTTGTCCGCCATGTCCTCGAAGCGGTTCGCTGTCTTGTTCTCGGTCATCGGTTCAGGTTCCTCAGTGGTTGTAGTAGCAGGGCTACGGAGCGAGCCTTTCGTAGGCGCGACGGGCTATCCGTCCATCGAATGATCGTGGTCGATGAAGTCGTCCAAATCGGGCTGGCGCTCGTATACGTCGCCCCAACCCTCGGCATCCAGATTGACCGGGTTGTTCGGATCCACGTCCGAGGGCGCGTCCGCCGGGCCGGGGTCGCCAGGGGGCTCTCCGACCAGTTCCTCGTACTCGCCTTCGTCCAAGACGTAAGATTCGTACGGCAGGTATTCCAGGCAGAGCGATTGGACCTCGACCTCGCAATAGATGCCGTTGGCCTTCCAGATAGCCTTGGTCAGACGTCTCGCGAACTCTTCTTCGGTTTCACCGCCGCATAGGTTGTCTGTGCCCGTGGAGGCAAAACTCCGGGAGTCATCCGGATAATCAATCGGATACCAGTCGACGAACTCCCACTCGCCTTCCGCGGCCTCCTTAATGGCCTTGGCTCGGTCGGGGTTCGCGCCGTGGATCCTGACAGTCATTTCGTAACTGTGACTCATCGTTCCTCCTTGCCGCCACAGCGGCTCTGTCATTTGGGTTGCACTCCCGCTTGGGATCCGCCAGGTATTCGGCCAAGGACCCTGGATCCGCCTCGCACGGCAGGATCCAGCCGCAGTTGCGGCACTGATAGCGGTCCAACTCGCCAGCCCCGCCTTCCGCGGCGGCGCCGGCATCCACGTAGTCGATGTCGCCGCCTTCGTGGACTTCCTGAATCTCCGTCACGTACACGACGTCCCGCATGACCTCTTCCAGCCGCTGCTCACTGCATTTGGGGCACCGGAACTGCCGGGCGACCGGGTACGGTTCCGGCTCGGGAGGCGACTGGCCAGCGATCATCCGCTCGAAGTCGTCGCGGTCCAGCCGGTAGTCTTCGTACGGCATGTCTTCCAGACGGGTGGCCGAGACCCCGACCTCGCAATAGCTGCCGTTGGCCACCCAGACAGCGCGGATCAGCCGGTGGGCCAGTTCTCGCTCGGTCAGGACCGCACAGAGGTTCCCGGTGGCGGAGGCCTGGAAGGCAGTCAAATCATTGGGATGGCCGCACGGCTCCCAATCGTCGGCGTCGAACGGCCATTCGGCTTCTGCGGCCTCCTGGATATCCGTCGCACGTACCGGGTTGGCTCCCTGCACGCTGATTCCTATCGAATAGTAGAGACTCACGGTTTCTCCTCGCCGCCGAAGCGGCTTTCGTTACGGGGTTGTGGTGGATGGTCGGGAACGGGCACGGGCGAGCGACGTCGGCGCTTTGGAAGTGCCTGCCGCCTGCGCTTGACGTCCCAAAAGAGAACTACCAGAATCAAGGGTATCGGGAAACGGAAATCCCGGTCTCTGCGATCCAGACAACACGACTGTTTTGGGAGGGAACCCATGCACGGAATCTGGAACATCAGCCTTGGGGCCGCCACGATTCTTCCGGTGTGGGCGGCCCCGTTACCGACCGGCCCTGCGATTGCGGGCGAGACGGCCGAATCGGCGCCGGTGGTGCGATTGGCCGGCGATGGTGCAGCCGAGGCCACGGAGGGGTCGGCACTCGTTCACGGTGGCGGCCGTTGCGCCGACGCTGACTCTCGATAGAAAAGGGCCGTTCACGGAAACACGTGTGTGTGAGGTGGCCGGTCCCGTGAACGGCCCGGAATCTCTGCTGAATCAACAGAAGTTGACTCTGCGTCAGTCGCGCGGCTACCGGTGCGTGAGAATTCTGCCAGAACTGCTTGCCGCGGCCATCTGGACGGGCTAGGATCATGGTTTCCGGGATGGCCCTTCCGGAAAAGGGTAATCGGGGTAGAATAACGAGTTACCTGCCGAACGGATGTCCGCGACGGTGGACGCATGATGACCGCATCTGCCGCCTCGGAGCCGCCATGAAAGTACGAGACTGACGGTGCCCGGATTATTTCCTTACATTGGAGGAACTCAACATGGGACTTAGTGCCACTGACGCAAGACCGGAACCCCTTTCACTGCGCGATGCCTACGGCAAGGTGCGCGACTGGTATCGGGCCAATGCGGCCACCATTGCCCAGGAGCAGCCTGCTGCTGGTCAGCCTGATTTTCGCCCGGCCGCTGCAAAGTGCCTGCCACTGGTCGGCGTCTTGCCCGACGTCCATCATGCGACCGAACTAGAGATGCACGCGGTTTTCTCTGAAGTGATCATGGGCCGATTGGAATGGGCCTACCACAAATCCGACGGTGCCTACAAGATGGCCGCATATGCGCACACCGCACTTGACACCGCCAAGCTCAACTTCGCACTCGGAAAGGAACGTCAGGCCGACCTTCGCCGATCTGGCAGTGTGCTCGTCTCGCATCTTTCGGAACAGGTGATTGGAGAGGTGTGACGATAACGAGGCGTGGCAGGTAACATCGACTGCAACCGAGCGGCGGATCGGGTCGGTCCTGATGGCAAGCGGTTTGGCCGCCGCCGGTTGAATCGTGTCGTTCTCCAGAAGATAGTCATGAGAAGCTCGGCAATAGTGACAGCGGTTTTCACCGCGATTTGCGCCATTGGTATCCCCGTGGTCGCGGAGGATGCCCCGGCAGAAGCGAGGGCGTTTCGGCGGATCCCGATTCCGGAGCGCGAGCACGGATATGGCGAGATGGTCTCGGCCGTGCTTCGGACGAAGGCCGAGTTAGACACCTTACTAAAGCGCATCCGAGAAGAGCGCGGATGGAACGACCGGAAGGGATTTGAGGCAGCCATCGCCAAGGCTGACGTAGATTTCGACAAAGAAGTCTTGGTATTCCTACAACACACGGAAGGGTCAGGCTCCGTGCGGGTCACCCTTGAAAAACCCACGCTTCGCAACAGTGTGCTGACGTGCCGAATCACGAGAGAGGTGCCCGAGATCGGCACGGACGACATGGCCCACTACGGTTTTGCCCTTGCCGTGTCAAAGTCAGATGTCACGGCAGTCGAACTGAACGTTCAAGGGAGGGAAGCCATCAGGCTTCCTATCACAGGGAAGTAGTCAAACGAACCGGATTCAGGTGACGGCAAGTAGCCGCGCATGATCCACAATGCTCTTAACGAGCGAAAAAGGCGGGAGCCCATGGCCAGCGGCGATGCACAGAGGGCGTGGTTCCCAGAAATGCTCGACGAACTGAAGGCCCGATGGTTACGCGATGAGGCATAGACGGACTTGGCGGTTCTCTGTCAGCGTCTGACCCCGACGAGCGGCGTACAATCAGGAAGCCGCAGGACCAATCCAACCGGAATCGGAACAAGCCTCACGTCGATGAAGTCCATTCCGGCGACGAAGAGCCGTCCACGGGCGCATGGGCGTCAGCCTCAGCTTATACTTTCCCGTGAACGGCCCCAAGACCATAGATGCGGCGGATGATCCGGCTATTCGCCGCAGCAGCCTTCGATGCAACCGGCACAGTATTCCTGAGTTTCTCGGGCATTGCGCTTACCGCGGTCGTGTTCCGACTCGAAGCACTCGTTGGCATTCTCGGCCCGAGTGCCGGAGATCGGGCATGCTCCGCTCCTGATCCGGGCCGCCGCACGGCTGCAATCGCGAAACTGCTGCGGCAACAGAATGAGTCCGCCGATCAGCCCGTAATCCCGAATCGCTTGCTCACCGAACTCCGAACAGGAGGTGCCATAGAGCGCCCCGTGCGCGCAGCGGTAGCCCTTGTGCGGGGAGACCCACCGCTGGTAGCCGCCGATGGCCAGCAGCGCCCCAGGTGTCATGCAAGCCAGGGCAATCACCCCGGCGAGCAGGATCAACAGATACGGCCGGCACCGCGGCCTCGAAAACCACGCTGGTAGGATATGAAGCACTTGCAATCCTTTCATGGGAAGGTTGAAGGTTGTGGATACACGGAAAGACCGATGCTCGACCCAGATGAGAGACAGAGCTGCCGGTGATGTTTGGCCCGCGTCAGTTGTTCGACGGATCGGCGCGGCGCACCTTCCGCCCCGGCTTCGACACCACGTTGGGATTGCGGGAGTAAATGCCGCCCGGCGCATCGGCATCGAGGCATCGCCCCGAAGCCCAGGTACGCAGCCGTTCGACCGATTCGTGTGCCGTGCGGGCGACCGGGACGACGTTCTGCGCCGCTTCGACCAGCGAGCAGTCCAGCAGGGCCGCAAGCCGACAACAACTTCGGATTTCAGCTCCCGTCCAGTCGGCATCGACCGGACGCGGCTGCTTCGAATCAAGCCCGAACAGGTCGAGATATATTCGCCAAATCGCCCGTTTCTGGGAAACATCCGGCAGGTCGAGGAAGAAAATCGCGTCGAAGCGCTCGCTGCGCGCGAACTCCGGCGGCAGCTTGCTGATGTCGTTGCACGTGCAGATGACGTAGCTGTCGCTCGTTCGGTCGTTCAACCACGTCAAGATGCTCCCGAACAGCCGGGCCGAGACGCCCGAATCGGTCTGCCCCGAACTGCCCACGCCGACCAGGGCCTTCTCCACCTCGTCGATCATCACCACGCAGGGTGCCATCACGTCGATCATGCTCAAGGCCCGCCGGACATTGGCCTCCGTGCTCCCGACCAGCGACCCCATGAGCGACCCCACGTCGAGGATCAACGTCGGGCGATTCACTTCGCTGCCCAAGCACTTGGCGAATTGTGATTTTCCACAGCCTGGCGGCGAGAGGAGCAACACGCCTTTGGGGCGCTTGAGTGGATCGGACTGCCCCTGCCGCCTCATCGCTCTCAAGCAGAAGCTCTTCAGGGCATCCAGCCCGCCCAGGGTATCGAACCGCTCGCCGCCGCGATAAAGCGACAGCAGGCCGCTTTTCTTGAGCATCTGAGACTTCTGCTCCCAGATGGTCTGGGGCCGGATCTGGCCGTCACGTACGAGACTGAGCGAATACGCGCCTTCGGCTTCGTACCGGGTGAGCCCGGCCGCGGCGTCCAGCACGGTTTCGAGCTGGTCGCCCTCGGGCAGCTCGCCCTCCTCGGTGGCGATGCCGCGGGCGATGTCTTCAAGCTGCTGGCGGCCCGGCAGTTCGTGCTCGACCACCACGAACAGTTTTTCAAGCTCGGAGGGGATCTGCAGCACGCTGGAAAGCACGATCACAAAGCAGCGGGTCTGCTTGCCGGCCGTGATCTGTTGGGCCAGGGCCTGCACCACCTCGGCCGACTGGATGAAGCGGTGGAAGTTTTCGAGTACCAGCAGGGCCGAACTGTCGGGGCTGGCCAGGGCACCGAGCGACCGGATGGCCGCCAGGGGGTCGGCACCGCCGGGATCGGCCGGAGAATCGGCACCAGGGATACGCAGGCCCTGCTCGATGTTCCAGGCAGCCAGCCGCCAGCGTTGCTCGCGGCAGAGCCCGGCGATCTCGCGCAGGGCGTCCTCGTGCTCGTGGGACTGAATCCACAAGCCGGTAAAACACGCGGAAATGTACTCCGCCAGTTGAGCGGATAAGCTCATAGTTGGTCTCCATGGAGGGGATGGGATGGATGGTAGACTCGCAAGGCGATGCGGCAACAGGCGGCTACGAGCGCTGCTGCTGGTGCTGCTCAAGCGGCGCCATCTGATAGAACTCCGACGTCAACCGCTCACCGGTCTTCTGCCCGAGCGCCTGCTCGATGAACCGGCTGGCATCGCGGCAGGAGGAGCCGGTGAAGCCCCTTGTCTGGACGGTGGTCTCGCCGGTGGGCGTTACAATGATTTCGATGGTTTGCTGGCTCATGCGGCACCTCCGACGTTGATGGTCAGCTTGATGGAGCCATCGGCCAGGGTCTGCTCCGTGCAGACATGCCCCCTACGCCGGGCCTCAGCCTTCGCCCGCTCCACGGCATACGTCTGCAGGAAGGCGTCCAAGTGTTGCTTTTCGCCCCACCTGCCGCCGTAGTTGTCGTACTGAAGCTGGCCGCTCTGGAGGTTGCAGACAACCGGATAGTTCCAGCCGGGCAGCTGGACGGCCAGCCCTTCGACGTTGCCGCTGAACAGCTTGACAGTCCTGTGCACGGGCTCAGCAAGCCCAAGACGCCGGCAGGCAGCCTGGACCGCTACGGCGTCTTTCACCTGCGTTTCGATACTGACAATGTGGCTCAATTCAGGTTCCTCCTCGTGTTAGATGGACTTGACAGTCAAGAGGGATTTGCCCACGGCTGTCAGGTTCTGTGGGGGATAAGTGGACAGGCTGGCACGTGTACAGAGAACAATGTCGCGGAAGCCGCCCAAGTTAAGACCAGGTACCAGGACCTCGCTAGGTGCGCTCAGCGCGCGAGCCCTTCTCGTGGCAGAGGTTCCAGAGACCTGGACGGCTACTAGAACTCGTCAGCGCGCGCCCTACGGGCTCTGGTCGCCATTTGCGGGCCTCCCTTGCCCGTGTGCTTGGCTCGATGGCGCTCACAATGCCGCCTTGGTGATTGCAGCCAGCGATTCCACGGTCAGGCCGCAGCTCCTACCGGACGCTCTTCTGCGCAGCACCGCAACTCGCCTTGGAACTGACTCCAGGACTCCATGAATTCCCGTCTGAGTTGGGAGATACGGCTGGGCGTGACTTGGAACTTCCGAGCAGCCTTGCCTGTCGTCTCGCCCATGGCCAGTGTCGTGGCAATCTTCCGCTGCCGTCCGGACAGTGAACCCAGCCAGTCCTGGAAGTCGATCCTGGCCGCGGCTATCTCTGCCGGTCCAGCATGTTTGTCCTCGACCAAAACCTCACGCCAGCCCTCTTCGCAGTGATGGCGGTCGAGCCGCTCGAGCTTCACTCCCTTCTGGATCTGGCAGAATGTACTCGATACGTCCCGGATGTTCTGGGGCGTTGCGGCTGCCCTGCTGATCCGTACGCGGCGAACGCCGTAAGCTGCCAGCACTGTCGGGTAGGCCAAGGCTTCTCGACCACGTCTGCACTTTCTGAAAAAAGTTCTGTGATTGGTATTTACTGAAAAAGGCTCTTCCATCAAGCTACTGATGTATTACAGGCAGCGAGATAGGAGAGCCAAGGATGGCGAACTCTAAGTGTCGTTGGCAGTGCCCCGAGCAATGGTCCGAGTGGAGCGAGTGGCTGGCAGCCGGGCTGCACGCTCGCAATCGCTGGAGGCTTCCGGTGCTCCTGATAGGGGTGTTGTTCGCAAGTGGTCGGCGCACGGTAACCACATGGCTGCGGGCGGCTGGCGTGAGCGCCGACTTTCAAGATTACTATTATGCCCTTGCTGCCCTTGGACACAAGACCGAATCGGTCGGAAATCAGTTGGGGGCGCAGGACGCACTTTGTGGGCTCGACCAGTTCTGGTATCCTACGACATTGGATTACTGGAATCCGGTGAACGGTAGTTTTCCCGGTTCGATTGGTCACAGCTTGAGCAAAGGAGCCAAGGATGGCGAAGAAGCAAGCATTGCCAGCAGCCGTGCAGGACATGGTCAAGCAGGCAGCAGAGAGTATTGTGGATGCGGTGTACGGGGAAGGGGGGCACCCCCCAATCGGAACCCGGTTCACCGAGGTCGAAGATGTCGGCGTTGAAGTGGGGGACTCCCTGGCACGGGTGGTGATGCAATTGGCCATGGAGCGGCAATCTTCGACGATGGCAGGCATGCCGTGCCAGTGTACCTGCGGTTCTCCTGTCACTACGAGCGAATCGGAACCTCGCGTTATGACTACCCGCCGAGGTGAGATCGGGTGGAACGAACCGTCTGGGCATTGCTCGCCATGCCGGCGGGCTTTTTTTCCCTCAGGCCCAGGCGTTGGGCCTGAGGCCGGATGAGACACAGAGCCCAGGCGTGTTGTGGAAGATGATTCGCGCGGCCGTTCGATGTGGATCGTATCGGGAAGCGAGCCAGGAGCTGGAAGAGTCAGCGGAGTTGTGCATCCAACCGAAGACGCTGGAGCGGGCGGTGCGTCGGCTTGGTGGCGAACGTGTTGATCAACGCGATGCCGAAGTCGAAGCATGGAAGCAACTGCCGCTGCCGGTGCAGCAGCGAGGCTGTCCGGAAGGGAAGGTGGCGCCCACGGTTGCAGTGGTTCAGTTCGATTGCGGGCGGATGCTGATCCGGGATCGCAAGGCGAAGTGCAATGCCGCGAAGAACGTCGCGGCCAAAAGCGTCTCGCTGGAGAATGTCGCCGAGCAAGTGGCCGAGACGTTGGCGGAACAGGAAGCGGACCGCGAAGCACTTGCCGAAGCGGAGGAAAAGGGCGCATCCGAAACGATTCCCGGCGATAAGAATACCGTTGAGAATCCCTCGCGATCGCGTTATTGGCGCGATGACAAAGTGGGCGTGCTCCTGACGATGCACAGCGAGGAGCACGAGTCCGATCCATGCCCAGACATTCCAGTGACGTTCCTTGACCGCCAACGAACGCCCAAACTGGTGCAGGAATTGGGGCATTCATCGGGCGGCGCTCGAGAGGCGGCACAACAACCGGCGACGACCGATACGGCGGCAACTGGGACGCATCGCCCCGGGGCGCCGGAGCCGTTGGTGAAGAGTGTTGTCGCCAGTCGCGCATGCAGTGCCGTATTCGGTGCAATCCTGGCAGCCGCGGCCTGGTGCCGGGGATTTGCAGGCGCGCGGCGCAAGGCATTCGTTGCGGATGGAGCCGCAATGAACTGGACGATGTGGGCCAGATACTTTTCGCACTACGTGGCGATTCTCGACTTCATTCACGCACTGCAATACGTCTTCGCGGCGGCCATGGCGGGGCGCAGCTTTGACGAAGGTTGGGCGATCTATTGCCGCTGGATTCAAGCGATTTGGGCAGGCCGGGTAGATGACGTGCTGGGGGAGCTACGGGCACGCCAGGAGGAAATCGGCTTGCCACCGCCGAAGGCATCGGCAACCGATCCTCGGCAGACCGTCGCCACCACAATCGGGTATCTTGCGACCCACCGCGGCCGGATGGATTATCCGAGGTACCGTTGCCTCGGCCTACCGATTATGAGTTCGTATGTTGAGTCGGCAGTCAAGCAGATCGGACGTCGCGTGAAGGCCACGGAGAAGTTCTGGTGCGAGGCCGGCGCCGAAGCGATTCTGCAGTTGCGGGCCGACTATTTGAGCGACACGGCTCCCCTGGAACGATTCATGACGCGGCGTACGGAGTCGGCGACTGGCCATCGCACCTACCGCCGCAACCCCCCGCCCGCCAGCAAACACTGTGCCGCCTAACGCAAAGCGCGTCGTGCGCCCTCAGTTGGTGGAACTGCTGCTGCGGACGCTGCCGCTTCCCGAGCGACTACTGTTGGTGATCGACGATTCCCCCACGAAGCGGTATGGCCCCAAAGTGGAAGGTGCCGACGTGCATCACAATCCGACGCCGGGCCCCGCCGACCAGCCCTTCTTGTACGGCCATGTCTGGGTCACGATATCGCTCGCCCTCCGTCACCCTCAATGGGGACCGATTGGATTGCCGTTGCGGGCCATGCTCTATGTTCGCAAGAAGACGTACGCCTCGATTCCTTCCGAACGCCATTGGCCGCGATTCGCCACCAAGCTCCAACTGGCGGCGCGACTGGTGGAGTGGTTGGCCCCGATCCTGAAGAAAGCGGGAAAGACCGTGTGGGTGGTGGTCGACGGCGGCTATACGAAGCGACCGTTTCTCCGTCGCGTGCTGAGAATCCCCAACCTGGTGATCGTCAGCCGCCTGCGGAAAGATGCGGCCTTGCGCGATCTGCCGGCGAAGTCCAAGCCTGGTCAGCGTCGCGGTCGCGGCCGGCCACGCAAGTACGGCGTCCACAAGATCAGTTTGGCCAAGCGAGCCGGACAACGGCGAGGTTGGGAAACGGTCGAATGCACGTTGTACGGCGAGACAGTCACCAAGTGCTACAAGACGTTCCTGGCGACCTACGGCCCCGTCGGCGGCGTGATTCGGGTTGTCCTGGTTCGGGAAGATCATGGCTGGTATGCTTTCGCCTGCACCGATCCGGAGCAGAGCATCGTGGCGATTCTCGAAGCGTTCGCCGATCGCGCGACGATCGAACAAGACTTTCACGACCTCAAGGAAGTGTGGGGAACGGGGCAGCAGCAGGTTCGCAACATTTGGACGAACCTTGCCGTGTACAACCTGAATCTGTGGATGCATACCCTGGTGGAACTGTGGGCGTGGCACCGCGACGGCAAGGAACTACGCAACCGCAGCGACTCCCCCTGGGACGACGCCGAGCGTCGCCCTTCGCATGCGGATCGTCGTAAAGCCTTACGCCAACATATCTTGCGAAACGAATTATCGGCGGTCACTGGCAACACGCACTTGCCGCGAAAAATTATCCAACTGACAAAACGCCTCATGGCTCTGGCCGCATAGCCCAAAGCCTTTTTCAGAAAGTGCAGGACCACGTTCAACCAGGCTGAAATACATGATGAAGCCGGCAGCCACCACCTCGGCAACCGCTTCCTCCTTCGCCTCCGGATCGAAGTCGTAGAAGGACTGGCGGGCGACGCGCGTGATGACGGGCAACAATCTTTGGGCGAAGTGCTGCTGGTGCTTGGCGGTCAGCTTGCCTTTGGGCTTCTTGGGGATTGCGATCATGGGACAGTCTCCTTCGTTGGGGACCGCCCCTTGGGCGGCCCTGTTTGCGAAAACAGAGCCACCCCGACCACGAGGCGGCTGGACAGACACACAAACCGCCCGCGGGGCGAGGATCTTGATTGGTAACGAGGGTTCAGTATTCCTCCGTGTGGGACGAGGGCAAACCCTCATGTTCTCCTTGAGAGACTACTTGGCGATCACATTGGCGGCCCATAGGCCGACGCCAACTCCCAGCAATACAAACGGCCAGTGGAGCCAGCCTCCAATGGTGAGTGTGATGATGTACGACACGGCAATGCAGCCGGTCGCGATCAAGACGATGCCGCCGGGGCCCGATGTGTTTCCGGGATTCATGAGATGGTTGATCCTTGGGTGAGAGGTGTTATGGAAGGGCTATGCAACCCCGTTCACAGATAGTGACACATTTCACGCCAGTATTTAGCAGCCGGAGTATGGCCGTTTGCACTTCGGCACCGCGGGTGGGGTGAACTGTCCTTTTTAGCGTCCCAGCCTGGACGGAGTCACTGTCTGCTCCTTGCTGTCGCGAAGGCTTTGGCGTCCGACGCATGCTCCTTAGCATCGCGGCGTCGCCGACATTCGCGTACCACCAGCACGGCAATATCCTCCGCCACTGCCTGGCGCTGGTTCTCGCTGGCGGCAGCTTCATCAGGCCCGCGGGATTCCGTTGGTTTCGACCGCTCGAAGGTCTTTTCGTCCATCGTGTTCTCCTTCGGATTGATGCCTGCGACGGCAAGCCGCGTCGCAAGGCGTTGGTAAAAGTGACAGCAGCGTGCAAAGAAGACGCCCCGTCAAACGACGGGGCGTGGTGAAGGGCTCTTGACAGATAGTGACACCGAGTCAGCGCGACTTGCGGCGACGGCCGTTGTTATAGGGACGCTTGGGAACCGATAAGCTGCGCATATCGTAGTAGCGGCGGTAGATGTACCAGACGTTCCCGGAGTTGACCTTATGGCCCTCCTGCTGCAGCCTTGCCGCGGCCTCGCGGTAACCCAGGCCCTCGATGTCGATGAGCTGGTGGACCCGCTCGGCAAGCGCGTCCAGCCGCGGCGGTTCGCGGAGCCAGACCTCGAACGGCTCGGCGGACGACTCCTCGTCTGTGCCCGGGACTTGGGCGGCCGACGCAACGGCACGGAGCAACCGTGCCGTGAAGACGCCGCGGACCACGGTCCGTTTGCGCCCCGGCCGCGGCTCCACGTGGACCCAGATCCGTCCTCCGACCAGCCGCCGGAAGACGGAGGCCGCCTTGTAGACAACATCGGGACCGAGCTTACCGCTGGCCCCGTTTTCCAATAGGGTGCCGAACTCCTCCAGGATCAGGGTTACATCCTCGGGGGTGATCGTCCTCGACTCTCCCGCCAAGACCTGCTGCAGCCGTGTCAGCTCCAACTGCAACGACGCCCGTTCGCAGGTAGTGGCGTTGGCCTTGGCCTTGCGCCGCTGCCGGTCCTCCCCCGAGCCCTGGCCTGCCAGTTCCTCCAAGTCCTCGATCTTGTTGGTAAGGGTCTGGATTCTCGCCTTCAGAGAGGCGATCTGCGTCTGAAGTTGCTGATCGCCATGGGCGTCGACGTCGCGAGAGTCACAGATTATCCGACACATCAGATCCGCGTCGCGCTTCAGCAACTCAGTGAGCGACTTGCCCACCGCCTGCACGGACTCCTTGCGATTCACCGCCGACGGGCACGGGCAGAGGTCGCCCCGCTTGCACCGCATTCCCTTGCCGTTGGCGCCGGCCTGATAGAACCGCACCTTACAGTTCGCGCAATAGAAGATGTCAGTCACCAGATCCCAGAGTTGAACGTTCTTACGTTTGTGCGGCCCGCGGGGTCCCGCCATCTTGGCAGCCAGCAACTCCTGGACCGCGAAGAAGGTCGCATCGTCGACAATCCGCAGTTCTTCGCAGCGCCAGATCGCCACTTCGCTCTCGGGCTGGTCGACCTGGCGGTTGTAGTCGCGCTTCTCCGACCATTTGTTCCGCTTGAGCCCGAAGGCCCAAACGCCGATGTAACGCGGATTGGAAAGCATTCGCCGATAGGCCTGGTACGACATGTACCCCAGGTTGGAGCGTTTATCACAGGGGCCTCCTGCCGCCACCCAGCGGCGCCACCCTTCCTTGATCGGCATGCCGTCAAGGATCCAGCGGAAGTGCTGGTCGATCAGGCCAGCGACCTCGGGTACAACCTGTGGTATCGTGCGGGGCCGGCCACGGTTGGTCGGCGGAGCCCCAGGCACCTCAACCGGCCGGTATCCGACCGGCAGGGCGCCGGTCACATATCCCTGCTGAAACAAGGTCTTCAAGCCAGCACGGCAATGGTCGGCGATCGTATCCAGGAGCAGGTCGTCCATCATGCCGTGCATGTACATCAGCGCCTTCCAGGATTTCTCGTCCTGAGTGTCGATGCCTTGGCTGGTGCTGATCGCCCTGAGGCCCTCCTCGACAACCTCCTCGTTGACGAACTGGAAGCTTTTATACCCCGTGCGGAGGAGCCGCGAGACCTTGAAGACAAGCAAGACTTGCGCCTGCCTGCTCCCGAGAATGGCCTTGATGCGTTCCAAGCCATCGCGGCGCAACCGACGCCCCTTCTCCGCCTCATCGACACAGATGAACTCCGGGGGTGTGTAGAGTCTGTGCCATGCGGCGTACTCGACATTGTGTTGGACCTGAGCGTCCGTGCTGTGCTGGAACTTCGACGAGAATCGCGACAGTACTGTGGCGATCTCCAATCCCGCCTGCAGAGCCCAGGAGATCCTTTCCGCCAGGGGCGCATGGGGATCGAAGCTCGTCAGGTCGCCGCCGGCCTTCTTCGCCGCCTCGAGCCACCAGTTGTGTGCCTTTTGGGCCAGTTCTTCGCTGGCGCCGCCAAGGGACATCGGGTCAGGACCGTCGGCCGCATCGGCCTCGGCCCTCCGGCGACAGGCCGCCGGGCTGCTCTGCCCAGAACGAACGGCTTCCAAGTCTGTCGGGCTACTCTGGCAACCAGTCATTTGGGCGTAGAGGAGCGCAAACGCAGTCACGAAGACCACAAGCACTGGGCAAAGCCTGTTGCCCAACAGTGCGGCGATCTTCGGGAAGCGAGCATGTTCGCGGCGTGCCGAGAAGACAGAAAGGGGCCAGAAGGCCACCCGTTCGACAGCCACCTCAGTGGGGCGGAAAACGCGGTGAGTTCTCATTCTTGAGACCTCCGTTACTAGAGATTTGCTAGTTGTCACGTTTTTTGGGGGCCACCTGTTCGGTATCCGCCGAGGGAGGCTGACACCAGGAGGTTGTGTAGCCAGTTCTCGTGGTAACGGTGCTTGTTAAAGCGTTCAGCGGGGCTGCGCCAGCTGGCGTTCTTCCGGGTAGCGGCCGGGCACCAAGGGGCAAAATTGTGCAGCAAGGCCCAGCTACGGCTGTGTCGTTTAGAGGATTCGAGCGAACCGTGCAGATGTTGACCGTTGTCGAAGTACCGATTCATCGACCGCATCAGCCGATCGAGCATGTTGCTGGTGCGGTGGCACCCCGGTTGTTGGTAGGCAACAAGCCATCGGTCGCGCTTTTCGCACAGATCCATGACCTTCTCCAGGACGACCCCGGACAACCGCGTTGTGGCCCAACTCTTCAACGCCTGAAGCTTCTGCGAAAACGTCCGTTGGTCGGGAGCATGATAGACGTCCCAGACTCGCTCGGAAATCTCCGCAAACGTGTCCTTCAGATGCTTGGCTCGCTCTCGTATCTTCAGCCACCCGTGAAGAAAACACTGGATGATCAGGACCCCCTGGAAGAGGCTCCGCCAGGCGGCTTTCGTACCCTTCCAGCCGTCGGTGTTGACCGACTTCGGTGCGTAGTCGGGCTGAATGTTGCGAGCCTCTTCGCGGAAAACGGCATAGGCCGTGGTCAAATCGTCCGTACTCGCCGTTTCCGCCACCGCGGCACCGAGAACAACGCCGTTGCCAACGGTGGTGGCGATGTACTTTTTCTCCCCGTTCCGGGGTTGGTGATGTTCGTCGGCCAACAGGTGTTCGGGCAACGCCGCCCGGCGGACGGTGGTCCCCACGATGCTGTTGCGTCCCAAGCCCGTTTCCAGGCGGTACCAGTACATCGCGTCGCGACCGAAAACGTGAGCCAATGCCCAGTAGGGAACGCCGAACTTCCGCAGAAACAGGGGTGCTTCGGCATCGTTGGTTCGAGCACTGAGATAGGGCATGAGAAACGAGGGGCGAATGCTGTACGCCGTACCGTTCCGCAACTCGATACGGCGGATCGTCAACCCCGTCTTGCTCGATTCTCGGCGGTCCTTCAACTCGTACCCCTTTTCAAAGCTCTCCGGAAACAACTCCGGCATCTCCTGGTAGCAGCGGTCTACCACGCGACGGAATCTCGCGCCGTCGTTGGCAACCTCCCGATATTCCCCTTCCCCAATCGGCAAACAAATGGTACGAATGTTCCCAGACGAGCCTCCAGCCAATCCTTTGGCCATGGTCCACCTCCTTCCTTGACTTTTGGTGGATCATGGCCGTTTTTTCGTTCTGTGTCACCCCCAAAAAGTGGCCCCCAGAGGCCGTGACGATCAGGAGATTTGCGGTGCGACGACGCTGCCGAAGCAACGTTCCCCGTACACCCGGGGTCGGTGCCGCAGTCAAACACCCGGGCAAGATAGAAAGGAACTGTCACTCGACCGTCATTTGAGGTGATAGACGGAAGGCTCTGCCCCAAACGCGCGTCGCGAGACACGCAGCGAGCTCACATCTCCGGCTAGGAGATCTGCTCGATGCAGGGGATGCGGCAACGTAGCGAGGTGGAAATGAACGGCTCGGCGCTGGCTACTCGTAGACGTGGCGGCAAGCCGCGTTGCTCAATGCTATTTGGGACCATTCAGGCGCTGCACAGAGACCGGAGAGGGACCGTCGAAATCGTAAGCGTTCCCATCATTGTATATGACGCAAAAAACCTAGAAATTTAGGGGTCTTCGCCAGAAACTGTGGGTGAATTGACAGCGTTTAGGTGGGTTGGAGGTTGGGTTTTCTGAGGGATGGCAGGGCAAATGAATGGTGCCCTGGAAGCGTGGATATGGGCTGCCAGGGCACCTGCGGGTCATTCACCCGCCCTGACCTGGCTATCCCTTGTCGGGTTGCTCCCCAGCAGAGCCCGACTCCGTTTCACCAGGCGCACGCCAGTATAGCCGATGGTCCCAGTGGAGAAAATCATGCACCCTGTGGGATTTCTGGTAAAGTTGGGTTTTGGACGAATCCTTCTTTCCGGAGCCCCCACAGGATGCAACTGAAGAGTATCCTCAATCGCGTTGAGTATTTCAAGTCGTTCGTTTACGGACAAGCGAAGTTGGTAGAGGACAGTGACGGCCTGAGAATCGAGGTGCCGATCAAACCGCGCAAGAATGGGCGACCCATCTGCTCGGTGTGCAAGCAGCCGGCTCCGGGTTATGATCGCCTGCCAGAGCGGCATTTCGAGTTCGTCCCATTATGGGGGATTGCGGTGTTCTTCGTCTATGCCATGCGACGGGTGAAGTGTCCCAAGTGCGGCGTGAAGGTGGAGCACGTTCCTTGGTGCGATGGCAAGAATCGATTGACGACAACCTATCGGTGGTTTCTGGCGAGTTGGGCCACCCGAATCCCCTGGCAGGCGGTTGCCCTGGCTTTCAACACGAGTTGGCAGAACGTGTATCGTTCGGTAAAACACGCAGTTTCGTGGGGGCTGGCCCATCGGGATTTGAGCGGCATCGAGGCTATCGGCGTAGACGAAATCCAATGGCAGCGGGGCCACAAGTACCTGACGTTGGTGTACCAGATCGACGAGGATTGCCGCCGGCTGTTGTGGGCCGGCAAGGATCGCACGGCCAAGACGTTTCTCCGGTTCTTCCGTATGCTGGGCAAAGAGCGTTCTGGCCAGTTGAGGTTCGTGTGCAGCGACATGTGGAAGCCGTACTTGAAGGTCATCGCCAAGAAGGCGGGCCAAGCGGTCCATGTGTTGGATCGCTTTCACATTATGGCGAAGATGAACAAGGCGATTGACGAAGTTCGTGCAAGTGAAGCCAAGCGGTTGGAGCGCGACGGCTATGAGCCGGTGCTGAAGCATTCCCGCTGGTGCCTGCTGAAGCGGAAGGAAAACCGGACCGAGCGGCAGACGGCCAAGCTGTCCGAATTGCTACAGTACAACTTGCAATCCGTGCGGAGCCATTTGATGCGAGAAGACTTCCAGCGGTTTTGGGAGTACCGCTATCCGGCCTGCGCGGCCAAGTTCCTCGACGAATGGTGTACGCGGACCATGCGTTCGAAGATCGAGCCGATGAAGAAGATGGCCAAGACGCTACGCCGCCATCGGGAACTGATTCTCAACTGGTTCCGTGCGGAAGGGGCCATTTCGTCCGGGATTGTCGAAGGCTTCAACAACAAAGCAAAACTGGCCATCAGAAAAGCGTACGGCTTTCGGACTGCCGAAGCCATCGAAATCGCTTTGTACCACCAACTCGGAGACCTTCCTGAGCCAGAATTCACCCACGAATTCTGGTGAGGAGGCAAATTTAGCAAGTCATTGCCTGGCAACGACTTGCAACACGCGGGGCGAGATCTTTTCGGCCTTCTCTCGAAGGAATCGGCGCCAAGCGGGCATCTCCCAAAGGTGCCTTCCTGCTGAGAATGCCGCCTCGCCGTGCGAAAGCGGCGTTGCCCAGTGCGAGCAGACGAGTACCGAGCTGCGTCAGTCGCCGTCTTCGGCCATCGCCGACAGTCCGCCCATGGCTTCGAGTTCCGTTGGATCGAGGATCCAGGCGTCACCGTCAAGGTCGAGCACCTTGACTTCGTGTGGCTCGAGGTCCAGGTAGCATTGCCCGCCTCGCACCTTCTTGATTCTCGAAGCGAGATCCCCGTGCCGTTCTCGCAGGAGACTGCAGAGCTTGTGCTTTCGGACGGAAAGGTCTCGACCTGTGAGCTCCCGCCCGAGGCTGTAGCGGTCAACGCCTTTCATCTGGCTGGCGTTTGAAGCCAGATGCAGAAGGAACTCAGAAGCCTGGGATTGAGCGTTCCAGTCAACGTCGACTCTTTGGCCCTTCCAGAACGCGGTACGCGGGTTCTCGACGACCACCAGCAGGTGTTTCTCGATAGCTTCCTCGATTTCGCGCTCTGGGTCCGCGGCCTGACGATATAGCTTCCCCACGTCGTTTACGGCCGCCACAACCTGTTCGATGATCTTCATGTCCATTAGCCGCGCTTTTCGGTACCTCACCGGCCGGAACCTGCCTCGTCGACACAAAGATGCGACAATCTCTGTGCCCGAGGGGCGCGCACAGGCCCGAATCATTGGGCCTGAGGTGTCGATCCAGTCTGGCGGAATGCCCAGCCACTCCAGCAGCGGCTTGGGGTGGTACGCGACGTAGATCTGCAGTAGCGCACAACAGGCGTTCCGGAGCCTGGCTTCTTCGCCTTCCAGGCACTTCTTCCGAAGGTCTTTCATGCTCCGGTCAAGCGCGACCTTCACCGAGAAGAGCTTGTCCACCCACGCGAGTACGTCCTGTCCTTTCTGGGAGACCTTCGAGAATGTGCACTTCCACGCCGATTCGACGTGCCGGAACCAGAAGTCCACCCGCTCAATCATCCAACGCGTGATATGATCACCCAGAATAAGGCCTTGGCGATAGTTCTCGTTGAATGCGATTGACAGACGATCGTTGGGCTCCCGAAGCTGCAGGCCAACCTGCCCACGAAGGTAGTCGCCCAAGCTTACCAAGTCGAACCACGCCCGCTGGGCGGCGCGTTCCACGGCGATCTGCTGAATGCTCGTCGAAGTGATCCGATTCTCGCTGGCTTCTGAAGCCGGCTTTGTGGTTACCCCTTCTTCTTGATGTTTCCATCCCAGCGACGACCACAGATCGGCCTCTCTTACTACGGTAAGGACTGCGGCTGCAGCGTCGACCAGGGCATTTTCGACGTTCTTCAGGGCCGCTTGCTCAGCGGAGTTGCTATCAGGCGCGAACTGCTTCGGAGCCCATTCCACCAGTCTTCGAAATCGACTGCTGTTCCGCTGGAGGTCTTCGACAACAGGCACGACGAGGTCTCGTAGCCACCGCTCCAGCTCGTCCGACTGCTGAGCGTTGGCGCCGAGGCTCGCCGGTGGGCAAATCCGCCGGTATTCACGCAGGGCAATTTCAAGTCGATCCATGGCCGTTCATGCTCCGAAGAACGCAGCGATGCCCCACCCTGGGGCCTACTCCACCGTTAACACAACCAACCAGGCTGGTCAATAGATCTCTTGCGGTCTTGGCGGAGATGGACGGCAGTCATTCCGCTTCGAAAGCAGCGATTCTTGGAATTATCACTACGAATGACACTCAGGTGATACTCGCCGGATAACGTGAACCGCGAGAACCCAATACCGAGGGTTTGTTGCGGAGGGTCCAAACCCTCTTGGTCCCATTCACGGTGCGACCGGCGAGTGATGTCCTACGACCTGCTGTCTACGAGCGACGCGGCCAAACGGCTGGGCATTTCGAGGGCGACCATGTACCAATGGCTCGCCGAATCGGATGCTGGCACACTAATGATCCGCGGTCAACCGGTAACCGTTGATTATCTCCAAGGCGGACCAAGAGGCCAAGGCCGGATCAAGATCGAAGCAGTCGAGGGGCGCAGGACGCACTTTGTGGGCTCGACCAGTTCTGGTATCCTACGACATTGGATTACTGGAATCCGGTGAACGGTAGTTTTCCCGGTTCGATTGGTCACAGCTTGAGCAAAGGAGCCAAGGATGGCGAAGAAGCAAGCATTGCCAGCAGCCGTGCAGGACATGGTCAAGCAGGCAGCAGAGAGTATTGTGGATGCGGTGTACGGGGAAGGGGGGCACCCCCCAATCGGAACCCGGTTCACCGAGGTCGAAGATGTCGGCGTTGAAGTGGGGGACTCCCTGGCACGGGTGGTGATGCAATTGGCCATGGAGCGGCAATCTTCGACGATGGCAGGCATGCCGTGCCAGTGTACCTGCGGTTCTCCTGTCACTACGAGCGAATCGGAACCTCGCGTTATGACTACCCGCCGAGGTGAGATCGGGTGGAACGAACCGTCTGGGCATTGCTCGCCATGCCGGCGGGCTTTTTTTCCCTCAGGCCCAGGCGTTGGGCCTGAGGCCGGATGAGACACAGAGCCCAGGCGTGTTGTGGAAGATGATTCGCGCGGCCGTTCGATGTGGATCGTATCGGGAAGCGAGCCAGGAGCTGGAAGAGTCAGCGGAGTTGTGCATCCAACCGAAGACGCTGGAGCGGGCGGTGCGTCGGCTTGGTGGCGAACGTGTTGATCAACGCGATGCCGAAGTCGAAGCATGGAAGCAACTGCCGCTGCCGGTGCAGCAGCGAGGCTGTCCGGAAGGGAAGGTGGCGCCCACGGTTGCAGTGGTTCAGTTCGATTGCGGGCGGATGCTGATCCGGGATCGCAAGGCGAAGTGCAATGCCGCGAAGAACGTCGCGGCCAAAAGCGTCTCGCTGGAGAATGTCGCCGAGCAAGTGGCCGAGACGTTGGCGGAACAGGAAGCGGACCGCGAAGCACTTGCCGAAGCGGAGGAAAAGGGCGCATCCGAAACGATTCCCGGCGATAAGAATACCGTTGAGAATCCCTCGCGATCGCGTTATTGGCGCGATGACAAAGTGGGCGTGCTCCTGACGATGCACAGCGAGGAGCACGAGTCCGATCCATGCCCAGACATTCCAGTGACGTTCCTTGACCGCCAACGAACGCCCAAACTGGTGCAGGAATTGGGGCATTCATCGGGCGGCGCTCGAGAGGCGGCACAACAACCGGCGACGACCGATACGGCGGCAACTGGGACGCATCGCCCCGGGGCGCCGGAGCCGTTGGTGAAGAGTGTTGTCGCCAGTCGCGCATGCAGTGCCGTATTCGGTGCAATCCTGGCAGCCGCGGCCTGGTGCCGGGGATTTGCAGGCGCGCGGCGCAAGGCATTCGTTGCGGATGGAGCCGCAATGAACTGGACGATGTGGGCCAGATACTTTTCGCACTACGTGGCGATTCTCGACTTCATTCACGCACTGCAATACGTCTTCGCGGCGGCCATGGCGGGGCGCAGCTTTGACGAAGGTTGGGCGATCTATTGCCGCTGGATTCAAGCGATTTGGGCAGGCCGGGTAGATGACGTGCTGGGGGAGCTACGGGCACGCCAGGAGGAAATCGGCTTGCCACCGCCGAAGGCATCGGCAACCGATCCTCGGCAGACCGTCGCCACCACAATCGGGTATCTTGCGACCCACCGCGGCCGGATGGATTATCCGAGGTACCGTTGCCTCGGCCTACCGATTATGAGTTCGTATGTTGAGTCGGCAGTCAAGCAGATCGGACGTCGCGTGAAGGCCACGGAGAAGTTCTGGTGCGAGGCCGGCGCCGAAGCGATTCTGCAGTTGCGGGCCGACTATTTGAGCGACACGGCTCCCCTGGAACGATTCATGACGCGGCGTACGGAGTCGGCGACTGGCCATCGCACCTACCGCCGCAACCCCCCGCCCGCCAGCAAACACTGTGCCGCCTAACGCAAAGCGCGTCGTGCGCCCGCAGTCGAGGTCGAGCGGGTCCGCGAACTGATGCGGGTCCGGCCGCGCCTCCGTCCGCAGCGTCGTCCGCCGACGCGAGTCCAGCACTATCCCGGCATCTACGTCGAACTGGGCGACCCGGGCGACTAGCCGGGCTAGCCGACGCCGATGGCCGCCCAGAGTGGATCCTGAAAGTGCTGGCCCCATTCGCGCCCGTAGTGGTCGAATACCACTTTCGGCGTGTCGCCCATCAATTCCGCCAACGTTTCGATCGAACAGCCCACGCCGCCATTCCAGTAGCCCGACAGCATGCGGTGTGCGAATGTGTGCCGGCAGGTGTAGCAGGAGTACTTGCTTCGCACGGGGTGTCGGCCCCAGCCCAGCTCTTCCCGGATCCCGCGGAACCGGGAGCCGCCGGTAACCTTCTTCCAGGGATTGCCCTGGGGATTGCGAAACAAGGGGATACTCGATCTCTTCGGTGCGGTTTCCATCAGCCGTCGTGTCAGTTCGGCCACTTCGGATCGGACCGGTATCTTCCGTAGCTTCTTCGTCTTCGACGAGAACACCCGCCACATCATCCCGCGGTCGGTCTCTTCGACATTGTCGGCCGTCAGCCTGGCCAACTCACAGAACGGGCGGAGGCCGGTGTGGATCCCCGCGAAGAGGAAATCGCCGAACACTTCGTCGGTGGCCCCGTAGAGCGACGCCTCCTCCACCTCGCCAAACGAATGCAGGCGCGGCCGGTTTGGCGGCTTTTTGAATCCCTTCAGCCGGTGAGGGATGTCGTACTCCTTCTGACCGTGATTGAATGCGGCCAGCACAATCGTGATGGCGTTACGGCGTGTGACCGGCGACCGCCACGTCGGGTGCCTCTCGATCCAGTGTTCGACGTGCCCCTTCGTCAACTGTGAGACCGGCAAGGAGCCGCAGTATTCGCACAGTTGATTGAGCCGACGCACGATTTCCTCGCAATACTCCTCGCTAATCGTGTCCGCGGCAAGCCTCCGTTCGCAATACTCGATGTATTTCGAGCAGATCTTGGCCACCCGCCACTCGCTCTCCGCAACCGGTTCCGCCGTCGGCCGCCACTGGCCGGCCACCTTCACCCGGGCAAGTGCTAGTTCCGCCGCCTGCCGGTTGTCTTTTCCGCGAACCGGTTTTCCGTCCTCGTCCACCAGCCGCACGCGCCGCTTCGTTCCTGGCGGCGTGTAGTACCAGCAATCCGTCTGCCGCCAATGCCAGGCCGAGCCCCGCTGCCGCCGCTGTCGCTTCGTATTTGCCGCCATTCTCTCATTCCCTTCGTTCTCGCTAATGCAACTCGTCACCTACGCTTTGCCCCTTTGGTGGCACGCTTCGCCGGCTTGCCCCGTGTGCGACGCCCCGACGTCTCCGCGTCGCGACGGGAAGCAGCCGACTGGCTCGCCGTTCCTCGCTTCGGCTTCTGCTTTCCCGTGGGAAGAACTGCATTTTCACCGATCGCCGCCCACAAGGGGTCTTGGTAGTGTTGTCCCCATTCCTTCCCATAATGATCGAAGGCGACCTTGGGGGTATCGCCGATCAGTTCGGCGAGCGTTTCAATCGAACAGCCCACGCCCCCGGTCCAGTAGCCCGAAAGCATTCGGTGCGCAAACGTATGCCGGCAGGTATAGCACGAGTACTTCGCCTTGGTCGGATCCTCATTCCAACCGAGCTTCTCTTTGATCGTTATGAACCGGACCACGCCAGTCGTGCCTTTCCACGGTCGGCCCTTCGTGTTGCGAAACAGCGGAAGCCCCGACCCCTTGGGCGCTGTCTTCATCAACTTGCGCGCCAGATCCGCCACTTCGGGGCGTATCGGAATCTTTCGGGTCTTCTTCGTCTTTGACGAAAACACCCGCCACATCATCCCCCGGTTCACCTCTTCGACATCATCCGCCGTAATGCGTGCCAGCTCACAGAACGGCCGAAGGCCCGTATGGACTGCCGCGAAGAGAAAATTGTGAAAGCACTCTTCCGTTGCACTGTAGAGTGCCTTTTCGTCCTCTGGGCTGAACGATTGCAACCGAGGCTCCGACCGTGGCTTCTTGAGCCCCTTTAGCGGATTGGGGACCCCGTGCATCTCTTCGGCGCGGTTGAAGGCTGCCAGGACCACCGCAATCACGCTTCGCCGCGTTGCCGGACTGCGCCAGGACGCATGGCTGTCGATCCACTGCTGAACGTGGGCCTTCTTCAACCTGGCGACCGGACGCTTGCCACAGTACCCGCAGAGGTCATTCAGCCACGCAACGCTATTGTCTCGATGGCCCTTGCTGATCGTGCCGCTGACCAGGCCTCGTTCGCAATACTGGATGTACTCGGAGCACACCTTGACCACCGGCCACTGCCCATTACCCGCGGGTGGTCCGGGCGTCTCTTCCTCCCATGAAAGCTTTTCCCGCGCCAGCGCCAGTTCGGCGGCCTCCTTATTCTCCCTGCCACGGATTCGTTCGCCCCGCTCGTCGAACAGCGGAACCCGCTTCCTCGTACCCGGCATCGTGTAGTACCAGCAGTCCGTCTGCTGCCAGTGCCAAGCCGACCCGTGCGTCTGCCGCCGTTGCTTCCGCTTGCGTCCCATTGTGATCCTCCCGTTTCAGGTACCAGCCCCGGGGGCATGTTGACCCGCAGTCGCCGGTCGTCGATACTGATGTGCGCGTCAGGCTCATGAGTCCGACGCCCCGAAACCCGCCCGTCCTGCCGCAGGTGTACCGATGCAACCCAGGTTCCGCTGGGGCAGCAATGCCCCCTCTCGTTTACTAGGCTCGTTGCTACATAGAATAGCTACACTTATACTTACCCTACTGACCCCATGTCTGTCAATATCATCTACAGTAGCCGAGGAAAAAGCGACCAATGGCTGTGTACCAAATATAGTGCTAATACTTGCCGACGACCTCGGCTATGCCGATCCTGGCTGCTATGGCGGCAAGATCCCTACGCCGAATATCGACCGGCTGGCCGAAGAGGGAATGCGTTTCACCGATGCACATTCGACTTCTTCGGTGTGCAGTCCAACGCGGTACGGGTTGCTCACCGGACGCTACAACTGGCGCAGCCGGCTGAAACGCGGCGTGCTGGGCGGCCTTAGCCCGCGCCTGATCGAACCGGACCGCATGACCATCGCATCCATGCTCAAGGCCGCAGGCTACCATACCGCCTGCTTTGGCAAGTGGCATCTCGGTATGGATTGGGTCGTCAAGCCAAACGCGGAGGTTGCCGAGCTGAGCATCGAACGACGCGAGCAAGTATTCAACGTCGATTTCACCAAACCTATCACCAACGGTCCGAACGCCGTAGGTTTCGGCTCCTATTACGGCATCAGCGCTTCGCTCGATATGGTGCCCTATACGTTTATCGAAAACGATCATGTCGTGTCGTTGCCGACCGAGGATCGCAGTTTCCTGATGATGCACGGACACGATCCGAAACGGCAAACCCGCAAGGGCCCCGCGGCCCCCGATTTCGAAGCCGAAAACGTATTGCCCGTTCTCGCGAAGAAGTCGGTCGCGTATATCGACGGGCAGGCCGCAGAAGCACGGCATGGGCATCCGTTCTTCATGTACGTCCCCCTGGCCTCGCCGCATACCCCAATCCTCTCCACGCCTGCCTGGCAAGGCAAGAGCGGCATCAACGCCTATGCCGACTTCGTGATGGAAACCGACTGGGCCGTCGGCGAGATCGTCGCGGCGCTCAGTCGCAACGAACTTGCGGACCAAACGCTGATCGTTTTCACCAGCGACAATGGCTGTTCACCGCAAGCCCAGTTCGACGAGTTGGCCGAGCATGACCATTTTCCCAGCGGCCCGTTGCGGGGCCATAAGGCCGACCTGTTTGAGGGCGGCCATCGCGTCCCGTTCGTCGTCCGGTGGCCCGGCCATGTTCCGGCAGGCAGTACAAGCAACCAGCTCGTCTGCCAGTGCGATATCCTGGCAACGGTTGCCGAAATCCTCGAGATTCGCGTTGCAGACGAAGCGGCAGAGGACAGCATTAGCTTTCTGAGGACGCTTCGCGCCGGCACGGCAGGCAAGCGGGACCAACTTGTATCACATTCGGTCAACGGCAGCTTTGCCATCCGCCGCGGTCCCTGGAAGCTGCTGCTCTGCCCCGACTCGGGCGGTTGGAGCGCACCACGACCAGGCAGCAAGCAGGCCAACGGATTACCCCCCGTGCAGCTTTTCAACCTGGACGACGATCTGGGCGAACAGGCGAACCTCGCCGGGCAGCATCCGGAGAAGGTTCGCGAACTGACCGACTTGCTGGAACAGTTCGTTGCGAACGGGCGCAGCACGCCCGGGAAACCGCAGCCGAACACCGGACCGGTCAACATCCGTGTGAGCGGCGCCCGGTGAACTCGTTCAGTAGTGGATTCGGCCGGTATAGCTGCAACCGATCAGGTACATACGCCTACCATTCCTCGTCTGACGCGTAATGTGCGCCACCTGGGCGGTCAGATACGTGACCTTGGGCGGTGTGCCGAGCGCCACGACAATCGCGTCGGAGACGGGCGGGTGTGTGGCGAAGAAGGAGAAGCCGCCTGCGGCAATATCGTTGCACTCCACTGCTTCGAAATCCTGTTCCTTGGGCAGTTCCCCTTTGATGATCGGCGCGATGCGCTGGGCGTACGGATAGGATCGTCTGGGACGCTGGCGCCGCTCGGCATTCAAGGGTGTAGGCATGGCACTGAATGGCACGATTTCGGGCATCTCCGCCAATGCTTCCGATGCTTGTCGTTGTGTCTCCTTCCATTCAGCAAGTTCTTTCTTCGCGGCCATGGCCTCGCGTTCTTTCACGTCCAGGCGTTTCTGCAGATCGCATCGCTCGGTGATATCAATACCCGTGGCGACAATGCTGGACACCGCTCCCTCCGAGTCCAATACGGTCTGGTATCGCCAGGCGATTCTCCGCCGTGCGGAGTGTTTGGTCTGCAAAACGCTCTCGTATTCTACCGGCTTCCGCGACTCATGGCACCGATCCATCAACGTGCGTACCCAGCCGTTCGCTTCCTGCACTACAAACACGTCCCAGATGGGTCGCCCTTCAATTTCGGCGGCGGCGAATCCGGTAATGCTCTGGCACGCCCGGTTCACGTGAACGATTCGCCACTGGCGGTCCAGAATGAGCACCAAAGCGTCGACGACTCCGAGCACCCCCTCTGAGAGCTTTCGTTCTCGCGCCAACTCGTCCTCGGCCCGGCAGCGACCGATCGTGGTGGCAATCAGGTGTCCAATCGATTCCATGAAGAGGACGTCGTCCTTTCCGAAATGGCCCGGTCGAACACTGTAGGCTCCCAGGGCGCCAAAGGCTTCGCCACGCAACCGTAAGGGAATGGCCACCGCACTTGCAATACCGTGGCGGCGCAGGAACAGGTCGGTAAACCGGGTCTCCTCGACCAGGTTGGCAACAACGACCGGGTGGGCTAACTCTAGCGCATAAGCCCCCAAGGACGCGTTGCCATCGAGCGTTGTCGCTTCAGCGTCGCATGGTGTTGGTTCATCGCTGTCGTCCCGGCGCATGAGCTGACGCCGCAGCGTTTTCCCGTCGGGCAATGCCTCAGCGACGCCGCTGTACTCCGCGTCGAACATCTCGGCCAGCAAGGCTGCGGCATCGTGCAGGAGGATCGGCAATGTCGGCGGCGCGACGGCGCGTCGTCCCAAGGCGACAATGGCTTCCTGCCGTTTCGCCGCATGAGTACGGAGGCGTTCTTCCTCGCTGAGCGCCACTGTCAGGGGAAATGGGGCATTCTCCCCGAATACTGACATGTCCGACTGATACTTCGTCTCCGCCATGCTCGCTCTCTCGCAAAAGGGCTATCGGCTGCGGCCATCCCAAGGGATGGCTACAGCGTCATGCGTCGCGGCTCCAGGGCAAATTTCGGGGGCACGACCGGAGTCGGATACTTCCCCTCGTGTATGAACGTCCGATTCCGACCATAACGCTTCGCCTCCATGAGCGTCGCCTCCGCACGCGTCATGACCGTGTCAGGCGTATCATCACCCAGGGACTCCGCGACGCCGCAACTAATCGTAATGTGGATGTCCGCCTTCTTGTATTCGAAACGCGCAAGCTCCACGATCTGTCGCAACCGCTCTACAGCGTTCGCCGCGGCGCGAAGATCGACATTCGGGAAGAGCAAGGCGAACCGCTCACCACTGAATCGGGCCAAGCGGGCGCGACTGCCATTCTCGGCAATCAACAGCTTGCCAAGCGCGTGAAGCAGCTCGTTACCCACCGAATGACCATACTCCTCATTCACCTGGCCGAAACCATCCACGTCCAGAACGGCCACCGACAGCATGTCAACCTGCTCTTCACCACTGTGCATCCATTGGAGTAATGCGCCTTCCAGCGATTCTCGGCTCTCGGTTCCCGTCAGCCCGTCGGTCCTCCGCGCCGGCTCCAGATCGGTCAAGCGATGCTCGCCGCGGGCCAACTGAATACTTACCTCATGCAGAGAATCGCGAACTCGCAGGTTGGCATCCATGAGCTTCGTCGTTTCGCCGATCATCACACGACAGCCTTGTGTCAAATCATCGACATACGGGAACGCCGCAATTGCGCGCTCGGTCGACTCGATCTGAGTATCCTGCTGATCGATGGCGCCCTTCAGACGCTCGGAGGCCATTTCAAACTCCGCCGTTTCGCCGGGCAGGACTTCGAGTCCGTTACGCGCGTGCTCTCGCTTCTGCGCAAACTCGCGGCTGGCCTCGAGCAGAGACGCCAGACATTCGCGGATCGAGGTACTATCGGGATCCTCAACCTGGGCGCGCAACTGTGCATCGGCCTGGCCAAGCTGGCCCTCATATTGCTCGACCTCTGCCAAGAACTCTTCGATAGCCCTGTCGCTATCGGTGCCGGACTTGCCCCGTTCAACGGACTGCTCGAACTCACCTACGTGTCTTCTCGCCGGAGGTTCGGCCTCTTCCAAGGTCTCCGGCCTCGGAGCAGGTGTCTGTTCTTTCGCGCCTTCGGCGCCTTCAGTCTGCACAGCCGTCCGTTCGGCAACGTCATCTTCTGTAGCGTCTGCTGCCATTCGTTCTTCTTCTGCCGCGGATTCCTCCGGGGAGACACCCTCGACTTCCGTATGTGCAGGCGGCTTTGGCGATTCCTCCACAGCGTCCCGCGATGCCTCTGCAGCACTTTCCGTATCAGTCCTTTCCCCTTCGGCGGCAGCAGTTGTTTCGTCGACTGCGGAGATGTCCGCAACGGCCGGTTCGCTTTTTCGTTCTTCTGCTTCCTGGACTTCAACGTCGGATGTGTCGGTCGGCTGACGTTCTGGCTGAGGCTCTTCCTGATCAAGCACAGACGATGCACCGGCGCCTTGTTGCTCGGTGGTTTCCGACAAATCGGAAGGTGTTTCTCTGGTGTGAGGCGTTTGTTCCGGGGTTGTGGCGGGCGTCGGTGTCGGCGTTGTCTCGGCGAGTTCCTGCGATGCCGGCGTTTCTGGCTCTGTAGCGGGAGTTACGGACTCTTCGGAAGGCGTTTCCGGGATTTCCTCGTCCGATGCTTCGGCCGCAACATCTTCTTCCTGGTTTTCCCGTTCCGCTTGCGCTTTGTCGGCAAGGGCCGTGGCTGTCTTCTGGTCGATGGCTACATCAAGTTCTTCCCCATCCTCAACCGGAGTCTGTTCCGAATCGCCCTCCACTGCCTCAGAAGCAGACTCGCCGTTCACTGTTCCAGGCATCTCGCCCTGAGTATCCGCCCAAGACATTTCCTCACCGAAGTCCCAGTCGGGCGGGGCCGTTGCGCGATATCGACGGCCGAGATACACGGCAATCGCGAATCCGAGAACCGTGTTCAGCGAGGCAATTGTCAAAATGAACAAGACGCTGTTCATAAAGTCTCCCACCGCGGAAAGTCACAAGGCCGGTTGCGCACCCCCCTCCCAAGGCTGCAAGCAACACGGGCCACGAAGCGGATGCCACCTTGGGAAACTCTACGTTACGGGACAATCCCGCGCCAAGCAGCATATACCATCCCCTGGAGGGGACCTGCCAGATCTGTCAGGGGCCAACAATGCGAAAAACCGGTAGAATCGGCCCTGCCTGAAGACGGGCTACCAATTCAGCTCGACGGCTTCTTCCCAGTGCTCGTACAGGGTCGCCAGAACCGCCTTCTGCTGGTCGACCTGACTCATGATCTCCCGAACTCGCTGCCCGTCGCGGTGGGTTGCGCCGTCGGCAAGTACGGCGTGCAGGCGTTCCACCTCGGTCTCGCGCTGAAGGATTTCGGCTTCCAGGTCAGTGACCTTGCGGTAGGGAAACCGCCGTTTGCGTTTCGTGGATTCGGTTTTGGATGGCGCCGGTCGAGCCTTCGCGACAGGGGCGGTCTCTTCAGATGTATCTGCAGACACCTCAGACCGCACGGCTTTGAGGAGCTGATAAGTGTCGTAATTCCCCACCACAACCTGCACCCGGTCCGGTTCGACCACCAGCAAGTGATCCGCAACCCGGTTGACAAAGTAGCGGTCGTGGCTGACGAACAACACCGTACCGTCGAACTTCAGAAGTGCTTGCTCCAGGGCATCGCGTGCCCAGAGGTCCAGGTGGTTGGTCGGTTCGTCCAAAACCAATAAATTGGCCTCGGCCAGGCACAGCCGCGCGAGTGCAACGCGGCACCGTTCGCCACCGCTAAGACTCCCTACCGGCTGAAGCTGCGTATCCCCGCTCAGGCCGAAACGTCCGAGCAGGTTGCGGCGCGTCTGAATGTCCATGGACTTGCCGGGCGGACGCACGGCATCAACCGCCTGCACGTCGTCGTGCAGTTCGTGCAGGTGCTGGTCGAAGTAGCCAAGCTTGACGCCATGCCCCAGGTTGGCGCGTCCCTCGTCGGCTTCAAGCAGGCCAACCAGGCACTTCAACAAAGTGGTTTTCCCGCACCCATTCGGCCCGAGCAACCCCCAACGTTCCCCTCGGCCGACATCGAACGTGACATTTTGAAACAGCGGACGGTCAAACGCCTTCCCCAACCTTTCTGCCCGAACAACCAGATCGCCCGACCGGGCCGCCGGCGGAAATGCCATGGGCGGCGCCCCGATTTCTCGTGGCAATGCCACCAGCTCGATCCGCTCGAGCTTCTTGCGACGGTCTTCCGCCTGGGCATGCTTCTGACCGTAAGCATTGCGGCGGATGAAGTCTTCCGTCTTCGCGATTTCCGTCTGCTGCTTCTCGTACGTCCGCCGTTCGACAAGCAGCCGCTCCTGTTTCTGCCGCCAGTAGGCCGAGAAGTTGCCTTGGTACGAATCGACCGTCCCGTGCACCAGTTCGAGCGTTCGGGTCGCCACGCGATCCAACAGCGACCGGTCGTGGCTCACAACAATCACCGATGCCGAACTCTCCAGCAGAAACCCCTCGAGCCATTGCGTCGCCTCGATGTCGAGGTGGTTTGACGGCTCGTCCAACAGCATGAGATTCGGCTCGGAAAGAAGCAGCTTTGCCAGCATCAGCCGATTCTGTTCGCCTCCGCTGAGACTCTCCACATCTTGCCAATAGGCCGCCTCGGAAAAACCCAACCCGTTCAGGACCCGCTTGATCTTGTGGTCCAGGTTGTAGGCATCGCGACGATCGAGTTCCTGTTGCAGGTGGTCGTAGCGGGCCGCAAGGCGGGGCATGTCCTCCGCGTCGGCTTCGGCAAGGGCTTCGGCCACCGACTGGGCCTCTTGCTGGAGCGTCAGCAGGTTGGCCAAAGCCGATTTCGCCTCGTCGTACACACGTTGGGCACTTGCCAGGTGAACCTGCTGCTCGAACGATCCGGCATGGATGGTCGGGTGTAATGCCACCGTGCCGGCATCGGCCTCTTCCTTTCCCGCAATGATCTGCAGCAGAGTCGACTTGCCGCAACCGTTCGGCCCGACCAGCGCAATCCGATCACCCGGATGGACCTGGAACGTCACGCCGTCGAGCACCGGTTCCGGGCCGAAGTGCTTGGCAACCTGCTGGACATCGAGAACGATCATACGGCGATCACCC
Organism: Thermoguttaceae bacterium; assembly: GCA_040772845.1. Lineage (GTDB taxonomy): Bacteria > Planctomycetota > Planctomycetia > Pirellulales > Thermoguttaceae > PWXP01. The sequence goes on from JAXGXG010000002.1 coordinate 1,170,674, forward strand.
GGCGAACTCGAACGATTCCACTCCCTGCACCCCGGGCTTCACCACGAACACACCACCGGCATGCGGCTGCTGCTGGAGCTGTTCCTCGTTCAGCTTCACGCGGGCGGTAGTGATGTAGAGGTCGTCCAGGTTGGGGCCGCCGAAGGCACACGCCGTCACGTTGTCGGTCGGGACTTCGATGGTCTGCAGCAGCGTGCCTGTGGCCGGGTCCCAGCAGCTCACGCAACTTCCGCCGAAATGGGCGATCCACAGCATGCCCCGCACATCGATGGCCATTCCGTCGGGCTTGCCGGTATCCTCGGGAAAGGACACCACCGCCCGACGATTCGCAATCGCGCCTGTCTCCAGTTCATAATCGAATGCATCGACCTTCAGCGTAGACGTGTCGATGTAGTACATGGTCCGATGATCAAGACTCCACACGAGGCCGTTCGACACCGTGACCCCCTCCAGCATCCGATGGACACTCAGATCCGGATCCAGTCGCCAAAGATTGGCCGTGCCCGGGTTGCGCGAGAGGCTCATCGTACCGGCCCAGAAACGGCCGGCCGGGTCGCACTTGCCGTCATTGAACCGGTTGTCGGTCAGATCGGCCTCGGGGTCGCACAGCATTGTGATCTTCTCGCTGTCGATATCGAGAAACCCCAGCCCGTGGTGCAAAGCCAACAGCAACCCCCCCTTGGCGCGAACGACAACCGTTCCCACCTTCTGTCCCACATCAATCGTCCGGTCGGCGCCATCGCCCGGAGTATAGATATGCACTTCATTGTGATTGATATCGACCCAATAGAATCGCTGCGACGGTGCGTGCCAAAGCGGCCCCTCGCCAACATTCGCCTGGGCGTCCAGTACAAGCTCCACCTTCATATTTCTCGCTCGCTCCTGAAGAATGTGCGATTGTTTCCCTGCTTGCAGACACAGCAAATTGCAGCCCCATTTGATACCCGACAATCCGCGTTGCCGCAAGCGGGGGGGCCAAACGCGCCTTGACCCCAAGCCCTGCATGAGCCACACTAATACACACTACGGATGATCAAATGAGCTGTCCACAAAGGGGTACCACGATGCGCCGACACCCGATTTCTCTCGCCCTCCTGGCCGTCGCTGTCAGTATTCTCGCCGTCCAAACCTGCCGGGCCGACGAACCCGCTGCCGCACCCCTCCGAACCGTACGCGACTTTGGCGCCGTTGGCGACGGCGTGGCCGACGACACAGACGCCATCCAGAAGGCAATCGACTCCGGTGCAGGTGACCTGCTGTTCCCTCGCGGAAAGTACCGCATCACGCGGCCGATCGACATCGACCTGAGCCAAAACGGCCCCGTTGGTCTGGCTGGGACCGGAACGGCGAAGATCATCATGGCCGGCCCCGGACCGGCGTTCCGCTTCCGCGGCACCCACAAAGGAACTGCGTCGCCCAAAACCTTCGAGCCCGCCCTTTGGGAGCATGAACGCACCCCTTCGGTCGACGGCCTGGAAATCGTGGGCGAACACGAAGAGGCCGTTGGCATCGAAGCCGGCGGCGCCATGCAGTTGACCCTCACACGCCTGACCGTTCGGCACACGCTCCATGCAATCCATCTGGTCACGCGTAACCGCAATGTCCTGGTGGCCAATTGCCATCTGTACGAAAACCGCGGCATCGGATTGTTTCTCGACAACCTTAGTCTCCATCAAACGAATGTCAACGGATGCCACATCAGCTACAACGGCGGTGGCGGTATCGTCGTACGCGGCGGAGACGTACGGAACCTCCACGTTGCAGGTTGTGACATCGAAAGCAACATGGCCGAAGATGGTCCGCCCACCGCAAACATCCTGATCGATTCGCAAGGCGGCAAGGCCGGTGTGGCAGAAGTGTCGATCACCGGATGCACGATCCAGCACAACCACCTCGGCCCCGACTCGGCCAATATCCGCATTATCGGCAACGACGACAGCGACCGGCGTTGGGGCCATGTCACCATTGCCAGTAATGTCCTGAGCGACGTGCATGTGAACATCGACCTTTGCCGGGCTCGCGGCGTTACGGTCGTAGGCAATACGTTCTGGATGGGCTTCGACCATGATCTGCGTGCGGTCGATTGCTCGAACCTTGTCCTCTCGGCGAACAACTTCGACCGGAATCCGCACTACGCCTACGGCGTCGCCCTCCAGGCCCGGGGAGGCATCGTATTGGAGGAGTGCCGCGATAGCACCATCACCGGCCTTCATGTCAACGGCGTTCATACGCATCCCGCCGGCGTCATTATTCGCGGCGGTTCGCGGCTGAACATCGGCCAGTGCACCATTCTCGATTGCCAGAATGCCGGCATGCTCGTCGAAAACACCAACCGTAGCCGTATTTCCGGCTGCATGATTCGCAACGACACCGAGAATTCCGGCCCTTGGACCGCCCTGAAGATCACTGGTGGCGAAGACAACCACCTGAGCGACAACGTCCTGGGCGCCGATCAATAACTTCCAGCCGATTGGAGGCATATCGCATGAGACCAACGCTCCTCTGTTTGGCTGCGTGGCATGTAGCGATTGCATACACCTTGCTCGCAGCCGAGCCGCAGCCGTTGCCCTTCAACGTCGAATTGTCCATCGCACGCAGCGGTTTCGACGGCGATTATTGCTGGGTCCATGCACGAGCCGGGGCCATTCCGCCCCGCCACCCTGGCAATCCGTCCGATCTCCCATTGGTCGTCATGACCACTCAGAAGCTGCTGTTGACCGGCTCCGACGTCTTCTATCCGCTACACGAAATGCGGACAGCCGACCTGGGCAAATCGTGGACCGCGCCGGTGGAACAGACCGTCTTCGCCCGCCAGACGTTCCACGGCCCCGATGCAAAGCTGCCAACCGGAGCAAGTGTCGCACCCGAACTGCTGCAACCCGGCGACGAAACGACCGTCTGCGATTTCACTCCCAAGTGGCACGCGGCAACCGGCAAACTGCTCGGCGCCGGCCACACCGTCTGGTACCGAAACAACCGAGTCATGCACGTGCGCCCGCGAGGAACGGCGTATTCCGTCTACGATCCTCAACAACACCGCTGGCTGCCCTGGAAGGTACTTGCGATGCCCGACGAGGCAAGGTTCGCCTGTGCCGGAGCCGGCTCCGTTCAGCGATATGACCTGCCCAACGGCGATATCCTTCTGCCCATCTACTGCAAGGCCCCGGGGGAACCGCGCTACAGTGTGACCGTATGCCGTTGCCGTTTCGATGGTGAAACGCTGCAATACGTCGAGCACGGCAACTTCCTGTCGGTCGACGTGAAGCGAGGCTTGTACGAGCCGTCGCTCACCCGTCTCGGCGACACGTTCTTCCTGACCATGCGTAACGACGACCATGGCTACGTCGCCTGCAGCAAAGACGGTCTGCACTTCCTCGCTCCCAGGAAGTGGACCTTCGACGATGGGTCGGATCTTGGCAACTACAACACCCAACAGCATTGGGTAACCCACAGCGACGGCCTATTCCTGGCCTACACGCGCCGCGGCGCCCAGAACGATCACGTCTTCCGGCATCGCGCGCCGCTGTTCCTTGCCCGTGTGGATACGGAAAGGCCGTGCGTTCTGCGAGCCACCGAACGCATCCTGGTCCCGCAGCGTGGCGCCCGGCTGGGCAACTTCGCCGTCTGCGAGGTCAGCCCCGACGAAACATGGGTCACCGCCGCCGAATGGATGCAGCCCCGCGGCGTGGAAAAACACGGTAGCGACAACAGCATCTTTGTCGCCAGAATCCACTGGGACCGGCCAAACCGCCTGCTCGCCCCCTCGGCGAACAGCCATTGACGGCCAACGGCCCCCGTGCCCTGCCCCCCGGAAGCGTCCTACTTCGCATCCTCGGGGGCGTTGACGCCGGGAATGGGAAGCGGGAAGACGGGGTTGTCCGCCACTTCACGGCGGAGAAGCTCCTTGGCCTTCGCGATGATCTCCGGATGTTGCGCTGCAAGGTCGTTCGCCTCGGCCCTATCGTCGGCCAGGTTATACACTTCCCACGGGCCGGGAGTCTTCGTTGAAAGTCGTTGACGCACCACTTTGAAATCGCCCATGCGCACGGCCATCTGCCCGCGATACCCCGGAAATACCCAAACCATCGCCTTGCGCGACGTCGGCGCCGGCCCGCCGGTCATGATGGACCAGAGACTCTCGCCGCTCAGCCCCGCCGGCTTCTTCAACCCGGCCGCATCACAAAGGGTCGGAAACCAGTCTGCGAAATAGCTCGGTGCGTCGCTGGTCGTACCGGCTGGTACACGGCCGGGAAGCCACGCGATCATCGGGATGCGAATACCGCCTTCGTAAACACTTCCTTTGAAGTCCCGCAGACCGGCCGTGCTGTTGAAGAACTGTGCATCGACGCCCCCCACGTTGCACGAGGTATGGGCAGCACGGGGCAACGTGGCGCCGTTGTCGCTCGTGAAGACAACCAGCGTACGATCCGCAACGCCGGCCTTTGCGAGCGCAGCCATGACGCGTCCGACATGGTCGTCAAGGTCCGAAATCATCGCGGCGTATCCGGCCCGTGGCCGCGGATGAGGCAAGTATCCGTGCTGACCACGATAGGGTTCCTTGTCCCATTCGGCAGGGAAGCGTTCAACCGATTCGCGCGGCGGATGAATGGCAACGTGCGGTTCGGTAAATGGCAGATACAGCAAGAACGGTCGCGAACGATTGGCGGCAATGAACGCTTCGGCCTCTTCGACCATGAGCTTCGGCGCGTAGGTCTCGCCAATCCAGTCTTCGAGACGCACCTCCCCTTCCGGCTGCTTGGCGTGGCCGGGAATAGGCGTCTTGTTGATCTCGATCTGCTCTGCGTTCCGCCACAGGTACTGCGGATAGTAACTATGCGCCACCGCCTGGCAATTGTAGCCAAAGAACAAATCGAACCCCTGCTTATTCGGATCGCCAGTACTTCCAACCGGCCCCAGCCCCCATTTTCCCATCGCACCGGTGGCGTAGCCTGCGGCGTGGAACACTTCGGCCAACGTCACTGCTTCGGCCGACATCGGATGCTGCCCCTCGGTCCATTGGGGAGAACTCGCTTTGGCACGCCGATTGTCACGAATGTCTGCCTGGCCCAGATGCCGGCCGGTCAGCAGAACACAACGGGAAGGTGCACAAACGGGTGCCCCGCTGTAATGCTGCGTGAAACGCATTCCTTCTGCCGCCAGCCGGTCGATATTCGGCGTGGGGATCCTCTGTTGACCGTAACAACCCAGTTCCCCCCACCCCAAATCATCAGCCAAAATGAACACGACGTTCAACTTCGGCGCCGCAGGCGTCTCATCCGCCATGCCTTCTCTGCGGATTACCAACGCACCGAGCACGATCATCATGGTGAATACCGGTGATGGGCAACATGCAGGAAATCGCGGAATCATCAGGCGCATCACAACTCCTCCCGTATTCCGGGGGCTGGCAAACTCGGCAGTGTCCCAGTATACTGCCCGTTTCATGGCGAGTGCAAGTTTTCCGCTGAGAAGACCGTACTTCATCCGGAACACTCACATCGCCCCGGCCATTCTATCGGAAGGCGCCTTATGGAGTTGCTTGCACGACGTTTCGATACCAGCCAGCCCGTCAAGATCACTCTGGCCCAGGACCGAATTGCACATATTGAACCAATCGATCGCGACACCGACACCACACAGTCGCTCCCCTGGGTTGCCCCGGGCCTGATTGATCTTCAGGTCAACGGCTACGGGGGCCAGGAGTTCTCGTCCGACGACCTCACCGTGGAGCATGTGGCAGGCATCGCCGCGGCCATGGAACGTTTCGGAGTCGCGCAATTCTGCCCCACGGTCACGACCCAAAGCTCCGCCTGCATGAGCCATGCCCTCCGCACGCTCGCCCGTGCCTGCGAGGAAATGCCCGGTCTGGCCCACCGCATGCCCGGCTTCCACGTTGAGGGACCGTACCTGGCAAGCGAGGACGGCGCCCGCGGCGCGCATCCGCTCGAACACATCCGCCCACCCGACTTCGACGAGTTCCAACGATTCCAGGAGGCCGCAGCCGGGCGCATTCGCATTCTCACCATTTCCGCCGAGTTCGACAACACGCCCGAGTTCGTCCGCCGTGTAACGGATACCGGTGTTACCGTCTCCATCGGCCACACAGCAGCAACTCCCGAGCAGGTGGAAGCCGCTGTCGATGCCGGCGCTACCATGAGTACCCACCTTGGCAACGGCTCGCACGCCAACGTGCACCGACATCGCAACTATATCTGGGCCCAACTGGCCGATGATCGCCTGACGGCCGGCTTGATCTGCGACGGGTTCCACCTGCCGCCTTACGTTGTAAAGGTATTCCTGCGTGCGAAGGGCATTGAACGTTGTGTCCTGGTGAGCGATCTATCGGGCCTTGCCGGTCTGCCGCCCGGTCGCTACCAGACCAACCTGTGCGAACTCGAAATCCTCGACACCGGCAAGCTCGTCGTTGCTGGCCAGCGCGAGGCTTTGGCCGGCGCCAGCCTTCCGATTGGGGTCGGCATTGTCAACAGCATGGCATTTGCCGGCATCAGCCTTGCCGAGGCCATCGCCATGGCCACCGTCAACCCGGCGCGCATTCTTCAACTGCCTCCACCCCGCCTCGAACCCGGCGCCCCAGCCGACCTCGTCCTGTTCGATCTCGACGATACCTTCCGCGTACGCGATACCATCGTCGCCGGCCAATCATGCAGCGAGGAGGATCAATCGGGCGAGTAACATTGCAGACAAGCGCCAGAACGCAGAACCGACACGGCACGATAGTCCGCAGCCACATCCTTCCTCCGTTGCCTTCGTCCTCTCCTGTCTCTCTGCACCCCCACTCGTACTCAGCTTCAGCGGTGCTCGTACTCGTAATCGAAGGTCTTGCGCGGCCGAACAACCAGCCCCCCACCTATCTTGTCGCTACGACTCTCCGAGGCATTCCGTCTGGAATGTTCACGACTCGGAGAGTCGTGCGACAATCGCGTGCCGGCGCGTCGGCCCACGCCAAAAACGAACAGCCCTGGAATTGTCGCACGCCCTTGGCCCTGTTCGACTGTTCGACAACAGGTGGCCGATTACCTTAAACCGTTGCTGCCATTGAGGTTACGCGCGATTTCCGCGTGTGGCAAAACTCGGCGTCCGAGGCCGGAAAACGGGTTGTAACCTGTTGTGTGGCAAGGAGTTGGATATTGTCGAACAGTGTTTTTCAGGCGGTGTTCGCAAATAGGTGAGCGAAAACGCCCACTGTTTCGCTAACCTGTTATTTCAAAAGGACTTACAGCAGAAAGGGCCGGCTTACGGAGGCCCATTGGGCGCAGTCCTCCCACCGTTCGACGCAGAACCATTTTCTGCGACGGGTGGTCTTATGCGACCCGAGGGTGCCTGCATCTCCGACGCTGGTCTTAGGCTGCCAAAAACTGCCCGAGGAATTACGTTGCCAATCGGTCCTATTCCGCCGGCTTTATGCGACGCAGTAGCAGACCGTACGGGGCCGATCCTTTGCCATTGCTGCGCAAGGACCCCTCACTCCGTACGGCGGAACCCTCCGCTGGGGCCGCCGCTGTGAAGGACGTCCAGATAGGAACGTCCTCCGCACGCTGTTCCACACACGCCGCCTCACCTGCGTGCGGTTTTGCGGGCGAAAGTATCAGTCTCGCCAATCGCATCCGCGCGTCAGGTGGCCGGGCTTACGATGCCGGTATACCACCCCTATTCAGGTCTTCTGTTCGGCCTTACGCTGCCCACAGGCCCCTGTCTATAGTGGCGTCAGAGTATGCCGTCACCTTACCATACTTCGTGGCCGATGTAAATACCGCGAAGGAGGTGTCAGGTGACAGGTGTCAGGTGTCAGTGACGCGCTGGCGCGGAGGGGGAGCGGAGAAATCCAGTTGCTAGTTTCTAGTTGCTAGTTGCTAGTGACGCGCTGGCGCGGAGGGGGAGCGGAGGAATCCAGTTGCTAGTTGTTAGTTGCTAGTTGCTAGTGACGCGCTGACGCGGAGGGGGAGATGGGAGCGGAACGGCGCGAGTGCGGCGGCTCAGGATTGACGGATTCCTGGCAGGTGTGCCGTAGCGACACAAGGTGTCGGAGATCGCAGATCGGAGTTGGGAGATCGGGGATGCGCGAGCAGGGGGTGTTTGCATGCGGTGTAGGCCAGAAAGCGGGAACAAGTTCCCGCACTCCATAGGCGGCTTCGCCGCGGCAAAGCCAGGACCGAAACGCCGGATCCACTTGCTGGCGCTGCGTGCTTGTATGGGAGACGCGCCAGCGCGTACGAGCTCGAAGCGCAAGCGAGTGGGTCCGTTAAGTCCGTTAAGGACCGGAAACGAGGCACCCGAAAACGCCGGATCCACTTGCTGGCGCTGCGTGCTTGTATGGAGGACGCGCGAGCGCGTACGAGCTCGAAGCGCAAGCGAGTGGGTCCGTTAAGGATCCCGCCACGGATGAAAGGCCGGCAGACGGGCGAGGGTGTTCTTGCTCTGATGTGCTTTGCGGGCTCCTGAGTTGAGTCACGATTGACGCCAACACGAAGACGAAGAAAAGAATGAACAGGAGGAAGCAGAGGGAACAGAGGGAAATACAAAGACGAGTACGATTTCGAGCATGAGGACACAAGGTGTCGGAGATCGCAGATCGGAGTTGGGAGATCGGGGATGCGCGAGCAGGGGGTGTTTGCATGCGGTGTAGGCCAGAAAGCGGGAACAAGTTCCCGCACTCCATAGGCGGCTTCGCCGCGGCAAGGTTGTAGCTGACCGACCATGGCTGCGGACGGGGCAAGCCCGCACGGTGGCCTTCGTCACAATTGAAGCCTGCGAGGAATGGTTCTGCGTAAAGGGAACGAGCAAGGTACGTCGTGAGAAGAGCACTGCCGAGACGGCAGTGGCACGTGCGCCTGTGAAGGCGTTTGATCAGGAGGGTGGAAGTCCCTTCCGGGCTAACGTTACCGGCCCGTAGTCAACAGTGGTAACTGCGTTCCCGCGAGGGAGGGTGGAGAGCAACCTGAGACGAAAGACCAGTCCGTAACAGTAGTGAACTCGATTCGGCCAAGCCTGTCGGGGAGAATCCGTGTAATTTACGAACCCTTGATCGTGCGACGGCAATCCCACCGACCGTAGAGGTCTGCCCGGGGGATAGACACGGCAAGTCACGGCGGTGAAGTAACGTGTGAAAGCGACCGTGACGAAATGGCAATGTGGTGCTTGGAGGCGGAATGGTCGGAAGGTCAAACGAGATAAGCAGGGAGATCTGTCGGGTCCAGGAAGTGGACGACGAATCGTCAATGCGGCAGCGGGGGACACTGCCTGAACAATGGCCCAGGCCCGACGGCGAGGTACCGCACGCCGTCAGGGAGCGAACACGGCGGTACCGGTGAAATCGGATGATACAACCCGACAGAAGTCAGGAGCTATGGGGCAGGAAATTCGGAGAGCTGCGCGGGGTCGCATCCGGCGTCGCGGCCGTTGCTCGCGGCGCCGCGGACAGGGTTCTCCAGGGCGTCCGGATCGAGGGCGATGTCGGAGATACGGGCGCGATGAGGGGCCAATTCGGGCTGAGGATCCTTCTGCCACTCGACCCGGTCGAAGCTGGGCAGATACTCATCTTCCGCCCCCCAATGCGATTGCCATTGGCTGTAATCGACCAGAACGGGCGGCCGGGATTTGTTACTGCCCTGAACCCGCCAAAATAGATCGAAGCCCTCGTAAAAATTCCGGTTGCCCTGGAAATGGACTTTCGTGCGCGGATCATCGCCCGTTTCGCCATACTGGTCCAATAGCGGTACGCCTGGAGCCCCGATGAGAATGCTGTCGCTCAGGGAGATACTGGTCGGCATTTGACGTGCGGCCGGCTGCCGGTCGGTCATCGCCAGGAGTCCGCCTCCGAGCATCGCGGTGAGATGCCGCAGGTTGATCGTGGCGGCATCGGTTTCGGCCGGGGCGCGTGCGCCTGCCGCCAGCGAGACGAACGGTTCGCTGGTAGCCAGAAATCCGTTCTCCCAACTGAAGGCGACCGATTGAAATGCCTCGGAACGCAGTACGGCCGCCTGCCCGCGCACGCAGCAATCGACCAGTTCGACCGTTACGATGGGCGCAGCAGCCTCGGCGGCTGTTGTGGTAATGCGATCGGCGCCGGGCGCCGGGCGCGTCCGGAAGAATGCGACATTCGGGTGATAGGCCGTCCCGTCGTCCGACGCGTTATAGATGGAGAATGTCGAACGCTGCAGGTCGATCTGCGCTCCGCCGAACACCTCGATTAAAGACCAGGTTTCGGCCGGTGTTTTTCGCGATACATCAAATTCGACGGCGAGGTTTACCAGCGCCAACTCGCCGGAAGTCACGGTAATCATGCTACGCGGCTGTTCGACCGGATCGCTTCCATTCGGGCGGAAGAGAATGACCGGCTGAAACCCCTCGGCGCCGCGGATGGTCAATCGCCGACCGGCCAGTTTCAATGGGGTTTGCTCCCGTTGACCGTTGTATCGCAACTCGATCACGTTGCCTGTTTCTGCGACGGCAAGTGCGGCGGTGAGTGATGGATAGCCTGGCTCTTCGCTCTCGCCACTGTTGACGATCAAGACGCCGGCCGGCTGGAGCGCATCGGTCCGCGCGGGCGCCGCCGAGGCTAGTTCCGGTGTACCTAGCCTTATTCCGCCGCTATCGGCAAGGGCACTCGGCAGACGAACCATGGCGTCGGGCGACTGCCCAACCGTAAGACCTGCCGCGGCGCTTTCCATGGCAAGCTCCCCTGCCAGATCGCGAGAAGCCATGCCCGTCGTCGGCTGATCTTCAACACGTTCCTCCGACGCGCCAGGCGTCTTCGGATCCTGGGGGATCGAAGGGGTGGGAGCGCCGGCCGAAGTCGTTCCTCCCAGCGCAAGATCGGGGGGCTCGGAACGGGGTGTTTCTGCGGCCGCAACCGAGGGCGGGTTTATCCTCGCATCGGTAGCGCCGTCACTGCCGATTGCCGAAGACAACGGCGAAATATCGGCCGGCGCGGCCGACGGGAAGTCGGCAGGATCGGGCAACTCGCCTATCAGCTCCTCTGGACCGCCGAGAACCGGTGGAGGCGGCGCATCGCGCCCGCCAAAAAAATGCAACGCGGCGACCACGCACAGCAGGGCCGCGGTTGGGGCCAGCCACGGCAGGTGATACGCCAACCGGGAAATCCGTGGCGGCTGCGGAAGTTCCCAGACCCGGCTTCCGCCTGTCAGCGGACGCAGGCCAAGATGTCGCGCCAAGGTCGTAAGATCGTCGAGCAATTCGGGCGCTGTGGCATAGCGATCGCGAGGATCTTTGGCCATCATACGCCGGAGTAAGACTCTTAGTTCATCCGGCGTATCGGGCCGAAACTGCCGTACACTGGGCGGTTCATCGCCTTGGTGCTGGAGCAGCTTCTGCAGTACGGTCCCTTCCGGAAACGGCGGCCTGCCTGCAAGCATGAAGAACAGCGTACAGCCCAGCGAATAGATATCGCTTCGCACGTCGGCGTTTCGCGGATCGCGTGCCTGCTCCGGCGAGATATAGTCGAACGTACCCAAGGTTACGCCGCTGGCAGTCAGATCGGCGGCAACGGGATCGATTTTGTGCAGGCGCGCCAGTCCCATGTCGATCAGCTTGGCACGGCCCGACGGCATGACAAGCACGTTGGACGGCTTGATATCCCGGTGAACCACGTCTCGACTGGCGGCATGCGCCAAGGCCTCGGCAACCTGCAGGGTGTAATTGATTGCATCGGCCAGCGGCAAGGGGCCGTTTTCGTGGACGAGAGCACGTAGGTTCACGCCTTCGACGTACTCGAAGACAATGTAGTGCAGACCGCGGTCTTCGCCGACATGATAGACGCGGGCAATGTTCTCGTGGTCAAGTCGGGCAGCCGATTGGGCCTCGTTTTGAAAACGAGCCAGGGCATCTGCGTCCGTTGTCTGGGTCGGTGCAAGTACCTTGAGGGCAACGACCCGGTCCAGCCGGGTATCCCGTGCACGAAACACACGCCCCATCCCACCACCACCGATGTACTCCAACAGTTCGAAATGCTCGAGGCGGTCTCCCGGAAGCAATCCGCCATGCCCAAGCTGCCTGTCCGAATCGGCAATATGGGGGGCCGATAGCGGCGGTTCGCTGGAAATGACGGTAGGCTCATCGTCACCCGGTGCACGCTTGGCTCCGACTACCTGCGCAACCCTCGACGAGCTTCCGGAAATCCCCGGCAGCGGATCGGAAGCAATGGGCCGACTGGTGGACGCAGATTGAGGCATGAATTTGTGATCGGGCAAAGGCCTGGCGATGTACAAGCGCGGAGAGGCCGATCCGCCTTCCGACAAATCGTTCGATTCGGTCCGCAGTATTCCGGGCTCCTACAGGCTGGAGAACCCCCCGTTAGAGTAGAGCATGGCCCGGTGGATACCTCTCAATGTATTCTAGTCAGATACGGCCGCCCCGTCAAACCGTCTTCCACCCCCCCGTGTCGGGAATAATGAAGGCTTACAGACGCGCCGCGCCCTTTGCGCTACCTACGGTTTTGCCTGTACCTGCTGTTTGGCCGCCATTGCCTGCCGCATGAGCACGGCATTATTGGAGTTTCGGGCGGCGGCGAGGGCCACTTCGGCCAGACGGGCCGCAGTCGTTCGATCGCGTCCCTCGATGGCTTTGGGGATCAACTGCAAAGCGGCCTGGGCAATCTGGCGTGCATCGCCGCCGCGAGCCGTTTTGGCCAATCGTTCGAATGCGTCGGCCTTCAGCGGCACAGGACTTGCCACACCAAGTCCGACCAATGCATCGATGACCTGCAACGTCAGCTCGACCTGCTCCGATTCGATAGCAAGCCGCTGTGCCTCCTGGAGCATCACAACCTGCACATCAGGCGTGTCTGCGGCCTGTTGCGCCCCGTCCATCAGTTTTCGGGCCAAGGCTTTTTTTGCCGCAGGCGTCTTTGCTGCCGCGATCTGAGCGGCGAACTTCTTTCGGACGGATTCTTTTGCCTGGCGGAGCATTTCCGGGTCGATCTGAGGGGATCTGGGAGTATTTCCGGCCGGACCGGTCCCGGTACGCGTCTTCTCGAAATCGGTTCCGCTTCCGCCGGCCTTCAGTTCTTCGAGGAGGAGTTTTACATCCACCCCGGCGGCTGCGGCCTTTTGCAGCCTGCTCCGTCCCATTTCGGCGTGGCCCTTTCCATCGAAGCACAGGAAGGTTGCGATGAGAAGGTCGGAGGCGCCGGACTTCTCGAACCACGAATCGGCGACGGCCATCACGAGGGCGCCGGGCAATTCCTCGACACGATAGTCGAGATTACGTCCGGCCGAACGAATGGTCAGTACATCGGGCCCCGATTCCACGACAACCACGACGGTATCCTTGACAGGCAGTTCCAGTCCTGACTGGAGGCTGGCGGCGGCCTTGTGCATTCCTTGCCAGAACCCTTCCAGATGGTCCAGAACGATACCAACGCGATCGGCCGCGTGCTTCTGCTGGTCTGTCGTCGCGACCTTTCTGGCCGACTCAAGATGCGTCCGGGCGCCGGTCAGATCACGCTCCGACATGGAGAAGCGGGCATTACTCAAGGCCTTGTCGAACGATGCGTTCTTGACCGGCGTGCCTGATGAAGGCGGCATTGCAGGCGGAGCCGGCGCCTCGATCGGATCGATTGGCGGCGCCTCTGGATCCGAAGGTGGCGACTGGCCCATCATGGGGTCCTGCCCGGCCGATTCTGTTGGGGGAGCGGTGGTCTCATCTGGCGGCGTTTCTGGCTCCTGTTCCTTTCTGGGCTGCTGACTTCCCGGAGGATCCGACGGCTGGCCCATGCTGTTGCCGTTGGCTGTGACGCCCTCATTCTCCGATGGAGCGGCGGCCTCTGCGGGTGGCGACTCCTGTTGGCCCGGCGGTGTTGGCGTTGCTGGGCTCCCGGATGCTGACGACGGTGTCATGCTCGGAGCCGCCGACTCGGAAGGCGTATGCGGCAAGTCCGAATCGGCGGAGGGGGCAGGAAGTTCGGGGAAGGTCGGAGGCGTTGCCGGCGCGGGAGCATCTGCGGGGCGATCTGTCGTCGGACGCTGTGGCGCGACCTCCGGCGGACTACTGGCAGGCGTTTGCGGCGTCTGCCCACCCCGATCCTGTGTCATCAGGACGACAATCAGGACGATCACCACCGCAGAGAGCAGTACGGTGGCAGCCGTCATCACTTGCTGTTGGACCGACCACTTCCGTGGCCTCGCTTCCCTGGTGGTGGCTCCGACGCTAGAAAAGCCCCCCGTTGCAGGGCCCGCCGGAAATCCACTGGCAACAGACTGGCCAGGCGGGGGATTTGAACCGACCGGGCTACCGGTCGGCACGGCAGGCGACACCGACTGTGGCGCCGACTTTGCAACGGCAGTGGCTACGGGTACCGGCCGAGGGGTTCCTTGGGCCGGTTGGCCGGCCGCCGGTGGCATCAAAACCGGATTGGAGGACCAGGGAGACTCCCATCGCGGCTGCGGAGCAGAGGCACTGCCAGGTGGTTCAGCCGTAGGTGATGCTCCAGCACCGGGCGCACCTGCACCAACCGACAAAGGCCCGCCAGGTACGGCTCCGGCAACGGGTACGGCTCCGGCGCCAGGTGTAGCCCCAGCACCAGGCACAGAAGATGCCCCCGGAAACGCGGATGAAAGCGGCGGAAGCGGGGAAGTCGCCGGCGCTGCTTGCTGCGGTGTGGACCCGACACCATCAGCGGGCCTGGCTGCTGAAGGCATTTCTGTGGACAGACTTGTGCCAAGCGATGGCGGCGTCGAAGTGGCTGCCGGACCGGCATTCGTCACCGTGGGGGGGGTGGCCATATGGCTTCCCACCGGCGAGGCACTCGGATTAGGCGGAACTGCAACGGTCGCCCCCCCTGTGCGCAGAGTATTATCGTAGGCAGCTCTGCTGCTTGGATCCAGCAGGCACACCTTGACTGCGCTGATCTGGTCGAGCAGACGTCCCCAATCGGCAATATGTTCGCCCGGACGGATTTTGCGCACCTTCGCCATGGCGACATCGGCGGCGTGTGCGATTTGCTGTGGATCGCTCTCGAATCGGGGCAAACCAAGCAACTGGTAGTGGTCCAACGGGCGGTTCGATTCCTCGATGCCTAGCCACTGGCGATATGGGTCGAAGGATTCCGTCACGGCACTCCTCGGAGTATTTGAGTCCCACCCTTATGGGCTGCTTGCGACAATCTGGACGTCAAGGCAGTATGTTCAGCCATCCCCATTATTCGTGAGATTCGCGTTGACCGCAAGGGATTCGGTCCAACTGCGACCCGGTATTGCCGTCGCGTCGCGCCCCCCCTCCCCAAGCTTGCGGCGGCAAGCGGAATCGATAAACCGGACTATTCACGTTCGGCGGCGGATCGGCGAAATACACTGGTGAGAAACCACTCGGCAGCACGGCCAATTCCCGGACTTTGGCTTTCGCGCGGACCGGCAACGTTGAGAACCGACACATCGTGCTGTCTCAACCAGCGGTGGACCTCGTCAGCTTCAACCGCTTGTTCCAGGTCGATCACCAGACACGGTCGCTTGTGGCGAACCGCTAGCTGGCGGGTCAACCGCGTACCGCCAGACAGCTTGCCCCGAAAGAGGATGAGCGTTGCATCGGCTTCGAGTACATTCCGCTCCGTCCTTTCTGCGTAGCGCGGCGAATCCGTCTCGCGAAGCTGATACCGGGCAGGGATTGGGGCGTCTTCGGCGAGTCGCCCCAACGGACACCAGCCGCCATGCTCGATTCCCAACGCGATGGCAGCGTCAAGTGCGCCTCGATCTACACCTGTCTGGCCGCCGGAGATGATCTTCATGATAGGAATGGTCAGCCATTGCGATCCCGCAATAGCTTGGTGTGTCGGCATCTGCATTCGAAGTCAGGCCTACCGCTTCTTCAAGGTGAGTCCCACAGCCTCGCGTGACAGGGTGATGAAGGACGTCTCCAGGTTTGGGTTTTTCGTCACGGCTTCGACGTAACGGGGGTCGGCCATACGCGGGCTCATGTTGTGGGCAATAATCAGGCCGCCGGGGCGCACCAAGGGCAACAGCTTATTCAGGTAATCGATGTAACCATCCTTATCGGCGTCGAGGAACAGGATATCGATCGGATCTTTGTGCTGCGCGACGGTTTCGTGCGCATTGCCCACGATGACTGTGATCAGGTTATCGACCCCGGCCTTCTTGAAGTTCGCTTCGGCGATCTTGGCGCGATCCACGTCGAGTTCGTGGGTATAGAGGCGCCCGCCGGTCTTACGAAGCGCCAGGGCAAACCAGACGGCCGATTCCCCGGTCGAGGTGCCGATTTCAACGACATTCTTGGCGCCCATGCTCTCGGCCAGCAGCCGCAATAGGCGTCCGTCCTCGTTAGGCACATTGGCAAACCGGGGGCCTTCCTGCATTTCTTCGAGCGTATCCAGAATGTGCTGTTCCTCTTCATCTTTGGCCAGGGGCGGAGCGACGAATTGGGACGGTTTCGTCCTCTCGTATCGAGGGGCTCCCCGCGAGCCCGGGGGCTGCGCCTGCACAGCGACAGACGGTGCAAGGAAACCACTAACAACCAAGACCGCAGAAGCGGCACGTCTCATGGATATTCTCCTCTTCACGGGTACAACGCGGCAGCGCAGTATTGTACCATTCAGCTTCTGCGGGGCAAGCAGATCCGTTGGAGTCCCGGCTTTGGCCGGAAAGAGCACACCGCCTGAAGGCGGGACTCCAACTGTGGCGGCCTGCACCCAGAAAACGGAAGAGCCGAAACACTTGCCGCCTCCCAGCGTGTGAGCGGTCCTTGATTCCGTAATGTCTTCCAGCTACACTCAACCGAACAGGAGAATGGGCGCTGGTGTGCTTTTCGAAATACGAGCATCGCGCAATTGCAGATGCGGTTGCTCTTCGGATACGATCCATGCTCGCAGCCAGATAGTCTATTTTCCGTGGAGCGTGCTCCTTATGTGGCAATTCCTTCGTGCAGTGGGTTCTCCGGCTTGCTCTTTCCTGGCCAAGTCGATGTCTGTGAATGCGTTGCTGCTTGCAGGCGCCGTCTGTTCGGGCGCATGGGCGACCACCGTCGATTCTGGCGGGAATGGGTACATCGTCGTAACCGATGTCGCAGTATCCCAAGAGGCAGGTTGGCAAGAGGTGCTTGCGACGCTGCAGGACGTGCACAACGCGACCGTCGTAACCTATCGCGGCGATGTGCGAGAGTCACTGCTTGAATTGGCGGCCCGGGCTCCCGACTACGTTGCATTCCTCATGCCGCCCGAACAGGCAAAGCCGTCGCAGGTGTGGACGCTTCACCGTATGATGCGCGAGTTGGACGACGATCCCTACACGGACGCCCTTTGGGGAATCGTCACCGGGTGCACGGTCGTTACCTGGTTCGGCTATGGCGGCTGGGGGGTGAAGGATCTTCTCATGGGGCAGCGTGGTCGTTTCTGTTTCAGCGAGGCCGTGTTCCTGAACAACCAGGCACTGTTGCACATACTCCAGACCGAACACGCTCGGTACGCCCATTTGCAGATGTCGGATTACGATCACCGGCACATGAACGGCATTCTCGGCCGGTTGGTTCAGCGACACGGTATACTTCACGCGGCCTGAACTTGCGCGTTTGAGAACGTTTGGAAGCGGAGGGTCAGCAGGGAATTGAGTTCGGCCTTGTGCTTCGTGGGCGCGTCTGCAATGCATGTGGTGATAGCTGCCTTGAACGCAGTGAAGTTCTCGTAGTATTCTGCGTTCAGCGTCTTCTTCTTCACGAACTTCCACAGTCGCTCGATCAGGTTCAGGTTGGGCGAGTACGTCGGGAGGTACAACAACTCGATGTGCAACTCGTCAGCCAATTCCTGGACGAGCCGGCACTTCTGGTAGCGGGCGTTGTCCAGCACGAGGGTCACGGGCACGCCCGACTGCAACGCCGCAACCTTGTGCAGCAATTCGCAAACGCTCTGGGCGTTGATATAGGTGTCGTTCGTGACCGTGACCAGTTCATGCGTGATGGCATTGAGAGCGGCAAGCACGTTCAGTCGCTGTCGGCCCGCCGCGGCGCGCACGAACTGCCGGACGATACACCAGACATAACCGAGGAAGGGTGCTAAGACAAAGTGCGCCGCGTCAACAAACAGCACGGTGCGACCGCCCGCGCGCGCCTCGTCCAGCCGGGGCTCCAGTTCGTCTTTTTTTAAAGCGTTCCTGTTCCTCCGGGTCTGCTTTGGCCGGTATGTAGCCGACTTTCAGCCGGCGCATGCCGAGCGATTTCAGGAACTTCCTCACCTGGGTTTCGCTGCGACGAATGCCCGTGAACTCTTCGATTCTCGCCGCGGCCTCCTTTACGGTTGCCGGCGGGTGCTCTCGGAAGTAGGCTTCCAGAGTCGTGCGGTGATCGTGCAATGCGCCGTGCGAACTGCTAACGCGGAACTCTTTCAATGCCTCGACGCCCCCGGCGAGAAACTCGCGGAGGTAGGCACGCAACGTGTTCGCCGTGATGCCCACAATGCGGCATATTTCCTTGTGCGGGAGTCCCTCGCTCTTCAGAAGCACGGCTTCCATTTTGGTTTGCACGCGCGGATGCGGGTGATGAAAACGCTCGTAGCGAAGCTGCGCGACTTGTTCTTCGGTGAATGCAAGTCGGATCATGGCCACCTCCATGCCAAGCCGGTTCGGTACGTCAGGGGAACACTGCCAACGCTGACGTTATACGGCGCATCCGCCGCGCAGGTGAACACCAGAATTCCGGCTGAGCGCTTCCATCGCGGCATGTCGCGTGCCAGGGCCGCCCGCGACGATCCCGCTTGGATTTTCGGAAAGAGTGCCTGAAGAGGCGCCGGAACAGGCCGAAAACGGGCGAAAATGGGTCCCGCCGAAGATTTTGTCGTGCCGCAAGTCCTTATGCAAACAAGGGTTGCGATACCCCCCCGGCTACAGCGACGCCATCCAGTGGCTTGGCATGTGTTGCCGTCGCATGGTAGGATGCAGTCATGCTAACAGTCGGGCTGTCGGCAACCGCGTAGCGTGCCTGCGGTGCAAAGGCGCAATTACGGCACGCGGCGAGTATATCACGGGTGACGTGAAGTCCATTCTTGGCCTGCTCTGGGACCGGGACGTCGTCGCGTTCTACGGCGATCCGGCCTGGGAGGCTCGCATGCCCCAGCCGGCCGAAGCCCTTCCGTGGACACAGCGATTCTCCGAAACCGAACGAACCACAACGTTGACCATCACCACCACGGCCGCAGGTAACTGGCCCAGCCGACCGGTGATGGCCCGGCTGCCCAATCGGCTCGATAAGGTACGCATCATCGAAGGCGGTCAGTTCAAGCCGGTGGTGACCGACAACTTTATCCTTGTGCCGCTGGCCGGAGAGTTCCAGGCAGGCGAGACCATCCGGATCGTCTTTGAAGGAATACGGCGGTTGCCCGACCATGATGGTTTGAAGCAGGCCGAGGCCGTCCTCAAGGACCTGCCTGCCGATGCAGTACCCGGGCTGCGCTACGCGCTCGGTCGGGCCGGCGCGAATCGCTCGGAACTGGTGACTTCGCTCGCTGCCGTAGGCGCGACCAACGATCCTGGCGAGTGCAACGCCAAGCAAAAGGCAATGGCCTTCTTGATTACCCACATGCCCAAGTCCGATCTGCGATCGCTGAGAAGCCAGTTTCTTATCGATCACGTGGACGGCGCATGGCTCGCACGCACGAAGGCGCCGTGGCGAGCCGAGATTTCCGACGGACTCTTCCTGGACGGCATCTTGCCCTGCGCCTGCCTCGATGAACAGCGCGACGCCTGGCGGCAAGACTTCCAGAAACGATTCGCCCAGCGTGCCTGGCAGCAGGCGTCGGCCGGTGAGGCCGCCTGCTGGCTGAATCGCACGATCTTCAAGGAACTCAACGTAAGTTATCATCCCACCAAACGCCCCAAGCCGAACCAGAACGCCAGCGAATCGATCGCGGCCGGCTTCGCTTCGTGCACCGGGCTTTCGATCCTGTTGGTCGATGCATGTCGCGCGTGCGGCATTCCTGCACGCATTGCCGGCATTCCCGCCTGGAAGGTCGCCAATACGGACGGTAAAGGCCAACACGGCGGAAACCACAACTGGGTGGAGATCTACCACGACGGTTCATGGCATTGCCTGGGCGCTAGCGAGGATAGCCCGTTGGACAAGACCTGGTTCCTTGCCAGAGTCCAAGAGGCAAGCGATGCCGGCCAGTGGCAGCATTCCATTTACGCGACCACATGGCAGAACACCGGCCTTACCTTCCCGATGGTCTGGAACCTGCCGAACACCACGGTCTCTGCGAAAAACGTAACCGCCGACTATCTGCGGCGGATTGAGACCGCAGCGCAAACAACGACGGAAGAACAATGAACCGAACGCAGCAGCGTACTTGACAGCCAAAGTAGCAGGCACGCTCCGCCGTGCCGTCCGCTCTCTCCGTCCCCATGTCTCATGCCGCCGCAACAAATGAATTAAATATCCTCGCGTTTGTCCGCCCCTTTGTCTTCGCGAACCGCTTGGCTTGGCTGGCAAGCGGAAGATGCCCACGGCTTGCCCGGGAGCATCCAAGTCTTGGTATCATGCCCGAGTTTCTGGGGTACGCCCACAAGGTACCGGTGTCTTCATAAAGGCGAGCGGCGGGCGTAAGCCCGCTGTTTACGGCATCGGGGAAAGGCAAAGGCTCCAACACTGGAGCCCAAACAACACTGGGCTAACGCCCAGTGCTCGCCGGTGAATCGCCGGGTTCAGGCACGCGTTGGTTATAAGGCCTTGCGACAATCATTCCTCGCCACTATTGATTCCCCGGTGTCTCACGGTTACACTCGATTGTGCTCGAACGAGATTCGCATGCCGGGATCCGTTCTCCCGTTTGTTTCGCATCGTGGACCGCAGAGAAGGAGCCAGAAGATGAAGAGCCCGTTGTACGTTGCCGCTGTGGGTTTTGCGACCATGGTCCTTGCTTTGTCATCTGTCCAGGCGAAGGATGTGTCAACATTCGAGGTCCGTGGCCGCGGCAGTGGCGGCAAGACGCCTTATCGCGGTGGGGGTGCTATTCAATTCCTCGATGCATCGGTGGAAGCCCAACTGGTCCATTTCGTTGCAGACAACGAGTTTGCGTTGCCGCTGGCCATTCGCTACAAGGTCATTCAGCCTGCGCCCGTTCTGCTCACGTCGCGAATGGGAACCGAGCACTTCCATCTTTACCACTTCGGAAACGAGACGCTGTCTGCCATGTATGCAGACGAGAAGATGGACCTGTCGGAAACGGGCGAACACACGGCTCGTTCAACGCGAGCGTGGTTGAACGATCGTTATGGTCCGCTGCCTGCGGCCGGGGTGGTCGGAATTCGCGGCCATTATTACCTGCTGATTGATCAGCCGAACGGGAATTGGCTCGATGTGACGGACCCGCCTGCGTTTTTCAATCGGCCCGAGACGGGGCGGAGTCTGACGTTCACGCTGGCCGATCTTTCCGACTTCTCGCTGTCGTTTTCCGAGGTCCAGTCGACCTGGCAGCCCGGCGGCCCGTTGCGCGTAAAGCTCCTGGTGAAGGACGCTCAAGGGCGGACCTTTCCTGTTGTCGGCGCGCCGGTCGAGGTGAGCGCCGGGGATTGGACTGGAGAATTGACCGCGGAATGGGGCCCGTTGAACGAGCCAACCGGCTGGCTCCGTGGCGCGCTGCCTGCAAACGTTCCCGAGACCGTTACGGTTCAGGGCACGGTTACGGCGCAAACACCCGACGGTCGCCAGCAGCGCGAGGTCACCGCCGCCTTTCAACGGGGTGAAGGAAAGTTGGATCCGCAGGCGTTTCAAATTGCGGAACAAGGTTACGAACTTCTGCGGAACTCCGACGGGGTTGTGCGAGAAACGCGAGCTATCTGGGTTTCTACGCGTGACATCGCCACGGCCGAGGGCATTGACGAACTGGTTGCGCGCGTGAAGGCGGCCGGACTCAATGTGATTGTACCGGATATCTTCGTGCGCAATACGTTTCTCGCCGCACGCGGTCCGTTGCCCTTGTCGGACACGGCCGAGGAAGGTCTCGACCCGCTCGGCCGGTTGATCGAAAAGGCGCACGCGGCCGGGCTGGAGGTCCATCCCTGGTTCTGCGTGACCTACCGCGACCGAGCGTTTCGCGAGTGGTTCAAAGAGACACACGGCGCCGATGTCGATATGATCGACCAGGAAGGCAAGGTCGTACCGCTGGGCGCCGACGTTCACCGCTCTGCCTACCGCGACTTCATTGTGGACATGATGGTCGGCGTTGCGCGGGATTATGAGGTCGACGGCATCCACCTTGATTACATCCGCACGATGGGACGCTGTTGCTGCGAGAAATGCCGCGGCGAGTTCGCCAAGCAGTTTGGCCGCCCGCTGGCCGAGGCAAGCGACGACGATTGGGTTGGCTGGCAGCAGCAGGCAATTGGCGAGATCGTCCGCCGCACGGCCGAGGGCGTTCGCCGCGTTCGGCCGCAGGCGAAGATGTCGGCGGCCGTATTCTCCAACCTGCAAGGGAGCGCTGCACAGGGCCAGGATTCGCCCGGCTGGGCCAATGCCGGCTGGACGGATATTGTCATGCCCATGGACTACCGCATGCAGACCTTGCAGGTGCGCGCCAACGAGCGGCAGTTCCTGTCGGCGTTGACAGACAAGGACAAGCTGGTAACCGGCCTGTCGCTGTACATGCGCGAAGGCGGCAAGGCCTTTCCACGTTCGTCCGACCTGGTTCGCGAGCAGATTACGCTCGTCCGCCAGATGGGCATCCGCGGCTACTGCCTGTTCGCCTACACGTACCTGGACGACGCAATCCTCCAAATGCTGCAAGACGACATCAACTCCGAGCCTGCGGTGCCTGTATTTCGGTAGAAACTCCCAACGGCCGGGAAAGGAATAACTCGCTGGCTTTGACGCGAGGATAAGGCTGTACAGGAAGGCTAAGCCGACCTGTGCGGGGCCAAAGGCGAGCGGCGGAAACAAACATAAGCACGCAGCGCCAGCAAGTGAGTCCAATCGACCCACTCGCTTGCGCTTCGAGCCTGTTTTGCCGGCAAGTCCCTTTCTGCCGCTCGCCAAAGGGCACAACTATTCGAAAGGTGCGTTTCTATGGCACGATCGCTGTTGTCAATTGCCTGTGGCGCGTTTGGGATGTTGAGTGTGCTTACGGTTTCTTCGCAGGCTCTTGCAGAACCGTCTGCGGCTACAGTCGAACAGCCGCTATACGACCTGGCACGTGTAAAAGGCATCGACCGGTTCCAAGGCACCGAAGGGGCACAACGGCGACTCGCCCAACATGGCTTCGTCGTTTCGGACGAGCAGTTCCGGCAGATTTTCGAGGTATACGTAAACGCACCGGGGCCAGGAAAGTCGCTGCCGTTGTTCATTACCACGGATAGTGCATGGCATACTTACCATGTCCTGCTGGAAAAAGGCGTGGTGCGACTGGAGGAGGAGCTGGCTGCGACACTACCCCTGTTCTCCGAACGGCTCTATCGGCAGGCACGTCGTCACACGGACGAGGGCGACAATCGATCCGACCGGATCTACCGGGACCTGGCCCTGTTTGCGGCTGTTGGCTGGGTCATGCAGAGGCCGGAAGTTATCGAAAAGCTCCAAGCCGATGAACAGACTGCAGTCGCGCAGACGATTGCCGCTATTCGCAAGGGCACGGTCCCCTGCCGAGTACTCTTCTTCGGCTTGCCGGCCATGCCATCCCACTACAACGCATCTGCGTTCTACGGGAACTCGCCGTGGTTGGCCGATTACTTCGCTGCGCGCCAGTGGTATGCCACCAATGTTTTTCGCCTGGGTTCCGATGACGAGACCGAACGCGCGATACACCTTGCTTTGCTCGTCCGGAGCGACAAGGAACTTGCGGAACTGCACGAGCAGCTAACGGCCGCCTTCGGTGTTCTATTGGGGCCCGCCGACGACGCAACGGTCAACCAGTACGTCAATGCGGCGGCCGCGGCTTTCGGTAAGGATGCTTCTGCGGAGACGATTGCTACGCGACTCGACGCATTTCGCGCCGCTGGGGCCGACTTGCCGAGCCCGCAGGTGAACGACCAGTTCCTTTCGCCTGACGATTACCCTCATTTTGGCAAGGTGACAAAAGGTTTTCGCCTCTTGCCGCCCCGCCGCATACCGTCGTCGGTGTTGTTTCAGCAAACGGTCGATCCGAAGGTCCCGGGGCGCATGTTTCCCTCGGGGATCGACCTGTTCGCTACGGGTCCGCTGGCAAACGACGCCGCTCGTGCCGCAATTGGGAAGGCGGAAGACAGCCCAGCCACTGCCAAGGCCATTCTTGCAGCCAAACCCGGCCCGTTGCCCGATTCCCTGCACGGGCAGGCCCTTGAACTACTGACGGCACTGCAGCAGCCACTGCCCGCCGCAGCGCCGCGTGCGCTACAAACACCAGCCTGGAAGGACAAGCAGTTATGGACGCAACTGGGGGCTTGGGCTGAACAGCGTCACACGTGGGCGCTGCAAACGAAGCTGTCCGCCCATTACTTCGGCATGAGTCGGAAACCCTCCGGATACGTCTCGCCCTATCCGGACTTCTTTCGGAAACTAGGCCGGCTTGCCAAGGAGACCGCAGTCGTTCTCCGCCGCCAGGACAAAGGACGGTCCCGACCGACAAGGGCTGGACGAATGCTTCTGAAGGCGGCAGCCGTGATGCGACGGCTTGAAGCAGATCCCAATTCAATGACGATTTCGGATTGCAGCCATGCGCATACTCTTGGGATACTTGGCGAGTTCTACGATGATTGCCTGATAGAACTGCGAAAAGGCGATACCCCGATCGAGGCACCTTTGGACGAGTTCTTCAATGCATGTATCGTCGAGGAGTTGGGCCGACGCTGGATCGTTGGTAATGGTCTGACGGAGCAGGACCAGAGAGCTCTCGTGGAGGTGCTCAACGACGATATCGATCCGGCCGACTATCTCGGCCAGTTCGCTACGGTCTGCGATCGGCTGGCCCAGATTGCAGGGAAGGAGCTTGATGGCAAGCAACTCGACGACGCTGACACGGCCTTTATCAAAGACTACGGTGAGACGCTCGCCAGGTTCCACTTCTATGGCGGCAATGCCTATCTGACGCCACGCGACGACTTCCCCATGGTAACGCCTGTCTTCACGAGCCCATTTGGCAACCAGGACGCCCTACTCTATGCAGGTGTGGCGCGCCCGGAAACCCTGTACGTCATCGTGGAAGTACAGGGCACGCCTGTGCTGCATCGGGGCGCCGTTTTGAGCTATCGGGAATTCCAGCATCCGATTGGCCACCCACTCGACGATGCTGGCTGGCGAGAGCAGGTGGCACAGGGGAAGGCGCCGGCGCCACCGGCGTTCACGGCCTCATTTCGTCATGCGCCTGCCGAACAAGAGCTGCTTGAGGCAATACGCCAGGGGCGACTGCCACCCCAGGTCTTTTCCAATACGTCTACGGCCGTCATCACGGCGTTGCTCGAACAGCTTATCGCCGGCGAATTTGAAGACTCGGATTACCTGCCTTCCCACGTGCTCGCCACGGCAACCGATGAGCACGTTGGCCTGTTACTTGCGTACCTGGAGCAGACTGGGCGCAATGTCAGGCATCCCGAACTCCGCATCAGCGAGATCGCTCAGGGCCTCGAAAGGTTCGACCTGTCGCCCCACCGCGAGGAATTGTACCGTCTGCTGCACTTCAGGTCCGCCGTTGTGGTCGATGCGGCCGCGTACCTGCTGGGCAGGGACCCCGACGCGCTCGACGTGGACGTGCTTGCCGAGCATTATGGTTGCGACAATACCGATACCCGCCGCTTGACGTGCTACCTGCTCGGCCGTTTGAACAATCCGGACGCCGAAGCGGCAGCGTTGGTTGAAAAGGCAACGCGCGATCGGTCGGCCGTCGTCCGCTACCAGGCGATTGTAACCATGCTCCAATGGCACCAGCACGGTGCGCCTATCCCTCACCCACTTCTGACACGGTTGGTCGCCATGACTGTGGACGAGAACCCCGAGGTCGGCAGTGCCGCGGTCCGGCTGCTGGTGGTTCTCGACCAGAGAGACACCGCGCCGCAGCTTCTCAGACTGCTACAGGAGGACCTTCCGCTACGATGGGGCACGTCCTATCCGAAGGAGAAGATCGACCTCAAGTTGCTGGCACTGGGGAGCGAGTCGTTTCCTCGCCCAAATGCAGGTGTCGGTCGTCGTATCACGCCTGTTATTGGCGATGGTATTGGAAACGGCAATGATCCGTTCGGGCCCTTCGATGTCCTGTCGGTCGGAGATCAGTTCTTTGATCCGTTCGATGACTACGCGGTATTACCGCTTTGCCCGCTGCCGGTCGAGTTGATCGCGGCCTTGGTCGTTTTCAAGCACCAGCCGGCTGTACCGCAACTGACACGAATGCTCCAGTGCTGCTGGGACATCGATCGAATGCCCCGAGACCAGCGGTTCGTTCGAGGGTTCGCGGCCGAGTCGCTCGATGGTCTTCTCTCGCTACAACCCGACCGCAAGGACACCTTGCTGCAAAGAACGGTTGCCGACGAATCGGCCGATCGTGATGCGCGTTGCCGGGCTCTTATGCATATCGCCGCAGGCAGTAATAGGAAACTGGTGCGAGGTTGCCTTCCGCTTCTGGCGGTGGCCGAGCCGTCTTCCGACACACAGAACCGCCAAGAACCGTTCTACGGAGAGGTTGCAGTCGCAATTGCCAAGTACCTTGAGCAGGCAAAGGGCGAGGAGAAGGACCTCGCTGCGATTCGGACCGAGGCGATTGCACGAACTGAGCGTCTGTTGAAGCCCCACCCCAGCAAGAAGGCCGTACTGGCCCTGTTCACCATGTACGGCCCAACGGCGGTACACCGCATGGTCGATTTCGCTGTGGACCGATCGATGCCTATACGTGTTCGGGCAGAAGCATTGCGGCATCTTCCAGTACCGGAGGCCGACCCATTCGGTGCGTCTCCCGATGCTAATGGCCTCTTACGCCGACAGAAGGCATTTCCAGAGATACAGCGCCTCATCCCACTGTTGGACGATCGGACAGCATTCCCTGACAAGCCGGACAAGTTGTTTTGCGACGATGTCGCTTCGGCACTGGCTTGGACACTCCAGCTAGAGCACAGTTCGCCCGAACGTTTCGATCGAGCAGGGCTAGACCGTTTCATCGAGTCGGTACGGCGCGAAGTGAGCGAAATAGCATCGCCGTAGGGCACGGCATGATAAATGCCCCCCGATCGCGCGGTTTCCGGGCACACGCTGCCGAAGGCGTATTCGCTGAAATGGCGGACGATTGACCTGCAAATGGGTCGCATCGTGCTTGTTACCCCTCCTCGCAGATGCGGGAGACGCTCGCGGAACTATTGACACGGCCGCCGTTTCCAATGAAACTCAAAGCTTTGGCGGATTGTCCGATAGTCGTCTCCAATGTTCCTGGAACGGAAGGTGAGCGAGTCAGACGCCGCCGAAATCGACTGTCGTTTCGAAGCACGAAAACCTTCCCTGAAGCCGGGCTCGCCCAGTTTCGTATCCAACTGCGGATCCCATGAAATCACTCGCTACGTTTCTCGCTCTGGCATGGACCTCAACCGTCCTGGCCGCCGATGCATACAACACGGTCTACGTCGAATTCGCAGACGCACAGCAACCAACGGCCGACGCTGGGATCGGGCCAGGTATGGACGTCCTGCGCCAGGGAGAATACCTGTACGTACTGCAGCAACGCAACCTGGCCATTCTTTCGTTGAAAGATCCAGCCCATCCGACGGTGATTGGCAAGCTGGAAGACGTCGGCAACCTTCGGCAGATCGCTATCCGCGGCGACGTGGCGTATATCACGGCCCGCGAGGATGGGCTGTTCGTTGTCGATATTTCCGACCGAACGGCCCCGAAGCTGTTGTCGCACTACGACACCATTGAATTCGCCACCGGAATTGCCATCGACGGCCATTATGCGTTTATCGCCCAGCGCTGGTTCGGCGTGGAGATAGTCGATATCTCCGAGCCGACCAATCTGCGGCATGTCTCGGTGGTTCGCGTGGGCGAATCGCAGTCGTGCGTGGTTTCGGACGGGTATTTGTATGTTGGCGCGTGGGACGAGCGCCGCGTTGCCGTTTGCGACGTCCGTAATCCGGCCGCTCCGAAGCAGGTGGCCATGATCCAATTGCATGGGCGCGGCGATGGTCTGTGCGTGGCGGACGGCGTGCTCTACGCAGCCTACGGGCATCATCAGCCAGGGGCAGAAAAGACGCTGGACGATCCGCGCTATGGCAACGGCAACGGACTGGACATCTTCGACGTGTCCGATCCGGCCAGTCCCAAGCAGCTTTCCCGCGTGCATTTCGCCTGGCGCTACTACTACGGCTGGCCCGATACGTGGCGGGTGAAGTTGGCGATGCCCTACGCGTATCTCTATCACACGCACAACGGCATCGTCATTCTCGACGTCGCGGACGTCAAACGGCCGAAAGAACTGGCCCAGATTCGCGTGGCTCGTTATCCAGGGCAGAAGGGCTATCGGAATCTGCCGACCGTGGACAAGTCGGGCACGCGGCCGGTCGCCCTTCCGTTCGACCCGGCCAAGGTCTGCTACAGCCCGATTTGCGGGCTGGAAACGGTAGACGGCTACATGTACTTCACCGGTCTGTTCACGGACCTGCACGTCTACCACAACAAGAAGCTCGTCAAGGCGACGGGGCACGACAAGGCCACCGCCCGGGAATTGGGCGCCAGCGGCGATTTTCACGACTTCAAGCCGCTCGAATCGCTCGGGCTGAAGAACCTTAAGACGTACCGGCCCGGTGGACAGGTCTACACGGCGGTGGAGCAGGATGGGCTCGTCTATACGGCATGCGGATCGGCCGGTATCCACGTCCTTGACAAGGATATGGCCCTGGTCAAGCAGTATCAAACCACGGGGTTTGCCATGGACGTGCAGGTACATGGCGACAAGCTGTATTCGGCCCAGGGCCTTGACGGCCTGGTGTGCTACGGGCGCGGCGGCGTCCATCTCGAACGGATCGCCGCGTATACTCCCGGCCGCGTGGTGAAGCAGGTGCGGGTCGCGCCGAACGGCCGATTCGCCGTCGTCCACGTGGGCGGCGGCACGTACGAGGTTATCGATGTTTCGGACCCGAACAAGATGAAACGGGAACAACTCATCCGAGGCTGGGGTGGTTTGGTCTACTATCGGCAGCTCTGCAACGGGTTTGTCGATGGCCGTTACATCTGTGGAACCTGGTGCGGGGGACGCACGTTCATGATGGACCTCGGCGGGGATGCGCCGAAAGACCTACCCGATCCGTTCGGCTTCCTGCCCGACATGGAATCCGGCGGCTATTGCGCGTGCGGCCCGTACGCCTTGCTTACTCGCAAGGGCGGCTATTCATTCTACAAGCCGCTCGTGGAAGGCGAGTATCCGGACGACCTGCCCATCCATCGCATCAGCGGCGGCCCCGCGTTCCATGGCAAGCCGGCCGTGCGCGACAACATCCTGGTCGCATGCAATCGGGTTGAAGGCGACGTGACGGTGGTCGATGTCGCCGACCTGACCGCGCCCAAGCTCGTTCGCGCGTTCAAGGTCAGTGGCAATCCGGACGTGCCGTTTGTCGGCAACGGTTTCGTCTTGATTCCGGCCGGGTATCAGGGCCTGATCCGATTTGAGCCGTAGCAAGCGGTCGCCAGGCAGCGATGCCGGAACTTCGCTCGCCCCCGGCACGTGTACGGTACGTCGCCGCACGCGGGCCATGGCGAGCTTGTTCCGGCCTACGTCTGCGTCACTCCCGTTACCCCAGGCAGTCCCACTTGATCGGGATTCGCTTGATGGCGTAGCCGACCTCCCGGAGGTAGTTGCCGTAGCCGGTCATCCAGTGGAAGCCCGGCATGCGTTCGGCCAGAAGCTGGCTGTCGCACTTGAAGCGGACGTCGATTTGCGAACGGCAGATCGGCAGGAATGGGTGATCGACAATCTCGGCCGACAGCCCTACCCAGCGCTCGGCGGCAAAGTCGGGGACGATGTTCGTCAACTCCTGCCCGTTGTGCATTTCCACCTTGGGCGCCGCCCCGTAGTCCGACTCGAAGTGCGTCAACACTCGCGCTGGTTCGAGCGTCTTGCCGTCCATCTTCCGCGGTGCCGTGCAATGGGCCAGCGTAATGAGCCCGTCGTGCGGGTAGGTCGGGTCGTTCAGGAACACCGGCTTGCCGGAAATCCCGCCCAGCAGCATCCCGGAGGGAATCACCACGAAGTCCGATTCGCAGAACGCCAGGTAGCCATCGTCGTTGAGTGTGCTCAGCGTGAGGCACGCGGTCGTCTTCGACATGGGCATGATGGTGCCCATGCAGCCGTTGATCGTGATGGCTCCGCATTCGGCCTCCGCCATCAGCCGGCGGAAGATTTGATCAAGCAGCATCCCGTTCTCGACGAAGTCCAGTCCCGTCTCGAGCGTCGTCCCCGGCAGTTTCAGGTACTCGGCCGCCCGATGCTTCGCAAACGCCATCGCCTGGGGATCGGCCACGGCTTGCTCGATGAGCTTGGCAAGGTCCTCGTAGGCGACGGTGCGGATGTCCATCTTCCACTTGTCGCGGACGAGATTTGGCACGACGTCCTTCGGCTGGGCCCAGGCGTTGGGACCACCGATGGCGAGAATTCGCGAGCCTACCGTATTCCGCAGGCCGCAGAGCGACCGCAAGCGCCAGAGGATTTCCTCCTGGCTATCGACCACGACGTCGCCGTCGTCCATCCCCTCGACCGCCAGCGTATCGGTGTGCTGCCGCAGGAATCGTGGGCTGATGATTTCGTACCAGAGGTAGACCGGCCCAGACTGATGGCGTACGAAGAAGATCGTATCCTTGTTCAACTCACGAAGCGGGTTAAGGGCATTTCCGCCACTGGAGGCATAGACCAACCGGACGTCGGCGGTGCCCAGTTCCGGCACGGCCGACATCTCGGCCGCGTTGCGAACCGAGCTTAAGGGCAGCATTTGGACGGGGAAATCAGCCAGCCGGGCAAGCTCTTCGAGTTCCTTCTGGATGCGACCCATCTCGGCGTCCGCCTGCTCTTGCGTTTCGATGCCGCCCCAGGGACGCCAACTTGTTTGCGGGCGGTGGGCGTAGGTGCCGTACGCGAAGATCGGCTTGACAACCAGCGGCTTGCGGCCCGGCGGCTGGTCCAGTTCGCCTTCGGCCGCGGCAAGCGACTTCCAGGTCAAGCCCGTCAGTGCGAGCCCGCCCAACGCCATGCCCGTCCCACCCAGAAAGGCACGCCGCGAAATATCACCCCCTTCTGCATGTGAGTGCCCGCAAGGGCAGCATCGGGGCGCATGCGAACCATGATCGTATTCGGCAAAGTCCATGAGCGATCCTCCCAAAGGTTTCTCGGTAAAAGATCGACACCCTCCACACGCGCACGATACCGCGCCACGAGCCGGGGAGCAAGAGGCCGGATCATTCCTCCGAGCATGGATCCATGGCAGGCGTTGCGCCTTCACTACCCAACTCCGGCGGCGAACCCCGCGAGGTTTCCATCCGCACCGAGAAGCATGCGATTAAGCGAGCCGCCGCCGACAAGAAGCTCCTCCAGGGCATTGTCCACGTCTTGCAGGTCGACAACCGGCTCATCCGTCCGGTCAAGGTGATGCAGCATGGACCGGCGGACCAATTCCTTCATGAACGCCGCGCTTGCCCCGGCCGTCTTGGACACAATCGCATCGACCACCTCGCCGGACGTCTGGATTCCGCGGGCGTAAAGCTGAACCAACTTCCTCCGGCAGTCCTCGTCAGGCAAGGGAAATTCGATGGCCTGATCAACTCGGCCCGGCCGCGACGCCAAAGCCTTCTCAAGGTCCGCGGGCCGATTCGTGGTGAGAATGAAGAGAATCTCCGCGTCCTCCTTCAAGCCGTCCATTTCGTTGAGCAGCTTGTTCAGCAACGATTCCTGGCAAGGGCTGTCCAAATCCGTTCGTTCGCGGGCGATCAGGTCCACGTCTTCGATCACGACGACGCTCGGTTGCAGAAGCCGGGCCAGGGTCATGTATTCACCAAGCGACTTCACTTCCTCCGCTGCGATCAAGAGTGTTGTGTGCCCTTCCAACGCGCGGATCAGGTAATGGATGGTGTGCGTTTTGCCGTTTCCCGGGGGGCCGTAGAAGAGGAGTCCTTTCCTAATCGCCTGCCCGGCGCGCCGCAAACTACCCCGATGCCGCACGAAGCGAACGACGTTCCGATCCAACAGATCGAGCGTTTTCGGTGGCAGGATGACCTCTTCCCGGCCCACGCCACGCAGCTTGTGGACCGTCAGTCCCGTGGCCTGGCCCATATACAGCGATCCGTCCTCGAGCGAAAGCACCTTTCCTCGGTACGATACGGCGTTCCGGACCGCATCTTCCATCGCCTCGAACAACCGCTCGGCAAACTCGCCATCTCCCGCTTTCCCCGCAACCTGCACTTGAACGAGCGGCGGCTCCCCGGGAAACCCCATGGGCGACATCAGGACGGCATAGCGTTGTCCCTGATGCGTCAATAGCCAGAGGCCCTTGACCGTGCAGCGGACCGGCGTCTCTTCGCCAATATCGATATCCTCGAACTCCAGGGCAACCGGCGGCACCGTGGTGTCTTCCGCGAACAGGTCCGTGAAACCGATGGCGTCGAATCTGTTCTCTTGCCGAACGCCGCACGTGTGGTTAATCGTCACGCCGGCGGCGAAGAACTGGTCCAGCGCCTTCTGCAAATCGGACCGGATGCGCGCTTGGAACCTACGGCTGGTAATCACGAGTTCGTCGGAGCGATCTGTTCCGAAATGGCGGCGCAACAGTCGACTCATCGGGGCCCGACGCCGAGCGACAATCACTCCCACGACGATCGAACCGATCGCCAATCCCACAACCGTGGCGAGAAAATGCGTGAAGGTTAGATCCATCGCGGTCATGGAGCAGGCTCCGTAGGGGCGACACGGTTTCAATCTCGGCTACCCCAACGTTAGGGGCCGTTGGCAAGCATTATTCTAGAGGACAGTGGAGTCGCCACCGGCCGGCTCGTCCGGCCGGAGCGGTGGTCTGTTGGCTAGCGGTGGTGCTCACGACCACTTCTTTCTTTCAGGGCATTGCTGCCGCCTTCGGCGGCAGCAATGCCCTGAAAGAAAGGCTTTTTGTGGTGCGGCCTCGTGTAGCTCGCTGACCATGGCTCCGGCCGGGCGAGCCGGCCGGTGGCCCTTTCTCGCAGCGTGTCTAAGCCGGATAGTCTCTTTAGGCGGTTTTCGCTTTCCGGCTGAAGCCGGGACTCCAACACGACGCCCGCGCACCCGGAAGCGCAAGAGCCTTCTTCGATCTCGGTTGCCTTATCATCTCCGCTACGGTCACCCGCATGATAGTAGGCGACACGCCACTATTATGGCATTGTGCGGGTCTCAAGCACCGGTGTCAATGCTCTTCTCCTCTTTGCATTCCACGGAGCGGGCCATGGTGTTCGGTAACGCCATTATGGGGATAACGCTGTATCACCCTAGGGGCATCCCTCGCCGAATCTCGCCGGACGACGTAGAATTGAAGAAATGAGTACTACAACCGATCAATCGAAACTCAGCGGCAGTGCGTTCGACTTTATCGACGAGCCACGAATGCATGCCCTGTTGGAGCAACCCACCGATCCTGGCCGTTTGCGCGATGTGATCGCCAAGGCCATGGAGAAACAAGCGCTCGATCTGGCCGAGACGGCCGTTCTGCTTCTGGCGGATCAACCCGAGGCGGCCGAGCAGGTGTTTGACGCAGCCCGGCAACTGAAACGCGACGTCTACGGAAATCGGATCGTGCTGTTTGCCCCGCTCTACGTGGGAAACGAGTGCATTAACGATTGCCTCTACTGTGCCTTCCGCCGATCGAACCGGGACGTGGTGCGCCGCACCCTTTCGATGGACGACCTGCAGGCACAGGTCGAGGCCTTGGAGAACAAGGGGCATAAGCGTCTTATCATGGTCTACGGCGAGCATCCTCGCTATTCGCCCGAGTTCATTGCCGAGACCGTGCGGAAGGTGTACTCCGTCCGGAGTGGCCATGGCGAGATTCGGCGTGTAAACATCAACGCGGCGCCGCTGGATCACGAGGGGTACAAGACGGTCAAGGAAGCCGGAATCGGTACGTACCAGATCTTCCAGGAGACGTACCACCACGACACCTACGCGAAAATCCACCCGCAGAATACCCGCAAGGCCGACTACATGTGGCGGCTCGACGGTGTGTCGCGCGCCATGGAGGCAGGCTGCGACGACGTGGGGATTGGCTCGCTATTCGGCCTGTACGATTGGCGGTTCGAGGTGCTGGGCCTGGTGGCCCACGCCCGCCATCTGTCGAAACATTACGGTGTTGGCCCGCACACGATCAGCTTCCCGCGGTTGCAGCCGGCAAGTGGTGTGATGTTTGACAAGCGATGGTTCGTTTCCGATCATGACTTCAAACGCCTGGTGGCCATTCTGCGTTTGTCCGTGCCTTATACGGGCCTGATTCTGACCGCCCGCGAGCGGCCCGAATTGCGCCGCGAAGTAATGGCCATGGGCGTTTCGCAAATCGACGCCGGCAGCCGAATCGAGCTGGGCGGTTATACGGAGATCGGGGATGCACAGGTCCTCGATCGCGAGCAGTTCCAGCTTGGCGATATCCGGCCGCTGGACGAAGTCATGCGGGAACTGCTCACAGACAACTACATCCCCAGCTTCTGCACCGCGTGCTACCGGTTGGGCCGGACGGGTGAACATTTCATGGAGTTTGCCATTCCGGGCTTCATTCGCCAGTTCTGTACGCCCAACGCCCTGAGCACGCTCATGGAGTACCTGGTCGATTACGCCAGCCCTGAAACACGTGCTGCAGGCGAGGCCGCCATTGAGCGAGAACTGGCCCAATTGCCGGACGACTCGCTCAAACAAACGCTGCTGGGGCGACTCCAACAAATCCGCGAGACCGACGAACGGGACCTCTACTTCTGAATGGCTGAACCGAACTGGTGCGACCAGGCGGCTTCCGAGAGGATTGTGCCTTGTGTCCAGACGGTTTCAGGCGTCGTGAGTCCCGTTGCTTGCGGCAATCCATTCAGCAGAAGGAGAAAGCGATGGATATCGCAACCGTCCGAGAGTTCTTCATGTGGTGTACGATCGTGAACGCAGCGCTGCTGTGCCTTTCGCTGGTCATATGCATATCGGCGCGCGACTGGATCTACCAGATTCATAGCAAGTGGTTCCCCATGTCTCGCGAGGCGTTCAACATCACGCTTTACGCGTTCCTGGGAGCATACAAGCTGATCTTCTGGGGATTCATCGCCGTTCCGTATATCGCGCTGCTGATTATGGGGTGAGGTGGCGTACACCGTCGCGTGTCTCGTGGCCCGGTGCCGGCAAGCCTTCCTGGGATTTCGTTGGCGCGTGCCTGAGGTACGAAGGGCGCGATGTTGAGCGGCTTGCAGCATGTGCGACGCCAGCTTCCCCCCCGGGCTTGCCCCTCGTTGTTGTAGACAAGTCCGGGTTGGGTGGAAGGCCACCGTGCAGGCTTGTCGCACCGCTGCGGGCCGGCCGAGCCGGCCGGTGGCGACTTCACGGTGCTCACCCAGCGCCGATTTCGATGCTTTGTTCTTTCGTCTGGTCCGACGGTCTGCGGCACCTGGCCCCCCTTGCGGTCTGTTGATTTTTCTGGGTAAGCGGGCATATAGTTAATATGGGATGGATATTTCCTTCTCTCTATGGGAGGAATAACCGATGGCCACGTCAGAGTACTGGGCGGAAGTAACCCACGATCGGCAGAGAACGCACGTCTTTTACCCCACTTTGGACGCAATGATTGCTCCCGATGATCCGGTTCGGTTCGTCGACGAGGTGCTGTCCGGTATGGATTGGTCGAAATGGGAAGCTGCGTATGAACGGAAACGTGGCCAGCCACCAATTCATCCACGGTATATCGCCAGTGCAATCCTCTATGGATTATATCGGGGAATCCGCAGCAGCCGAAAGCTGGAAGAGGCTTGCCGCTATCGATTCGACTTCATGTGGCTGGTCGAAGGCCGCGTGATCGATCATACGACATTCAGCAAGTTCCGCACCCGATTCCATGACGAATTGAAGGACTTGTTTCGGCAAATCGCTCGCATGGCCATGGGCCTGGGGCTGATCAGTTTGGGGGTGGTCGCGTTTGATGGCACCCGAGTCAAGGCCAACAACAGCCGATTCCGTACGCGTACGGCAAAGACCTTGGAGGCCAAGCTGGAGGCTTTGGATGAATTGTTTGAGTATTTGGTAGCGCAGATGCAAACCGTCGACGGCGAGCAGGCCACCGAGGGTTCGCCTACAAAACTCCCGGAAGAGTTGGCCGATGTAAACCATCGACGGGAACAAATCCGCAAAGCATTGGAGCAAGCCAAAGCGGCAGACGAAGCCCGGCGGCAGCAGGGTATCGACCCGAAGAAGAATCCGGCCCAGGTACCGATCACCGACTCGGATTCTCACGTTATGCCCAACAAGGAAGGAGGGTACGCCCCCAACTATACGCCTGTCGCCACGACGGACGGTAAGGCAGGTTTCATCATAGATGCGGACGTATTGCCTTCGGTGAACGAGGGCGCGGCCATCCCGGCTTCGGTCGACCGGATCGAAGAGGTTTTCGGGCAGAAACCGGAAAAGTTCCTGACCGACGCGGGCAACAACGCCGCTCCAATCATCGTGGAAATGGAGCAGCGGGGGGTGGAATTCTATGCTCCGATCGAGTCGCAACAGCCTGCGGAGGGTAGCCCGGTCAAGCGAGACGATCCCCGACAGCCGATTCCGGAGTCGGAGTGGGACAACCTTGAGCGGAACAACGCAGGCAAGCTTGCCAAGACGTGCTTCGTCTATGTTCCCGAGGAAGACCAATACTATTGTCCTATGGGCAATGTGCTTTGTTTTTTCAGGACCGATCGAGAACAGCGATGTGGGAAGCCGGTTGCCATCCGGGTATACCAATGCAGGAATTGCGAGGGCTGCCCCCTGGCAGACGCATGTTTGAGTCCCCAGACGAAGCATGGCCGCACCGTCAGGCGAGACGAATATGAGGAAGTGCGAGAGCGGACTGCGGCTCGGATGAGTAGTGCTTCCGCGAAAGCGATCTACAAGCAACGTCAGTGGATTGCCGAAACGACCTTTGGCATTCTCAAATCGATCATGGGCCTTCGGCAGTTCTTGCTACGGGGGCTGGAGAAAGTGAAGACCGAATGGCTCTGGGCGGTAACCGCGTTCAATTTGATAAAGATGTCACGTCATATAGGGACACTGCGCGCTGAAACGGCCAAATGTGCGGCCCAAGTGTAAAACACAGAAAGAGAGGAAGATTGCGCAAGAACAAGCAATGACCATAGCGGAACATGGGATCGCAAGGTATTGGGTTGCACTCATCGCAAAGCTTGCGATGCTCCACGGGCAGAACGCAATACCAGACCGTCGAACCGAAATCACCAATTTCTAGCTTGCTAGCACTGCACCAAATCAACAGACCGCTTGCCTGGCGGGCAGGCTCATGCTAAATTGCAATGGTGTCTTGGGTTTCCAGCTCTAACCCGGATTATTCACGATAGGCAGGGTGAAACAAGCGGCTTCTTCTGCTGGGTCATCGGTCGCTGATGCTGACCTTGTTCCAGGCGGCGGGCTGCAAATCAGCTCGGTTGCGGCTTGTGCGGGCCCGCCAAGGGGCTGCGCGACCTCGACCCACCCTACGCAGATGAATAATCCGGGCTAAAGGTTGTCCGCACGCTTTGTCGCACCAGTGGCCCGAGCGTGCATCACCTTGGCGGCCCCCTCTGCTTCAGTCGGGCAGAAGCGAGGCAGAAAACACAGCATGTGCCCCTGTAGCTCAATTGGATAGAGCATCGGCCTTCTAAGCCGGCGGTTGCAGGTTCGAGTCCTGCCGGGGGTACCTGAACGCTTGTACAGTATAAGACAAGTGACGTCACCATGCGAAAAAACCCCTGTTTTCCAGGGGTTTCTTCGTTTCTTGTCGCATGGTGTCCCGTGCTAGGCTGCATGGACTGCTGCGCTTTTTGCTGCGCTTTGCGGGGCACCTATCGCACGCTCGTATGCTGCGTCGTTGGGTCTTTGCAGGTAATGCTTCGCTGCCACAACCACGGAATTGCCAATCCAGTAGCAGACGTCACTGATCGGGAACTCCCGCACTAGCTCGCTTTGTCGGGTGGCTCGGCAATTGTGAAACAGTTTCGGCCACGGCACCACCCCTGCCCGATCCAGTATCCGTTCCGCCTGCGTCCGGAGGTTCATGTTGCTGTCCCGATAGCGGCTGATGACGTACTCGGCACCTGGGGCTGCTGCATCGAACGCCTCTTCTAGGTACTGCCTCAACTCTGGAAACATCGGGATGATCCTGGCTGCCGTCTTGTGCTGCCTGATCCGCACCCGGCTGCGATCCCAGTCCACGTCTACCCATCGCAAGTCTAGTGTCTCGCTGGGGCATCGCAGTCCACCGTACCGGCTCAACGCGAAGATGCACCGCCACTCGGCATCTGGGCACGCGTCCAATACCTGTTGGATCATCGCACGCGTCACCTCGAAGTCCCGTTCCCTGTTCGCCTGCGTAGGGGCCTTCACTGTCTGGAACGGGTTGGACTGCACCAGCTTCTGCCGCATTGCCGCCGCGTAGAACTGACGCGCCCGTTTGATGTCGCGCCCAATGGTAGCAGGGGCATAATTCTTGCCCACCATGCTCTGATACAGGGCATCTGCGTCTGCCTCGGTGATACTGCCCATGGGCCGATCCGCACCGTAGAACCCCACCAGACGCGCCTGCGCCCGTCTCATGTTGCGCACGGTGAGGGGGCCTATGTCCTTGCGCCCCGTAATGTATGCGTCTGTGAACTCTTGCAGCTTCGCGGTAGGTTCCTTACTCTCCACGAGTCCCACCTTCGCCAGCTTGGCGTACAAGGTATCGTCGATCTCGCCCAACCACGTCACTGTGCTAGGTGGGGCTGTCTGTCCCGATGCCTTGGCCGATGCC
Organism: Thermoguttaceae bacterium; assembly: GCA_040772845.1. Classification (GTDB taxonomy): domain Bacteria; phylum Planctomycetota; class Planctomycetia; order Pirellulales; family Thermoguttaceae; genus PWXP01. Next base: position 1,209,586 of record JAXGXG010000002.1, read on the forward strand.
AGATGTTGAACGTGTGTGGCAACACCCTCTGCCGCCCGCTGGGAGATGACGCCCAGACGGATACACTTCCGCTTGCCGGCCACGATCACCTGCACCATACGCCGGCCACCGGACTGTCTACAAACGCTTGCCATTGCATCACCTGCGCTTTCTCGGGGAAAGAGTCGTTCTTGGCACAAGCACCATGTCCAGGGCATCGGCTAATGTGTCGGATGCCGCTTGCGATAGGGCACGTTCGCGCCGTGAGAACCGGGATAGAACGGATACGTCGATGCCAGTCTCCCGTGCCAACTCGCGTAGGCTCCGGACGTCCTGCTGCATCGCCTGCCTCAAAGAGTCGCTGACTGTGTCCATACCGCTATTATCGGTACTGTTGCCAGAAAGTCAACAGGTACCTTTTCAGTTTCTTCTCAGCCGTTCGGCCAACGCCGCCAACCGGAAGGAACGTCGCAGGGGTTCCGGCCTGCACGTCTCGCAGTGCGCCTTGCCGAGAAAGTCCCACCAGAACAGAGAGCCACCGCACACCGGGCAGGGATCGGGGTGGGGCAGATCATCCCAAGGGATATCGTACCAGTGACGATCCACCAGGGACGTCTGCCTGCGTCGCATCGAAGGATGCTGCTGCATCGCTGCCACACGTCGCCCGGTGTGCCCCTGTAACGCCTCGATCACCTCCCGCTTGTGCTGCCGTAACTGCTCCCGTAGCGCCTCGGGCATACGACACGCGGGACGATACCGCACCGTCTCGCCATGGACACGCAATTCCTCCACACCTGCACGCCGGACTGCCACAAGTAGATCGTCCACGCTCATCACACGGCCCCCCATTCTTCACTCGGATAACACGCCTGAAGAAGATCGTCCACACCGTCACCAGTAGCCCCACCTGCTAGGGGTTCAGTTACCGGCCATTCGCCCATAGATGCCATAGATGCCTGTTTCTCGTAAGGGGCATCTATGGGCATCTTTGCACCTTTGGGGGGTAGGCTCCATTGCCAGACCGCACCTCGGCCAAACCCTACTCGGCTCGGCTTGCCGCCCAGATCCCGGTATGCGGATCGTACTGTGCGGATGTTGTAGCCCAGCGCCTTCGCCTCGTCCTGAACCTCGCTCGCAGGCATGGGGCCATCGCACAAAGTCTCAGCCAGCCACGCCTGCACCTCGCGGCCCGCATCGCCACGACGCCCACCTCGGGCACGCACAACGTCATCGGCTGTTATGGTGACGTCACCCGGCTCCCAGTCCGCTATGGGCACCCCGCCGCAGTCCCGCACACGATAAGCTCGCCCGGCCACGTCGGGGGCAAGGTTGTTCTTGCTCGGAAGGAATAGACGTCGCCCCTGATCATCGGGATCACGCGCCACGATCCACGCCGCCCGCGCTGCCGCAACGAACGCCGTACTTCCCATACTCCGCTCCAACGCCGTACCATCGCCCTTGCGCAGGTGGGTGACGCACACCACCGCCGCGCCCAGTCTGCCGGCCATATCCTTCAGGGGAGCCATAACGGCACCTCGCACGTCGGCATTGTTGTGGGAGTCGGTCTTGCCCATGTAGGCACTCACGGGGTCAATAACGATCAGCTTGACGTCGCCCACCTGCTTGGCAACGTCCTCGATCCGATCCACGTCTCGGGACAAGTCCGGCTGCCTCTGGTACGCCACCCCTCGCTCTGCACCACTGACCGCAGACAATGCCACGATACGCCCCACGGCGGCCCCTGCTGCGTCCAGACGGGGCCGTATGGTATCGCCTAGATCATCTTCGGCACTCAGTAGGATGACGCTCCCACGCGGCGCACGGCCCGTCTCATGCGGCCACACGTCGCCCGTCGATACCCGGGCTGCCATGTCCAGGGTAGCCAACGACTTGCCCAGTCCGGGATCACCTGCAATGATCGTCACCTTACCCAGCGCGATACGCCCCGGCCACAACCATTGCACCTCCTGGGGCTGCACGTCGGATAGTCGGACGATAGTAGCCCGGGGGCTCTGATGCTGCTCACTCATGGCTGCACCCCCTCTCGCAACACCGACACCGGACGTCCATGCCTGGCTAGCGTCTGCTCCACTTCTTGCACGTCATACCGGCCACGTCCGACCGAAGGTATCCTCCCGGCCAACCGCCATGCACGTACCGCCTGCACCGTCATGCCCAGATGCTTAGCTAGTGCCCTCGCGCCCACGATGCCGCTGCTCTGCATCATCACGACGTCCCTCCCATATCTACCCGTGGGCATCCATCCTCGATCCATGCCAGCAGTCGCCTACGCTGCCAGCGGATAGCACTCCGCGGATCACCGCCCAGCTTGACGCCCCTAGGGGCCCGCCCCTCTGCTGCCCACCGGGATAGCGTCCGCGGCGACACGGCCAACAGCTTCGCCGCGTCCCTGATACCGATCAGCTCCGGTGTCACGTCCATGTCTCGTCGCTCCGTCATTGTCCATACCTCTCGACCAGTGTCCCTGCGCGACGTCCATCGCCGCGTCCTTACCCACAATATAGGTCTTCCGGCCGGTATGTGCTATTTTTGTCTGTCTCGCTGCCCCCACACCGACAAAGAGGCAAAACCCCCGCGCATCAGGTGCGGCCGAAACCGATGGTTACGGCCATTCTCCCTTACTGGCGCGGCCCAAACCTGCATGTCCCCAGAGGTTTTTTCGGAAAAAACTCCAGGGCTGGAACCTAATAGAGAATCGCGCGCGATGGGGGGCACCCGGGGCCTTGCTGCTTCTCGGCGGCAAGACGCTCGGCAGTTTTACGGGGTTCACTTTGATCCCCCTTTCCCGCCGCGAGTACCGGGTTGGCATCCACCTGTTCAGCGAACTTCGCTGCCCTTTTAACGGTAGCGGGTGATACGCCGTGCTCGGCGGCAAGACGTTCGGCTGTTTTCAAGGGCTCAGTTTGAGCACTTGATTTCCGATCACCCCCATGTGCTTTCTTCACCCGGTTATAGAGCCTACCGAGAAAGTAGCTGCTTGTGCTGATTGCGGAACTGCCGCGGTGACGATCCGACGATGCCGACGATCTTTTACAGGGGTTCTCTGGCTGCATCCCGCGCCGGGTGAGTCTACGATAACAGCCATGCGGTAACTGTGTGCTGCGCTTAACGCTGCGCCTCAGCCGAGATACCCTGTTTTCATCGGGAAATAAGCACCTGTTCGACCCCTGCCGGGGGTACTCAAGCAAATTGACGCGACGTCGGGCGTCCGTCATTCAGCCAAAAGCCCAGATTACTGCGCCTCCGGCTTGACCAGGTCCTTGAACTTGATGCGTACCTTCTCTACTTTCGGCAGGGCGACGGCGCGGACGTAGGGGTTGCCGAGGTTGCAGGTGACGAAGTCCTGGTGATAGCCTTCGGCCGGATAGAAGCCTTCCAGTGGCTCCAGGGTGGTGACAATCGGGCGGTCGAAGACTTTGGCATCGGTCATGTCGGCAATGAATGCCTCGGCCAGTTCTTTCTGCTTGTCGTCTGCGTAGAAGATGGCCGAGCGGTACTGGGGACCGATGTCGTTGCCCTGACGGTTTCGCGTGGTCGGATCGTGGGTGGCGAAGTGGACTCGCAGGAGTTGCTCGAGCGATATCTTGGCCGGATCGTAGACGATTTTGACCGCCTCCGCGTGGCCGGTCCGTTTGGTCGAGACGGCCTTGTAGGTGGCGCTCTTTTCCGTGCCGCCCGAATAGCCGCTCGTCACGCTGTTGACGCCGTCAAGCTGCTGGAATACGGCCTCGACACACCAGAAACACCCGCCGGCGAGAACGACTTCCGCAAGGTTGTCGGACTGTTCCGTACCGGCCGATGCATCGGCGGGGAGCTTCTCGGCAAGGGTGTCGAGCTGCTCTTCCGGCACAAAGCGAAGAGCTTCGGAATTGAGGCAATAGCGCAGCCCCGTTGGCGCCGGGCCGTCTTTGAAAACGTGCCCCAGATGGGCGTCGCATCGGGCACAGAGAATCTCTGTACGCTGCATTCCGTAGCTTGTGTCGAGTTTCTCAAGTATGTTCTCCGCCGCAATGGGCGCGAAGAAGCTGGGCCAGCCCGTCCCGGAGGTGAACTTGGTCTGAGACTCAAACAGGGGCAAGTTGCAGCAAATGCACACGTAGACGCCTGCCTTCTTGTTGTTCAATAGCCCCCCGCAAAAGGCCGGTTCCGTACCCTTACCCCGAGTAATCTTGTATTGCTCCGGGGTCAAGCGTTTCTGCCACTCGGCGTCGGAAAGGACAACTTTCGGCAGTTTCACCGGGCCGGTAAGCTGGCCATCGGATCCAAAGACACGAACGGTACACATGGGTTTCTTCTCCCCAGTTTCCCCCCGCTCGGCGGCTTGAGCATGGTCCAATGCAACCGAGCGACCGCAGCCGATTGCAAAGAGGCAGGTGAACAACAGGCCGGTTCCGGGGTGGTTCAGCATGATGTCTATCTCAAACGCGTTTCGGGGTATTCCGAGGGGCCGGTACGGCACAAATGGTGCATACAATCATCATATCGGTGCAGCGCGACAAAGGCAAGTTTGTGCCGTAGCGGGTTGGGCCTGCGAACGTGCCCAATGCGGCCTGTGCAATCCCTTGGTACAAAACGGTCACCGTCGGGCTCGCCCCGGCGGAAACTGGTCTTGCCAAGAAATCCTGCCACGCTCCCTGCGGTGTGCTCGACGTGACAATAGGCTGCGTCCTCCATTGGCCAGCAAATAAGGGAAACATTCTTGAGTTGCTCCTAAAACACTGGCGTTGCCAGAAAATCCAGGCACGTTCGGCGGCGAAACTGGACGCGACGTGCCCACTCGCTTATGCTGTTGGGTGTTGGATGAGTGCGTTCGGTTCGGTGGCATTGATCTTGGGAGAAGCTCATGCGACGATTCATGCTTGTCGTGGCGATCTGCGGACTGGCCGGAGCGGTTTCGGATCATTGCACAGCCCTGGCCGATGACGCGGCCAATGCAACGATCGATCTGGCCGGCGCCTGGCATGCGGTGCTCGACCACGAAGATCGAGGCATGGCGGAACGATGGTTTGCAGCGCCTCTTGATGGCGACGATACCCAGCTACCAGGCTCGCTCCGTGAGAATGGGCTCGGATCGATTCCCTCGCCCGACACGAAATGGATCGGCGCCGTCAAGGCGAGTGAGTGGGACAAACCCCAATACGCGCCGTATCGGACGGCCGATAACTTTAAGATGCCGTTCTGGCTCCAGCCCACCCGGCACTATGTGGGACCGGCCTGGTTCCAGCGAACGGTCGAAATCCCCGAAGCGTGGGCAGGCAAACGAATTGTGCTACGACTGGAACGCCCGCATTGGCACACGACCGTGTGGGTCGATGCCCAATCGCTCGGCGCATGCGACTCTTTGTCGACAGCGCACGTGTACGACGCCTCCGAGGCCCTGACACCGGGCCGACATCGGCTCAGCATACGTGTGGAGAATTCACTCGTTCCGCTCAACGTCGGACCCAACGCGCACAGCGTGAGCGATCAAACGCAGTCGGCATGGAACGGGATCGTCGGGCAACTCGTGTTGCAGGCGTCGGCGCCGGTGTGGATCGAGAACGTTCAGGTGTATCCGGACATCACGCGAAAGACGGCCCGGCTCGTCATACAAACGGGCAATCGAACCGGCGAGGTTGCGGCTGGGACGATTGCCTTCGGCGTTCGCCCCATGCTCACAGACCAACCGGATTCGCCAACCGCGAGCGTGGAACAGCATATCGACGTACCTGCCGAGGGCGGCGAGCATAGCGTCGAACTTTCGCTTGGCCCGTCCGTTCTTCTTTGGGACGAATTCACGCCGCATCGATACGCATTATCAGCGACGCTTCGATCGCGTCATGGCGAGGACCGTGCGGTGGAAACGTTCGGCATGCGGGAAGTGACCACGCGCGGGAGCCAAATCGTGGTGAACGGCCGGCCGGTCTTCCTGCGTGGAACGCTCGAATGCTGTATCTTCCCGCTCTCGGGCTATCCGCCCACCGACGTTGCATCGTGGAAACGAATTCTCGAGGTGTGCCGTGCCTACGGGCTCAACCACATGCGTTTTCATTCGTGGTGCCCGCCCGAAGCTGCGTTTGAGGCGGCCGACGAACTGGGGTTCTACTTCCAGGTCGAATGCAGTACGTGGCCGAACAGCGGTGTCTCGCTCGGCGCCGGCGACCCCATCGACACGTGGCTCTACCGGGAAGCCGACCGCATCCTGGCCGCCTACGGCAATCATCCGTCGTTCTTGCTGCTGGCCTCGGGCAATGAGCCGGCAGGTGCGGAGCGAGGTGGGAAGTTCCTGGGCCCGTGGGTGAAGCACTACCGGCAGAAGGATGGCCGCCGACTGGTCACCTCGGCCGGCGGTTGGCCGGCAATTGCCGAGAACGCCTATCACGTCCTCCCACAACCACGCATTCAGGGCTGGGGGCAGGGGCTCGGCAGCCGTATCAATGCCCAGCCACCCGAGACAACAACCGACTACCGCGACTTCGTCGCGAAGTATCCCGATCAGCCGGTCGTCTCGCACGAGATCGGCCAATGGTGCGTCTATCCGAACTTCGACGAGATACCGAAGTACACAGGGACATTGCACGCCTGCAATTTCGAGGTCTTCCGCGAGTTTCTGGAAAACGCCGGCATGCTCGATCAGGCTCGCGACTTCCTTATGGCTTCCGGCAGACTCCAGACGCTATGCTACAAGGAAGAGATCGAATCGGCCCTGCGCACGCCCGGTTTCGGAGGGTTTCAGTTGTTGGACCTGCACGATTTTCCCGGGCAGGGAACGGCGCTGGTCGGCGTGGTCGATCCCTTCTGGGATCCGAAGCCGTACGTCTCGCCCTCCGAGTATTCGCGGTTCTGCAACAGCACGGCGCCGCTGGCCCGGCTGCCCAAACGAACGTTCACTGCAGACGAAACGCTGACTACTGCGCTGGAAGTCAGCCACTTCGGCCCGACAGATCTGCACGGCAAGAGCGTCCGCTGGAGTCTTGCCGACGCGTCCAGCATGCAGCTTGCGTCCGGATCGATTGCCGGTGGAGTCATCCACACGGGCCGGCTCAATGCGATTGGCAACATCTCGGTTCCCTTACAGAAGGTGAAGGCGCCAGCCCGGTTGAAGTTGAGTGTGACAGTCCAGGGCACAGCGGCCAAGAATGATTGGGACCTGTGGGTCTACCCGGCCACAGTCGAGACGGCCGCCAAGGACGTGCACGTTGCGCATCGGCTGGACGAACGTGCGCTGCGCACCCTGGCCGGCGGGGGAAAGGTGCTGCTCTTGATCGATCCCCGCCGCGTGAAGACCGACGTGGCGCTGGGCTTCTCTTCGATCTTCTGGAACACGGCATGGACCAACGGCCAGCCGCCGCATACGCTGGGCATCCTCTGCGATCCGGCCCATCCGGCACTGGCCGAGTTCCCCACCGAGTACCACAGCAACTGGCAGTGGTGGGAAATCATTCACGACGCCGCTACGATGGAGATGGACGCCATGCCTGCGGGGCTTAAGCCGATCGTACAAGTAGTGCCCAACTGGTTCGCGCCCAAGCGGCTCGGCTTGGCCTTCGAGGGGAAGGTTGGGGGCGGCAAGCTACTGGTCTGTTCGATGGACCTGGCCACCGATCTCGACCGGCGACCCGTCGCACGGCAAATGCGCCGTTCGCTGCTGGGCTACATGAACGGTGATCGGTTCCAGCCACAGACCACCCTGGAAATTGCCCAGGTGCAGGCGCTGGCATCTTGGGAAGACGGCCCGGGCAAACAGCGCCCCGAGTAGCGTCCTAACGTACCGGCAACTCGCGAACCACCGGAACGTTGGCCTTCTGCCACTCGAAAATAGACGGCACCGCAGGCTTGGGGCGCGGTGGTAGCGTTTCGGGCAACGGCAGGAGTCGGTTGCCATCCTCGACGGCCGGTTTGGCGTTGCCTGCATAGATGCCGGCGGCCCCGTAGAAGGCATTGTCGATCAGTTCCGTGCCGATACAATCGGGCGTTGCCAGGAAGATGCCGTAGGAACGTCCGTCCTGCACGACAACGACGTTGCCGCGAATGATGTGATCGAAGCTGGCGGTTCTGGCGAACACGCCGTGTCCCTTCTCCACGACGAAGCGGTTGTGCAGTATGAGCCAGTTCTCATTCATGCCACCCATCCAAAGGCCGTCGCGCTGGGAGAGGACGTCGCAATTGTAAACACAGTTGCGCGGCCCGTTCGGTCCGTGAGCGGCATCGTTCGGCGGCGATGCCCACATGCCGTAGCCGTACGCTCCCGTGCCGCGCCGTGATACGACCTCGCAATTCTCGAAGAGATTCTCGTTGCACCAGCCTGCGTGCCATTGGGCGTCGCTATTGTGGAACACGCCGTTGCGAATCACATTTCCGCTCGCCGCCCATTGGACCAGGGGCGCGTGGCGATAGTCGAACGTCTCGACGTCCTCCATCAGGCAGTCCCACGAATGCTGCCAACCGACGTACGCTGTTCCCCCGCCCCCCTTGAACCACGCATCGTCAAACAGGCAGTCGCGAATCTCGCACCACTTGCCGCCAACTGTGTAAATGGGAAATCGCCCCGTCATACGGACCTTCACGCCACGTGCCCAACAATTCCACGCATGGCGGAACTCGATACTATTGATCCAAAGATTCTCGGTCTGCTCGATCTGAAGGTCTTCGACGCCGCACCACTCGATCGGCTGCATCTTCTGCACGTAGCTGCCGTCGATCACGGGAAACTCGATCCGCAGCGGCTGTTCGATCCGCACGCGATTCCCATCGACCTCGACAACGCGCACCGCATAGCGGCGGTATGTGCCCCAGCGGCAGACATTCCGGGTCAATGCCTTCCAACGTTCGGTAGCCGGGCCGTCCAGAAGAATCTTGTCGCCGCGCTGGAGCGACTCGGTAGACTCCAACTCCAGCCAGAGATCGCCGCGTCGCCCATCCTTGGTCAACTTGGTTTTCGGACCGTGCCAACCGCCACGGAATAGAATGACCGCCTCGGGCGACGGGGCCGGGTCGCGCCGCAACTTGCGATCGAGCGTTACGGGTACCGACAGGCTCTTTGCAGGCGAACCGTCGTTGTATTCGGCCACGGCGCGTAGCTCGACCTGTTCGGCCGAATTCTTCTTCAGGAGCGTATGCACGGGCACGCCTACCCGGAAGCTGTTGCCCGAATGCAGGCCGCGCCGCCACTCGCGCAATAGCGTATTGCCAGCGTAGATGCGCACGGTCTCCAGCCCTTTCGGCAGGGCGTGAAGTTCAATCAGGTCGCCGGGAGCAATCGTGTGGTCATCGGCCAGGCCATAGAAGCAGATGCCGGACTCGGGCAACGCATATCGGAAGATGATCTTCGTCTGGTCGCGTCCGGCGCCCCGAATCACTACGTTGTTGTGCTGGATGGTCACGGGAAAGTCGAGATAGTAGGTCCCGGCGGCCAATTGAACCGCCCCGCCACCTGCTTTGCCCACATGGCCGCAGGCGGCAGCCAAGGCGGCGGAATCGTCCTGGTCGTCATTGGCTCGTCCGCCGAACTGGTCGATTGTCGTGACGGCTGGTGTCTCCGGAATACCGCCATCCACGCCTACCCGCGCCCAGTTGGGATAGACGATTCCATCAGGCCCGAGAACGTCGGCTGCCGTGAGCTGTTCGCCCGACTTTCGTTTGTAAGTGCCTTCCCTGGGCGGCTTCGGGTCCGTGGTAAGGACGGCGAACTCCAGCGCATCGATGTAGGCTGCTACCTGAGCGGCAGCGTAGCTATGAAACAGAAGCTCCAGTTCGGCACACTCCGGCAGAGTGTAGAAGGTGAAAACAAAGGGTAGCCACTGCTGTTCGCTACCGCCGAGGGCGCCAACGCTCGGTTGACTGCCAATACGTTCACCTTTTGCGTTGTACTGAGTGACGTAAACGCCCAGTCCGCTACCGCGGATCGGAAAATACCTGCCCCGAACGGCGACCACAGCCGCCCCTTCGAGCGGCACCCGCGACGCGATGGCGCGCGATCCGAGTTTGTTGTCCTGATCGACGATCTTCAGCGAGTATTTGCCGTCGAACGCCTGCTCGTCGCTCAGGCTGGTTATGGGCTCCTTTTCATCGACCTTCCAATTCTGTAGTTCTTGCTCGAAGCTTCCATTTGAAATTGCGATTGGCTGCGAGTCGGTCGCCGCGGTCACGGCAAGCAGAGTACAAAACACAGATGTGCACAGCGTCGTCATGGGAGGGAACCTTGTTGGCGGGGCACGTAGGCAACGAAACCGTCAGAGGGCAGGTGTATTATGCCCGGTTTGACCGCCCGGCGTCCAGTCCGGCTTCAGATCTCCCGATCCACGTTCGATCCGTCAGCAGAACCGACGGCCAGGCCGGATGAGTCATTCGCCGGTGGGTGCTAGCCCAGTGCCCTTTGCTTTGTGGCGGCACGGCGCAAGCTGTCCGGTATTCCGGTAGGAGCACCGGGCGGCTCGCGCCGCTCCGCTAAGAAGACACCGCCAAAATGGGAGCACCGGGCGGCTCGCGCCGCTCCGCTAAGAAAACGCCGCCAAAGGGTCCCGAAGTAAGCGGCGTCTCGCGTGATGAATAATCCGGGCCAGCCTGGCGACGGGTCGGCAGGTCCCATTCCTGGACGAAGAAACGAGCCAGGGCCCCCAGTATGCCGCTACTATTGGGGGGCGCAGGGCTGCAGTCCGAGCTTGGCCAACAGCCAGACCATGGGGCACCAGTTCGTGAAAGCCGACTGCAAGAGATTCAGACCGGCAAAACCGGTCAATAACAACCAGGCCGGACTGTGAAGCCAGGCCAGCGTAACACTGGCCAAAACGACGATACCGGCAGCCGCACGCAAACCGCGTTCAATGGTCATGATTGGGCTCCTTGTTCTTATCTCCACTGCATTCGATGCGCTGGACGGAACAAGGGTTACAATCGGGTTTCTCCCGGTACGGAATCGCACCAGATGTCCGGCTGCCGCCTATTTCGACCCATTCCCACGCTTCCATGTTGTCACCGTATCGACGATTCCCTCTTCCCAGCAGTCGGGATAGACCAGGTTTGCCAGTTCATGGAGGGCGCAGCCGTCGGTCGTCGGATTCGCCAGAAGGTCCTGCAACTGCGTGCGAGTCCGGTTCAGGCACTCGTCGTAGGTGCGGCCGTGAATGCCGGTCCAGGTGGTCACCTTCACCTTGTCGTCGGCCAGCAGCCGCCAATGGTTCAGGTTGGCGCCGGCGCCGCCCATCACCGACAGCTCGTCAACCAGGCGTTCTCGGAGCATGGTTTCAGCGTCGATATACATCCAGCTCGCCCGCACCGGATCGGCATAACTGGTCGCGGTGACCATGATCAGTTTCTTTTCCGCCGCGTCGGCCAATGCCTTGGCCTGCCGAATGAACTCGGTGAAGAAATCGCCCTTCAACTGTACGAACCGCAACGCATCGAGACTGTCGGGCTCCGCTTGGCGCGGATCTTTGCCAAAGCGGCGGATATACTCGTCAATCACAGGCGGATTGAAGCCGTAGCCCCGGGCCCCTTCGTTCCCGCCACCCGTACGCCGTCCCGGCCAGGGAGAGTGTGAGCGGGGCGAGAACTTGATGCCATCGACGTCGTAAGCCAGTAGTTCCTTGACCTGGTCCAGACGATACTGCCGCACTTCCGGATACGCGTAACACGGAACGCCCGGAATATGCTTCGTACCGTCCTTGCTTTGCCAGGTCATCTCCGGGTGACGCTGGAAGAACTCCGTCGGCGTCGCATAATACAGGCTGTCGTACACGGTCACCCAGGCGTATACCTCCATGCCGTGCTTGTGGCCATGCTCGACACACGAGGCAAGCGGATCGATCTGCTGCATGACCTCGGCCATACGCCTATGGAGCGAAGGGATGTTGGCACAGCAACCGTCCAGCCCTTCGACCGTGTACTGGGCAAACGCCTCCTCGGTGGCAGGCGTCATGACCTTCGTGTGATTGCACACAACCCCGCATATCGAAATGCGAAAGAAGACCCGATCACAGCCGAAATGGGCACACAGGGCCATGAGCCGATCCATTTCGGCATCGCAGTAGCGCATATCCCATGTGTCGGCGCCAATGCAGATATCGAAAAAGTCGAGGTTGATCGTCATCTGCTTCCCCGTCAGCTCGCCAACCGAACCGCCCATGCGCCGCGAGGCCGGCCGCAGCGGTTCGGGCGGTCCTGCAGGACGTTCGGCCACCGGCGCATTGTCGAGCTGGGCCTTCGACTCGATACGCAACTGGTCGATCGCACCGCGCATCCACGAATGCCCCTGCTCGGTTCCGATCCAGAAGACCTCGCCCATCTTCTGCGGGAACTGCGTACCGCGGGCCTCGGCCACTTTGACGCCATCGATGAAGAACTGCGCGATGCCTTGCGACTTGTCGGCCGTGCAAACGATATGATGCCACGTATTGGCCTGCCACTGCATTGGCGGACTTGTCATGGCAAACCAGTCGCCGCCCATGTTCTGGCCCTTGGCATGTCCTTCGCCGTTGCTGAAGAAGAAGACGAAGTAGTTCGTACCTGCCCGCTTCAGAATGCCGATACGATTCTTCATATCGGGCGTTTCGTGGTAGAAGTAGCTGAGCCGCTGATAGAAATACTCTTCCAGTGGCTTATCATGGCAAACCCAGAACGAAATGGTGAACGCCTCAGGACAGAACCCATCGGTTGGGTAGGTGAGCACGGCAGGCCGATCGATCCGCGCAGCCTGCCCTTCGCGCCCGTCGACCAGTGTGACGCCTTCCGAGACCACTGCCTTCTGCCCTGTTTCTGCACTGGTACTTCCGTCGAAACGGCAATCGAGCGTGAACTCCGATCCGCCGGCCATACCCGCTGACGCGAGAAGCGTAGCCATTACGGCAATCATCTCAAATGTACGCAGTATCATTGCGGCAGCTCCTTGTTGAGATACACGCGAAACGCCCATGTATGGGTAGTGTAGTCGTAACGCCGGCTCCAGGAATGACATTCCGGAGTTCCTGTGTCTTTGCAGATCCGCCAAACATAACTGCCCTGTTCGCCCGCAACCGGAGGCAGATAGACCCAATACGGTATGCCTTGTTTGAGGGCAACGGGCGTCTCAAATCGGGCAGTCGCCCAGCGATAATCGGGCTCATGGCCAAGTTCCACCGGTGAAATGGCGGCAGTGGCCAGCGGCGCATCGGCCGGCCTCCCATCGGCATCGGCCCGTATTTCCACCGCAAGCGGTGCAGGCAACACGGTCTGGCAGCCTCGCATGGCCACATACACCTGCACCAGCGGGCATACGCCATCGCGACTGGGAACAAAACGTTGCGCTACGCCATGAACGCTCGCCTGGTCCGTACATCCCTGTTCCGCACTATGCTGGTCAACGACCAGCTTCCCGGCGGCGATGGCGTCGTCCAGCGCCTGCCGCTGCTGCAGAACCAACTTCTGCCCCACCAAGGTCTCTTGGACCCTGCGCAGAGCCATTTCGGCGGGAAAGCCCACCAGCCAAAGGCAATCGCAAGTGGGATTCTCAATTGCCCGAACCGTGCTCCGCGCAATACCGAATCCCCATACGCCGGGCGTTGTATCGGCGGCATCGACCAGCAATCCGGCTCGGAGTGGTGTATCGCGCAAAAGACGCAGCCGGTGCAGATTGAACGCGTCCCGTCCACTCAGGCAGACCATGTCCACCGTGCCATCGCGTACCAGGTCATGCACAGGCACGTACTGTCGGCAAGACGTTTCGGGAAGCATCTCGGTACAAGGCAGACACAGCGCCACTTGGCGCTCGGATCCCAGCTTCTGCTTCAATGCTCTGATCGCATCGCCCAACACATCGCCGAGTCTTTTGCGTTCCACCAGGGCGGCGCGATCCGCCATATCAATCGGCGAAGCATCCGATCCGGCGAAGAACAACGCCACACCGGCAACCGGCACGTTTTCCACGGTCCGAGCAAGCGAATCAACTTGGGAAGCATCGAACCGAATCGCAATCCACAAGCGGCCGGCAAGCTGTGGTGTGTCCTTGCATAACGACGTCACCACCGGCTCGATCGGTTGTGAAGAATCCGCAATCATCAACAGAAGGCCCTCCGCCCGGCAGTCGCTGGCCGCTTTGCCTGCCGCCAGAAGTGCCGCCTGACCTTCGGCATCGGCCGATGTTTCTGGCACCCGAGCAGACACGTACAAGCCCAAATCGCATGCTGAACCGGTTCCGGCATAAACGCAACCCAGGACCGAAGTCAGTACGGCAGAACAGAGCAACCGCATCCGGCCAGGTGTTCGCGATGCCTTCCCATTGTTGCTTCTCGCGGGAAGCAGGTGTGGCGGGAGACTACGGCCGTAGCTGAGAGGCAGGTGCATGAAGCGACTCCAACAATTCGAGCAAGTTGTTGCGGGCGTCACCCAGTAAGAGCTGGGATGAATGCCGAACCTCGTATCCTTTCCGGCACTGGTCAAGTATTCCGCCAATTGTACGAGCATTTGCTGAGCATTTGCAAGCGCCAAACCGTAACCGGGCACGAGAATCACGCGTCGTGCATTCCGCATTGCGTCGACGGCGCGAACAAACTGCGCACGGCCAGATTCATCTTGTCCCCGCGAGTCATCGGGATCCGGCTGGCTGCAAGCAGCATGTCTCAATGTGTCCAAAGTTGCGCCCGGCGCCATTCCCAGAAGCACGCTCTGCCAGCTCCGATTCATGGCGCGGCACATCGCATGGGTCAGCAGGAGCCCCGACGCGGCGACCATGGCCCCACAAGCTGTAAGCAAACGACTTGCGACCGCAACGCCACAGAATGCGGCGGCCATGCCCGACAGGGCATTGAGACATGAGATCAACACGGGCATGTCTGCACCGCCAATACGAATTGCCCAGACGCTCCCGAGCATAAGGGCCAGGGGCACGAGGACGATGACAAACGCATCAGACATGGGCCCCATATCGAGGCCTGCCGACACGGCGAACACAACCGACACAATCGCCAGACTCACCGTGAGCGTGTTGTGCCGCGGGAGGATTGCCGGAGTTGAACGCAACCAGCCGGCTAACCGACTCCCTGCAGACTGCCAGACCGCGCAGATGTTGGCGAACGGAACCGCCAGATTCCAACAAGGAACAGCAGAAGTACCGCAAGGTCGATGATGACCGAGACGATATCACTCATTCCGGCCCCTCTCGTTTTCGGAAGAAGCGGAGCATTCGGTCGGTTACGGCGAAGCCCCCCACCAGGTTAAACGTGCCCGCCGCGATCGCCAGAAGCGCCAGGGCCAGTGCCAAACCACGCACTTCTCCAACGAGTTCGTCTACGGCAGATTCTTGCCAACCACAAGCCATGCCGACTTGGGGGCTGGGGCGACGTACTCGCACCGGAACGAATGGGGGCCAGCCTAGGACGCTACCTGCTCAATCCCGTGGCGATTCCTGTGGGCAGCGCGGCCTTCGGCGTTCGCCGGATTGACGAAGCTCATGGCATTCGCAGTCGCCTACTGCGACAAGGAGTGGTTCTGGCGACAAACGCGTCCCGGAGAGATTGCAAGAAAGTGTAACATTTTCGCAAGAGATTATAATGGACACCGAATCTCCAGCAGTTAAGATAAAGGAAAGCTGGTCTCTTGCTATTCCAGCATCGGTCGATGTCCGTTGTCACGGTAGGAAAAGGGAACTCGAATGTCCTACTCCAAGCGTACTCTCCTCGCGGCTGTGTGTGTTCTTGCGGCGCCTCACTGGTGTTCTGCCGGCGTGGTGCAGATCTACTGGGCCTGGAACAGTGGCGGAAGCGTCGGAGGGGTCGAACGCGTTGACGCAGCAGGCAACGGCCGCGAACTGCTGACCTCCCCCAACAACTACCCCGCCGGTATCGACGTCGACCCCAGGACCGGCAAGGTCTATTACACTTTGGCCGGAGCGGGAGATATTCGCAGGTGCGATCTGGACGGCGGCGACAACGTGTTGCTCAATGGCGATGCCGGCACCCATGTGCGGGGCATCGGGCTCGATGTTGCCGACAACAAGATGTACTGGATTGCCGGACACCCAGCTAATGACAGCGTCATGCAAGTCCTGCGAGCCAATTTGAATGGTTCCGGGAAAACCGACCTGTACGAGCCCGCAGATGGTACGAATGAACTGACGGGCATTAGCCTCGACCTGACGAGCGATATCGTCTACTGGGCCGATTTCGGAAGCCGGACCAATTACACCGATGGCGTCATCGGTTATGGAAGTCTCGATGGCTCCACGGCGGCAGTCGTAACCGAAGTGGGTGGCGATCCGCGGGGCGTCGCGGTCGATCCGGTCGGCGGCAAGGTCTATTGGACCGATTTCGCCCAGGGCGGCAACGGCGCGATCTATCGCGCCAATCTTGACTTTACAGACGTCACGCCATTGATTACCAATCGGACGGGTCCGTACGCGGTCACGCTCGATCTGGAAGCGGGAAAGATCTACTGGTCCGACGGCAGTTTGGGCGGTTCCATGTATCGCGCCGATTTGGCCGATGGGGGGAATATCGAAACGCTTGTTACAAACGTCGGCGCCCGCCCCTCTGCCATAGCGCTGGTGCATGACAATCTTCCTGCCGGCTGGACCGCAGAGGACGTTGGAACAGCAACCAGGGGAGGGTTCACCATCCACGATCCGGCAACCGGGCGATACGTAATGGAATCGGTCAGTGCAGGCGTGGGCGGCAGTAGCGATGCCTTCCAGTACGCGCATCAAACGTACGACACCGGCTCGGAAGACTTCACGGCCATGGTGCGGCTGTGGAGCCAGGAGAACACGGACGGGTCGGCCACGGCCGGATTGATGGCGCGCGACGGTACCGGTTCAGACGCCGCGTTTGTCATGACGGCCGGCACGCCGCAGAATGGTGTCCAACTCCAAACCCGCGATACTTCGGGGACAGAAACGATCGACGCGTTGGCCGGTTCACCCAACACGGCGAAAGACGGCGCCTCGCCCGTCTGGCTTATTCTCCGCCGCCGTGGCGATACATTTTCTTCGTACTACGCCGAGGACGTCAATGGAAAGCCGGGCGTTTGGAGCGATGCAACGATACAAACGGCGACACTGCCTGCCGCCGTCCAACTTGGGTTGGCCGTCTCCAGCAGCAATACTTCAAGCTACGGCACCGGGATTTTTGATGATGTGAAGATGGGCAATTGGGAGCCCCGGGCCGAAGTGGAGTTTACAACCGATGGCAAGTTCGTCGGGGCGGCTTACGCTTTGGACGACCTGAATGGCGATGGTACGCTCGCAAACGATGAAGTCGTCGGCGCCCAGTGGAAACTCGAATCTCTTACGCCCCACTCCGGTTTGTTGAGCCAGTGGTTCATGGGAAAGAGTTCGGCCGATTGGAGTGGTGCTACCGACTACTATCTCGTAGCTTCTGAAATCCAGAGGGTAAGTAGCACGTATCCCCAGGAGATCGTCGACGGAGAGGGAATCACCGGCGGCCTGGACCATTTTGCCGTGAAGTACAGCGGTCAGATCTACGTCGATCATACAGGCACGGTCGCCTTTCAAGAGTCGGTTGACGACCATGCCCAACTGTATATCGACGGTACCCGGATCATCAATAACACTGCCTGGGATGTCGATGCCACGGCGACCGTTGCTCTTACCGAGGGCTGGCACGATATCGCATTCTACACCTGGGATGGCTCCTTGGGCGACAAGGCCTATCTGAATTGGGACCCGGCGGGCGGAACCGATTGGACGGCCGTTACCGAGGACGTGCTACAATTTACCCTGATGGGGGAAGGCACTTGGGCTGTCGGCGATACCTTGTCAACAGACTTGTTCCATACACTGCTGCCTGCTCAGGCAAGCATGTACCGCCTGACGGTCAACTACCTGGGCGAAGAGATCAGTCTCGTGCTTTACGCACCGGAACCCTCCAGTTGGCTGCTATTGGCTATTGGTGCGATCGCCTTCGCTGCTCGCCGGCGGCGCAAGTGCGTCTGACGTCTCATGAATAATCCGGGTCAGGGCAGCGCTGCAATGTCAATCAATTGCCCTCGTTGAAGTAACTTGACTAGTGATGGCTTCACGTCTTTCGGCAGTCCGTCAGGCTCGAACGTCGCCACGCCATCCTTTACGGCTGCAACTGCAATCTCCCGCCCGTCGCTGCTGCAGAGACGTGCCTGGCAGTCGGCGGCATCTCCAGAAACCGTAACACTCAGCTTCATGCCAGCCTGCTGCAACGCGAGGCGCTTGGGCACACGGAGAAGACACGTAACGTCATCCTGTGGCAGGTAGAGATCAATGCGCGTCCCGCCGGCGTTCTGGCGACAGTCGGCTTCCGCGCCACGAAGCAAGTCAAATACGTGCTGCTGTGGCGGCACATCCACATCGAGCACGGGACCGGCGAACGTGTGCCCCGTCGCGTTGTAGACGGTGAAGATGGTCTTCTGGCCCTCCTGAAACCGGTTCGCATAGACCTGCCGAGCAAGCGTCGGGATGAGCGGCTCGCAGTCGCGGGCGGCAAACACGTCCTCGTTCTCACGAAGGATCCGGTCGTACGGTTCCGGATAGTAGCTGCCGAACGACCCGACCGCGTTCCAGAATCGCTTGCGATGCTTCGGATCGGCGCGGCGGTGGTCCAATTCATAGGCCTTGCACTCCGGGAAGTAGAACCGCTGAAGATTGCACTCCATCGGCCGAAGCGGCGTCGCCTGCACCGTCAGATCGTACGTAATGCAGCCTTCGAGATACTGCGTCAGATAGTCGTACCCGGGATGTTCCGTGGTAAGGACGGAGGCGGGGTTGACTTTGTCCATTGCTTCGCGAACGAGCCGGGTCGATTCGGCCACCGCCCGCTGCCACTCGGTCGTGCCCGGCTCGGCAAATGTGTGTTCGTGTTGTTTACTGAAACAGACCGAGCCGCGATGCCCGTACTCGTCCAGCCGAATGCCATCGGCGCCGGTTTCCAGCAAGGCTCGTCCCATGGTCTCGGCAACCCATCGACGATATTCGGCCACGTCAAGGCACGGGTTCCACGCCTCGTAGTGCGACTGGTACTGGCCATCCTCCTGGACGATGCTCCACTTCTCACCCCAATTGCGTCCGAACTTCGTGTTGTAATCGGCCCGAAACGGATCGGTATAGAGCGTGACCAGAGCCCCCATGTCGCGATAGGCGTCAATCGCCTTCCGCAAGGCCGGCAGTCCGCCCCACCGTGCGTTGTAACCGTCGTAGTCGCCCGGGTTGTTCGAGTACATCATCCGGCCGGTAACCGGATCGGGCAGGAAGTAACTGGCCCACCGTTCGGCCTTTGCCTTGCCGATCTTCACTTCAAGCTCGTCGAACGGGGTGGCGAACGGTCCCAGCTCGGACCATTCCCACCACGACATCAGTTCAATGCAATCGCAATGCGGGCGGACGAAGTCGGTGCGGTACTTGCCATCGGCAAACAGTGGGC
This sequence comes from Thermoguttaceae bacterium, assembly GCA_040772845.1. Lineage (GTDB taxonomy): Bacteria > Planctomycetota > Planctomycetia > Pirellulales > Thermoguttaceae > PWXP01. The sequence goes on from JAXGXG010000002.1 coordinate 1,228,941, forward strand.
TCTTCCCCCAACCTGCCGCAATCATGTTGTGCACCGACTTCAATCGCGATGGATACGGCCGATACTTCCAGACGCGATGGCAGCGGTCGGCGTACGCCTGCATCGGCGCCCGCCAATCGCCTGCGTGTGCCTTCAACGCCACTTCCTTGACAACAAAGCTCTCGCCCGGCTTCCGCGTACGGCGCAGGTACTCCAGGGCAAGCCCGGCGCCTCGGATCGGTTCCAGGGAATTGTTCCATACATAGGGTTCCCTGGCAGGCGTGCGATTCACGTCTCCATTAAGTTCCTGTGTGCCGGGCAGGTGTTTTCGCAGAGCGAGCACCTTGTATCGCCCGTCGTCGTCGGTACACCATAGCGCCAGCCCGCCGCCGCGCGCGGGACTGAACAGATCCATCAACTGGTAAAGAGCCTCATGGTCGCCATAGCCGCGCCGGATGGTCGCCGGTACATCGGCAATGATTCCACCACCCCACGGAAAGAAATAGTAGTCGTCCGCCGGATCTTCAGAGACCGTCAACCCGGAAAGATAGGGAAACGCTGTCTTGAAATCGACCGGGCTCTCGCCCCGTGCGGTGAGCTTCAGGCCCATCCGCAGCGCTTCGTCAATCCAGACGGTGAGTCTGGCCTCGACACGGGCTGGTTCGCATACAAGAACCGCGACGAAGCCTTGACGATCGGCAAGCGGGCCAACCGAGCGAAGCGCGAAGTCGCGTGAGCCGGCGTACCGCACGTCGTCAACTTCCACGAGCAGCAGGGCACTATCGTCGGCATTGCGAACCATCTCAGAAGCCGTGATCTCGTTCCATAGCGACGCCAGTCGCAACCTGCCGTCTGTGCGCGTCAATCGGCAACGTAGCACACCGTTTGTCAAGACGATCGCCTGCTGGTCAATCTGGCACGAAGGCGACCGGTCGAGAGCTTGACCTTGTGCACTCGCCATGCGCGGCGCCATATCGATTTGCGACCGTATGGGATGGTAGCTTCTGGCTGCATGCAGCGTCACAGACTGTGGTGTTGCACCGCCTGCAAACTGCAGGCCTTTCGGCATCGAATCGCGGCCGGGTTCCAGGATGGTCGCAAATTCTGGTCCCGTGCCCTCAACCGCAGGCGTTACGGTTTCGCCTTGTTCATTCAGCCAGAAGAACTTTAGCGGCGTCGCATCGCCCGTCTTCACTGTCACGCGAACGGGTGACAGGAAGTCGAACCGGTTGGCATCCCACTCCATGCGAGCAGCTCCCGAGTGCGAGCCGGCATAGGCAATCACACCGGCCGGATCCTGCATGCGGCCATCGGCAGGTGTCCAGACGGCTTCCAGTTCGCGCGGCCCGGACAACAGATAAAGCCGCACCATGTACTCGCCCTTGCCACCGGTCATGGTCAGCCTCTCTTGCTGCCAGTCAGGTGTCTGGCCATGGCTCATCCAGCTACGCGCGGTGGGCGCCGTATTGTCGATGCCGAGATACAGATAGTCGTCCGGCCGATCCTTGCCATCGCTTGCCATGCGGAAGACAATCTCGTTCGCTCCCCGGACAAACGCGTCTTTGGGCAGACGGAAGTCATACCATCCGAAACAGCCCGGGCCAGGCTTGACCTCGTCGTACACCGGCAAACCTGCACCGGTCGGTACGCGCTGGACCTTGCCGTTGACGACAATCTCGATGGCCTCATCGAGTCCGTTGGCCTGTGCCAGCTCGGCGTGGGAGTAATCCCGAACCGTCAGGTACGCAGAAAGGCGGACCTCAGCGGCGGCGTTCCATACCGATACCGGCACGCCGGTCAGATCGAGGACCTTCTTCGCCTGGTAGTTCGGGCCGCGCTGGTGCGTTATCCCTGTTGTCATGCCGCCCCAATTGCCGTTGTCGTCCCGAACGCAATAGACGTCGTCCGACACCTTCTCGACCGTAGAGGATGCGATAGACGCAGGAGCGCCCAACGCGACCATGAACAACAAGCCGGAACCCACGTGAGCAAACCAACGCATGAAACACCTCCTGGCATGGAATCCGTGTCGATAGCGGGACGCCCCGCGTCTCCGCACTCACAGAACGGTTGTGCTCAGCCAGCACAAAGGTTGTACGCCGCCACGGCCGAGTCTACTGCACGCCGATGGTGTGTGCAAGCAGGTGACGCAACTGTGTGCGTTAAGATATTCTGGCGCGCTTGGATGAATCAATCACTCGGCATGGAAGGCATCTGCGGTATTCCGATTCGATATGCCAGGCGTTTGGTTATGCGGAGGCGTCGGAGGCGCGCGCCGGCGCCTGCGAGTCGCGGCTATAAATCAGCCAGTAGACGACCGGGATGACGACAAGCGTGAAGACGGTCGACGTGAGGATGCCGAAGATGATGGCCCAGGCGAGGCCGGAGAAGATCGGGTCGAGGGTAATCACCCAGTTGCCCAGCAACGTGGTGCCGGCCGTTAGGATGATGGGGCGCGTCCGCACGGCGACGCTCTGGATGACCGCCTCGCGCATGGGCATTCCTTCAGCCACCGCCTGGTTGATGAAGTCGATCAGCACGACCGAGTTTCGCACGACGATGCCGCCGAGGGCGATCATGCCGATCATGGCCGTTGCCGTGAAGAACACGGGATTCGGATACCCGCCGATCGGTACGTCCACAATCCAGTTCAGCAACCAGAAGCCAGGCATAATGCCAATAAGCGTGAGCGGAATGGCCAGCATGATGACCACCGGCAGCAGACGAGAGCCGGTTTCGAACATCAAGATGACGAAAATACCGATCAGCGCGGCGGCAAACGCCAGGCCAAGGTCGCGAAAGACATCGAGCGTGATCTTCCACTCGCCTTCCCCGGCCCACTCGACGTGATAGCCTGCCGGCGCCGACCACGGTACGCCGCCACCCGGGTTCAGCCAGGTACGTTCCGCCACGGGGCGCGGTTGGGCATCGGCCGGCGCGTCCTGGCCGGGCGGTACCTGGTCGAACACCATATCGAGGATCGCGTCTGCAGGCGGGCGGCCGGCGACGTCTGCGTACACGTAGACGACCCGCTCCAAGTTCTTGTGATAGATGGTCTTATCCTCGACCAGTGCTCGTCCGTTTCGTTCTGTAACGAATTGTCCGATCGCGCCAACCTGCACGAGTTGCCCCTCCTGTCCGCGGATGTACAACTCCTGCAGATCGTCCAGGGCGGAACGGTCCGACCGTTCGACTTCCAGATTGACCCAAAGCGGGTTGACTTCGCCGGGAACCTGCAGAACGGTGGCCGGCAATCCTTCCAGGGCCAGGTCGATGGTTCTTGCGATATCCTGCTTGGCCACACCGGAAAGGGCGGCTTTCGGCTGGTCCGTCTCGAAGACACGCTTGGGCTGGTCGGCCTCGGCGCTGGTGTCGACATCGACCAGCAGCGGTTCGCGTTTCATTCGCGCCTCAACGCGCCTGGCCGCAGCGATCAGTTCGTCGTATCGGGCATCGGGCGGACCGTACACCTCGGCCGTAACCGTTGCGATGACCGGCGGGCCGGGCGGGACCTCGACCAGCTTGATCGTTGCACCTGCCGTGTCGGCTATTGCCGTAAGATCATCGCGAAGCCGCAGGAGGATCCCGTGCGACTGCTGTGCCCGCCTTGCCTTGGGGGCGAGATTCACACGAATATCCGCCAGGTTCGCGCCTTCGCGCAGGAAGTAATGTCGCACCATGCCGTTGAAGTCCATAGGCGAAGCGACACCGGCGTACATTTGCAGGTCGGTGACCTCGGAAACGCCGGCCAGATACTCTCCCATCTGCCGGGTCAATGCGTCGGTCCGTTCAAGCGTCGTTCCTTCCGGCATGTCGATGACTATCTGAAACTCGTTCTTGTTGTCGTAAGGCAGCATCTTCAGCGGAACAACGCGGAAGGCAGGGACGGCCATGGTGGCGGCTAACAGCAGGGCAACCGCGCCCAGAACACTCCAACTGGCAACGCGAGAACGAAGCACGGGTCCGAGAACAGCCCGGCTGATACGGTAGACGATACCGCGCGTGGGATCATACTCGGGTTCCCCTTCCTTCTTGTCGGCCAGCCGGCGCAATGCCATCATGGCGACCCACGGCGTAATGAACAGGGCGACGAACGTCGAAACCGTCACCGTCAGCGGCACATTCAGCGCCATGGGCGCCATGTAGGGGCCCATCATGCCCGTAATGAACATCAAGGGGAGGAAGCTGGCAATAATGGCCAGGGTCGAAAGAATCAGGGCCGGCTGGACCTCCTGAATCGCCTTGATCGTGGCCTCGCGCGGCTTCATCTTCTTCATGCCGAAGTAGCGGACGATGTTCTCCACGTCGGTAATCGGATCGTCGACCAACAGGCCCAGGGCAAGGATCAGGGCGAAAAGGGTTACCCGGTTGATCGTGTAACCGGCCAGCAAGTTCACGAACAGGGTGATACTGTAGCAAACCGGTACGGCAAGCGCGATGACCAGTGCGGCTCGCCATCCGATGATCACGCCGATCAGCGCAATCACCGTGACCACGGCCACGGCAAGACTCATGACCAGATCATTGACCTTCTCGTTGGCCGTTTCGCCGTAGTCGCGAGTAATGCGATAGTGAACGCCTTCGGGGATAAGACCGGTTGCGGCCAGTTCCTTCATGCGCTGCTGGACTCGCTGGGCAACCCAAACCGCATTGCTCCCCTTGCGTTTGGCAACGGAAATGTGAACGGCCGGAAAGATTTCTCCGGGCGTGATCGCGTCGGGCGTGATCGTGTCGGGCTCGACCGTAGCGAGCCGTGTATTTTCCGAGACCTGGTCCTTCGGATCGCGCGGCGCGCGGGCGGCCGGGCCGAATGCCATCCACGTGTAGCTCTCCACCTCGGCGGGGCCATCGACCACTCGGGCAACGTCTTTCAGATAGACGGGACGATTGCCCGAAACGGCGACAACGAGATTCTCAAGCGATTGGGCGTCGCGCACGAACGCGCCGGCCTCGATCACGAACAACCGATCCTGCTGCTCGAAATCGCCCGCCTGCTGATTCACGTTGCTGGCCCGCAGTGCCTCGGCCACCTGGAACGGCGAAATCTGCCGAGCGGCGAGCCGGCCGGGATCGAGAAAGACGCGAATCTGTCGCGGGCGACCGCCAAGGACCGAAACGCGGTTCGTGTTGGTAATCGCCTGCAGCTCGTGCTGCAATTCTTCAGCGAGCCGGCGGAGTTCGTAATCGCCGTAGCGTTCCGGCTGTTCCGACCAGAGCGTGACATTGACGATCGGAACGTCATCGACCTCGATCGGTTTGACCACCCAACTCTGCACGCCGTCGGGGATCTTATCCACACTAGAGTGGATCTTGTTGTAGAGTTTCACCAACGAGTTTTCACGGTCTTCGCCCACGAAGAACCGGACGGTCACAACGGCCTGCCCCGGTTTGGACATGGAGTAGACGTATTCCACCCCATCGATTTGAAACAGGAGCTTCTCCAGGCGTCGCGAGACCTTCTGTTCGACCTCCTCGGCGGAGAGGCCGGGCGCACCTACCAGGAGATCGGCCAGCGGGACGACAATTTGCGGTTCCTCTTCACGCGGTGTAAGCACCAGGGCCGCGCCGCCCAAGACCAACGAGACAAGGACCAAGAGAATGGCCACGTCGCCTCGGAGGAACGTCTCGATGATGCGGGTCAAAAGGGGCCGCGATTCGCTGTTTGATTCCGTCATGGCGATGGCTCTTTCCGTTCCTGGTGGGGCATCGATCGCTTCGTCAGATCGCTTCCATGGTTCGATCCGGCAGTCGCGCCGGTGAGAATCAGACGCGCCGATTTCCGAACGGCGCGATCTTGTCCCAGCTACTTCTTCTGTGGACGTTTTACCCAGACTTGCTCGTTCGCGTCGAGGCCGGAAACGACTTCCACCCGCCCCTCATCGCCACGCCGGCCTGTCTTGATGAATCGCCGTTCCAGCGATCCGTCGTCATGCACCACGTCAACAAACTCCAGTTGGCCGATCCGGTCGATCGCACCCTCCTTCAGGCACAGGTGACGGCGCGAACCGGCTGGAATATAAACACGGCCGAACATGCCTTCGAACAAGCGGTCGGAGGGCGGCAGTGAGAGCTTGACCAGGAACGATCGGCTTGCAAAATCGGCCTGCGGGACGATTTCATCGACCGTGCCGTCGAACTGCTCACCCTCCAAGGCGTCGATCTTCACACGGAGCTTGTCGCCGACCTTCACGTGAACGGCCAGATGCTCCATCACGGGCACTTCGAGGCGAAGCGTCTTGGGCGAGTAGAGCAGCAGCAACGGTTCTCCGGGACGCGCCATGTCGCCCGGTTCGGCCAGGCGCTCGACAATCACTCCGTCTTTCGGCGCCTTGATAGCGGTGAAGGTCAGCATGACCTCGGCCTGCGCCAGCTTGTCCTCGGCCGCTTTCAGTCGGGCGCGAGCGACGTGGACCGCCTCGACCGTCTGATCGTACTGCTCACGGCTTACCGTCCGATTCTGATGGAGTTGCTCGGCCCGGGCGAAGTCGCTCTCAGCCCGATTCAAGCCGGCCTGGGCCGCAACGACATTGGCTTCGGCCTGACTCCGCTCAGCTTCGAGATCGCGACGGTCAAGCCGAATCAGCTCCTCGCCCTGCTTGACATTCGAGCCGCTCCGGACGGAAATCTCGTCAATCGCGGCCATCACACGCGAGGAGATTTCCGTTCGGCTGGCCGCCTTCAGCGTACCGATGGCTTCTTCTACATACGGCTGCTCTACTGGCGCCACCGGGGCCACCACGGCGTCCGCCGGAATCTTGCGGTCTCGAAGATCCACACGCCCCGGCTGATGGACGCCCGTGTTCAGAGCACCGGCCATATAAGCCATCAGCAGTATGAGGACGGCCGTGCCGGCAATGGCCGGAAGCACTTTGAGCATTAGAAGCTTCAAGATCGGCGCCGCTTTCATGGTCCAGCCTCCTTGACTTACGGGCGAAGGACAGATACGTCCCGACAGATACTCTCTGTTCTCAATATAGCGCAGAGACCGACTTATGGAAGGGACCCCAATCGGCTTAATCGATGGGCCTGGCCTTTGCCTGGTCTTCCGATTCGTATGCGAGATCCTTCTCCCCAGTGTCCTCCAGGCTGACGTCACGGGCTGCCGGGGCGACCAGTGGGCACGACTGCTGCGGAGCCACACGACATGCACCGGACATGCATGTCGGCACCCCCAAGGCAGGCAGTACGTAGCGGACCAGACCGAACCAGATGATCAGCATTCCGGCAAAAACAGCGAGATTGTTCCAATTCATCGCATCGTCCTTTCAAGTTGTCGCAGGAAACTTGCGTCGCCACGCCTCTTTCAGAACCCCGGAGAGGCGCTGGTGAAACTCGGCCGGAATATCGTACGGCTCGCCTGCACTGTAAGCATGAATCGTATTGCGAAGGTTATCCACCACAATGACGCAAGGGTTGCAGCCGGCCATGTGCTCTTCAAACTCATCGCAAAAGCCGGGGTCCAACTCCCCATCGACGTAATCGCCCAACGCGGCAAGCATGTCCTCGCACTTCATGATCCCAACTCCACAGAACCCGGTTCCATCCTCTACCGATGCGCGGGGGGACAAGTTGGTTACAGCCCTTATTGCCACCCCCTATTACGGCGGGGCGGTGTACTTCCGCAACGGCGTTGTTTTTCCGAACACGGGCGGTTTCCTACGGGCTCCTCGCGTTGACATTTGGCATCGGTTTGAATAGGAAGCAGGCTTGCGCAATAAACGCAACGCCTTTTCTGGCAAGGACTTAGCAATATCGCCCCCGGCTCGCGGCCACTTGGCATAGGGGTTGCCCTACAAGCCTCCTGAAAGCAGCAACGCACGGGTCGCAAACGCCATCGACGGACGCTGCTCTGGCAAACCTCCCTTTTTTCAGGCATGACCGTATGAGCACCGCCGTCCTCGATCGAGCCTTTCCGGAAGTCGGCCGTAACGCGGCACACGGTTCGAGCGTGAAGGTCCTCCACGTGATCAACGGTGAGCACTATGCCGGAGCGGAACGGGTCCAGGACCTGCTGGCCATGCGGCTGAGCGAGTTGGGCTTCGAGGTCGGATTCGCCTGCCTGAAGCGAGGCGAGTTCGCCAAGGTGCGTCGGGCCAAGCAGGCGAGGCTCCACGAGGTGGTGATGCGGAGCCGGTTCGATCTGCGGCCGGTCGCCGCGTTGATCCGCCTTGTCCGTAGCGAAGGGTATGACCTGATCCACGCGCACACCCCCCGTTCGGCGTTCATCGCCGGGATCGTCTCGAAACTGACGGGTGTGCCGATGGTCTGCCACGTCCATAGTCCCGTACTGCGCGACACGACGCACCGGGTTCGCAACTGGATCAATGGTCTTGTCGAGCAGCTTTCAACGCGTCAGGCATCGGCCCTGGTTGCCGTTTCGGAGAGCCTGGGCGGCTACGTCGGTCGCCGAAAGGCCGCCCGCGGCAAGGTAACGGTGGTTCCCAATGGCGTTCCAGCCGCCACTTCGCAGGAAATCTCCAGCGAGCAGGCGGCCGTCTGGACGCTTGGAACGGTTGCCCTGTTTCGGCCGCGAAAGGGACTTGAAGTCCTGCTCCGTTCGCTGGCCAAGCTCCGGGCACTCGGTTTTCCGGTCCGCCTCCGCGCCGTCGGCAAGTTCGAAACCGACGAGTATGAGGCCGAGATCAAGGCGTTGGCCCACGCGTTGAAGATCGAGCAATTCATTGACTGGGTCGGATTCACCGATCGCGTCGATGCGGAACTGGCCCGCATGGACCTTTTCGTGCTGCCGAGTCTCTTCGGCGAGGGAATGCCCATGGTGGTTCTGGAGGCCATGGCGGCGGGAGTCCCGGTTGTGGCGACCCGAGTCGAAGGTATTCCCGAAGCGATCCGCGATGGAATCGACGGCCTCGTCGCCGAGCCGAACAATTCGGACGATCTGGTACGGGCCATTGGGCGGGTCGTTCGTGGCGACGTCGATTACCAGGCAATGCGGCAGAGTGCTCGGCGGCGGCACGCAACGCGGTATTCCGATCGTGCGATGGCCCAAGGGGTTGCCCGCGTCTATCGCCAAGTGCTAGGCAATGCGTAGCCCGGACCGTTCGCGTCAGACGCAAGTGGCTTCGACTTCCTTCTCGATGTCGTCCGTTTGCTCGTCCTTCGCCTGCACAGAATCGGGGCCTTGGACACGGACCAGCACCTGGTTGAACTCTTCGGCGAAATCCTGCCAGAAGTCGCCATCGCGGAATTCAATCGGGTCAACATGCTCGCCGCGCGCCAGGGCCCGCATCGAACGGCGAAGTCGCAGCATGGGACCGGCAAACCGGTTGCTCAACCGGATAATATCGGCAATCACCATGGGGAGCAGCAGCAGCGAGGCAATGATTGCCGGGCCGTAGAAGAACCACATGTCGTCGAAATGCAACAGCAGCGGGCGAGCCGGGCCCGTGACAATGCGCCAACACAGCAGCATCAGCGAGACGGTAACCAGGCACGCAACCCAGTACATCAGGGCCCGAACGACCAGGGCGCCCTGGACCTTGGGATCGACGAACAGTTGCTTACGCATGACCTTCTTCGACTTTGGCGTTTGCTGCGTGCGATGCTCTCGTTTTTGCGTGTTGTGGTCTGCCATAGCTTACACGACCTCCTGAAATCACATGTATCCCGAGGAAATGGCGAGAAAAAGCCGCTATATACGTATAGCTTAGCATGGAGGCAGACCGCACAGCCCCCTTGGGCAATTCGCCTTGCGGGAAGAACCGTTCCGAAGAGATCGGGCCAATGGCGACCGGGTGGTAACGATTCTACCGATGATGCCGGCGAGGCCGGAAGAGTAGCCAGACGCTGCCCAGGATAAGCAACAGCATGGAACCTGGCTCGGGAACGATCTGAAAGCCCGAGAGCTTTCCGCCGGCGCTCGCGATGAAGAGGATATCGTCATAGATTGCCGCGCCGTAGATGTCGCCCAACCCCAGGCCCGTCTGTGAAGTCATCGCGCCGAGCGTCGTATCGTCGGTCAGGGAATAGGCCGTCATGTTGTCCGACGTGCCGAACACGAGAAGCTCATCGCCGTAGCGAAGCGCCTGGTAGACCGTGCCGCCCTCGGTGTGAGTACCCACCTCGTACACCGTCTGTGTTGCCGTATCAACGGCGTAGAACGAGGTGCTGCTGCCATCGCCCCCATTGTGCATGTAGAGATAGCCGGAATCCGGATCGTAGGTCAGGCCTCGCACACGGCCGCCGCCGGACAAATCCACCGACCACGTTTCGGTCAGACCGAATAGGGCAGTACTGACCGAATAGGCGTGAATACGGTTCTTCGCACCATCATCATTCGCATAGATGTAGGTACCGTCGGTTACGATCGCCTCCGGGCCGGTACCGCCCGGGTTGATCGCCGATTGAAGAGAACCGACTGTCCATCGATTTGGTTCTTTCGCGTCAAAACGAGCAATGCCACCGGCATTGCCGTCCGTGACATAGTAGTAGTCGCCCAGTCGCAGCAAGGATTTTGCACCATTTTCCGTGGGCAGGAGACCGCCCATCAAGGAAAGCGATTCCAGCTCATTGCCTGCCGTGTCGTATTGTCGTGCACCGAAACCAATCTGACCGACCAGGACGCTGGCGCCGTCGAGATTGTTGTTCAGATAGTAGCAATTGGAGCCGGACGGCGATACCGTCCACAGCGGTGTAGGATCGATCGCGATGGCGAAGGCACTTGCCGGAATCAACAAGGCAGCCAAACCCACGGCACAACGCAGAACGCGTCTCATGAGAACCTCCTCCCGCACAAGCGACTTCATTACCGAGGTAACCGAAATCACGGCTCTTCGCCAATACTGCACAATCGCAGGATCGGCACACGGTCAGACGGGCAAATCATCACTCAGCAATTTAGCAAAAATGCCGAGGACTGTCAAGCATCGCGAACACATGGCCAATCCGGGGGGGCAGATTAACCGCGCCCCGCAACTGGGCCATCCCAAAAAGCCACTTATTGGGGCTTTTCCGTTGTTGATTCTCGCACTCTTGGCTACGAGACCCACTCCCGGCGCTGGCGCGAACTGGGAATGTTCATTGCCTTGCGATACTTGGTCACGGTGCGGCGGGCAACGGTCATGCCATGCTGGGCCAGGGCATTGACGAGATCTTCGTCGCTCATCGGATCCTGCTTGTCTTCGTTGTCGATGACTTCCTGCAGTTTCAGCCGGATGGCGTCCCAGGTGACTTCTTCGCCGTCGGCACTGACGGTCCCGCCGCAGAAGAATCGCTTCAAGGGGAAGATGCCGCGCGGCGTCTGAATCCATTTGTCGTCCACGGCGCGCGAGACCGTCGTCACGTGGACGCCAACCTTGTCGGCAATCTGCTGCATCTTCAGCGGTTCGATGGCCTCCGGCCCCTTGTCGAGAAACTTCCGCTGATGCTCGACAATGGCCTGAGCCACGCGGCTGAGCGTATTGCGACGCTGCTCGATCGACTCAATCAGCCATTGTGCCGAGTTGATCTTCCGCTTGATGTATTCGCGAGTCTCGTTGTTGGCCTCGCCGCTCTGGAACAACTTGCGGTAATACGGGCTGATGAACAGGCTGGGTGTTCGTCCGTCTTCCAGCCGAACAAGGTATTGACCATCGTCGTCCTGCTCGACAAATACGTCGGGGGTGACAGGCGGTACCGGGCGACTGCCGAAGTCGGCGCCGGGGCTGAGGTTCAGCTTCTTCAATTCGGCAATCGCGCTCTGGATCACTTCCATGCTGAAGTTCGTCTTCCGAGCAATGCCGGGCAGCCGATTGTGCGTCAGGTCGTCCCAGAAGTCGGTAATCAGCGACAACATCTCCTCGTAATACGGCATTCCGGGCACGAGTTGCAGCAGAAGACACTCGCGAGCATCCCGCGCGCCGACCCCAGGCGGGTCCAGCCCTTGGACCAGCCGCAACGCCTTCTCGGCCAGTTCCCGATCCTCCTCGGTTGCCTCCAGGCCGAGAATGTCTTCAACCTGCCCCTGCATATACCCGTGATCGTCCAAGTTGTAGATGATGCGATCGGCCATGGCCCGCAGTTCGGGCGAAAGATCGAACCAGCCGAGCTGGTCGTGCAGATAATCCTGCAAGGACTGGGGCCGTTCCGTCATGTTCGCCATGGCGTCGTGCTTCCGCTCCGAGTCCTCCTCAACCTGGTTACGGGAGGGGCGAGAACGCTCCTCGAAGTGGTCGGGCCACTCCTCGTCCATGTTCATCAGGCGTTCGAAATCGTCTTCGTTGCCGTCCTTTTCGCCGATAACGAGTTCGCGTTCGTCGTCGGTCGGCGCGTCGGGCGGTTCCTGGTCTTCGGCCGCGGTGTCAGCGGGAAGATCGGGATCGGCCTCGCGCAACTCGAGCAGCGGATTCTCCTGCAGCTCCTGCTCGATTCGCTCCTGCAACGCCAGGATGGGCAACTGCAGAATCTCCATGGACTGGATCATCCGCGGTGCGAGCACCTGCTTCTGCTGCATTCGCAGTTCTTGGCCGAACGATAGACGCATGGAGTCTCCGTGAGATGATTCTCGTGGTTCGGGTGTGTGAAGGCGTCACATTCCCACCAAGTGCGGGGTTTGCGACGGCGAGCGACGGCGCACAACTCGCTACGTGTAATTCTACCTCATTAGAACTCCTGCCGACCAGTCAGGGCATCGGAAAGGATTTCTTTGTTGGCCAGTTCGATCACGCTTCCGGACGTAATGCCGCGGGCGAGCCGTGTCACCCGAACCGGCATCTCGCCGAGCAGATTGGAGATATACAGTGCCGTGCCGTCACCCTCCAGGGTCGGGTTGGTGGCCATAACGACTTCGCCAAACTCCCCCCCTCGGACGCGCTGGAGCAGCCGGTCGATCGTTAGCTGCTCCGGTCCGATGCCCTCCAGGGGCGCCAGACGGCCAAGCAGTACATGATAGAGGCCGCGAAAAACGCCCGTCTGTTCCAAGGCAATCAGATCGCGGGGTTGCTCAACCACACACAGCACATCTCGCTGCCGGCTGCGATCGGCGCAGATGCTACAAAGCTCGCCTTCGGCAAGATTGAAACAATCGCGGCAGTAGTGGACATTTTCTTTGACGGCCCGTATGGCCTCGGCCAGCGCACTGGCTTCCGTGGCGTGCATGCGGAGCACGTGATAAGCCAGCCGCTCGGCCGACTTCTTCCCGATTCCAGGCAAGCGGGCAAACTGGTCAATCAAGGTTGCTACCGATTCGGTCAGTTCCGGCACGTTACACCTCGCGGGGCTTGTCCTCAGTGTCCGGCGAATCGCCGGAGTCGAACACGGTTTCGGATCCCCCGGTAAACTGCGCAATTGCGTCGTTCAGACCCGGCAGTTCAATTCCGCCGGTCAGCCCCTTCATAGCTTCGGCGTGGAGCTGTTTACCCTTGAGAATCGCCTGATTCATCGCGGCAACAATCATATCCTCCAGCAGTTCCCGATCGTTCTGCGACGCCAGTTGGTCATCGATGGTGCAGCGCAGCACCTCCAACATGCCGTTGATCTCCACTTCGACCATCCCGCCACCGGCCGTGCCGGTGGCCCGGCGGCGTTTCATCTCCTCGCTCAGGTTCTTCAACTGGCCGCCAAGTTGCTGCGCATTGCGCAACAAGGATCCCAGGCCGGCAAGATTCTTGAACATAAGATCTCCTGTTCTAACCCGCCCGAAGACGGGAAAAAGCGGTGTGTTGCAATCGATCTATTGGCAACAAGGATACCCTCGAATCAATTCTCGGGACCGTCCACCTTCAGCGGTGTGGCCCCAAACAACTCGTGAACGCGGCGCACCACCGGGTTCTCCATCACTTCCTGCAATCGCTGTTGCGACGACGGCCGGTTGGCAGGCGTGGGTTCGGCCTGCGCCGCTTCCGCACTGCCATCGTTGGCGAACCGCACCCGCACGGTGCGTCCCGTAACCTCGTGCAATGCCTGCTCCAGCCGCGAGGTGTTCTCCGGACGTTCGCAAAACGACTTGGCCAACGCGTACTGGGCCGGAAAGGTCACGACCAATCGCCCCGGCCCCTCGGTTGTGACGCTACGAAACAGCTTGGCCTGCGCGGCCGTCATGACAGATACCTGCTGCAAAGCAGCCCGCCACACGCTTTCGGCGCTCGTATCGTCCAAGGCCAACGCCGTGTCGGGCGCATCGCCGTCGGCATCGGACTTGGCAGGTTGCGTTACTACATCGACCGGTGGCTCAACGTTTTTTTTTTCGCGCCCGGCGGCAACGGGCGTCTGCGGGCTGGCCGTCTGGCGACCGGGCGTCGCGCCGGCCGGGGCGGCCCCTTGCCCGGCGCGCAACTGGGCGATCAGTTCGGGCAGTTCATCCAGCTCCTGCAAGTGGCAGATGCGCACCACGGCCAACTCTGCGAGAATCCGTCCCTGCGTGCTCTGCCGCATTCGCGTCAACGCCTGCTCGGCAATCTGCATAGCGGCAAGGATGGCAACGAGTTTCATGCGTTCGGCCGCGTGGACAACTTCCTCCACGGCCGACGGCGAGACGTAGAGCAGGGTGGCTGGCGGGCAGCCGACTGCGGAGGCCATCATATCGCGAAACACGCCCAGAAGCTGTTCGAGCAGCAGGGCCGGATCGACGCCGCCGTCGATTGCCCCCCCGACTTCGCCGAGCGCCGCGGCCGCATCTCGGTTGGCCATGTGGACCACCAGCCGCACGATCTGCTCTTCGCCTGCCGTTCCCAGCATGGAATGAACCGTATCGACGGTAATCTCGTCGGAGGCAAAGGCAAGGAGCTGCTCCAGGAGCGATTGGCTGTCTCGCATCGACCCGGCAGCGCGGCGGGCCAGCAGGTCGAGGGCTGCCGGATCGGCCTGGACGCCCTCGGATGCGACGATCTGCCCGAGTCGCATGGCGATGGCTTCGCGAGAGATGCCGGCAAAATCGAATCGCTGGCAGCGAGAAAGGATGGTAATCGGGATTTTGGTCGGCTCGGTGGTACAGAAGATGAACTTCACATGCTCCGGCGGTTCTTCCAGCGTCTTCAGCAAGGCATTGAACGCCTCGCGAGTGAGCATGTGAACTTCGTCGATAATGTACACCTTGAACCGCGCCCGACTCGGGCGGATGTTCACGTTCTGCCGCAATTCGCGGATTTCGTCAATTCCTCGGTTACTGGCGCCGTCGATTTCCAGGACATCGATGTCTTCGCCGCCGGCAATGCCGCGGCACAACTCGCATTCGTTGCATGGCGTGGGGGTGGGACCGTGCACGCAATTGAGCGATTTGGCCAGGATTCTGGCGGCCGACGTCTTTCCGACCCCTCGCGCCCCGGTGAACAGGTAGGCGTGACCGACCCGCCCAGTCTGAATTGCATTGGACAGCGCGTTGCCGACATGCTGCTGGCCGAGCAATTCGTCGAACCGCTGGGGGCGGTAACGGCGGGCAATCACCACATACTGGTCCGTGCCGGAGGACTTCGGAGAGGCGGAAATGGAGGATTCGTCGGCCATGACATCTTGGGTAAGAGAGGGGCGTGCACAGCCCGCTGGATCCGGCATGAAGGAACCGTCGGCCCGGCGACTCATCGCTTCCCCTGCCGGCGCAGACAGACTCCCCACCGCCGGTGCCCGACGAGAGGCCCCGCACACCTGAGGCGGACTGCTTATGGCTGCTGCGGTTAAGCCCTGACCAGATTCGCAGGTCCCCATTGTGGGGGCCCCTCGCCGGACACCGGCAACGGGTGATTACTCCCATTATTACCGCGCCGCCCCAGCACGTCAAAGAGGGGCGCGCGGGATCTCATGCCAGACCATCCCACTCCCAGAAAACCCCCTCCTCCACTTCTTCACCCGAACAGCCATCCGTCCCAGTCCCAGCTTGCGGCCCGAAGGAACCAACCCCCTTCATGCCGCCTCCCCTTTGCCCTCACCCACCCGGCCGCCACCACGTCCAATCTCCCCGAAGGGGAGGGGAAAGTGTTGGGCCGGATCACTCGTCGCGCGAGCTGTCGCCTACTTTGGGACCATTTGGCGGCGTTTTCTCAACGGAGCGGCGCGAGCCGCCCGGTCTTCCCACGGTAATACCCCCGGTTTCATGTAAGGGTGCCTTCTTAGCGGAGCGGCGCTACAAAGCAAAGGGCCAGCCCGTTCGTAGTTCCGCCTTCAGGCGGTCTTCCCTCTTCCCCCGCCACGCCCCCAACTTCCAGCTTCCCTTTGGGCCGGCGAGAGGATCGAACAGGAGCAAACAGAGACAACAGAGGTTGTTTTCTTCTCAAAGCAATCAACGGGCCGTTTCCGGCTTGTCTTCGAGTGGGCCATTCCAATGGCAGAGCCTAGTCCACTTCCATGGTTGTGGGATAATTGGAAGCCTTTGGGCCGGGTGGCCCCGGGTGATTGCTCACCCGGGGCTCCCACAGACCCGTCCCTGAAAGAGCCCGTTGCGTCAAGGGCCTGCCGGCGATTTTTTGGTCGGGGTATCTCCTGCACACCGGATTTCCCGGTGATTCTCGCCTCGGATCGTGCCAGTACATAGTAGACTATAGGTATCCGGAGAAACGGAAGCCGGCTCTGCGGGGACGCAACCGGACGAGGGATATCCGGACCGACGGTGCGCCAATGGTGCATCCGGCCCCTGGTGACCAAGGGTCGCTGGGGGCCGTCTTCTTTTCGACACCATTGGACACCGGAGTCATGCCTTGAAAATCCCGCGGCGAAGCCGCGTCTTGGGCGACCGCTGGCGAGGCTGTCGCTTCTATATTGTGCCGAGTGCCCTCCGTGCGGTCTTCTCTAGGGACGCAGTTGTCACGGTCTGTTGTCGCGAGGTTTCTTGCAGCCGATCTTGTCTTTGCGGCTGCACCCCAATCCATCCCTTCGTGAATACGCCTGCTCGTAAGCAGTCGCTCCGGTCTGGTAGACCGGACACCGAATATGTTTTTCGACCGTCTCGCGGGCGCAAAGGCCGCCTCATTCATACGTACGCTCGGCTCATAGCCGAGTCCACGGGTCTGTTCAGGCTGGCCTCGCGCCGCGAGGATCTTCCCGCCCAGCGGGCAGGAGATCGATGCAACTACAACCTCCCCTCCATTTATGCTCCTCAATCTTTGCCAGTCGGTCCCCATCCCGTCTCCGCCGTTTTCTTCACCTCATGCCGCCTTCTTCTGCCGTTGCCTGGGAGGACCACCCATGCAATACGCCTCGTTGTTCTTGACCATGTGCCAAATACTCGTCGCCAGCCGACGCATCACCGCCACCCGAGCAATCTTCGATCCGCGACGCTTCTTGATCCGCGCATACCACGCTTTCATCGACGCATCGCGCCGCAACACATGTACGACCAGTTGGCCCAGAATGAATCGGGCCATTGCACTTCCTTCCTTGGTGATCGACCCCAGCCGGTCAGTGGCGTCTCCCGAGTTGCGGCAACCAGGCGTGAGGCCCCAGTAATTGGCCAAGCTGCCCGGACGCGGAAAGTTCTTGATCGCGCCGATCCGCGAGGCCAAGGCCAGGCTGCTGTAGGCATTCGCACCCGGCAGCGTGGCCAGGATCGGGGCCGTCTTGTGTTTCTGCTGCCGCTCCTGAATCTTCGCGTCGATCTCCGCAATTTGCGCGTCCCACAACTCCCACTGGGCAAGCAACTGCTCCATCGCCAGTCGGTCCACTTCACTCAAGGGCAGGTCGGCCAACCATTGGCGAGCCTTCTTCGTCTTCATCCCCTTCGTCGGACATTCCTGTTGCAGGTTGTGCTTCAAGAGAATGTGCTGCACCTTGTTGATGGTCCGGGTGCGCAATGCGGCCGTGCGCTGCCGCCAGGAGGTAAGTTGGCGGTTGTCCTGTTCCTCCTGGGAAGGCAGGATGATCCGCTTCAAGCCCTGCGCTCTCTTCCCGCCGAGGACCCGCTGCCGGTTCACCCAGAGCAACTGGCTCAGCGCACTGGCATCACGACGGTCCGTCTTCTTGCGCGACCGCTTCTCCGGTTGAATCAGCACCGTCTCGCGGCATCCGTATCCCTTGAGCATCTCCAAGAGCCAGTCATTGAATCCACAGATTTCCACGATGGCCAGGAAGCCCTCTGGCTCCGCAAGTTCTCGCAACTCCGCGAAGAACTTCCGTACCCGATCCCACTCGGTGCTCACCTGTCGTTTCAGCACAACATCCCCCTGTTCGTCACGGATGTTCACGGTCAACTGCTTGCGGTGCTGGTCGATTCCAACGTACAACATGGTCTGGTCCTCCTACGTGAGAGAATGGGTTGGTAAAACACACTCAACCGTACCTCAAAACGCCAGGAGGACCGCTCTTTCATAACATCATACGTGCAGGATTACCGCATACGGTTCCTCAAGTGACACCTTCGCTTCGCTTACGGCACACCGAGTGGACGGCCACCGCGTAAGGCAACCGATATCGCTCTTGGAGCCGGGCAAACCAGCTCCAAGGCGGGCGGTTCTTCCGTCGGCGACGGCTGAGCCACTTCCGCCAGACACGACGCACTTCGTCACGAAAACGGGTCAGCGCGATGCTGTTGCCCGTGATTCCGTAGTAGCCGAAGTGGCCGCGAAGCTTCTGGCATAGTTTCGCGTATTGCTCCGCGATCGGAAGATGCCGATTCGCCCGGCACCATTGGGCCACCGTCCTGATGGCCCGCGTGAGTCGGCTGGCGGCCGTCTTTCGCTTCACCACCCAGTTGCCCTTTCTGGAGCGACTCCAGTAGTGCGTGAAGCCCAGCAGATCGAATGTTCCTGGCCGAGTTCCCTGCGGCTCTCCATCGGGAGGGGCCACGTGGGGCGGTCTGCGGAACGCAATCAGCCGAGTCTTCGTCGGGTGGAGCGTCAGGCCATATCTCCCGAAACGCTTGGGAAGCACGTCCATGACTCGCCGCGCGTCTTCCTCCCGGGTGAACCCGATGACGAAGTCGTCGGCGTAGCGAATGAGAAACGCTCGGCCCTTCAGGCGGGGCTGCACCTGATGTGCGAACCATTCGTCCAGCACATAGTGCAGGAATAGATTCGCAAGGACCGGTGAAATCACACCGCCCTGGGGTGAGCCTGCGTCGGGATGCGTAATGCATCCGTCTTCCAGCACGCCTGCGTTCAGCCACTTTCCGATCAGTCGCAACAGCACTCCGTCGCGAACCCGTAGCTGGAGAAACTCGCGCAAATGACCGTGATCCAGGGTATCGAAGAACTTCCGGATGTCCACTTCGAGAACCCATCCCCCACGCGTCTGCATAAGCTGCGTCCACAGGCTGTCCAACGCTTTGTGCGGCGATCGTCCGGGCCGGAAGCCATACGAACAGTCATAGAAGTCCTGCTCGTAGATCGCCTCCAGGATCATGACGACCGCTCGCTGGAGAACCTTATCCTCCAGCGTCGGAATCCCGATCGGACGAGTTTCATTGCCCGTTCCTTTCGGAATATGCTTCCTGCGCACCGGCGGCGCCCGGTACGTGCCGGTTTTCGCCCGGTCCAGCAGCGACTGGAGGTTCTCCTCCAGATTCTCCGCATAGTCGAACCAGGTTTGCCCATCCACGCCCGGTGCTCCGTCTTTACGCGTGCATCGGAACGCCTCACGCAGCCACGCAAGGTCGAGGTAGTGGTTCAGCGACGTGAACGCCATCTGCGGCGACTTTTTCGCCAGCGCTGCTATCCGTTGTTGTCGCGTTGACACGCTTTCAGAGTTCAATGTCTCCGGCATGTTTCCCTCCAACAGTGTTGTCACCTGGCACCCCGCTTCCCTCCACCGGGTTCCCGCGGGCGGGTTCCCCGGCTTCCTCGGTATTATCAGGGCACTACGACTTCCTGCCGCCCCTCCCGCCGCACTTCGTCTTCCTTCGCTTGGCGGTACCACGGGAGCGCTCGCGTGTTTGCTCCCACCGACGCCGAGCGCCGCGGCGGCGGGCCTGGGGTTGGTCACCCGGTAGCCCCGACCGGGATCTCTTCCGTGGAAACGACAGGATCTCCCACGTTCGTGAGGAACCCCTATTGTGCCTTTGCCCTGCTCTCCGACCCCGGCAGGATCGACGTGTCTGGCCATGACAACACGCCGACGCGGCCCCCGCGCTGACCACGACGAAGGCTCCCGCGATGAAGTAACTTTCGAGGCTCAATCACACAGCTTCAGCACTGGCTGTCTACGCTTCGCAGGGTGGGTCACCCCACCAACCACGCAAGACTCGCTTCCGGTTGCCGGCTCAGCTCTACCGGACGGGCTTGAGTACCCGCAGGGTTCCGATGAAAGGTTTCAAACTCACGTCATGTTCGTCATCCTCCTTTCCCACGCTTTCGTGGCGCAAGGTCAGGCCGGCATTAGGCATTAAGCAGCTTCTGTTCCAGGCGTTTCACTGTGCGTTGCAGTGCGGCGGTCCCGTGCTCGACGCGACGGATCGCTTGCCCGACGCCGCCGTGGTCGCGATATCCCAGGGCGATTGCCACGGCCGCGGCCGAATAGCCGAAACGACGCCGAGCAAGATACGCCGCCACCGCCCGCCCGGCATCGTCGCTTCGACGGCCCGGAGACCAGTTGCCTGGGTCGACGCCGAATCCGACTGCCACCTCCAACTTGATCGTCTCCAACGCAGGACGCGGCCGAAGTTGTCGCAGTTGCGGCACATCTGGGTCTTCCCGTCGCTCGCCCAGCATCCGAAGCACGCGGTCGACAAACTCGGTCGAGCCCAAGAGAAGCCCTCCCTTGGCGTCCTCGAAGGGCGAGGACGGCGGATCTTCGACTCCCGCACGCAGGAATCGACCGTACCGACGCCGCGCGAGTGAAGCCTCCTTGGCAAACTCGCCCAGGACGCGACCGTAGGTGACCCAAGGCAACTCCCATGCCTTACGCAGGTAACCTGCACAACTCCCCCACCGCCACGCTTCCGGCCGGGCGACCAGCCTCGCGCGAACGGGGTTCAGGTGGATGTAGCGGCTGACTTCCAGAAAGTAGCCCTGCTCTTCGACAAGATGGCCCTTGAAGCGACCTTGAAACAGGTGCCCCGCGCGCCGGTGTCGGCGATTGAAGTATCCGGTGTAGCCGCCGTTGTAGTGATGCATCCCGGCCGACAGGTTCGCTTCGGGCGTTTCCACGAACAGGTGGTCGTGTTATGTGAAGCTTCACATAAGACGTGGTGTCAAGCAGCACAATGGCATGCAATCGCCACTCGAACATTTCCACGGTGCGGCGCAACCAATCAAGGCGTCTTTCACGGTCCAAGTCGTCGCGCACGATCGCCCGCCGCTCATTCCCGCGGGATATCACGTGACACAAGGCGCCGGGGAACTCGATTCTCAGTGGACGCGCCATGCAAACATTCTCACGCCAAGGCCCCCCACACGCAATGCCTAATGTCTAATACCGGCCTGACCCCAAAAGGCCCCCTAAAATGATGCTCTACCAATTTTGAAACCGTGAACGGAAACTTTAATTGCCCCCAATTCCCTCGAGTTCGGCGTACGCGATTGACAGAGCGCGCTCGCACTGTTCACATATCCGGACGACGTCGACGTCATATGAAGTCGATGCAATGCCCTCTTCGGGCAAGGCCACAGCATGCTGGACAGTCTGGACGTACTCCTCTGCGATCTTCAGATTGTCGCCCAGCCACCTCTCTACCGGCATACTGACGTCCACGAAAACATCAACGTCTGCGGGCAACTCGAAAGTGCTGTCAAGGACACGATACCCGTCCCCTTCTCCGCAGGGCTGTCTTGTAATGGTCCAAATCGACCAGTCGATAGCCGGTTCAAAGACATCGATCACGCGAATTCGCATCGATCCGTTTTTCGCAGTCAGCAATACACCGGTGTCGTCCGCATAGAGAAAGAAATGACCGCCGGACATGAATGCCTTTACGCTGAGAGTATTCCAAAGGCAGTACTCAGCCATTGACATCGGCGTGAAAAGCTCCTGACGCTCACCACTCTCCTGCATCACAATGCGCAAGTCGATATCGAGCTTGAATGTGGGCGCAGTACAACTTCTAAGCACGTCGTCGCGAGATCGCAGGTTCTCAAGCAGGATATCCTCGCAATCGTAAGGTGGGACCAGCGTCGACCTTCTGTACAAGACCACCAGTCGCCTTTCATCGCTCGTCATTGCACACTCCTTGAACTCATGATTCACTACGGATGTTATTCATACTGCAACGGCACGAGTCGGCGAGTCCGACGATTTCGAGCGTGCTGGAGACCTCGGCGTCGGGCCGGAAATCAGTGATGTCCCCTTTTCCCGCCTTCAGGTTGCCTGAGATACGACCGCAAGGTTCAGGCAGCAAGGGCAAAGGAACCAGTAGAGGGCGCTTTCTCCCAAGAAGAGCAACTCGTTAGCGACCAATCCCAATCGACTCGACTCGCCTTCATATCCGAGAGAGCAGACGTATTTCATTTGCCTACCGCACGGACAGCGTACGGTCATAGCGGCAAAAACCCACAGCGGAGTTCCGGCGACCCGAAAGAACCTCGGGCTCCTACCTAGGAAGTCGTCCGACGCCCGCCAGTAGAGTTCCTCGGTCGTTGGGTAGTCCTCTGTCCTCAAAGGCTCAAAATGGATATTCTTCTCCGGAAACGGTCCCAGCAACTCGGGAAAGACCTCCTCGGAACCTGGCCCGTGTCGACCGATCAGTGTAAGGGATTTGTCGTCCGGCTGTATTCTGTATAGCTGTGGAAAGGCCCACACATCACACACTGCGTAGGAGCAAACAGGCAGCTCAATGAGTCCTCCAACCCTGAACCCAGATAGGACCGGATCACGCAGGTCGAGAACAAACAAGAGTGTTGGACCCCCGTGTATTTCAGAAGGATCGGTTACTCGCCAGGATGAACCTCCGAATCGATGACCATAGGTACGTGCACCCAGTGCGGCGAATCCTCCCTGCGGATTGGCGTACGAGGGGCCAAACCGGGGGGTGTCGATGTCAAGCGTCACTTCGACCATGGCCATGGGGCTATTGGAACTCCGGCAGGGTCTTAACATACTTCAGCATTTCTTCGATCCCCTTATCGTACTTGTCGCCAAACAACATGCGAAGATCGTCAATGTCTTTTTGGAGACGCTGCATTGGTGTTAGAGCTGCATCAGTTGCATTCGCCAGGCGACCTCGTCCAGCAAAAGTCCGCGTCAGCGCATGATCGGCTTCAGAAATTCCTAACGCTGCTCCCCTACCACGTGAGACGACATGTGCGGCGTTTTGGGGCATGTGGTGCACCCTTTCTCCTTGTATGGCAATCCTCCGGAGTTGATCGTAGGATCCGCCTCGATTGACGCAACTATTATGCACCAACGTCCCCAACTCTCCCACCCGGTAGACGTGCTCGGTGGTTTCGACGTTGTAGACAAAACCGTTGTGGGCGATGGGGGTGATGGAGAGGACGTGCTTGGGGCCGTAGATGGTGTCGACGAGTTCACCGGGGCGGAGCTGGCCGACGGGGACGAACTCCCGGCGGTCGACCGACCAGTAGGGATGGTTGTCGGTCACGCCGGTTGGTTCGATCTGATCTTCAAGCTCCAGATGGACGACGCCGGAGTTCGCCTCGGTCTGGTGCTTGAACCTTCCAATCACCACGGCGCCGCCATCACCGGGCTGGATGGGAGGACATGGACCGATATAGGTGACCTGGGCATCGCCCACCGCCCCCATGTCGGGCATCTCGAAATAGATGCTGCCGCCGACCATTGCGCCGCGCTCGTCAATCCACGAAAGGGGCCGCAGCAGGTCGATCCAGAGGCCCAGCCCGCTCTCTTTGGTCATATAGAGGCTGATCTTGCGCCACGTGGCCGGATCGGGCTCGACCAGTTCCGCCTGCTCGCGGATCGGATTGCGTCCCACGAGCCGTTGGCCCACCTGTATCGTGTCAATGCGTTGTGCAGGCAGATGGCGCTCACCTGCATTGCCGGTCACGTAGGTCGCCGTAAGATTGCCGGCCGGGCAGGTGGCGGCAGGAGTCGGCGGCTGCGAGCCGAACGGCGAGCCATGAAACAGCAGTCCGCCGCCCAACAGCACCAGGAGCCCGGCTACCGCGGCCCAAAGCCTGGACCGGGGGCGGTGCGGCTTGGCGGGAGGCACGTCGAGTTTTCGGGCAGCGAACTTGTATGGCATGTTTAGAGTGACCTGTGCGCCGGTTTTGACCGGCGTTTTCCCTGCCCCAAGAGTGCCCTTAGGTTTCTCATCCAGTAACTCGCACGTGCCGTTTGGCAGCTTCGAGTATTCGCTCCATTAGATCCAGGGGAATTCGGTAGTTTCCTTCCGATCGGAAAAACAAGAACTGAGATTGGCCGTTCTCGTCGACAACCACATGGAATAGTTCGTCACCATCAATGGTCGTGATTTCAAGTGCGGTGCCCCGGTACTCTAGATCGCCAGTCGTAGTCGTACCCTCAATCTCCTTGACGAGCGGTGTAGTTGCTATCAGTGTGTTGTAATCGTTCATACTCCACGTCCTAAGAACCCTATGAACTCGTTTGTCACTGCATTGAATCGTGCCCCCAAACCACTGGGCAGCTTGATATCGATTACCTCACCAAACGCCTTGTGGGGTTTCTTCGTATACGTCCCATTTCGCATGATTTTCTTTAATGCTTCGGCAGCAGCCTTATTAATCCCTGCGTTGTTCTTATACAGGCGCCTCAACTCTTCAGCAGAACTCGCCCCTACAATATTGGGGTGCTTGGTTAGCGCCCTTCCAGCATGTGTAAACCCACCACGCAATCGCTTGAGGGCCTCCTTGAACAATTGCCGCGGTGAACACGTGTTATGCACCAGCACCCCGTTACTCGCCACGTAGTACACGTGCTCCACGTCCACCTCGAGGTTGTACACGGGCTCGAGGCCGGGACGGGCGGTGATGGAGAGAACGGAGGTAGGCGTGCCGTCGGCGGTGAGGAGGGTTTCGCCGGGATGGAGATGGCCGGCTTCGACGAAGGCCTGGCGGTCTTCGGACCAGAAGCGGTGGTTGCGCGTGCTGCCGATGGGCGAGGCGAGACCGGCGACGTGAACGTTCACGCAATCGGACGATGAGTGGCGGAAGACGCCGGTGACCAGCCGGCAGTCCGGATGGGGCTTGGGACCGGGATCGGGGCAAGGCACAACGGAAACGACGGTGGCGTAGCCGACGGCGCCCATTTCGGGCAAGTCGAGCCAGGTGGTTGCGGCGGGCTCGATATCGTTCGCGACGAGCCACGCCATGGGTCGGCCGAGGCCGACCTTGAGCAGGTCGCCGTCCGGCTTGGTCAATTCGAGTTCGACCCAGCGCCACTGCCGGTAGTCAACCTCCTCGAACTCCGACCGCTCCTCGTCCGCAACATCGGGGTTTCGGGCCAGCACCCACTCAAACCCGCGAAAGTCGCGGATCGGCTTCGTGGCGTACTTCGGAGTGGCATCGGCCGGTGCGGAATGGGACGCAGGAGAGGCGGAGACCGCCGTGAACGAGGACGACGCAGGCGGCTCGGCCGCATTGCGGAACATCAACCCGCCGCCCAACAGCACCAGCAACCCGCCCACCACGGCCCAAAGCCCGAGCCGGCCGCGGTGGGGTCGCGGTTGGGCGGGAGACACGTCGGGTTTGCGGGTTACCGGTGTGTGATGCATGGGGCTGACGGGTTCGCGGAGCGGTACACTTCTGATTGTCGCCTTTGGACGAGCGGTGTCAACTGCCGCGGAGACGGCCTGTTTCGCCGAGTTGGTCGGGGATGTGTGGCTCCAAGGGGAATTGTCGTGGTCGGTTACCGTCTCCGCAGGTACCGTCACGTGGCGCGTGGGTGAACCCGAATGCTGAGACATTCGGAACCACCCAGCCTGCGTTGTTAGCTATGTTGCTTCAGTGATCGACCAAGAAACCTGATCTAGACTCTCCACCAAACAGACAAGAAGCGGCCACATACCCACCACTCGCAAGACCCATCTACACGATGGTGCGCGGCGACCATACGCAAGGAAATAACCGTCCTTGACCTGATTCATCAAGCTTCGGAAATCACCGTGGGGCAGAAAGATTCCGTGTTCGTCTTGGATCAATAAGGCATCCACTTCCGTCAGTTCAAGGTGGCATGTGCGGGAAGGCACTCCGCGGTTATCTGGCACCGTGGCGCGCAGAATGTCTGTTCTCACGTAAATTGTGACGATCTGATCGTCCAATTCAGGCATACGTAATGTGATGACAAGCACTCCCGCCCGATATTCATAATCGGTGAGCACCGCCTCTTCACTCTTCGCAAGTAGTTCTTGAATTGTCCCACTCATAGCCCGAAAACCCTGGAAAAGTCCAACCACAAACCAGTGTTGAATATCTTGTCACCCAAGAACAAGTGGCCCGAGTTGGGCCCAACTTGGTAGTTGAGGTGAGGAAAACGGCTCGTTCCCGGTCCAATGCGCCAGTCAGCGTGATACCAGTACACGCTATCGTTGACAGCATTGCGCCACCCGATCCATTGTCCTTTGGCATTATAGATCCGTTGCTTTGTGGGCCCAAGTTGCCTGGCGGCCCAATTCATGGCATCATTGCGGTTCGCGAAGAGCCGATCCACCTTCATCCCCCGCGCCCTCACTGTTTGCCTGATTTGCCGTCCGGCTTTCGGTATGGGCATCGGGCACGTATTATGCACCAGCGTCCCCAGCGACCCGACGCGGTAGACGTGCTCGGTGGTTTCCAGGTTGTAGAGGAAGCCGTTGTGGTCGATGGGCGTGATGGAGGCGACGTGCTTGAGCCCGAAGACGGTGTCGACGAGTTCACCCACGCGGAGCTGGCCGACGGGGACGAACTCCCGGCGGTCGACCGACCAGTAGGGATGGTTGTCGGTCACGCCGGTTGGTTCGCTCTGATCTTCAAGCTGCAGGTGAATGACCTTGTTGCTCGCGTCGGCCTGGTGCTTGAAGGTGCCGGTTACGACGGCGCCGCCATCACCGGGCTCGATGGGTGGACATGGGCCGATATAGGTGACCTGGGCATCGCCCACCGCCCCCATGTCGGGCATCTCGAAATAGATGCTGCCGCCGACCATTGCGCCGCGCTCGTCAATCCACGAAAGGGGCCGCAGCAGGTCGATCCAGAGGCCCAGCCCGCTCTCTTTGGTCATATAGAGGCTGATCTTGCGCCACGTGGCCGGATCGGGCTCGACCAGTTCCGCCTGCTCGCGGATCGGATTGCGTCCCACGAGCCGTTGGCCCACCTGTATCGTGTCAATGCGTTGTGCAGGCAGATGGCGCTCACCTGCATTGCCGGTCACGTAGGTCGCCGTAAGATTGCCGGCCGGGCAGGTGGCGGCAGGAGTCGGCGGCTGCGAGCCGAACGGCGAGCCGTGGAAGATCAACCCGCCACCCAACAACACCAGCAGCCCGGCTACCGCGGCCCAGAGCCCGGACCGGGGGCCGTGCGGTTTGGCGGGAGACGGCGTGCTTTTTCGGGTTACCGGTGTCTGATGCATGGGGCTGACGGGTTCGCGGGACGGTACGCTTCTGATTGTCGCCTTCGGGCAAGCGATGTCAACTGCCCGTGCCGACGGCGTTCCCGCCAACCGGTTCCCGACCACTCCACGCCAGGGCACGTCTTCCTGCAAGAAGACCCTTTCGCAGCCGGTTTGGAACGCGGCGGGGGTGAGGGCGTCATGCCGGACAAAGGGTGCATCCGAGTCGCCCCCCTCGGCGTCCATCCTGAACGGAAGGCCGAGGTTCAGGCGGTTTGCGTCGTCATCGTCGTCCTCATCGTCCAGCAGGTCGGTGCCGCCGAACAGTGCGTCGAGGGCTTCCTGTTGCTCGCGGGCTTCACGTCGACGCCGTTGTTCGTCGACCAGTGCCGTGGCGATTCCCAGACCGGCAACCAGACAGACCGAACCCCATAGGGCACTGGTATGGGCAGATGCATGTTCGGGCGGAACCTGCAAACCGGCGATTGTTGCGCAGTCCGAAGCGGCCGGGTAGATCAGCACCTCGGTATCGGAGCGTTAAAGGGGACGGGAGCGTTAAAGGGGACGGGAGCGTTAAAGGGGACGGGTCCAATATCGCACGGGTGCGTCGTAACACTCTGTGCTGTCAGCGATTACGGGTAATTGGACCTGTCCCAATACTGTTCGGCACGATTATTGCTCGGTAACGGTCGGGGGCAAGGTGGCGGCGGTGGACGGGTACGGGACAGCGCCCGCAGGCGATCACAACGCAATGCAAGCGGTCGTGGCATGTACGTAAAACCGACCGCGCAGCAGCGAACGCCGGACGGCCAGTGAAGGCAGACCGGTAGGGTTAGCTGCCGTGTCTTTGCAGTTTGGCGATGTGGGCCAGCAGTTCATCCTCGCTGGCCATGCCGCAGAAGTAGAAGCAGATCATCTCATACGTCCGCAACGTCGGTTTGCGGCCCGTCCAGAGGCTGATCAATAGGCACGCAATGATGGCGCAATATGTTTGAATCTCGATGCCGTTCTGGTTGTGACTCAGCAGATGACGGCAACCCAGCATGTGCTTGAAAAACCGAAAGAAGACTTCTATCGTCCACCGATACTGAAATATCAGGCCGATGATCTCCGCCGGGGGATCCAGCAGGTTTGTGGCAATCCGTAAGATGCCGTCGCTATCGGCGCCCGACGAACCGCCTCGATACTTGCCCCGGCTGGTGTGCTCGGAGCATTTGATGCATACCAAACGCACCGGGTGGTTCGGCCGTGCGTCGGCTGCCCCGTTGGAGAAACGGACGATTTGGTCGCTCAGTACGCCTGCCGCGAGGTCGGCATCCGACAGCGGTCGCTCTTCAAGGACTTCGTAGGTGCTATTGTCGCGGAGTCGGCAGACATAGCTGCTGCCTGCGGCAACGATCTTGTTAAACAGCCTGAACTTGGCGTATCCCCGATCCGTGACATAGAGGTGATCGGGCTCGATCGTGCGTTCCAACACGGCCCGTTCATCGTTGGGCCCGCCGCCGTTGGGCGTTACGTCGATGCGGTCGGGAACGTACCGTTCCACATCGAAATGCGCGTGCAGGCGCCATTTCACCATTCCGCTACCGGTGGTGTGCTTCCGCCACGATGCCTCCATGACTCGCGGCAGCGCGGCAATAAGGGTGCCGTCCACGAGGGTGATCGTTTGCTGAATGTCTTGAAGCCGAGCATCTTTTACCAGCGGTGTTAGTTCGGCGCCCAATTCGGCGATGATCTCCTTGAGGCGTTCGGCGTCGAATACGGTGCTTGCTTCCGCGAGGGAGCCCAGTGACGCCCTCGGGCAGCCGAGTTTCTTCTGCACGTTGGCCAATTCGCTGGCCTGCTGGATGCCGCGGAGCGAGGTGACGATCGGGTTGAACAGATAGAGCAGAATCAGCATGCAATACTGGTCGAAGTGCAACCGGCGATTACCTGCCTTGTCCCGATCGCAGCCAACGTCATGCAGGCGCTCCAGCATCGGGGAGAGCTTGTCGAAGTATTTCAGGCCCGTGACGTCTTTCTCACGGACTTTTTGCCGTCTCTTTCCAGCCATGCTGGAATTATCCGCGCCGCCACAGATCGCGCAACCCCACTTATGGGGACATTTCTAAAATGCACAAATCCCGTGCCGAACAGTATTGGACCTGTCCCGTTTAATTGCCCCGGGTAATTGGACCTGTCCCGTTTAATTGCCGGGTAGATCAGCACCTCGGTATCGGAGCGTTAAAGGGGACGGGTCCAATATCGCACGGGTGCGTCGTAACACTCTGTGCTGTCAGCGATTACGGGTAATTGGACCTGTCCCGTTTAATCGCCCGACGTGTGCTTCGGCAGGTAGACGAACCGGATTCGATGACTCCGTTCCTCCAGAAAGGCGTGACGGCTGGCCATCGACTCGAGGATGCCGCACTTGCCTTTCTTGCCCAGTGCATTTCCGTCGATCTGCTCCAGTTCGGCGACGTATCGAACCAAGCCTTCGCTGCAATGGGTGTTCAAGTTATCCACCACGAATATCCAACCCGCCGCCGGGTCGGTGGCCACCGTATTGTGAATGTGCCGCACAAAGTCCTCTTCAGTACGCGTCTCGTCAATCGTCGGGGCGATCATCTGCCCCAGCACGACGTCCCAATTGCCGGTCAGGCACAACGTTCCATGACGTCTGTATTCGAACTCGATCCGCACGGGTTGGCCAGACCGCATCGGGATCGGCTCGGCGATCCGCTCGATCGCCTGAATGCCGGGCATCTCATCTACCGAGATTGTGTGCGTATTCTCCCGGAAATATCGGTCCGGAGCTTCCAGATAGGTTTGGCAAACCGCCTCGACTTGCTGTTGAAAGACCTCGGGATCTTTCTCTTTCGTGTGCAGCCAGTACTTGCAGCGGTGCGGCTGCAGTTCGGCCTGGGCCAGATAACGGCCGACCTGACTGACCGAGATCGACTTGACGATTCCGCGAGCGATGACTTCATCGGCGAGTTCGCGATGCGTCCATCGATCGACGGGTCGCCCTGATTGCTCGGGTTCTTCGCAGGCTACGGCCAGAATCTGCGTCACTTGCTCGGCCGTGAATTTCCCGGCCGAACCGCTCCGAGGGGCGTCGCCGAGAACCTCTTCAATCGCACGGCGAAGTTCCGCCTGCGATTCGCGACATTCGATAGCCACCAGCGCGTCGAATGACTGCTGCCAACGCCGCCGCCAAAGGCCCACTTGCTTTCGTGCCAATCCCAACGTTTCGGTGATGCCGACATTGAGCGAGCCGGCAAAAGACAGTAAGATGATGCCAGCCCGCTGGACGAGCCGCTGCGGTGCCGTTGTCGAACGGTGAATCTGCCGGAGAATCCCCTCTTGTTTTTCGGTGAGCACAATCTTGGCCGCCTTGCCAGACATGACCTTCCTCCTTGTGTGAAGACCGGGACGTGAGAAATTGCGGTCATTCATATAAGGGGAAGGTCTATTTTAGTCCATAGAAACGGGGTGTTTTGCGCAGTCCAGAAAGAATGGGTTGGCGAAATTTAGGCAGAACTATCGTCTGGTGTACCCTCAATTGCGGTTTGCGGCACTAGCCACGGAGAAGCAGCTCGATACGGTCGTGGCGGCCACGATTCGTGCGAAACGGCGTCTTCAGGGCGCGGCAGAAATCGCCTTGCGCGTCGGCAAGATCGTGAACCAGTACAAGGTGGGGAAGCATTTCGAGTTGGACATAAGCGACACGTGTTTCTCTTACCGTCGCAATGAAGTCAAGATTCGCGAGGAAGCCGCGTTGGACGGAATCTACGTTATTCGGACGTCGGTCGCCAGCGAGACCTTCCCCTCGGAGAGTGCGGTGCGTGCGTACAAGGATTTGGCCAAGGTGGAACGGGCGTTTCGCTGCATGAAGACGATCGACCTGAAAGTACGTCCCATCTACCATTGGTTGGATAAACGCATTCGTGCTCATGTGTTCCTATGCATGTTGGCCTACTATGTGGAATGGCACATGCGTGAGAAGTTGGCCCCGATCCTGTTCGAGGACGACGAGAAAGAGGCGGCAGCGCGCCTGCGACGTTCCGTCGTCGCTCCCGCCGTGCGTTCGCCGGCCGCGAAACAGAAAGACGCAAGCAAACGCACCGACGACGACTGCCCGGTCCACAGTTTCCAAACCCTGCTGGCCGACCTGGCCACACTGGCCAAGAACCGAGTGCGCGTCCAGGAGAGCGAAGCCGAATTCTACGAACTTACCGAAGCCACTCCAACCCAACAGCGAGCTCTCAACCTGCTCGGCGTTACAGCGTAGCCAGAAACGCAAAGCCGAATTTCAACTTAACCCCTTGCCCGATATAGACATACGTCCGGTTTTCCTAGCAAAGTTCGGGTTAGCCTGGATGATTCAGGAGCCGCTGGGCGCCAGCCCAATACCCTTTACTCTGTAACGGCAGGGCGCGAGCCGTCCAGTGTTTCCGTGGGAGAACCGGGCGGCTCGCGTCGCTACGCAACTACGCACCCCCCCAATATAGTCACACCTGACGGTTCTCGTCATGAATAATCCGCGCTCGCGAGAGATTGCGTACGGCTTCATCCCCACCGGTTTCGCCCCCCCGCCCAGGCTATTTGGCTCAAATTGACGAGGAGGCGATCTGCTGAAACGAGAAGAGACGAATCCGCCGCTTGCGGCATCTTTGAGATTATGTATAATACATAACATCTGAATTGTGGCTTAGAAGGAGGGCGAGCTCCCCGTACACGTGAGTTCGGTTGAGGGCTTGGTTGTCCCGCTTCGCTTGCCGTGAGAGACGTTCTTATGTTCTGGAGTTGGTTCGGTGCGCTGGTGTTGGTATCGCTGCAAGCGGCGGTTCATGCTGCTCGGCTCGCAACGGACCGGCCCGCCGTCGCTGTTCGTGGTATCCAAAGACGCGTCGACTTGTCACTACTCGGCTCAGAATGAGGTGGAAGATGAACCGCACAACGATCGTCGTGATGTCGTTTTTCGCGCTCGTGGTTGGCGCTTTCGGTCCCATTGCCGTTGGCGCCGATTTGTACGCAACAACAATCCTCGGCCACGGCGCCACGCATTACTGGCGATTGGGCGAGACCGCCGGTGCTACGGCGGTAAATCTGGCGAACCCTGGCATGAACGATGGTGTGTACACGGGCACGTACATCCTTGGCCAGACCGGTGCACTGAGCAATAGCGTCAATGGGGCTTTCTACGTCGATGGCGCCGGATACGTCAGTGTCGGCGACCTGGGCCCGACCCCGACCGAAGGGACCATCGAGTTCTGGATGTCGCCCGACGTCGTGGAGAACTACCGTAATCCACTTTCGACGTCCGGGGCCACCGGCGGGAATGAGGGATTCCGCTTCGAGGAAAACACCGCGGGCGTTTTCCACGTTCGGGCAGGTAATGAAAGCGGCGTAAATCATACACCCTATTCCATGACAACTTCGCTCGAACCAGGGCAGTGGTATCACGTCGTGGCGACCTGGGGCGAGCCAAACTCGAACAGCGTGCGTGCATACATGAATGGAGTCCAGGTGGTCAATAGTAGTTTCGCCTATGCCTTTGCCTCCAACCTGGCCAACTTGGAGATCGGCCGCGGGTTCTCTGCGACGGACGGCGGCGGGGCCCGTTGGTGGAAGGGCATGATTGACGAGGTCGCCATTTACGACGCGACCTTGGACGCAACGGAAGTCGCGTTGCACTACGATATCGGCATGGGCGTGGTTCGCAACGACGTCATCAGCGCCAATTTCGCCAGCGGCCGCACGGCCGGCGATGTCTACGCAATGAGTGCCGACATGGTTGCAGGCGTCGTCCCCGTGAAGCATTGGAACAACCTGACCGGCGCAACCAATTCGGGTGGCGTGACACTGAACGACGCCACGGGAACCGCGACCACCGCCACCATTGCGTGGACCTGCAACGGCACCTATCACACAGACGGGAACCCGACGCTCAGCGGCGACCACATGATGATGAAGGCGCACCTTGACGCGAGGTCGCCGACCGATGCAACGGTTACGGTAAGTGGTTTGCCGGAAGCGATTACCGCCGGCGGTTACGACGTGTACGTGTACTTCGATGCGGTGACCGACACCGGCCTGGTGGACACGGGCTACACAATCGGCGATGAGACCTACTGGACGAAAGATACGTCGACGTTCGACGGTTTGTACGTTCAAGCGATCGGCGCCACCAGGGAGACTGCCACGTGGGGGAGCAACTTTGCCCAATTCCGGCATCTCCCTGGATCCGGCTTCACGCTCGTCGCTGATTCCGACACGTTCAGGGCCGAGATTTCCGGCATTCAGATTGTCGGCGTCCCTGAGCCGTGCACATGGCTCATGATGGCGGCAAGCCTGCTTCTCCTTCTGATAATGCGACGGCGCAAACCAATGTAGTCACGTGTTGGAGCACACCATGACAGCCGAGCATTCAAGGACGCCATTGGGACACAGGCAAGCAGCATTCACGCTGGTGGAACTGCTGGTTGTCATTGCGATTATCGGCATTCTGATTGCCCTCCTTCTGCCGGCCGTGCAGGCGGCCAGGGAGGCGGCGCGCCGAATTCAGTGCGGCAATCACCTGAAGCAGATAGGCCTGGCGCTGCTGAACTACGAGACGGCACACCGGACTCTTCCACCTGGCGCGTTCTGGTCGTGCCCGGATGGCGCGCGCAAGGGGTCTATGTTGGTCCATATCCTTCCGTTTATGGAACAGCAGTCGCTGTTCGACCAGTTCGATTTCAGCCAGTCGTCTATCGACGGGCAGACTTACGCAGGGACCGATATCGAGATCGGCTCGACGATTGTGCCGACCTATCAATGCCCGAGCGACAATCATGCACAGGTGATTGACACGGAGCCGCATTCGAGTTTCAGTGGCGTAACGACGGTGGCGCTTCACAACTACACGGCTTCACGCGGCGCCAACAAGTTGGCCAACAACTCGTCATGTTCATGCTCGGAGGGAGGGACTTTCAATGCACTGGAGAAGCCGGTCGGAGGCGGCACATATGAGACATGGGACACGTTCTCAGGGCCGTTCACTCGCCGCTGCACGTGCACGCGGCTGAACGCCATTCAGGACGGACTATCCAACACGATCTTTGTGGGCGAGGTGCGGCCAATGTGTTCGTGGCACAACGACAACGGATGGGCCACGTCGAACAACGGCCACGGCTATTCGAGCACCCTCATCCCGATCAATTACGATAGTTGCACGCGAGACAGCAGCACCACGGACAACTGCCGGCGCTATTGCAACTGGAACACCGAAGCCGGTTTTCGATCTGCACACCCGGGCGGCGCGCAGTTCGGCTTCGGCGACGGCAGCGTCCGCTTCCTCAGTGAATCGATCGACCACGAAGACTACCAACGACTTGGAGCAAAGGCCGATGGCGAGGTCCTGGAAAACCATTTCTGAATGGCGTCTGCCGGATGCCGTTCTACTTTCGGCGATGCTCGCCCTGGGCGGTTGCGGGCCGGCGGGGCTCAACGTCGTCCCCGTTGCAGGCAGTGTCACGCTTGACGGAAAACTGGTGGAGGACGCCGCCGTCGCCTTTGTGGCCGTTGATGGCGGACACCTGGCGCACGGTGTGACGGATCACCAAGGACGTTTCGCATTGACTACCACGAATCGGCCCGGCGCTGTTGTGGGTGAACACAGAGTGGTCATCACGAAACAGAATACCTTTGATCCGACGATCCATGGCGGTATCGGTGAAATGAGAGTCGAGTGGATCGTGCCGAAACGCTATAGCACACCGGACACGTCCGAATTACGGGCCGCCGTACCTGCGGGAGGAACCGATACCCTTCAATTCGACCTGGCATCGAAATAGACTGGATATATAACATGTGAGGCTGATAGAATAGCAAGAGGCAGGCAACTGCCGCAAGGAGATACTGCGATGAGTTTGCTGAAGACCGGTACTTTGATCGCTACGACATTATGGCTTGCCATTGAGACAGGGGTGGTGGGCGCTGATGCTGCGTCGTGGATGGCGGCGTTTGAGGCCGAACCGGACGATTCACTGGCGCGGCGTCTTGTAGCCCCCACGTCATGCGAACCGATTGGTGAACTACGGCTAGAACAGGCAATCGAGCCTGTCCACGGGCAGCCGTCGGCTGTCGTTCGTTCGACCGTACAGAACCCGACCGATACGCCACAGCCACCGGTCCCGATCACGCTTGCTGCATGGCGTTTTCGCGGAGATGGGGGGCATAATGCCGGTTACGGGCTCCTGGAACATCGGGATGACGTATGGTACGAGTCGACGTATTGGCAGGGCGGTGAACGATGGCTCCGGGTGGGCAAGGATTGGCACCATCCGGGCGACCATGCGCCGAGTGTTCGCCGGTTTACGGCCCCGCAAGACGGGCAGGTTCAGGTCACCGGTCGCGTTTACAAGGCCGATCCGAAAGGCGACGGCATTGTCGCGACGATTCTACACAATCGAAAGGAAGTGTGGCGTTACGAGTTGGCCGGGGACGATTCGCAAGGAGTGGATCCGAACGTGCAGTTGACGGTCAAGGCCGGTGATGCCGTGCGATTCGTCGTGGACAAGGGGAACGCAATCTGGTCGGATACCACGCATTGGGCTCCGGTGGTTGCGTACTGCAATGGCCGTACCTACCGTGCGTCTGACGCATTTGCGGAGAAACGTCAGGGAGCCGGAAACTGGTCCTACGAATCGCCGGCCACTGACGCTCCGCAGGCTCCGGGATTGGCGCGTTTGCTTTGGTTCGACTCCAACTGGTTCTTGCGCACAACCACCGTTGCCGTCGACCGCCCCGCGATACTGGATGACAAGACGGCGCAACCCCTGGCCATATTGGCCGCGCCGGATGATCAATCGGGCACGGTGGTCGCCGTCGATGGTTTTGTCCCATGGCAGGTTGAAGCCGTTGGAATGGAGGACGGTGGCTTGTCGCTTCGTGTTGTCGCAAAACCGGAAGGCAATCTTGCACCCGGGCAGACGGTTTCTCTACCAGCAGTAACCCTGGCATCTTATCAAGGCGTTGCACTTGCAGGCTTGCGCAACGTGAACACCTGGCTCGCCGACGCCCATAGCGAGGAAGCAGACAAGTCTGTACCGTGCGATCGATTGCGAGAGAGATCCCAGGAGCTTGGGGTGACGGAACTCGACTATTGGGCCATGATCCAGGCAGACTGGCAGCGGCAGGATGGCGCCGATCAGGCCAGACCGGAGACCTTTGCGGCGGCATTCGTTACGCAACTCGAAAAGACAAAGGCTCTGCTTGGCCATCTGCAGGCGGCGTATGGCATCGAGGAAGAAGGAAGAGCCTTTGCTGCCGAGCTTGGCCGGATCGCGGAAGACAAGGGCAGCGATCCCATCAGTCGATACTTGCGGCTCCGAGTTTTGAAACGGCGGATTGCCTTGGCTAATCCGCTCATGGATTTCGGGCAACTGCTCTTTACCAAACGTGTACCGACGTCGTATAGCCATCTTGTGATGCAATACTATGGATGGCGGGCGCGGCCGGGTGGCGGCCTGTTCATCCTTGAGGAGCCGGGGCGGTCGTTGCGATCGCGCGACATTCTTGGCGGAAGACTGGAAACGGGTAACGTGTTGGAACCGAGGCTCTCGTACGATGGAAAGCGGATCATATTTTCTTATGTCGAGTGTCCGAAAGGACCGCTTTCGCACAGTGCCGTCGGCAACGACCAGGATCCTTCGGAGAACTTCTATCATATCTGGGAGGTGAATGTTGACGGTATCAACCTCAGGCAACTGACAAACGAGGCATACGATGATCTGATGCCCTGCTATCTGCCGGATGGCGGTATTGCCTTCATGTCGACCCGGCGGAAAGGCTATGCGCGTTGTTTCGGCGGGCAGTTCAGTACCCGATGGGATGTATATACGCTGCACAGGATGGAGGGAGACGGCTCGAACATTCGGACACTCTCGTATCACGACACAAACGAATGGTACCCGGCTGTTTCGAACACGGGACATATTCTTTATGCGCGATGGGATTACATCGATCGCGACGCGGTGACCCACCAGAATCTTTGGGCATCCAGACCGGACGGTACGAACCCGATTGCCGTTTGGGGCAACGCGACATCAAACCCGCACTGTACCTTCCAGGCGAAGCCGATTCCCGGCAGCCACAAGATTCTGTTCACCGCCTCGGCGCACCATTCGATCACGGCCGGATCAATCGCCATTCTGGACCCGAATGTGGCGCGCGATGGACCGGCGGCCATTGAACGCATCACGCCGGAGATACCGTTTCCTGAAGCAGAAGGCCGCGATATCCGCGAATACTACGCTGCGCCGTGGCCGCTTTCCGAGGACTTCTATCTTGTGGCCTACAGCCCCTATCCGCTGGTCTGGGAACCTGGCGCCAATCGGAAGGATGCACTCGGAATCTATCTTCTGGACCGCTTCGGGAATCGCGAGTTGATCTACCGCAACCTGGAAATCGGTAGTACGAACCCAATTCCACTACGACCTCGGTCCACCCCACCCGTTCTGGCCGGCATGATGGCCGAGGACGCGCCGCCGATCGGTACTATGGTGGTAGCCGATGTATGCGAGGGGCTTGGCGCCGTGCCGCGAGACCACATCAAGGCGCTGCGAATCGTGCAGATCTTTCCGAAAACGACCAACGTGGCGAACAGGCCGCCGATCGGCCTGGCCGGCGAGGAGAACGCCCGAGCCGTTCTCGGAACCGTTCCTGTCGAACCGGACGGCTCGGCCCATTTCCATGTGCCGGCAGGGAAATTGCTGCTATTCCAGGCGTTGGACAAGGACGGGTTCGCGTACCAGACTATGCGTTCGGTCACCTACGTGCAGCCGGGCGAGCAGACTTCCTGCGTCGGTTGCCACGAGCCCAAGATGACGGCCCCGGTCCGGCCGTACGAGCACTTGCTTGCGCTGCGCCGCAGCCCTTCGGAAATCGATCCCGGATCGTGGGGCGGCCGGCCGTTCAATTACGTCGAGGTCGTTCAGCCGGTGCTCGATCAGCACTGTGTGCGGTGCCATGGCGGCGAGAAGACCGAGGGCGAACTGGTGCTCACCGGCGAGCCGGCCGGTTCCTTCACTCGCTCGTACGTTGAACTGATGGCGGCGAAGGGGCTCGTTCCCCGCTTCGCGCAACGTAATCAGCTTCAAATGACCCCGCCCGGCGGCGACATGACCGCTCTGGGCAGCCGGCTTATGACACTACTCCGTTCGGGACATGAAGACGTTAGCCTCAGCGAGGAAGAGTTGCGCCGGCTTGCCCTCTGGATCGACCTGAATGCCATCTTCTACGGAGTCAACCTGCCGGAGGATCAGGCTCGCATGCTACGTGGCGAACTGGTGGAGATGCCGGAGATCCAGTAGTCCCGGCGGCACTCAGCGCCTACGTCGTTCAACGCCGACAACATGTCGCAGAAGTCGTTGTTCAACAACGGGTTCTCCCATGAAGGCCCATGCGTCGAGCGTCAATTGCCACATCACGCCGATACTCTCTGCGGGGGTTGCGTCACGAAAGTCGTCCCGCCCCCCCCTCGTCGCAAAGCCGCATCCTACGGATTTGCTTGGTTTGGTCGTTGGGCATGATAGCGACAGTATACCGAAGCCGCACGCGAGCAACAAACCTTGCCGCAACGCGTTCCGGCCTGCGTTGGTCGCTTTACCAGGGCAGGTCGTCCACGGACTTGGCATCGAGGATCGCCAGCAGGAGCGAGTCGAGCCGCTCGGCGGAGCGAATCCGGCGAACTCGCCGCTTCACGGCGGCATCGAGTGTGCCAAACCGTTTCTCCAACTGCAAGATCAGCGCCTGCTGCCGGCCTTCCTGTCGGCCTTCCTGTCGGCCTTCCTGTCGGCCTTTTTTGATCCCCGCTTTTTCGTACGCCGTGATCATCTGCTTCACCTTCGTGTATTGCCGATCCGCTGCCACAATGTGCTCGAATTCAGCCTGCTCGCCCCCAGCCAGTGGCAGATAGGTCTCAACAAACTCCACCAGGAGACTCTGCCGGGCGGCGTCCACTGGCGAGCGGAGGATCAAACGGAGGAAATCCGCCTTCAGCCGCACCCGCTCTCTGCGATTATAGTCCATCTTGGCCATGAGGGCAAAGGCCAGCGGATTACTGGAGTTGACGTACTGCGAATAGTTGAAGTGCTTCAGCTTCACCAAGTGGTAGTCGAATCGCGTGAACCGCCGACCCGCGACCTTTAGCTCGAAACGGTCCGGCAGAGGGGTCTTCCAGCGGGCATCATCGGTGAACACGGCGATTGGCACGACCTCGGTGTCGTACCGCAAAAACAACTGGCAGAAGTACCGGAACATCCTTCGCGGGAAGTCTCGTTCCTTCCTCGACGCCTCGAACTCGCCATGTACCAAGACGAACTTCTCGCTGCCCGTCTTCAGCCCCACTTTGGCCACCAAGTCCAACCGCCGACGGGCTCCTTCCCGGACATCGGTGAAGTGCTCCTCGCGGAGAAACTCCACCCGACCGAAGTCGATCACCCTCGCCTCCTCAGGGCAAAACAGCTCCATGAACTCGCGGAAAAAAGCCTCGATTAGGCGTTTGAAAATCTGGTCGTGATCGATGGCTGTGGGCATGGGAGCGATTGTCTTCCATCGCATTGCGTCTGTCAAGTTTATGGGGGCGGCCGAGACTTTCGTGCTTGCACGGCCGGTACCTCGGGCCCGTCACGGCTCGCATGCTACGCGGTGAACTGGTGGAGATGCCGGAGATTCAGTAGTCCCTTTGTTCTATCTGAAACCGAAGCAGACGCCCTGCACCCGATGGCAGCAACGACCAACGACAAGATTATGGCCAATCCTCGTCTTCGGACAAGTTATACACCGCGAATCGCCAAGCGGTCCCTACAGATTTGTTTCGGTCGATAGTCACGCATAGCGTAGCATTTGCCGCATGTCGTCTCTGCATTTGTACGGTATGGACATTCTGTCCGTACCGATCTCTCGCGGCGAAGCCAACCCGCTAGGGCTACCTCGCCCCCTCCCGTTCCGTGTATTTGTACGTCCCCGGGGCGGAAAATCGCAGGTTGCCGTATTGACATTATATCTAGCCCGGCTATACTCAGGCATTATGGATAATGTCATATATCCATTCGCCACCTTATTCTCTCTTTCAACCGGAGGTGGAGCATGTCGACGAGGGGCATTTGCGTCCTTGCTTTTCTCGTAGTGCTGTTTGTTCCGCAAATCCGATCGAGCGCGGATCCTCTCTACTTCGATGCTGGTAACAGCACCGTTTGGGACAACGGGGCGACCGCGAACTGGGCCAGTACGCCGGGGCCGCCGTACGACGTTGTCTGGGCTGCCGGCGCCGACGCTCGCTTCGAGGGGGCCGCCGGCGCCGTCACGGTCAACGGCCCGATCACCTCGGTCAACGCCATCGCCTTCGACAGCAGCGGCTACATGCTTGCTGGCGGTACGATCACCATCACCGGCGATGGCCGAATCAGTGGCAGCGGCGACAACGCCATCAGCTCGGTTCTCGCCGGCTCCGTACCCATGACCAAGCTGGGCGCCGGCAAACTGACGCTCGCCGGTTCGAACACATTCACCGGCCTGTTGACCGTGGCCGAGGGAACCCTGAGCATCGCCAACTGGAACACGAACAACAGCAACGGCCCGCTGGGTAACAGCAGCAGCAGAATCGTTCTTGGCAGTGCCGGTGCGACGGGAACCCTCGAGTTCACCGCCACCGGAGGCGGTGGTACGGCCCGTCGCGGCATTGAACTGGCGGCCGGAGGAACCGGCATGGTCCATCTGGAACCTGCCACGGGCACTCGCAGCAGCAACTATATCCATATCGACGGCGTCAACATCACCGGCAGCGGCGCACTGACCGTCGACACCAGCCACAACGCCGCACAGACCTCGCGGTTCATCATTGTCGGTAATACGGCCATCACCGGCCCGATTACCGTCAATCCTTACAGTGAACTGCAGAACAATCTGGCGTCGGCCGGCGACAACACGCCATTCGGCGCCGGGACCATCACCGTCGATTCCAACGGCATTCTGAACGTGTTTCGCAGCGGGAGCGACGCCACGGCCATTCTTGGCGGCCTTGCCGGCTCCGGGAGGGTTCATGCCGAAGGTTCCGGTGTGAAGACCTACAAGATCGGCGCCAACAACGAGAGCACCGCGTTCTCGGGCACGATCGCCAACTCCGCGTCGGGAACCGGACCGACCGTGGCCGTCACGAAGATCGGCACCGGCGCGCTGACCCTCTCGGGCGTCAACTCCTTCTCCGGCCCGCTCCGGGTTGAAGAAGGCATTTTGACCTTGTCCGGCGCGAATACGTTCACCGGCCAAGTCACCGTAGCCGGCGGGACGCTGAGCATCGGCACGTGGAACGACAATAGTATTGCCGGCCCGTTGGGGCAGAATACCACCAAGGTGCAACTCGACGGCGGCACAATCCGGTACACCGGCGGTAGCGTCGGACCGAACAAGTCGCTGCACATGGCGGGGGTCGGCACCATTGACGTGGTCGACGCCGGTACGGTGCTCAACCTGGGCGCCGCCGGCTCGAACAGTCTCACCGGCGCGGGCGACATCATCAAGGAAGGACTCGGGACGCTCCAGCTCGCACAGGCTAGCGTCGCACAATGGAACTGGAGCGGAAAACTGATGATCAACGCCGGTACGGTCGACTTCTTCGGCAGCGACAGCATGCCCAAGCCTGCAAGCATCGTTCCAGACGCCGTTCAGATCAACGACGGCGGGACGTTTGCCTTCAGCTATTCGGGAACCAGCCCCGGTGGCTCGCAGCCGAATGCGAATCTCGGTTTCCAACTCAGCGGCAATGCCGGGTTTGCCATCACGGCCGGTACGCACGAACTGCAAGGCGTCATTGCCAACAAGCCGGGCCAAACCGGCAACTTGATCAAGACCGGCGTCGGAACGCTGGTGCTCTCTGGCGAAAATACTTACAGCGGCACGACTACCGTCGCGGCCGGCGCGCTTGCCC
This sequence comes from Thermoguttaceae bacterium, assembly GCA_040772845.1. Lineage (GTDB taxonomy): Bacteria > Planctomycetota > Planctomycetia > Pirellulales > Thermoguttaceae > PWXP01. The sequence continues at coordinate 1,271,179 of JAXGXG010000002.1, forward strand.
TGCAAGGCGGCAACAATCGCATTTCGACAGGCAACCTCGTTATTGCCAACGACGCAGTGCTGAGCCTGGACGGCAACCAACAAACCGTCTGGAACGTGGGCAGCAGCGGCGTTGGCAATGGCATGGCCGGAGCCATCCAGAACGGAGACCTCCGATTTACCGGCAACATGTACATCAAGTCCGGAACTGTCGACGCGAATCTGAGCAATGCAGGCGGCTCCACCGGGCGTTTGTGGATTGGCGGCGATACGAGTGCAACCGTCCTGCTTGCCGGAGACAATACGCATACGTACAGTGACAACTATGCGACGATCATCGGGCACAGTACGACGGGCGCCGCGGGAGCCGTCCGCTTGGGCGGCAATAATGCCTTGGGCGGCGCCGGTAACCGCACCGACGTCTACAGCGGCACGCTCGACCTCAATGGGCAGAACGCGGTTGTGCAGGAGCGGATTCGCCTGATGGCGACCGGCTCCGCGTTTCTGGTCAACAGCAACACGGCGGCCAACGCCGGTACGGCCGCCCAAATCGTCATGCAGTCCAGCAACAGCATTGGCGGGGCAGGCAACATGACCCTCGGCGGAGTTGTCTCTGGAGGCGGCACCTTGACGAAGACCGGCGCCGGCTCGCTCACCTTGAGTAACGGGGCCAATACTCATACCGGCGCAACTATCGTCAGCGCCGGTAGCCTGTTGATCAATGGCTCGACCCACGCCAGCAGCGCCGTCACGGCGCGAGCCAACGCCACGCTAGGCGGCACGGGCGCCGTTGGCGGGGCCACGACGATCCAATCCGGCGGCAAACTTGCCACGGGCGCCAGTATCGGCACGCTCACTTTCGGAGGCCCGCTGTCGCTCGAAAGCGGCGCCGTGTGGGACTGGGAATATGTTGACAACAGTCCGGGCAATTACGACCAGGCCGCCGGGCCGCAGCTCTTCCTACCTGCTTCCGGCGCCGTTACTTTCAATATCCACGGCTTAACCGGGCACTCCGTCTTCCCGGGCGACAAGTTCACTGTCTTCACCGGCGACGTACAGAACTTCAGCCCCGACCGCATCGAGTTGAAGAACCACTCCAAGTGGACTTCGTGGGAAATGTCAACGGGCGGTAGCCTCGTACTCACGGCCGACTCCACCATCAGCCTAAGCACCGACGTGCTGAATGCGGGACAGGCGACTCCGGGCGCATGGGTCAAACGCCCGGACGGCTATTTCAACACGGCCGGCGTCGAACTGGTCCGATTCGTCGATCGATTCAGCTCTTCTCTGAATGCGGTAGCGTATACGCAAACGGGGACGGAGACCATTGATGTTTCGAGTTGGGTGGCAACCTCCGGCGCCGGCGGACAGCGAGGCGCAAGCCAGCAGCTTCAGGTGAACGGATACGCCGTCGACAGCCCCTATACAACCGACCTGAACCTTTATCTGCGAGGCGAGGATAGCGAGTACAACGAGGGTTTTGGCGCGCATGCCAACTGGCTGGTTACGTTCGACCTCGACGCCATCCGCGAAGAGCATTTCGCCGGTACCCACATGCCGTTCCAACTCACCGGCGAGTTCGGTACGTGGGGCGGCATCGGCAGCACCGGCGCCGGCGACGGTATTGTTCAGGGGGCTGTCTTTCTGGACGGCGTACGGATCGACGGTATGGACCCGAGCATTGCCAACCCCGCGTCGTCCATCCGGAACCTGGCGTTCGACGTGACGATTTCTTCCGGCCGTTACCTGACGTTCGGCATCTTCAACGGCGCTACAACCGTGTGGGACGACGGTGTTTTCAAGAATGTGAACTTGACGATGATTCCCGAGCCAGGCGTGCTGCCGATGCTTCTGGCCGCATGCGTGGCGTGGCTGGCAGTGCGACGGAGGCGAAGGTAACGAACTACGGCTTGCGCTTGGTCCGACGAACCTCGGGCCTCGTTCGACCAGTGGCTATAACCGGCTGCCGCTCCGGGGCAGAACAGGCACGACGCGCACAATACCGAGGGCGTGGCCCGTGGGATGGGTCAATCGGGTCGCTTCGGGGCGAGAAGGCGCCCGTGTCGCTACGGAGGAGAATGATGACTGCAGGCAATCCACAATCCAGAATCCGACATCCGAAAGCAGCCTTCACCCTGGTCGAGTTGCTTGTGGTGATTGCCATCATCGGTATTCTAATTGCGCTGTTGCTGCCTGCGGTGCAGGCGGCGAGGGAAGCGGCGAGACGCATGCAATGCACCAACCACCTGAAGCAGTGGGGGCTGGCCATGCACAATTACGAGGTCACCTTCAAGATTCTTCCCTACCCGAACTCCCGGGCAGGTGGAACCTCCAGTTGCAGCAGTGTGGAAGGCCGGCGACGAATCAGTTATCCGATCCGCCTTTGGCCCTATATCGAACAGCAAGCCCTCTACGACCAATACGACTTCAACCTGCCATTTCATCATACGGGAACCAGTGGAACGGGCAACGAACCGCTGGTGGTCGTTCAGGTGCCACTCTATTTCTGTCCGAGCGACCGGCAGGGCATGTGGGAATCGCCGGCCGACAGCCATCGACGGTCGCGGGGAAATTATGTGCTGAACTGGGGCGCGGCAGACTTCTGCCAGAACCGCACGACCTATTCAGACTACCGGCCGTCGCCGTTCGGCCCCAACCGTAGCGAACGATTCGCCGCAATCACCGATGGACTGTCCAATACCATGCTCATGTCGGAAGTGGTGCAGGCAACTACGGACGGGCATTTCGACTTTCGCGGCGACATTCTCAACGACGACGTCTCCTGTGCGCAGTACATGACCCTGAACACGCCGAATGCAGGCGTGGATCAGAACTCGTGCGTCGACTTGAACAGGCCCGCCCCCTGCCTGAACGTGTCCAGCCCGCGGTACGCTTCGGCCCGCAGCAAGCATCCGGGCGGAGTCCATGTTCTTTTCGGCGACGGGTCGGTCCATTTTTTGAGCGAGTCGATTGCGTTGGATTCATGGCAGGCGATGGGCAGCATGGCAGGAGGCGAACCGCCGATGCCGGGATTCCCCTAGATACATCGGCAGGGCTACCCCAAGAGCGATGCGATCCGGAACCGGCCGCACCCAAAAGGAAGGAGAACATGCACACTACGGCAACTCGAGTTGTTTCAGAAGTGACGTCTTTTCTGGCCGCCGGACCATACGCCTGGCGCCTGTCCATGATGCTGCTGTTGCCTCTTGTAGCTGTCTTGCCCGGATGTTCCGGCAAAGGCCTCGCAAGCGTTCGCGGCGAGGTGACCTTCGATGGCAAGCAGGTCGAACGAGGGACCATCCGCATGGTCGCTACGGATGGGGAAACGCCCAGCGCCGAGGCCATTATCCAAGATGGTCAGTATCGGTTGGAGGTGGCGCCGGGCGAAAAGCGGATCGAAATCCAGGGTTTTCGAGTTGTAGGCGCCGCCCGGCGCAATAACGACCCGAGCGCGCCGCTTGAGGAGGTCACCGAGCCAATCGTTCCTGAGCAGTTCAATACTCGCAGTGAACTGGTCCGCGAAGTTCCCGGCCCTTCCGGCACCCACGATTTTCACCTTACTTCACGGTAGGAGCATTACCTGGATCGCCGGATGCCTGCAACGGTTCCATCCGCTGGCAGGCTTCATGGAGGAATCAAAATCACCGACCGGTCCCGTAGAGCTTACGACGAAAAGAGCACCGGCCGCCATACCACCCCCCCACGATGGGGCCGCAACGCCTGAGTGGGTTGACACACAGGGATGAAGCCGTTAAGATTAGACATAATGTAGCAAGCGAAGGTTCAGGAGGTGTTCGGCATGAAGTCCCGCGTCGCAAGGTTGGTGCCTGTGGGTTTGTACTGCGCCGGCTTCCTGGCCGGCCTTCTTGCGAGTTCGTTTGCCTTTGGCGAAACGCCTCGTCCGGTGAAAGACGAATTCGCAGACAAACTCACCCGGATGCTGTCCTCCAGGGAAGCGCCGCCGCCCGATGCGCTCGACTTCCCGCCGCACGAGGCGCGATACGTGCGCGTAGCAATCCATCGCAGCAGTGGTAGCAGTCAGCCGGGGATCGACGAATTGGAGCTATTCGGCCCCGACTGCGAGGAAAACCTCGCCTTGGCCGAACGCGACGTCGCGGCAACCGCGTCGTCCACACTTCCCGGCTATGCCATCCACCAGGTGAAACACCTCAACGATGGCCGCTACGGGAACGATCATAGTTGGATCGCGGCGACCAATAAGTCCGAGTGGGTGCAAGTGGAACTGCCTGCACCGGCCGTGGTTGCACGGATCATCGTTACTCGGGATCGTACAGGCAAATATCAGGACCGGATTCCGGAAGCGTTCGAGGTGCTGGTTTCAGACGACGGGCGGCAGTGGCATTCGGTCGCTTCGCGAGATCGGCCGGCGCATCGCCACAACTCGCGTTTGAAGCCACTGCTGCCAGTCGATCGCCTGCCGGAAAAGACGTGGGACGGTCTTCTCCAATACGCATTCTTGCGCGAGCGGGCCACCTGGAGCAGCATTCCGGCCGATGACCATCTTTCGCCCATGGTTGTCGATCGGCCGGCCGTGCCTGGTGGAGTTCCTTATTGGGGACGTATTGCGCGGTTGGCGCCTTTGGAGCGAGTGCTGGTCTTGTATGAGGAGATGATCGAGCGGCTTGCCGCCAAGGGACTTGACGTTACCGAGGCGCGAGGCCAGGCTGCTCGCCTGCGCCGGCTGGCGGGGGAGCAGCCCGAGTCCGAAGAACTCTACCTGGCGGCACGGCGAGCGAAGCGATATCTGTTCTTCCGCGACCCAGCCTTGATGCCCATCGAACGAATTCTGTTTGCCAAGCGTCATCCGTACCTGGAATCGCACAACTACAGCGAACACCTGGACGGAATCTTGGAGCCCGGCGGCGGCGTGTTCGTCTTGCACATCCCGCGCGACGACCGAGACCGGTTTTGTCCGGAGCAGGCGCGCATCGAACAGCTTTTCGATGGCCGTGAAGGGATTGTCCGCGAGCCGGCGGCCGATTACGACGCAAAGACGGTTTATTTCGCCTATCGTCCCGAACGACCGGAGGTCGAGGGGTGGGCATCGTACTGGCACATGTATGCCATGGAAGCCGACGGCAGTGCATTGCGCCAGTTGACCGACGGGCCATTCCACGATTTCGATGCCGTGTGCCTGCCCGACGGCGGATTGGCGTTCCACACGACTCGATGCGCGGCACGGTTCCTTTGTTGGCGACCGCAGGCGTACGTTCTCTATCGGATGGAGGCGGACGGCAGCAAGATGCAGCGGCTTTCTCACGCCAATCTGAGCGAGTGGAAGCCGTCGGTCATGCAGAACGGCCGGATTTTATGGACCCGCTCGGAGTACCTGGACAAAGGGGCCGATTTCGGCCATACGCTTTGGGCGATTCGTCCGGACGGGACGCACCCGGAACTAATTTTCGGCAATAACACGCCGAATTGTTACAGCCAGGCGCACGAGGCGCCGGGGACGAATGAGATTGTGTGTACGCTCATGTCGCACGGCGATCATCACGGACCGATTGCGTTGATCGACCGAGGGATGGGGCCGTTTGACGTCAGTGCGATTACCAATATCACGCCCGACACGCGACCACAGTATCAGATGAGTCGATCGCACCACAATACGTTCCGCGATCCGTACCCCGTTTCATCCGATCACTTTCTGGTGGCCCACAATCCTGACAATCAGCACAATTTCGGTTTGTACATTATCGACCGGTATGGGAATCGGGAATTGCTTTACGTCGATCCGGAGATCAGCGTCCAGCATCCGACTGTGCTTCGCGCCCGGCCGCGTCCGCCCATCTTGGCGAATTCGCCAGATGCCGAGCTGGCACGGCAAGGCCTCGGCCAATTTGTGCTGCAAGATGTGTATCAGGGTTTGGGCCCGAACGTTGCCCGTGGCCGTGCGAAGTACCTCCGTGTTTCGCAGGAAGTCCCTGCTGCATTGGAAAAGCTGCCCGACGGCCAGTGCCGCGCCGATCATCCGCCGTTCACGGACTTCTATGCCGCGCCGGTCCATCTGGTGCGAGGGCCGACACCTGCGTTTGAAACGCGAACACCCAATGCAACACTTGACCTGGTGGGCACCCGCTACAGGTGGCCGGAACACATGACGGAGACGGCGCCGGGGCGTTATCAGGTAAAGGAAGGGGGCGGCTGGCCGAGTTACGTGGCCAAGGCGTCGTTGGGGACGATTCCGATCGAGGAGGACGGTTCTGCGAGTTTCCTCGCGCCTGCCGGTGAGGTCTTGTACTTCCAATTGCTCGATGCCGAATACAACGAACTCCAACGCATGCGGAGCGTGGTGCAGGTTCAACCGGGGGAACGGCGCGGGTGTATCGGTTGCCATGAGAATCGCCATACGTCGCCTCCCGCCGAGCCCGGTATGGCTCTGCTTCAACCGCCGCGGAGGCTACAACCGCCGCCTTGGGGGACCGAGCCGTTCGACTATCAGACCATGGTGCAGCCGGTCCTGGACGCCACCTGCGTTCGTTGCCACGACGGGAGCGAAGCCAATCGCCCCGATCTGCGGGGCGAGCTCGACGCCAATCGGATCCCGGTCTCGTACCGCACGCTGATTGCGGGCGGCTGGGTACACTATTTCGACTTCACCTACGGCATGAGGCATTTCAAGGCGGAACCTCTTTCTTTCGGCACGTTGCGCAGCCGCCTGTGGGACGCTCTGGCGGAGAAGCAGCACGAAGGTGTTTCGCTCGACGAAGCGAGCATGCGAGCGATCAAGGCGTGGATTGACTTCAACTGCCCGCTATGGCCCGACTACATTTTCCGGCCGGACCGGCCGGCTGCGGCGCCAGATCACATCACGATTGCACGATAGGCCTGGAGAATCCAATTCGATCATGTCCGAAGGACAAGCTCACCGTTTGCATCGAATCGATCCGGTTCCCCCCGACCTGGGCCTGCGCCCGTTGGTGGTTCGACGCCTGATCCGGGCCATGTTCAACCAGCGGCTCCAGGCAGGCGATCGCCTGGTCGTCGGGAAGCTGGCCGCGCAGCTTGGCGCCAGTTCGACGCCGGTGCGCGAGGCGTTGCTGGAGTTGAGCACGTTGGGGCTGGTCGAATTGATACCGAATCGAGGCGCCGTATGCTTGGATTTCGGCGCGGAGCAGCTTCTGGACATGTATCTTCTGCGTCGGATACTCGAAGCCGAAGCGGCGCGCCGGGCCGCGGTGAATCTCGCCGGCGCCCTGGCGAGTCGCAACGTCCTGCACGGCATTCGCAGCAGACTCACCACCCTGCTTGACGCCAAGGACACCGCGCCCGGCTGGCTTGACGAGGCGGTGGCCGTCGACGTGGCGCTGCACCAGGCCATTGCATCCAACTGCGGCAGCCCGCGTCTGTGCCACGAGATCAACCGTTATCACGAACTGATGGTCTGCGTGCGCGAATCCGTGGGTAACGACCGCACCGTTCAGCAGATCGCCACCGAGGAACATATCGCCTTGGTCGAGCATCTGGCGGCCGGCCGGCCCGACGATGCGGCCGACGCCATGCGCCACCACCTGGAGCACACCGCCGGGTTGGCGGTTTCACTGCTTTTCCCGGGTTGTCCGCACGATTACGCAGACACCGAGTCGCGGCAAGACGGCCCCGCGTTTCACGGACGTCCTTCGGCCGGATTGCCGGGCCGATTCGCGCGAATGGGTGAAGCCGGCTAGAACAAACCAAGAAAGGAAGTACGATGCGGACGCTCACAGGCCCTTTGCAAGGAGTAGTGACCATGATGAAGCGAACTTGCCTCTGCCACGCAGGCCTTGTGCCGGCCGCCGTAACGGCCTTCGCACTCGCCTGTCCCGCATCGGAGCCGATTCAGCCCATCACCGTCGACAAACCGCTGCTGGCCTACTGGAACTTCGACGACGGTGAAAGCAGCCCCGTGGCCGATCGAAGCGGCAACGACTATCACGCCGCGCCCGAAGGTTTTCAAGGCGGCTTGAGCCGGACGGCAGGCGTGTTCGGACGAGCCATGCGGTTCGCCGGACAGCACATGGTGGCCGTCCAGGGGGCGGGCCGGCCGGACTTCTCCACAATCGAACAGATCAGCTTCTCGGCCTGGGTGCACATGGACAAGTTCGATCGATACAACGAAATCTTCCGCAAGGAAGACGGCAACGATCGGGTGCTGTTCTCCTTTCAAGAAGACGGTACGGTTCTGGCTCTCGGACTGAACGTGGACGGATACGTCGAGTGCGATGCACGCATCGACCCAAAGGCGATCGTCGGCGCGGGATGGCGCCACTGCGCGGCCACGTACGACGGGCTCGCAATGCGCGTCTATCTCGATGGCGTGGAAATCGGCGTTCTGAATCGGCCGGGGAAGATCACCGCAGGCGGCGCGGCCCCCGGCTGCATCGGGTCGAACAAGGGCGGTGAATGCCTGCAAGGGACGATGGACGACCTGCGAGTCTACTCCGTAGCCCTCACCGCCACCGAGGTGGCGCAACTCTACGCCAATGGCATCGAGGCCATCACCATGGCCGACAAGCATGTGGCGGAGCATCTTGCAAAGGTCTACAAGCGAGGCGACGACTTTGCCGAGACTCTTGCCACCGTTCGCCGCAACCTGGCCGAACACAAGATCACGCCAAGTCCGAAGCTCGTGCAAGTCTTGCAGGCGCGTCTTTCGTCGGACTTTGCCGAGCCGCTTCGGCGGTTCACCGAGTACACCGAACGGCCGCTGGCGGACCATCTTTCGGCCGAAGGCAACGAGCTGCAATTGCCGGCGGCCGAGCGGCTGATCGGAATGCTCCTTGAATACAAGCCCATTACGGAGCGTCAATGGTCCAAGCAAACGCCTGAGCAGCTCGAACAGTGGAAGGAGTTCGATGCGACTGCCGCCCGATTGGACGCTTTGAAACAGCAGGGTGATGCGGCATTGTACTCGCCCGAGTGGATACGCACGATGCTGGCGGCAGGCGACCGGATTGACTTCCGACCTCGCATTCACGAACCTGTGGCGCCGTACGTTGCGCCGCATACCCCGGAAACACGCGATATGAACGACGAGGAAGCCCGTGCGGCACTCGAACTCGATTGGCTGCACCAGGCAGGGCAAAACACGGCGCCCATGCGTGTTCAGAGCGGGCGAACCTGGTATTCGGACGCGCCGGTATCGACGGCAAGCCCCACGCCGGAACGCATTCGTGAGGAGGTGGTCCGAGCGCGGGAGCTGGCCGCGCGGATCGCGTCGCATCGTCCAGGCCGAATCGATCTGGCGAACGAACTGGCAACGCTCGGCGAACTGGAGCAGAAGGCCGCAAAACTGACCGAAGGAGATCGCGAGTTGTATTTTGAGATCCGCCGAGTCAAGCGGGCTATCATGTTCCGCAATCCGGTGGTCGATTTCGATAAGCTTCTGTTTATCGACAAGCCCTATCCCCAAGGGCGCGAGGCAAAGCACGAAACCCGGCACCGGCTGGGCTACCAGGCGGTGCCCGGGGGGCGACTGTTGATTCTCGAAGGACTCGGCCCCGGCGGGCATCTTCGGCAAGTGATGCCGCAGGCGCCGCTGCACGGCTCGTTCTGGCGGCCGGACCTGTCGTTCGACGGCGCGAAGATCGTCTTCTGCTTCAAGCCGCACAACGAGAAGTCGTATCATCTGTACGAGATCGGCGTCGACGGCTCCGGGCTGCGCCAGCTAACGGACGGCATCTACGACGACTTCGATCCCATCTATCTGCCGGACGGGCACATCATGTTCTCCACAACGCGTGGGCACACGTACGTGCGGTGCATGCCGCCCACCAACGCGTTCGTGCTGGCGCGCTGCGACGCGGACGGCAAGAATATCTACATCGTCTCTCGCAACAACGAACCCGACTATCTGCCATCGCTGATGAACGACGGCCGGGTCATCTATACGCGATGGGAGTATACCGACAAGCCGCTATGGCGAGCCCAGGGACTGTGGACGGTGAACCCGGACGGCACCCAGGTGCAGACGTTCTGGGGCAACCAGACGGTTTGGCCCGATCTGATGAAGGATGTTCGCGCCATTCCGGGCAGCCGCCGAGTCATGTTCACCGGGAGTGCGCACCACAACTGGTTTTCGGGCACGGTGGGGATTATCGATCCCGACAAGGGTTTCAATTTCCCGGACGGCCTGACGAAAGTCACCGCCGAACTGGCCTATCCCGAGTCGGGCAATGGCCCGGTCGATCCGATTGAATCGTCCCGCTATCGGGCTGACGGCGCGTTTTCGGCCTACTATTCGCCGTACCCGCTGAGCGAAGAGGATTTTCTCGTTTCCGCCAATCGCGGCGGCAAGTTCGTTCTGTACCTGATGGATACGGACGGAAACCGCGAGTTGATCTACGAAGGGTCGCACAACATTCTCTATGCCATGCCGCTTCGCCCCCGGCCTCGGCCGCCCGTGCTGGCCGACCGTGTTGCCTGGCCCTCTCGGGACGAGCGTGACAAACCTTCCCCCGGGGTCATTTACAGTGCGAACGTGTACTACGGAGCGCCTCCGGAGTTGCAGGATAAGGCCCGGTTCCTTCGCGTGCTCAACATCGAGCACAAGACGTACACCTACTGGCATCGGCGGCCGTACCTTTCGACGGGGCCTGTCGTCTCAGCCGTTCAGTCGGAGGGAGTGAAGCGCATCTTCGGCACCGTTCCGATCGAGAAGGACGGTTCGGTAGCGTTCTATGCCCCATCGGGCTATCCGCTGCATTTCCAACTTCTGGATGAAGAGTATCGGGCGCTTCAAACGATGCGGAGTTTCACAGGCGTGATGCCGGGCGAGCAGCGCGGTTGTCTGGGGTGTCACGAATCGCACAGTCGGACTCCGGCATTCCAGTCGCAGCCGACGCTCTCGCTGTACGCGGAACCTCGCACCATTCAGCCGCCTCCATGGGGCACTGCTACGGTGAGCTTTCCCCGCTTTGTCCAACCGGTTCTCGACCAGTATTGCGGCAAGTGCCATCAGGGCGATGGCGAAGCACGCAAGGTAGTCGATTTCACGGATCGACCGGGATTCCTGATCTTCTCGGAGCCGTACCTGCTGCTGACCGGACGGCCGGCGTGGGGTCGGCCCTACGAGAAGCCAGAGAACCCTCCGGCGGGATTCGGCATTGCCAACATCCTGCACGTTGAAGGCTACGACCAGCGCGATCCGGCGGCCTACCAGACGCCTGCGCCCCTGACGGCCCTTTCCCATCGGAGCCAACTGATTCATCTTGCCGCCAGCGGCAAGCATTACGATGTCAAGGTCGACTCGCTGAGTCTGCGGAAGCTCATTGCATGGGTCGATACCATGGCTCCGTACCGCGGTGCGGAAGAAGTGCGAGAGTTGGACGATCCCGATTTTCAGGGTATTGACTGGCTCGCCATTCGCCCGCGTGTGAAGACCGCCCCCACGATCATCCGCCCCGGGCCCGTAGACTGACACTTGACGCGTTCGGAGGAGGACATGCCGGACCCGCTATTGCCTCAGCGAATTTCGCTCGTCTGGGCATCGCAGAAGCCTATCACTTACTGACCTTGTCAATGTCTACAATGCTGGCTGTGTCCCCGTTTCGACTCTGTTTACTTGTGCGCTTCCGCATAGATGCGTAATGCGGCGTTGATCCGCTGTTCGTACTGTTGCCCCTGAGCTTGAAACCAAGCCAGGATATCCGGGTCGATGTTTACGGTGACGGCCACCAAATGCGAGGGGGTGTGGAGTGCCGCCCGATCAAAAAACGACTTCGACAACGCGGGGATGTCCGACGTGTCGATTCCCTCATCGTCCATCGCGCCAATCCGGTCCCAGTCGGTCTTGGAGGATTCGTTCATATTGCGCGCGTTCATGGGAAAGCGCCTTTCGGAGTGATATGATCCTGATGACGTCTTCGTCTCGCTCGACGTAGACCACCACGACGACGAACGCTCCCAGCAAGCCCACCCCGATCCAGCGATCTTCGCCGTAGTCTTCCCGGTCGTCGGCGGCGACCAACATAGGCATGGAAAAAATCTGCTCTGCGTCGGCGAAGTCCAGACCGTGCTTCCGGATGTTGGCTTGGTTCTTGCGTTCGTCCCATTCAAACTGCATTGGTAAATTATACCCGATGGGCGAAAGGTGGGAAAGGGATCACACCACCGACGTGGGGGGATGAAGTGCATGCGGCCTTTCCGGCAACGTTTCGTGATCAGGATTATGTCAATCGCAATAATCGGGCCGCACCGTGCGTTCAAAGCGTTGCCACGCCGAGGGCCCACCCGCGAAGAGTCATGTTCCGCCCCGCTACCGTGAACCCACCACCCGCGGGCTGGAGTTGGTCGTCGAACCTGGACGATCCCGATTTTCAGGGTATTGACTGGCTCGCCATTCGCCCGCGTGTGAAGACCGCCCCCACGATCATCCGCCCCGGGCCTGTAGACTGACGCTTGACGCGTTCTACAAACCGAAAACTCCGAAGATCAAGGTCGAAACGGCGGCAATGACCAGTCCGACGGCCGATTCGTAGGGGATAAGCTTCAGACGTTCGCGGACACTGATGTACACACTGCCGCCGGTCGCGTGGAAGAAGCTCCCGTGCGGCATGTGGTCCATAACGGTGGCTCCAGCGTGGATCATGGCGGCTGCGGCTAGTGCAGGAACGCCCAAGTCCAACAAGGTGTGACCGAAGACCTCAGAGGCCACTGCGGTTCCAGCGGTCGTCGAAGCGGTTGCTGCCGACATGACAACACCTGCCACCGGCGCAAGCAGATACGAAGGCAGCCCGGATGCAGTCAGCAGATCGATCAGAACGTTCTTCAGGCCCGAGGCAGTGATGATCCCCGCCAAGGTGCCGGTTCCCAGCAACATGATGGCGACAGGCGCCATGCGTCCCAGGCCAGAGATGGCAAACGTATTCACCTCGCGAAAACGCTTCATCACCATCGCACCAGCCAGACCGCCAAGCGGCAGCGCGATGAGCGGATCGACACTGATGCCGGCCAACGGACGCAGGGCCAACAGAACGATGGCCACCACAGGCGCCGTCATTGCCGAGATGAAGGACGGCAGGTGGTCTTGGTCGGAGCTCACGATATCCTGCTCTGCGACTTTGCTGCCGCGGCGAACGAGTTGTCTGGCGAGGAGGTAGGTTGCCAGCAGGCCAAACAAACCGGGCACGATGCCTGCGGCCATAACCGAGGTGAGCGGAACGTTGAAAGTCTCGGCCGCCGTAATGGCATTGGGATTGGGCGACATGACGTTTCCGGCCTTTCCGCCGCCGACCATGGCCAGCAGAATGGCGGCTTTCGACAGATCGGCCCGCCGCGCGACGGCCAACGCGATGGGTGACACCGTGATGACGGCCACGTCAACGAAGACCCCCACGGCGGTCAGGACGAGTGTGGCGACGGCCAGTGCGAACAGCGCATGCGTTTCCCCGACCTTGGTAACGATGGCTTCCGCAATGGTCGTTGCCGCGCCGGATTCGATGAGCACCCCTGCCAGGACACCGGCCGCAAGGATGCGGAGTACCGCCGTGGTAATGCCCTGTGCTCCGGCGATCATCAGGGCAACGGTATCGGTAAGCGATGCACCACCAATGAGGCCGCCGATCAGGGCGCCGGCGATCATGCCGTATGCCGGCGGGACCTTTTTGAGAATCAGCCCGATAGCCACCGCCAACGCGGCCAGGGCGCCAAGCGTCGATACTTCCACAATACTGCCCCGCTTACCACCTGCCCACAGCCGCGCCAAGACATCCCGGCATCGGCGGAAAACGGGCAGTGTACCATGCGGTCACCGCTTGCGGTAGATTGGCCCCCCGGGGCTCGTCACCGAACCCGGGTGCAGGAACGGACTTATCCTGGAAGAAGGCCACCGGCCGGCTTGCCCGGCCTGGAGCCGTGGCCAGTTGGCTAGTGGCAACACCCCCAATCCATTCTCGCCCCGTACGGTGCCGCCGCCTGCGGCGGTGCTAAAACTGCGTGGCGTCGATGACTTGCCCGGAAGCACGGTTGCCCAAGTATCCGAAGATCGTGGCATCAATTGAATAGCTGATCGTGCGGACGGATCCGTCGCAGAAGACGAAGTTGACGGCGCCCGAGTGTGACGCCCCGAACCGATCGCTCGGGCTCGTTGCGTCCGCCGCCCTGTCGTCTACGATCGGCACGACGTTGGTCCAGCGTCCGATGCAACTATCTTCGCCCTGGTACATGCCACGGGTATCGCCTGCCATGGTGCCGCTGGAGTAGTAATTCGAGTCCACGGCCTTTTCGCCCACCATGATGACGTTACTGGACCCGTCTCGAATCTGGCCCATGTAGATCTGGCTGACGGCGTGACAAATACCATTGGCCGACGTTCGGCTGCCGTTGGACGTCCACCAGGAGGTGCTCTCCCCTTCAGAATGGGAACTTGGTCCTCGGATATCGGTCCAACGATAACTGCCGAAATTGACCGCATAGTCATTCTTGGCTACCTGGTTTGTCTCGGTGCAGTTATACGAGGCAATTCCATTCGGGGCCGGATAGATTTGAGCCCGGCGACGTGACGGGCAATTCATCAGTCCCACCGGCATCTTGACCATTTCCATGGCCTTATCTTTTTGGGTCTGGGAAATCGTCGAAGCATTATCGTCGCGTGGCAGGTCGTGGAGCGCCTGCTGCTCGACATAGGGAAGGATATTGTAGATCCATCCGCCCGGCTGCTTCAGGCCGAATCCGCGATCCGGGTCACCCATCCAGCCGTAGCCCCATCCTCCGGTGGGAAAGAAGCCGTGCTGCTGTTCGTGCAACAGCATGGCCAGCCCCATCTGTTTCAGGTTGTTGCTGCACTGCAGTCGGCGGGCCGACTCGCGAGCACTCTGCACGGCAGGCAAGAGCAGTCCAATAAGGATCCCAATGATCGTAATTACGACCAGAAGCTCAACCAGGGTAAACCCCTTACGATCACGACGGTGATTCGCCGCCGCCAGACAACCTCTCAACATGAATGACTCCTCGACTGGAAAAGCGTACGCGGCGGGATGTTCCGGAACGAAACGCCGCGAAGCGCGTGCGCACGTAATTACCCCTTGCCCATCTTCAACTATACCTAACCCCAGGCAGTCCGGCAAGTGTCGGCAGAAACCGCAGTGCCATCGGAAACCACACCACTAAGGGAATCCCGCCTAGCCGACGGTGGCGATTGCAACTGCCAATTGAATGCCAGCCAGCCCCCGAGATCACTTCGCCAGTTCGATGATCTCCTGGACTTCTTTTCGGCCGAGATCGCCGAACTCTCCGATCCGCACGCCGCGTTTTCCCAGACGTTCTGCAACCTGCTGCGCCGCCTCCATCCCGTCAACGCCGTGTTCGGAAAGCCGGGTCGGCACGCCAACCATTTGGAAGAACTCCTCGGTCTTATCGACCGCCTGGGAGGCCAATACGGCATCATCTCCTTCGGTGAGGCCCCATACCCGCCGTCCATACTGCGCCAACCGTTTCTGCTTCCGCGCGAGCTGATGGCGGTGCAACGCAGGCATGATGACGGCCAGGGTACGGCCGTGGTCGATGCCGTAGAGGGCCGTGAGTTCATGGCCGATCATGTGCGTTGCCCAGTCTTGCACCGAGACACCGTATCCGAGCCATCCGTTCAGCGCGACCGTGGCAGACCACATCAGACTGGCGCGGACGCCGTAATCGTCCGGATTCGCCTTGACGCGTGGGGTTTCCTCAATAAGCGTTTGCAGCACACTCTCGGCCATGCGTTGCGTCAGCGGAAGGCTGTCCGCATCGCACATATACTGCTCCATGACATGAGCGAACGTATCGCAAATTCCGTTTTCGACCTGGTGCATGGGCAGCGAGAAGGTCGTTTCCGGATCGAGAACGGAGAACTTCGGGTAACAGTACGGCGAGCTGAACGCCAACTTCTCGCCGGTCGAGTTCCGCGAGATCACGGCGAATGCGTTCATTTCCGAGCCGGTTGCGGGAAGCGTCAGAACGCAGCCGAGCGGCAGGGCCGCCGGTACCGCCTTTTTGCCTTCCATAACCTCCCACGGATCGCCTTCCGGATACTGCGCCGCCATGGCAATGAACTTGGTCCCGTCCAGAACCGATCCGCCCCCCACGGCCAGCAGAAAGCCCACCTCCTCGGCCTTCGCCTTCTCGACCGCCTTCATGCAGGTTTCGTATCGAGGATTGGGCTCGATGCCGCCGAACTCCACAAGCCGGTGGCCTGAGAGCGCCTTCTGCACCTGGTCGTACACTCCATTCCGTTTGATCGATCCACCACCGTAGGTCATCATGACCTTCGTATCGGTCGGGATCAGGTCCTTCAGTTTGCCAATCATCCCCTTGCCGAGAAGGAGCTTGACCGGGTTGTAACAAATGAACGAAGTCATCGAGAATAACCTTTCACTACAGGCGTATCATACCGTTCGGCGGAAGCCCCCCATTCCGGGCCGGTCCGTCGCAGATAGGGAAGGCCGTCACGGCCACCATGCACAGCTATCGAGATAGTGTAGCGGCGGCGGCAGCCAATTCAACCGGGGCCGCCCCGAGCCGTCCTGCGGAAACGGCCGTGTTTGACCATCGTCGTTGCAGCAGCTACGATGACAGAATGGACGCCTGAACGATCCTTACACGCCCCAAAGAAGCGGAACTCCATGGAATCGACCCATTCCTTGCAAACGATCTTTGCTGCTGCAGTGGCCTTCATAGCATTTTCGGCAACCGGCATGGTGGCGCCGGCCGCAGATGCCCTTGGCGAATCGGCAAAACAAATCCCGGTTGCCTACGATGTCGATGTCGTTGTCGTGGGCGGTTCCTCATCGGGGGTTGCGGCCGCACTGGCCGCAGCCGAACAGGGAGCAAAGGTCTTCCTGGCCACGCCGCGTCCCTATCTGGGGGAAGACATCTGTGCCACCTATCGCCTGTGGCTTGAACCTGACGAAGATCTGAATGACCCGCTGGCGCAGGAGCTTTACCATGTGCCGCCCGTCTTGACAGGCATTCCCTACACCTATGAGGCCGACCAGCCATCGGCCGGCAGGCACGTCGACACGGCTCCGGCCAGCGTGCTTAACGATGGCAAATGGGGCACGGCCTTCACCCAGAGCGTTCAGTACGACAAGGATACGACCATCCTGATCGACTTGGGTGCGAAGGAAGACATCGGGAAACTCCATGTCATGTTCTTCCAAGGTCCCGGCTCGTTTGAAGTCGAGCGCATGACGTTCGAGGCCAGCGACGACGGCCGGCAGTGGCGGTCCTTGACGGAGTTCACAAACGACCAGATCGGCAAAGGATCGTTCGTCGAAACGGCCATCCACCTGGCACAGGAGGTCCGCGACAACGCCCGATATCTGAGGTGCGCTGCCAAGAAGACCGAACTCGCTTCGCGCATGTTGCTCGGCGAAATCCTTGTGGAACGCGCGGCTGCCGAGGAGGCGCCGGGCGGAGTGCGAGTGACGACACCCATGCAGGTGAAACAGTCGCTTGATCAGGCATTGCTCGACGCAGGCGTTTCGTTCCTGTATGGCTGCTATCCGTCTGAACTACTGCGTGACGCCGACGGCGAACTGGCCGGTATTGTCATGGCCAACCGCGCCGGGCGGCAGGCAGTCAAGGCGAAAGTGATTGTCGATGCAACGGACCGGGCCTGGGTTGCACGCATGAGCGGCGCCCGCTTCGCGCCCTACCCGGCTGGTCCGCAAGAGTTCAAACGGATCGTCGTGGGAGGAACCGAACGAAGTGGGGCAGGAGTTGCATCGCGGAGAATTCGCCTGCTCAGGCCCATTGGCGGAAAGTCGGCTATTCGCTTCGGATCCGGTAATTGGGCAACGAAGTACAACGTTCCGATGAACGAACCGCACGCCGAGTTGATCGAGTACACCCTGACGATTCCGATGCAGGACGGTTCGTTTGCTTCCTTTGCCGAAGCTGAGCAGATCGCTCGCGATCGCACGTTCCACCCGAAGCAAGTGGACGAATCCGAGGTCCTTTTCCAGGTTCCGCCCGACCCGATGGAGGGCGAGAGCCATCTGCCGGGAACCTGGCCGGGAGCGGCGAAGATTGATCTGAAAGTCTTCCGCCCCAAGGCCGTTTCACGCCTGCTGGTCCTCGGTGGCTGCGCCAACGTGTCGCGAGACGCGGCGGCGAAGCTGCTCCGCCCCCTGGAGCAGATACGCGTGGGCCGTCGGATCGGTGCGGCAGCCGCCAACGAGGCCAAGTCCATCGCGGCACTGGCAGGTGTCCGTCTGCCTGGTGAGCCTTCGAGCGCCATCGCGGCAGGCGAGGTGGGCGAGCCGCTTGCCGGTTTGCGTCCCACGGGGCAGCAACTACCCACGCTTCCGGCCGAAGCTCGCAATCTTCCCATCCTCGGTCGGTACGATGTCGTTGTGATTGGCGGTGGCACCGGCGGCGCCCCGGCCGGTATCGGCGCCGCCCGCCAAGGCGCCAAGACGCTCGTGGTCGAATACCTGCACGGCCTCGGTGGCGTAGGAACGACCGGTCTGATCGGCATCTACTGTGCCGGTTACCGGAAGGGCTTTACCGAAGAGACGGAGGCGGGAATTGCTGCGATCGGGGCGACCTCGTACGTGATCGGCAAGAAGGAGTGGTGGCGCAATGAGATTCGCAGGCCGGGGGGCGACATCTGGTTCGGCGCGCTCGGCTGCGGCGCGCTGGTCGAAAACGGCCGGGTCAAAGGAGCGATTGTCGTCACACCGCAAGGGCGGGGCGTGGTGCTTGCCCACACCGTTGTCGATGGTACGGGACACGCCGACGTGGCGGCCGCCGCCGGCGCCGAGTGCATGTACACGTGCAGCCAGCATATCGCTTTGCAGGGGGCGGGGCTCCCGCAAAGCGAACCGGGCGCCTCGTACATCAATACCGACTGGACCTTTATCGACGAGTCGGACATGATCGACGTCTGGAGCGCAACGGTTGTCGCCAAGCAGCGATATCCGGGCGCATACGACATGGGACAGTTGATCGATACGCGAGAGCGCCGGCGGATTGTCGGAGACTATGTATTGACGCCGTTGGATATCGTCACCCAGCGAACCTTTCCCGATACGGTCGGCATCAGCAACGGCGGGAAGCTCGACAAGCATGGCTATACGGTGCATCCGTTCTACATGATCAACAACTGGCGCGGCGGAATGACCTACACGCCCTACCGCTGCCTGCTACCGAAGGGGCTCGATGGCATTCTGGTGATTGGCATCGGGTTGAGCGCGCACGTGGACGCGATTCCTTCGGTCCGGATGCAGCCGGGCGTGCAGAACCTGGGCTATGCGGCCGGCGTAGCCGCAGCGATGGCCGCCAAAGGCGGCACGCCAACGCGGCAGATCGACTTGGCGCAACTCCGGCAACACCTGGTTGCCAACGGCTGTCTCAAGCCCGAAGTGCTCAAACACGGCGATTCGTTCCCCCTGCCCGACGCCCAGGTGGAAGCGGCCGTGCAGAAGCTGGCGGCCGAAGACTATTCCGGCCTTGGGGTGATTATGGCTGCCGTCGATCGTTCACTTCCCCTCATGCAGGCTGCCTATCGAAGCGACGCCACGTCGGCCGAGGGAAAGCTGCGCTGTGCCCACGTATTGGGCATGATGGGCGATGCGACCGGTGTCGAGACGCTCGTGGCCACCGTACGCAGCGCTCAGAGGTTCGACGAGGAACGGATCGACCAGTACTTCCCTTGGGTCACATGGCTCGACAGCTACATCATCGCGCTGGGACAAACTCGCGACTCCCGAGCCCTGGAGCCTTTACTTGACAAGCTGCGACTGCTGGGGGAAGGGAGCGGAAACCGCGCGTCGCATTATCGTGCGTTGGCGATGGCCCTGGAGGCGCTTGGCGATCCGGCTGCGGCGCGGCCGTTGGGCGAGGCGATGAAGAAACTCGGCATCACCGGGATGGCCGTGACTGAAACCGAGGGGCTGACGGCGGCTCACCGCGGCCGTGGAGGGCAGCGCGACCTGACCTTGGCGCGCGTCCTGTTCCGCTTGGGCGATCACGAAGGAATCGGCCGGGCAATCCTGGAGCAGTACACCCGCGATCTGCGCGGTCATTACGTCCGGCATGCCCGGGCCGTATTGCAGGAAGGGCCTGCGGCTCCGTAACCGCCCCGGACTCAGATCTGCGGCAACTCAAATCCATTCCGTCGCGTGCGGGAACGCAGCGCATTGGCATCGTCGTCGTTGACAAACGCCTCCTTGACGGGATCCCACTGTAGTCTCCGGTCAAGTTCCCGGCAGATGTTGATCAGATGACATAGGATGGTGCTCCGGTGCCCAATCGCAGCCGGAGCCGCCGGCGTCTCACGCATTCTCATGCAGTGGACCCAGTTGGCGATATGCTCGTGCGATACGCTGGCGTACTCCGACTTGTCGGCCGGTGGCGGGGCATCCCTGATCAGTTCAGGCGGATTGGATGCAAGCCGATTGCGATTGATCTCGATCTTTCCCTCCTCGCCGGTGAAGATTCCACCCATCTTGGGTCCCTTGTTCTCCGGCAAGTGGGCTCGAATCACCGTTCCGTTGGCGTATCGTAGCGAGATCGGACCGTTCGGCCCCGGGCCGGTAGGCCAGACTTCGACGGGGCCCGTATCGTCTGTTCCGAGGGCACGCTGAATCTGGTCGAAGGCATGGACCCAACCGGTCACCAGCCATCCGCAGAAGGGTCGAAAGCGGGCCCAACGCCCCAGGCCGGGGTGCAATTGTGAAGTGTACGGGGTCAGTTCCGCCTGGTTGCACCAGAGATTCCAGTCCATTTCGGCCGGTACCGCTTCGGTGGGAAAAGTCGGGAGCGGCTGGGGTCCCGGAAAGTTGGGGCACTCGACCGTATGTACTTTGCCGATGGCTCCGTTACGAACCAGATCGCTGCCATAGTTGTTGATGGCAATGGATCGCTGCTGCGTACCTACCTGAAACACCGTCTTGTATTTCTTCTCTGCACGGACCAGGCACTGCCCCTCCTCGATCGTCAGCGTCAATGGCTTTTCCGCATACACATCGAGCCCCGCCTGCATGGCATGAATGCAGGCGAGAATGCGAGCGTGTGTGGGCGTTGCCACGTAGACGGCATCGAGCTTTTCTTTCGCCAACATCTCGCGGTAATCCTGATACTGTGAACACTTCTCGCTGACGATCGAATGGGTGAACTCACGCGTTGCCCCGAGATATGCGTCGATCACTCGCCGATCGCAATCGGCCACGGCAACCAGCTCCAGGTCGGCCGGGCTCTCCTTGGTCAGGTCCCGAGAGCGGTAGCCAGCGCCGATCAGGCCGACCTGAATTCGTTCATTGGCCCCAGGTCTGCCAGGCGAGGCCAACGCCTTTGCCGGAATGCAAGACGGAATAGCCAATGTCGTTGCCGCCACTTTCAGAAAACCACGTCGCCTGATCGATTGAGTTCGCATCGGATTTCCCATGATGATTGCAGGTTTGGCAAAACGGGACGGTCGAGTGAAAGACAAGTGACCTTTCAGTGTTATACCCGGTTGCGATACGGGTTTCCAGCGTGCCGGCAGGAGGATTGGCCCCAGGAGCGTGGCAAGACCGGCTTGCCGGAGGGAATCGGCTATACGCTTGACCCCGCCCACAAATCTGTCAGAATGGGGGCGGAACCGGGGCGGCGCTCCTCGCGTACTGCTGCCTCCCCGGCCGGAGGACGGTTGGCAACCTGCCACGTACAAGCCACCCTGGAGGGACGACAATGGACCGTCTTATTCATCGGCGTGCGTTCGGAAAGGCATCGGCGGCTCTCGGCGTTGCATCGCTGCCAGTTCTGGGCGTCGTCGGCCAATCGACGGCCACAGAGACGGCCGAGACGGTAGACGCGGCGCCAGCTCTCCAGGTGCGACCTTACCAGTTGATGTGCATTGTGTGCCGAATCGGGCAGGGACGCACGGACGATCTGGACGATGCGAGGTTGTCTGAGATTCTCGCTGCGGTGCGCTGCGATCCGATTCGGCCCGTTCGCCTCTGCTGCCACAGCGACTCGGTTTACCGGTACCAGAATCCAGGCCGAGGCGAGGATACGCCGGAAGGCGAACTGTTCAATGAGAAACGCGATCTGGACATCATCCAGAAGCTGGGCCTGGTCCCGGGCGATGCCCGGCCGGCCATCGACATGTTCGAGCGGTTGCTGAAGAACATTTCTGCAGCCGCGGGGATCTGTGGCTACTCGACAGCGACGTCCGAAGCCTGGCAAGGTTGCGCCCGCGCGGCCAGCGGCGACTACGACAAAGGCCGTGCCCTCGGAATTCATGCCATCATCCCGCCTCGCGAGAAAGAGGACAAGGCCCAGGCCAAGCAGAACTCGGTGGAAGCGATTCGGCAGGCTGATCCTCTGTTGATCCGTCCGCATCACCTCATGTGCATGAGTTGTTTCCATGGCGGCAAAGACACCTTGGCTCCGATCGTTGAAGACAACCTCTTCGAGGCGATTGACCGGGTGCAGAAGGATCCGGACGTCCCGATTCGGCTGGTTCGCGGCTGCTGCATGATTTGCCCGCCCTGCTCGCATTACGATCCGAAGTCGACTTTGTGTGTCGGCGGGCGCAGCATGGCGCTACGTGATCAGAAGAAAGACCTCGACGTCCTGCAGCGGCTCGGCCTGCAGTACGGCGATACGCTTCCGGCAAGGAAACTGTTTGCCCTGCTCTATGAGCGTATTCCCTCGACCCGGCTCGTCTGTGCCTGGGGCGATGGCGAGGTTCGGGCGCCGGAGTGGAGCATTTGTGGCGATCCGGAGGGTAAGGAGTCGTACGAGAAGGCGCGGGCTGCGAATCTGGGCATTCCGTGACGAGAAGGCCGGAGACAGCCAGCGGTTGAACAACCGCGAAGCGGGTTCTCACCTGGCAAAGAGCAGGCGAGAGCAGATGAAATCCGATAAGGTCGTTTTCTAACCAGGAGCATGCGATGAACGAGAGAAGAGGCAATCGGCGGGAGTTTCTGGAGACGATGGGCGCCGTGGGTGCGGCGTCGGCATTGATGGGAGCCGGTACTGCCCAGGGCGGATCCGCGGCAGACAAGGCCGAGAAGCTTGCCATCGACGGCGGCACGCCTGTACGGTCGAGCGGACTGGGATCCGGGCCCTACGGGCCGCAGTTCTACGACGACGTGGAAGAGCAGGAACTACTCGAAGTGCTTCGCTCCCGTTCCCCGTTTCGTCATCGGGGCGGGAAGGTATCGCAGTTCGAACGCGAGTATGCAGAGCATATCGGGGCGAAGTATGTCATCGGGGTCACGTCAGGAACGACCGCGTTGTATGCCGCGATGGCGGCGTTGGAAGTCGGCCCAGGCGACGAGGTGATTCTGCCTGCGTGGAACTGGTATGCCGACTACGACGCGATTGTCCTCAGCGGGGCCTTGCCGGTCTTCGCGGAGATTGACGATACGTTCGACATCGATCCGGACGATATCGAGCGTCACATTACACCTCGCACAAAGGTCATCATTGCGGCCCACCTTGAAGGGTGTCCCTGCAAGCTGGACCGGGTACTCGAGATCGCGCGCAAGCATAACATCCGCGTCCTGGAGGACTGCGCCCAGTGCTGTGGCGGAAAGTACAAAGGGAAGTACGTCGGCACGATCGGCGATATCGGCATCAACAGTTTCCAGTTGAGCAAGACAATCACCTCAGGAGAAGGCGGCGCGGTCGTGACGAACAATCCCGAGTTATTCGAGCGGGCGTTCCGGTTCCACGACGTCGGGGTCGCCAGCCGAGCCTTCAACGAAGAGATCGGCAACGGCATGCTGGCCGGTTTCGCCTCGTGCAACTTCCGTATGAACGAGTTCACCGGGGCCGTTCTGCGCGGCCAACTCCAGAAGCTGGAGACCATCCTCGCCACGCTCCGCACCAATGCCAAGAAGGTCCGCGACGGGATTGCCGACCTGCCGGGGCTGAAGCTGCGCGAATCGGGCGATATCGAGGGCGATCTGGGCATGCGTGTGTTCCTGGATATGGCGAACCGCCAGCAGCGCGACCAGTTCTTGCGGGCGATTCGGGCCGAGGGCATCTCCGCTGCCGGGCCCGGCGGTTCCGCAATCCTGCCCATCGCCACACGCATCGAAACCAAGGCCACAATCCATCCCGATTGGCCGTCCTTCAGCAGCCCACGAGGCCGCGAGATCCAGTACGGGGCAGCATGCTGCCCAAGGACTATCGATATCATCGACCGCTACGCCGGTGTACGCATGGGTCCGAAATACACCGACCAGGATGTTGCCGATATCATCGCGGCCATTCGGAAGGTCTATTCGGCCATGCAACCTGCGTGATGCGAGTGCCTTTCCATCATCGCGGCTGCGACACCGGCGGACACGGCCTCCGCCGGTCGCGCAGCCGACGAGACACGCAGGCGTTGCAATTCCAGTTTCCCTCAGCATCAGGAGGCAACCCATGTCCGACAGCCACACGGTCAGTCGTCGTCGATTCATAGCAGGCACATCAGCAGCAGTGGCCGCCGCTTGGGGCGGGCTGCCCCAGGCTCTCGGCGGCGAGGAGTGCAAGCTTCGCGTCGCCACCTTTCGCGGCGACGTGACTCCGCCGCTGGGCTTCCCCAGTTACCCCAGCTACCAACCCTTGGAAACCGTCGAGCATCCGCTGCTGGCCAAGGGGATCGTCCTTGACGACGGCCGCCGCCGCTATGTGCTCTGTACGTTCGACTGGTGTGTCTGCTCGAATGGCTCGCGGCTTCTGTTCCACAAGAAGATTGCCGAGGCGGCTGGCGCCGACGTCGGGGCAGTGGCGCTCCACATGGTGCATCAGCATACGGCTCCGATTGTCGACGCCGATGCGCAGAAGATCCTCGAAACGGTTGACGGCGCGCCTGCCTATCTCGATCTGGCGTTCCTCGAACAGGCGGCCGACCGTTTGGCGGCAACGGTCAGGCAGTCGCTGGCGGAGATGCGCGCCGTCGATCGTATCGGTACGGGAGAGGCGAAAGTCGAGCGAGTTGCCTCCAGCCGGCGTATCTTCACCGAGGATGGGAAGTTCCATGGACGGATGAGTTCCACCCGCGGCCGGCCGCAGTTGCGAGAACTGCCGGAAGGACGAATCGACCCCATGCTGAAAACGGTCACATTCGCCGCCGGAGAGAAGCCGCTGGCCCGGTTGCACTACTATGCCACGCATCCGCAAAGCTTCTACGGCGACCCGCGAGTGAGTTACGACTTCGTCGGCATTGCACGCGAGAGGTTGGAGGAGGAAGAGGGGATATTTCAGGTGTACTTTACCGGTTGCGCTGGTGATATTGCGGCCGGCAAGTACAACGACGGCTCGCCCGAGGCGAGAGGGCAGTTGGCCGATCGTATGTTTGCCGGCATGAAAGGATCGGTCGCCGCCACGAAGTTCGCGCCGATCGGCCCGGTCGCGTGGCGCACCACGCCCGTGCTTCTGCCGCCGAAACTGGCGCCCGATCCGAAGGAGGCTGGCTTGTTCTCGCTGAAAGGGCTACACCCGGAGCAGCTCCGCGCGCTTATGGCCGATCCGAAACAGAGTCCGAACACGCGCATCGGCGCAGCGCGGCGTATCGCGTTCCTCGACCGGGGGGACCGGCCGATTGAGATTTCCGGGCTCCAGTTGGGCCGCGTCTTCCTGGTGCATCTGCCAGGCGAGCCCATGGTTGAGTTCCAACTCGACGCGCAGCGCCAACGCCCCGACGACTTCGTGGCCGTGGCCGGCTATGGCGAAGGCTGTACGAACTACATCTGTACGGCCGAGGCATTCGACCAGGGCGGCTACGAACCCAAGGCCTCTTCGGTCGGCCCCCAGTCCGAACGAATCCTCAAGGCCGGAGTCCGCCGTCTGCTCGGCCTCGCGTGAAATGATCCCGCAGCGCAGGGTCAAAGAGGCTGCGTGCCTGGCCGGCGGCTACTTCGCGCCGGGCGTGCTCTGCTGGAACACCTCGCTTGGCGCAAGCGACAGCACCGGCGGCAGCTTCGGATCGAGCTGAATCGTACTGTCTTCCAACACGCCGACATCGGCTGGCGCCAGCTCCAACGACCAGACGGCATCCGATGCGTCCCCGACGGCCGCCTTCACATCGACCTTGGCCTGTTGCGTCGTCTGGCCCGTGGCAACTTGCCGGCCATCGGGAGCAAAGACATTCAGACGAACCGTCTCGCCACCGCTACCTGCCACACGGAGCGTGAACTCCTTGATGCCAGCAGGCACATGGAAGTACAGTCGCTTGGCGCCGAAGATCGTATGCAGCGGGTCGCCAGCGTACAGGCCCACGGGGACATTCGCGCGGACGACATGCCAGGCGGCGCCGCCGGCCGAAACGCCCAATAGAAAGACACCATCCCGATCGGGCGTGAACTTGACCGTGGCCGTGCGTTCTTGCGGCGAGTCGATCGATGCAATCTTCTTGAGTCCCGGGTCGCGCGCCTCCCAGACCAATAGCGGTGGACTCTGCCCGATCTGCCTGGCGTTCAGCTCCACCTCAACCGGCGTGTCTGCCTTGCAGGCCAACAAGGCAATACCTTCCTGGCGAACATGAACCTTCGGATACTCCGACACGGCCGTCTTGCCCGTTGCCTGCAATGCAAGCCGCTCGGCCGACTCCAATGCAAGGAGGCCCCAGTTCTCGGGAGTCTCGCGCGGCTCGCGCCAAGCCTGCCAGTCGCCTGCCGCAATGGCCCGGTTCGCCCACGTGAACCATTTCCAGTAATCGGCATGGTCCTGCCTGGTATAGGTTGGCCCTTCGTAGAAAATCCAGTACCCGTCGGTCGTCTCCGAGATCATCACCGCGTTCTTGCCGGAAAACTCCGGATCGGCGCCGCGGACCACCGGATCGATTCCGCCGGCATAGATGAACGGGATTTCGGCCTTCTTCGGTATCTCCATTCCGCGAAGCAGCTTGTCTCGGTTCACCTGCAGGGCGTCTTCCTGAGACATCAGACTCGACGCACGGCCGTACACCCACGGATCGGCCAGAATCAACGGGGCCTTCTCGGTCGCCCATTCGGGATAGGCGGCCTCAACCATGAACGGTGTACCCGGTGCAGGGTAGATGCAGAACTGGAATGCCGGGTCGTACTGGTCGACCGTCTGCCGCAGTTTCCGGCACCGCTCGCGCCAATGGCTGATTTGGAACTGTGCGAAGGCGTCGTGCAGTTGTTCTTTCTCCAGCCATGGCTTCCGCTGGGCCAACGACAGCTTCGGCAGGTCGATTCCTTTCGCCTGGGCGAAGCGGGCAAGGATCACGTCGTCGTACGAGAGCGAGTACAGATTCCCCTGACCGCCCGGCGAGTAATTCTCGTAATCCAGAAATACGCCCATCAGATGTGGATTCTCCCGGCTGATCTTGGCGTACTCGACGATGTAGCGAGTCGTCCACTGCCAGAACTCGTCGGAGTTGGGACTCCACAGGGCTTGCTCGCCGCCGCTCGACCAGACAACCCGTTTACCATCGGCCAAATCGCCAGCCGGGGCAACCAGCGAACCGCGCATCCAAGGCATGTGATAGATGCCATACCGCTTGCACCATGTGGTAACCTGGCGAACCTCGTCAAGCCGGTCATGGCCGCTCCGCGGCGAAAAGACATTGAACCCTGCGTCCGCCGTGGCCTTGACCATCCACTCCTCAGTAATCCAGCCGGCGGTGGGCTGCATGACCTTATCCACCAGCACTCGCAGTTTCACACTGCGGCCAAGCTGGTCGCGGGTAGCTGCCCTGGGCGAATCGGCGCGAGCGATATCCGCGCAGGAAAGGACAACGCAGGTCATCAGAACAAGACGTAGCATGGCAGGCTCCTCTTTGGCAGGCAGGTAGGTCGCAGTCTCCAGTCGGTCCGCGCGACCGGCCCGGAGTGCCGACACGGTTTCAGCAGGTCGGCCATAGTCACGTTGGCCGCGAATGCGATTCTCCACTCACCAAGTATGGCTGGCAGAAACCTGCGGGTCAACAGGGCGCCGGTTGCACCCGGCAACTTCGGGCTGTTAGAATGGAGGTCGCGATGCCCCCAGGGACGCCATCGGGTTTCTCCCACTAGCCGCTATCACTCGCAGAGGAGTATGTCATGAACGTTGTTCTTCGCGTGCGATTCGTACTGTCTCTGGCGCTGCTGTCCTTTGCCGGTAATCTGGCCGCCGACACGGCAGGTGATGCGAACCTGCCGCGTGTCACGGTGGCGTCGGTGCGCCGCGTGTTTCACAACGGCGAGCACAATGCCTTTACCGACCTGACCCGCTTCCAGGGGAGGCTCTACCTGACGTTCCGCAGTTGCCCGGACGGCCACATGGTCCATCCGACGGCTTCGATCATGATCCTGACCAGCGACGACGGGCGCGAGTGGCGCCAGGTACATCGCTTCCACGTCCCCGAGCGCGACACGCGCGACCCGCACTTCCTGGTCTTCCGCGACAAGTTGTTTGTGTACACCGGCACATGGTACAGCGGCCCGACCACGCTTGCACGTGACGATTACGACCTGAACAAGCACCTGGGCTACGCCGCGTGGTCGGACGACGGTGTCACGTGGCACAGTCCCATCATGCTCGAAGGGACGTTCGGCCACTACATCTGGCGAGCGGCCGCGCTTGGCGACAAGGCGTATCTCTGCGGTCGCCGGAAGGCTGGTTTCGCCGTCGGACCGCGGGGCGAGGGGCAAGAGGTGGAATCGCTCATGCTCGAAAGCGACGACGGTCTGATCTGGCGCAAACGCGCCGTTTTCCAGGAAACGGCCGGCGATGAGACGGCGTTCCTGTTTGAACCGGATGGTCGTGTCGTGGCCATTGGCCGGCGCGGCCGCGCTCCGGCTCAACTGCTGCGATCCACTCCGCCCTACACGGAGTGGGACCGCAAAGACCTCGACCGCTATATCGGCGGACCCCTGTTGGTCCGATGGGGCGACCGCTACCTGGTCGCCGGCCGTAAGATCACCGAAGACACCGGTCCCAAGACCTCGCTCTGCTGGCTGGTGGACGACCGGTTGCACGAGTTTGCCGAACTCCCCAGCGGCGGTGACAATTCGTACCCCGGTTTCGTCCTGCTGGCTCCCAACCGCGCACTGATATCCTACTACTCCAGCCACGAGCGCGATGCCGCAGGCAAACCCATTACCGCCATCTATCTGGCGGAATTGGTCCTCGAACCGTGACGCGGTCCAGGCATCGACGTCGCGAATGACCTCAATCAGCTTCTTCTTTGGATTCCATCACAAACGCGACGAACCTCCCGCCTGCGGCGGCCCGTCATGCGGATCGGCCCGCATTTCCGTCACAAGGGCAATCGCCAGCAGCGTCAACGGCGCCGCCATGACCATGCCAATCGGGCCCAGCAGCACAGCCATCAACAATTGGGCCGAAATTGTCAAGGCAGGCGGCAAGCTCACTTCGTACCGCATGATAACGGGAGTGATGGCATAGCTTTCAAGGGTTTGGAGTGCGACGTTGAACAACAGGACGTACAACACGGTCGCCGACCCGACCTGGAAAGCCAGCAGTACCTGGGGAATCGTCGCCAGCAACGGCCCGACATTCGGAACGAACGTCATAAGGGCCGCAATGACGCCCAACATTCCCGGTAGGGGCACACCGAGAATCCATAAGGCTGCGGTGGTTGCAACGCCAACAATGCTCATCGACATCAGGCGGCCGCCAATCCATCGGGCCAAGGTCTCCTGAAGGGCCTGCAATGTCTTCTCGGCCCTCTCTCGTTGTGCCGACGCAACACACCTGAGGACGCCCTTCCCATACAGTTGCGGATCGTAGGCGACGTATAGCCCAATGAACAGGATCACGGCCGCGGCGCTCAGGCTCCAGATGATCCATCCCGTGACGGTCATGATTTGCGGGAGGATGCCGTCGCCATCCTGGACGACGGTCTTCAACTGCGAGACGATTTCGGATGTGTCCGGCAGCCACTGCGACTGATCGATACGCTCAATGAGCCTATCCGTCGAAGCTCGCAGCTGTTCTCCGCGTTCGTGCGCCTTGGCGACAATCTGCGTGCCGGCGTAATAGACGCCGCTTGCTACAAGCACCGCGAGCAGCAGGACCACAATCGGGTAGCACACGCGATACGAGAGCTTCGTACGCCCCGATACGAATCGAACCAATCGATTCAGAAACAGGGCGAACAGCACTCCGGCGAAGATCAGAAGCAGCATCTTCACGGTTACCGTCAAGACACCGACAGTGGCCAGAATCAGCGCGCCGAGCAACACGGCGAACAACGGTCCATCAATGGTATTCGGTTCAGCCATCGCAGTACTTCGGATCTTCTCTTCCCGTCAGGTTCGTTCAGGATGGAACGGCGTCGCGTACCTGATTTGGCAAGGATGGGCTGTCATGCCGGCTGAAAGCCGGCCGCTTTCCGGTCGCCGTGCCCGGTCACACCGGCCGGCCAACCGCACGGCTGTTCACAGCAATTCACATGCCATGCCTGTATAGGAAATCGGACGACGGACTGAACCGTGCCGATCGGGTGCGTCGCCTTGTCGCACCTGCTCCAGCAGCGAGGAGTTGTGGGAAGTCTAGACTGGCGAGGAGGCAGGATTCACGGCTTGTCATGCCACCCCTGCCGGAACATTGCGCCCGAAGCATCTTGTCTCCAGAGTGCAAAACGTCATAGGAGCCTGCTATTCTGTCGCCGCCTCGGTGCTCTACCCGTGGCTACATTCTTGCGGCCTCTACCGGGGCGAACGCGCCTCTCACGCGTGCCCGCCCCCAAGAACCCGCCGTTTTCGCCCCGAGCGGCGGCGCGAAGGGCGCCACGGGTGACGCTTGGTCCGACGGCCGTCGGACCAAGCGCAACCCGTGGTTGCCTTCGCGCTGAAGCGTCGCCAAGCGTGCGTGCAGGCACATTCGGTGCATGGCCTATCCGGCGCCATTGCCGTTTTCGATCTTCAGGTTGCTGATGACCGACTGGGCGCCGCCTTCACCGGCATTCTCCTTAGCAGCCTGGAGTTCGTCCCAGTCTTCCACCGTACCGGTCAGGGTCACGACGCCATTCTCTGCCGAGACGTCGATCTTGTGCGAGGGGACGGCGTCGTCCAGGATGAGTGTGGTCTCCACGGCGAGCCCGATATCCACGTCGGCCAGTTCCTCCGGCGCGTCATCCTGTGCACAGGCATCGGTTGTAATCGCCAAACTCGCCGGAATACAGATTACCACGATGGCCAGGCAAAGTATTCGGTAAAGCATGTTTCCTTCTCCTTCACTCACGGAGTGTTTTCATTGTAGCTGTCTATTCTGCGAAACTGGGGGTGCATGATTTTCGGAAATCGGTTAGTTAACCGGTATGGATGTGGACCAACTCAGACAGGATGTCGCCGAGGGAAGGATTGAAGCTGACCGATTGGTCGATGTGGTCGCTTCACAACTGAAGGTGATCCAGCAGCTACAGGGGCAGGTCGAAAAGCTGCAAGCACAAGTCGGGGAACTGAAGAAGAAGAATCCTACCGATCGGTTGGACGAACCCTTCTCCGAAAAGGCAGAAGAGAAGCGTCAGGCAAAGAAAAAGGGGAAGCGAGGCAAAAGGAAGAAACCTGCGCGATGAGGAAGGCTTTCGACGGCAGAGAAGATCGCCAAGGCAGCCCGGACGGAAAAGGTCTATCCGGATGACTGCGATCCCGGGGACTGTAAGCTGTCTCACACACGCGTGGCCTGGCGGTTAGAGGACGGCCAAGCGGTCCTGGTGGCCTACGAAATCTATCGGAAGGGGAACCGCTACGGTCAACCGTCAGGCGTGCCCGGCCGCGGCGAGTTCGGGATGGAGATTCTGATCGCACTGGCGTATCAGGTTTACACGTTGGGCCTATCACTGGACAAAGCCTGTCAGGTGCTGGGTTTCTTTCAAAATCTTTCCCTGAAGAAATCGCAGGCCAACGCGTTGCTCAATCAACTCGCTCGAGTTTGGGAGCACGAGTTCGATACGCTCTGTATGCTGTTGGCCAATTCGGCCGTCGTGTACTGCGACGAAACGGGCTGGAGCATCAACAGTGTCTGGGCTTTCCTGACCGATACGCTGACCGTGATGTTCTACGGCGTTCACAAAGACGGCCAGACGCTGGCGCAGATCCTTGACAAAGCGACATTCACCGGGGTCCTAGTAAGTGACGACGCGGCGATCTATCAGGGTTTCAGCAAGGCCCAAAAGTGCTGGGCTCATCTGCTTCGCAAAGCGATTAAGCTGACGCTACAGGCTCCTGAAGACACCCGGTACCGGGAATTGACCGACTCGCTGCTGTCGCTCTACCGCACGGCAAAACGAGTGGCCAACGACAAGCGTTTCGGCTTGGCCGGTCGCCAGCGTCACGTCACGGAACTGGAGGCCGAACTCCTCGCCCTATGCGGCGCCCACTCGCTGGAAGGTTCGCAGACCCAGGGCGTCGAAGACGACTATCGGCGTCTGGTCAATGAAATCATGCGTCTGCTGCTGGTGAATGAGCTGTTTGTGTTCGTGACGACGGAGGGAGTTGTTGGCAACAACAACGGCTCGGAGCGTGAACTGCGAGACGACGCTCAGTGTCGCGATACAGGTCGCACCAACAAGAAACCTACGGGCGCCAAACGCCAATCGATCATCGCCAGCGTTCTCCGCACGTTAGGCAAGCAGCTCCGCGAGTTCACGCTGGACAGTGTCTTGACAGAAATTCAACGCTGGGCCCACCGTGGTCAAAGTTGCTTCACGGATCAAGCGAAAGCCGCCGGGCTGAATCGTCCTCCGCCAGATTCGGAGCAGCGTTCTCTTCTGGACCGCATCATTCTCGATGTGGACAATCCCGAAATGGCCGCGGCGTAGCGGATTCAGCATCGCCACATGCCGCTTTTCGGGAGTATTAACCACTGCAACCGACCAGGGCAACGACATCCGCCCCACGCTTTACGCTGCGCACTGCGCACACAATAGACAGCTACAAACGCATCAGCCATGTCATCGTCTCGTCAGGTGGCGTTCTGGGCTTGGGGGACACCCTTCGTCCGGTCCCAATCGAGGCCGTTCGATTTCTGAAACTGGAACAGGCAGAGGGAGACGAGAAAGAATGGCAGGCGGTCATCAAGGTTTCCAAAGACCGTTTCACAAATGCGCCCACCCTGGAAGAGGATAGCCTCAGTTCACTCGCCGACCGCGAGGGGGCAGACGAATTGGCTACCTACTACGAGGCCAAGTCCGAGCAGCGCGAGCATGACAAGAAGATCTGCAAGGTCAGCGATCTGATTGGCGTGGATGTCCGCGATGCCCGAAAGGACGAGGACATCGGCGAACTCGAAGAGATCGTGTTCGAGTCGAAAGATGGCACCATCCGGTACGGCGCTCTATCTTTCGGCGGCTTCTTCGAAGGAAGCGACCGCCTGTTCGCCGTCCCATGGGATTCGATTCAGTTGACGCGATCTGCCGACGAAGACGAGATCGAATATGTCACGGTGACCCAGGAAGTCAACGAAGAGGCCTTGAGCAACGCCCGAGGCGGATTCTCTCCCGACAACTGGCCCGCCGAAGCGGACCGGGAGTGGAGCATCGCCTCACAGCCTGAGCGAACGGCTGAACGCGATGACACGCCGCGTCGCTAGACGGCACGTGGCTGAAAGGCGGCCCTGATCGACAGTACCGCTACGATTGGCTTGTCGGTCAGGGACCCGCCGAATCGAGTCACAACCAACGCGACAGAAAAGGAGATTGTTTCATGAGGTACACAGTTCCCGTCCTTGCGCCCCTGGTGCTGTTGACCCTACATCTGATCGCGGAAGAACCCGGCAGCCCTCCGCCTGATCGCTTGCCAAGGAGAAATCATGAACCGCATTCCAGAGACTTCACACCGCGTGCCAAGTCACACCGACCAGCAGGTGAATGCGCGCATCCAGGAGCAGATCCGGCGGAATGTAACCTACTACGCCCAATCCTCCCCGGATCAAATCGATGTTCGGTTGAACGAACTGGATGACGAATGGGATATTGAGCGGGCCTTGGAACTCAAAGCCGCCAGTATCGCGTCTGGATCCATTCTGGTCGGACTTCTGGGGCGAAAACGCTGGTTTTTGGTCGCAGGTATTGTGGGCGTCTTCCTCACACAGCACGCGTTGCAGGGATGGTGTCCGCCTGTGCCGGTCCTTCGCCGGCTCGGTTTCCGAACGGCCAGGGAGATTGACCAGGAGCGTTATGCACTCAAGGCGCTTCGCGGCGATTTTCAAGGACATGAACCAGCCGGCGAAACGGCAACACGGGAAGAAGTGGAGGCGGCATTGGCGGCCAGCCGTTAAGACACGCGAACTCTGGGGCTCATGCACTGCCCACGCGCCTACCATCGAGGCAATGCGACAAATTGGCCCGACATGGCGACAGTCTGTCACGGGATGCACGGAACGATCCCACAGAACAGCCTGCATAGCAAGCGTCTCTGAACCCACACATTCTCGGTATGCCGTTCCCATTCCACAAGGAGGATCATGCCGTGAAACATGAATTACCTGAACTGCCGTTTCCGCAAGATGCACTCGAACCCCACATTTCGGCCGAGACGCTCGAGTATCACCACGGGAAGCACCACGCCAAGTATGTGTCCAACCTGAACGACCTGCTCGCAGGCACAGAACTGGAGATGGAGTCGCTGGAGACAATCATCCAGAAGGCCTCGGGCAAGCTGTTCAACAATGCGGCCCAGACATGGAATCATACGTTCTACTGGAACTGCCTGTCACCGGATGGGGGCGGGAACCGGCCGGTCCTTTGGCCGCTGTGATCGAACAGCAGTTTGGTTCCCTCGATGAGTTTCAGTAGCAATTCAACGCCGAGTCGAAGTCGCTATTCGGTTCCGGTTGGACCTGGCTGGTAAAGGATGAGTCCGGCAAGCTTGAAATTCGGCAGGGCGCGAACGCCGATACGCCCATCCGGACCGGCGTGTCGCCTATTCTCACGTGTGACGTGTGGGAACATGCCTGCTATATCGATTATC
Source organism: Thermoguttaceae bacterium (assembly GCA_040772845.1). GTDB lineage: Bacteria > Planctomycetota > Planctomycetia > Pirellulales > Thermoguttaceae > PWXP01. Next base: position 1,306,001 of record JAXGXG010000002.1, read on the forward strand.
GCAACGCCCGCCCCAAGTACCTTGACGCCTTCTGGAACGTGGTCAACTGGGATTTCGTCGGCCGTCAGTACCAGGGCTGACTGCCGCCTTGCACCTGGCAAACAAAAGAGGCTCCGAACTCTCTGAGTTCGGAGCCTCTTTCTTACGTTACTCTCTGCCACAAAGGCTTCTTTCAGTACACCCCACTGGGCTCGAACCAGTAACCTTCGGTTCCGTAGACCGATGCTCTATCCAATTGAGCTAGGGGTGCGTATTATTTCAGTATCGGCTATTGCAGCACCGGGCCGTTCAAGGCACTTGCCGGCATTAGGACGGCTTGCGCGAACCGCAACTTTGCCTTCCCCTCAAAAGAGGATATGCGGATTTTGTGGTCTCCTCCAACCGCCGGAACCCGCATTCTACCAACATCAGATCGGCTGACAAGGGGTTTCAGATTAGATTCATCCGCGGGTCGGACGCGAACGCCTTGACCCGGCGCTGCAATGCGGTTATTATGCCCGCGCAATAGGAAGAAAACTCAACATTTCGTGGAAAACCACAAAGAAAGGACGATGGACCCGATGACGTCACATTTTTCCTGGAAGTCGAGCCGCCTGGCACTGCTCGCCGCTGGACTGATCACCTCCGCGATACTCATCGGTTGCGGCAAAAGCGATACGCCTGCGACCGACAAAGAATCACCCTCTACTGAGGCAACCGACTCCACACCCTCAGCAGGTGGCGAAGCAGAGCCGGCAGGGGCAGACACGCAACCGGCCGCCACGGATGCGGCTTCACAAGATGCGGCTGCGGGGACGGATGCGAGTGCTGTTGCCATCCAGGTGAACGACCAAGTGGTTACCCAAGGGGAGTTTGACGACGAACTCCAGCAGCAGATGACCCGCCTCGAACAGCAACTGGGCGGGGGGCAGCAGTCGCCGGAAATTGTCGCCCAGCTTTCCCAGATTCGCCAACACATGAAACAGCAAATGGTCGACCAGAAGGTGATGCAGTTGCTGCTGGAAGACTATCTTGCCAAGGCCACCATGGAAGTCACGCCCGAAGAGATCGAGAAGCAGTGGACGGAAATCGCCTCGCAGTTTCCCGACGAAGCGACCCTGAACCAGACGCTGCAGCGTGAAGGCATGACCGTTGCGGATGCAAAGCAACAGGTTGCACAGCAAGTGAAACTGGACAAGCTCATGAAACAGGAGCTTGGTGAATCGGAAGTCACCGACGCCGAGGCAAAGGCGCACTTCGACGCCCACCCAGATGACTACTCGGAGCCAACCCAGGTGCGGGCGCGTCATATCCTCATCAAGACCAAGGAAGGCGATAAGGAAGCTATTGAGGCCATTCACAAACGGATTCTGGCCGGAGAAGACTTCGCCACACTGGCAAAAGAGAACTCCGATTGCCCTTCCAGCGAGCAGGGAGGCGATCTCGGCTTCTTCGAGAAAGGGCGGATGGTTCCCGCCTTCGCCGATGCCGCATTCGCCTTGAATGTCGGCGAAGTGTCCAAGCCCGTTCAGACGGAATTCGGCTACCACATCATCAAGGTGGAAGAGCGCAAAGAGGCAGGCAATCGTGAGTTCGCTGAAGTCAAAGAAGATATCAAACAGCAAATGAAGCAAGAAAAGACCCATGACAGTCTCGGGCAGTTCATGGACCGGCTGAAGAAGGCCGCCAAGATCACCATCAATATCGAGATGCCACCCGAGCAACCCGTGATGGGTCCCGACGGCTTCTTGCCGGGCGATGCAGGCAATGTCCCCGCCGACACACCCGCCGAGACTCCCGCCGATCCGCCGGCCGAGACCCCTGAGGCTGCGCCGGCCGATGGCGCCGATGCCCCAGCTACCGAACCGGACTCCGGTTCGCCTGCAACACCCGATCCAGGCGCGGCGCCTGCCCCTGCGGGTATGGAGTGATTGCCATGAACCGAGGCCATGTATCCGCCAGGCCGGGCTTATGTGCCAGGTATGTGGCTTTGTGTTGTGTCGTTGTTGCGGCGGCAGTGCACGGGGCATCTGCCGCTGAGGCGCCGGCGGACGAGAAGTCGGTGGATTATGTGATTGTGGCCACCGGCACCGAGCTTCTCGCAGGCGGTTACGCCGATGCCCACAGCCCGTTTCTGACCAGGACGCTTCACCCTCGCGGGCTGCATTGCGTACTGATCATGATTGTCGACGATCGGCTTGAGGAGATTGAAAAGGCCGTCCGCCTCGCATCCCAGCGCGCCCCTCTGGTGATTGTCACCGGTGGATTGGGGCCGACGGAAGACGATGCCACTCGCCAGGCGATCTCCAAGGCAACGGGAATTCCGCTTGTTGAACACCCTGAATTGCTCGAGGCGGTGTCGAAGCGATTCCACACGCCCATTGACCAGTTGCTGCCAAACCTGCGTCGCCAGACACAGACTCCCAAAGGCGGGCGTTACCTGGAGAATCCGCACGGGACTGCTGCCGGGCTTGTTTTCGAGACCGATCGAGGCCTGATTGTGGCGTTGCCGGGCCCGCCGCGTGAGCTGCAACCGATGGTGAATGACCAGCTGCTGCCGCTGTTGGCCGAGCGATTCGGGATTGCGCCGGTAGGTGGACTGCTGCGCATACGGTTTGTCGGAATTGGCGAATCGTCGATTTCGGATGCGATTCAAAGGCACGTGCCCATTCCCAACGATGTCACCATCGGCTCGCTGTTCGACGGCATGCGGGTTGACTACTACTTCTCGCTACGCGGCTCCACCCCCGAGGATTTGGCGCGGCTGGACGTTCTCAAACAGCAAGTGTACTCGCAACTGGGCGATTTCATTTACGGCACAGGCGCCACAACGTTGGAATCGTGTGTTGTGGACCTCTTTGCCAATCGCCACGAGACGCTAGCCCTGGCCGAGGTAGGAACAGGCGGAAGCATTGCGGCGTCGCTGGGCAGCGCCGCCGCAGTAGCCGACGTGCTGGCCGGCGCCTACGTGGCCCCCGACGAGCAACGGCTGTTTCGCTTGTTCGCACCGACAGGGCAGCACGCATCCGAGAAGTCGCTGGTGGACCAGCTTGCCCAGACTGCCGGCGCCGACTGGGCCGTTTACGTCGGCCCGATTCGGGAAGACAGTGCTGCCGGTCGCTACATCGAGGTGCGTATCCATCGGCCCGACGGCCGGACGGAAAGTAAAACCCTCAACTGGCGCGGCAGTGGCGATCTCGGCCGCTTCAACCTGACGACCCAGGTGCTGGATTGCCTGCGGAAAGCATTACGGCCCTAAACAAACCGGGTTATCCCGATTGTCCCGGGGGGAGCCGCCCGATCCATCCGTTACGAAGCGGCAAGAACTGGCGGTCCCCCTTTGCGTTCCCGGGCCGAATGGCAGTAAGCTACGGTAGAGTAGGAGTCTGTCCGAAACGGGGGACAGGCGTCGTGCATCTCGTTTCTGGACAACACAGGAACCACACAACCTATGGGAACTGGCCCCCGTTCCCGGATGGCCACTGAGAGACTCTGCGTGGCGGATGCCCTATGATCCAGGTGAATCATCTCGCGAAGCACTACGACGACCTGAAACTCGGGAAGGTTGTCGCAGTAGATGACATATCGTTCACTGCGGGTCCGGCCCAAGTGTACGGACTGCTTGGCCCCAACGGAGCCGGCAAGACAACCACATTGCGTATGTTGAGTACGTTGCTGAAGCCGACGGGAGGCTCGGCCACGATCAATGGTTTCGACGTGGTGGATCAGGCCGCCCAGGTTCGTCGTGAAATCGGTTTCATGTCGGCGGGTACGGCCGTGTACGACCGCATGACCGGTTGGGAGATGGTCGAGTACTTCGGCCGCCTGCACGGCATTCACGACGACGAGTTGCACGATCGCATGGAACGGCTGTTCGAGCGTCTGAAGATGCACGATACTCGCGACGTTCTCGGCGCGAAGATGTCCACGGGAATGAAACAACGCGTTTCGATTGCCCGCGCGATCATCCACGACCCGCCCGTATTGATTTTCGATGAGGCCACCGCCGGGCTGGACGTACTCGTCGCAAGGGCCCTGCTCGGCACGGTGGCCGAGCTGCGCGACCATGGCAAATGCATTCTGTTCTCGACGCACATCATGCGCGAGGCCGAGAAGCTGTGCGATCGGATCGCCATCGTCCACCGCGGTCACATTCTGGCCGAAGGCACACTTCCGGAGTTGCAGGATCGCTATCACGAGAACGATCTGGAAGAGTTGTTCTTCGGGCTGATAACGGAACACAATGCGGTCCATTCCCACGATTCTGAGCAGGCGACGTCGGCGGCATGACTTTTGCAAACGTCAAATTGGTACTCGCCCGTGAAGTGCGTGATCAGTTGCGCGATCGGCGTACGCTGTTCATGATTTTCGTGCTGCCGCTGCTATTGTATCCGTTGCTCGGCACGGGTTTCTTTCAGATGGCGCAGTTCATGCGTGAGAAATCGAGTCGGATTCTCATTGTGGGCGTTCGGAATCCGGACGAGTTTCCCCGCCTGTTCGACAATGCATGGTTTGCAGCCGATCTTGTCGGCTCGGCGGACCGGCGAAAGCTCCTGGAAATCACTTTTGCCCCCACGGAACCGCGCGCCGACGGCCCGGCGCCGCAAGACACGCGAGAGGCGGCATGGCAGGCGGTGGAGAGCAATCAGTACGACGCCGCCCTCTACTTTCCGCCGGATTTTTCGGACAAGCTGGATGCGGTTCGCGAGACACTCCGGAACCGGCCGCCGCGATCGGAAGACGCGGATTCGCAGGTTGTCGAGGAGGACTTTGGCCCCGCCGTGCCGAGCCCGGAAGTCGTGTACAGTACGGCCATCGAGAAATCCCAGATTGCATTTGCGCGTCTTTCCGAAGTGCTTCGCGCGTGGAAAGAGGAGGTGGGCGTGGACAATCTGGTCGTTGGCGGCGTTCCGCCCGTTGCGGTGCGTCCTTTCTCGCTGGAGTCGGCCGATGTCGCGAAGGAGACCGCATTGCAGGGGGCCGCTCGCTGGTCGAAGATCCTGCCGATGATGCTCGTCTTGTGGGCAATGACCGGCGCATTCTACCCGGCGGTTGACCTGTGCGCCGGGGAGAAGGAACGCGGCACCATGGAGACGCTGCTTTGCAGTCCGGCATTGCGGAGCGAGATTGTCGTCGGGAAGCTTCTGACGATTATCGTGTTCAGCGCGGCGACGGCCGTGTTGAACCTGATAAGCGTGGGCGTGACCGGCGCGGTGGTGCTCGCCCAGTTCGAGGGATTCGGCGCACCGCCGTTGTTCGCCGTTCTATGGCTGGGCGCCGCCCTGCTGCCCGTGTCGGCCTTGTTCAGCGCCCTGTGCCTTGCTCTGGCCGCCTTTGCACGCAGCACAAAGGAGGGGCAATACTATCTTATGCCGCTGATGTTCGTCACATTGCCTTTGTGCATCCTGCCTATGGCGCCGGGCGTAGAATTGACGTTGGGCAACGCCATGATCCCCGTCACCGGGATCGTGCTTCTGCTACGTAATGCGTTGGAGGGCCATTACTGGCAAGCGTTGCAATTCGCTCCACCGGTGATTGCTGTCACGCTCGCCTGCTGCCTGTTGGCCATCCGCTGGGCGATCGATCAGTTCAATGCAGAAGGCGTGCTCTTCCGAGAGAGCGAACGCTTCAACCTGATCGCCTGGCTGAACCGTCTGCTGCACGATCGGCAGCCGACGCCCACCGTTGCGGCGGCAGTTGCGTGCGGCGTACTGATTCTGCTGGCCCGTTTCTTCCTGGGTTCGGCCGTTGAGATGGAAAACGCGGGAGAATTCGGGCCGTTGGTGCGATCGTTGTTGATCATTCAGATTGGGCTGATTGCCGGCCCAGCCCTCCTGCTGACGTTCGTGCTCACGTCCAGTCCGCGACAGACGCTGCGACTGCAAAGCCCTGCCACGTGGTGGACCGTTCCGGCCGCGGCAATGCTCGCCCTCTTGCTGCATCCGACGATGAGCGTTCTGCAGCGGGTCGTCATGCAGTTGTACCCGATCAGCGACAAGGTCAAAGTCGCCATGGAGCCCATTCAACGCATGTTCGCCGAGGCCCCGTTCTGGCCGCTTGTGTTCGTCATCGGCGTGCTTCCGGCCGTCTGCGAAGAACTTGCCTTCCGCGGATTCATCCTGACAGGCTTCATGCGATCGGGCAGAAAGTGGCGAGCGATCATCTTTACCGCCATGCTGTTCGGCCTCGTTCACGGCGTCTTGCAGCAATCGCTTATCGCCTGCCTGGCCGGCGTCGTCATCGGCTATATCGTCGTGCAAAGCGGCAGCCTTCTGCCCGGGGTCGTGTATCATGTGCTCAATAACACACTGGCCATGGCCGGAAGCCGGATCTCCGATGAAACGGTTCGGCAGTTTCCGGCCATTCGTACCGTGTTGTCCTACAGCAGCAGCGAAGGATACGTCTTCCACTGGCAGGTTGTGCTGGCCGGAATCGTAGCCGCTCTGCTGCTGCTAAGATGGTTCGCCCGGCTGCCCTGTCCGAAATCGCTTGCGGAAGAGCTGCGCGACGCCGTACGGCGACATCTGGCCGAACCTGAGGAAGCCTGATAAATGCACACACCCGAGCGGCCGGAACCGGCTCGGGTGTGGCATCCAGATTGGCGGTACAATCACACCGGCTTCGGTTTGAAAACGACGGCTCCCAACGGGGGCAAGGTGACTTCGATCGTTGCAGGCCGACCGTGGCTGGACACACCCTCGGCTTCGACGCCGGGGAAGTTGCCCATATTGCTTCCGGCGTAATGCAGAGAATCGCTGTTGAAAATCTCCTGGTACCAGCCTGCATGGGGTACGCCGATGCGATGCTTCGGGCGTGGAACGGGTGTAAAATTGCAGCCTACGACCACGAAATCGGCTGGGTTCTTTGCCTTGCGAATATAGGTGAAGGTGCTCTCGCTATAGTTGTGGCAATCGATCCACTCGAATCCGTTCCCCTCGAAGTCGAGTTCGTGCAGGGCCGGCTCGCGGCGGTAAAGGTAGTTGAGATCGGATACGAGCTTCTTCATTCCCTGATGCGACTCCCACTGCAACAGGTCCCACTGAAGGTTCGTATCGTAGTTCCATTCGAGCCACTGACCGAAATCGCCGCCCATGAACAGCAGCTTCTTGCCCGGATGCGTCCACATGTAACTGTACAACAGGCGCAGATTGGCGAACCGCTGCCATAGATCGCCCGGCATCTGGTCCAGAAGCGATCCCTTTCCATGAACCACCTCGTCATGCGACAACGGCAAGACGAAATTCTCGTGAAAGGCATAGATCAAACTGAACGTCAGCTCGTCGTGATGATACTGCCGATGAATCGGTTCGTGGTGCATGTAACGGCGGGTATCGTTCATCCAGCCCATGTTCCACTTCAAGCTGAACCCGAGTCCGCCCAAATACGTCGGGCGCGACACACTCGGCCAAGCCGTGGATTCCTCGGCAATCGTCAGCGATCCGGGATACTGCAGGTGTACCTGCTCGTTGAACTCCTTCAGCAGCGAAATGGCCTGCAGATTCTCGCGTCCGCCGAACTCGTTGGGAATCCAATCACCGGGCTCACGACTATAGTCCAGGTACAGCATCGAGGCCACGGCATCGACTCGCAATCCGTCAATGTGGTACTTGTCGAGCCAGAACAAGGCGTTTGCCACCAGGAAATTGCGGACTTCGTGCCGGCCGTAATTGAAGATGTGCGTCCCCCAATCGCGATGCTCGCCCTGTCGCGGGTCGGCGTGTTCGTACAAGGCCGTCCCATCGAACCGGCGCAGACCGTGGGCATCGCGTGGGAAGTGGGCAGGCACCCAGTCAATCACAACGCCGATATTGTTCTGATGCAGCAGGTCGACAAAATACATGAAATCCTGCGGTGTCCCATATCGGCTTGTCGCAGCGTAATATCCGACCGTCTGATATCCCCAACTGCCGGAAAACGGGTGCTCGCTGACCGGAAGCAGTTCGACGTGCGTGTAGCCCATCTCCTGACAATACTCGACGAGCTGATGGGCCAACTCCCGATAGGTAAGCCAGCGGGTCGGGTCGTCGCCAGGGCGTCGCCAGCTTCCCAAGTGCACCTCGTAGAACGAGAGTGGTTGGTGAAGCCAATCCGTGTCGTGGCGGCGCGCCAGCCATTCTCCGTCGTGCCATTGGTACCGGCTCAGGTCGGCCACTTTGGAAGCCGTTCGTGGAGGCACCTCGGCAGCAAGCCCGTACGGATCGGCCTTTTCGAACACCTCACCTCCGTGGCGAATCTGAAACTTGTACAACGTTCCCTCGCCCAATCCCGGCACAAACAGTTCCCACACACCGCTTGGGATATGCTTGCGCATCGGATGACGTCGGCCGTCCCAGGCATTGAAATCGCCGACAAGGCTGACGCTGGTGGCGTTCGGTGCCCAGAGAGCGAAATTGACGCCGTCAACACCATCGATCGTACGAAGCTGGGCTCCCAGGCGTTCGTAAATGCGCCAGTGCCTCCCCTCTCCGAACAGATGTAGATCGTAATCGGTCAGTAAATGGGGGAAAGAATAGGGGTCATGCATTGTGGTTTGCTCCCCGTGCTGGTCAGCGGTCCGAATCAAGTAGCGCGTCGCTGGATCCCCATTGGGAAGCGGGCACAAGGCCTCAAAAAGACCTGCGGGATGGATCCGACGCATCGGCCGCACGGTCTCCGAGTGCGCTCGATCCACCACCCAAGCCTGTTCTGAATGCGGCAGAAACGCCCGCACCGCCAATGTCCGGCGACCGTTCTCTGAAACCTCATGTGGCCCCAATACCTCGAAAGGATTCTCGTGCCGGCCTTCAATCAATTGTCCAATGGTGTCAAGCCCCACCGTTGTACGCACAACCACCTCCTTGTAAGACGAAAAATCACAGACCTGCTTGCCCACGGCATCTAGCTCGGTTGCGGCACCACTCTGGCCACCGCGAACAGCACCGTCTGCGTACAGTATTTTACCCAATCAACAAAGTTCACGCGAACCCCCACCCTGTCCTTTCTTTCGAAATGCCGGTGGCGATGGTTCGGCCCCTCGTGCGACGAATCGACGCGGCGCACCCCACACACGAACTGATGGATCTGCATCGCCCGGTCCAGTCGCTGCCATAGTTCCACATGGTTAATGGCGACCATCTGGCCAAAACGCTCCCACTGCCAGCCATTCTCCCGCCATTCCGGAAGTCCGTACGTAACGCCATGCCGCAGGTAGCGGCTGCAGCCATACGCGACTACGTGAGAAGGCTGATCCAACGCCTCCAGTCCCCGGATGAGCGTCAGTAATTCGAGCTGCTCACCACGCATGTCCGGCTCGCGATCTTCAACAGCGACGACACGATGGCCATCCGATGGCTGAAGCTTGAACCGCCATACATGTGGGTCGCCATTTTGTCCCACTTCCAGAGTAAGTCGATATCGGGGTATGCTGGTTCGGACATTCGGCTGCATCGGGTTCGGGCCATCCTCATTTCGGATGTCCACCGTCGCAGTCTTGTCGTAATCCATCAGACAGTCGGTAGTCATGGTAGCAAGAACGTGTTGGACCGCTTTTGAGGTGTACGCAGCGAGGATTCGAACTGGGGACACGCCCAGAAACGGAGGCGCATCAAACCTTCCAGGGTCTGTATCGGGAACCTGAGCGTCCCAACTTTACTCATCTGTATATTTACCCTATATTTGCCATTTCAACACCCTTGCCCCTCCGCCGAAGGCTCCACCCACCCGACCGCCAGGAGTCGCTCCTTGCCGCAACGAGTACGGTCCCGGCCGAAAGCAGGGCGACAGACTGTCCTGCATCATCCCTCCTTGGCCTTCTGATTCCTTTCCCGGTATAATTCCAGGTAGATTCCTAGTCTTCGACCTTGAACCTGATGGGAGATGAATCGGCAATGTCGATCGTTCTAACAGAAAACGCCGCCGGCGAAGTCAAGCGGTACATGGAACAGCAGAATCTCGACGACAACACTTACCTGCGAATGAGCGTTACCGGAGGCGGTTGCTCCGGACTTCAATATGGCCTCGGCTTTGAAACGGATTTCGATCCGAAGGTCGATGCCAAATACGAGCAACATGGCGTTTCGTTGATCACCAAGAAGAAGATGGCGTTGCATCTGGATGGCACCACCATCGACTTCCAGGACGGGCCTTACGGTCGCGGATTTGCCATCGACAACCCCAACGTGCCCCGCACCGGTGGTTGCCCCGGCTGCCGTGGCCATTGAGCTATTTGCGTTTGCCAATCCGGGGCCGGATGATCGCCAGAATCACGACCAAGGGAACGAGAACCAGAAACAGCTTTGGACGAAGCGCAACGAGCACGAGCGCTGTCACTGCCGTCCCAAGGAACCACTTCGGCAGTCGCTGCAGATCATCCCAGGCCATCCAAAGCGCAGCCGTCAGCGCTCCCATGCGAACACATGCCGGCAACACCCAGGCACGCACCCCCTGCTGTTCTGGGGGCCAAAGCGAGAAATAGACCGCCCCGGCCACGAGAAGTGCGGCGAGAATTCCTAGGGTGGCTTGACGCATGACAACGACGGGCAATCTCTCCGGACACCTGTTCAACACGGACACCGCCCATTCTCGCAACACCAGAAGAGGGGGTGGTCACGTACAACGCATCTCGCTATTGTAACCTGAAGCCAACCGTTTTGCAGCCTCTTCGAGCAGAGGGAGGATCAGTCGTTTGGATTGTCGACGGTCTGAAGTCTACTACTGCGGACGAGTCCAAGGTGTCGGATTCCGATATACGGTCCGCCAGATCGCTGCCGGCCTGGACGTCACGGGTTTCGTACGGAATCGCCCGGACGGAAGCGTGCAGCTTGTCGTGGAAGGCGCCGCTGAGGAAATCCATCGCCTCCTGGACGATGTGCAAACGACGATGAGCCGCTATATTAGAGAGGTACGCGAAAACCGTAGCGATGCAACGGGGGAGTTCCACGACTTCACCATCCGTGTCTAATCGCGGGTACGGCTTCCGGGGGCCACGGCAGGTCGGGCAACGCCAACCGAACCATGATCTCCCTACTGTCGTACTGGTGAAGTCGCGGCCCAGTGACAGCCGGAAAGGTGCGCGCCGGCACCACCCCCGCCACAGCATAACGACCGATAGCCCGAAACAGGCATCACTTTACAGGACAAGCCATGCCCCTTCCCGCATTGCCCGAACTACCTTTGGCTAGCCTCATGACGTGGATAAGGCCGCTTCCGTGGCTCCTTCTCGGCGCGCTGGTTGCGGTGCTCGCTCTGATTGCGTGCTACTGGCTGCTCCGGCTCGTATTCCCCAAAACGGCAGCAATTGCACGAACGACCACAAAGGAGGCAATGTCGCAACCGCTGTTCCTCGTCGTGTTGGTCATCGGGATTGTGGCGCTATTGCTCTTCCCGTTTGTACCGTACAACACGTTCGGCGACGACCTGAAGATGCACAAGGACGGGGGCCTGACGGTCATCATGCTGCTGTCGATCGCTTTGGCGGTCTGGACGGCCAGCGTCTCGGTCTCAGACGAGATTGAGGGCCGCACGGCTTTGACCCTGCTCTCCAAGCCGGTCGGACGTCGCCAGTTCATCCTGGGCAAATTTCTGGGGATCGTAGGCACCGTGGCGATCCTGTTCATCGTGTTCGGTTCGCTGTTTCTAGCAACTGTCTCTTACAAGGTGGTCTACGATGCGCGCGAAACGGCGAACCCCGAACCGGCATGGACGGAATGCCGCGACGAAATGGTACAGATCGCCCCCGGAATCGCACTGGCGCTGATGGAAACGATCGTGCTTGCGGCAATCAGTGTCGCCATCTCAACCCGCTTGCCCATGATGCCGAATCTGATCATCTGCGCGTCGGTCTACGTTTTGGGTCACCTCACCCCCTTACTGGCAAGTTCTGCCGTGGGACAGTTTCCCATCGTGCCCTTCATTGCCGACCTGGTCGGCACCGTGCTACCCATGCTGGATCACTTCAACATCTATGCGGCCATCTCCACCGGCCGGGAAGTACCACTGAGTTACGTGGGCGTTGCAGGCGCCTACTGCCTGCTCTACAGCAGTCTGGCCATGTTCCTTGCCCTGCTGTTGTTTGAAGACCGCGATCTCGCCTGAGGGACGACACGGACGGGTGCAGCAGCGGACTTGCATTTCACGGAAGGGCCACCGACGGGCTGGCCCCGCCTGGAGCCGTGGTCATCCAGCTAGCCGTGGACCACGACTCCAGGCCGGGCAAGCGGTCTGTTGATTTTTCTGGGTAAGCGGCCATATAGTTAATATGGGATGGATATTTCCTTTCTCTATGGGAGGAATAACCGATGGCCACGTCAGAGTACTGGGCGGAAGTAACCCACGATCGGCAGAGAACGCACGTCTTTTACCCCACTTTGGACGCAATGATTGCTCCCGATGATCCGGTTCGGTTCGTCGACGAGGTGCTGTCCGGTATGGATTGGTCGAAATGGGAAGCTGCGTATGAACGGAAACGTGGCCAGCCACCAATTCATCCACGGTATATCGCCAGTGCAATCCTCTATGGATTATATCGGGGAATCCGCAGCAGCCGAAAGCTGGAAGAGGCTTGCCGCTATCGATTCGACTTCATGTGGCTGGTCGAAGGCCGCGTGATCGATCATACGACATTCAGCAAGTTCCGCACCCGATTCCATGACGAATTGAAGGACTTGTTTCGGCAAATCGCTCGCATGGCCATGGGCCTGGGGCTGATCAGTTTGGGGGTGGTCGCGTTTGATGGCACCCGAGTCAAGGCCAACAACAGCCGATTCCGTACGCGTACGGCAAAGACCTTGGAGGCCAAGCTGGAGGCTTTGGATGAATTGTTTGAGTATTTGGTAGCGCAGATGCAAACCGTCGACGGCGAGCAGGCCACCGAGGGTTCGCCTACAAAACTCCCGGAAGAGTTGGCCGATGTAAACCATCGACGGGAACAAATCCGCAAAGCATTGGAGCAAGCCAAAGCGGCAGACGAAGCCCGGCGGCAGCAGGGTATCGACCCGAAGAAGAATCCGGCCCAGGTACCGATCACCGACTCGGATTCTCACGTTATGCCCAACAAGGAAGGAGGGTACGCCCCCAACTATACGCCTGTCGCCACGACGGACGGTAAGGCAGGTTTCATCATAGATGCGGACGTATTGCCTTCGGTGAACGAGGGCGCGGCCATCCCGGCTTCGGTCGACCGGATCGAAGAGGTTTTCGGGCAGAAACCGGAAAAGTTCCTGACCGACGCGGGCAACAACGCCGCTCCAATCATCGTGGAAATGGAGCAGCGGGGGGTGGAATTCTATGCTCCGATCGAGTCGCAACAGCCTGCGGAGGGTAGCCCGGTCAAGCGAGACGATCCCCGACAGCCGATTCCGGAGTCGGAGTGGGACAACCTTGAGCGGAACAACGCAGGCAAGCTTGCCAAGACGTGCTTCGTCTATGTTCCCGAGGAAGACCAATACTATTGTCCTATGGGCAATGTGCTTTGTTTTTTCAGGACCGATCGAGAACAGCGATGTGGGAAGCCGGTTGCCATCCGGGTATACCAATGCAGGAATTGCGAGGGCTGCCCCCTGGCAGACGCATGTTTGAGTCCCCAGACGAAGCATGGCCGCACCGTCAGGCGAGACGAATATGAGGAAGTGCGAGAGCGGACTGCGGCTCGGATGAGTAGTGCTTCCGCGAAAGCGATCTACAAGCAACGTCAGTGGATTGCCGAAACGACCTTTGGCATTCTCAAATCGATCATGGGCCTTCGGCAGTTCTTGCTACGGGGGCTGGAGAAAGTGAAGACCGAATGGCTCTGGGCGGTAACCGCGTTCAATTTGATAAAGATGTCACGTCATATAGGGACACTGCGCGCTGAAACGGCCAAATGTGCGGCCCAAGTGTAAAACACAGAAAGAGAGGAAGATTGCGCAAGAACAAGCAATGACCATAGCGGAACATGGGATCGCAAGGTATTGGGTTGCACTCATCGCAAAGCTTGCGATGCTCCACGGGCAGAACGCAATACCAGACCGTCGAACCGAAATCACCAATTTCTAGCTTGCTAGCACTGCACCAAATCAACAGACCGCAAGCCGGCCGATGGCCTTTTTCCAGGATGCGAGTCGGTTCCTACACTCAGCGCGGGCGAAAAACGGCGGCCTCCCGGTGAAGAGAGGCCGCCGATGAAGAACAAACGTGTAGTGGCAATTGGATCCGCCCAGCCCCATTCGGGGACCGAACGAACGATTGCCGCAGACTAACTTTCCTGCTGGCGCAGCTTCGCCAGAACACTGTAGTCTTCCAGCGTACTGGTATCACCGACGCTTTCGCGTCCGGCGGCGATATCTCGCAGCAGTCGTCGCATAATCTTGCCGCTGCGGGTCTTCGGCAAGGAGGTGGTGAAGTGGATATCGTCCGGAACGGCCAGGGCGCCGATTTCCTTGCGCACGTGGTTCTTCAACTCCTTGCGTAGTTCTTCGGTCGCCTCCACTCCGCCGGCCAAGGTCACAAAGACGGAAACCGCCTCGCCCTTGATCTCGTGTGGTCGGCCGACGGATGCCGCCTCGGCCACCGCCGGGTGGCTGACCAGAGCACTTTCGATCTCGATCGTGCTCAGCCGGTGGCCCGAGACGTTCAACACGTCGTCGATACGGCCCATAATCCAGTAATAGCCGTCTTCGTCGCATCGGGCATTGTCGCCGCACAGGTACTTGCCCGGCACATCGGTCCAATACTGCGTCTTGTAGCGATCGTCGTCGCCCCAGATGCCGCGTAGCATGCCAGGCCAGGGACGTGCAATGGTCAGCCAGCCGCCCTGTCCGGGGGGGACAGGCTGCTTGTCTTCACCGACAATCTCCGGCACAATGCCGGGCAACGGCTTGCAGCAGCTTCCCGGCTTGGTCGGCGTCGCGCCGGGCAACGGCGTCATCATGATGCCGCCGGTTTCGGTTTGCCACCAGGTATCGACGATCGGACATCGCCCGCCGCCGATTTTCTCGTGGTACCACATCCATGCCTCAGGATTGATGCCTTCGCCCACGGTTCCCAGCAACCGCAAGCTGGAGAGGTCGTGTTGATCGACCCACTGATCTCCCCACTTGATGAATGCGCGGATGGCGGTAGGCGCCGTATAGAAGATGCTTACCTTGTACTTCTCGACCAGTTCCCAGAAGCGGTCCTGCTTAGGCGTATCGGGCGCGCCTTCGTACATCAGAGTGGTGGCCCCAGCCGTCAACGGTCCGTACACAATGTAGCTGTGCCCGGTAATCCAACCGATATCGGCCGTACACCAATAGATGTCCTCGTCGCGAAGATCGAACACCCACTCGACCGTCTTCTTTGCATACAGGTTGTACCCGGCGGTTGTGTGCTTGATCCCCTTCGGCTTGCCGGTTGAGCCGCTGGTGTAGAGGATGAACAGCGGCGTCTCGCTATCAAGCGGTTCGGCGGGGCAGTCCTCGGACGCCTGGTCCATCAGCTCGTGCCACCACAGGTCGCGCCCGGGCTGCATTTCGACTTCGGTCCCAACGCGTTTGAAGACGATACACTTCTCGACCGTGGGCGACTTCTTCAGGGCCTCGTCCACGTTGACCTTCAGCGGCAGTTCCTTGCCGCGTCGCCAAGCGGCGTCAGCCGTAATCTGCACCTTTGCGGAAGCGTCGTTATTCCGATCGGCAATGGCTTCCGCCGAGAAGCCGGCGAAGACGACGGAATGGACCGCACCGATCCGCGCACACGCGAGCATGGCGATTGCCAGTTCGGGCACCATGGGCATGTACATGGCGACAACGTCCCCCTGCTTGACGCCAAGGCCCTTCAGTACGTTGGCGAACTTGCAGACTTCACGGTGCAACTCGCGATAGGTAAATCGGCGGACGTCCCCCGGTTCACCTTCCCAGATGATTGCCGTCTTGTCGGCTCGCGATGTCGAAAGATGCGCGTCGAGACAGTTGTAACAAACGTTGGTCTTCCCGCCCACAAACCACTTCGCAAAAGGCTCATCCCACTGGAGAACCTTCTGATACGGCTCAAACCAATGCAACTCGTCCGCGAATTGTCCCCAGAATGCCTCGGGATCGGCAGCCGCCTCATCCCACATCTTCTGGTACTGCTCCATGGAGCCAATTCGCGCCTTCGCAGAAAACTCCCCCGATGGCGGGAAACGCCGCCCCTCCCTCATAACGTTGACGATACCTCCGGATTTCGCTTCTGCCATCTGCTAATCTCCTTGGGATTGTGTTGCTCGAACCCGTTCACGCCATAATGGCGGGGGTAGCCGGAAAAGAGTCACCGTATTCTAAAGGATCGGGACGGGGAGTCAACCGTACTGGGGTGCCGAAACCCCCGTAGAGCGACGAAACCCAGAATCGGAGCCCTATCTTCCCCTACAGCTTGCGTGGCGCCCCAAATCCGAACTCGGCACACCAACCGTATT
This sequence comes from Thermoguttaceae bacterium, assembly GCA_040772845.1. Lineage (GTDB taxonomy): Bacteria > Planctomycetota > Planctomycetia > Pirellulales > Thermoguttaceae > PWXP01. The sequence goes on from JAXGXG010000002.1 coordinate 1,322,367, forward strand.
CGCCCCAAGCCCCCAGCCGGCAAATGCCGCCGAAAGCGTGTCCGAATTTCGGGTCCTGTTTTGGGAATAGCCCCTGGAAATCGGGTTTTTCCGTGTTACACTGGAGGGTTCGGGCGCGGCTGAAGCTCGCGCATCGTTGTCTTTCACCCGTTAAACTGGAACGTGCGCTGATGAGTACTGAACCGAGCGACGCGAAGTCGCCCGAGGCGCAACAGAATGAGTTGCTCAACGTCCGGGTCGAGAACCACACATCGCCAGACACGGAGACTCCGCAGTCGAGCGAAGCCTCGCCGGAAGGCCAGCGGCGACGTATCCTGATCGGCTCGCAGCGAGATCCGGCGGCCTATCTTGCACAACCGCGGAAGTCCAAGGCGCCGGTCGTCAGTCCGGAGGCGAAACCGAAGCGGCCGCGCAACGAAGCTTCTTCGAAATCGCCCGCGGCCGCTGCGCATACCGAACAAGTGGCTCGCCCCCAAAGGCAACAGGTGAAAGAAGCACCGGCGGCGGCAATGCAGACGCCTCGGGCCGACGCCGCCGCGCCGCCGATGGCCCCACCCACGCAACCGACAACGCCGTGCAGTCCGCAGCCGTACCCCGCCGCACCGGCGCCACTTGCCGCCGCGCCGTCCACGCCCGCCGCAACGCAAGAACCTGCGCCAGCCCAGAAAACGGCGGCCCCGGAACCCAAGCCTGCAAAGGCAGCAAAACCGGCTCAAGAGGCGTCCAAGCCGGCACCGTCGCCCGAGCGCATGCCTGCCCCAAACATTCGCGAAAAGCTCTCGCCTGATCTGGAGGCGGAACTCGCCGCGGCGCTCGGTGAAAGCTCCGTCGACGACTTGCTGGCAGGCAGCGATGCTGCAGCAACCCAAAGTGGACTGGAGCCCGACTCGAAACACACCGGCCGTGTTGTCGCCGTCCGCCGCGAGGATGTCTTCGTCGAACTCGGCAGTCGCGAGCAGGGGGTCGCATCCTTGCGGCAGTTCCATTCGCCGCCGGAACCCGGCGACATGGTTGAAGTCATCGTTCGCAGTCTCAACCGGGAAGACGGTTTCTACGAGCTGACCATTCCCGGCCAGGCGGAAGAGGTGGCCGATTGGGCCGACCTGCAAGAAGGTATGGTGGTCAGCGCACGCGTCACCGGGCACAACACGGGCGGACTCGAGTGCGAGGTGAACCACATCCGCGGGTTCATTCCTGTGAGCCAAGTCTCGTTGTACCGCGTGGAGAACCTGGAGCAGTTCCTGGGCGAACAATGGCCGTGCCTGGTCACAGAAGCCAACCCCGACCGCCGCAACCTCGTTCTGAGCCGTCGCGCCATTCTGGAGCGCGAACGCGAGGAATCGCGTCAGCAACTGTTCGACTCGCTTGCCCCCGGGCAGGTTTTCGACGGTATTGTCCGCAAAATCCTCGATTTCGGCGCGTTTATCGATCTTGGCGACGGTGTCGATGGCCTGCTGCACATCAGCCAGCTTTCGTGGAGCCGCGTCAATCATCCGAGCGATGTTCTCACGGAAGGACAACACATCCGAGTGCGGATCGACAAGATCGATCCTGAGACTCGCAAGATCAGCCTCAGCTACCGCGACCTATTCGAAAACCCATGGACCCATGTCACCTCGAAATACCCAGAGCATTCCACGGCGAGCGGCAAGGTAACCAAACTCATGGAGTTTGGCGCCTTCGTCGAACTGGAGCCTGGCGTCGAGGGATTGGTCCACATCTCCGAGTTGTCGCACAAACGCGTCTGGCGAGCCAGTGACGTCGTACAGGAAGGGCAGGAGGTCGAGGTCCTTGTCCTTTCGGTCGACACCGAGGCCCAACGCATTGGGCTCTCAATGAAGCAGTTGACGCAGCCGGAGCCGGTCAAGAAGGACGACGAGCAGTCGGAGGCTGCCGAGCCCGAGCCGGTCAAGTCTCGCATGGCTGTGCCCAACCGGCCATTGAAAGGCGGCCTGGGACGCAGTTCAGGTGGCGCCGCCTTTGGATTGAAGTGGTAGCCTGGATGTGACAGTTGCGCGATGGTAATTCAGCAGCGCTGCCGGTAGTCCAACGGACCACGTCTCCAGGCTGAACGAGTCGGCCGGTGACCTTTTTCCGAGATACAGGTCCGCTTCGGAACCCGTCTCCAAGGCTGCGACTACCTGCGGTGCACCGCATCCTTCATTCGCCATTTTCCCCAGAGGGGGTCTGGAGTTTCGCATTGCGCAGGTTATGGCAGTGCAGAATCTCTTTCTTAAACCACCCATTTTCTCCAGCCGATACATCTTTAAGGAAGCCCGGAATGCGCTATCGCTATTCTGGCGCCCCTTAACCTTCACCCTGGGGAGACGATCCGATGTCGACCACCATGAGCAACCTGCTGCTCGACAAGGAAATTCTGCTGGAAAGTGGCACGAACGAACTGGAGTTGTTGGTGTTCGACGTGGCCGACTTCACCTTTGGTATCAACGTGGCCAAGGTCCGCGAGGTGTTGCCTACGGCCGAGATCACTAAGCTGCCGAGGGCCCACAGCTCGGTTCGCGGCGTGTTCAAACTCCGCAATCGGGTCATCCCCTGCGTCTCGCTGCTGGACCACTTAGGAATCGAACCTACGCAAGAAGCCAGCGAATCCACGATGATCCTGAGCGACTTCAACCAGCAGCAGACCGCCTTCCTGGTCGATTCGGTCGAACGCATCCACCGTTTGAGTTGGGAGAACATCCTTTCGGTGCCGGGGCTCGAGGCGCTCTCGCACACACCGGTCACGGCCTTGGCTCGGTGCGATAACCGGCTGATCGTCATGCTCGACTTCGAGATGATCCTGGACGACGTGACGGATCAGTACTTCCGCACCGACACGGTCGACAATCCATTGGGTTTACCCCGAGAGCGTCTTCGCATTGTCATGGCTGAAGACTCGCCGACCGTCCGCGAAGCCGTTACCACCACGCTGCGCAATAGCGGCTATACGCGGCTACACTACTTCGAAAACGGTGCGGAAGCGTGGAAATGGATTGAACAACAACTAGCCGACCCCACCCATGAAGAAGCAGTCGCCGACCTGATTATCTCCGACGTCGAGATGCCGCAAGTGGACGGTTTCCATCTGACCAAGCGGATCAAGCAGCACCCTGCGCTGCGTCACATCCCCGTGCTGCTGTACTCGTCGATCATCACCCCGGACAACTTCAAGAAGGGTCAAGCGGTCGGCGCGGATTCGCAAATCGCCAAGCCAGAGTTGAAGCGTATTGTCGCCCTGGCCGACGAGTTGATCGCCGCGGCCCAAAAGGAAGGACGCGCAGAAGGCCTGCGCAAAGTATCCGACATGCTGACGTCGGAGTCCGCGACATCCCCAGGAGAGGCTTCGCCACAGCCCGCCGCACCTGCCGCGACCGCCCCGACCGCCCGGCAAGTTCCCACCCAACAGGCGCCAGCCGCGCCGGCCCCCACCCAGCAGGCATCCGTCCAGAAAGCACCTGCCGAACCAACAGCTTCCAAGCAAGAAGTTGTACAGAAGCCTGCGGCTGCAACAGGGCAGCCGGTGCAGGCATCTGCACTCGCAGAACTGGGCTTGCCTCGGGTTGAAGTACCGCCACCGCAGGGTGTTGGCCCCAGTCTTTGGCACACGTTCCACGAAGAGTTGGCCGGTCGCATCGATGAGTTACGATCGCAACTCCGGTTGGCCGGTTCAGGCACTCCGGACGACACGGTCATGCGGGAGATCGCCCGCACGCTGCATACGGTGAAATCGGCGGCATCGGTCATTCCTCTGGACCCGGTGATCCAGTGCACGCACCTGGCCGAGGAGCTTCTCGAGCCGGCCCGGGAAAATCGCTCGAAGTGGCCGCAAGCGGCCCTGGTTTGCTACACGGATTGGCTCGAGTCGCTCGTCCGCCCGGCCGGGACGGTCGCCGATTCACTGGCCCGCTCCGCCGACCTGGAAGCCGAACTGGCCCAACTCGATCCAAACCGCAGTTAGTCGTTCCGGGCGAGGCCCCCTGCCCTCCTCCGCCACGCTGTGGGGACAACCCGATTCCTCCCCCAAAGCCGGTCCAGCCCCTGGATCGGCTTTTTGGATTCTTCCGTTTTCAGGTGCGAACACCGATCCGTTTTAGTCCCGGCTTCAGCCGGAAAGGACGAACCGCCTCAAGGCGGGACCACAACCATGTCGGCCAGCAACTGCAAACGGAAGATCGGCTTCTTGCTTGCCAGGACGGCAGCCTTACGGCATTGAGTGGCACGGCAAGAGACGTTGCTCCGCCGCAGCGACAACGACTGTGGCAACCCGTCCCGCGATGTGGTACAAACGGAGTGGAACGGACACGATCTACGAATGTCGCTCAGCGGCCGATTCCGCATTCGCAGACGAAGTACTCCGGATTGAGTCCGGCCAGCCCCGCCTTCAGTTTCTCCAACTCCGCGGCCGGACCGTGAACCTCGACCCGCATGACTTCGGTGATCTTGCCAAACTCGCCGAGCAGCGCACTGCAGTTTTCCATATGCGACTGCACCGCGGCGGCGTCTCGATAGGCCTCTCGGCAGAACAGCACATCCGCCTTGAAAGTGAAGTTGTAGTAGAGGCACCCCCCTTCGCTCGCCACCTTCTCGCAGAATTGGGTAAGGAACGACTTGCACGCCTCCATCTGTCCTTCCTTGATCTTGAAATAGGGATGAATGGTGATGGCATTGTCGAACGTACTCATTGGGATCTCCTGATGTGCCTGACCGATCGGGTTCGGTCGTATCTCTTGACAGCCCCAAACTTACCCGGTTTCCGCCCCGATGACAAGTAGCCCCTTGTTTGAATCGGGCCGTTACGAATTGGGCGACTTGTTCCACGCCAATGCGCCGGTGGGACACGCAGTAACGCATTGTCCGGCAGTCTCTGTCAGCGCTTCGGAAAGCGTTCCGGTCATGGGAACGGCTATCTGCACGTCAAAGCCGCGGCCGCGGAACGTTAAACCGACCGGTTCCCCTGCCGCCTCGGTAATACCAACGCACAACCCGCACGCAATGCACTTGCCAGGTTCATAGACAACCGTTTCGTGCGTCCGGTCTTGTACAAAAGCCCGCTGTGCGGCGCCATGCCGCTTCGGTTGCGCATCGTACATGGCCGCGTAATGCCTCAGACGGCAATCGGGCAATGCACGGCAGTCGCAATGCAAACATCGCTCTGCCTGCTCGACCGCCTCGCCGGCGGAATAGCCTGCCGGCCGGCCAGCCGCCGGCTCCCGCCGAGCCTGGCGACTCGCGTCTGCAAGAAACACGCTCAGTTCTTCAGGTTGCAGCCGGCCCATTTTGACATTCCAAGGTCGTGTTGGTCCGATTACCGGAACACCACGGAGATACTGGTCGATCGCCAGCGCGGCATCCTTGCCATCGGCGACACTTCGGACGACCATGCATTTTCCGCGCATCGCCCCGCCGGCGGCAAACAGGCCGGCGACCTTGGTCGTGTAGGACCGACTGTCGACGTCGATACCACGCGGCCCAAGCGTAACGCCCCATGCATCGGCCTGTTCAGTTGACAAGCCGCCCGTGGCAAGCAGTACCGCGTCGTACTCCTGCTGTAGATCGGCCGGGGCCGGATCGGTGGCGACGCGCGTTCCAGCGCGCAACTGAACACCCAACTTCAAAATCGAGTCAATCTCCGCCTGCAGAACGTCGCGAGGCAGTTCGGCCTCCGTCGTCTCGCGCAGCAACCGGCCGCCGGGCAACGGATTCTCGTCGAACAGCGTACAAGCGTGCCCGTACCGGGCCAGATAATAGGCAGCGGCAAGTCCGGTCGGCCCGGCGCCGACAATGGCGACCCATTTTTCTGACGAGGGCGCGCACTCGGGCAAATAAGGCTCGGATGACGCAAGGTCAATATCGGCAACGAATCGCTTGAGTAGGCAAATGGCCACCGCACCGTCGGCCTGAGCGCGCCGGCATACTTTCTCGCATGGCGCAGGACAGATACGCCCCAGGACGGCCGGGAGGGCAATATCGCGCTTCACTGTCGCCAACGCTGCGGCAAAATCCTGGTCGGCAATCTGACGCAGCATGACCGGAATGTCCATATTGGCCGGGCAACCGAACCAACAGGGAGCGAGACAGTCCCCCAGATGATCGCTCAGCAGCAGATCCAAAGCCTGCCGGCGCACGGCGCGAACCTCTTCCGTCTCGCTTTCGACCTGCATACCATCTTCGGCAGGTGTCGCACACGCCGGAACGAGTTTTCCGCTTTGGCACAGCTTGACCATGCAGACCAGGCAGGAGGTATTCGCCGGATGGCCATCCAGATAACAAAGCGTCGGGATATCGATTTTCAGCGCGCGTGCTGCATCCAGAACGGATGCTCCGTCAGGCACTTCGACTTCGCGATGATCGATCGTGATTTTCGGCATGATTCAGTTCGGCTTCCGGTCTCTAGGGCTCCACCGCAATCAAGATCTGGCGTTGCTTACACGATGCATGATACGGCACATAGCGTTCCGGGTCCACCCACGGCCATCTCGGCGTTACCGTTTCTGGGTGCAGACCGATCTGGTTGGAGTCCCGCCTTCAGGCGGTTATTCGTTTCCGGCCAGAGCCGTGACTCCAACCGGCACCGCTCGCACCTGGAAGCGGAAGAGCGATGATTTCCCTGGGGTTGCATCCCCATTCTGGCGGGAGCTAGAATGGTAGGAGTCTCACGCATGGAGGATTTGCGATGCGGTGCTTTTTCCGACGAGCAGCCCGAAGTGTTGGTGCAGGCATGGCTGTGGTATTGCTCGGATTCGCGGTTTCGCCTGGCGGCGCGCAGTGCCTGGACAGAGCGGAGCCGGGCGATCCGGCCGGATTGTCGGGAATTCGCGACGCCCTCGACCGGGCGGGGAGATTGGCCGAACGCCTTGCCCCGTCGGCCGATCCGAACCGGTTGAAACCGCTGGTGACGGAACTCTCGCGACTCGACGGGCGGTTGAAGCAGATGACTCTGCAGGCCGGCGTTTCTGCCGCGGCAAGAAATGAGTTGGCCGCCGAAATCTGCCGTTTGGCCCGCCGAATTGCGTTTACCAATCCACTGCTCGATTTCGACAGGCTGCTGTTCGTGAAGCGGCACGATCCGGGCGGACTCTTTCACATGGTTCACCAGTATTACGGTTTTGCGGCGAAACCGGGCGGCGGCTTGCATGTCCTTGTCGATCCGTTCTCCGAGAATCCGAAGCTCGTCAACCTGCTGGCCGATTCGAAGGTGGAAACCGGGCGTCTTGCGGGGCGTTCGCTTCGGCCGGGTGCGTTCCTCGCACCGGACGTCTCCTATGACGGGAAAACGATCCTGTTCGCCTACACAGAGGGACTGGAGAAGATGCCGAATCATGGGGTCTGGTCGCCGGAGGCGTGCTACCACATCTTCAGGGTAAACGCGGACGGCAGCGGGCTCGTGCAACTGACCGACGGTGCCTGCAACGACTTCGATCCGTGCCATCTTCCCGACGGCCGAATCGCCTTCATCTCGGAGCGCCGCGGCGGCTACCTGCGTTGCGGCGGCTCCGCGCCTCGCTGGCCTTCGCCCAACTACACGCTCCACTCGATGGAGCACGACGGCAGCGACATCATCACGCTAAGCTATCATGAGACGCAGGAGTGGAATCCGAGCGTGAACCATGACGGGATGATTGTCTATTCGCGTTGGGATTACGTGGACCGCGACACGAATGTGGCTCACCACAAGTGGTTGTGCTACCCGGACGGCCGCGACCCGCGCGCCTTCCACGGCAATTATCCCTCGGGCGAGCGGAACGACCGGCCGTGGATGGAAATGCAGGTGCGCGCGATTCCCGGTTCCCGCCGCTACGTGGCGGTGGCCGCAGCGCACCACGGCCACGAGTTCGGTTCGCTGGTGTTGATCGATATGCGGCCAGAGGACGACGGAGCGATGTCGCAGCTCACGCGGCTGACTCCCGAAGCAGCTTTCCCCGAGGCGGAAGGACGGCCCACTCGCGACTTCATGGCGTACGGCACGCCCTGGCCTTTGAGCGAAGACGACTACCTCGTGGTCTACGACGCGAAAGGGGCGAACCGCGGAATCTACTGGATGGACCGGTTTGGCAACCGGGAGTTGATCTATCGCGATCCGGACATCTCGTGCTACGCGCCCATGCCACTTCGATCTCGGCCAACTCCGCCAATCATTCCACGGCAGACGGTCCAGGCGGCAAGCGACGTATCAGCCTCCGGCGGCAAGGTTCCGCCCGCGACGATTGCCGTAATGAATGTATACGACGGCGATTTCGAGTGGCCGGAGAACACCAGGATCGATGCCCTGCGCATCATGCATATCCTGCCAAAGACAACGTCGCCGGCGAATCAGCCGCGAATTGGCATTGCCTCCGGCGCAAATGCTCGCGCCGTGCTTGGCACGGCGCCGGTTGAGGCGGACGGCAGCGCGTACTTCGAAGCGCCGGTGGGGAAAGCCATCTTCTTCCAGGCGCTCGATTCCGATGGGATGGCCGTGCAGTCCATGCGATCGGCAACGTACGTTCATCCGGGCGAGCAGCTTCGATGCCAGGGCTGTCACGAGCGCAAGCATACGCCACCCGACCTTCCACGGGGCATTCCGCTGGCCTTGCAGCGTGGTCCGTCGGCCATCCGGCCGGAGCCGGAAGGCGCAAACCCATTCAGCTACGTCCGGCTGGTTCAGCCGGTCTTGGATCGCCATTGCACCGACTGCCACCAGAAAGACAAAGCGGTTGACCTCACCGGGGCTCTTGAAGGACCGTACGGTTTCACTCGTTCGTACAACAATCTCGCAAAGAAGTATGGGTTCTACTACAACTCGAGCAACGGTTCCTACCGTCACGCGACTCGCGGCGGGGCTCGCACCGAGCCTGGCAAGTTCGGAGCCCGGGGAGCGAAACTGACCGAGTACCTGGGCGAGAGCCATCACGGCGTGAGGCTGACCGTGGAGGAGCGGCGACGCGTGATTGTTTGGCTGGACGCCAATTCGGATTTCTTCGGCGCGTATGAAGATACACTTGCCCAGTCGCGCGGCGAGTTGGTGAAGCCCACGCTCGATTGACCCGGATTATTCATAAACGTAGGGTGGGTCGAGGTCGCGTAGAGCATTGGTGGGTCCGCACAAGCCGCAACCGAGCTGATTACCGGCCCGCAGCCTGGAAGCACGCCGGGATTAGCGACCGATGACCCACCAAAGAAGCGGCTTGTTTTTCCCACCCTACCTGTCGGGAATAATCCGGGTTGGCGATCAGTGAGTGATGCGGGTCTTCGGCAGTGTCTCGCGGAGCTTCGCCAAGCCAGCCTCGGTGATCTGCGTTTGCGAGACGTCCAACTCGGCCAGCGACTTGAGCTTCGCCAGAGGTTCCACGGCGGTATCGGTGATCTCCGTCTGGTGGAGGCTCAGCCATTCCAGCCCGGTCAATTCACCAATCTGCACGATGCCGACGTCCGTGATGGGCGTCATCATGAGGTTCAGCCGTGTGAGCTTGGGAAACTGCTTCAGGTTTGCAAGCGACTCGTCGCTCAGCGCCGTACCGCCCAGATCGAGCGACCAGAGTTCGGTCAGCCCTTTCAGGTGCTTCAGTCCTTCGCCATTAAGGCCGAGTCGCCGGAGGTTGAGCCGCTTGAGCTTGACAAGCCCGGCCAGATGCTCGAGTCCCGCGTCGGTCACGTTGAACGCCTGGGCGACAGAGAGATCGTCCAGTTCGGTCAGTGCGGCAAGATGTTCCAGGCCGTAGTCGCTCAGGGCCAGGGAGTCCTCGACGGCAAGTGTGCGAAGCTGCTTCATCTGGGCAATGCTCTCCATACCTGCATCGCTCACCGAGCGACTGCGCACCCGCAGGGCCGTGAGGTTCTCCATTCCGACAATCGCCTCGAGGCCGGCATCGCCCAGCATATCGCTGCCGCGGACGTCGAGCAGTCGGATTCCATCGAGCTTTGCGATTGTCTCCAGCCCCATGTCGCTAATGTAGTTGTCCGTCAGATACAAGTACTGTAGCTTGGGCAGTTCCGAGAAGCACTCCAGTGCCTGATCCGTCATTCGGGTCATCCGGTGAAGTCGCAGATCGTTCAGTTCTTTCAAGGCCGCGAACTGCTGCACGCCGGCGTCGGTGATAACCGTATTATCGAGTTCCAGGCGTTCAAGCTGGGTGAACTGCGCGATGACGGGGACTGCTACATCCGTAATGCCGGTTCCCCGTAGCGAAAGCTCCTTCAGGTCGGCCAGTGGCGCAAGCTTCTGCACTTCGGCATCGGCCAGGGCCTGCCCGCTTAGATCGACCGAAACGACGCGGCCGGCGTCGTCTCGGCCCAGCTTTCCGCCGAGCTCTTCCACGGCGGCCACGGCAGCCTGTGCCTCGGCCGAGAGGCCTTCGGACTTCGGTTCGGGGCTTTCCGGCTCCGCGGACTCCGGGACCGGAGCATCGAGCCTGGCAGCGACAGACTCGGTGGGAACCGGCACAGCCTCGGTCACGGGCTCGGAGTTCTGAACGGCAGGTGGATCGCCCGGTTCCGGTGCAACGGGCGCCGCCGCGGGCGGCACACAACCTCCGAGCATTGCGAAAACCGACAAGGTCCCAACCAGGAGTGACGTTCCCACCTTCATTCCATTCTCCTTTACCGAGGCGTTACAACAGGGTATCCATGCCCGAAGCGCACGGCCGGAGGCGCTCGCGACGCAGAACGCTATCGGAGCCTCGGTCGCGCTACGGCCGTCCTCCGCACTAACGTCCGACCGGCTGGACCTTGGTTTGCTTCGTCGGAACCAGGCGGAGGTCAGGCACGCCGGAGGTTGGCGCGCCGCGTTTACGGAGCGAGTGGGCCATGGCCGGCTTGAAGTCGTCCGGCGCGGCCTGGAGCCCCGCCTTCAATGCGTCAACTGCTTCGGACGCCGGCAGTCCTTCAAGGCACATGCGGGCATCGTCTCGCAGGTCGGAATTGCTCAGCAAGGCAGCGACCGGCGGAACGGCTTCAGCGCCGGCAATTTGCCAGAGCATCCACAGAACATCGCGCCGGAACTGCAACGGCGGCTGGGGACCGACCAATTTGATCAGTTCTGCAGAAACGGCCTTGGCCTCGTCCGAAGCACCCGGACGGCCAGCGTGATACACGATGTTCTGTATCGCGCGATTTGCAGCGCGGGCAATCTCAAATTCGGCTTCACATGCAATTCTCGCCAGCGGTTCAACGGCAGGAGCCCCCACCTGACCGGCGTTGTCGCGGGCAGACGCGCGAACCGCTGCGTCCTCGCTCTGAATTTGCTCGACCAGCATATCAAGTGTCAGTTGCTCGTTCATGATTATTCTGTCCAGGGTTCAGTGTCGTCATTCTGCAAACGTCAGGACCACGTGTCGTCATCAAATCACATAGGGATAGCGCTGCGGCCGATCCATGAGTCGCCGCGCCTGCTCGTCCCCGACAATCTCCCGCTTGCTATGATCCCACTGGAGTTTTCGGCCCAGCAGGAACGACAGATTCCCCAGGACCGTCAAGATCGCCACGTCGGCGCCGGCCTCGACATTCATGATCGTCTTGCGTCCGGTCTTGATGCCTTCGAACCAGTCTTCTTTGTGCCCGGGGCTCTGGTAGACTTCCTTGGCGTCCGGCCCCGGCTGCCACTCACGGGCCTTGCGTTCCGCCCAGGTGCCGCCGTCTCCGCCCCAGTGATGGAATGTGCCGTCCGTGCCGGTGTAGAGGGCGCCGTAGCCGGGCCGCGAGATCCGTCCGCCCGGTTCCTTGCCGGTGCGTTCCTCGGGAGGAACCGGATTCCCAGGTTGGTTCCAGGTAAGAACCCAGTCGGGATTCTTGAACGTGTAGGTCACGTTCATCGTAACGGCAGAATCCCACAGGCCGCGTTGCGGGGCCTCACCGGTGGCTTCGACCGTGACCGGCCCAGTGCCGTCGGCGCCCATCCACCACATAGCGCAGCTCATCACATGGGCGCCGCGGTCGCGGATCTGCCCTCCGCCCGACTCCATGAGCCAGCGGAACGTCCCATGCAGGTAGCCCCGGTTGTAAGGCCGCCAGCGAAGCGCGCCCAGCCAGAGATCCCAATCGAGTTCTTCCGGCGGTTCGCTGTCCGGGTGTGTGCCTCCGGACGGACTCGGGTAGTGCCAGCAATCGACCCGGCTGACCTTGCCGATATTGCCATTGGCCAGATACCGATGGGCCAGATACGCCTCGGGCTGACTCCGTCCCTGCGACCCCACCTGCACGGCAATCTTGGCGCGATTGCACGCGTCAATCATCGCCTTGCCTTCGGCCACGGTGCAACAAGCTGGTTTTTCTACGTACACATGTTTGCCGCATTCTGCGGCGTGAACCGTTTGCAATGCGTGCTGATGGTCGGGTGTGGCGATGACCACCGCGTCAATGTCCTTGCGTTGAAGCACGTAGCGATAGTCGCGATAGACATCCGCCTGCGGTCCCGCGGTCCGCGACGCGTTCTCCAACCGCTTCTCGTCAACATCGCAGACGGCGGCGATATTGACCTCGGCGCGGTCCATGCGCGACTTCATATCGCGCAGATGGTAGCCACCCATCCCGCCAACGCCGATATGGCCGAACGTCAGTCTCTCGTTGGCCGCCTTTGCCGCAGGGGGCACAAGATAGGGGACAGCAACCGTCGCTGCTGCGGCCGCACTTGCGGTCTTCAAGAACCGGCGACGCGGCACTCTGGTCTTGCGAAACGCCATGGTGTGCCTTTCTGGTAGGAAGGAATGGAAATCGGTCGGCAGGTCCAATGCCCCTGCGGACGCGGCGGAAGCCAGCCCCTCGGCAACGAAACCATCAGCCTCCAAGGCAGGCCGCCAGATACACTCGCCACGCGTTGTTTTTGCGACTGTTCAGGATCGACATCCTGTCCGTCCCGGTTTGGACCGGCTGGAGCCCATCCTTCCGACAGACGCACTTCCGAGCTGCAACGGGCATATCTCCTGCAATCCGCTCTGCAATTGGATCAGCACTGCGTTTCAGCTTAACCGGCTTCCCTGCGGTTCGCAAGCTGCAAACAACCGATCCACCTGGGCCAATGCCGATTCGGCCAATTGCTCGCCGGCCCCCGACTGGTAGAACGTACTTCCGACGGTTGTCTCATACCCGCCCTGGTCGAATGATTCCCGTGTAGGTAGATATCCAATGGCGTCGTTACTGAGTCCGGCCACAATGGTATGAGATGCCCGGCTGCGCGACCGAATCGTCATTCCCAGCTCACAGAACGCCTCGCCCGGCAGTCCGACCAGCGCCACGTCGCCCACCCGCAGCGCCATCACCTCGACCTGATCCGGCTCGTGCTGCCGGGCGGCCATTTCCAGACGCAACTTGGCGAAGAAGGCCTCGGGAAGCCCATCCACCTGGCCCGCAGGCGCGTCGCCGCGTGCATCATCCAGTATCTTCCGGCATCGAGCTTCCTCTGCCGAAGTGATTTGGGTCCGCGTCAGAACAACCTGCTGCGTAGAAATGGCCACTCGGTCTGCCGTCACCGGGGTGCGTGCGGCAATCGCCTGATGCGCGGCTGCTCCCAGCATGTAGCCGACGCGTTGCGCCATGCTATACCCGCGTCCTTGAAGCGGATCGCGGTAGTCCACATGGTTCACGTTGCCGCAGCAGCCGTCGACAAACAAGGTTTCGAAACCCGGGTCGAGCGTACGCCGGAGACTTTCGGTCAGATAACCTGGATAATCGGCCGAGTAGAGCCAGTTGTCGCCGGCGAGTATTGCAGGATGAAGGCCGAAGTTCACCAGAGACGCCACGGGGCGCCCCATCCGTTCCACCACGAGGCACGCGACACGCGGATCGGCCGGGCCCCAAGCATCTTCGATCTCGTCAGGCTGGAATCCGGGTGCAAGAGCGTCCCAGTTCATCTGCGTTGCGCCGTCCTTGCGTCGCAGCCGCCGATTGAATGCAAGGCGATCCTCCGTCGCATAACCGACAGCCAGCGATGCCTCGGCCAGATTCGCCTCGGCACTGGCCACGGCGCCGGCCGCCCGGGCGAGAAACGCTTCTGTTGCAGCCCGGAACGGTTCAAAATCACAACCGAACAGGAACTTGTCGCACGGAGCCGGCGCTGCATGTGTGTGCGTTGCGTGAATCAGTACGTTTTCCGGCGGGATACGGCACTCGGAGCCAATCACATCTCGCATCAGACTCACATTGTCCCGGTTGACCATGCAGACATCGAGCGCCAGCACGGCGGCCCTGTTTCCATGGGCATCCTCAAACACCATCGCCTTGGCAAACAGCGGGTCGTGCACGCCGCGGCTGGCATAATCGTCCCGGAAATTCCCCATCAGCGGCAAACCGGGCGCCGGGGTGAAATCAATGCCTGCAAAACCAACTCGCATCGTCTTCCGCTCCCTTTCAAACCGAAGCTACGCGTCTCATCGGCAGCACACCGCCCGACCGTCCGTCTTACTCCATTGGGTTCAAGGTCCGCTGCAGTCTATCCGGCTGCCCCGCGGCTGACAAGGTAGTGGGGCGTATCTCGGGGCGAGTCTTTCGGCGCGGGCCGCCGTCACGCACGCTTTGCCCTTTCCGCTTCGCGGTATTCCAGGGCCGTCATGCCGACAACCCGCTTGAAGGCCAGTCGCATCTGCTCAACACTGGAGAACCCGCAGTCGGCAGCTATCTTGTGAAACTTGATTTTGGCCGTCGCCTTCAGCAACTGCTGTGCCCGCTCCACTCGTTTCCTGCTGAGATAGTCCAGGGGACTACAGCCGAGCACACGGCGGAACCGTGTTTCGAGTTGCCGCCGCGAAATCGAAGTGGCTTCCACGATTTGGTCGATTCCAAACGCTTCTGCAAGATGATCGTGAACGAAGTGCAACGCATCGGTCAGGTGCGGATCCTCGACGGCAATCGTATCGGTCGACTGACGCCCAACGACGCCGTCGGATGGCACAACCACTTCCATGGGCGTCGGCAGACCATTCATCAGCCGGTCCAATACGGTTGCCGTCTCATAACCCAACTGCCACGAATTGCGAGAAACGCTGCTCAGTGTCGGATGGCAGAATTCGCATAGTGTGGGATCGTCTTCCATTCCCACGACGGCGACGTCGTGAGGGATGCGCAGTCCGAAACGCTCGCATTCCTCAATGACGGTCCGCGCACGATAATCTTGGACTGCCAGAATCCCGATCGGCAACGGGAGTTGCTTGAGCCACCGAACCAACAAGGTCGTCCGCTTGTGCAAATTGGCCCAAGCCCCTTCCTTCCGGGGCAGTTCCAGGACGTCGCACGTCACACCAGCACGCTCAGCACACTCAATGAACCCACGCCCGCGTTCCTTGGAGAACCAGAACCCTTCGATTCCATAGTAGGCCAAATGACGCAGCCCTCGTTCCAGAAGATGCTCGGCAGCAAGCCGACCCATCGCGTAATGATCAGGCATGACCCGATGAATCCCCTCGGTGCTCTTCAGGGTTGCTGCGAGATTGACCACAGGAACACCAAGTCGGTGCGCCGCCCGGACCTCCTTCTTATTCAGCACCGCCGTGATGACGCCATGGCCCGGCCAACCGCGAAGTTCATCGAGCGTCAGCGGCACCTCACCGGCGCCGATCAACGATGGCGGGCTGGTCGTCAGTAACCAGCCACCATGCTGTTGCGCATAGTCCATAATCCCACGGACATACATCGTCATCCAGGGCACGGCCAACGGATAGAGCAAGGCAACGCGCCGTTTTGTCTTGTTCGGATTTCGGCCTCCCATCACAAAGCTCCTCCCCGGCAAGACGGCTCCCGAAAGCACCACTGGCGTTCGCTCTGGTATCGCCCGAAAGCTGCGGCCACCGGAACAACCCATGCGCACCGCACCAATCCACCGTAAAACAAGGAGCAAGCTCCCGGAGTCCCGGAAGCTTGCTCACGTTTGCTTCGCTCTGTGTCAATGTCCCCGATCGCGATGACGATCAGGCGTTCTTGGCGCGGAAATCGTTCATGAACTGGCACAGGGCCTTCACACCCTCAACCGGCATGGCGTTGTAGATCGAGGCGCGGAAACCACCGACGCTCCGGTGCCCCTTCAGGGCGCACAGATCGTGCTGTTCTGCCTCTTTCAGGAAGGTCTCCTCCAAACTGGTGTCCTTCACGCGGAACGCCACGTTCATGATCGACCGGCTGTCCGGCGCTGCGTGAACGGTGTAGAACCCTTCAGACGCGTCGATGCAATCGTATACCAACTGGGCCTTGTCGCGGTTGATCTGATGCATCTTTTCCAGCCCGCCGATGTCTTCCAGCAACCACTTCGTCACCAGGCCCACCATGTAAATGCCAAAGGTCGGCGCGGTGTTGTACAACGACTTCGCATCTGCCTGCACCTTGTAGCTCAGCGTCGACGGCAACGTCTTCGGAGAAAGCTGGACCAGGTCGTCGCGAATGATCACCACGGTCACGCCGGCCGGCCCGGCATTCTTCTGGGCACAGGCATACAGAATACCGTAACGGTCCATGGGAACGGGGCGGCACAGGAAATCGGAAGACGAGTCGCACACCATAGGCACATTGCCGGTGTCCGGCTCGGTGGGAAACTGGACGCCGCCAATCGTTTCGTTCGAGGTGATATGGACGTAGGCGGCATCCGGACTGAAGTCGAGTTCGTCTTGTTTCGGAATGCGATTGTAGTTGCAGTCGGCAGCGTCGAAGGCGGCCCGGGTCTGGTCAGGCGCCTTGGCCTCGCTCATGGCCTTCTTGCCCCAGGAGCCGGTGAGCACGTAGTCGGCGATCTTGCCGGTTCCGTGCAGAAGGTTCATCGCCACCATGGCGAACTGCAACTGAGCCCCCCCCTGAAGGAAGAGCACGTGGTAGTTGTCCGGAATTGCCAACAACGTCCGCAAATTGGCTTCCGTCTGCTCGATTATTCGCGCAAACGTCTTCGAGCGATGGCTGATTTCGAGAATGGAGCTTCCTACTCCGGGCAACGCGAGCAGGTCGCGCTGGGCTTCCTCCAAGGCAGGCAACGGCAGAACGGCGGGCCCTGCCCCAAAATTGTAAACGCGTTTCTCCATCGGTATTCCCTGTAATTGTTGGTTCAGCCGCCATTGCAACGCAACTGGGCACAACGACGCCTCAACGATATTTCAGAATGCTTGCACATTCACCGTTCGCCCCCTTTTTGCAGAAAGCAAGGAATGTGCAATCACCGCCAAGCATTCGGTAAGTTTAGCGGCAGAACGCCCACTCGCCAAGGCGGTACGAACCGCAACCGATGCCATCTTTGCAGCGGCCTACCGGGGCGAAAGACCTCGATCGGCCTGCGCCGGCGCCACGACTGCCTGAAGTACCGCCTCCGGGTGCCCCTTGTCACCCAAGTCGGTAGCTATCCGAAGCGCGCTGTTCACCTGCCCTGCTTCTGCACTGGCGGTGAACGTCACGGCAACCAGGTGGACGCTCTTCGCCTCTTCGGCATCGACCCGAAAATTGAAGCGTGGGTCTTCACATTCAATGCCGGTGATGCGGAACGGCTCCTGCCCCTGCACCACGAGTTTCCGTGTGACCGATTGCCCGGTGGCAAGCACGCCCATCATTAGCGGCGACGGCCGTACGGACAAGGCAGAAACGACGACTCCTTCGACGGCAATCGGAACGCGCGCCGCCCGGACATTCTGATCGTTCGTAATCAGGACGACCTGATCGCGGAGATAACCGACCGGGGTATCGCCAGCCAGGCGAGCCACCAGATCATAGGACACCTGCCCTGCCGTTCGAGCGGCCTCCGAAAGCTCGATATTGATGTGCGGATTCGAACACTCCACCCGTTCGATCCGCCAGTCGTCGCGGCCGGCGTAGCTGACGGTAACCCGTTGTTCGACCGGCGTGCCCTGAGCTACCGCTCCGAACTGGACGGCGCCCGGCTGCACGACGACGTCGCTTCGAATATACGAGTGAATGTGCAACTGGACTTCCGCCGGAAAGGGGCGATCAAAAACGACGGTAATGGTGGAGTCTTTTTGCCCCAGGAAGTTTCGTGTATCGAGCGTTGCCACAACCTCGGCCTTATCCCACGTCTTCAGGTCGTGCTTGGTGACCTCGGCGGCCGTGCAACCGCAGGTGGAGCGAACCGATGCGATGTGGGCATCTTCCTCGTAGATATTTTCGAGAACGAATCGATGCTCGACCTTTGCTCCCCGGGCAACGGCGCCGAAATCGTGGGACGTTTCCCCGAACATCTTGCGCGCCCACTCCTGGGCATCAACGGGCCGGGCCGCGACGGCAAACGCGAAACACACACAAAGCAGGACCAATCCCGAGAGGGGTCGCATGGAGCGAATCATCGCCGAATCCTTTCGAATACACAGCATGTGCAGTCGGGCCTTTCACCTTCGACCGACCATGCCGAAAACAAACAGAGACTATTGTGTCGTATCATTGGGACGTTGCCAACCGGGGTCATCGGGAAGCGAGCAGCCCGGCAGCATATCGAGCGCCATCGACTGCCGTTTTCCCGTAGAAATCGCAGCCGGTCTTTTCGGCCAGGAGTTGACTTGCGGCTGCGCCGCCCACCATCAGCTTCAGTTGATCGCGAAGCCCGGCTTCTCGGATCGCATCGACGGTCGCGACCACGGAACTGTAGCACGTCGTCAGCAGAACGCTCATCCCCATCACGTCCGGCTGATGCTCGCGGATGGCGTCGACGAACCTCACGGGCGGCACATTCACGCCAAGGTCAATCACGTCGAAGCCCGAACCTCGCAGCATCATCACCACGATGTCTTTTCCGATATCGTGCACGTCATGCTCAACAGACCCCATGATGGCCGTTCCGGCCTTCGTGGTCTCCTTCACCTCGGAAAGATGCGGCTGAAGCTCCGTCATGATCGTTTTCATGATCATGCCGCCGAACATCAGTTCCGGCAGGAAACACTCTTCGCGGGCAAACCGATTTCCCAGTTCGATCATCCCCTGATTGCATTCGGCCAGGATGACGCCGGGCGGATCGCCGGCCTGCAATCGCTCAGCCAGCAGGGTTTTCACTTCCCGCTCGTGCACCTTGGCAATCGCATCGGCAAGCGGCGTCAATTCGGCCATTGGCATTTTCCTTGTATCGGAGCAAGTATCAGCGAAGAAGGCATACACACTCGACGTCAGAAGGCGAGAAGGCAGAAGTAGACATACAGATAGCCAAGCGAGTCGGTCTGCTCCCAAACGCGCTTGACCAGCGCCTCGTCTCCCGGCAGTTCAGGTAGTTCCTTGCGCTTCTCTTCCCAGGGAATAACAACCTTGGGCGGACGGATGGACTTCGTCGTGTCGTTCACGGTAAGACTCCCAGCAGGATCGTCTGGCAAACACGCATGATCGCTTCGATTTGCGGCGACAGGTACAACACCAAATCAGTCAGTACTGACCGTACTCCCGGGTGAAATCGGTCATTGCCCGAAGATTCTCCGGACGCGTATCGTCTTGCATGATCGCACCGGCATCCATGATATAACCGCCGTCGCGCGCCACGGCGTCAATAACCTTCTTGCACACAGTACGCACGTCCTCCGGCGTACCGAGGGCCAGGACATCGTTCGGAATCCCGCCGCTAAGGCAGAACTTATGTCCCACGGCCCGGTGCACCTCCTCGATGTCGCCGCGGTCTACATGGTAGACGATGCTCAAATCCGGCAGTTCCGCAATGTACTTCAAATTCGGGTTCCATTCGCCTTCTGCATAGAACAACGTCTGGATGCCGCGATTGTGCAATTCGCACAAGATCCACTTGAGCGTGGGCCAATAGAATCGCTCGAATTGGTCGGGAGAAAGGAAGGGCATACATCCCCGGTGCATCCAGAGCCCGACGGGCACGTGGCGCTGGGGGTCCGCCGTCATGGCCGCAACCTCAAGTAGATGCGGCGCAAGGGCCTCGCAGGCGGCCGTGACCTTCTCGGGCTGGCGGAACAGATCCATACACAACCCCTTGTAGCCACGCAGCTTGTCCGCAAGAATGTCGAACGGCGCCTTCAGAATACCCGAAATCGCCGACACCGTCCCCGACTCGGCCCGCAATCGCGCATTCTGCTGGGCCAAACCGGCGAAATACTGCATCATGGCCATGCCGCCCTTGACGAACGACAAATTGTTCCGCATGGTTGCAGCCTGGCCAACAGGCACGACGTCCTCAGCTACCTTCGGGAGCCACATGTTGTACAGATAGCCGGTCGGATCTTCGATCAAAGCGTCGTAGTCGCCTTCGGCCATCCAGGCGTTTTCTTCGGGCGGCTCGCGGTACTGGAAGGCCTTGTCCGGCGGGAGGTCGATGCCTGGAATGGCGTAGTACTTCAATGAAATCGCCTGCGTGAGCCCGGTCCACACAAAGACCATGTTGCCCACCGTAGCATCCCAATCGAACTCGGCAGCGCACTTGCGTGTCGCGGCAAAGGCCTTTTCGTAGTCGTGTGCCACTTCCTGGCAGGTGAAACCGGCATAGCGAGCGATGAACTCGGCCACGAACGGTCGAATGGGGATCCGGTCGGGTTTCTCATTGCGCATTGCGGTGGTGTACCGTGCAAGACGCTGCTGATAGAGCAACTCCATGTCGTTTGACATTCCGAGACAACCCTCCTTCGAGAGGAACGTGACCCCGCCACAGAGCGGCACGGCATTCGCATACTGACGAATATGGTCCGCCAATAGAGCGGTCCTACGGCCTCACAGTCGCAATTCGTCGCCCCCAGATCGATCTCGGGCACAGTATGCCAGGAACGGCGGGGGGTGTCAACATCAGACGCCCGGCCCTGGCCTGTCAAAAAGTTGGGGTTGACACGGTGTTTGGATAGTGCGATTTTGTTCCTCCCGCCCGCCGCCAATCCAAAAGTCGCTTGTTACCGTAGGATTCTAAGTCCCACACGCCCCGTATCAGCGGCCATTCATGCGCGACTATTCGCCGGAGGCGATTCGCACCGTAGCCAGGGGTTTCGTTCCCCCTGGAAACCATACGCACCACCCCACATCCCCGTTTTGCGCAACCCCGAATCGCCGCAACCCCAACTTTTTGCCAGCCCAGGCGAGCCCCCCTGCCGCGGCAAGTCAAGACTTCCGGGGGGGTTTAGCGAGGGACAACTTCTTCACAGCCCCCCCTCACTAACGGGCTCGCCAGAGCTGCGTGTTGCAAGAGAACGGAAGACTGTTGTATCGACCGAGTAGCTGACAGGCCGCACCGAGCCGTCCCCAAACACGAAGCTGCATGCACCAGCGTGTGCGCTACCGAAATAGTAGCTCGCGGTCGATCCGGGACGATCTTGACGAGGCGACGCCAGTGCACTCCGATAAACGTCATTGTTCCAACCGGTATACATGTTCTCGTTGTCTCCCCCGTCAGCACTGCCGGTGGTCGCGCATTTCCCCAAATAGCAGTCGGAGTTCAGATACTTCTCTCCGAGAAGAATGGTGTTTGACGTGCCGTCACGAACATGGGCAGGTGTTATCTGACTGCGTTGGAATCCCAAGCCAGTCCAGGTCCGCAAATCGGGCCAACAAGTCTCACACGATTTTCCGTCCGATATTTCCGCACACTCAGGCCAAGACATACCTGCCGCCAGATTGGGCGGCCCCGCGCAAATTTCGGGGTTGTTCGTCCCGGAGTTCATCGCGTAATCGGACCTTGCAACCACAGCAGAGGGATTGCTCCCGCAGTTACGGGCCGGACTTGTACTGCCTGAGTAGAGACTCACGCGACGGCGTGTTGGGCAAATTGTGATCGACAGCGCCGTGTTGAGCATCTTCACAGCACCCGCCTTCTGTGTCTCGGTCACAGCATCCGGCTCTCGATCCGCCGACAGTTCGTGTAAAGCCTGTTGCTCCACATAGGGCAGGAGATTGTAGATCCACCCTCCGGGTTGGTCGCGCCCGAACCCACGATCGGCATCGCCAACCCAATACCAGCCCCAACCGCCGGTTGGATAGTGGCCCTGCGCTGCCACATGGGACATGGCGGCGAGGCCGAGTTGTTTGAGGTTGTTCTTGCACTGGGTTTGACGGGCAGCCTCGCGAGCACTCTGCACGGCAGGCAGCAGCAGTCCAATCAGGATGCCAATAATAGTAATGACAACCAACAACTCGACGAGGGTAAAAGCCCGAATACGGCTATTGCCGCAACAAATGGTTCTTATGCCCGAGAACATGCGTTACTCCGCATTGCAGCAGCCTGGGGTACGGCATCCGCCCGTTCAGATGCCGCTGTTTCGCTCTTCCGTTTCTGGGTGAAAGCGACTTGGTTGGAGCCCCGCTTTCAGGCGGCTTGACCTTTCCGGCCAAAACCGGGACTCCAACGGGTTGCCATTCGCCCCGAGAAAGGGAAGAACCCGTTGTTTCTCACCTTGTCCCCTTCGATTCCACCCGGCAACTTCATTTATAGTCTATTTTCGTCGCCTGCACAACAAAAGAACGATGCATACCAAGACCATGGCTACTGAGCCTGGCTCCGGTACGAAGACGATGGCCAAACCGTCTTGCGTTGTTGCGATGCCGAAATGGCCCGCCCCCGTATCGTTCGTGAAACCGGTTGTGTCGAGTGTGAACAGTTCCGGACTGAATGCTCCTGCCAGCTCCTCATAGCTGGCGAACAGCCATTCGTAGGGCTGGGTGGAAATGAAATTGTCGGCAACACCAGCCGCCGCGTCGGCGAGCGAAACAAGTTCGACCGTAAACGGCTCGGACGCACTTAGGCCAGAAAGGTCCAATGTGCCCGTGCCACCACCGTTTTCCACCGTCAGCAAATCCCAACCATCGGGGCCTCCCGCGACTCCGGCGGCATCATTGATTTCGAATCGGAAGGTTCCACCAGGATTCCAAACTTCGCCGCCCACCACCTGAGCACCGACGCTTGCCCCCGGAGAGTGCGTACCATCGCTGTGGACCGTCACCGTGCCGCCCACAGCCCCCAAACCGGTCAATGTTCCTCCATCCACCATGACCGCCCCAGACACGGTGCCGTCAATCTGCAAGGTACCTTCAAGCACGCTGGTCAGCCCGCTGTAGGTATTGTCGCCGGCCAGTACCATCGTCTCGGTACCGGTCTTGGTCAACGACATGATTCCGGAACCGTCCTGGATGGTCCCGGAGAAGTTGCCCGGCCGGTCACCGTTGCCAACAATGAAGGTGACGGCCTTGCCCGCGACGCCAATCGAAACTTTGCCCTCGCCAAACAATCCCCCGATCGTTTGTGTCGCCCCTGGCGTATTGGAATGAGCCAAATCGAGAAGCCCGGGCCCGGCAATGGTGACATCACCGGTAACTGGCAGCTTGTTGTCGCCTTGATAGAGCCACAGCTTGCCGTTATCGATAAACGTGCCCCCTGTATAGTCGGCATTCGCTATGCCGAACGTGAGATAGCCGGTACCCGTCTTGATGAATCGTCCGGTGCCTGTAATCGCGTTAGTGGAGTTCCAGAAATCGCCGGTGCTGGCAGTCAGCATTGCCCCGCCATCGAGTTCCACGCGTCCGCTACCCGCGATTGTCAATTTGCTGATCGTCTGGTTCTGGCCGTCCAGCTCCAGGGTTCCTCCTTGGAGCCACACGGTACCGGCCGTGTTCAGGCGGTCGTGACCTCCGGCCAGCCGGAGTCTTCCGGCGCGGACCACTGTCTCTCCCGTATAGGTGCTCGCTGCCGTGAGAACGAGCGTACCGGCGCCAGCCTTACGGAGCCCACTGCTCCCGCTCAACTGCCCGGTGATAGTCAAGGTGTCGGAATCGACGGCAATGCGGGTGCTGTCAAGCGAGACGTCGCCGTTCCACACGTTGTCGCCACTAAGACTGCGTAGCGCGCCCGCATCGGCCAAGCCCAGCCCGTGGAGCGACAATCCGTCTCCGACCGTAATGCCGCCCTGTACTTCCAGGGTTGCGCCAGCCGCCACCGTTGTCCCTTGGCCGATCGCGCCGAGCGCATGGTCGTGCCGGATATTCACTACCCCCGCTTCGACTGTCAACGGTCCTTCGTAAGAGTTGTCTCCCGCGAGAACAAGCATGCCTGCACCGGTTTTCGCGAATGCACCGCTTCCGCTCATCTGCCCGCTCAAGGTCAACACACCGGAATCGACTCCGATCGTGGCGGCATTCATCGCGATATTACCGTTCCATGTATTGGTTCCGCCAAGACTGCGGAGAGAGCCTGAACCTGCCACTCCCGCCCCATTCAGTGTCAGTCCCTGGCCGACTGCAATACCGTCCTGAATCTCCAGGGCGGCGCCATCCGCCACAGTCGTTGTGTGTCCGCCGGTGCCCAGTGCGCTGCCGTGCCGAATGTTCACGACGCCGGCATCGATGAATGTCTGTCCGAAGTAGCTGCTTGGGGCAGCAATGATCAGCGTTCCCTCTCCAGTTTTGTGCAGATCGTGCTCGAAGCTCTCCGAACGAGAGATTCCCTGGCCCAAGGTCAGGCTACTCCCGGTCTCGACGTTGATAGTACGCTCTCCCGAATTGTCATGTAGACGAACCGGACCCTTCCACACATTGTCGCCCTCGGCACTGGAAAGGACGCCTGTCGTGCTGCTGAGGTAGACAATCTTACTGGTGGACTCCATCGTAACTCCACCCCACAGTTCGACGGCGCCTCCCCACACGTTGAAGTACGCGCCCGGTAGGCCCTTGCCATCGCGCATGCTTACCGTAACATTGGGCCGAACGTCCATGTAGGTCCCGCTATGGCTCGAATTGTCAGCATCAAGGATAAGGGTTGCACTTCCGCTTGTCGGCCCGTAAATATTCCCCCCTCCGACGCTGCCCCGATCAAGCTGGCTTTCCAGAGTGACAACACAACCGTCCGCCAAGTGAATGACATTGACCTCAAGCGTGCCGCCGGTGAGCCGATAGGAGTTGTTGAAGTAGACGTTGTTCGCCGTGCCGATCCCGGTAAGGGTAATCGTCGAGCCTGTGGCCGGAACCGTAGCGGGAAAGAACGTGTTGTCAGTACCGCTCGGTATGCCTGGAGACCAGTTGCCGACAGTCTCCCAGAGAGCATCGGCGTTTCCAGTCCAGGTAACGTCGGCCGCCGACACTGCGAGACAGCCTGCCGACAGCCAGACAATTCCGGTCATGATCCCCTGAAGGATAGACGCTCGCATGGCACCCTCCTGTTATTGCTAGGAGTCTCCGGATGTAGCCAAGTACCCCAGTGGCGACTGGCACACGCCTGGCAACAGATGGCTCGGACGCTTGCCAATAGGCGATTGACTTTAACACACCCTATCGAGCGGGTCAATCAATTGGCACGAAAAGAGTCTCTGGAATCGCAGAACGGCCCGAACCGGCAGCAGGCGAGCCGGGCGGCTCAGGTCGACTGACGGCGTCATTTTCTGGCCAGGGTGGTCAAGATCTGCGCAACTGTCAGACGGCAGGCCAGCGAATGGATCGGGATTTGTGCCATTCCGCCCTGCGATTGGTCGCCAAATACGAATTCCGGCGATTTGTTCCCATTTATGGCATTTCTGGCACCGAGTTTGCTAAGCGAGACGGAAGAGCCCTCGTTGTTGACGACTTCTGCTTCTGTCGCCGCAGCGGAATGGGTTCTTCAACTCCCTGCCACAACCATGCATAGGTGACAGCAAGAATGAGCACTGTGGAGAATACGGACTCGCCATGTCGCGTGGCGGAGGAGGAGCCTCCAGGTTCGCCTGCGACCTCCTTCGGCCACCCAGAAACCTCAGAAACCTTCTTTTCCTATCCCAGCCGATCCTCGCCAGCAGGTGCGGACGGACTGGTCTCGGAGCTAGCCCGTCTGCGTCGCGCGCGGAGCAGCGCCACAACGCGAACGTTCCGGAGGCAGTTCTACCCGGACGTTTCCGACGCAGAGTGGAACGACTGGCGCTGGCAAGTCGCCCATCGCATCCGAACACGGGCGGGACTGGAGCGGATGCTGGTCCTGTCGCCCGACGAGCAAGAGGCGGTCGAACAGGGCGGCGCCATGCTTCCGTTTGGCGTTACTCCCTACTATATGAGTCTCGTTTCGCGCAACGACCCGCTCCAGCCACTGCGCCGATCGGTCATCCCCAGCAGCCTGGAGCTGGTCCGTGTCCCCGGCGAGGCAGACGACCCACTTGGCGAGGACGCCCATACGCCGGCGCCCGGTCTGGTTCATCGATACCCGGATCGCGTGTTGCTGCTGGCCATGGACTTCTGTTCCACCTACTGCCGCTACTGCACGCGTTCGCGTGTCGTCGGGCACGGCGAGATGCCCCCTCGCGAGGATCGACTGGAAAAGGCGTTCGACTACATCCGTCGCACGCCAACCATTCGCGACGTCCTGGTTTCGGGCGGCGATCCTCTGGTAATGAGCGACGAACGGCTCGAGTGGATTCTGGCTCGTCTCCGAGCCATTCCGCACGTGGAATTCGTTCGACTGGGCACGAAGGTGCCTGCGGTGCTCCCCCAGCGGGTAACCCCCCAGCTATGCCGCATGTTGCGAAAATACCATCCCCTGTGGATGAGCCTGCACTTCACGCACCCGGCCGAATGCACGCCGGAGACGGTCTCTGCATGCACCCGGCTGGCCGATGCCGGGATACCACTCGGATCGCAAACGGTGCTGCTTCGCGACGTGAACGACAATGTCGCCACGATGCGCGAGTTGATGCACCGGCTCCTGCTGATGCGGGTTCGCCCCTATTACCTGTACCAGTGCGATCCGATTTCGGGTTCCTCGCACTTCCGCACCCCCGTATCGAAGGGGCTGGAGATCATTGCAGGTTTGCGTGGCCACACCAGCGGCTATGCGGTGCCGACGTTTGTGATCGACGCTCCCGGCGGCGGCGGCAAGATCCCGCTTCAACCGGAGTCTGTGCTCGGCCACGAAGGCGACGACCTCCTGCTGCGGAACTACGAAGGCAAGGTATTTCGCTACCCCGATCCTGCAGAATGAACGCATCATGAACATCGGTTTGACCTACGACCTCCGCAAGGAGTACCTGGAGGCCGGCTATTCCGAGGAAGAGACTGCCGAGTTTGATCGGCCCGACACGATCGACGCCATCGAGGACGCTCTGCGCATGCTCGGGCATACGCCCGATCGTATCGGCAACGCGTGGCGACTCACCGAACGGCTGGCGGCAGGCGACCGGTGGGACCTGGTGTTTAACATTGCCGAGGGGCTGCACGGAACGGCGCGTGAGGCCCAGATTCCTGCGATTCTGGACGTGTATGGCATTCCGTACACGTTTTCGGACCCCCTGGTTCTGGCCGTTGGCCTGGACAAGGGACTCAGCAAACTGGCCGTTCGCGAAGCGGGCATTCCGACCCCCGCTTTTGCCGTCGTGCGCAATATGGCCGATCTGGAACATGTCGATATCCCTCTCCCGCTGTTCGTCAAGCCGATTGCCGAAGGAACGGGGAAAGGAATCACGGCGGCCTCCAAGATCACGCGTCGGGAAGACGTGGAGGTCGTAGGCAAAGACCTGCTCCAACGTTTCCACCAAGGGGTTCTCATCGAATCGTTTCTACCGGGCCGCGAGTTGACCGTCGGCCTGGTAGGAACGGGCGAAACGGCCTGCGTGTTGGGAACTCTCGAAATCGTGTTACGCGACGAGGCGGAACCCGACGTTTATTCGTATGTCAACAAGGAGCGGTGCGAGGAATTGGTCGAGTATCGCCTGGTCCACCCGGAGGACGATCCGGAGGCGGCCCAGGCAGAGGCGATCGCGCTAAGTGCCTGGCGCGTACTCGGCTGCCGAGATGCCGGGCGAGTGGACCTGCGGAGCGACGGGGCCGGCATTCCCAACTTCCTTGAAGTGAATCCCCTGGCCGGCCTCCATCCGGAGCACTCGGACCTGCCGATGATTTGCACCGCACTGGACATTCCGTACACGGAACTGATTCGGGCGATCGTCGATTCTGCCGTAGCGCGCATTGGCAATAGCCATTTCCCCCGTAACGTAGTGCCGCAAGAACGCAAGGCCGGCTGAACGGCGACTTCCTTCGGAAACAAGCGAATGCACATACTCGTCCTTCACAATAAGATTGAAGGAAACGCTACCGCAGCCGATTCGGATGTGCTTGTCCAGGCCGAAGCGTTCTCGGGCGCGTTGCGCCTTGCCGGTCATACCGTCGATTCGATGCCGGTCACGCTCAACCTCGACGCGCTACGGCAGTCCGTGCTGTCGGCCGGCGTAGACCTTGCGGTCAATCTGGTAGAATCGTTGGGCGGGCACGACCGCCTGGCCCCGCTCGCCCCGACTCTGCTGGATGTGCTCGGATGTCCCTACACGGGTGCGCCTGCGAGTGCCCTTTCGCTCCTTTCGGACAAGGTTCTCGCCAAGGATCGGCTGAGCGGGTCGGGGCTACCCACGCCCGACTGGTGTATCGGCGGCCATTGCTATCCGGAAGCCGAAGACGGCAATCCGCGGTCCTTTCCAACTGCCTATATCGTCAAGCCGCGCTACGACCATGCATCGTGCGGAATCGATTCCAGTGCCATTGTCTCGGCAAGCAGTCCCAACGATATCGACATTGCGATAGCGGACCGGCAACAGCGACTCGGCCGTGCATGCTTTGCCGAACGCTTTGTCGATGGTCGCGAGTTCAACCTGTCCATTCTTGCCGGCCCCCACGGTCCCGAGGTGCTGCCGCCTGCCGAAATCGTCTTTGCAGACTTCTCGCCCGACCGGCCTCGCATTGTCGATTACGACGCGAAGTGGGAACCGGAGTCGTTCGGCTATCGGCACACGCCGCGCCGTTTCAGTTTTCCGGAGTCTGACACCGGACTCCTAAACGAACTGGCCGAACTCACAACCGCATGCTGGCGATTGTTCGGTTTGCAGGGCTATGCGCGAGTCGACTTCCGCGTCGATCCCGACAATCGCCCCTGGATTCTGGAAGTGAACGCCAATCCGTGCCTTTCACCCGACGCCGGTTTCGCCGCCGCGGTGGAGCAGGCGGGCTATACGTTCCACGAGGCTGTGGACCGCATTGTCGCAGATGCTTTCGGCCAGGATTGCCATCCGGCCACGACAGCCGGTGCTTGCCGCGTGCAGCCGAATTCCCAGGTTCTGCGCCGCAACGGTCTCGTCCGACTCGCATGAGCCCGAAAGCCCGTACGCACCCCGGAGACCCTGCCAATGCCGATTCTTTGGAAAACCGTTGTTCTGCTTGTCGCATCGAATGTGTTCATGACATTCGCATGGTACGCACACCTGAAGGACATGAACCAGAAACCCTGGTTCATTGCCGCCGTGGTCAGTTGGAGCATTGCCTTTTTCGAATACATGCTCCAAGTTCCGGCCAACCGGATCGGATATGCTACGTTGGACCTGGCCCAACTGAAGATTCTTCAAGAGGTGATCACCCTTTCGGTGTTTGTCCCGTTTGCGATTCTGTACATGCGTCACCCGATTCGACTCGATTTCGTGTGGGCCGCACTGTGCCTGTGCGGCGCGGTGTTCTTCATCTTCCGCAACCCGCCTACCCCCCACTGACGCCACACCAGCCGTGAACAACGCCAGAACTGGAGACTGATTGCCATGTTTCGTATCCGCCGCATTCACGACGACGTCTTGCCGATCAACCAGGACGCCATCCGGCAGGCTGAAGAGATTCTGGAAGCGCATTTCAGTTCGGCGCATCACGACGAATACCGCGGACTGGCGGAGAGGTTGCGCAACCCGTTCCGCCAACAGTTCCGAAGTGTGCTATTCGTTGCCGAACGACAGCGGGGCCGCGTGTCCGGTTTCGGGTTCATGATGAACGATCCGGAACTGGGCTTCGCCTACCTCGATTTCATTGCCTCGGCCAAGGAGATGACCGGACGTGGAATCGGCGGCGCCTTGTACCAGCGTGTTCGGCAGGAGGCTACGGCATTGGGAGCGCGCGGGCTGTTTTTCGAGTGCCTGCCGGACGATCCTGCCCAATGCGATGATCCGGAGCGGCTGAAAGAGAACATGGCGCGGCTTCGGTTTTACGAACGCTTTGGCGTGCGACCGATTGTCGGCACGGCCTACGAAGCGCCCATCAAGCCGGAAGATCGGGAGATGCCGTATCTGATGGTCGACAGTCTGGGCCGGGAACAGCCGCTCCGGCGGGATTTCGCAAGGAAAGTCGTACGCGCCATTCTGGAACGCAAGTACGCGCACCTGTGCCCGGCCGAGTATGTCGAAATGGTGGTTCGCTCGTTCCGGGACGATCCGGTACGGATTCGCGAGCCGCGGTATGCGAAGATCCCGATGCAGCCGCCCGCTGCGCCGCTGCCCGCCGCGGAATCGGTCGCCCTGGTCGTGAACGATAAACACGATATTCATCACGTGCGAGAACGGGGCTACGTAGAGGCGCCCGTCCGCATCGCGTCCATTCTGGCCGCCTTGGAGCCGACCGGAGCGTTTCAGCGTCTACCACCGCGTCCCTGTCCGGACCGGCACATCTCGCAGGTGCACGACGCGGACTTCGTCCACTACCTGCGTCGCGTGTGCGCCGCCGTGGGACAGGGAAAGGCGGTTTACCCCTATGTCTTTCCGATCCGCAATTCGGCCCGGCCGCCCAAGGAGCTTTCGGTCCGAGCCGGTTACTACTGCATCGACACGTTCACCCCGTTGAATGCGAACGCCTACCTGGCGGCACGGCGTGCGGTCGATTGTGCGGTTACGGCGGCCAGTGCGTTGCTCGAGGGGCGTCGTGTAGCCTATGCGCTGGTTCGCCCGCCGGGCCACCATGCAGAACGTAATTGTTTCGGCGGGTTCTGCTATTTCAATAACGCAGCAATCGCGGCACAGCACCTGACCTCGGTGGGCAAGGTCGCGATTCTCGATCTGGACTATCACCATGGCAACGGGCAGCAGGACATCTTCTACCGCAGAGACGACGTCCTGACCGTATCGATTCACGGGCACCCGAATGTGGCCTATCCCTACTTCAGCGGTTTTGAGGACGAACGGGGTGAAGGCCCGGGCGAGGGCTTCAATCGGAACCTTCCACTGCCGGAACACCAGGACGGCCCGGCGTACCGGAAAGCGTTAGGAAAAGCCCTTACCCACGTCGCCGGCTTCCAGCCAAGCATCCTGGTTGTCCCCCTGGGACTTGATACAGCGCAGTCTGACCCCACCGGCACGTGGAGCCTGCGGGCAAAGGACTTCCAGGCGAACGGGCGCATGATTGCCGAACTTGCCCTGCCGACACTGGTCGTTCAGGAGGGGGGCTACAGGACTCGCACACTGGGGATCAATGCCCGTCATTTTTTTGACGGATTGCTGGCCAATCAATGATTTCGTGGAGCACAACACCGATGCCGAACCGTCTTCCCGAGAGTTCCGAGCCCCGCCCTCTTACATTCCGCTATACGGTGACATCCGGCGACCGCGAGCGAGTGCGAGCGATTGTTGAGTCGACCGGGTTCTTCAATGCAGAAGAAGTTGACATCGCGGTCGAGCTGGTCGACGAGCGGCTTGCCAGGGGAGCGGCCAGCGGGTACGAGTTCCTCTTTGCCGAGTGTGATGGCGATACGGTCGGATACGCATGCTTCGGGCGCGTGCCGCTGACGCAATCGAGTTTCGATCTCTACTGGATTGCCGTACGCGCCGGCCAACAGCGGAGCGGCCTCGGGCGTGCGATTCTCGAGGACGTGCATCGCCAAGTCGGCAAGCTGGGCGGCCAGCGCGTCTACGCGGACACCTCCGGCCGGGATCAATACGCCCCCACCCGCGCATTCTACAAGGGCATGGGATACGCGCAGGCGGCCCTCCTGCCGGACTTCTTCGCACCCGGCGACGCCAAGGTTGTGTTCGTCAAAGCCGTTGCAGCGATTACTTTAACGGCTTCGTCTGAGTCGCATGGCAGCGAACGCAGCGGGTCTGGCGCCGGCTGAGCTTAGCGCCGCACTTCGAGCACCGGCGCGCCTTCAGACTCAGTACGTATTTCGTGCGAGGGCGTGTTCCCATTGGTAATTCTCCTGGGTTCGTGACGATCCGTTTTCACTGACAAACTCCGTCGCGGCGCGCGAGGTTGCCCCGTCCGCTCGCTGTCGGGCAAGGCGGCAGGTGTGGTCGCCTTCGTATCCCAGGGTCGCGCCACCAGGATGCCAGGAGCGTGCGCCGCCGGCTGCCGGCTCTCACTTGAATCTGAGGAGCAGCCTTCCGCCTCGAGACTCGAAAGAATCGGACGGTCGATCGGCCCGACCGATGGCGCCAGCGCCACCGGGCGGACGGCAAGCACCGTCGATCGCAACCGCAGGCGGGGCAATCGCACCACGAGCAGCAGCGAGACGATACGCACCGCCGATGAAACGAGGAACAGGGTCATATACGTTGCCGGACCGGTGCCGAGGATCGAGAGCATGGCAGCGCCGAGCAGCGAGCCGGTGACAATCGCTGTGGCGCTGGCCACATTGAAGACGGTCAGGACATGGATGCGCGCCTTGCGAGGAATCGCGTCGAAGAACACCAGGAGCATGGCCAGTTCGTAGGCGCCCCATGCCGTCCCCGTAAGTGCCTGCACCATGGACAGATAGACGAAATCGCTGCCGAAGGTCCACAATGTCGGGGCGAGGGCGACAATCAGGCTGCTTGCCCAAAGCACCCGATTCGCCCCCCACCGTTCGATGGCCTTCCCAAACAGCGGCAGGCATACGATCTTTGCCACAACGGCCATGCACGTCAGCAGCATGAAGCCCATGTACGACAGCTTCAAGTGTACGAACATGTACGCTGCGAAGTACGGGCCTGCAATCCAAACCGCCATCTGCATGGAGAGCAGAAACAACAGCACCCGCACATCGATCTCCGAGCGCAGTGTCGTACGCAGTGCGCGCCATCCGAGGGCGGAGAAATCGGCCGCCGGCTTTTCAGGCTCGCGTTGGCTGCCCAGATAATACGCCGAAACGGTACGCGCCGCAGCGGCCACCAGGAACAACAGGGCAAACCCGGTGAGCGGGTCGTCGAACTGCGCTACCTGCAACAGGAGCCCGCCCGCGACAAAACCGACGAGCAGGCCGATCTGGCTCATTCGCGTCCGGCGGGCAAGGTACAGGGCGCGTACATCCTTGGGAATCAGGGTTTCCACCCAAGCATTCCACGCCGGCCCGGTCGCCATCCCGGCGGCCCAATAGATCGAAGCGATCGCAAAGACCATGGTGACCGGCATGGCTCCCAGCGCGGCGGCAACCACCAACGGAAGAAACGCCGTCGCCTGGACAATGGCACACAGGACCGTCCACCTGCGATACGACCCCAAACGCTGTACCGCGTAGGGCGCTAGCATCTGGAGCACGGCCCCAGCCATCAACGGCACCGTCGCAACCAGGCCGGACGCCGTCTGGTTTGCCGAAAGGGCAAGCACAAAGGCCGGCAGGTAGGTCTCCCCGACCCCGACCATCACACTCCAGGCGGCCCCATCGGCCGACATGGCCCGCAAATCTCGATCCAATTCGCTCACGTTCGAGGCTCTTCGTACAGACTCTCCACTGCGGGGCGGAATGCAGCAAAGGATGACGGGAAACAGGTTAGAACCAACCCGGTGAAGATTGCCCCGGGGAGGCGGGAGTCTCTCGATAACACCGAGAACGGAGCGCCGTGCAAACGGCGCGCCACAGAAATCGCCACGCCTCCACCTCCCAAAACGCCTTTACCGTACGTTCGCATGCCTCACTCGACCGACGGGAGAATACCGTTCCGGTGGTCAACGACTGGGCAATCTG
Source organism: Thermoguttaceae bacterium (assembly GCA_040772845.1). Lineage (GTDB taxonomy): Bacteria > Planctomycetota > Planctomycetia > Pirellulales > Thermoguttaceae > PWXP01. Next base: position 1,355,908 of record JAXGXG010000002.1, read on the forward strand.
GAGAGTTGTTGCTCAGAGGCACCGCAACGGTGCACAAGGAGTCACCGGAAACCGGCAGTCGGCTCCTGTCCTTTCGGTTCGACTCGCCGCGCGTCGTCGTTGCGTTCCCGCAGAACGTGCCTTCTGTTCGCCCCGGTTGTGCCGAGCGGAATCCTTGGCTGCCGAAATGTGGAGTTCGTGCCGCAACGCGTATCCCAGATGCCCGTCAAGGGTGCTTGGGGGGATCGAGCGATGGCAGCGAATGGTCCACAACCGATTCCGGTGAGCCAACCTTGCCAACCTGCACTTCGGCTGCCCGAACTGCCTCGTCAATGCGACACCGCACTTCAAGCCGATGAACCGGCATCTCCGGAGGGGCCGCAATGGCCAGCCGAACGCTTCTGGGGCGAATTTCAACGACCGTCACCACAATCTCGGGACCAATGCAGATGGCCTGTTGTTCGCGACGGCTAAGTACCAGCATTATCGAGGCTCTTGGCCTGACCTTGTATGGGCATTTCGTGCCCTCGAGCGGACGTCATCGACGGCGCCGGCCACCGAAGTGCAACCGGCGTGCCAATCTGTTCCCAAACGCCGTGAATGGTACATTCCAGTCTCTCACTGCCTTACAAACACCGCGAACAGCCCTCCGTCTACCCCAATCGACGGACAATAGTCCTCCCTGCCAGACACAAACGCAACAGGAAAACAAACACCGGGGGGGTGTTGGTGGAAAGGCTCGCGTTTCCCACATACCCCCCCTGCCCTCCCCTCCACCGGATCACCTTGAATTCCCACTCCTTCGTGCCTAGACTATGATGTATCGAGAAAGCACTATGATATTCATTGCATTCCCACTTGCCGACATTTGCGGTCAGATGGAAGTGCGAGGTGCTGCCACCGGCCCAATAATCCGGTGGCAGGCGCGACGGAGTTTCTCGATCTCCAATCCTTTTGCGATTTGCCGAGGTCTGCCATGAGTCAATCTCGTCCGCGACCGTTAATGACCGTGAACGCCCCAACGCTCTTCTGGCTGACGATGACTGCCCTGGCAACCACGTTCTTGTTGACAGCAGTACCTCGGGCAAACGCAGCCAACACATGGAAGGCCGCCCCCGCGAATGCCTCATGGCACGACGCAGCCAATTGGTCTGACGGCGTTATCCCCAGTTCCTCAACTGTAGACGTGCTGTTCAACGGTCCCAGCAGCCAGACCACGATCAATTGCGGCGGCCTCAACACGAGTATGCGAGACTTCGATTTCGCCAACGCAAGTTGCCCCGCCTATACATTCACGACGACCGGAATGCTTTCCCTTTACGGCGACTTGACCATCGGCGCCGAGGTCGCCACCAACCAGACATTCGCATCAAACGTGTCATTCCGGCTCCTGAAGACCGGTGAACGGACCATCACCAACAACGGCGCGGGACTGCTGAAGATCGACAACGGAATCATGAGCAACGTCGCAGGAGCGGTAGCCGTATTCGATGGCACAGGCCAGACTCAGGTGAAGCAACTGAACTTGAGAAACGACACCTATAGCCTTGACGTTGTCAAAAAAGGCAGCGGAACGCTTGTGATCCTCGACGCAGCCGGCGGTCCCGATACCTACGGAATCGTCTATAGCAGCGGTACGACCACGATCCTGGGCGGCAAGGTGCTAATTGACGATGAAGGCAATCTTGGCGGCAATCCGGGTACGACGTTCGACGAAGATGCATTGTGGCTAGACGGTGGCGCGCTGCAAGCCACGGCCAGTTTCGCCATCGACGATAGTCGTCGCGGCATCACCCTCGGATCCAGCGGCGGCGCCTTCGAGGTCAACTCCGGTCATACGCTGACCATCGATAACGTGATTCGCGGCGCCGGCTCGCTGACCAAAACCGGTTCGGGTACGCTCACCCTAACCACCCCAAATCTATACGCGGGAGCCACCAACGTTTCGCTGGGCACCCTGGCATTGAGCGGCGCCGGCACAATCGACGGTAGTTCGACGATCTCCATTGGCCCGCTGGCAACCCTTGATGTGAGCGCAACCACAGGCGGTGAATACTCACTGGCCAGCCGCCAGACCCTCCTTGGCGACGGAAGCGTGGTTGGCAACCTTGCCGTGGCTGCCGGGGCAGACATCTCTGCCGGCAGTTCGCCGGGCAAGCTTACGATCACAGGAGATTATGATCAAGACGGCACGATGCTTGTCGATCTCTGGGGCCCGATTCAAGGAGATTCGGCCGGTTTCGATTGGATCGATGTATCGGGCGCCGCGAATCTTCAAGGGACGCTGCGTCTGGTGCTGAACAACGGCTTTACCCCCCAGGTTGGTGACACTTTCCGGGTGCTCACCGCCAGCGCGATCAGTATCGACGGTCCATTGGAAATCGATGCCACGGCCGCTACGCTTGGACCGGTCCAGGCCTGGCAATCGGCCATCGTCGACCTGCTTGGGGGCGGCCAAGCCTTGGAATTGACCGCCGCCGTGCCGGAACCGACTGCTGTGACACTCCTGCTGACACTGCTGCCGATCACGATGCTTGCCACTTGGCGCCGATGTCGGATGAACGGACAATGATCACCAACGGCCGTCACTTGGGCGACGCAAGTTCCGCGACTCGGACTTGATCCACCTCCACCCCAAGTCCGATACCCGTCGGTACGGCCAATTGTCCATCGGTCACCTCAAAAGGCCGCTTCAGGAGCGAGTCTTTCAGGAACTGAGGGCCGTTCAGGGCAGCCGGATATTGCAGGTTGTACGCGCCATAAAGCAGTAACGAAGCGGCGAGTGATAGATCGGGGTCGGTCAGGCCGCTACCGAGGAACATGAGCCCGTGGTCCAGGGCCATCTCGATTTGCCGACGCGAGTCGGTCAGCCCGGCACAGCGAGCCGGTTTCACAGCGACGCCATCCAGCATGCCAAGCCGGACAAACTCTTCAAGATCGGACGAATGAACCACACTCTCGTCGAGAATGATCGGCAAGGCGCCCTGCTTTTTGAGCTTCTGATAGCCGGTAATCCGGTTAGGACGCAACGGTTGTTCGAGAACCGCAACGCCTGCGTCAGCGAGTTGCGGGGCCACGGCCAGGGCGGCCGCTTCGTCGTAGCCACCGTTGGCATCGGCCCACAGAAACCCATTGGGCACGAGCCGTTTGACCGTTTTGCACATTTCGACGTCGAACTCCGGATCGGGCGCTACCTTGACATTGAAGTTCCGATACCCGGCGGCAAGCCCTTCGTCCACAAGGCGTGGGACGTCGTCGAGCGAGACCGGGTTGAGCGTCCAACTGAGCGTGATGCGGTCGCGTCCCTTGCGGCCCCATCGTTCGGAAGCCGTCTGCCCGCAGTGTTTGCACGCCAGGTCGAACAGGGCCAGGTCGATGCCGGCCTTGCAGATCGGTTGCCCGGTCGAGAACATGGGTGCGATGAATCGGTTCATCAACGCGTGAATCGCGTCGATATCCAGAGCATCTCGGCCGACCAGCAGAGGAGCAAGGTAGTTGTCGATAGTCGTCTGCACCGTCTCGACGGTCTCGTAACTCCACTTGTGACTCGGCACGCTCTGTCCCCAGCCAACCGTCCCGTCGTCGGCCGTGATCTTGACCACCACGGTCTGTCGGCCGAGCGGCTCGCCATGCGGACCTTCAAAGAACTTGAATCGCCCGCGAGTGGCGTAGCTGACGGGAATGGTCTCAATTCGTGCAATTTTCAGACGTGACATCGCCTTGGCTTCTGTAAAAGGGGAGAGAACGGCAGATCCGGCCAACGCCGCCGTCTGCGCCATGAAACGTCGCCGTGTTGATCTTCGCATGGCAGCCCTCCTGCATCGGGTAGAGTTTCTCTCAACGTCTTACAATCTCTCCGAGTTCCAAATTCTGACGGTATTCTGCAGGCGTGCGACCTGTGATCCGCCGGAATACGATCCGCAGTCGCTCGGCGCTGGAAAACCCACATGCCTTGGCGACCGTCTCGAACTTCATGTGGTCCGGTCGTGAAAGAAGATCCTTTGCACGGTCGACCCGCAACCGTGAAAGATACTCCAACGGCGTGCAATGCAATACCTGGCGGAATCGCAATTCCAACTGTCGGCGAGAAATGCCCGCCTTCTCGACCACCCGGTCGATGCCGAGCGGCTCGGCAAGGTGATCGCACATGAATTGGACGGCGGCCGCTACGCGCGGCTCGTCCAGGACAATGGTGGCCGTGGATTGGCGGGCAACCACGCCGTCGGGTGCGATCAGGACCTCGCTGGTCGCCGGTGTCTTTCCGGCCATCAAGGTATCCAGCATGGCTGCGGCCTCGTACCCATTTCGCCATGCACTGCGCGACACGCTCGTCAACGACGGCCGGCAGAACTCGCATACGGTCGGATCGTTGTCGACACCAATTACCGCGACGTCACGCGAAACGCGCAATCCCAGCCAGTGACACAGTTCGACAACCACGCGTGCGCGGTAGTCGTCGACCACAAGCATCCCTACCGGCGGCTTCAGCCGGCGGAGCCACCGTTCCATCGGGGCCATATACCGTTGCCAGGTATCACCCTTCTGGAATCGGGCAGGTATCTGCAGCACATTGCAGGAAACCCCTGCCTCGCAAGCTGTATGTGCGAATCCTTCAGCCCGCAAGCGGGAATAGAGGGGACCTTCCGTGCCGCAGTAGGCCAGCCGGCGGAAACCTCGCTGCAACAGATGCTCAGCGGCCAGCCGGCCCATAGCGTGGTGGTCCACCATTACACGAGGAAGGCCGCACTTCTCCAGCGTTCCGCCGAAGTTCACAACGGGAACGCCTAGCCGCCGCGCCATACGCGCCTCTTCCGTTGTGCTGATTGCCGCAATGATGCCATCGCCCTGCCAACCGCGAAGCGTTCGAACGCTGATTGCAAATTGTTCCGCTCCGGCCAGCGTGGGCGGGCTGGTCAGAATGGTCCAATCGCCATGGCGATCCGCGTAGTCGGCAACCCCGCGCATAAACAGCGCCATCCACGGTACGGCAACCGGATAGGCCAGGGCCACGCGACGTCGGGTCTTTTGTCTTCCGGCCATAGCATTGACAGCAGCAGGAAATGCGGAACAGACAGAAGACTCCAGTATACCAGACGGCCAATCGGAAGGAGAAGTTGAAAACACGCAAAACACGCCCTGATTGCGCAAAACACGTGCCTTCCTTGCTTGACCGTTTGCCGAGGTTGGCTACGATGGAATGCATGGTTCGCCCCTTCCGCACCCCTGCCGCAAAGGATATCGTGCCATGCGCAATCCCAGCACAGCGTCCCGTCGTCGCTTTCTGAAATCCGCAACCCTGGCTGTCGCATCTCCCTTGCTTATCCCTCGCACCGTTCTGGCCGATGCAGATCGACCGGGTGCGAACGACCGAGTGGGAGTCGGTTACATCGGGGTCGGCCGGCGGGGCAGCCAGCTCTACGGACTCCCGAAAGAAGGGCAGATTGTGGCCGCGGCCGACGTGCACGAGGGCCGCGCCAAGACCACGGCCGAACGATTCAAGGCGCGCCCATTTACCCATTATCGCGACCTTCTGGACCAGAAGGACGTCGACGCGGTTGTCATTGCCACGCCCGACCACTGGCGGGCCATTCAGTGCATCCACGCCTGCCAGGCCGGCAAGCATATCTACGCAGAGAAAGCGTTGACGCTGACCATCAGGGAAGGTCGCGCCGTCTGCGATGCCGTGAAGAAGTACAAGATTGCCTTCCAAACGGGCAGCCAACGGCGGTCGATGGCTGGACATCGGCGCGGGTGCGAATTGATCCGCAACGGCGTGATCGGTAAGATCGAGAAGGTGATCGGCATGAACTTCCCCAGCCCGTGGCTGATGGATCTGCCGGGTCAGCCGGCGCCCGAAGGGCTCGATTGGGAGCAATGGTGTGGGCCTGCTCCGGTCGTACCGTATCACATCGATCTCTACACGCCGCGGCGCAATCCCGGCTGGCTTTCCGTATGGCCGTATTCCGGTGGCGAGATGACCGGTTGGGGCGCCCACGGACTAGACCAGATTCAGTGGGCCCTCGGTTACGACGACGGTGGCCCGGTCGAAATCTGGTGCGAGGATGGCAAGTACGAGATGCCCGTGTTCGACAAGCCGATTTCTGTGGGAGAAGGTAACGCCATGTTCCGCAACAAGTGGAAGGTGCATTACCGGTATCCGAAAGGCGTCGAGGTGGTCCTGGACAATGGGTCGGGCGCCGGCGGCATCTTCATTGGCGAAAAGGGACGAATCGAAATTCGCGGCGGAGAGTTTGCCGCAAGCCCCAAGGAACTCGCAGACGTAGAGCTGCCTGCCGACGCAATCCAACTCGGAACGGGCGATAACCACATGGAGAACTGGTTCGCCTGCATGAAAAGCGGCGAATCGCCTGTTGCCAACGCGGAAGTCGGACACCGGTCCATCACCGTCTGCCATCTGTGCAACATTGCCCGCTGGCTGGGGCGTCCCATTCGATGGGATCCGGCCCAGGAGACCTTCCCTGGCGATGAAGAAGCAAACGGTTATCTCGATATCGAACGACGCAAGGGCTACGAGTTGCCTTTGCCCGTGTAATAAGGAGGTGTTTTCTATGTCGATTGCAATCTGGTGTCGCCACTTGCTATTCGCGATGGCCCTCTTTGGCCTTTGCGACGTCTCAGTCAGCCGTTCCTGTGCAGACGATTCGTCTGCTGCAGTGGTCTTCCAGCAGCAGGACGATACGGGGCAACTCAAGGTATTGATTGGCGACCAGGAAGCGTTCGTCTATCAATACGCCGACACGGTCGACTTGCCTCACATCTGGCCACTTCGCACCCCCTCGGGCAAGAACCTCCTCACACAGAAAGCGGAGCCTTATCCACATCACCGCGCACTGTGGTTTGCCGACACAGTGCAACTGGCCGGCCAGCGGAAGGCGAGCTTCTACAATGCCCTCTATAGTGGCGAGGACCGTCGTCCGCCGTTCAAGGACCACGTTTGTCACAGCGAGTTTTCGGAGATGAAGGGCGGCCAGACCGGAAGCTACCAGGAGAGACTCGTCTGGCAGATGAACCACGATGTTCGCGTCCTCGACGAACTGCGGGACGTGTGCATTGTCCCGCTGGGCAACGGCGAGTACCTGCTCGACATCGCGTTTACCCTGACGGCCGCCTATGGTGACGTCGCCTTCGTGAGCGATCCGGTCCATTATGCGTGGCCCTACCTGCGTATCAACGAGACATTCAACGGAGACCACGGGGGCGCCATCACCAATGACCTTGGCCAAACCGGGCAGAAGGCAACTAACATGCAGCCTGCCCGCTGGATCGACTACTCGAATACTGTGGCTGGGGTGACCGAAGGCGTCGCCGTATTCCAGTGGCCCTACCCCGAAGGCGAGCCGGTCCGTTGGCTGACGCGGGAGTACGGTACTTTCGGGCCACGCCGCCCTGACGCCCAGAGCGGAAAACCATTTACTTTGAAGAAAGGCGAGACGCTTTCCCAACGAGTCGGCATTCTCGTTCACCGCGGCAATGTCGAGAATGGAAACGTTGCGCAACGCTATGCCCAATACATAGGAGGCCAGTACGCCCAGCCTCACGAGTGACGGATGCCATCCAAGGCGGGCCAGCACATACCGTGAATACTGTTGCAAAATGGACGTGGCCCTCTGGCGAGGCTCCCCACGCCTGGTGCAACGCAAAACGCGCCCCATTTGCGCAACACGTCGGGTGACAAGGCTCGACTCTTGTTCACAATGAATGGTATAGGTTCGTTCTCGTCCACACTATCGCGTTAACGCTTTCTTCCGGAGGGACCAATCCATGACACCCCGGTTGAGTTTCCGGCTTCTGGCATACTGTTTGTCGGTTCTGGTGGCGTGCAGCGTTCGCGCAGACATTGTCTCGAATCTCGAACAACACTATTCGTTCGACGATCCGAACGATTTAGGGTTCGACAGTACGGCCAGCGCCCGCCACGCAACGCTCGTCGATTCGGGCTCTATCGTATGGATGGATGACACGACGCTAGGTGGGGTTATCCAGATTGGCGGCGGCGCGGCCCTGGACGCGGGTACCATCCAACCGGTAGATGGCGCCTTCACCATATCGCTGTGGGCCTTGCGAACCTCAAATCACAGTTCCGGCAACGACGGCCTGTTTACAATGCACGATGGGGATACCGGCAACAAGAACATCGGCGGCTGGGTGAACAGCAGCGATCAGGTATGGGGGCGAGTCCGCGATACGACAAGCGACAAGGGCCTTCCGCAGAACGACCGTGTTCGAATGCCGGGAGATGGCCTGTGGACCCATCTGGTCTTTATCGGTGACGGGACCACCTTCCGAGTTATCCAAGATGGAGCACGTGTCGGCAATGCAGCAACGTATGAGGGGCTGAACCTGCGAGATATTACGACACTGCGAATGGGTCGCCAGGGAAGCGAATCGTGGCGAGGCTACCTGGACGACTTTCGCGTCTACAGCCGGACGTTAACGGATGTGGATATTTCGGAACTCATCTTTTCCGTCCAAGATGAACCGGCCGTAAAGGTCGATTTCGGCAGTTCCGGTAATTCCGGCGGCGGACCGGTCGGCACCGTACCGGGGTTCGTTGCATTCAAGGCGACCGAGAGTGGCAGCAACCCTCCACTGACCCGAAGCTTCTACGCACCATTTGCGGTCGGCCACGTCGCCGACGTGACCCTTAACGGCTACACGCAGCTTCGCGATTCAGCACCGATTGTCAGCGGCGACTACACCGAATCGAGTTTGCTGCTGTCGGACGCCATTCTGCGAGATTCGCCCGGCACGATGGCGATGACCCTCGACAACCTGCGTTTCGGTATCTACGAACTGACCACCTATCACCATGCCACCGAGTACGCTGGTGCGAGCTTTGACATCCGGTTGCAGGATTCTGTGGGAATCGACCGGACAGTCGCCTCGGCGCTGCAGGTAACTTCGGGGACTTCGCCAACGGAGATCACGACGTCGACGTTCCGCTTTGTCACCACGGGCGATTCGATAGACGTGCGTTTTGCCACCGCCGATGCAGATGCGAGCACGCACTTCTCCCTGAACGCATTTGACCTGCAGTTGGTGACCACCCTCTATCGGCGTGAGACGGTTCTATCGCTTGACTTCAACGACCGTAGTGCCACCGAAGCAAGCACTCCCGGCGTCACTCACACCGGTTTTGATCAATTCGTCCTCACGTCGGCGGGAGGTGGTAGCGGCACGTATGGCGACCTTGATGTAACACTTTCTTCTGTTGGGGGAAGCCTGGATGATCGTCGCCGCACAACTCCGACCAACAGTGGCGAGTTCACGCAGCAGGAGTTGCTGCGAGACTTTGTTTTCAGCGGCGGCACGGCCACGGACGATGGTCTGGACATTCTGGTCGGGGGGCTGGAAGGTGACGCCATTTACGAGGTCACCATCTGGGCATTTGACACTGGCAGTACAGGAAACCGGGAGTCTTTGTGGTACGCTAACGGTGTCCTCGCGGAAGAGTACAGCTTCAACGGTTCTACGCTGCCGACGAGCGATGACGACTACGCATTCAGCTTTCTTTCATTTGCAGACGCCGACGGGAACTTGACTATCTCAGGACGCCGGGCCACCGCGGGAGACCCCCCCGTCGTATTCATCGACGCGATGCAACTAACGCTCGTCGTGCCGGAGCCAGGTACGAGCCTACTGGCGATTACGCTCATTGCGGCACTCTGTTACATGCGACGGCGATATGGCTTTCAAAGTTGACATGTGAGATACGAAAGGCTGCTGGAATGAGGGGAAGTGTCGAGGAAGAGACGATGCTTACAGACATTCCGCCAGGCGGCGCAGGAAATCGGCAGGACGGCTTCACTTTGGTGGAACTTCTGGTCGTCATCACGATCATTGGCATTCTGATCGGATTGCTATTGCCTGCCGTGCAAGGCGCAAGGGAAGCGGCTCGCCGAATCCAGTGCAGCAACAATCTGAAACAGCTCGCGTTGGCCCTGCATGCCTACCATGCAAAACACGAGACCCTGCCATTTGCGACGCCCTACGACAATCGTTCGCCGTTCGCGAAGCCGGGCGGTACCTGGATGGCCATGCTCCTGCCACATCTGGAGCAGCAGGCGTTGTACGACACGTTTGATTTCAACAAAGCGATGAACCATGCCGACAATTCGACCGCCGTTCAGACAGTGTTTCCCGGGGTTATCTGTCCGAGCGATGCGGATCGCAGGCGTGGGGTGTTCGATGATCGCGATAACGTATCGTCCTCGAATCCTTCGCCGTCGCTGGGTCTTTGGTACTCGGCGTCGATGGGGCCGACCGAGCCTGACGCATGTCCCTTCTGCCCCGAGCCGAATCCCAGTTACTGCTGCCAGGGGAACAACTATGGTTCGACGGGCCCCGACCACAACACGGTGGGCATGTTCGGCCGGTATCCGGAAGGAATCACCTTTGCCCACGTGCGCGACGGGCTTTCCAATACCCTGATGCTCGGCGAAGCCCTGCCGGCCCAATGTGTCTACTTGTGCGCGTACTGCATCAATTTTCCTGTTTCGAGTACGAGTATCCCGCTGAATACTTTTGAAGTCTGTGACCGGGCAGGCGGTATCCACTATCGGGCTTGTGGGTTCAAGAGCATGCATCCGGGTGGAGCCATGTTCACCCTCGGGGATGGTAGCATCCATTTCCTGAGCGACGCGGTGGACTATCAGGTTTATAATGAACTGGGCACCCGTGCCGGCGGCGAGGCTATCACGTTACCATGAGAAACAAAGCGACCATGTACTTTGCCATCAACTGTCTGTACATCGTATTCGCAGCTTCTCTGATTGGCTGCGGATCAGGGCGACCGGAGACAGTCTACGTCGGTGGCACGGTTACGATTGACGGAAAGGCTCCAACGAAACCTGGCATGATCTACTTCGCACCCACGGAACCGGCCGAAGGATTCCCACGGCGGCCGGGCAGGGCTACGTTCGATACGGACGGGCGTTTTTGCGCTACGACCTTTGTTGACGGAGACGGACTCATCCCCGGTCATTACCGCGTGGGTATCGACTGTTGGCAAACGCCGCCCTTGGCAGAGGGACCACCTGCGGTCAGCCTGGTGCCGGATGTATACCGTGAACCCGGTTCCAGCGGCATGGAACTTGTCGTCGAGCCGGGCGTCAGATCGGTCACCGCTGATTTTAATGTACCTACAACTCCCCATTGATTTTCCAACGAGGCATTCCATGCACCTTCCATCCTCCATTTCCCGCCGCCAATTACTGCGAAGCGCAACGGTCGCGGTCGCAGCGCCCACGCTGATTCCACGCTCGGTACTCGCTGCGCCGGATCAACCCGGCGCCAACGACCGGATCGGGGTGGGCTATATCGGCGTCGGCCGCCGGGCCGCCGGACTCTATGGCCTGCCGAAAGAGGGGCAAGTCGTCGCCACCGCCGACGTCTACGAGAGTCGCGCGCACACGATTGCCGACCGATTCCAGGCGAAACCATTTACGCACTACCGCAGACTGCTCGACCAGAAAGACGTGGATGCCGTGGTGATTGCCACACCGGATCATTGGCGCGCAATCCAGTGCATTCACGCCTGCCAGGCAGGCAAGCATATCTATGCCGAAAAGGCGCTTACGCTCACCATCAAGGAAGGCAGGGCTGTCTGCGACGCGGTCAAGAAGTACAGTATCGTATTCCAGACCGGGAGTCAGCAGCGTTCGATGGCTCCCAACCGGCGTGCTTGCGAGTTGATCCGAAACGGAGCACTCGGCAAGATCGAGAAGGTCATCGGCTCGAACTACCCGACCTCGTGGCTGATGAACCTGCCGGGCGAACCTGTGCCGGAGGGACTCGACTGGGAGCAGTGGTGCGGCCCGGGACCACTTGTTCCCTATCATATCGATCTATACACGCCCCGCCGCAATCCAGGATGGCTTTCGGTCTGGCCCTTCTCGGGCGGCGAGATGACCGGCTGGGGGGCGCACGGGCTCGACCAAATTCAGTGGGCCCTTGGCTACGACAACGGCGGTCCGGCAGAGATCTGGTGCGAAGATGGCAAGTACGAGATGCCCACCTTCGACCAACCTATCAGTCGCGGTGAAGGCGATGCCATGTTCAAGAGCAAATGGAAGTTGCACTACCTCTATCCCAACGGGGTCGAGGTCGTTCTGGACAACGGGTCGGGCGCCGGCGGCATCTTCATTGGCGATAAGGGACGGCTCGAAATTCGGCGCAACGCTTTCACCGCCAATCCCAAGGAGCTTGCCGAAACGGAACTGCCTGCAGACGCAGTTCGCCTGGCCGAGAGCAACAACCATATGGGCAATTGGTTTGACTGCATGAGAACGGGCGCTCTGCCGGTCGCCCATGCCGAGGTCGGCCATCGTTCGACCAGCGTGTGTCACCTGGGAAACATCGCGCGCTGGATTGGACGGCGGTTGAAGTGGGATCCGGTCAAGGAGGAGTTCCCCGGCGACGAGGAGGCCAACCGCTATCTGGACGTAACGCGCCGCAAAGGCTATGAGCTGCCGTTGCCGGTCTGAGGTCATGGACAACGAGCACGGCTTGGCCCCTGTATCTGGGAACACACACCGCCGAGGGCGCGTCATGTGCCCTCGGCGATACGTCTACACGACGCCCCGTTTATCCGACACCGAACTAATGACCGGCGGATGCGTCCATCGTACACCACCTGAGATAACTAACATCTATGACGAACGCACAGTGGGAAACGCTTCTGAAAGTGATTGCCGGCGAGCCGGTAACGCCGTTGCCGGTCGGCCTGATCGTCGATTGTCCCTGGCTTCCGGGCTGGGCCGGAGTAACCATCCTCGACTATCTGACGGATGACCGGGTCTGGCTGGACGCGAATCTTCGTGCCGTCAATCGGTTTCCGGACGTTATGCTTCTGCCGGGGTTCTGGGCGGAATACGGCATGTGTACGGAGCCGGCCGCGTTCGGCGCGCGGTGCATCTGGCCGGCGAACGACTTTCCGTTTGCAGCCAAGATGCTGCACGATTACAGCGACATCGACCGGCTCACCAGGCCGAATTGTCGGACCGACGGCATGTGCCCGTTTGTGATTCAGCGATTGACGCACACACGGTCCAAGATTGAATTCGCAGGCCACGCCGTACGCCTGGCCACCTCGCGGGGGCCCTGGAATATCGCCACCTACCTGCTCGGACATACCGAAGCGCTTGTGGGAGTCAAAATCGATCCCGATGCAATCCACAAGTTGCTTGACGTTGTAACCGACTTCATCTGCGATTGGCTTGCCTATCAGGCGGAAGTCTTCCCGACCATCGACGGCATGCTGATTTTGGACGACCTGATCGGTTTTCTTGGGGAAAAGGATTTCTGCGAGTTCGTACTGCCGTATTTCACGAGAATCTCGCGCGCCATTGACGGGCGTGTCCGCATCCTGCACAATGATTGTCACGGATTGGTTACCGCAAGACACCTTGCCGAGATGGGATTCAATGTGTTCAACTTCAGCTTCGAGCACAGTCTGAGCCAAATGCGCGAGGCGGCGGGCGATTCGATCGTTCTGCTGGGGAACGTGCCGCCGCGCGACGTGTTGGCCTCGGGAACTCCGGACGATGTCCGGCGCACTGCCCAAGAGGCACATGGATCGATCGGCGACCACCGGCGTCTGATTCTCTCGGCAGGCGGCGGCACGCCGCCCGGCGTGTCGAGCGAGAATATCGACGCACTTCGGACGGCACTCAGTTAAGGCGACATTTGAGGTTGGCTCGCACGCTTTCCCCAGAGCGTCAATACGCGACGCAAGAGGCGGGAAGATACCGGGTGAGCGGAGGCCATCATCCCGTTCAGAACATCAAAGGAGTCGAACCGTGGCACAGCAACGAACCGCATTCCGCCAGGCGATCACAATCAGCATTCCGGCCATTGTGTGTTTATGGGCAATGGCGCTGGTATGTCTGTGCCACACCGCGTTCGCTGCCGAACAGCCCGGTCGCGACGCAACGTCCCGCGCGGCTAACGGATTCGCTCCTCTAGGACTGCAGCAAGTCAAGGTTGGCGGAGAGATCGGCCGCCGCATCGACGTTACGATCGACAACAATCTTATGAAAATAGACGTCGACAAGGACTTTCTTGAGCCGTTTGTCCAGAAAGACCACAGTTCCGGATTCGTCGGTGTCGGCATGTTGATTGACGCGGCCGCAGGTTTGGCCGCCTATTCAAAAGACCCGTTGGTCATCGCAAGGAAAGAACACCTGATCGACACCTTGCTCGCCAATCAGGAAGAGGACGGCTATATCGGGATGATGAAGCCCGAAGCACGCATTTGGGCATTGTGGGACATCCACGAGATGGCGTACATCATCCAGGGACTTGTGCGCGACTACCGGCTGTTCGGCAACGAGCGATCCTTGCTGGCCGCCCGCAAGGTGGCCAACTGTATTATTGACCGCTGGACGGCGGAACCGGACCGCAAGCCCGGCGGCGGCGACATCACGGTCTTCATGGCCGTCACAGGCATCGAACCGGCGATGCTCATGCTCTATGCCGAAACCGGTTGTCCACGTTACCTTACGTTCTGCACACAGTTTCGCAAGCTGGGGGAATGGAAGCCAGATATCATCATTGGCCGCTGGGGGCCGGTGGGCGGCCATGCCTATGCACATTGTTCCCGTACCATTGCCCAACTATGGCTTGACGCAGTTCTTCCCGACCGCACGTTGCTCAATTCCTCACGCGATGTGATGGACTTCCTGCTCAAAAGCAACGGAATAGCCATCACCGGAGCCTGCGGTTATCGCGAATGCTGGCACGACACCCAAGACGGCACTGCTCATCTTGGCGAGACCTGCGCCACGGCCTATCTGCTTCGGCTCTGGAACGAGTTGCTTCTGGGCGAAGGCAGTTCCCTATACGGCGATCTTATGGAGCGGGCGATCTACAACGCCCTGTTTTCGGCCCAGTCGCGCGACGGCCGGAAGATCCGATACTACGTGCCGACCGAAGGGCCACGCGTGTATTTCCCGAGAGATTCGTACTGTTGTCCGAATAACTACCGGCGTGTGGTCTCGCTGTTGCCCCGATACGTGTACTACACTACCGCAGACGGCGTAGCCGTCAATCTGTACACACCGTCCACCGCCGAGTTGAAGTTGCCCGACGGTATTGCATTGACGCTCCGGCAGGAGACCGAGTATCCGAGTGACGGGAAGGTGACGATTCACGTCACACCATCGGAGCCCTGCAAGTTTGCCGTGCGGCTGCGGATTCCGCGATGGACCACCGACGCGACGATTGCTGTCAACGGCGAGAAGCTCGACCAGCCGTGCACGGCCGGTTCATTTGTCACCGTGAGCCGTTCCTGGAAGGAGGGCGATCGAATTGAACTCGATCTGCCGATGTCCTGGCGATGGATTCGTGGGCGCCGCGCTCAAGCCGGGCGTGTCGCACTGATGCGAGGACCAATCGTCTTCTGCCTGAATCGTGCGAGCCACGATGAACTCAAAGACGTCGATTTGCGTGAACTCGTCGTCGTTCCGGAAACACTTGAAGGCCCCGTTGCCGACGACTCGGTCCGGCCGGGCGGTCTCGCCTGCAAACTTCGTGCTTGGGGCCCGGAACAGTGGTATCCCCATTCAAAGCCCGCGGTTGAACTTACACTGACCGAGTCGGTCGATCCGGGAAGCGAACAAACCTGGTTCAAAATCGCCAACCCGCGTGAAGAATATCTGGTCGACGATGAACTGATCAACATTCCTGTTGACCGGAATTGAAGGAAGCGGCAGGTGGCGGCCGATTTCGGGCAGGTGAAAGCCAAGCCCTTCTCCCACGGGTTCCGCATCGAGGCGGCGACAGCGCCGCCTCGCCGCTGCACCCGTGGCTCCATTCTTGCGGCCCCTATCGGGGCGAAATGCCGACACTTTCACCTTCCCAACGGGAAGATCGGACGCGGTAGCGGGAGGGTGAAATCCCACCGCAACGACCTTTCACGCCGGGTGCGGCAACAGGCTTGTGCTCTCGCGAGTCGTAACGGCACCACCTGGCTCGACAAGCCGATTCATGCGCCCCGGTTCCGTTGAACGCCTAAATCCGTCCCAACATACGGTCCATTGCATCGGATGTGTGGTACACAAGCGCCTCGGGCCAGTGCGGGAACGGGTTGAAGTACTCGAACGTGAGATAGCCCCGGTAACCGACGGCGTCCAGCGATTCGAGCACGGCAGGCCAATCGGTCGTGCCGTCCAGCAGCGGGCGAAACGCGTCAAGGCTGAACTCGTGCCCGCGTTTGGAATACTCCTTCAGGTGGACATTGCGTATCCTTCGGCCCAGCAGCGGAATCCAGTGCTCGGGGAAATGATACTGCATGATGTTGCCCGTGTCGAAGTGGATGGCCACGTGTTCAGACTTGAAGCTATCGACGAAATCGGTCATCTCCTTCGGACTGTGCAGAAACCCGTTGGCAAAGATGTTTTCGATGTTCAGGAACACGCCGGCCTTCTCTGCCGCCGGCACGAGTGAGGCGACGGCGTCGTGCGCGCGTTGGTAGCACACGTCGGGCTTGACGGGCGGCTCGTCGGGCAGCCATGGGGCATACACGGCTCCGGGCACGACCAGCAGGTTCGGCGTTTCGAGCAGTTCGGCTGCACGAATCATACGGCCGGCTAATTCGCGCCCGCGAGCGCGCCGGTCGGGATCGTTGTGCGTAAATGAATAGGGCCAGAATAGAAAAGAGCAAACCCCGCTGATTTCCAGTCCCATCTTGCGGGCCATTTTGCCGATCGCCCGGATTTCGTCTTCCGACGCTTCGGCCGACAAGTCGCCTTCCAGGGCGTAGTTCAATTCGACGCCGTCAAAGCCTGCTGCTTTGCACACGTCCAAACAGTCGCGCAACGACATCTTCTGCGGATAAGGAAGCGCCCAAAGATTGATGGACTTCTTCATGGAGTATTGCCTGGCGGCCGGTTTCGTCGCTGCCTCGGATTTGCCGGCAGACTCATCGCCTGCGGCCATGAGCCCTTGCGCTGCCAGGAAACTGCTGCCAAAGGCAGCCGTATAGGCCAGGATTTCGCGCCGGCTGAGCGTAGACGATACGCTTCGACTGGTATCGGTCATGACAATTCCCTTTCCTGCTGTCGCTTGAATGGCGTGCGCCCGCAGAGGCCATTGACCTTACAGTAGATACGCGGGGTGGGGGTGTCAAGAGGCTTGTGATCTCGCTGCAGATCCGTGTCCGGAGACCATTCGGCTTGGATACCAGAAAGACGTATTGAAATCAGCGCTGGTGCGGACAGTGGAATTGCCACCGGACGGCTCGCATCGGGGTTGAAGCCGGACGGTCTGTCCAGCCTGGGTGACGTAAACTAGACTTGGAGTGTCGTCCCGGCGGTCCCAATGAAGCATGATGCTTTTTGCAAACAATGAAGGTGCAATGTATGAAGGTATTCGTCCCCCTGGTGCTTGCCATGTTCCTCGTCACTGAAGTTCGTGCGGAGTGGCACGTTTGGACGGTAACGGATACCCGCCGCGTATTGCGCGAAGCCCCCGCTGCCTCGGGGTGCGACGTCCGGCTGGCGGCTGCCCGGAACGAATGCGAGAGCTTCCAGGTACTGATGCAGAGCGATTCGCAGGTGTCCGGCGTTCGGCTTGTCCCCGGCGACCTGCAAGGACCCGATGATGCCGTTTTGAAGGCCGGCGATGCCCGGCTGTTTCGAGAACACCAGTTGCGTCTCGGAACTGGTACGTATCGGAACAACGAGTTCGTCCCTGGCTGGTACCCCGACCCTCTGATACCACACCGGAATCCGCTGACGCTCGCGCCCCTGACCGGCGCGCGCTTCGTGGCCATGCCGTTCGATTTGCCGAAGAACGAGACCCATGGTTTCTGGGTCGATCTCTACGTTCCGCCGAACATGCCGCCTGGCGAATACCGCGGAACGTACCAGATAACCGCCGAGAGCCAGACTCCCGTAGAGATTCCCGTCTGGCTGACCGTCTGGGACATCTGCCTGCCCCCGACACCTGCCATGAAGACCGCCATGGGATCACCGGCACAAAGGATGCGAGCGTACTACCGCGATCGCGCAGCCGCAGGCAAGCAGTCGGTTCCGGATGATTGGGAATGGATCGAGCGGCAATGCGCGCAATTGCTTTCGGAGCATCGGATCAACGCGACTCCTCCTCGGGGCTCGCTCGATCCGGAAGAACAACCCGACGGTTCGTTCCAGATACCAGCCGAGAAGATTGCCGCCCTGCGAGAGTTCATTGATCGATACCACATAAACGCCTGCGTCCTTCCGCATCCGCGGCGCTGGATTGAGGACATCGATCAGGATCAGCCGAGACTCCACGCCCTGTTTGACGCCTTCGACCGAGCGATCCTGGAGGTGGACCGACCGAGCGTGACCTTCTTCATCTACCTGCGTTGCGAGCCGGATGGTCCGGACGCCTACAACTACGTGCGATTCTGGGGGCGAGCGATCCGTGCGACCACGACACGGGTGAAACTGCTGGTCATCGAGCAGACGTGGCCGGAAAAGGACCGGTGGGGCGACCTGTACGGTGCGGTGGATATCTGGTGTCCGCTCTTTTCGCTTTTCAAGCCGAACCACGCGATCGCCCGGCAAGATTTGGGCGAGGAGATATGGACGTACACCGCATTATGCCAGCGGGCGCGTACACCGTGGTGGCATATTGACTATCCCTTGTTGAATTATCGGGTGCCAGGCTGGATCGCCTGGCGCTACGACATTCGAGGCCTGGTCTACTGGGGCGGCATGTCCTACTGGCAGGGCGTTGAGGACCCGTGGACCGATCCGATAACCCTGGACCGCAGTTCTGGGGCCCGGGGAGCGAGCAGCGCCCTGTTCAACGGCGAGGGCGTGCTGGTCTATCCGGCCCGCGCCGTCGGCTACGAGGGAATCGCGCCAAGCATGAGATTGAAGGCCTTGCGTGACGGTATCGAAGACTATGATCTGCTGACCCTGGCCGCCCAGCATGGCAAGGCAGCCGAAGCCCGGCGGCTCGTAACCGCTCTGACGCCGTCCTGGTTCGATTGGAACTCGGATGAGGCCGCCTACGACAACGCCCGCGAGAAGGTAGCGGAGCTGATACTCTCCTCACCGGAATTGCAGGTGGATTCGGAGCGTGGCAAGAAGGCATTCCCTCTGCCCGATTTCATGCGGCGTACTCCCGAACCGGAAGAAGCCGAAACCGCGCGGTGATTTGCGACTGAGATTCGCTTCGGCTCTTGCCCAAATCGCAACCGCGCGGTAAGGTGACGTCTTCTCGACAGAAGACTATAAACATAGGATAGCGTCGCAATGGCGAAAACACTGGTTCGGACAGGGATTGTCGGCACGGGATTCTCCGCATCCTTCCATTTCGAGGCGATCCAGAAGATTTACGGCACCAACGTCCAGGTGGTCGGCGCCCATACGATCGACGCGCAAGGCGGCACATCCTATTGCGAGAAACGGGGGATTCGCTACTTTCCCAACCTCGACGACTTGCTGGTGGAAGTCGACGTCATCCACTGCTGTACGCCTCCCTACGCCCATGAAGCGGTTTCTATTGCCGGCCTGAAGGCCGACAGGTACGTGATCTGCGAGAAACCGCTGACCGGCTACTTCGGGGATGGAAGCAAAGATTTCCACGGCGAACGCTTTCCCAAACAACAAGCACTGGACGCAGCCCTGGCAAGCGTGGACCGATTGATCGCCGCGGAGCAGTCCAGCAAAGGGCAGTTGTTGTACGCTGAGAACTGGGTTTACGCGCCCGCCATCCAGAAGGAACGGGAGATTCTGGAGAAGACCGGCGGGCAAATCCTTTGGATTCACGGCGAAGAGGCCCACAGCGGATCGCATTCGGTCGACTACGCCTACTGGTCGCGCTGCGGCGGCGGTGTCATGATCGGCAAGGGCTGCCACCCACTCACTGCGGCGCTCTATCTCAAACGCGTTGAGGGACTCGCACGCGATGGCAAACCCATTCAGCCGAAAACCGTAAGCGCCCGTTGCCACGCCGTGACTCGCTTGCCTGCCTTCCGCAACGAGGGGCATATCCGCTGCGACTACCACGACATCGACGACTTCTCGATGATGCACGTCGAATGCACCGACGGTACGATTCTTACGGTCTTCGCTTCCGACATCGTTTTGGGCGGTATCCATAACTGGCTGGAAATCTGTGCGAATAATCACCGGGCGGTCTGCAATATCAATCCAAACACCCTCATGCAGACCTACAATCCGGTCGAAGCCAACTTCGCCGATATCTATGTCGTCGAAAAGATCGGCACCAAACAAGGCTGGGCCTGCACCGCCCCGGATGAAGACCTGATTACCGGCTATCCACAAGAGATGGAAGCCTTCTACCGAACCATTGCCTACGGCGAGCAACCGCAAAGCACCATGTCGCTTGCGGCCGACACCATCTCGACCATCTACAGCGCCTACGTCTCGGCGGAACGCAATGGAGCCGCCGTCGAGGTGAAGACCTACTGAGTGCCGACGCCGTAATAATCGGCTCAATCCATCCAATCGGCGTCTGCGACACGGTTGCAGGCATCTGCGCGTTGAACGCCACTCGGCTTTCCCCCCGTTCGGATGTGGCTTTTTGTTTTGACGTTGCGTTCAGATAACGTAGAGTTACTGGGCGTTCCGTTGCAGCGTTCCCATTTCACAACAATGCTTCCCGAGAGGCCACGATGGGTCAGAGCGCGATCTGCAGCGATTCCACAAGACACTTCCCCACGATGGTAAGTCGGCGTATCTCCGTTCTGCTCGTACTGCACGACACGGAGAGCGCAACGGCGATTCGGAAGATACTTGGCAATGGTTATACGCTTTCAGGCCACCAACCGACGCGATTCTGCGTAACACAGACAACCCGACTGGACGACGCAATTGCGGTGCTAAAACAGGACCGTTTCACGCTCGTGCTGGTCGAACCGAATCTGCCCGATGCATGCGGCTGGGCGGCAGTCCATCGCATCCAAGCGGTTGCTCCGAACACACCGATCATCGCGCTAACCGCCGAAGAGAATGAGATCACGGCCCTTCAGGCAATTCGAGCAGGCGCGCAGGACTGCCTGTCTCGCCAGGAGTTCGGCAGCCCGCGGCTGATCCCGGCCATGCTCCGTGCTGTCGAACGAGAACGTTCACGGACCCGACTTCGACACCGTGTTCAAACCCTGGAGGCAGCCCACGTCCGCCTCGAAAGCAAGGCGGCCGAACTTGCGCACCGCAATACGGAGCTGAATCGCATCAATCACGAACTCGAACAGTTCACCTACGTGGCTTCACACGACCTGAAGGAACCGCTTCGAGGAATACACGCCTATTGCGACCTGCTGGGAGAGGACTATCGCTCCGTGCTCGACCAGGAAGGCCAACGCCGGCTGGGAAAGATCGACGACCTGTGCTGCCGTTTGGAGAACCTGATTTCCGATCTGCTGACCTACTGTCGCGTCGGAAGCGTCAAACCGGTAACGGCCAATGTCAGCCTGGACACCGTCGTCGCCAACGTTCTGGACATGCTTCGCCCGAGCATATCCGGCAAGAAAGAGGTCCGGGTTCATGGCCCATTGCCCGGGGTCTGTGGCGACGAGACATTACTCACCCTTGCCATCGGAAACCTGGTCTCCAACGGCCTGAAGTTCAATCGGTCCGAGCGTCCCACGGTCGAGATCGGCACGGTCACCGGCAGCGAACCAACCCTGTATGTCCGCGATAACGGAATTGGTATTGAGCCTCGTTATCACGAGGCGATTTTTGCCATGTTCCGGCGTCTGCACAGCCGCAAGGAATACGAGGGGAGCGGAGCAGGACTCTCCATTGTGCAAAGAATCATCAAATCGCTCGGGGGACGCGTCTGGCTGGATTCAGAACCCTCCCGCGGAGCTACCTTCTATCTGACGTTGCCCCCGGCAACGCCGTCGGCCGTTCTGGCCCCGCCGCACTGGCTGAAGTCCGGGCATGTGGTCAACGCACACTGACCGGCTTGGCGATCGGAGAATCCGCACTTCTGCCGCAACCGATAGAACGCGCAAAGGTTGCCTGTTTTCCCATTTCCGCTGACCGGGAACGTCGCGAGCCCGATAGAATTCCAAGCTGGCATCCGGTATACTGAGCCTATTCTGTGCCCGATTTCCAGGTGGCGCCAGGGGGGCTCCATCCGGCGACAGCTTGTGCCACATTCCCGATGAATCCATTCTTACCCACTGCTGATCTCGGTCTTTGCCTTTTGGCGGCAAAGCATTTTCGTCGCCAGGCGAAGCGGCTGTCCAGCCAGTTCGACGGTGTTCGGGCTGCCGAGGACATCGAAGCGATTCACCGCGCCCGCGTTGCGTCTCGCCGGTTACGCGCCGCACTACGCATGTTTCAGGACTGCATGGTTCCGGAAGTCCACGCCCGCTGGCAGAAGAACATTCGCCGCATCACCGCGGGCTTGGGCGGTGCGAGGGATACCGATGTCCAGATCGACTTCCTCTGCCGTGAACTGTGTGACATCCCTGAGCCTCCGCTGTTCCCGGGCGTAGCAATGATGCTGGCAAAGCTCGAGAAGGAGCGCGAGCGTCTGCAGCCCAAAGTGGTCAAGGCTGTCGATAAGATCGAACGCAGCGGCGTGATCGGCGAGATGCGCGCCGGCTTGGCGGCGTTGCGTGAAGAGCGAGTCGCAGGCAAAGAAACGCCGGACCTCTCGGCCGTCTTCTCCGAAGCTGAGCGACGCATCCATGCCCAACTGGAGGAGCTGCTTGCGCATGAAGGCAGCTTGGCGAACCCGGAGGCGAAACAAGAACATCATGCGATGCGCATCGCAGTGAAACGCCTCCGATACACGCTCGAGATTATTCAGGCGCCCTTCAAAGGCGTTTTGGATGAGCCGGTGCAAATGCTCAAAACACTCCAAACCTTCCTGGGCGATATCCACGATTGCGATGTCTGGACCGAACGCCTTGCCGCTTTCTCCGAGCGACAACGGATCCGCACGATCAAACGCTTCGGCCACGAGGGGCCGGCCGCCCGACTGACCGTCGGACTGACGCACCTGCAAGAAGCAAGAGCCGGCGACCGCGATGCCTTGTTTGCCAGCTTTGTGGCCTATTGGAACCAACTTGGCTGCGAAAGAGCCTGGGACGATTTGCGCCGAAGAGCAAGCGCCAACGAAGCTACTTTCCCGTCCGCCCCACCGAGCCATGAAGGCGAAGCCTCTGCCGTTCGGCAGCCGGCGGCAACGCTGGATCATCGACTTCCGGAAGACGGGCTCGCCGTGTATTCGCCGGCAGCAAAGGAGTAGTCATGGACGCAGCCGAGACACGGAGGGAGCCGGTGCCCGACTCGAAGATCGTCGCCGCTATCGACGTCGGGTCGAATGCGCTGCGCATGGCGGTTGCGGAGGTTCTCCCCAACGGCGAGTTTGAGATTCTCGAACGGCTGCAGCGCGCCGTACGGCTTGGGCAGGACACCTTCCGCCGCGGGCGTCTGGGCGGGCAGAGCATGAGAGCCGCGGTGAGTGTGTTGCACGATTTTCGCCAGGTGCTGCGCCTTTACGACGTGGGCCAGTTGCGCGCCGTAGCAACCAGCGCCGTGCGCGAGGCTAGCAATGCCGACATCTTCCTCGACCGCGTCTTCATGGCGACCGCCTTCCAACTGGAAGTGATCGGCACCTCCGAGGAAAGCCGCCTGACCGTCTCCGCCGTCCGACGCGCGGTCGGCGACGCACTTGAGGTGAATCGCGACGTCAGTCTGATTGCCGATGCAGGCGGAGGCAGCACCCTCCTGACACTTCTGGAAGACGGCGACATTGCCAGTTCTCATGGGCTGCGATTGGGGTCGATCTGGCTGCAGGAGATGCTTTCCACCAGCGAGGAATCGCCGGAACGGTCGACCGAATTGTTGCGGCATCATATCTGGAATGCGCTCGGCACCGCACAGACGTCCCTGGCGCTCGACCGCGTGGAGACCGTAGTTGCCGTCGGGGGGGATGCGCGTTTCGCGGCCCGCGAGGTGGGAAGACCGACCGAATCGTCGGACCTGATGATTGTTGAACGAGGCGATCTCGACCGGCTTGTCCGGAACTGCCAGAATCTCACCGCCGAAGAGCTGTCGCGCCGCCATGGCCTTCCGTTCGCCGAGGCTGAGACGATCAATCCTGCCCTGCTGATCTACCAGCTTCTATTGAAGAAGACGCGGGCCGAACGTCTGATCATTTCGCACGTTTCCATGCGGGACGGTCTGCTGCTGGAGCTGGCGTGTGCCGCCACGGGTCAGGAAGACGAGGGACTGGTCAAGAGCACGATTCACTCGGCCGCTTCATTGGCCGAGAAATACGGTGTTGACGTTGAACACAGCAACGCCGTGGCCGAGATTGCCATCCAGCTATTCGATCTGCTGAGACATGATCACGGACTGGGCGCAAGGTACCGGCTGCTGCTCCGCATAGCGGCCATGTTGCATGAGGTCGGCGCGTTTATCAATTCACGGTCGCTCCACAAGCACAGCTATTACATTATCTCGAACTCGGAGATGTTCGGGCTGAATCGCAACGAAACGGAGATCGTCGCGCATACGGCCCGTTATCACCGGGGCGGAGGGCCGAAACTCACCCATGTCGAGTATACGGCCCTCCCTCGCGAAAAACGCGTTGTCATCAACAAGCTGGCGTCTCTGCTGCGGCTTGCCGACGCCCTGGTGCGCGGCTATGCGGGCTCCGTACGCCGGCTGCATTTCGAGCGCGATGGCGATGAATTGTTGGTGCATCTGCCGACCGCATCCGATCTGCTGCTGGAACGGAGGTCGCTGGCCGGACGAGGCGACTTGTTCGAAGACGTTTACGGCATGAAGATTCGTCTGGAGGAAGGGTAACGCTGCATGGCGAAGGATTCTCTGAAAACGCCGGACCTTTTCATCAATCGGGAGTTGAGCTGGCTGGAGTTCAACAACCGGGTCCTGCGCGAAGGTCTTAACACGAGCCTCCCACTACTGGAACGCGCGAAGTTTCTGGCGATCGTCAGCTCGAACCTCGATGAGTTCTTCATGGTCCGCGTCGCCGGGCTCATGCAACAGCGCGCGGCCAAGGTCCGGAAGCGGGATTTCTCCGGCCTTTCGCCTGCCGCCCAGTTGACGCGTATCAGCCAGCGGGCGCACACGATGGTGCAGGAACAGTCGGAAGGGATTTCCGCCGTTTTGCAGGCATTGCAGGAGGAAGGTATTCATGTTCTCCCGGCTCAGCAGTGGGCGCAAGAAGACCGCGATCATCTGACCCAGTACTTCGTCAAGCAGATCCTTCCAATCCTCACCCCGCTTGCGGTTGAAGACCTCGACCCGGTGCCGCTTCTGCCCGGCCTACAGTTGCAGGTGGCCGTTCTGCTCGAGCACACCAGCGAGGAGGCGAACGACACGAAACGCCGGAATGTGGCGGTGGTTCCGGTGCCCACGCAACTGAAGCGATTCATTCCACTGGCAGGCGACGGCTGCTTGCGTTTCGCGCTGTTGGAGGACGTGATTGCCGCGAATGCCGAATTGGCCTTTCCCGGTTGCCGGGTAGAGGCCGCTACGTGTTTTCGGATTACTCGCGATGCCGATGTAGGCGTTCGGGACGATGACGCAGGCGACCTGCTGCACGCCATTGAAGAGGCCGTGCTCGCCCGCCGGCGACGGGCCGCCGTTCGCCTGGAAATTGCCGCCGCAGCAAATCAGCGCATTCGCAAGTGGCTGACCCGGTGGCTCGACGTTCGCATCGAGGACATTTACGAAATTACCGGAATGCTCGACGCGACCGCCCTGTGGCAGTTGGTCGGCCTGGATGGCTTCGACAAACTCCGAAGCCCGGATTGGCCCCCACAGCCGCCACGCGACCTGATCGGGCAGGACGACCTCTGGGAGGCCGTACAGGACCACGATGTCCTGCTCTTTCACCCGTACGAGAGTTTCGATCCGGTCGTTCAGATTTTGGAGCAGGCGGCCACGGATCCGAACGTCCTGGCCATCAAGCAAACCTTATATCGGACCAGCGGGGACTCACCGATCGTTCGCGCCCTGGAGCGGGCTGGACAAACCGGCAAGGAAGTGACCGTCCTGGTGGAACTGAAGGCCAGATTCGACGAGGCGAGGAACGTCAACTGGGCGCGCCGGCTCGAAGATGCCGGCTGTCACGTCATTTACGGCATCGCCAACTACAAAACGCATTCCAAGGCGCTGCTGATCGTGCGCCGCGAGTCGGGACGAATCCGCCGATATGTGCACCTGGCCACCGGCAACTACAACGACAAGACGGCGCGCCTCTATTCCGACCTCGGGTTGCTCACCTGCGATCGGGACATCGCCACCGATGTCTCCTCGTTCTTCAATCTGCTGACCGGCTATTCCGAAACGGTCGGCTGGTCCAAGCTCACAATTGCCCCGACCGGCCTTCGGCAACGATTCCTGGACCTGATTGCGAGGGAGGTGCAGGTATCGACTCCCGATCGGCCCGGCCTGATCATGGCGAAAGTCAACTCGCTGCAGGATGCCGAGATCATTCGTGCGTTATATCGGGCAAGCCAGGCGGGAGTGAAGATCGTGTTGAACGTGCGCGGTATTTGCTGTCTGCGCCCCGGTCTGAAGGGTATCTCGGACAACATCGAAGTCACGTCGATTGTCGACCGGTTCTTGGAGCATTCTCGAATCTTCTATTTTCGTAACGGCGGGCACGAAGAGGTGTACCTCGGCAGCGCCGATTGGATGCGGCGCAACTTGAGCCGACGCCTGGAAATACTCTTTCCCGTTGTCGATCGCAATCTGCGACGCCGAGTGATCGATATCCTGGAGACCTACCTGACGGACAATGTCAAGTCGCGCAGGTTGCTCTCCGACGGGACGTATGAGCCCGTTGCCCGAACCGGTCCGAAAATCCGCGCGCAGGAGCAATTGTACCGCAACGCTGTGGAAGCCGTTCGGCTTGCCGAGACATCGGCGCCCCAGTTCCGGCCGATCGTACGCCCCAAGGAGACTTGATCGGCCTGTCAGGTGACGTCGCACAAATGCTTTCGGAAAGGGCTCCTGCCTACCATGTCGCGGGCTCGCGCGACGGCGCCAAGAACGACCGCATCGTCACCGAGCGTCGAAACGGCGATATGCCCTCCCTTCCGTGCGCCGGGCAACTGGTCCGATTCGATGACGCGTTCTACCACCGGAACCACGTATTTCCCACATGCCTCGATGACTCCACCGCCGAGAACGATCACTTCCGGGTCGATCAGATGCCGAATGGTCAGGCAGGCGTATCCGAGCACCTCCGCTGCGTGCGTCATCACTTCCGTCACAACCTCATCGCCTACATCAAGCGCCTTGCGGAGCACGCGGCTGCGAATGATGCTCAAATCGCCATCGGTCAGTTCGGTTACCACACTGGTACGGCCGTCATGGACTGCCTGCCGGATATCTCGCTCAATGGCGGTGCGACTTGCCAGGGCTTCCAGGCACCCGCGGTTTCCGCAACCACACAGCGGGCCGTCGATCTGCATGACAATATGACCGATTTCGGAAGCCGCTTCTCGCGCGCCTCGCCACAGTTTTCGTTTCCGGACGAAACCGCCGCCGATCCCCGTTCCCATCAGAATGGCAAAAACGCTGCTAGCATTCTTCGCCGCCCCCAACCACCGCTCGCCCAAAGCACCCAGATTACAGTCGTTCCCCACGGCAACAGGAACGCCAAAGCACTTCTGCAAATACTTGCCAACTTCAACACCGCCAAGACTCATGTTTGGTGTTACAACAACTCGCCCATCTTGGGGAACGACAACGCCGGGAATTGCGATGCCGATCGCCTGGACATCCTTGATCTTGCAATCCGCCGCCTTGAGTGCACTCTCGATCGCCGAGCAAATCGCCTGCAACTCACATTCAGAATCCGCGTTTCGAGGGGTTCTTTCACGTTGTCGCGAGAGGATCTTGCCAGATTCGCTAACAAGCGAGGCTTGGACCTTCGTCCCGCCAACATCGACTCCCAGATAGAGCCATTCGGAGCTGCGTTCTTTCATGGATAGACCTCCCTGCCACATTTCACAGAAAACATCGAAGACAGCGCGGCGCCTCTTGAATCTGCAATCAACAAACCAGAACCCTAAGATTGCCTCAGCGTACGACTTCCCTATTAGATGCCAAGATCGCGAGAAGGTAAACCCCTGGCGGCAGAGCATATGCTCATGATACTCCCCCCCTTGCCGGGAGTCGCATGCCAGAGCCTGTCCGAAACGGACCAAAAAGGGGGACAGGCACCCTGCACCTTGTGCCAGCAGCCAGGATGATTCAACCTGCAGGAGCTGGCCCCCTTTTCCGGAAAGACGCTCACCACATCGCGAGAGAATCAGGCGCTCTCCATGGCCGAGGTTGCCATGGAACCATTGCCGTTGGCCGAAGACATGTCGAACTGGGCAACCAGGCGGGCATCGACGAAACAGGACAGTTGCCGGGCACGCACCGGATGCTGCAACGCGCGGACGGCTTTGGCTTCGATCTGGCGGACCCGCTCTCGCGTTACCGAAAATATCTTGCCCACCTCCTCCAAGGTGTAGGCGTAGCCGTCTGCCAACCCGTACCGCAGCCGAATGATCTCGCGTTCGCGGTAATCCAGCTCTCCGAGTACGTCCGCAATACGCTGCTTGAGTGAATCCTGGTTCAGCTCCATCAGCGGATCGTCTTCTCGGTAATCTTCGAGAAACTCGCCGAAATAGGTATCCTCGTGGTCGCCCACCGGCTGATCCAGCGACAATGGATGCTTGGTCATACGCAACACGCACGTTGCCTCTTCCACCGAGAGCCCCGCACGCTGGGCCGTGTCCTCGACCGACGGGCTTACGCCCTGCTCTTGAACAAGCTGGCGCGTGACGCTTCGAACCTTGCTCATCGAGTCGATCATATGGACCGGTACGCGGATGGTCCGGCTCTGGTCGGCAATCGCCCGGGTAATAGCCTGTCGAATCCACCATGTGGCATAGGTCGAAAACTTGAAGCCGCGCTTGTGCTCGAACTTGTCGACTGCCCGCATCAGGCCGGTGTTGCCTTCCTGGATCATGTCGAGGAAGCTCATGCCACGGTTTCGGTACCGCTTGGCAATCGAAACGACCAAACGCAAGTTACCGGCCGACAGATAACGCTTGGCCGCATCGTATTCCTTCTGCAGACGCTCGATACGCTCGAGCCGGCGGCGAAGCGTCGCCGGACTGTCCAACGAAATGCGAATCAGGTAACACAGCTCCTTGCGCAGTTCCGAATGATTCACTTGCTCGCCAGGCAGCGAGTTGCGCCGTGCAAGCATCTGCTTCAGTTCTATCATCCGCGTGTGGATTTGCGCAAGCCTGTCGACCGCTGGTTGCAGCCGTTGCGTGCGCAAACCGAGCTCTTCCACCAACCGTACGGCCCGACTCCGCCGTTTGACCAATCGCTGCCAGGCTGCGCGCCGTTCACGGCGACGCCTTCGCCGGTCGATAGCAATGGCAAAATCGCGTCGGTTCAAGGCAACCAATTCCTTCAGGGTATGAAGATTGGGTCCCAGGACCTTCAGAAGCCGGCGCTTTTCGCGAACGTTGATCACGGAGACTTCGATCGTTCGATCAAGCCGAAGCTTGCCATCCCGGATGTTTTCCAGCATGGCAATCGCCGCTTGCAGAACGTAATCGTTCGCCAGAATCGCGTGACGGTAGCGCCTTCTTCCTATGTCGATTCGCTTGGCGGCATGGATCTCTTCCTGCCGTGAAAGAAGCGGAATCTCGCCCATCTGCATCAGGTAGATGCGTACCGGGTCTTCGATTTGCTCATCATCGCCGGTAGGCTCGCTGTCACCCTCATAGTTCTCGTCGAGGTCATCGGTCAACTCCTCGTCCGTATGCTCGGCAAACAGATCCGAGTCGAACGAGTCGTCAACGGCGTTCAGGCCCGGCTTTTCAGAAGACTCGCCTGGACCCTTCGTGCGGGGCGTATGACCATTGGTCTTGGAATTCTTTGCGACGGCAGCTTTGCGACTGGTTTTTGCCAAAATACACCCCCCACTACAGCGGTAAACAAGGCGGTTCGGTCGATTGAGCAGGACTCGCACACTGACGTTTCCTCAGGGAGCACCTGGGATGCCAATTGGGCGCGACTCCTAGGGCGTATGACACAAGTCCTTTCATAATAAGGACTTGCAAATCCAGATTGCCTCCCATTTTCGGCCACGGAACGCCACGTGTTGCAGGAATGCACCGTACTGTACAACTTCGTGTTGCATGTCGGATTCACGCACTGCAATCGCCCTTGTGGGCACGCGTCTCCTTCCTCCACCTCCGAACCGCCTCATTCTATACAATCTACGCACTCCCACTATTTCACACAAGCCCCCCAGCCGGCAACGAACCTGTCTGTCACCCGCGGATCCGGTTTCTGTTTTGCGCTCTTCGGTTTCCAGGTGCATGGTCAGCCGCAGTTCCGCCTTTAGACGGTCTTCTCTCTTCACGCTGCAGAAACGCGGGTGCAGGAACGCAAGCACGACGCACGCGGCTAGGATCGAGTTGTGGGGGGACAACAAGCGGTCATGCCCCCGGCACATGTCCAAAACGACGGGAAGTTGCACTTCCTGCTTCCGAGTTGCCGCTTTTCGGCCCAATTCATTTGGTAGTGATGTTGTCAGGGGATAGAATTCGGAGCGTCGTTCTTCGGTTCGTCGCGTTGTTCGGAATGACTCATCATGACTCGGAAGGCTGCTTTTACCCTGGTGGAGTTGCTGGTCGTCATTGCGATTATCGGCATTCTGATTGCATTGCTGCTACCGGCCGTTCAGAGCGCAAGGGAAGCGGCCCGAAGGTTACAGTGCAGCAATAACCTGAAGCAGCTCGCGCTCGCCCTGCACAATTATCATTCGGCGCACGGGGTATTCGCCCCCGGCTACATCGTCAATAAGAGCACGACAGCCAGCGACTGGTGTTCCTCCGATTCGCGTTGCACGAATCACGGCGCGCCGTGGACGGTGCTCATCCTGCCCTTCCTCGAGGACCTTGCACGCTACGAGCAGTTCGATTTCAAACGCGGTTTTACGTCAACGTGTCAATGTGTAGACGAAGGAAACGATCCGAGTAGCCCGAATCATCCGGCGTGGCTCCCGCCGAACAACCGGTATCAATGCCCGTCCGACGCCGGATCACAGGGCGATGTGAACAACAACAACTATTTTGGCGTCCAGGGCGGCGGCCCCGTATCGGAAGCGGTTTGCACACGCACTTCGGGACGTGTCTTCTATGCCAACGGCGTGATGTTCCATAATTCGGCGATCAAGGTAGAGCACATTCAGGACGGCTCTTCCAATGTGTTCCTGCTGGGCGAGACCAAGTACATGCCGACACCAACGCACCGCGACACGACCTTGCATGGCGGCTGGGCGTCCGGTCCCCGGCTCGACGGCTCCAGCAATCCGTATTCAGTCGCCGCCGTGGTCCTTCAGATCAATTCGGTGCCCGGTAGCGGATGGCAACCGAACACGCAGTATCCCGACATGTTCGGGCAAATGTCGCGCGTCTTTGGCAGTTTCCACCCGGGCGGATGCCATTTCGCCATGGCGGATGGCTCCGTGCATTTTCTCAGTGAAAACGCAAACCTGGACGTCCTTCAATCCCTTGGCGTGCGTGGCGACGGATTGCCGCTCGAAGGACTGCCGCAATAGCCACCAGTCTGAAGCTCTTTCGTGGCGTGCGAGATCGGTGCGCCGTTCGCTCCTGTTCGACAGATCCTGGCGAACCGTTTCGTTGACAACACCTGTTCCGGCGTATTACACTTCATGTTTGTGCCGAGTTGGAAGGGAGTCTCAGCTTGGCGGACTGCAAGCTCGACCATTATCACGCTTCTTTGAGGCCCCAAAATGCAGAACAGCCGTGTCCGAAGACGTCGGTTTCTCCAATATGCCGCAGCGGCCGGCGCCGGCTGGAGTGTGAGTGCCCAGGCCGGAGACTCACCTGAAGGCACCGTACAGGTTGGCGCGAAACCAACCCAAGCCGCGATTATTGAGGAACCCGTAGACGTGCTGGTGGTAGGTGGAGGAACGGCCGGTTCGATCGCGGCGATCCAGGCGGCAAGGGCCGGCGCCAAGACGCTGCTGGTTGAGTGCGGCAGCCAGTTGGGCGGCGCGATGACCGTTGGCGGCGTCTGTTTTCCGGGCCTGTTCCATGCGTGGGGCAAACAGGTGATTGCCGGAATCGGCTGGGACCTGGTCCGCGAATGCGTTGCCCTGGACGGAGGCGCGTTACCGGACTTCGCAACGCCCCCGACCCAGAACCGGCACTGGCTCCATCAGGTGCTCATCAATCCGTTCCTTTACGCACTACTGGCTGAAGAAGCCTGCCGGGATGCTGGTGTCACGATCTGTTATTACGAGTTTCCGACGGCTGTCTCGGAACAGGATTCTGGCTGGCAAGTGGACATCGTCGGCCCGGGCATTCAGCGACGCGTCCACTGCAAACAGATCGTCGACTGTACGGGCGGTGCTGACATTGTCGGCCTGATCGGCCTGCCTCGTCTGCGCGAAGAAGAAACCCAACCCGGCTCTATGTTGTTCAAGCTGAACACGCCGTTCCAGGCCGGCCGGCAACGGCTCGACGCCGTTTACATCCACGGCGCAGACTCCTCCAATTCGGCAACCCGCACCGAGGCAGACCTGACCGGCCGAAGCGAAATCCTGAAACGACTGCGTCAAGAGAGTGGAAAGCCGCGTCTGACGCAAATGCAGCCGCAGGCGGCCTTTCGCGAGAGCTACCGAATTGTCGGCGAAACGCTGATCACACACGACGACTATACCAGCGGTCGCAAATACGAAGACGCCGTGTGTTACGCCTTCTACCCGGTCGACCTCCACACGCGGCATGGCGTACGTCCCAGACAACTCGCCGAGGGTGTTCTTCCGACGATTCCTCGGCGCGCCCTGATCCCCAAAGACAGCCGGAACCTGATGGTTGCCGGTCGAAGTGTCAGCAGCGACCGCCTGGCCAATTCCGGTCTGCGTGTTCAGGCGCCGTGTATGGCCATGGGTCAGGCAGCCGGCGCCGCAGCGGCGCTGGCCGCACAGCAGCAGACGACTCCCTCAGAAGTCCCGCTGCAAAGCCTGGTTGCCTTACTCAGACGGCACGGCGCCATCGTACCGCCCGACAGCCCAACTTGAACGGCCGTTGCGGAATGCCTTTCTGACAAGTCCGGACTATTGCTTTCCGGCCTTTTGCAGGAGTTTCGCAATCACGCTCCGATCGGCCAGGACTACAACCGCGTCGTACACCGGCACGTCGCGAATGCAGATGGCCTCTCCGGTACGGCCAACCAGTTTCGACTCGGCCGCATAGACGCGACCGGAAACCAGATCGACAAGTACAGGCTGCTCCAGCTTCAGTCCGGAGATCGTCAGATCGATCTTTTCGACGGCAGGATTATCCCCCGGCCGATCGGTGTTGCGCCACCCGGTTACCACTCCACCATCGCTCTTGCTGCGATAGGTGAAGATGCTGTAGTTTTCGGCGTTCGCATCGCCCATTTTCACTTCACAATCATCGACACGGCTCAGTGTGTTGTCGAAGATTGCTGTAATATGCTGCACGGCATGATACGCCTCCTTCACGTGCTCGACCGCCTTGTTTTCGTCGATGGCGAGCAAGCCTTTGTAGTTGACTCGCGTGGGATACGCCATATCGCAAATGGCGAAATACGACGTGGGGACGTCATGGCCCAGGTCGCCCAGCAGTCGGCGTGTAGCCCACTTGGCCTGTCGAAGTTCGGTCCAGTCGTGCTTGGCAATTGCCCCGAAAGAGCCGGGTTTTGAAGGCGCCCCGTTTTCTCCCTGCCGAATATCGATGTGGTCGGCATACGATTTGGCCAACGCACGGAGTTTCATCGCCGAGTCTTGTCGCGAGTCGGGATTGTATGCGTAGGGATGGTAAATGATCCGATTGACCAGATGGAGTTTACCCTTCTCCTTGAGGTGCTTCAGTACATCTTCGGCGTAGCCGATGTCGAACGAGCCGCCGGCAGCGATCAGAATCTCCGCCTCCGGCTGTAATTTGCGGATGGTTTCGGCGGCAAGGATGACGAGGTCGGCGTAATGAACCGCCGCTTCTCCGCGACCGCCGCGGGGCTCGTTCCAGATCTCCCACTCATCCACGTGCTGTCCGTACCGTTTGACAAAGGCCGTGATATATCGCTCCCAAGCAGCCACTGCCGTTTCGCCTTCGATCAGCTTGCCGCCCAGACCTGTCCCGCCGCCCCCGGGATAGATTGGATTGCCGTAACAGATACACACCCATGGCTCCACCCCCTGCCGGGTCATGTCGGGAATGATCTCGTCGAGCCACGCCCAGTCGTATTCCCCTGGCGTCTTTTCGGTCTTCGCCCAGCCCGATTGGATACGAGCCTTCTTGACGCCCAATGGGCCGAGGTACTTGCGCCAATTGGCATAGACGGTGAAGTCCCGATCCATCGTTTCCGCACCGACCGACCAGTTAGACGCCTTGATGTCGCGAGCATGACGCGGCGCAATCTGGCCCAGATAGTTCCAACCATCGCCTGCGTCAAGCAGCGCCGTTTCTTCTTTCACGCAGTCGCCGGCATTCGTGCCTGCCGCTTTCTCCGCATCGCCGCTATACGCCGCAGCCGCAGCAAGCAAACACAGGCTTGCGCACATCAACATACGATTCTGTACGAGGTCATGTAGCCATTTGCCTGGATGGATTCGCATTGTCTTTCTCCTTCAATGGGTCACGAAGTTTCAGATGGATCCGGTATCTGTTCTACGGTTCGGGCGGTGATTGCATAGATCCGTCGCCCATGAGGCTTAGGGCTCGCGAAGCAATACATGGCCGATTTTGGCGCGGCGAGGACAAGGTTGCGAAGGAAGGCGAAGCAGACATATTGCTTATACGTCGATGCAGCCTGACGCATGCAGCCGTAGCCGCAGCCCGCCCAAATCGGCCAGTTATTGATTCGTGGGCCCTTACCTGTATGTCGCGTGCGACTGCCTGCTGCAAGTCAGGCAGGTCGTACCATTTCAGTGCATTCGGCACGGAGTAGGCCATCAAGTTGGGTTGATCGGCCTTGGCAAGAACGTCGTCTATCCACGAGCGGATACCGCCATGGCATTCCAGGGCTGCGATGCGCCGATCGAGAAACGCGGCGTGGAGTGCAACGGGCGCCATTCGGCCGGCGGCAACCAGTTCCACCGGCGCATCGCGTCTCTCACACACTTCGCCCAGCACCTGAACGGCCGCCAGGACATCGGCCACCCGCTGCCCCAAGAGCGGCTGCCCAATGTGATGGGCAAGCCGCGTATTACGGAACTCATCGTTGTAGGCACGGCTCTTCGTGTCGCGTGTCTCGCCGTAGCCCCGGACGTCAACCGCCAGGACAACACGGCCCGCCGCCAGGCGCAACTGCAGCGGCCCGCCGGCCGCTTCCGCCGCCTGCGCCATCCCGCGACTGTCCACCAGCAGTGCCGGCATCGCATCGGGCTCGCTCTTGTCCGGCGTGAAAAGCAGAGCCGGAATCGGAAAACCGTCGCGGCGAATCAGGAGCATTTTGATCGTATAGCCGTTCTCCGAGACTTCTCCCAGCAGTTCCGTCTGCACGATTCCCTTCGCGCGGTCGAGCGCAAGCAGCTCCCGGACCTTCGCAATATGCGCGGCGCGATCGCCAGTCCCCCAGAAGCGTTCCCTCGCCGACGCCAACTCCCTGGCCTTCTTCAGAGTGATCTGCGGCACGGTAATCTCATTGGAATACTCCTCGATGACCTGACCGGTTTTCGTAACCTGAAGCTGCCCGTCCGGAAGCACCTCCTGTTCAAAGTCTGCTTCACTGGCAATCGGCTCCTGCTGGTCGAGAAGCCAGCGCCGCATGAATCGCTCGGCTGCCATCCGGCGTGGGCGGCTCCAGCCGTGCTTGTCGTCATGGACGAACAGACCCACGTGATCCGCCTTTCCGTACACGGCGAAGAAGCGTTTGGCCTCATCGTACGCCTGAAGCGTGCCGTCAAACGGAAAGAAATCCTGTCTGGCGGCAAGGATCATGGTCGGCCGCGGGGCGCGCATCATCAGGAAATCGGCATGATCGAGGCCCTTCAGTCCCATATCGGGAAACTGCTGCTCGCCGTCCGAAGGCCCCAACTCCTCGTAAATCCGTTGAAGCGTCGTAATGAAGCACGACGGCGCCGCTGCGACAATCCGATCGTCAATGGCCATTTGCCATGTGGTCATCGTACCGCCGCCGGAGTTGCCCGACATGCCCAGGCGCTTCGCATCGACTTCGGGCCTGCCGGCCAAGTAGTCCATGCTGCGAATGCCATCCCAGAGGATATAGTGCCCCGTATTTCTTCCTACCAGCAGCGCACCAGGATGGACGAGGATATGCTCGACCGTCGGCGACGGCCGTGGCGAGCCGACCTTCGCATTGGGCGGCGGCAAGACGGCAATCTGATGACGCTCTCCCTGCGAAATCGGATCGAAGATCAACACAATCAGCCCCTGGCGAACCATCCGGATGCACGCCGCCTGGTATGCCGCCGATGCCTTGCCGTTTCGCGAATGACCGCAGGGGACAAGCACGCCCGGAAAGGGCCCGTCGCCGTCAGGCACATAGAGATTCGCCGTCACATGATGACACGGACGGCTTTCGTACACGACCCGCTCGATGCGATAGCCCTCCCGGTCGATCGTGCCGGTCACCTGCGGATTTAACGGCGTCGGCTCGGGGAACTCGCCAAGCATCTGCCGAAACTCGGCCCGTTGCCGCCGGCGACGCTGTTCGGCCTTCTCCACCGAGACAAGTGCGGTCTGCAAGTCCTCGCGTCGCTCGGCAAACTGGCGACGCATGATCTCCATCATGTGATTGTACAGCAGCCCGTCGCCGTCCTCCTCCAGAACCTGCAGCGAAGGTTCTGCGGCCGCAAGTGTCCACGCAAAGGCAGCCACCAGCATTCCTGTAAGCCATGCTGTACGAATCATCTCAGGTCAACCTCCTCGAACGTGCAACGCATATCATCCCTGCCCAACGCAAACTGCGCCGGCAAGCAGGCCTCAGCGAGCCGCTTGCCAGGCATCGATTGCATCATACATAACATGGCTACCCGGGCGCCCGTTGTCGTGTTCCAGGCGAATACTGGTCGGATTTCCCGCCCCCAATGCCAAGTCCTTCTGAACGGTCGGATTCGCGTGATCGTCCTCAACGGTCAGGTCGAACCGCCCCTTGCCCGGCGAAAGGTACAACAACAGATTGTACCACCGGCCGGCCTCGTACGGAGCCACGTCCACCATTTCGCCTCCGCCCGTCCGGCACGCGATGCGGCCGTTGTCGCTGAACTCGACCGTCAGGGCAACCTTCCCCTGGCCGTCTTGCAGGGAGAATCCCGTGGTCGCGTTCCCTTGCCCCGGTTTGACGCGCAAGTTCACGCGGGCATCTTCCTCGATTGGCTTCCGGAAAGGAAGGACCGCAATCAGAGGAGCATTCGATGATTCGGTCGCCGCCAACCGAAAACTCTTCAGGCCCAGCGGCTGATAGCGCCGCACTGTGGAAATATCAAACACCGAGGCACGCATGTCCCCCTCGTAATCCGGGTTTGCTACAACTTCCGCAAGACCGCCGTTGCGCTCGATCTTCCACCCTGCTGGCATCTGTCCGACAGCTACGCTCTTGAAGTTCTCGTACGCGTGCAATACCGGCCGGATAAAGACAATGTACGGCAAGTCGTTGTGTTGCTCCGAATTCGGGCCCAGCTTGACCTCTCCGGCAGAGAACTGCTTGGCGTACAACTCGAACGTGTACACCGTCTGCGGCGGCCGGTTACGATACCGGTAGGGCCATCCCCACCGACCAACGTCCATCGTCGCCTCCTCCCGCTCGAATCCTGCCTCGGTAAGCCAGGGCAACTCAGTATCCTTCGGCTTTGCAACGTACACAGTCGCAGGTCCGTGCAGGCGGAAACTGTAGCTCAGCCCGTAATCAGGAACCGGTAGCTTCCATTTCCGATACGTGCTCTGCACCCCGCCAATCTGGAAAGCATCCTGCAGCGGGAACGAGAGAATGGAAAACGGCGCGCCATTGAACACCGAACCGTTAATCCGTTCCGCCTGTGAGCTGTAGACGCAGTCGCCTGCAGTCGCCGGAACGTGCATGACAACATTGCCGAGATACGGATGACGTTGCGGCTCGATCCGGTCGGCAAAGTCCATCGACTCCACTTCCAACCGGAGACGCGCCTTCTGGTACAGGTTGTACAGCAGGTAGAAGTCTTCGTTAGTTCCGCTTCGATACCAGTAACGCCATTTCTCGCCGGCACAGTTGTTCTTGTAACCGGCGTACAGTTCTTCTACCAGTGGCTGGGCCGCCAGAAGTTCGGCCAGTGCTCCCGCACGATCCGACTTCTCAAGACGCGCAATCGCTTCATTTGCCGCGATACAGATCCGGTAGATGCCGCGCACCTGCCGGATAGCGTCAATGAACTCATAGTCGAAGAAATACTGCCGGCCTTCCGGAATCTTCGGCCGCAGCGCAATTGCCTGCTCGAGTACTCCACCCAGATCGCGAATCCCTTGCTCGTAAACCGCCTTGTCGTAGCGGTAGTTCAGAACGAAGCCGTCGGTATTGCCCGATTCGATATTCAGCAGATTCCCTACCACCGTAAACGCCGGCTCCAGCACCTTAGAATAGACGGGGTAGACTTTGAAACCATCGTCGCGCACGATATGCGGGTACTTCTCGTAGTAGGCATCGTACAAAGCGAGCACGCGTTCGGCCACCTCCGGCCCGAACTCCTCGCGGCAGTATCGCAGCATGTACTCGCGCGCATCAAAGCTGGGATAGTCCCACAACATCTCGGCAATGCCGCGGATTTCGATCTGCTGGTGCCGCAGTTCGTTCATCGCCAGAAGCATATGCTGGGTATCACCGCGCTGGTGCATGGCGTCTATATTCACCTTCAGGTACTGTTCCACAGGCGTACACTTGGCAATCTGCGGACCGCCGCCGAAGTACTGTGTATGGAAATACTGGCCGTACTTTCGCTTGGGATCGCGAGTTTCGGTCCAGAACTTCTTGGAATACGACATACCGGCCATCCCGGCGTCGCCGAAGCCGGTCGTCACGCCCTCGGGGACCGTGATCCAGCCCTCGTCATAGAATCGCCCCACCTCCGCGTAGAGCGTTGTCATCATCTCCACGTCGGGATTCGGATCGATCTGCCGAACCAGCCTCGCCTGATCGGCCATCGCCTTGCTGAGAATCTCCGCCCGCTGCTGATCGGTCCCGCCGTCCGGCAGCGTCGGTTCCGAGTAGGCGGCGTCGGCCCACCCCCGCAAATTCAATTCCCAGACCACGTTGGGCGAGAACTCCGACCAGCGGCGAATGTAGTACGACCAGAACTCCTGGAATGCTTCCGGATGCTTCAAATAGGAGAACTCCTCCGGCTGCCCCGCAGGATTGCGGTTCTTCCAGTAGTGCTCCCAGAAGCCGGTGTCCGCCCCGACCGATTCCATCTGATGCTGCGTGATGAACAACCCGCGGTCCACCGTCGAGCGAAGCTGCTCGTAATCAGGATGCCAGTCGATGTCGATGAAGTACCAGGTGAACATATTCATCTTCAGCCGGAGCGCGGCCTCGTGAAGCCTTGCAAACACTTCGGGATGGATGGCGAACATGTAACGGCCGTAGCGAGCACGTTGCACCAGCCCGCTCTCCATCCACTCGATGAATTGCGGATGATCATTCAGCGTCCACCCGCGATACTTCCACGTCGGCTCCTTGGTCGGGCCGAAGTCCACGCTGTCGTCGAAGATGAGTTCGCCTTGCGTCGGCGGCTCATGATCGGCCCAGAACCACAACGGATCGACTCCCATGTGTTTCTGTTCGAAATCGTAGATTCCAAAGATGGCGCCACGCACATTACTGCCGGCAATAGCCAACACCTGCCGTTTGCCGCCTACGCCGTTCAGCACCCGATACTTGAACGTCTCCCACTTGCCGTCCAGGTCTTCGGTCGAGACGCCAACGCTGGCAAGCAGCTTCTTCCCGTCCGGGCAGTCGGCTGATCCGAGCACGACACAAACGTCGCCGCAGGCGTCCAAGGAATAGACGATGTTGGGCGTAACGCCGGTGATCTTCGTCACGTCGCGTTGAAGATCCTTGGCCGCCGCCAAGACGCCCGGATGCTCCGACTTCGCCAGTACAATCGTGGCCGGCTCGACACCGCAGACCATCTCGAACCGGGCTCGCTCCTGTGCATCCGCCGCCGCACCAAGCTTGTCCGCGCCGTGCGCCATCAAGCTGGACAGCGTCAGAATACCGGCCGTGACGTAGACTCCATATATGCTCCGAAGCATCGTCATCAGGAGCCTCCCTCTCGCCAAAAACACAGGTGTTGCAGACGGACAATACGTCACACTTTAGACGCTTCACAGTCAAGGTGCAACGTTACGTCAAGCGTTTTACAGAAACCGGCAGTCGCCTGATCCATCTTTCAGTCACATTGACAATCTTCGGCTATCCCCCCCGGTGTCGCCGACCGCCGGGAGGCAACTGCTTCTTCAGGCTACTTGACATAGCACGCCAGGCTTCCATGGAACGTTCCAGATTCACGCGTGCATCGCCGCGAATGCCCACGCACTGCAGTCCGATGGGCCCCTCGTAACCTGCCGACAGAAACGGTTTCAGAAATCGGTAGGAATGCTCGGGGCCCTGATCCAATGTCAGGTACGAACCGTCCGCCGACGTACCGTTGATTGTCAGCAGGAACAGGTGCGGCATTGCCTCGCGGACCAGTGCATCGAGATCGCCCTCGGGATCGGTTCGCATCCAATGAAACAGATTGATACAGCTACCAAGGTTCTCTCGATCGCACTTGTTGACAATCCGCGTAACGTCGTCGGCCCTCTCACACCAGACTCCCACGTGGTGATAAAGAACCAGCCGGACGCCATACGAACGGGCGTAGTCGGCCAGTTCTCGGCCCAATTCCACCGCGCGAGCATCACCTTCCGGCGACGATCTCGGATAGGTCTTACTGGTAAACTGAAACAGCACCAGGGGCTTCTGCCCCTCCAACTGCCGAATGGCATCCTTGAGCACAGACGGATAACCGGCGCCCGGATCGACCGGTACGTTATAGGGAATAACGGCTACCGTGAAAACCTCCAACCCTTGACCGCCCATTGCTTCCTGCGCCTGCGACAGCCGATCGAGCGGCCCCAGGTATTGGCAACCCGCATAACCTGCGGCCTTCAGCAACTTCGCTTGCTCTTCATACGACGAAGCGAGCTGCGAATCGCCCGTGGTGAAGTTCATGGCAAACAACGGATTGGGTATCCTGGAGTGGGAAGGCAACTCCTCGGCTCTCCCCAACAACGAAAAGC
The DNA here is from genome assembly GCA_040772845.1 of Thermoguttaceae bacterium. Classification (GTDB taxonomy): domain Bacteria; phylum Planctomycetota; class Planctomycetia; order Pirellulales; family Thermoguttaceae; genus PWXP01. The sequence goes on from JAXGXG010000002.1 coordinate 1,397,207, forward strand.
CAATCGAAAGACCCAGGCCGCAAATCCATGGAAGCTTCATGATCGTAGACGCCCTGTCGATGACGGTAGAGAAATGCGGTGCGAGCTTTCCCGCCATAAACAGCCCTGCCCGACCGGCGGCAAGCGCCACACCCACACGCGTCTCCATTATGGCCGAGCCGACAGGGCATGTCGAGCGATTCGTGGCCGCGTCTCTGCCATGCCCGCGCCACGCAAACGCCTCCGATCCCCCGCCATTGACTTTCCCGCCGCCTCCCGGTAGCGTGAATACTGCTGATCGTTCCGCAGCGGGCAGGCTCAATCCCCGCCGCATTACCGCATACATACGACAAGAAGGACCTGTAGTGACATCCCCTTCCACGCAGCGCCGTGCCATTCTCGTGTCGGACTTCGACGGGACGCTGGCGCGCCCCGATTTCTACCATCTGACCCGCGAACACCTGGTCCCGCGAGATACCCCGGACTACTGGATCGCCTATCGCAACGCGGAAATGACCCACTTCGATGCGCTCAATGCCTTTTTCGCGGCTGCCGAAGGGGGCGAGGCGGCGCTACGACAAATGACCGACATGATGACCATCCCGCCGAATCTTGCCGAACTGCTGCGCCGCCTTGATCATGCAGGTTGGGACGTGGCAATCGTATCGGCCGGATGTACGTGGTATATCGACCTGCTGCTGCAGCGTGCGGGCGTGGAGTTGCCCGTCTACGCAAACCCCGGACGGATCGAAAACGGCCGCCTCGTCATGCAGCGGCCTGCCGATCCCAACATCTCGTGCCTCGCAACGGGTATCGATAAGACGGCCGTAGTGCGTTCCTTCGCGCAAGAAGGGCGTACGGTAGCCTTCGCCGGAGATGGCTTCCCGGACTTCGATGCCGCCAGCCTGGTCGAACCTGAACGGCGGTTTGCCCGCCGCGATCTCGTTACGGCCTGCCGCAAGAACAATGTCCCGTTTCGCCCGTTCGACGAGTGGCCCGAAGTGGCCGAAGCGCTGATCTCCAATCCCATCTACTAAACACGAGGCCCAGCAATGCAGTGGCGAGCAGCCCAGGTTGGCATTCCGTCGTTCGTTCGGATCAAATCCGATGCCCTGCGGCGAATCGGCATCTACGTCCAACGCCACGAGTACCGCAACCCGACATTCTTCTTCAGCACCGGACTGCCTAAGGCAATCACCGAACCGGTGGCCGAAGGACTTCAAACGGCGGATGCTGCGAATGTCCGCTGGGTTGAAGTGCAAGACGCCACGTTTGACATGGCCGCCAACCTGCTGGCCGAACTGCCGTCGGACTGCGACGTCATCTTCGGACTGGGCGGCGGCAAATGCCTGGACGTTGCGAAGTACGTGGCCGGATTGGCTGGCCGTCCGTATTTCGCCGTTCCCACGTCGCTTTCGAACGATGGTTTCTGCTCGCCGCAATCCAGCCTCATCCTGCGCGGGCATCGCAAGTCGTTGCCGATCCCATTGCCCTACGGAGTTGTGGTCGATACCGACGCCTGCCTGCACGCCCCCGACATTCTCTGGTGGTCGGGTGTAGGCGATCTGGTCGCGAAACTCACGGCCATTCACGACTGGAAAGCGGCCTACCACGCCTGTGGCGAGCCGGTAGACGACCTGGCCGCCCTTCTGTCCAACGCCACGGTCTACCAGTTTATCTCCCGACCCGAGCGCGATCACGAAGGAATGCAGCTCCTGGCCACTTCGCTTATGCTCAACGGCATTGCCATGGCCATGTGCGGCTCCTCGCGCCCGGCCAGCGGCGCCGAACACCTGATCTCCCACGCCTTCGACCAGACGGCCGCGCGTCCGAAGGCCCACGGCCTGCAGGTAGGGCTCGCCTCCTACATGATCAGCCGCCTGCAAGGCGACAATTCCGACCTGATTGCCAGCGTGTTCGACCGGACCGGCTTCTGGCAGGCGATTCGTAACGATCCATTTTCACGTCGCGAGTGGCTCCAGGCCGTGGACCTCGCCCCCTCGATCAAGCCCGATCGCTACACCGTCCTGTCTGCAAAGCCTCGCACCCCTGAGTTGGCGGCAATGATGGACGACGATCCGCGGTTGAAAGGGTGTTTTGTAGAATAACTGCTTGTACCGTCCGGCAAGATTCCCTGAAACGCATGACTCGGACAATCGCTCGGCATGAAACAGTCACCGCTGGGCTTGTCCCAGCCGGTCTCATGACTGGCCAGCTACAAGCGTAGCATGCCACAAACCCACTCCCGCTCAGCTTGCAAACCCGTCACGAAAGGGCTATCCTAACAACGTACCGCGAAACACCCCATGGAGGACGGATCATGCGACGCCGCTTTCTGCTGTGCACACTCGCTCTGCTCGTGAGTACTGTATATCTCTCGCCCCTGCCGGCGGCCCAACTCTTTATTGGCGCCGGCAAAACGAGCATTACACCGGACGGACCGGTCGCACTGACAGGTCAGGCCCATGCGCGAGTTACCAGTACAGTCGAAACCCCGTGCACGGCTTCGGTACTCGTCATCGAGGCGAGGGATGGCGAGAAGAAGGTGGACGAGTTGATTCTCGTCGCGGCCGATCTCGTGATGTTCCGGTACGACTTGCAGGATCAGTTCCGCCAGTACCTCACCGAGCGGGGAGTCGAATTCGACGTCAATAAGGTCATTCTGACGGCCACGCACACCCATACGGCCCCGGCCATGCTGGACGATCGCTATACGCTGCCCGACGACTGCATGAAACCGTCGACGTACGTCGAATTCCTCAAACAGCGGCTGGCCGAAGCGATTGACAAGGCATGGCAGTCTCGCAAGGCAGGCGGCGTCAGTTGGGGATTCGGCCACGCGGTCGTCGCGTACAACCGGCGATTGTCCTACCTGGATGGTTCCGCCCGCATGTACGGACCGACGAACGTGGACAGCTTCAGCCACGTCGAAGGTTTTGAAGACCACGGCGTGCACGTCCTGTTCGCCCATGACCGGGAGCAGCCAGCCGCCCCCATCGCCGTCGCCATCGACGTCGCATGCCCCGCCCAGGAGGTCGAATCCGGAAAGAACCTGAACGCAGACTATTGGCACGATGTCCGCGAAACGCTCTTCAGACAGTTCTCGCCCGAAATCGCCGTACTCGGCCTGTGCGGCGCAGCCGGCGATCAGTCGCCCCACATCCAGTGGCGAAAGGCGGCCGAAGAACGCATGCGCACAGCCCGCGGCCTCACTCGTTTGCAGGAAATTGCACGCAGAATCAATCGGGCCGTCGACGATGCGTGGGAAGTCGCCAAAGACGACGTGCACTTCGATGTGCCTTTCGCACATTCCGTGCTCCACCTCCAACTCACCATGCGGCCCGTGCCGGAGGCCGACTACCTGGCGGCCAAGCAGCAGGTTGCCAAACTAACCGCCCAGGGCGCCCGCGGACTCGGGCTGCACTGGAACCAGGGGATTGTCACGCGTTACGAAATGCAGCAGGCCGGCAAGGGCGTCCACCCGACGGAAGTCCACGTCGTGCGCATCGGCGATATTGCCATCTGCACCAATCCTTACGAGCTATTCACCGACTTCGGTGTTCGCATCCAGGCTCGCAGCCCAGCCCTCCAAACGTTCGTCGTGCAGCTTGCCGGTCAATACGGCAAAGGCGTCGTCGCTGGTTACGTTCCCACCGAGCGCGCCGAAAAAGGCGGCAGTTACGGCGCAACGATTAAGAGCAACCGCATCGGGCATGTCGGCGGCCAGCAAATGGTCGACGCAACCGTCGCCGAGCTCAAACGCCTATGGTCCAACTGACCGCACCCTCGCCCTCCCACCCGTGCTCAGCACAGCCGTGCTCGTTGACAGTTGACAGTTGAAAGTTGAAAGTTGAAAGCGGAAGGGCGCGAGCCCTCCGGTCCTGGCACGCACACCACCGGACGGCTCCGTCGCTCGACTCTCCGAGTCGATTCCGTCCGAACCATTCACGACTCGGAGAGTCGTGCGACGGCAAAAACGAACAGCCCCGGAATTGTCGCACGCCCTTGGCCCTGTTCGACTGTTCGACAACAGGTGGCCGATTACCTTAAACCGTTGCTGTCATTGGGGTTACGCGCGATTTTCGCGTGTGGCAAAACTCGGCGTCCGAGGCCGGAAAACGGGTTGTAACCTGTTGTGTGGCAAGGAGTTGGATATTGTCGAACAGTGTTTTTCAGGCGGTGTTCGCAAATAGGTGAGCGAAAACGCCCACTGTTTCGCTAACCTGTTATTTCAAAAGGACTTACAGCAGAAAGGGCCGGCTTACGGAGGCCCATTGGGCGCAGTCCTCCCACCGTTCGACGCAGAACCATTTTCTGCGACGGGTGGTCTTATGCGACCCGAGGGTGCCTGCATCTCCGACGCTGGTCTTAGGCTGCCAAAAACTGCCCGAGGAATTACGTTGCCAATCGGTCCTATTCCGCCGGCTTTATGCGACGCAGTAGCAGACCGTACGGGGCCGATCCTTTGCCATTGCTGCGCAAGGACCCCTCACTCCGTACGGCGGAACCCTCCGCTGGGGCCGCCGCTGTGAAGGACGTCCAGATAGGAACGTCCTCCGCACGCTGTTCCACACACGCCGCCTCACCTGCGTGCGGTTTTGCGGGCGAAAGTATCAGTCTCGCCAATCGCATACGCGCGTCAGGTGGCCGGGCTTACGATGCCGGTATACCACCCCTATTCAGGTCTTCTGTTCGGCCTTACGCTGCCCACAGGCCCCTGTCTATAGTGGCGTCAGAGTATGCCGTCACCCTACCATACTTCGTGGCCGATGTAAAGCCCCCGAACAAGGTATCAGGTGACAGGTGTCAGGTGTCAGAGGGGAAGTTGCTAGTTGCTAGTGACGCGCTGGCGCGGCGGGGAAACGGAGTTCGGAGATCGCAGATCGGAGATCGGGACGCGCTGACGCGGTGGGCGAAGCGTCGATTTCGGCATTCGGGTTCACCCACGCGTTATCGCCTTATGGAGTACGGTGATTCATCACCGTTTTTCTTCTGCACCACGCTCGGCCCTGACCGTGGAGGGACCTCCCCAGCTCGCCCCCGCCCCGTTCGTAGTTCCGCCTTCAGGCGGTCCTCCGCATCCTACTCGTGCTCAGCGATAGCGGTGCTCGTACTCGTAATCGAAGGTCTTGCGCGGTCGAGACTCTTTCCCTCCCCCCCCATCTTTGTCGCTCGACTCTCCGAGTCGATTCCGTCGGACGCGTTCACAACTCGGAGGTCGGGACGCACCGATGCGGCCATAATCCGCGAATCAGTCCCGAAGGGACGTCCCTAATTAAGCCCAGGGTGGAGCCGATGCGAGGAACGAGCGAGGCGCAACCCTGGGTTACGAGAACAACGCAAAACAGAAGCCCGAAGGGCTGGCCCTAACTCTCTCTGTGCCAACATCGAACCGAGAACTGCCCTGTAGCACTTCTTCGATTACGATTACGAGCACGAACTTTGCACTCGTACTCGTGCTCAGCGATAGCGGTGCTCGTACTCGTAATCGAAGGTCTTGCGCGGCCGAAACTCCTTCGCTCCCCGCCCATCCTCGTCGTTCGACTCTCCGAGTCGATTCCGTCGGACGCGTTCACAACTCGGAGAGTCGGGACGCACCGATGCGGCCATAAATCCGCCAGTCAGTCCCGAAGGGACGTTGCTAAGCAAGCCCAGGGTGGAGCCGATGCGAGGAACGAGCGAGGCGCAACCCTGGGTTACCAGAACAACGCAAAACAGAAGCCCGAAGGGCTGACCCTAACTCTCTCTGTGTCAACATCGAACCGAGAACTGCCTCTGTAGCACTTCTTCGATTACGATTACGAGCACGAGCACGAACTTTGCACTCGTACTCGTGCTCAGCGATAGCGGTGCTCGTACTCGTAATCGAAGGTCTTGCGCGGCCGAAACCCCTTCGCTCCCCGCCCATCTTCGTCGCTCGACTCTCCGAGTCGATTCCGTCCGGCGCGTTCACAACCCGGAGGTCGGGACGCACCGATGCGGCCATAATCCGCCAGTCAGTCCCGAAGGGACGTCCCTAATCAAGCCCAGGGTGGAGCCGATGCGAGGAACGAGCGAGGCGCAACCCTGGGTTACGAGAACGGAAAACAGAAGCCCGAAGGGCTGGCCCTAACTCTCTCCCCGCCGCAAACATCGAACCGAGAACTGCCTCTGTAGCACTTCTTCGATTACGATTACGAGCACGAGCACGAACTTCGTACTCGTACTCGTGCTCAGCGATAGCGGTGCTCGTACTCGTAATCGAAGGTCTTGCGCGGCCGAGACTCCTTCCCTCCCCGCCCATCCTCGTCGTTCGACTCTCCGAGTCGATTCCGTCCGGAAGGTTCACGACTGGGAGAGTCGATCGACGATTCGCGGTCAAGGTGAAAGCGGAAGGGCGCGAGCCCTCCGGTGAAGATCGGAGATGGGAGATCGGAGATGGGAGATCGGGACGCGCTGGCGGAAATGGAAGCTGGGAGTTGGGAGTTGGAAGATGGGAGCGGAAGGGCGCGAGCGCGGAGGGGGAAGCGTCGATTTGAGATTTCGGGCTTCTTTCGTCATTTGACTTTCGACATTCGTCATTGCACGGAACGTCTCCGTTTCCTCTGCGGCCTCCTGTTCGATATCCGCTCTGCTTTTCGTGTGATTCGTGTCTTTCGTGGTTTTTGGCTTGGGCGATACTACTGGAAAAGCCGGCTGAAGGCGGAACTACGAACGTCGAGGACACAAGGCGTCGGAGATCGCGGATCGGAGTTGGAAGATCGGGAACGCGCGAACTGGGGTGCTTGCGGGCGGCTGTAGGCCAGAAAGCGGTAACAAGTTCCCGCACTCCATAGGCGGCTTCGCCGCGGCGAAGCAAGGACCAAAACGCCGGATTCCACTTGCTCGCGCTGCGTGCTTGTATGGGGGACGCGCCAGCGCGTACAAGCTCGAAGCGCAAGCGAGTGGGTCCGTTAAGGACCCAACCACGGATGGAACATGAACGGGCATGCGAGGGCGTTCTTGCTTCATGTCGTTTGCGGTCTCCTGCTGCTCTGCTGAATTACGGCACGATTGACTACAACGCGAAGACAAAGAAGAGAACGAACAGGAGGAAACGAAGGACGCAGAGAAAGGAATGGTGTCGAGCACGAACCTTCGTGTCCTTCCGGCAAGCGTGAAAAACTTTGGCCGGACGGTTGCACTGGGGGCGGAAATCGGGGCGGGCGGTCAGCCTGCGGCAACGGCGGGGGACGGGGAAACGGCAGCCAGCGTCTGACGGTAGTTCCAGGGAAGCCAAGCTCGGGGCTTCAAGGCGGCCTCGGTGGCGTGCCGCTGCAGTTCGGTGAGATAATCGAAGGGGTTGGCGCCGCAAAGCTCGCAAGTGTGGATAAGGCTCATGTAGATATCCCCAACGCGAGCGCCGTTCTCGGTCTTGAAGAAGAGGGAATTCTTGCGATGCAGAATCGCCTTCTTCAACGCGCGTTCGCACAGGTTGTTGTCCAGCGGGGCCCCAGCCTGACGCAGGAACAGCGTCAATTCCGGCCAGTGCCGGAGCATGTACCCGATGGCTTTGCCGAGCGACGAGTTCGGCTCCACCAGCCGCTCGTCCAACTGGCGGCCGAGCCACGCATGCAGTGTCTGCATCGTTGGGCCGCTTTCGGCCTGGTGAAACGCCAGCCGCTCCTCCGGCGAGAGATTCCGCTCCTGGGCCAACGCGTCGTTGTGGTACACCACTTTCAAGGCATCCAGCACGTACTCGCACGCCTCGGGGAAGTACGCCACCACATCGACGAACTGCCGCCGTCCGTGGGCCAGGCAGTTCGCTACGATCGTCTCCAGTTCGCCCGGAAGATTGCGCGACAGGGCGTCGCACATCTGGATCGGCGCTCCCAATTCGGCCACACGCCGGGCCAGGACGTCCTTGAGGTTCTCGCCCGCGTGCTTCCGCCCGCTGAAGAACAGCGCGATCCGATGACCCTCGTACACCGAGATGATGCCGGTGGTAAAAAGCCCTCGACGCTCCGGCCCGTCCTTTTGTCCGGAATCCGCCGTAGCGGCCTGCCGCGCCGCAGCGGCCTGCTCGGCGCGTTTCCCCATCAGCGACAGAATCTTCGCCGGCGTGTCGTCGTTGTGCAGCAACTCGCCCTGACCGGCCAGATACACCAACGCGGCGTGGATTGGCTCGAAGGACGGAACCTGTTTGCGGATGATGTCCCACTGCGTCGAGGCCGGCAAGGGAATCCCCAGATGCCCTTGCAGGCCTCCGAATCGGTTGAACGGCATCCCCGTTCCATACTTCAGCAGCCCGATCATGCTTGCCGCCGTCGCGTCGTACTTCGCCGAACCCACGCCCTTAGGGGTCTCGGCCGTGAAAATTGTGCCGCACAGGTTGCAGCGTAGTCGTTCGAGTTCGTAAACTTTCGCCTGCAAGGGCGCATGGCCGGTAACCCGCACCAGGACCGCCGGCGACGCCATCCTGTACACCGTGCCTTTCGTGCAACCTGGGCAGGGATCGCCTGCTTGCAGCGTCGAGTGGCCCACCGGAATCCTCTCGGCCCCGTGGTAGGCCTTTGCGCCATTGCGACCATGCCCGGGGCGTTTTGGTTTTGGCTCCGCTTCCGCAGATGCTTCTTTCTCAGGGACGTCGGTCGGCGAGCCGGCCGATTCGGCTGCCCCAGGCGGCTGCGAAGGCTCTGAATCCTTCCCGCGGCCGATTACTGCCGCCGTCTTCTCGGTACGGGCGCCAAACACGATCTTCCGCAGCCGAGCGAGGCTCATCTCCTTGTCGGCCAGCAACTCGGCCAGATAGGCGTGCGAGTCGACGAACGCCTTGAGCGTCTCGTAGTCCTTCGCGTCCAGCGCGGCTTCCGCACGCCGCAGAACGTCTGCCAGCTTTTCCATGTCGATCTCGATGATGTTCGGCTTCTTCCGTGCCTTCATCATATCCACGCGAGTGACTGGCGAAACCCCCGGGACCACGCGACGGGCCATGACGGGGCAAATGGCTCAAAACGGCTGAAGGATAGCAAGGAAGCGGTCGGAGCGCAAGACCGAATTGGGCAATATTCGACCTTCCGGCCTTGTCCTCGTCAGGCCGCCGGGCCGACCGGGCGCCATGCCGGCGCCGTCTGCGCTGCCCGTGGATTACCAGCCGAGAAGAGAATCTGCACTTGGTGCGCCGCCAGCGTCAAGGATGATGCATCCGTGCGGCTGGGCCACCAAGGAAACCGGCCGCTCGAAAGCCGTTTGTGGCAAAGCCAAAACCCCTGCCCGTCGTAGACCAGCACTTTCAGGGCCGTTGCCCGCCGGTTGCGGAACACGAACACCCACCCGCTGAACGGGTCGTGCTTGAGGACCTCTTTGCACAATCGAGCCAGCCCGTCGATCCCCCGACGGAAGTCGGCCGGCTCGACGGCCACCACGACGTGCATCTGCGGCGTTACCTGGATCATGAAGCGGACTCCCAGAAGCTGCGACTGAGGGCCGCCAGATCGGGTTCCGCAAACCCCTTCAGGTGCACCCGCATTCTCGCCCCACCGACCTCCTCCAGTTCCAAGGTGCATTCACTGCCAGCAGCCCACGCAGGCGGCGGCAGTTCAAGGAACGTTGCCCCGGACGCTGAGTCCGCCTTGGATCCTCCGGTTGCCACGTCGGCTGGCACTCCTTGCCTTCCTCTCCTGTCAGCCAAAGCCTCCTCAACGCGTTTCTTGAGCGAATAGTAATCCAGGCTCAACGCTTTCGACGTCCTGTGAACCCCGTACGTCTCGGCCAGCGCCACCGCCGCATCCCACAGCGGATCGGGAATCCTCGCCTTTGCCTTCTTTCGCTTCCGTCGCCACCGCTCAAACCGCCGCTGAACCCCCTCCAATCGAGCAGGCATCGCCCGCGAACCCTTCCCAGTACCCATCAGCTGTCCTCCTTCCAATCGTGCGTGGACAGCCAATCATACCACCCCGCTCAAAACGATTCATACACGCTTGCCGGAAGGACACGAACCTTCCACTCGTACTCGTACTCGTATTCGTACTCGTGCTCAGCGATAGCGGTGCTCGTACTCGTAATCGAAGGTCTTGCGCGGCCGAAACTCTTTCCCTCCCCGCCCCCACCCTTCTGGAAAGTGCTCAACAACTGGAAACGCTTGCGGCAGTGCTTTCGTTCCTTGCAAGTCTCGGGCAGGCTTCAACAAGCATTGAAGATATGATCAACGCATTGCTTGAACAGGGAACAGACACTGTTATCGGTTCACTACCGGGGGGTGGTGGCTTATCTGCCGGGGATGCAGTAGACATTCTGAAGAAAATCGAAAGTGGCATCAAGTACAATTCGGGATTTCGGGTGTGGATTGAAGTTGAGTATACTGCATGTTTGCCGTGCTCGTCGTTCTGGGGATGGTGGCATGGTTGCCAACAGTACGAAAATCAGACAAATAGGGCGTATATGCTCTGCAGTGAGAGCAGACAAGGGCCATTGCCCGACGTTTACGGCGAAGGGCGAGACCAAACTGGGAATGTCGCAGATTTACCAACTGGCGACGATATCATCAAATGCATGAAGGCTGCCGAGCAAGGAAGGGGGCCAGACAGTCCATATGAATGGGAGGTGGAGGATTGGTGAGATGCCTATTGCCCGAGCTTGGGCTTCAGTATTGTCTGATGTGTTTTGACAGTAACATCTGATCTGGTCGGAAACAGGCTACGAACTTGCTTGGTCCTATGAAAGAAGTTGAAGTAGTGTGCGTGACCGTGATACTAATGGTGTGTTGCCTGCTTGTGCTGGTTCGTGTCCTTCCGGCAAGCGTGTATGAATCGTTTTGAGCGGGGTGGTATGATTGGCTGTCCACGCACGATTGGAAGGAGGACAGCTGATGGGTACTGGGAAGGGTTCGCGGGCGATGCCTGCTCGATTGGAGGGGGTTCAGCGGCGGTTTGAGCGGTGGCGACGGAAGCGAAAGAAGGCAAAGGCGAGGATTCCCGATCCGCTGTGGGATGCGGCGGTGGCGCTGGCCGAGACGTACGGGGTTCACAGGACGTCGAAAGCGTTGAGCCTGGATTACTATTCGCTCAAGAAACGCGTTGAGGAGGCTTTGGCTGACAGGAGAGGAAGGCAAGGAGTGCCAGCCGACGTGGCAACCGGAGGATCCAAGGCGGACTCAGCGTCCGGGGCAACGTTCCTTGAACTGCCGCCGCCTGCGTGGGCTGCTGGCAGTGAATGCACCTTGGAACTGGAGGAGGTCGGTGGGGCGAGAATGCGGGTGCACCTGAAGGGGTTTGCGGAACCCGATCTGGCGGCCCTCAGTCGCAGCTTCTGGGAGTCCGCTTCATGATCCAGGTAACGCCGCAGATGCACGTCGTGGTGGCCGTCGAGCCGGCCGACTTCCGTCGGGGGATCGACGGGCTGGCTCGATTGTGCAAAGAGGTCCTCAAGCACGACCCGTTCAGCGGGTGGGTGTTCGTGTTCCGCAACCGGCGGGCAACGGCCCTGAAAGTGCTGGTCTACGACGGGCAGGGGTTTTGGCTTTGCCACAAACGGCTTTCGAGCGGCCGGTTTCCTTGGTGGCCCAGCCGCACGGATGCATCATCCTTGACGCTGGCGGCGCACCAAGTGCAGATTCTCTTCTCGGCTGGTAATCCACGGGCAGCGCAGACGGCGCCGGCATGGCGCCCGGTCGGCCCGGCGGCCTGACGAGGACAAGGCCGGAAGGTCGAATATTGCCCAATTCGGTCTTGCGCTCCGACCGCTTCCTTGCTATCCTTCAGCCGTTTTGAGCCATTTGCCCCGTCATGGCCCGTCGCGTGGTCCCGGGGGTTTCGCCAGTCACTCGCGTGGATATGATGAAGGCACGGAAGAAGCCGAACATCATCGAGATCGACATGGAAAAGCTGGCAGACGTTCTGCGGCGTGCGGAAGCCGCGCTGGACGCGAAGGACTACGAGACGCTCAAGGCGTTCGTCGACTCGCACGCCTATCTGGCCGAGTTGCTGGCCGACAAGGAGATGAGCCTCGCTCGGCTGCGGAAGATCGTGTTTGGCGCCCGTACCGAGAAGACGGCGGCAGTAATCGGCCGCGGGAAGGATTCAGAGCCTTCGCAGCCGCCTGGGGCAGCCGAATCGGCCGGCTCGCCGACCGACGTCCCTGAGAAAGAAGCATCTGCGGAAGCGGAGCCAAAACCAAAACGCCCCGGGCATGGTCGCAATGGCGCAAAGGCCTACCACGGGGCCGAGAGGATTCCGGTGGGCCACTCGACGCTGCAAGCAGGCGATCCCTGCCCAGGTTGCACGAAAGGCACGGTGTACAGGATGGCGTCGCCGGCGGTCCTGGTGCGGGTTACCGGCCATGCGCCCTTGCAGGCGAAAGTTTACGAACTCGAACGACTACGCTGCAACCTGTGCGGCACAATTTTCACGGCCGAGACCCCTAAGGGCGTGGGTTCGGCGAAGTACGACGCGACGGCGGCAAGCATGATCGGGCTGCTGAAGTATGGAACGGGGATGCCGTTCAACCGATTCGGAGGCCTGCAAGGGCATCTGGGGATTCCCTTGCCGGCCTCGACGCAGTGGGACATCATCCGCAAACAGGTTCCGTCCTTCGAGCCAATCCACGCCGCGTTGGTGTATCTGGCCGGTCAGGGCGAGTTGCTGCACAACGACGACACGCCGGCGAAGATTCTGTCGCTGATGGGGAAACGCGCCGAGCAGGCCGCTGCGGCGCGGCAGGCCGCTACGGCGGATTCCGGACAAAAGGACGGGCCGGAGCGTCGAGGGCTTTTTACCACCGGCATCATCTCGGTGTACGAGGGTCATCGGATCGCGCTGTTCTTCAGCGGGCGGAAGCACGCGGGCGAGAACCTCAAGGACGTCCTGGCCCGGCGTGTGGCCGAATTGGGAGCGCCGATCCAGATGTGCGACGCCCTGTCGCGCAATCTTCCGGGCGAACTGGAGACGATCGTAGCGAACTGCCTGGCCCACGGACGGCGGCAGTTCGTCGATGTGGTGGCGTACTTCCCCGAGGCGTGCGAGTACGTGCTGGATGCCTTGAAAGTGGTGTACCACAACGACGCGTTGGCCCAGGAGCGGAATCTCTCGCCGGAGGAGCGGCTGGCGTTTCACCAGGCCGAAAGCGGCCCAACGATGCAGACACTGCATGCGTGGCTCGGCCGCCAGTTGGACGAGCGGCTGGTGGAGCCGAACTCGTCGCTCGGCAAAGCCATCGGGTACATGCTCCGGCACTGGCCGGAATTGACGCTGTTCCTGCGTCAGGCTGGGGCCCCGCTGGACAACAACCTGTGCGAACGCGCGTTGAAGAAGGCGATTCTGCATCGCAAGAATTCCCTCTTCTTCAAGACCGAGAACGGCGCTCGCGTTGGGGATATCTACATGAGCCTTATCCACACTTGCGAGCTTTGCGGCGCCAACCCCTTCGATTATCTCACCGAACTGCAGCGGCACGCCACCGAGGCCGCCTTGAAGCCCCGAGCTTGGCTTCCCTGGAACTACCGTCAGACGCTGGCTGCCGTTTCCCCGTCCCCCGCCGTTGCCGCAGGCTGACCGCCCGCCCCGATTTCCGCCCCCAGTGCAACCGTCCGGCCAAAGTTTTTCACGCTTGCCGGAAGGACACGCTGGTTCCAGGTTGCCATGAGTCCAAAGGCAAAGAACGCGCGTTGGCGTTTGCTGAACGAATGCTCCAGGCTCAGAAGAAGCGAGCAATCAGAGACCCTCTGGACAAGGTGTGGGCTGACGAGTACCAGCTCCCTGGCATTCATCGTGGTCTCAAGGCCCTTGAAAGCGCAAGGCATGGCAGATGGAATGTCGCGGTGCCAATGTGGAGCCACCTAACCGTTTACAGGTATCCGGAAGGAATATCGGGTTGGCAGTCGCTGCCATCCATCAGCCTGGCCATTCAGACATCTCGGGCGTCTACTTCACAACCAAAGACGGCAAGACATATGATTGTTCGGCAGTAAACGAATACGAAACTGAAGATCACCCAGGGTGGGAACACTATTTGTATTTTCTGCTTGCGGAAAGGGCAAAACCCCTGAACGACAACGAGCAGATGTATGCAGTAAGTGCGGCGTCCAGGTTTGCGGGACCGGAATAACCGGGCGGAGTCTGGATTAAGTTGGCCGGAAAGGAACCCCGCCCCGTATCCCGCTGCTTACCCCGCCGGGTAGATTCTATGTAGAACCCCGCCCGTTGTCTTGGGCTGGGCCGGGAGTATGCGCGCGAAAAAGGGAGGAACGAGATCCGTGTAGTGCGCGATCCTCGCCCCTCCCATAACAAGAAAGCTAGCTGCCATGAGTATCGAACTGCCTGCACTCACTACTGTACGCGAAGTTGAGGAACACAACCGCGCGGTGCGCCGGCGGAGTTCCGTTCGTAAGTGTTATCGAAAGTCTTGCGCCCGCTGTGATGCGAAGGGACAGTTTCAACCGCATGATGTGCGCCCTCGCGGCTTGCGGCTGATCGTCGGTTACACGGTGCCGTGCGTGATCGTGTGGCTGGCCCGCTGGCGGTGTTGCAATTGCCGGTACGTCTTTACCGATTACCCCGACTTTCGTACTCCCGTATAAGCGTTACGCCGGTCCGGCCCTGCTGCATCTTTCCGCCAGCTATCTGGAGCACGACGGGCAGAGTTATCGCGAAACAGCCAGTCCGAAAGGCCGACCGAGGGTCTACCAAGACCCGCCGGACGCGCCAGCCCGAGATGCGAGGGGACTTTTCGACCACAGCACCCTTTGGCGAATGCTGGCCTGGCTGGGATGCCAATTGGCGGCCCTGGCCGAGGGGCGTCGGCTGATTGAGCAGCACTGTCCGACATCGACCTGCCATCGCTTCGTCGGGGCTGTTGCGCCGCAGAAGTTCCGCAGCCCGCAACGGGAGCGGCTGCTTCGGCAATCGCGCCAACTGCTCCATCTTGCCGCCGAGTGGGAGGGCGTGTTCCCGGAAAAGTTTTTCCCCCGTTTTGCAACAAGATCGGGCTTCGGATGAGGTAGGTTGGGACTCTGATGCGGGTTATTCGTTCCTGACAAGGAGTCCAAGCGATGGTTCGTAACGATGAGGACTGGGCCGTCTTCTGGTGTTCGCTGCTGAGCCCCGTGCTTTTGGGGGAGATTCCCGAAGCGCAGCGCGAACGGTATTTCCAACAGCTCAGCCAGGAGGAGCGTCGCCTGCCCAACGGACAGCGGCGACGCATTTCGGTGCGCACCTTCCGTCGGCAGTGGCGTCGCCTGAAGGATGGAGGGGTGCCGGGTTTGTACCGCCGTCGGCGCAGCGATCGAGGAAAGGCGCGAGCGAAGCACGCCGACTTGCTGGCCCGCGCCGTCGTACTGAAGAAGGAGCAGCCCTACCGCTCGGACAGGGTCATCAATCGGATCTTGAAGCGGGAGTTCGGCCGCGCCGTTCCACGGAGTACCCTCTACGAGCATCTGCGGCGCGAAGGGGCCACGCGGCGGAGGCTGGGAGCTTCCACGCAGAAGGTCCGCTGCCGCTGGACCCGGGACCGGCCGGGCGCCTTGTGGCTGGGCGACTTCGAGCACGGCCCCTTGGTGATGCAACGGGGCGAGGCGATCAAGACGCACTTGTCCGCCTGGATCGATTGCCATAGCCGGTACATCGTCGAGGCCCGATATTACGTTCGCGAGAACCTCGACATCCTGATCGATTCCCTGCTCCGCGCCTGGGGAAACCAAGGCGCCAGCCGCGAGTTGTACGTCGACAATGCCAAAATCTACCACGCCAAGGCGCTGCAATTGGCGTGCGCCCAACTGAACATCAAACTGTTGCACCGCCCGCCGCGCGAGCCGGCGCCGGGCGGACTCATCGAACGATTCTTCTGGACCTGCCAGACGCAGTTCGAAGCCGAAGTCCGCGCAAGCCAGATCCTCACGCTGGACGAACTGAACCGCGCCCTGGCCGCCTGGCTGGAGGTGGCGTACCACCGGGAGGTGAACCGCGAAACGGGCCAGACGCCGCACGAGCGATTTCACGGAGAACCGCGCCTGATACGGCAGGTCGACTTGGGCGTCGTGCTGACCTTCTTCCATCAGCGCGTGCTCCGCACGGTCGACGTGGACCACTCCGACGTCCGCGTCGACAACCGGCTGTTCGCCGTCGATCCGAAGCTGCGGGGTGAAAAGGTGATCGTCCAGTACGATCCGTTCTCCGCGCTCGAAGAAGTGCAATTGTACTCGCCGACCGACGTCTATCTCGGCCGCGGCAGGCGGTACGAGCGGGAACGGGGCAGTCACACGCAACCGGCGCCCGCGACGCCGACCGACCCCGTCACGCCCCACTATCTCGACGCCCTGCGCGCCGAACACGACGCCATGCATCAGCAGCAACGCAGCCAGGGCCTCGACTACCGTTCGGCCCGGCAACGAAACACGTGGTCGCTGACCGGCTTCGCCGGCGCCTTGGCCCGGCTGTTGGGGCGACGCGGCGGGCTGTCCGGCCTGGCGGCCCACGAGATGGATATCCTGGCCGCCTTCCACGCCCGGCATGACCGCGTCAACGAACGCCTGCTGCGGCAAGCCTTCTCGCAGGCGGCATCGCCCGCGATTCCCGAAATCCTGTTTCAACTTCAATCCCTACTTCACGAAAGGAACGACTGATGTACCTGGAGCACTTCCAACTGAAGAGCCAACCCTTCTCCGAACACGCCGCGGCCTCCGCCTTGTGGCAGGACCCTCGCATGGAAGAGGGTCTGGCACGCATGGAGTATCTGGTCCAATGCGGCCAGCTCGGCCTGGTGACTGGTCCCAGCGGGGTGGGCAAGTCGGCGCTTCTGAAGCGGTTCCTCCACGGCCTGCCGCCCCAGCAATGCCAGGCCCTCTACTGCCACCTCACCCATCTGCCTTGTGCGGGGCTGCTGAAGATGGTCGTTGCCCAACTCGGCGAGACGCCACGCCGGGGAAAGGAACGCCTCTATGAACAGATCCTGGAACGGGCCGCACGCGCCGAAGGGACCTTGTTGCTCGTCTTCGACGAGGCCCACCTCCTCGACGGCGACGCCCTGACCGACCTGCGGCTGCTGATCAGTTCCGCACTCGACGTGCGGCCCCCGTTGAAGATGCTGCTGGTCGGCCAGGAACCGCTCCGCGCCGTCCTGCGGCAGGCCCGCCACGCCGACCTGCTCAACCGCGTGTCGGTCCGCCACCAACTCCGGCCCCTCTCCCGCGAGCAGACCTGCCGCTACATCGACTTCCAACTCGGCCAGGCCGGAGGCGACCCCCAGGTGTTCGGCGACTCGGTGAAGACGGCGATTCACGACTTCACGGGCGGAGTGCCGCGGCAGATCAACAACCTGGCCACGGCTTGCCTGCTGCAAGCCGCGGCCCGGAAGGTCCTGCGGATCGACGACAACCTGTTTCAGCAGGCGGTTGGCGAATTCCAACTGCCCTAACGCCGGGAGTCCCGCCATGCCACGATACTTCGACGACGACATCCTGCGCCGGCTGCGTAATGACATCTCGTGGAAGCTGCTGCTGGAACAGCTTCGATGGCCCCACAAGCAGCGGCAGGGCCAACTGACCTTCCTGTGCCCTTGTTGCGGCGAGTACGTCTCGGCCGTCAACCCCCGCACGAATCTGGGCCGCTGCTTCCACTGCGAGACGAACTTCAACCCCATCGACTTCACAATCGCGGTGGAGCGATGCGACTTCGTCGCCGCCGTAACCCTCTTGAAGCCGCTACTCCCAAGCCGAACACCGAGTCCTCCGGCCAACTGACCCGTCTCTGTCCGACTTACATCAACGCGGGCGGCAAACCTCGCCGCCCGCGTTCTCGTGCGCCTTCCACGCAGCCCTCGCTTCCCACCAACCTTCACCCAACTACCGGCCATCCAAACTCAGACAATCTCGGACAAACAATCCCAGACGCCGCAGTAAGGTCAAAGACCGATGTTGTTTGTATAGCGACAATTACTTTTCCCGTTGAGCGACAATTAGAATTCCCGGTTTCGGGTGCCGGTGGGGGATCGCCGAGCGACAATTAGAATTCCCGGGTTTGGTCGGATAGGTGATAATCGTAACCCCTTAGAGCAAAGGAGGTTGCGATGATCAAGGATGGTCAAGTCCGAAGGTTGCGTCGATTGCTCGACGCTGGGGATTATTTGGTTGTTTCGGCAAGGAGGGCCGGCATGGATGAGAAGACGGCACGGAAGTACCGCGATTTTGAGGGGTTGCCATCGGAAATGGTGAAACCGCGGACGTGGCGAACGCGGGAAGATCCCTTTGAGGAGGTTTGGCCCGAGGTGCTGGCACGGCTAGAGGCCGAACCGAAATTGCGGCCCTTTAGCCTATTCGGGTGGCTCCAAGAGAAGTACCCGGGAAGGTTTCCAGACTCCCAGCGACGGACGTTGGAGCGTCGGGTTCGGGCTTGGCGAGCAGCGTGCGGACCAAGTCGGGAAGTCATGTTTCCCCAGGTCCACATTCCCGGCGTGCTGGCCGCGTCCGACTTCACGCACATGAACTCGCTGGGGATCACGATCGCCCGTCAGCCCTTTGATCACCTGCTCTACCATTTCACGCTCACCTACTCGAATTGGGAATGGGTTTCAGTTTGTCCTTCCGAGTCTTTCGAGTCCTTCAGCCGTGGCCTGCAAGGCGCTTTGTGGAAGCTGGGAGGTGTGCCTCGCAAGCATCGCAGCGACAGCCTGAGCGCGGCGGTCAACAACCTTACCGAAGGTCGCGAGTTCCATGCCCGCTATCGCGACCTGATGGAGTACTACCGGATGGAGCCACAGCGGATCAACGTCCGCAAGGCCCACGAGAATGGCGATATCGAATCATCTCACGGGCATCTGAAGACGGTCGTGGACCAAGCTTTGTTGCTTCGCGGCAGTCGAGACTTCACCACTCGCAAGGACTATGAGGAGTTTCTCGAACGGTTGCTGGATAAGCGGAATGCGTCACGGTCTGCGCGATTGGAGCAGGAACTGGAAGTCCTCGGGGAATTGCCACCTGCCAAGTTGGACTACCGGACTCAAGACCGCGGCATCAAGGTCTACAGCAGCAGCACGATCCGAGTCAAGCGGAACACTTATTCTGTTCCCAGTCGACTGATCGGATACAAAGTCGATGTGACGATCGATGCAGACTTCATCGAAGTCTGGCACGGAGATCTGCTGATTCAGCAAATGCCACGTCTGATCGGCACGGACAAGCATACCATCAACTACCGCCATGTGATCGATTCGTTGGTCCGCAAGCCTGGTGCTTTTGAGAACTACCAGTACCGCGAGGAAATGTTTCCCACGAGCCACTTCCGTATGGCTTATGACTGGTTGTGCCAGGATCGAAGCCCCCGGGCTGCTGCTCGCGAATATCTGAAAATCCTGCAACTGGCGGCACGAGACAGCCAAGACGCGGTGCAGGATGCGTTGCGTTCGGCGATTGCACAGAACACTCCCATATCTGCCAAGGCAATCCGTCTTGCCGTGGAACAACACCAGCAAGTCCCCGCAGTGACGGACGTCACCGTCGAAGCACCGGACTTGCAGGACTTTGATGTGTTACTTCAAAACCTTGACACGGAGGTCGATCGTTATGAGCACGAAGAAGACAATAACAACCAATCGCAACCCAGACTTGCCGGCGAACAAGAGCGATGGAAAGAGCCCGAAGGCGAGCGACTCGAAGAAGATGGCCACCGAATTGACGGAACACTTTCGGGACCTTCGCATGCCCATGTTTCGGGAGCACTTCGCGAGCCTGGCGGAGAAGGCCGTGCAGGAGTCGTTAAGTCACCTCGAGTATCTGTCGGAATTGACGGAGCTGGAATGTCAGGCTCGGCGGGAGAGCAAGATCGCACGGCTCTTGCGGGACTCCCGGCTCCCGACGTCGAAGACATGGAGCAACTTCGACTGGACTCGACTGCCGCTGACCATTGCACGCCAGATGGAAAGCCTGCGAGACGGCTCTTTCCTGGACCGTCGCGAGAATCTGCTGCTTTTCGGGAAACCGGGTTCGGGGAAAAGCCATTGCCTCTGCGCGCTTGGGGAGCAACTGGCTCACCGTGGACGTTCCGTGCTGTTCACCACATGCAGCTTTCTGGTTCAACTGCTGCTGGTGGCCAAACGCGATCTGCGATTGGCTAAGGTCATCAAGAACCTCTCGAAGTTCGACGCGCTCATCATCGACGACCTGGGCTATGTCCAACAGAGCCGCGAGGAAATGGAGGTGCTGTTCACTCTGCTGGCTGAACGCTACGAGCGAGGCAGCGTGCTGTTGACGAGCAACCTGCCGTTCAGCAAATGGGAGCAGATATTCAAGGACGCCATGACCACGGCAGCCGCCATCGACCGCCTAGTCCACCACAGCATTATCCTCGAATTGAACGTTTCCAGCTACCGCCTCGAGAAGGCGAAACGGCACGACAAGGACTCAAGTAAAGACAAAACTCTACCGAAGTAGAAGAAATAACTGGCTCACGCAAACGGGAATTCTAATTGTCGCTCGGCGATCCCCCACCGGCACCCGAAACCGGGAATTCTAATTGTCGCTCAAGGGGAAAAGTAATTGTCGCCGAACAGTTGTTCGCGTAGACAAGCAGTTCTTCGAATCTGGCTACCTGCGGATGGGTATACTCATGCGAAGCGGAGAACGTAGCGACACGGTCCCGGTTTACGTTAAGGAGGCGGACACATCGGACACCGAAGACGCCCGTGCAGCAGACACGCACTAGTGTGGAATTGCGCATAGCTACAGGGCCCGGGGCGAATTGAAGTGTGCGCTACCTTTATTCTTGACGCTTGTCCAGGAGAGATGTCGCACACGTTGATGTCTCTTAGCGTTCGACGCGCGGGATCGACGAGTAAGCGAGACGGACCGTCTGGCAGGCGTGACCTCGTGGCGATTCGATGAGAACTCCAACCTGCGGCACCTGGCCGACGCGGAGAACCAATCGCCCTACAAACCCACCGCATGGACGTACGACGCCCGGAACTTGAAGATCACCGAGGCGCTGCCGGGGCACAACCCGGCCAGCCAGATCGGCGACGCCGATTTTGATAAGAAGCAATTGTACAGTTGCTCCGCATGGCCCAAGATGGGGTCAATCACACCCTTCAAGAGGCCGTGGCAGCTGCGAAAGTATTTGCCACTGCGAGCGGTTACAGGAGTGAAGAACTCCAGAAACTTCCGTGCTTCTTCCGGAGGGAGATTGAGGCGTTTGAGAGCAGTTGGGTTTGGACAACTACGTCTGGCATAGTGTGGTTTGGGGAGTGGCTAGGTTCGAGCCTTCCTCAATGCGTCTATGACAACACGGGGTGGGATACGGGAAATGGGGATGTATGGTTGCGAATGGAAGTGCATCGTTGGCGGTGGATGAGGAAGCGCATTGAAGTCATCAGAAAAGACGCTCTGTAACCGGGCGGAAGTGAAGAACATGTGGATTGACACGAGCCAGTCGGCTAGCGAGAACACTGTCCCGTCAATGGCACAGGAGAGAACGTGCGATGAAATGGTTGGTGTACAGGATTGCCCTTTGCGTCGCGTTCGCGGTCGTGAGTTCGCTCGGAGTATCGTTGTTATTAGCCTTGGGAGCTCGACTTCCGCGAATCGGGCTGGTTCCATTTGCAGTCGCTTGTGAGCGCATGAATACACTCACCCTGGCAGTCAGGGTCTTCCTGGCTGTGCTTACGCTCGGCCTGATGCGAGTGGTGTTGGGAGAAATCAAACGCCGGGCACTTCATTAGTTTCTGTTGCCAGAAGCGGGGGGCAACTCCTGACACTTGACAGATATTGGGGACGTCAGGGTCTGGGGACGTGTAAAGGTGTCGATCAGCGTCGATTAGTGTTCTCACCAAGTCCGAGGGACAGGAGAGAGAACACTCATCTTCGCTTATCTGCACTAATCGGAAATGGAAAGCGTGTTGTTCTTGCTGGGCAACAAAGGCAACGATCCCTCCGTTTCCTCTGCGGCCTCCTGTTCCATTTTCGCTCTGCTTTTCGTGTGTTTCGTGTCTTTCGTGGTTCCGTCGCAGAAGGTTCACGACTCGGACAGTCGTGCGACAATTCGCCGTCAAGGTGGAAGCGGAAGGGCGCGAGCCCTCCGGTGTGGGAGCTGGCAGCGGAAGGGCGAGAGCGCGGTGGTGCAATCGGAGAGGGGAGATCGCAGTTCCGAAATCGGGACTCGCTGGCGCGGTCGGCGAAGCGTCGATCTCGGAGTTCGGATTTCGTCATTCTTTCGACATTTGGCTTTCGACATTCGTCATTGCTCGGGACGTCTCTGCTTCCTCTGCGGCCTCCTGTTGCTCTTTCGGCCGTGGCGGACAATTCCAGGCAAAACCACAACAACGATCTGCTCTCACACAGGGCCGATCGCGTCAGCGTGTCCCGATCTCCCATCTCCGAACTCCGATCTGCGATCAATCCTCCAGTCCCAAGGCCGCTACAAGACAAACAAACACCGGAAGCTTGGCATTCTCAAGTCTCGCGGTTGCTGGCAAGCTCACGACTGAAGCAGTTGCTCAATGCGGGCCATCATGCCGGCGATCTGGCGTTGCGGGTCGAAGCCGGAGTATTCGGCAGCAAATAGCGTTGCTCGATCGCCGTACTGTCGTGAATGGAATAATTCCAACAGTTGGATAGCCATCACCAGTCCTGCCTTAAGATCGGCCATGCGAGCACTAAATATCCCCTGTTCCAAATGGATAAGAGACTGTAGAATCGAATGGTGAGTGTCCATTACGTATACGCTCGATGCTGACGAAAGCTTGTTTGGCAGCACAGCCACGCTTTCGGGAAAGCTATTTCCGCGACAACGCCGTCAGTCGCGGTCCCATCGCCTGCGTTGACAACAACACTAAGCCTGTGGTGCCTTGGAGCATAATGGTATACTCCGTGAAGCCACATCTTTCATGAATAAGCACTTCCCCGACCCCCCGGACGTCCAGTAAACGCTTTCATTCGAGTCCTATGGCCGCGAATAATCCTCTGCTTGACATCTGGTACTGCTGTGACCAGACCCTGTGCAATTTTGAGTGTCCATACTGCGCGTCCGGCCTGGTTCGTTCTCGCCATAAGGGACGCATGTGGGCCACCAAGGAGAGTGCGTCGCTCTACAGCCGTGCAATTCAGTGGATTGCTGACCAGTCTGGGTTTGCAAAAGGCGTGCGGCTCCAGACCTTTGGAGAGCCATTTCTCTGCAATGAGTTTCTGAAGGACGCCGCATGGCTGTCGCACCAAGACCAGATCCGTTTTGTGGAGTTGGTCACCAATGGCTCACGTCTCCTGCAAGAATACGAACGGTTTGCTTCAGAGGCGGCACCGGACAAGATCACGCTTTGGATTACCTACCATCCAACCGAGTGTGATGCCGACGCCTTACTCGCAAATGCCCTTCACGCCCAAGCGCTCGGTGCATTTGTGATTGTGAATCTGTTACTATTCCCGCAGACGTTACCAACGATCCTCTTGATGCGGGATCGTTGTCTGCACGAGGGACTGAAGTATCATATCGACTTGGGATATCTTCATCGGGACATACCGGTTGTGCATAAGCATCCCGATAAGGTGGCTGAGCTTTATCAGTGGACCGACGTGTTGGCTGTCCATCTGGCCGCCAGCATCACGTTATTTAATCAACCGTGTTGTGCCGGCCATACGTTTGTTCGCATACTCGAGAACGGATTCGTTGTCCCCTGTGCGCCTCTGGGGCAGCATGCCCACCATCCAATACGATTCGGACACGTGCTTGACCCCAGTTTCCAGTTGGCCGGCAAGCTGTACAGAACACCGATGCCATGTACACATCGGGGGGAATGTCGGTGCAAAGAGGAATTTCTAAATTCTGCTGTTCTTCAAGAAACGTACGTGCGACACCGTAGCCTGGGACTGGTTGAGCCCAGAAATCCTGGAGCCGCTACAAATGCTGCCCAACCGATCGTTGCCCTTGGGGCCGCGGGCCTAAGACTAAAAGGGGCGCTGATTCGACAGCAACGGAAGGCACATTCACAGCCAAAGCCGTGGAACATGGAAGGTAAAGGATCGCCATAAGTGGGGGCCAGCATCCAGCAGCTTCTTTGAACATTGGCGATAGCAATAGCTAACCGCTCTTGTTCTATTCTTTCACTCGCAGGAACGCATTGGCGTGTCACAACCGAAGCAACTCTTCAATCCGCTCCAAAATAGTGTTGACCTGTTGGCACGCATCGAAGTCCGCATAGCGCGCAGCCACCTGGGCCGCCGTGTTGGCATACTGGTTCGAGTTCAATAGCTTCATGAGTTGAATCGCAATCCGTTCCGGACTCCGCGCTGGCGCAACGAGCCCCGCCCCCAGGTCGGCGACACGAGAGCTGAACATCCACTGTTCCAGGAAGATGGGTATCTGCAGTGTTGGCTTACCGGCAAGCAAGAGCGACACAGTGGTGCCGTGGTTGCCGTTAACGATGGCTAAGTCACACTGCGTTGCGACTGAAGCAATGTTAAGGGGTTGCGTCTCGAATCGCAGAGTCGCCGAGTCGCAACGCTTGCGCAACCGGCTGTCTACCCGATCCATATAGACCAGCGATGGAGTCCCCAGTTCCCGAAGCAGGGAGAGCACGTTTGGCAGGGCCGGGAATGGTTTGAAGTAGGCAAAGACACGCTTGCCCTTGCCTTCCGGCCAAGCCGGCTGCAGTCCACTTGCGTAGGACCAACTGCCCCAGTACCTCGCGTTTGGGCGCTCTCCATAATGGTCCAGCTCCCGGAAGGTCAGGAGGAAACTCTCTTCAATGTCGTAATATAGTCGCGACAAACGTTCAAGTGCCGGCTGTCGCCAAAAAGTGAGCACTTGGTTGACATTGTGCAAGACACGGTCCTCGTCCGCGGCAAGGCGGTCTACATCGGATTGCATCCACGGTCGAAGGCTGCGAAGTGGCGACTCGTCAGGTGGCCAGAAAAAACCCGTACCCACGAGAACCCGCTTCGCCCCAACCCCGGTTGCCGCAAGCAGAGCGGTCGGGCTATGGTCGAACACGATGAGGTCAGGCTTGACATACTGGTACAGATGCCGCCACGCCTCTACCCGCTTGCGCAACTCCCGCGGGTCTCCAAACCCGATGTTGTGGAGAATGTGGCCGAAGGTCACTGGCGGAAGAATCTGATACCGAGCCGTGCGGGTCTGGATGGGTGCTTGTAGGTATGCGACGTCGAGCCCGGCAAATACCTTTTCGGCGTTGGACAGATCGCGCAGCGCCATAAACACGCGGTGTCCATTCTTACACAGTCCTTGTGCCAACGGCAGGAGATTTGTCAGGTGCCCCAGTCCGGCTCCGAGTTCCCATGCCAAAAGGACTTTTGCCATTGTCTTGAACCTTTTCTAGCGACCGCTTGGAGCAGGTCTAAGAGGATAGTAAATGTGTTATCGCATTCGTGGCGAACGCATCAACTCATAGCACAGATAGATTCTGTCAGGAATGCAAACGCTTCTCGGAACCTCTTGTCAGATCTTGCGTCAGCGTGTAATAGCACGCGTGCTGCGCAGTATAGTCGGTCTTGCGTTCGTGTCAAGTGTCACGTTCGCAGACTCGTGTCTGCGCTGCGGCTCACTCCGTCGCAGCTTTTCTGGTGTGGCTCCTGCTGTTTCCAAAGGAGCTCTTTTATTGACAGTCGTAACTGTCGCATATCCGACGTCGCCTGCCGCCAGCGTCCTATTACAGCGACGTGAAGCACGATTGTCAACATATTTCGCAGCCGTACCATGTCGTCCCATGCGCAACGTACTTCCATTGCTTCGGTGTCGTCGCATCGCCGCGTATCTCAACAAGTTCCGCGCGCCCTAGAGGGGGTCAGCTTTTTTGAATCGCATGCCAATGCCACGACCCATGAAAAGACTTTGACAAAATTCAGATTCCGAACAGTTCCGATGGTTGACACCGCAAAACTGGCGCGCTATGCTCTGCCTCCAAGTGAAGAGGATGTGCTTGTGGAAGACGGGCAATGATTCCATGCGGAGGTGAAGAGGCCAGCCCCTTGTTTGCGATGCGCTCGGTTTCGGCGCCCGTATTGTCGGCAAACGCTTACGGCCTTTCCTTCTTCCGCGGCGAAGTGACGTCTTCTGTTCGTCTTCTTTCAAAGTCGCCTGGTTTGCAGTGTTTTGTGCGGATCGTGCAGGGCACCTTCTGGTGCCAAGCCCTGTGCGTACGTCCCTGACCTTTTTGGAGACAGTCCCATGCGTAAGCCATTCTGGACGTGGACCAACGTGTTTTCCCGCCTCGGGTTCCAGCCGGCCAACAAGCACTCCAAGAACGTTCGGGTGATCCGCAGAACGACTCGCCGGTTGCAGATGGAGGCCCTGGAGACTCGCCAGTTGCTGGCAGTCGACCTGATGCCCACCACCTTCGACTCCGACGGCACCGACCTGCGCGTGAGCTATCAGGTTAGCGACGAAGCATCCAACGCGTTCGACATCGGCATCTACCGATCTGCCGACGGCACAACGCTAGATTCGCTCCTGACTACCCAGCGCGTCAGTGATTCCGCTGATCTGACAGTTGGTAGTCATACGGTGACGATCTCCCCCGCCTTCAGCGACGTCGAGCAGGATTATTTCCTGGTGGCCAAGGTGGACGCCAACAACGAGGTCGCCGAAACGCTGGAGACCAACAACCAAGCCCTCTTCGCAGGCGGGCTGTTCGTAGACGGTGACGGGATGGTCCATGCTCACGGAACCAGTTTGACCGATACGGTTCAGGTCTTCCTTTCGAGCACCCTTGACCTTACGTACAATTCGACGACTTATTCCTATACGTCGGCCAGTGTTCCCGAGATCCATATACGCGTGCACGCTGGCAATGATCAGATCTATGGCTCCAGTTGTTCTCAGGCACAGTGGGTCTTTGCTGGAGATGGGGACGACTACGTGTATGGGGGCTTCGGTGACGACCGGATTTATGGCGGTGCCGGCAACGACTTCATTAATGGCGTGCATGGTGATGACTACATC